>CAVUUM010000004.1:0-302617 GCA_963744665.1 uncultured delta proteobacterium | reverse complement strand
GTATGGCCCTGGTGACCTTGTCACATCTGGCCGTGGCTTCTACCACGGCCCGTTTCGGGACTCCGGAAATCAATGTAGGTGCTTTTCCCAACATGGTCATGGCGGGTATTTTACGCGCAATTCCCAAAAAGGCGGCCATGAAAATGATTCTCCTGGGAGAGATCCTCGATGCGCAGGAAGCGCTGGAAATGGGTCTGGTCAATACCGTTGTTGCACCGGAGGCCCTGGATGAGACCGTTGCCAATATAGCGGCTACATTGTCTGAGAAAAGTAGTTCTGTTTTTGGCCTGGGGCTTGATTCCATCCGGGTATCCAGTGACTTGCCATACCCCCAGGCTCTGGAGTACCTTTGCGAAATGGCCACGATCATCCGCAATACAGATGACTGTCAGGAAGGTGCCAAGGCCTTTTTGGAAAAACGCAAACCCAATTGGAAAGGACGGTAATATATGGGCAATCAGAAAAATATGGCTGTGATCGTCGATGGTGTACGCACACCGATTGGCAGAATGGGGGGGAGTCTGGCGACCTTTCGGCCAGAGGAGCTGGGTGCATTTGCCATCAAAGCATTAATCGATAAGACGAAAGTTGATCCAGAGAAAATCGACGACGTGTTGATGGGGCTCTCAAATTCATGGCATACGGCCTACCATCCTGCCCGATGGGCAGCACTCAAGGCTGGTCTGCCTTATAGTGTTCCAGCGGTAACGGTGGAGAGGGCTTGTGCATCCGGACTTCAGGCCCTGAATTTTGCCGCTATTCAAATAATGGCTGGTTTTGGAGACATTTATGTTGTCGGTGGGATGGAATGCTGGAGCCAGACGCCTTGGATGATTGCACGTTCGGATGGTGCCTACTCGTTTAAGCCGCCTCAAATCATTTCCCGCGAAACAGCACCCCCTCCGGATCATGTGGTTATGGGACTCACGGCCGAGTCCCTGGCCGAAATGTATGACATCACGCGTCAGGAACAGGATGCTTTTGGATTTCAAAGCCAGACAAGATATGCTCGGGCGATGCAGGCAGGGGTTTTCGAAGAGGAAATAGTTGCGGTCAAAAGCCCTCAACGAAAAGGACCGCCCGTTGACTTTATGGTCGATGAACACCCGCGGAATACCACCCTGGAAAAGTTGTCGAATTTAAAACCAGCCTTTAAGAAAGACGGTACGGTCACAGCGGGAACCGCCACGGGTCGAAATGACGGCGCTGCAGCTCTTTTGGTTATGTCTCTTCAAAAGGCTGAAGAACTGGGCTACAAACCTAAGGCCCGTTTTGTAACCTGTGCAACAGTGGGTGTTGATCCCAAGTTGATGGGCATTGGCCCGGCCTATGCCGTACCAAAAGCCCTGGATCAAGCCGGTCTGAAAATGGACGACATGAGTGTGGTTGAAATTAACGAGGCTTTTGCTGCCCAGGTATTGGCGGATATTCGTGAATTGGACAGACAGAAGCATCATATTGCCCCGGATGATGAACGGCTGAACCCGAACGGCGGTGCGATTGCATTGGGGCATCCCAACGGCATGACCGGTGCCCGGCTGGCGCTTACAATCATCAACCAACTCGAGCGCTGCAAGGGGACATACGGCCTGGCCACGTTGTGCATCGGTGGTGGACAGGGGCTGGCGACTATTCTTGAACGAATGACATGATTTCTCTCATGTAGACTGCCGGCACACAGGTGTGCCGGCAGTATTGAAAGCCCACAAACACCCTTCAGATCATACCAGACAATGAAGACCAATCGGTGGCTTATATTTAGTGTGTGTTCGCTATTGTTCGTGATGTCCATGCTATACCGGGCGTCCATTGTTCTCATCGCACCTGAAATCAGCCATGATTTAAACCTCAGCCCCCAGGACCTGGGACTGCTGGGCGCCATCTTTTTTTATGTGTTTGGGTTGGCCCAGCTGCCATTGGGTTTTTTTCTCGACCAGATGCGGCCCAAACGTATCATGCTTTTCCTGAATATGACTGCGGTGCTGGGTGCGCTTATTTTTGCGGCGGCACAGGGACGTGGGACAGGCTTGTTGGGGAGGTCCCTGCTGGGCCTGGGTATGTCCGCTAATATTGTCGGCTCTCTGACCTTATATGTTGCCTGGTTCAAGCCATCTGAATTTGCCAGCGTAGCCGGATTGACCTTTGGTATTGGTGCTTTGGGGGGGCTTCTGGCCACGAGTCCACTTCACATCCTTGTAGCAGTCATAGGCTGGCGGATGGTTTTTGTTGTATTGGCACTGATTACGTTTATTCTTACCGTGGCATTTTACTATATTGTCCAGGACGATCCCAGCCAGGGAACCCGCGCGAGATTGGCCCCAGGCAGTCAAAACCGCCTGTCGATTATGGAAACCTGCCGGACCTTGTTGACTGATTTTTCCTATGTGTGCATCTCCGTAATGGCTGGTTTGCGATACGGGGTCTATGCTGCGGTTCAATCACTGTGGGCCGGACCATTTTTGATTCTGTATTTAGGGGTTCCGATTGTATTGGCAGCCCACTTACTGCTGTTACTCAATATCGGCTTCATCCTGGGCGGACCGTTGTCGGGTCTTTTAAATGATCGTATTTTAGGACGTCCCAAGCGTATCATGCTGGCCGGTCTCATGTTTATGGTGTTGTGTCTTGTGGGTCTTGCAATTGAAGACGGTCCGGACCGGATCATCCTGCTGGCCGGATTTCTATTTTTTTTCGGTCTGTTCGGCGGATTCGGCCATATTGCCTTCGCCCATATCAAGACCTTGATAAAACCGGAGTTGTCCGGCCGGGCTTTTGCCATCACCAATTTCTTTTCCATGATGGGTGGCGGCATTTTCATGCATGGACTGGGGGGCTTTATCGGACAGGGAACTGCCGGCAGTCTATCTGCGGCTAAAAATTATCCCCTGGCCTTCTGGCTATGTGCTGGCACCCTGATCGTTTCGGCAGGGTTTTACGCTTTCACTCGCGATAACCTGACTGCTGACACCTAAGCCGATGCTCCGAGCTTGACCGGTAATGACAAACGCAGTCCCCGACGGTTGTTGTGGGGGTTAACATGCAAATCAAAAAGCTAAAATCTTGTAACTGGGAGATTTCCTGTGGTTATCAGCAGGGACCTTTTCAAGTGAAGCATGAATGATATAAGAACGGCAAAAGCAAGTCGCTGGCTAATGGTTGTCAATTGTTCTTTGCTTTTTATGATGGCCATGTTGTTTCGCGCATCCACGGTGATCATCTCTCCGGATTTGATGGGTGATCTCCATCTGAGTATTGAAAACCTGGGCCTCCTGGGTCTGTTTTTTTTTATGCCTTTGCGGCTGCGCAACTACCCATGGGATTGCTGCTGGATAAATTCGGATCACGGCGGGTGCTGATCTGCATGAATCTAGTGGGCACGCTGGGGGCCTTGTTGTTTGCCAGGTCTCATGGGATCAATGACGCGTTGATGGCCAGGGTTCTTTTGGGTCTGGGTATGTCCGTTAATATGATGGGATCCCTGAAGCTTTATACGGTCTGGTTCAAACCGCATCAATTTGCAAGCATAACAGGTGTGACGATTTCTATCGCTTCTCTCGGTGGTCTGTTGGCCACGAGCCCCTTTCGATTGCTGGTGGATGAAATCGGCTGGCGAAGCGGTTTCATGGTTTTGGCCGCAATCAACTTTATACTGGTGATCTGCTTTTTCTTGTGGGTGCATGATACACCAAGGGATGAGATTTCTCCTCCCTGCGTCCATACTGAAAAACAGGATGCTTTCCAGTGGCAAGGATTGCTAAAGCTTTTCGGGAATTTGAATTTCTGGATCATCGCGCTGACAATGGGATTACGGGATGGGGTATTTACCGCAATCCAGGCGCTGTGGGCTGGGCCCTACCTGATATTTCATCTGGGTCTTCCGGTGCTCAAAGCCGGCAATCTGCTGCTTTTTTTGAATATCGGTGCGATTGTTGGCGCACCCATAGGCGGTTTGCTGGCGGATCGAGTTCTGAGGTCTGCCCGGCGAACCGGCCTCATCAGCTTGTGTTTCCTGGCGTCCTCCATTCTTCTGCTGGTGCTCTGGCCGGGGCCTGTTCATCTGTTGCTGCTGGCCATGGTTCTATTTATTCTGGGTTTTTTTGCCCCGTTTGCCAGTCTTCTTTTCGCCCATATCAAGACCATGATGCCGCCGGAAATGACCGGTGTCTCATTTACCGGTATCAATCTGTTTTCAGCTATTGGCGGTGGCATTTTTCTGCATGCCCTGGGGTATATCCTGGATCATGGCAGACCTGCCGATACCATTTCAGGGGGAGATTACCAGATGGGTTTCAGTGTCTGCTTTTTTGCTATTCTGGTTGCCTTGATCCTGTATTGGTTCAGCCGGGAGCCAAAAACTGCCGTTACATCAATTAAAGACTCATAAAATAATAGGGGAGGAAGCTATGCGAACGATATCAAAAAATCTATCTAATCTAACACGCTCCGGTATCCGTATGATTTTGGACAAAGCTGTTCTACTCGAGGAATCGTACCACCTGGAAATCGGTGATCCCGGGTTTGATACGCCCGAGCACATCCAGGATGCAGCTATTTCTGCCATCAGAGAGGGCAAGACGCATTACACCACCCACGCTGGCATGCCGTCTTTGCGTGAGGCCATCCTGGAAAAGGTGACCAAAGAAAACAATATTGGTGCTAAGTTTGAACAAATCGGCGTGACCCCCGGTGGTGTTTTTGCTGTGGCAGCTGCCATGATGGCCATCAGTGAAAAAGGGGATGAAATCCTGATTCCTGATCCAGGCTGGCCGAACTATCATACCCAATCGGTGGTTATCGGTCTGAAGCCCGTATATTATCATCTCTCCCTGGATTCAAATTTTCAGCCTGATATTTCGGGCATCGAATCCATGATATCCCCAAGAACACGGGGTATCGTCATTAATTCGCCGGGGAATCCCACAGGGGCAGTTTTTTCCCGTCAGGTCATGCAAGACCTGCTGGAAATGTGTGAGAAACATGACATCTATCTTATTTCCGATGAGGTCTATGAATGTATTCTCTACGAAGGGGAGCACTTTTCACCGGCATCATTGGATCCGGATGGTCGGGTTATCTCCATTTTTGCAACATCTAAAACCTACGCCATGACAGGATGGCGAATTGGTTACTACGTGGCACCGCAGCCTGTTGCCAAGGCCATGGGAAGAGCCATCGAGAGCTACCTGTCCTGTGCGTCTTCGGTTTCACAGATTGCTGCCCAGGCAGCCCTGACAGGGCCTCAAGACTGTATTGCGGAGATGGTGAGGTCTTATACGGAACGCAAAGACATCTGTGTGGATGCCCTGGAAAAGGCTGGTATTGGTTATTCAACGCCCCAAGGCGCTTTTTACCTGATGCTTGGTATCTCCGATACCGGTCTTGGCTCCTACGATTTTTCTACCCAATTGCTTGATGCCACGGGGGTTGCCATCGCGCCCGGTCTGACGTTTGGTCCCAAATCTGATCAAATCGTCCGTATTTCATATTGCGCAAACAAGGAGGATGTCGAGGAAGGAATTCAGCGGATGTGCCGCTTTTATAAGGCGTGTACCGATGTTTGAACGGAGATAGTGAACGCTGACCCCGTAGCTTGCTGCGGGGTGTTCAATATGGCAGTCTTTATACGACCAGATAATGGAATTATCTTGACAGGAATATCGGTTTTGATTATAACTTAGAATATTGGTTCAAAAAAAAACTAAAGGTTTAAAAATATAACAATGCGTCTTTTTCCAGGCGTGGTAAGGTAAAGGAGTTGGTGTTGAATCTAAAGCAAATAAGCGTGGTGGGTGCAGGTACCATGGGCGCCGGTATTGCCCAGGTTTGCGCCGTTGCCCGATACCGTGTAACGCTCGTTGATCTTGACCCGAAACAATTGGATCGGGCCAAAGAAAGTATCGATAATTCACTGGGTCGTTTTGACCATAAAAAAAAGTTGTCCGAGTCAGTGTCGACCATAATGGCGCGCATAGAATACCGCCAGGAACTGGCGGCTTGCGGTAATGCCGATATGGCCATAGAGGCTGTCTATGAGGATATTGAGGTCAAAACGGGTATTATCCAGGAATTATCCCAGGTCATTGATCCCGCCGCCATCATCGGAACCAATACCTCGGCCATTTCCATTACAGCGCTCGCCGCTGCAGCCATCAAGCCCGAACGTGTCATCGGGATTCACTTTTTCAATCCTGTACCGATGCTGAAAGCCGTTGAGGTTGTGCGGGGTATGGAAACGAGTGATGATACCATGCATGTGACAACGCAGTTTATCGTGTCGCTTGAGAAACAACCCATCGTGGTCAATCATGATATTCCGGGGTTTCTTTTGAACCGTATTAATCTGCCATCAAATCTGGAAGCCATACGCATGGTGGAACAGGGGGTTGCGACCATCGAAGACGTGGATCAGGGCGTCAAACTGGCCTTTGGTCGCCCCATGGGTATTTTTGAACTGAGTGATCTGGTGGGTCTGGATGTGACCTTGAACGCCTGCGACGCCATTTATGCTGAAACCAAGGACCCCAAATATCTGCCGCCTGTTCTTTTGCGTCGCATGGTCAAAGCCGGCAGGCTGGGAAGAAAGACGGGCACTGGCTGGTATGCGTATAATGCAGATGGATCCAAAAAGGCCCCAGCCCCTTCCCCCGCAAAAAAGGATCGATCATGAGTGCTTTATCCGACAGGGTTGCCCTGGTGACCGGAGGCGGTCAAGGTATTGGCGCTGCCATATGCAGACGTCTGGCAACCGACGGTGCCCAGGTAATTGTTGCCGACATTCAAGCAGAAACAGCCGATGCATGTGCCCAAAGCATTTGTGCTGCCAATGGTATGGCCACCCCCATGACATGCGATATTTCAAAGACGGCTGATGTTTCGAAACTGGCTGAAGAACTTCGATCCAGATTTGGGAAGATCGATATTCTGGTTAACAATGCCGGTATTCTTTCGGCTTCAAAATGGGCGGATATGGATGAAGCTGATTTTGATCGGAATGTGGCCGTCAACCTAAAAGGTCCTTACCTGATGACCAAAATGCTGCTGCCTTTAATCCGGCCCACCGGTCAGGGAGCCATTGTAAATATGAGCTCCACGTTCGCTTTCGATCATGTCTCCAGTTTCGGTCTTTACAGCGCCATAAAATCGGCCATTGCTTCGTTTACGGTCTCATTGGCAAAGGAGGAAGCCCGTTACGGCATCAGGGTTAATGCCGTGGCCCCGGGTTCCATCGATACAGAAATGAACCAGTCGCTCAAAGACAACAGTAAAATGATGGATCGTGTGATGGCACTGACACCCCTCAGGCGACTGGGCCTGCCGGATGAAATTGCAGCTGCCGTTGCTTTTTTGTCGTCGGATGAGTCTTCTTACATCACGGGTCAGATTGTGCGGGTATCCGGGGGCTACATCAATCCATACTAGACGTACTCAATCGTTAGGGCGCTGGAGGTAGAACCATGATCGTTGATTGTCACACCCACATTTTTCCTGATAAAATTGCACCCAAAGTTATGCAGATGAACCGGCGGAACCTCGGTCTGGAACCATACGGAGCCGGTACGACCAGCGACTTGTTGGCCTATATGGACGATGCCGATGTTGATTATGCCATCGCCTTTGGTGTTGCGCCGGACGGTGGGTTTGTGCGTACCACAAATGACTGGTTGATTTCTCAGGCACATGACAGGTTGCTGCTGTTTGGGACCATCACTCCCGATTTTGAACGATGGGAGTCTGAAATTGACCGCATCAAAGCGGCCGGTATCCTGGGAATAAAATTCAACCCCCTTTTTCAGGATATTCGTCCGGATGATCGCAACATGTACCCCATATATGAGAAGTTGACCCATGAGGGCTTGTTTGTATTCTACCATGCGGGCATGGGCAGCGGTCATGAAGACAAAGAGGATATTCGATCCACACCGTCCGGCCTGCGTCGTCTGCACGATGATCACCCCGATCTGAAGTTGATTTGTGCCCATTTTGGCGGCTCCGGCATGTTTGCGGAGGTTATGGCACATCTGGCTGGTACCGGTGTATATATAGACACCTCCCAGACACCCACCTGCAGAGACCTGGATATTGCCTCCCTAAAGAAACTGATCAGCCGGCACGGAACCGATCGCATGTTATATGCCACCGATTATCCCTGGGCTCGTCAGGGCGGTGAGTACGGCTGGGAATATGAATTGCTGAACATGTTAGATCTTTCTGAAGCGGATCGGGGGCTGATTCTGGGTGGCAACGCCCAACGTCTTTTCAGTCTCCAGCCGCGCAACTGAGATTTGAACCGTAACAGCGAGCGCATTCGCCGTAGGTTCTGCCGCTCGGCAGTGCTTCGCATGCTGCGAGGTTTTTCAATACGAATTATCTAATCAGCAATAAGGAGAATTTATGGATTTTTTATTTAAAGAAGCGCAGAGAGAATTAAAAGAGAAGGTGATTTCGCTTTGCAAGGAAAAGCTGGCACCCCTTGAGGAAAAGGTCGGTGAGAGCAAGGTGATGTCGCGTGAGATTGCTGACGTTCTGGCTGAATCGGGTTTGTTCAAGCTATTTGTTCCTGCCGAGTACGGCAATACAACACACATGCCTTCGCTGGTTTCGGTTTGTCTGGTTCGGGAAGAACTGGCGCGTCGTTGCCCGAATGCCGAGCTCATTTTTGTTATGCAGGGTTTGGGCAGCTATCCGATTGTACTGAGCGGCAACGAGGCGCTACAGGCCAAATATTGCCCGCTTATTGCCAGTGGCGAAAAGATTTTTACCATCTGCCTGACAGAGCCCAATGCCGGTTCGGACGTGGGTGCCATTGAAACAACGGCCGTAAAGGACAAAGATCAATGGGTTCTCAATGGACAAAAGATATTTACATCCCTGGCACCGGATGCAGATATCTATAGCGTGTTTGCCAAGACAGACCCCGACAAGGGCACCCGTGGTATTTCAGCGTTTGTTGTTGAAAAGGGGTGGCAAGGGTTTGATCCTGGAAAACGCATGGATCTGATGGCGGCCCACCCCATTGGAGCGCCGGTTTTCAAGGACTGCAGCGTGCCACAGGAAAATCTCATCGGAGAACTGAACGCGGGTTTCAAGGTTTCCATGCGGAACCTGGATTTTTTTCGATCCACGGTGGGGGCTGCCGCAGTCGGCATGGCTCAGGCTGCTTTGGATGAAGCCGTTTCCTATGCAAAAAGTCGATTCCAGTTCGGAAAAAGTATTGCCGAGTTCCAGAGCATTCAGTTTAAACTGGCGGATATGGCCACCGAGCTCACGGCTTCCAGGGCCCTGGTATTTCGGGCGGCCTATATAAAAGACCAGGGGGCCGAGCGGATTACACTGGAGTCATCCATGGCCAAGCTTTTTGCGACAGAAGCCGCCTGGCGCATCATCGATGAGGCCTTACAGATTCACGGTGGATATGGTGTAATTAAGGGGCAGCATGTGGAAAGACTGTATCGTGAAATAAGGGCCCTGCGGGTATATGAGGGCACCTCGGAAATTCAGCGACTGGTCATTGGCAACATGCTCCTGAAAGCCTAATAAGAGGACGATGAAGTCTATGTCTGAAATTACATACGAGAAAAAAGACCACATTGCGTTGGTCACCATCAACCGCCCGGGTGTTCACAACTCCATGGATCCGTCAGCCGAGAAGGAGATGGCCGCGGTCTGGCTCGATTTTCGCGAAGACGATGACCTTTGGGTCGCGATTTTGACCGGGGCAGGCCATAAGGCCTTTTGCACCGGTGGTGATTTGAAGGCCTATCTTCCTGCCCGGATGGCAGGTGAAGCCAAGGCCAATTACTATCCCAGGGCTGAAAATTTTGGCGGATTGCCCCGCACGGATGTGTTCAAGCCGATCATTGCAGCCATCAACGGTTATGCCATTGCCGGCGGTCTCGAACTGGTTTTGTGCTGTGACATCCGGATTGCTGCCGAATCTGCCCGGTTTGGATTGGCCGAGGTCAAATGGGGAATAATGCCAGGGGCTGGTGGCACCATACGTCTGCCTCGCAACGTTCCCTATGCGGTTGCCATGGAAATGCTGCTGACGGGCGAACCCATCGATGCTCAGAAGGCACTCAGCTTTGGTTTGATCAATCGCATTGTTTCTAACGAGGAATTGATGGACGCGGCTATGCAGATGGCTGAGAAATTGTGTCGTCGTGGGCCGGTGGCCATGCGTGCCATAAAGGAATCCGTCCTGAGGAGTTTGGCATTGCAACAAGGTCTTGATTTTGAGGCCTTTCTATTTGATTCCCTTAAAAGCACCCAAGACAGCCGGGAAGGGGTCAAGGCTTTTTCAGAGAGAAGAAAACCCATTTACAAAGGAAAATGATATGAGCGCTAACAATGAATTTCCAACGCTTTTATCGCCGATTCAGATTGGTGACGTTCAACTTAAAAATAGAATTGTCCAGGCCCCCATATCCAACCACATGAGTACCGGGGCCTATATACCTCGAGAGGAGGCGTTTAACCTGGCGCGGGCCAAGGGTGGAACCGGTCTACTTATCATCGGTGCTACCTATGTGCATCCATCCGGCAGCAGTGGCGAAGATCTGGACCTGTACAGCGATGACAATATCGAAGCCTTCAAACGTTACAATCAAAAAGTACATCAAACCGGTGCCAAGTCATCGATTCAGCTTTACCATCTCGGGCGGTATGCCACGGGAGCACGGGGATTGCAGCCCGTGGCTCCCTCCGCGGTGGCGTGGCCACCGGAGAATGTTACTCCCAAAGCTTTGGGTGTGGATGAAATAAAAGAGTTGGTGGACGCCTGGGGTAAGGCAGCCCTACGTGCTAAAACAGCCGGATTCGACATGATCGAAATTCATCACGCTCATGGCTATTTGACATCCCAATTCATGTCACTGCATGCCAATAAACGTGATGACGATTATGGCGGCAGTTTTGAAAACCGCTTTCGCTTTTTAAAAGAAGTTGTAAAATCCTGCCAAAATGCGGTCGGCGGCCATTTCCCCATCCATGTGCGCTTATCCAATGCTGAATATGTGGATGAGGGCTTGACCATAAAAGACCAGGTCAAAAGTTCTCTGATGCTTGAAAAAATGGGCATCGCTTTTATCAGTGTTTCCTCTGGGTTGTCGCCCTGTTGGGGCCACACCCGGACCTTGCCGAGCATGGTTCACGAATGTGGACTAAATGTTGCCGATGCCGCCAAAATCAAAGAAGCGCTTTCAATTCCGGTAATGGTAACCGGCCGCTTGAGTGATGCCTATCTGGCGGAGGAGGTACTGGCCTCCGGTCAGGCAGATTTGATCGGCATGGCCAGAGGTCTGATCTGCGATCCGGACTATGTGAACAAACTTTCCGACGGTCGTGTTGCTGAAATTCGACCCTGTATTTCCTGCAATAACTGCCATAATCGCGAACTGACGGATCGCAGCACGCGCTGTCTTTACAATGTGGAGGCAGGGCGAGAGGGTGATCTGAAAATAGCGGCCGCACAAAAGAAAAAGAAAGTCATGATTGCAGGCGGCGGACCGGCCGGAATGGAGGCTGCACGCGTGGCCAGACTCAGGGGACATGATGTTATCCTGTTTGAACAAAGTGATCGTTTGGGCGGGCGGCTGCAGCTGGCATCCATTGCGCCCCACAAGGATGAATATGCGACAGCAGTGGCTTTTTGTGCACGTGAAATGGATCGTTTAGAGGTTGACGTTCGTTTGAACTCGATCCTGACCGAGGACGTGGTGACAGCAGAAAAACCAGATGCGGTGATCGTTGCCGTCGGTGCAAAAATAGAGCTTCCCACCCTCAAAGGTCTTGAGCCCCATCGTGCGCTGATAGCCGAAGAGGTCCTGGCCGGGAATATTCAGGTGGGCCAGAAAGTGATGGTAATCGGCTGTGGACCGGTGGGTGCCGAGACGGCCCATTTTCTGGCCGCCCAGGGTAAGGAGGTTTTTATCGTTGAAATGATGCCACAAATTTTACCGGATATGCTACCCGATTTTAAATGGTTTCTATTTGAGGATTTCGCCAAATACAATGTGGATACCCTCTGCGATACACTAGTGACAGGCATTTCGGGAACAACGGTAACCTTAAAAGCACCCGAGGGTGAAAAGACGGTAACAGATGTGGACTCGGTGGTTTTTGCCGTCGGTGGGAGGCCAAACACGGCGCTGGCTGATGAATTGACCGATATCGGCGTAACGGTGATAACCGTCGGGGATGCCAAAGGACCCCGGGACGGTGTCAATGCCTTCTACGATGGGTATATGGCAGCGTATGATCTTTAACCCTATCTATTCAAAATTGCGGGAGGATAACCATGGCGTTTAACGCAAGGCAAGCCATCGTTACGGGTGGTGCCACCGGCATCGGCAAAGCCGTTGTAAAGCAACTGGTGGACAGCGGTGCGACGGTGTTTATTGGTGATATTGATACAGCCAAAGCGGAAGAAACTGCCGCTGAGATCGAGCCCACGGGTCAGCGTTGCCGTGCCTACTCCCTTGACTTGGGGGACATGGACAGCATCGATGCCTTTATCACCCGCTTGAAACCGGCTTCCGAAAAGATGGACATTCTGGTCAACTGTGCCGGTATCGCTGCTCCGGAAGAATTTTTTGAACTTACCCCCCAGCAGTGGGATCGCATCATGGATATCAATTTGAAAGGAACTTTCTTTTTGAGCCAGAAAATCTCCAAGGGCATGTCGGAAGCCAGGTACGGTCGCATCGTGAATCTCTCTTCGGCATCGGCTTTTACACCCTCGACACGTCCCATGGTCAGTTACGATGTGTCCAAGGCGGCGCTGGTCATGCTGACCAAGGTGATGGCTCTCAAGCTGGCACCTTATGGGGTTACTGTCAATTCAGTGGCCCCCGGACCGGTGGTGACCGATCTGCTGCGGCAGTTTTTTGATGATCCCAATACACTCGAAAAAGGTGTCGAAGGTATCCCCATCGGCAGATTGGCCCAACCCGAGGACGTGGTTGAAGCCATTTTATTTTATTGTTCGGAGCGGTCAGGTTACATCACCGGTACGACCCTGCCGGTTGAAGGGGGCAATCTGCTGGTTAAGCACATTGTCTATGGGGTGGAATGATTGTCCGAATGCATTAGGGGATATTGATGATTAAACGAATGGCGTTGTATTCCATTCCCAGGCAGACGGATGGTGATGCGTTCTGGCGATATCATACCCGGGAACACACACCGGCTGTTTTACAGGTATGTGGCGACAGGCTTGTTAAATACGCCATCAATCGTGTGATTGATTTGACCAAAGGAACCACCCGTTTCTTTGGTGTTGAGGAAACCTGGTGGCGGGACCGGACTGCAATGCAGGCCGGGTTTCAGGCATTGGAAAGCGAGGTTCTTCCAAGCGGCAAAAGTGTTGCCCAGGATTTTTTTGGCCGTTTGGCAGATCAACAGCTTGCTTTTGAAGTCGAAGAATTTGTGGCGAAAAAGCATTCCCGGGAGTTGCCGTCTCCACCTGCCAAATACATGGGTTTTTATTCCCTGCCCCAGGGGACCGAGCCGGACAAATTCTGGGAGTATCACACACGTGAGCATGCCGTGCACAGTGTCGATTCCTTTGAAGACTACCTGGAATATTACGTCATCAACCGGGTGAGCAGGGTTATCAAGGGGCAATCTGTCTGTTTTGGGGTCGTTGAACTCTGGTTTGCCGACAGGGAATGTCTTACAAAGGGATTTGAGGCCCATAAGCGGGTGATCTTGCCCAATGGCAGGAATGTTTCAGAGGATTTCAATGTTCGGGTTGCGGATGCTTTTGGTTATGTGGTGGAAGAATTCGTTGCCAAGGCTTGACATTCCATGAACCTCATCCTGCAGAAAACAGATGCATAGCAAAGGAGCGGAGGAATAGCGCATGATAAAACGAATAGGAATTTATTCAATTCCGGAAGGAACAGATGAGGAAGAATGGTGGCAGTATCATACGCAGACACACGCGGCTGATTTCATCAAAGCCGCCGGCGATGACCTGGCAAGGTATGTGATCAACCGTGTTACCAAGGTTCTTAAAGGGGAAAAAATCTGTTTTGGAATCGTGGAAACCTGGTATGAGGATGAAGCAGCCATGCACCGCGTCTATGATCGCTGTTATAAGGCCGTGTTGCCCAGCGGAAAAAATATTGATGAGGATTATTTCTCACGGGTGGTCAACCCCAACAGTTTCGCGGTGGAAGAGGTGGTTGTGAAAGGCTGATTCCTTTTTTTAGGATGGTCCGTGTGATTTGCCGTTCAAGGCTATTGCGGGTCACGACAATGTAGAAGCCATCTCAAAAAAAGGGTTTTGATTCAAGTTCAAGGCGGGCCCGAACTTCAACCCGCAGGCGCCCGAAGGAAGTGCCCTTGGGGTGCATGCTGAAGTATTCCGAGGAGTTGAAGCAAGGGACCAACACAGAAATTGGTCCAAAAAACTATTTTGAGATAGCTTCTAATAAGGTTTTATAAGAGGTAGTTTATGGCAGGCAGATTGAGTGGAAAAGTGGGTTTGGTAACCGGTGCAGGTGGCGGCATTGGGCAGGCTTCTGCTGAACTCTTGGCCAGAGAAGGCGCCAGGGTGGTTGTCTGTGATGTGGATGTCGCTGGTGGTAAAAATACAGTCCAACGGATACAGAAAGCCGGTGGAGATGCTTTTTTTATCAAAGCGGATGTCAGCCAAGCGGGAGATGTTGAAAACCTGATCCAATCGACAGTGGCGCATTTCGGGCGGCTGGACTGTGCCTACAACAATGCCGGCATCCATGCCCGGGAAAAAGATGCACGGACAGCTGAAATCAGTGAAGAGGACTGGGATTATGTCATGTCGGTCAACTTCAAGGGGGTTTGGCTTTGCATGAAATATGAAATTCTGCAGATGCTGAAGCAAGGCCATGGGTCGATTGTCAACGCATCTTCCATGTGTGGATTGATCGGCACCAAGGATTTCATCATACCTGCCTACACCGCCAGCAAACATGGTGTGTCCGGTCTCACACGGGCAGCTGCCCAGGAGTATGCCAAAGACGGCATACGCATCAATGCCGTGGCGGCCGGTCCCATCAAGACTGCCATGACGGAGCGCAATTTCGCTCCGGGGGAGGATCGCGAAAAAATTGAACGGGAACGATATCCAGTGCCCATTGGTCGCCGCGGAGAACCCTCAGAGGTCGCCGAAGCCGTGGCTTGGCTGTTGTCGGATGCAGCCTCCTTTGTGACCGGCAACATTATGGAAGTCGATGGTGGCTGGACCGAATGAACACCGTACCCACTAGGTTGCCAAGCCGCGTGAAGGCTATATGAAATCAAGCCATAGTTTTGGGGTTCTGATGGCAGTTACCGCCGCCGTATTCTGGGGCGTGGTACCCATCGTCTTAAAATATCTTTTATCGGTGTGCAGCATTGGAACCATTATCTGGTTTCGGTTTACAACGTCTTTCCTTGTTCTGGCGGCTGTATACGCCGTGAAAGACCCGGGTTCTTTCCGGGTGATCAAAAAACCACCCTTGCTGGGTATCGTGGCGGGGCTGGCGCTGGCGGGCAACTATTTTGGCAGCACCGTTGGTGTGGATCTGACAAGCCCCAGCAATGCTCAGGTACTCGGGCAAATCGGGCCGTTGTTGTTGACAGTTGCCGGCATGGTCTATTTCAAGGAGCGGCTCAGCCCAAAACAGAAGGTGGGACTTGCTTTGACGCTGTGTGGGTTTATCTTCTTTAATCAGGATCAGCTCAGGGGCTTGTTGATTGACCGGGCCACGCACATGCGCGGGGATCTGTGGATTGTTTTTGGCTCTGCTATTTGGGCCGTGTTTGCCACGGCACAAAAGATTCTGGTTCGACGGATGACACCCCAGCAGGCCAATCTCATTATCTATGGTGTGGCCGCGCTGGTTTTTTTCCCACAGGTGGAATTTCAGGAATTCGGTCAATTGCAATGGGTTGGCTGGGCCCTGCTCTGCTTTATGGGGGCCAATACCCTGGTGGCCTATGGCGCCTTGGCCGTGGCCCTAAAGTTGATTCAAGCCAATCAGGTTGCGCTCGTCGTTGTTCTCAATCCGATCATTACCATGTCGTGCATGGCGCTGCTATCCGCCTACCAATTGGGTTGGCTCGGAGTTGAAAACATCACATTCGTGGGTTACATTGGTGCAGGTGCCATGCTGGCAGGTGTAGGACTGGTGGTGGCCTATGCAACCCCGATTGGGGCATCACCGGCTATGGAAAAGAACCCTACAGCCTCACGCAGGCATGATGGATGATCGAAAAGAACAAATAGAAACTGCACGTAGCGGCCCTCGACGGGCTGGAAAATAAAAAAGATATCCTAGGAGGATTCCTTTGATGGAAAACAAAACCTATATTCGAGGTCAAAAAGAGCTGATGGAAGAGGTGCACGACACCGGTCTTTGCACCGGGTGTGGCGCATGTGTCAACCTATGCCCATACTATGCCACATCCATGGATAAAACGGTGGTTAAAGATGTCTGTGATCGGGCCGCGGGTCGTTGTTATGCCTTTTGTCCCAGGACACCGACGGACCTGGAGTCCATTCGAAAGCAGCTTTTTGATCCGCAGGATTTAACCCCAGAACTGGGCGCTGTCAAAAGTTTCTATCTGACCCGCGCCAGCGATCCGGATATACGTTCCATCGCCCAACATGGCGGCACCGTAACCACACTGATGTCCCTGGCACTGGCGGAGGGAATTATTGATACAGCCCTGCTGGCTGAAGGCGGGGGGTCGAGGCTGCCCAGAGGTGTGGCGGTTAGCGATGCCCGTGAGGTTCCTAAGTTGGCCAAGAGCAAATTCATTGCCGCACCCATGGTGGAAGCGTTCAACAAGGCGGTCCAAAGCGATGCCCAGAAAATAGGTGTTGTGGCAACACCCTGCCAGACACTGGCTCTGGCCAAGATGAAAATGAAGCCCTTTCCGAAAAATGACAGTCAGATCGGTAAACTACACCTCACCATAGGACTGTTTTGTGGATGGGTGTTGTCCTGGCGGAGTTTTAAACAGCTGCTCGATCAGAAAGTTCACCAGCAGACAGTTGTCGGTCTGGATATTCCCCCCAGCAAATACAAGACCATGCAGGTGGAGACGGACAGCGGCCTGGTTGAGATTCCCCTGGATGAGGTGGAGGCATGTGTCCGTGAAGCGTGTAAGTTCTGCACGGATGTAACCGCAGAATTCAGTGATATTTCAGTTGGTTCTGCACGCCTGCCGGATGGATGGGAGGTTGCCAAGGGTTGGAACCAGGTTATTGTCAGAACGGCGGCAGGCGAGGCATTGATGCAGCTGGCCAAAGACCGGCAGGTATTGGAATTCAGAGACGTTCCCGATGGCAATCTGGAGAAGTTGAAGCAGGCATCTGTCAAGAAGAAAAAAACAGCATTGGACAATCTGGCATGCAAGAGTGGCGATCGGGATGATCTGCTGTACTTGGATTGCCGTGACCCGGTTTTCCAAACGTTTGATTGGTAGTTGCCAGCGATTTGGACGTGCTATCTAAATTGTTTTGATGATTTTGGTACGACCGGTATGCAACGAACGTGGAGGTAATTGAATGGCGGATATTTCAAATAATACAGAGGGACTGGCAGCTCTGCTCCTGGGCAGTGAAGCCATTGGACGTGGTGCACTTGAAGGTGGTGTGAATGTGGTGGCTTCGTATCCTGGTAACCCTTCGACGGAGATAACCGAGGCGATTCGTCAGGTTGCGGAAAAGATGAATGTATACGTCGAATGGTCGATTAATGAGAAAGTTGCGGTTGAAACAGCTGCTGCCGCATCTTTTGCAGGACTCAGAGGACTTTCGGCCATGAAACAGAATGGGTTGAACGTGGCCTTGGATTTTGTGTCCGGTATATCCACCAGCGGATCCAAGGGTGGTTTGGTCCTGGTGGTGTGTGACGACCCTTCGGGGATTACCAGCACCAGTGAACAGGACTCGCGTCCCCTGGCCCGGTCTCTCGATTTTCCGTTGCTGGAACCGGGAACGTTTCAGGAGGCTAAAGACATGACCACCTTTGGTCTTGAGCTTTCCGAAAAGATTGGACGAATGGTTATTCTTCGAAGCGCAACGCGTTTGCAGCATGCGCGCGGAAGAACGGTTTTGGGTGCCCTGCCCCAGGAGAAGCGCAAAGCGCATTTTGACACGGGGAAACAGTTTGTGGCATTTCCATCGTTGCCGAGACACATCGAGGCCAGGGAAAAAATCTCCCAGACAAAGGATCTTTGCAAGGAGTCTGTCTTCAATTTTTACGAGGGGCCAGAAAATCCGGAACTTCTTATCATTGTCTGTGGAAGCTGCTACCTGTATTCATTGGACGCAATGAATCTGCTGGGTCTCTGGGACAGGGTGGGTATATTGAAGATAGGAACGGTGTGGCCCCTTCCAGATGAGCTCATCAAAAAGTACATGGCAAGAAATCAAAAAATCCTGGTTCTTGAAGAGGTGGAGCCCTTTTTAGAAGGCAATCTCAAGGAGCTGGCCGTGGAATGGGCATCCGAGTTGCCGGTTCCAACGTTTTACGGCCGCCGAACCGGGCCGCTTGCCGCAACCGGTGAGCTAAATCCCGATATTATTATTCAGGCTCTAACCGAAATATTGTCAATTGAATATGAAGCCAGGCCGCCTGAATATGATCGGCAGGCTAAAGAAATTGTAGACCAGCTGGTGCCGCCAAGATCGCTGGCACTCTGCGCCGGATGCCCGCATCGCGCCAGTTACTGGGCAATTAAAAATGCTGAAGTCCTGGATACGCGTGATGGTTTTGTGACGGGTGATATCGGCTGCTACAGTTTTGGGTTGTTCCCGTCCGGGTACTCTATCATGAAAACGGAACAGGCCATGGGCTCCGGTCCGGGCGTTGGGTATGGATTTGGTAAACTGGGGCAATTTGATATGACACAACCGGTGGTGGCCGTTGTGGGCGATGGTACTTTTTATCATGGCGCGCTTCCAGCCCTGGTTACAGCGGTAAACAATCAATCAAACCTGACATTGGTGGTGCTCGACAACGGTGCTACAGCCATGACAGGCTTTCAGCCCCATCCCGGGACCGGTACGGATACCTTTGGCCATCCTGCTAAACCCGTGTTGATCGAAGATATATGCAAATCACTCGGCGTTCGTGTGGATATCGTTGACCCCTACAACAGTGAAGAGGCTACCCAAAAGGTCCTGACATTTATGAATGACGAGGCGCATGGCCCCAGAGTCTTGATCATGCGGCAGCAATGTGCGCTTCAGATGGCCCGTAGCGGCAAGCTCTATGATGTCTGGGTGGATCAGAGCAAATGTGTTGGCGAGGATTGCGGATGTAACCGCTATTGCAGCCGGGCGTTCAAATGTCCGGGAATTATGTGGGATGCCGAAGCGCAGAAGGCCAAGATCGATGAGGCCATTTGTGTTGGTTGCGGTGTCTGTGCGCAGGTCTGCAGGCATGATGCGATATTGTTGAAGCCGTTGAAGGCCGAAAAAGGATAGGATAAATGAAAAATCATCGTCTAAAAAAAGACCCCTTGAATGCCATTATCACCGGGGTAGGCGGACAAGGCAACGTCCTGATGGCACAACTGTTCGGAAGAGCGCTGACCGACAAAGGCTTTGCCGTTACCGTTGGGGATACGTATGGTGCAGCTCAGCGCGGGGGACCGGTTTCAAGCCATTTGCGAATATCCAAGCAGACCTTGTACAGCCCGCTGACGCCCAGTGGTCAGGTGGATATCGTTATCAGCCTTGAACCGGTGGAGGCCTTGCGCGTCCTGGGTACTTGGGGAAACCCGTCCGTTGTTGTCATCTCGAACACCCGACCCTCATATCCATTTGATGTCACGTCCGGAAGTGCTGACTATCCGAAACTGGACGAGATAATCCATGCAGCCCAAAAACTTTCAAGCCGAGCACTATTTATTGATGCATCTGAAATCGCGTTGCAAATGGGAGCACCCGTTCTCACGAATACGATTATGAGCGGTGTTGCCATCGGACTGGAGCTGTTTCCCATATCGGAGAATGATTTTATTGCTGTGCTGAAGAAACAGTTTGATGACAAAAAATTTGAATTAAATCTTTCGGCATTTAAAAAGGGATTGGAAATTGCCTCTGACAGCCAGAAGCCATAACCATATCTTAGAAGCTTTCTAAATAAACATTTTGAGGAAGCTTCTATTTTGATCTGACAGGAGTCATGTATGCCCCGTATTGCCTTTTCGGCAGTTGGCGACACGCCGAATCAGCGAATTATCGGTCACAATCCAGAGATTCTTGATGCATTCAGGCACATTATGGATGCGGTGGTTAACAAGAGCTCGCTTGATTCCGGTCTATTGGAACAGGTTCGGCGGACCTTGGCATGGGGTTTTGGGTGCCGCTACTGAATGGCCATCGGTGGTCGACCTGATGCGGTGCATCAGGATGTATGTACACAGCTTGCCGTTGTCATGGCTGCCAAATTTGTTAAAGGTCCGAATACCATTGATGATTTGGATTTTAAAGACCTGAAGGTGCATTTCAGTGAAAAGCAGATATCTGAACTGTTTGCATTTATGGTCTTTGTGTCAGCCTCTCATCAATATGGCGTGCTCATGGATGTTGGTCCCGAAGACAGTCCGTGAACTATGGATGCCGCAGAAGGACCATGTCTGTTTTGTATGTAAACTCACTTTTAGCTGGAGAGTTAGGATGCCTCGAATTGCATTATCTCATAAGGGGTTAACCCCTTTTAAGAAGCTTTTAGGTCACAATAGTGATGTCCTGGACGGTTGGGTTGGGCTTGAAAAAGCCTTTTTTTCATCAACACCTCTGGACCCGGAGTTGTTGGAGCAGGTCCGAAGAGCTTCGGCTTGGGGGCATGGCTGCCAATATTGAATGGCTATCGGCGGAAAACCGAATGAGGATCATTCGGACCCTAAAATCAATGCAGCGCTTGCATTGACAAAAACGTTTGTTGGAGACCATCATGCCGTAACGGATAAAGATTTCCAGGTGCTCAAGACCCTTTTTACAGAGAAAGAGATTGCCGCGCTTTGCGCCTTTATGGCCTTTATGGCAGCAGCGCATAAATTTGGCGTGATCATGGATGTCTTACCCGAAAACCAATGAAAATGGGACGGAAAAAAAAGATCCAAAGGAACGAACAGCTATCAGGTTAATAAGCCCTTACAGAAAAGGTCAACATAGGCATTGGAGATTTGTTTAACAGACCAACGTCCCGTGGAAGAGTACCACCGCAAAAACCAGTTAATAGATCCGAGAATGATGAAGGCCACCATGCGGGCATCCTGAGGTTTGAAAATACCCGCCCGAATGCCTTCTTCGATGATTTGTATAAAATTCTTCTGGTAAGTGTCCCGCAGGGCATTAACTTCATCAAGATATTCATTGGGAAGATGAAATTCATACTGCAGTAAAAAAGCCCCTTCAAAATCCGTGGCTAAAACTTCCAGATGTTTTGCGATGGCGGTGTTGAGTTTAATGTCAGGCGGGTCATCTGTATCATTTATTTTGATGATATTTTTAAGGACTTTTTCAAGGGACAGCAGGTGCGCATTGTAGAGAAGCTCTTCTTTGGTTGAAAAATAATAATAGAGACTCCCCTTTGTCATTTTAAGATCGTTGGTAATGTCTTCAATTGTTGCCGCGTGAAAACCTTTTTGGCCGAAAGCCTTTGCGGCACTCTTGATGATAGCAAGCTTCTTTTCTTCATACCGTATTTCACGAAAGCTTTTGCCTTTGGTCGTATTCGCTTTTTTCTTAGTTTGTTCTTGTCGTGATGTCATGGTAACAAATTTAAATATTATAGATTAGTTTAAAAATAAAATATGTGGTTAGAATTCATAAGCTTGTTTAATCGTAATGTCAAGGAATATATTTATAGCAGAATCAAACGAGTGTTATTAAATTAAATTATTGTTCAAAATTATTCTTGACAATTAAAAGTTTTAAAAATAAGTTACACTATCTTCACATCGCTCTAGTCGATCGCATGTCAAGGCATGATTACCAATCGTCAAAAATGACCGTACAACCAATAGCATTGCCGTATGGCATTGGGGAGAATGAAAGTATGGGAATACTATCTTTTCGCGCCAAAGCTGGTTCACAAGTGGCCAGATCCCACAACACCATCGATCCTATCGTTTCAATTCAGGATATCCACAAACGGTTTGGCAAATTGCATGTCTTGCGTGGGATTAGCCTCGAAATTAAGTTAGGCCAGGTTGTTGTCGTCTGTGGACCGAGTGGCTGTGGCAAGAGCACAATGCTGCGCTGTATTAATGGTCTGGAGTCTATCGATTCAGGAGATATCGTTGTAGACGGTATCTCCGTCAAGGACAAAAAGCGGCTGATCCAATTGCGAACTGAAACCGGGATGGTATTTCAGCAATTCAATTTATTCCCCCACAAAACAGTTCTGGAAAATGTGACCATGGCCCCAACAGATGTGCGCGGGATACCACAAAAAGAAGCGAAAGACCTGGGCCGCAAGCTCCTATCCAGAGTCGGCATTCTCGAGAAAGAAAATGCAAGACCCGCTTCGCTTTCCGGTGGCCAGCAGCAACGTGTAGCCATCGCCAGGGGTCTGGCCATGAATCCAAAGATGATGATGTTTGACGAACCCACATCCGCTCTTGATCCTGAGATGATCAAGGAAGTCCTGGATGTCATGCGAGGTTTGGCTGAAGATGGTATGACGATGATCGTTGTTACACATGAGATGGGCTTTGCGCGGGAAGTTGCGGACAGGATTATGATGATGGATGAAGGTGCTATCCTCGAAGACAAACCCCCGGCAGAATTTTTTGATTGTCCCGAACATGATCGAACCTGTCAATTTTTAAGCCAGATCATATCACACTAAACCATCGATCAAGGTCTCTATTCGTCAAATACTCAGTTCAGGAGAACCCATATGAGTAACCCATTCGACCATCTATTCACACCATTGAAGTTACGGACCTTTGAGCTGGCAAACCGTATTGTCATGCCACCCATGGCCATATATATTCCAGGCTCTGAAGGCTATGTTAAAGAGCGGCTGATTGACTATTATGAGGCCCGCGCAAGAGGTGGTGTGGGTTTTATCATTGTCAACGCCACATATGTTCACCCCAATGGTGCCTCACATCCCAATCAAACCGCCATCACTGATGATAAATATATTCCTGGTTTACGGAAGTTGACCGAAGCCATCCACAAATACGATGTTAAAGCATCGCTCCAGCTGTATCATTCAGGCCGGCAGCGTTATGCTTTGATTGCCGGTGGTGAGACCCTGAGTCCCTCCGGGATTTCCGATCCTGTACGCAAGGATCCTGCCAGAGCCCCAACAATTGAGGAAATCCAATCCATCGTGGAAGATTTTGGCCAGGCTGCACGCCGGGCCAAAGAAGCGGGCTTTGATGCCATTGAGATACATTGCGCTCACGGGTATCTGCTTTCAGGGTTTTTGTCACCCTACCAGAATCAACGTACCGATGAATATGGGGGTAGTCTTGAGGGGCGAACGCGTATCGTGCGTGAAATCCTGGCCAGTTGTCGTAAGCATGTCGGTGAAGATATGTTGATCGGTGTTCGGATCAACGGCCACGATTACGTAAACGGCGGAAACACCCTGGACGATGCCAAAGAGATCGCCAAGACACTTGTAGAGTCCGGTGCGGAACTTATCCATGTATCTGCTGGAATGGCCCCTAGCGCGCACTATAGTTTTCTGCCTGCCGGTGTCGATAAAGGTCAAAATGTGTACCTGGCAGAAGGGATCAAATCGGCTGTGGATGTTCCTGTGATTGCTTGCGGTGCTATCGAGGACCCGGTATTTGCGGAATCGATTCTGAGCAGTGGCAAGGCGGACTTGGTTGCCCTTGGTCGACCCTTATTCGCGGATCCAGAGCTTCCCAACAAGACGCGTGAAGGACGTCTGGATGAGATCCGGCCGTGTTTGCGTTGTGCCAAGGGCGCTGCGGTTTGGCCTGAGGATATGCGCTGTACGGTGAACCCGGCTGTGGGTAAAGAAAGAGTTTTTGATCAGCAGCTGACGCCAGCTGGCACACCGAAGAATGTACTGGTCATAGGGGCTGGCCCGGCCGGGCTAGAAGCAGCACGAATATCGGCATTGCGAGGGCACATGGTTACACTGGTCGAGAAGACAGACCGGATGGGTGGCAAGGTGTTACTGGCAAAAATTCCCAAGCATAAGCAAAATCATGACTTATGGCTGACATACTATAAAAATGAGATGAAACGCTTGGGAGTCCCGATACAACTGGGTAAAGCGTTAACCCTTGATGATGTTGAGACATTGAACCCGGATGTCGTTTATGTGGCTACCGGGGGAAAACCCTTGATTCCTAAGAGCATCGAAGGTGTAGATCTTGCGGGGGTGGTGTCTGCTGAGGATGTGGTTGCCGGTTTGGTTGAAATCGGATCAAAAGTGGCGATTATCGGTGGAAGTTCCATGGGGGTTGAAACTGCGGAGGTGATTCTGCAGGAACCAGGTCGGGAAGTTCTCGTTGTGGAAATGTTATCGAGAATCTTATCTGATATCAGCCATGATTCCGAACTGGTCCTGCTCGACAAACTGGCAGATAAAAATTTTCGATTTCTTGATTCCACGGCGGTTCGGGCCATTGTTGCCAGAGAGGGTAAGCTGGATCTGGTTGTGAACCGATACGCGCAGGAGAGTCGATTGCACGGATTTGATACCATTGTGCTGGCAGTGGGGGTCGTGCCGGACAATCGCTTTGGCCTGGAGCTTTCGAAGAACAGAAAAAATGTCTACTTTATCGGAGATTGCGAATCCCCCGGTGATTATCGCAAAGCCATACATGATGCAGCCCAGATCGCCATCGGTGTTTGACAAGACGCTGGCTCGTCACAAAGGAGAGAGTGAAATGATAAAAAGGTTGGGTGTCTACTCGCTGCCGGAGGATGTAGACGGTGATGAATTCTGGCATTACCATACCCAGATTCATGCTGAGCAGGCCAAGAAAGCTTTCGGCGACTATTTGAAGCGCTATACCATCAATAGGGTACGGCGGGTCATTGCCGGTGAGGGGCACTGGTTTGGCATGGTGGAAACCTGGTGGGACAATCCAGATGATATCGACCATGCATTTCAAAGCCTCAATACGACCATTCTGCCGAATGGACTGAGTGTTTCCGATGATTTTGGTTCCCGGGTGGCGGGCTATACCAGCTTTGAGGTGGATGAGTTCGTTGCCCTGGACAAACTCAAAGATGAGTCTGTCAAGCGCATGACCTTTTACCAACTTGCAGAGCGGCATCGATGGCAATGAGTTTTTTGATTATCATACGCAAAAGCATGCCACGGATGTATTAAACGCGTCTCAAACCGCTTATGCCCGAAAAAAATATATTATTAACAGAATCAAGCGCGTGATCAAAGGTGGTGATCGAATCTACGGATTTATTGAAACCTGGTGGGCAAACCACGCTGATATGGATCTGGACCTGGAAGAACTGGGTCGCGTAATACTGCCGGGCGGTGTTTCCTTGGTCAAGGAATTTTTTGAGCAGGTTGAAAATGTTGTGGTGTATGAAGTGGAAGAATTTATTGCCAAAGACTGAGGGTGAACCATGGAGGGTGTTTTAAGTGGTAGGATTGGCCTGGTAACGGGCGCGGGTTCGGGAATCGGTCAAATGACGGCCCTGTTCTTCGCACGCGAAGGCGCTAAAGTGTCTGTCGTGGATGTTGATGCTGACGCCGGTATGAAGACCGTGCAGCAGATCGAAGCCCAGGGGGGGCAGTCCATTTTCATCAAGTGTGATGTATCCAAGAGCGATGATGTCGAGGCCATGGTGGCTGAGACTATCAAGACCTTTGGACGACTGGACTGTGCTTTCAATAATGCCGGTATCAGTCATGGCAAAGCAAAAATACACGATTTGCCCGAATCAGACTGGGATCGGGTTATGAATATCAATCTTAAGGGCGTATGGCTGTGCATGAAATATGAGCTGCAACATATGTTTTCCCGGGGCGAGGGGGCTATTGTCAATGCCTCCTCCATAAACGGTCTCGGGGGATGGCTGGATCTGAGCGCTTATGTGGCTAGCAAACATGGTGTTATGGGCTTAACCCGCAGCGCCGCATTGGAGTATGCTGAAACAGGCATTCGGATCAATGCGGTATGCCCCGGGCCGATATTGACCCCTCTTAGTCACTATCAAGGAAATGATCCTGAAATTATAAAAAAAATGTATCCCATGCCCATGGGTCGCAGGGGCACGATGGCGGAAGTGGCCGAGGCGGTTGTCTGGTTGGTATCAGACAAATCTTCGTACATTACCGGGCATCCATTGGTGTTGGATGGTGGCTTTATGGCTCAGTGAGGATAGTACGGCAACGAAAGAGACGCTTTGTTTTGAATCACCTTTATAAATTTGTACAGAAAT
Organism: uncultured delta proteobacterium; assembly: GCA_963744665.1. Lineage (GTDB taxonomy): Bacteria > Desulfobacterota > Desulfobacteria > Desulfobacterales > B30-G6 > B30-G6. Next base: position 276,219 of record CAVUUM010000004.1, on the reverse strand, counting down.
TCAAATTTTTTATTGACACTTAATGTGAATTTGATAAATCTTAATGATTGTCTGAAGTAATGTCTTCTTTTCAAAACCGGTTGATAGGTGTCGAGGGATAAGTCTAATCCATATGTTCACATTGTTTTAAGGGAGGAAAATTTGGAGTATCAATTCCATTTTGACGTGTTCGAAACCTATTGGACATGGTTAGCCAAAGGGTTGGGGATGACACTGTACGTCTCTATTATTGCCATGTTTTTTGCCCTTATCATCGGTTTGATCGTTGCATTGTTACGTCTTTCAAAGATGAAAGCAGTGTCCTGGGTTGGACAGGCTTACATAGAATTTTTTCGCGGTATACCCTTGTTTGTGTTCATCATTTGGCTCTATTATGGGCTTGCCATGGTGATCGGACTCAACTTCAGGCCTCTGGTGGCTGGTATTATGTGTCTTTCCATGCAGCATGGTGGCTACCTGGCCGAAATATACCGCTCCGGCATTCAGGCCATACCAACTGGACAATGGGAAGCTTCCTATTCATTGGGTTTTTCATCCACGAGAACGTTTATTAAAATTATTCTGCCCCAGGCATTTAAAATAATCATTCCCCCGACTGCCAATATGTTTGTGGGCATGTTGAAAGATTCAGCACTGATCTCCATCATCGGTGTGAACGAGCTCATGCGCCAGTCTCAAATGGCCACATCACTGACGTTCCGGCCGTTTGAATTCTATACCGTGACGGCGCTGATTTATGTCGCCCTTACCTTGGGCTTTTCCCAATTGGTCAAGTTGTTGGAAGCAAAGATGCAGTAACGAACAAAAGGAGAGGCGTACGAAACAGGGGAAAGCATTTAACAAAATCGTATTACAGGCAAAGAACAGGAGGAGACTATGAAGAAAAGTAAATGGTTTGTAATTGCAGTCGCGGCTATTGTCGTTAGCGCTATGGTGATTCCAGTCTCGGTGATGGGTGCCGAATCTGTGCTGGACCAAATCAAGAAACGTGGCGTTATCAAGATCGGAACCGTTTTACAATTTCCCCCACAAATGTATCGTGACAAGCAAGGTCAGCCTGCCGGATACGATGTTGAACTGATGAAAATGCTGGCCGACGATATGAAGGTCAAACTGGAAGTTGTTGACATGGAATTTGATGGTTTGATTCCAGCACTTTTATCCAACAAGCTCGATATGATTTCCTGTGGGCTGGTGAACACGCCTGAAAGAGCCTTGTCTCTCGAATTTACGGACGGGTATGTTCCCTATCGCCAGTTGGTGGTAGTCCCGATCAACAGCAAGGCAAAAACAGTAGCGGATTTAAATAAAAAGGGCATGAAAATTACAGCCTTGATGGGATCAACCGCAGAAAACATCGCCAAACGGAAATTCCCCAATGCGACCGTTATCGGCTTCAAACAGCAGGAGGCCATGATGGAAGTGACATCCGGGAGAGCCGACGCCCATGTGGCCGAGGAATACCTGTGTATGCCTTTGGTTGCAAACAATCCCACCAAGGTCAAGGTCTTAAATCCGGAAGAACCCTTTTCAGCTGAATGGGGAACCTATGCTGTTCGGCCAGGAGATTATCGCTTTCTCCAGTATCTGAACAACTGGATTCGCTACTATCGCGTCCGGGGTATTCTGGATGCCATGTACGATGAAATTATTCTCCCGACTTTCTTTGAGACATCGAAATAACACGGAATCTTTCAACCAACGAGGAGGCGCACCAATCATGAAAAAACTGTTTAGTATTCTTATATTATTGTCGGCTGTTTTTGTTTTTTCTCTTCCGGGCAGCGGATTTGCCGGAGCGCTCGAAGACATTAAGAAAAGTGGCGAGCTCAGAATCGGCGTAGCACTGGAGTATCCACCCGTGCAATTTCGGGATAAAAATGGCAACCCCGTAGGATTCGATGTGGACGTGGCGACCATGGTTGCCAAAGACTTGAACGTCAAACCGGTGTTCGTGGATATGAAATGGGATGCCTTGATTCCGGCGCTTTTGTCCGGAAAAGTCGACATCCTGTGGGCAGGACACACCAATACGCCTGAAAGGGCATTGGCCGTCAACTTCAGCCCACGACTCGAAAAGACGGATGTGGTCCTGATCGTGCAGAAAAAGAACAACCTGACCTCATTGAAGGAGATTGACATGCCCGACAGGACCATTACCTGCTTGCTGGGTTCCACCTCGGAAAAAGCCGCCAAAATGATCTTTCAAAAAGCCAAGGTTCGTTCTTTACCGGATCAGCAGGCAGCCTTTATGGAAGTTGAGTCAGGAAGGGCCGACGCATGTCTTACCGATATGTATATGGCATCGCCCTACACACGCAAGCATGCCGAAACCACCAAGATCATGACCGACGAACGCGGTGAGGCTATCGTTGTTTCCCAGGAATATGGCCATGCGGCCATGCGTAAACAGGATTTGGATTTGTGGATCTGGGTTATCAACTGGGTCGACTACTACCGTGCGGCCGGGACCCTGGATGCACTTGGAAGACAAGTGGATTGGCGCCTTCATCCGCGGTGAAAAAAACTATTAACGAAATCCAATCGAATTGAGATCGGACCGTTCACAAGACCGGCCGATCTCAATTCATTGCATTATTTTCTTGCCAAAATGTGACGTCAATTTTCCCCGATTGTTAGACGATATCCGATTTCTCATATCGCCTTTTACCAGCGTCCCTATTATGATTGCAATGACTGAGGTGATCTGGTTCCGGCTAGATCCCAAGATGTTTTCCAGCCCAAATCCTTAAAGGATATTCAACTGTGGTAGCGTTGGCAAGCTAAGGTATTATCGTATATATATCAGGAGCGTGGTCATGAAGCTAAAAAACAAGGTGGCGATTGTTACGGGTGCCGGATCAGGAATAGGGAGAACCACGGCCCGTATGTTTGCAGCGGAAGGTGCGTCCGTGGTGGTCGTGGATATTGAAAAAAAAGCCGCGGAAGAAACGGTTGATTCGATTCAAAAACGTGGTCAGGAGGCAGTTTTTGTAAGAACCGATGTTTCCAAGGGTAGTGATGTGGAGACCATGGTTGCACAGACGATGAATAAATACGGCAGGCTCGATATACTTTTTAACAATGCCGGCATCGATATTGCCAAACCTATTGTCGAAACAACCGAGGAGGAATGGGATCGGACCCTGAATATCAACCTGAAAGGTGTTTTCTGGGGCTGCAAGTTCAGTCTTCCCCCTATGATGGATGGTGGTGGTGGTATCATCATCAATACGGCTTCCATTCTGGCGCATGTGGCCTCACCCAACCAGGCAGCCTATTCTGCATCAAAGGGAGGCATTGTAGCGTTAACACGTCAGATTGCCTATGACTATGCGTCATACAATATTCGCGCTAACTGTATATCACCGGGTGACATCATGACACCCATGGCAAAAAATTTTTTTGATAGCTGTGAAGATCCAGAAGAACGAATGAAATTTTTTACCGATCGATATCCCATGAAACGATTTGCGGAGCCATCTGAAATTGCACGTGTGGCATTATTTTTAGCCTCGGACGATTCATCATTTATCACCGGGCAAGCCATCAAAGTTGAGGGTGGCTTTTCTATCTGGTAGGCAGTTAGCTTCATTCATACCCCATGTTCATATCAGGGGTGGAGCAAAACAAGGTAGTCGATGAAGGACCCTATCAAATTAGGATGCTCCGCAGTTCTCAGTGGACATGAAGAACTTCATGGAAGAGCCATTGTTCAGTCGGTGTCACTTGCCGTTGACCAGGCCAATATGAAAGGGGTCATAAAAGGTGGCTTGGAACTGGTGGTGGGTGATGACTGTGACGAACGCGATGCCGCAGCTGAAATTGCCCGCCGCTATATTCGTGACGAAAGAATCCTGGCTGTTGTCGGGCCAATGAACAGCAATGCAGTATTTGCAGCCGCCCCCCTGTACCAAATGGCAGATATGGTCCATATTTCCCCGGCTGCATCAAACCCGGAACTGACCAGCATGGGGTATAGTACTTTCTTTCGGGTTGTGGGCCATGATAAATTTCAAGGCACCCGCGCTGCAGCGTTCACTGTGTCGCATTTGAAGAAGAATAGAATTGGCATCATCCACGATGGGTCCCCGTTTGGAAAACCACTATCTGAAATCTTTATGAGACGGATTGAGAACTTGGGCGCCGAGATCGTTGCTCTTCCAAAAGATTCAGCGGGGTCAGCGTGATTTTTCCGGTGTGGCAAATGAAATGGTTGCCTGCCAGCCTGACCTTATTTTTTTCGGGGTGATCGAAGAAGAGGGCCTTCTGCTGGCTCCCCAACTGCGCTCTGCCGGGGTTTCCTCTGTTTTTTTTGGCACAGATGGGCTCAAGTCTTCACGCTATTTGGAGACGCCCCTATCAGCTGTAAAAGGACCTTATTTTTCAAATGCCAGTACGGATCTTGATGTAAAACCATCTGCACATGCATTTAAAACTGCGTTTGTGGATCGCTATGGGCCGACCTATTCGGTATATTCGGCTGAGGCATACGATGCTGCCAACGTGATTATACATGCCATGGCAGGCGCGGAACAGCTGACGCGCCAAGCGGTTCTGGCAAGGGTTGCCAAAACAGAACAATTCCCGGGAATCACCGGGCAGATAACGTTTGATCCTTCTGGCGATCGCATGCATCCTGAAATTGGATTTTATGAGCTGATGCCGGGCAAGACCATTTTTCTGGGGTTCGATCGTGATATACTGAATCGAAAATCTTTAAAGTTTATGGATGGAGGAAACGATTTCATGAATCATTTGCCAAATCTTTTCAGTCCCATAAAGATCAACCAATTGGAAATCAGCAACCGGATTGTTTTGCCGCCCATGGCCACCAACTTTGCTGACGGCGATGGGTATGTGACGGATGCCGTTGTTGCATATTATGTGGAAAGGGCCCGAGGGGGTGCTGGCTATATTACCATTGAGCACACCGCTGTCCGCGTGGATGGTCGGGCATTTCCCACGATGCTGATGATCAACACGGACGATCATGTGAAAGGCTTCCAAAAGCTGGTGGATGCTGTTCACGCTGAAGGTGGCAAGGTCTTCATCCAGATAAATCATGCGGGTCGACAGACGGCATCCCAGACAACGGGGTTCCCCATTGTTTCTTCTTCAGCCGTTCGCTGTCCCCTGCGCGAAGAAACGCCCAGGGCCCTGACGGCCACAGACATTTATGAGCTGATTGAGGCTTTTGCCAAGGCTGCCGAACGCGTAAAGACCGCCGGGGCAGATGGGGTTGAAATCCACATGGCCCATGGGTACCTGCTCAATCAGTTTCTTTCCCCCGTTGTAAACAAACGTGATGATGAATTTGGTGGTAGCTTTGATAACAGGATGAAAGTGCCTCTGGAAACATTGCGGGCGGTTCGGAATGCAGTGGGCAAGGAATATCCCATCAGTTGCCGTATCAGCGGTGATGAGTACCTGGACGGCGGGCTGGGTCTGGCGGATACGCAGAAGGTTGCCCAGGCCCTGGAGAAAAACGGGGCCGATGTCATCCATGTCTCCGCCTGCATGTCTTCATCACCATTTCCCATGATTCCCCACTATTATATGAAAGAGGGCACATTTGTGCACCTGGCCGCGGGTATCAAGTCGGTTGTAGACATCCCGGTAATTTGTGTGGGGCGAATTCGTAATCCCAAGATGGCTGAAGAGATCGTCGCCAGCGGCAAAGCAGATCTCGTGTCCATGGGACGGGCTCTGATTGCCGATCCACAGTTGCCAAACAAAGCCAGGGAGGGTCAATTCGAAAAGATTGTCCCTTGCATTTCCTGCAATCGATGTTCGTTAAGTCTTGTCAAAGTAGGCAGTCTACGCTGTACGGTCAACCCTGAGGTGAGCCGGGAAACCTGGCTGAAGATTGAAAATAAGGTTGCGCATCCAAAAAAAGTCTGGATTATTGGTGCCGGGCCTGCCGGTATGAAGGCGGCCCAGGTCGCAGCCCTTCGCGGGCATGCGGTAACCTTGTTTGAAAAGCAAGATACCTTGGGGGGGCGGTTTCGATTGGCTGCGTTACCACCGGGAAAAAAATGCCTGCAGGAATTCACTGATTATCTGAGTTTGCAAGTAAAACATTTGAATGTGAATGTGATCAAGGGAAAGCCCTTTGACCCCAATATGCTTGAAAAGGAGTTGCCGGATGCTGTTATTTTGGCCACAGGAGCCAGAACGATCATACCCGATTTTTGCCAGGGGGCTGATGTCATAACAGACGATCAAATTCTCAACAATGAAGTTGAGGTGGCACAGGATATCTTGGTCCTGGGTGGTGGCGATACCGGTGTTGAGATGGCTGATTATCTGGCGGAGCAGGGAAAAAACGTCACCATTATGGAGTTGAGAGACAGTATCGGAATCGATATGCATCCTGCCATTCGATCCTTTCTAACACGGAAGCTTGCAGACCAGGGTGTCTCCATATTGACGTCTACGAAAGCTGTTTGCTTCAAAAATGAATGCCTGTTGACAGAAGGCCCCGACGGACCCGGGGAGTTGGATTGCTTTGATCAAATTGTATCCTCGGTTGGCTCAAAATCGAATGTTGAAATGGTTCGACAGATAAAAACGTACTGTCAAAATCTGTATGTGATTGGTGATGCCAGGGCTCCGAGGGATGCAATGGAAGCGGTCTTTGAAGCAGAAGAAGCGGCCTTGAAGATTTAATATCAACTGTTATGTCAGGGAAATGAACAGTTGAAGCGCGATGCTCCGGGAGGCACGGTGGGTTGATGCAACGGTTTGAAATTGCACTTTATCGATCAAGGTATTCACCCCACCATTATGGTGATATCTGCGAAAGTTGCTGAAATGGCGGCGACCGGCCATACGTTCAATCAGGTGAATGCTTTGTCGGACATAAAAGGGTGTTTCTCGGAAATCTGTGTAATCGACCACCAGTAAATGCCCCGAGGGTTTCAAGACTCTGTGGATGTCTTTCAGGATCTTTTCGGCGGATACCCACCCGGTTTCGTGTAGTGCGAAAGAAATCATGACCAGATCGAAACAATGACCTTGAAAGGCCATCTCCGTGGCATCCTGCAGGAGGCAGTCAGAGGCTGGATTTGCTTTACGGCAGATCTTCAGCATGGCTTCGGACATGTCCACACCCACGGCGTCAATACCGTTTTCCGCCAGAAGACGCAGCTGATCACCCGTGCCGCAGGCAACATCGAGTACGTAAGCCGGCTGAAGTTCAAGAACGGTTTCGAGCACATCTTGACGGATGGACCGCATAAAAGGACCCAGCAGGAAGTCGTAGAAAGGTGCGATAAATTGGTAATCGTTCATATGTTACGGTGTTAGGTGTTAGGTTTTAAGTTTTAGGTTTTAGGTAGCCTCAAGCTTAGCGCTATCAGTTTTATACAGAAATCTGCCATCAGTTATATGCCGATAGCACGTAAACAAATCCTAAAACCTAAAACGTAAAACCTAAAACCGGCAGTTGAAAAATGCCGCCATACATTCCACGGCACGGTGCAATTCCCGGTAGACGGGAACACCCAGGTCTTGAACGTGCAGCTGAAATTTTAGGGCGTCCTCACGCTTTCCCAGGAGCCACACAAAAAGTGGCTTTTCATATTTCCGGGCGATGTCCACCAGGGGCGAGATGTCCAGGGTGGCGATGATGCCGCCGATAAAGACGTGGAACATAACAGCATCCACATTCGGATCGCTGAATACAGCCTCAAAAGCGGTTTCGTAAACCCTTTCCGCTCCGTTCTTTTCAATGGCCGGCCACATATCCACCGGGTTCGATGGCGGCATCCAGGGTGGAAAGATCTCCGCCAGCTTTTGAAACGTTTCCGGGGATAGGTCGGCCAGATCGAGACCCATCTGGTCCATGAAATCCGCGGATATGATTCCGGCGCCGCCGCTGTAGGTCAGGATGGCCGTTCGTCCCTTGCCCGGATTTTTCAGATGTGCGTACATGGCCCGGGTGCGGCAGAGATCCAGCATCTGTTTGAAATCATCGGCTTCGGTTACATGGGCCTGGGCCAGGGCCCCGCTGATAACAGCGGCATCGCCGGCCAAACTGGATGTATGGCTCATGGCAGCTTTGGCCCCTTTTTCGCTTTTGCCCCCCTTGAGGATGACAATGGGTTTGCGCGTACTCCTGCAGGCGTTAAGAAAGCGTTTACCGTCGGTAATCGACTCCAGGTAAGCGCCGATGGCCTTGGTATCCGGGTCCGAGATAAGGTATTCCAGGATGTCACATTCGTTTACATCGGCCTTATTGCCGATGGAACAGGCCTTGCTGATGCCCATGGTCCCGTGAGAAACCGTGTCAATAAGAAAGCCGGCTGAGAGCATGCCGCTCTGGACAATGAGAGAGACATCCCCTGGCATCAGGCCGTCATCCCAGATGCCGGGGAGGACAAAGGAAAACACATTCCGATTCACGGCATCCACGAGCCCCATACAGTTGGGTCCCCAGAGCCGTACACCGGTTTCTTCCCGGATCCTTAGCAGTTCGTTCTGGAGCGATTGCCCCTTGGGGCCGGTTTCGGCAAACCCGGCTGATTGAATCATTATGCCTTTGATGCCGCGTTGGGCACATTCCCTCACCGCCTGTACCGCGATCTGGGCCGGTACAAAGACAATGGCCATGTCTACTGGATCCGGGACGTTCTGAACCGAATCATAGCAGGTGAGGCCTTCGATTTCGTTGTATTTGGGATTGACGGGGTAGATGCCCCCTTTGTATCCGGTGACAATATTTTTCAGGATGTTGTATCCACCCTTGAAAGGGTTGGTGCTAGCGCCGATAATGGCGATACCCCGGGGGTTGAAGAAGAAATTCATGCATTTTCCTTATTTGTCCGGTCTTTAATCAAGACATCAATTTCAAAACTGAAATAGTCCTGTAATATAAATACAAAGGGTTCGGGGATACTTTTGTTCATTGGGTTCTTTGTGTTTGTTGTGTTTCTTGAGTTGTCTTTGAGAAAAAAGTATAACAGAATAGCAAAGCGGTCATGGTTAAAAACAGTTGCCACCAGTTCTTTTAACTCAATAAACTCAATGAACCCAATAAATTCGGTAACTCTTAATTGCCAGCCAAAAGATGTTGAGCCTTAGGCCGATTGGAACCGCGAAGTCAACAATAAAGAGAATTGTTTGGCCTTGACAGGTATCGAGCATGACGAATATATGAGTTGAGTGTTCTGATGGTTTGGCAATTTTACTACTGACAACGATTACATCCGTTCTATCAGTATCGCGTTTTGGAAAGCTGCAAGCTTTAAGCTGTAAATTATAACGCAACTTTTGGGGTTCAGGAAACGCAAAATGAATAATCCCCTGGCGCTTTGCGAACTCGCCGCAAGGGCACCTAACATCAGCGCTGGCCATATGGTTAAACAGGTGTGGCCATTAAATGAACGTGTTTTCATATTGGATTGTTGATTGTCATGCGCTGATATAAAGTGCCCTAATTGGCTCAAACAGCGCAAATCGCCATTGGATCACCCATTCCGCTCCATTAATGTTGAAACCCTAATGTTGAGTTATGAGCGGATAAAAGCTGACCGCTTATAGCGTATGGCTTATGGCTCAAAGGTAACATCATGAAACCAAACAATGAAATCAGGGAAGTCAGGAAAGCGCACAAATTGGATATGCCAACCCTGGTCTCCTACCTGCAGGATAGAATGGATGTTTCGGATAAACTGAAGATTCAGCAGTTCAGTTTTGGTCAATCCAACCCGACCTATCTTCTGACCGACAGAAACAAGGCCTATGTGCTCAGGAAAAAACCGCCCGGGAAACTGTTGCCGTCGGCCCATGCTGTGGAGCGCGAATACCGAATTTTAAAAACCCTGGAAAAGACGGATGTGCCGGTGCCAAAGATGATTTTACTTTGCAACGATGTGGCTGTTATCGGTACCCCGTTCTACCTCATGGCGCATGTGGCGGGTCGCATCTTCCGCAATCCGGCTCTTCCGGAGATGACGCGTCGCAAAGAACGCTTTGCTATTTACGATGCCATGAACGAGACGCTGGCCCGGATTCACAACGTGGATTGGCAGGCCATGGGATTGGCAAACTATGGCAAGCCTGGCAACTATATGACCAGACAGGTGGGTAAGTGGTCCAAACAATATATGGCTTCCAAAACAGATCCCATCCAAAGCATGGATAATTTAATGGAATGGCTGCCACAGAACATACCGGATGATGACCGTACCAGCATTGTGCACGGCGATTTCCGGCTTGAAAACATGATTTTTCACCCTGTTGAATCTAAAGTATTGGCGGTTCTCGACTGGGAGCTTTCCACGCTGGGACATCCCCTTGCCGATCTGACCTACAACTGCATGGGCTATCACCTGCCTTCCCTGGGCAGTCGTACTTTTGGAATATCAGATGTCGATTTTGAGACAACCGGGATCCCCACAGAGGATGTTTATACAGCGGCCTATTGCGAACGTACACAACGCAAAGATATCCCCAACTGGTCATTTTTCATGGCTTTCGGCATGTTTCGTCTTGCAGCCATCGTCCAGGGTGTATACAAACGCGGTCTTGACGGAAACGCCAGCGCAGCCGATGCTCAACGCTTTGGTATTTTGGTGCACTTTCTTTCGGATGCGGCATGGAAACTTGTCAGCACGGATGTTTCATGAAATATCCATAAAAGAAAAATACAAATAATACTTTAAAGATGAACGTCCAACATCGAACACTCAACATCGAACATCGAATGAAAAGAGTATTGAAGAGGAGGCAATGTGTCCCTTCCCCTTAGCGGCTGAGCCTGAGGGCTCCTAGTGAGCTTCAGGACTTCTCGTTAGCAAGTTTTAATGGAAGATTTTTTAATGCCGAGGCCTGTTTCTTCAGATATCCAATTCAACATTCGATGTTGGACGTTGGATGTTCGATGTTCCTTCTTTTGTTTCTTACCTCCTGGATATGGGGATAACTATGGACCAACACAATCAATTATTGACCGAGGAAAACGACAATATCCTCACTTTGACCCTCAACCGCCCGGATAAGCGCAATGCCCTGACGCCGGAAATGCTGGTCCAGCTCTACCAGGTGCTGCGGGCGCAGGCATCCCGAGACCGGGTCCGGGTGGTGATTCTCCGTGGGGCGGGCGACCGGGCTTTCTCATCAGGGTACGACATCAATGCCATTCCAACGGGTGTGTCCCCGGAAGTGCAAAAACTGCTGCAAAACAAAAGCCCCTTTGAACTGGCTGTGGAGAGCATCGTTGATTTTCCCTATCCCGTCATTGCCATGCTGAACGGCTTTGCATTCGGTGGCGCCTGCGATCTGGCCGTGGCGTGTGACATGCGGATTGCCGCAGATCATGTGCAGATGGGCATGGTACCGGCCCGCCTGGGAATGGTTTATTTCCCGGAGGGTCTTCAGCGCTTTGTGCAGACCATTGGCTTGCCCCGGACCAAGGAAATGTTCTTTACGGCCCGTCGCTATAAAACAGACCGCCTGAAAGAGATGGGCCTGGTGGATCATGTCCTGCCCCGGGACGAGCTGGTCGTCTTTACCCGTGCATTGGCAGAAGAGATTGCTGCCAATGCCCCCCTGTCTTTGAAGGGGACCAAACGCATTCTCAATCTGCTTTCGGTATCGGGTTGCCTGGATGCCCAACAGCAGGCCGAGGCCAAAAGACTTGTGCAGGAATCTTTAGAGAGTGCAGACCTCAAGGAAGGGCAGACGGCGTTTCTGGAAAAACGGAAGCCGGTATTCAGGGGGAGGTAGGGGGTAGCACATGGTATTAGGTTTTAAGTGTTACGTTTTAGGTCCAGGTGTCAGCTATGAGCAGCAATAAATTACGCCCGAAGGGCAAATGTCTATCAATTACATCCGAAGGATAAATGTCGCGCGAAGTGCTAATTACATCCGAAGGATAAATGACCACGGAATACAACCCAAAGAAAGTGTCGATTACGGGACTTTGGTTGTAGAGGAGTATTTGGAGATGACCCAACACCGCGGCTTGATCTCATCAGACTGGAGTGAATGTCTTTCCCCCAACGGGCCTTTTGACTGTATGTCATTTGTTTACCCGGAGCTTACATCGGATCTGGCTGCCATCTTCAGACAATATACCGGCAATGAGATCTCATTGAGCGATGCCATGAAGCGTTGCCGTGGGCTTTTACCGGCGCCCCTGAATGCCGACCAGATGGATGCCTATCTTGACCAGCAATTTGCACATTATACGGGTGTTCCCGAACTGATAGAAGCCTGTCTTTCCAGCAATATCCTTTTCATGATCAACACCACCGGGTCCATGGGATATTTTCAGCGTGTTTTTACTAAAAAACTGCTGCCCAGGGTTTCGGCGCTGTCAGCACATCCGGGCCTGGTTTTTCCGGCCGGCGAAAGTGATCCTAAGGTCCTTTTCAAACTGCATGAAATTACCGACAAACCCATCAATACGGCTTTGGCTGCGAAACAATTTCAGATTGCACCCCAAAATATTCTGGTCATGGGTGACAGCGGTGGGGATGGACCCCACTTCAAGTGGGCAATGGAGCAGAATGCCATTTGTGTGGCCAGCATGGCCAAGCCTTCCCTCAAAGGGTTTTGTGCCAGGCAAGGGATAGAGATCCATCAATATTTTGGTATTTCATATGAAAATGGGGAACCCAGGCGTGAAGCAGAAGAGATGCGGGTGGATTTCAGGGAACTGGTGCCATTTATTTCTGATCGTTTAGGTCATCAGCAATGAGCTGTAAGCCCTAAGCTGTTAGTTTGTGACCATCCATAAATGGTCTTTTTCCGCGATATCGGCGTTGGGCGCCATGATTTAGCTCCTCAAAATAGCGCGCTATTACTCCGGGTTAAATCTGTCGTCCGCCTTGATCTCACGCAAAAATCCTCATTTCTGGACGTACACTAAATAAGAGTAAATAATTAATTTAGAATAGGAGGCCATTATGTCAAAAAAAATTATTAGTTGTGTTTTTTTAGTGGTTTTTTCCCTCTCTATAAATGTAGCTTTGGCTGGGATGGAATATCCCCAAGAGATGATGGCGGTCTCTTCACCTTATCCCGGAGCCAGTATCGCCCAAACCATGAGCACTTCTGCAACAGTTATGGTGACGATGGAATCTAGCGACAATCTGGATATGATATTCGAGTTTTATAAAAATGAATTACTGGCTAACGGCTGGACAATCACGAATGAAACCCAGTCCCAGGGGCATTCAGGACTTATGAGTGAAAAAGGATCTAAGCATGTGATTGTTAACATCGGTACAGTTCAGTCCGATAAATCAATAATTAGTCTGATGCTGACCCCAAAGAAATAAAAATATGCTACCAAGGCGCAAACTTTCCAAGAGCCCTATGTGGTTGTTAATGGGACTGTTGTTGTCAAGGACTCGAAGGTGTTGAAGGGGGTTTGTCCGGGTAAGGCCATCAGACGATAGGTGAAAAAGTAAAACTGATTATTTATAAAAACCCCGTTCTTTTATCCCCTGTGATAGAATAGGTGGAACACACCAGGAAGCCTGGATTCCTCTATCATGCCCCGCGACCCAAGAATATTGGCAAGAGTTCTTAATCCAGATACTTCCAAATTGATATATGTACTTGAACGATACTTGAGCTTATGGGAAGATAGCCCGAATTTATCGTTTGTTTAAATTATAGAAATCTCTATCTATTGTTAAACATTTATTCCTTTTATTATCACATTAAGCACTAAATCTTTTATTGGATGTATGTCTTTTCCAATAAAAATGACTCGTGCAGAAACACAAGAGAATCTTTAACAAAGGGGAGCTATGCCGACAAAAGCTGCTTTCAATAATGAAAAATATTTAAAGGAACAGACATCAAAAATTCTTGAACGTGTTAACAAGTTTGGCGATAAGCTTTACCTCGAATTTGGCGGAAAACTTCTCTATGACTATCATGCTGCCAGGGTTTTGCCCGGATACGCGCCCAATGTAAAAATGAGCCTTCTTCAACAGTTGAAAGAAGACGCGGATATTATTCTCTGCATTTATGCAGGGGATATCGAAAGGAAAAAAATCAGGGCCGACTTTGGGATAACCTATGACTCAGAAGCATTTAAATTAATAGATGAATTGAAAGAGTGGGGTGTTAATGTCATTGGTGTCGTTATTACGCGTTACAACGGACAGCCTGAGGCTAAATTGTTTAAGAATAAATTGGAACGGAGAAATATAAAAGTCTATACACATAAATTTACGAAAGGCTATCCTACAGATGTGGATCTGATTGTAAGTGACGAAGGTTATGGCGCCAATGATTATATAGAGACAGAAAAGTCGTTGATTATTGTTACCGGGCCGGGTCCTGGCAGTGGCAAATTGGCAACCTCCCTTTCTCAGATATATCATGACCATCGGAGAGGCATAAATTCAGGATATGCAAAATTCGAAACCTTTCCCATATGGAATTTGCCCGTTAACCACCCAGTAAATATAGCATATGAAGCCGCGACAGCGGACATTAAAGATTTCAACCTTATTGATCCATTTCATCTCGAGGAATACAATGAAAAAGCAGTTAATTATAATCGTGATGTAGAGGTTTTCCCGGTAATCAAGAGAATATTAAAAAAAATTGGTGGCGGTGAGTCACCGTATCATTCACCAACAGATATGGGTGTGAATCAAGTCGGTTTCGCTATAACAGATGATGCGCTAACCAGGGAGAGCGCTAAACAGGAAGTCATAAGACGGTACTTTAGATATCGATGTGAATATGTAATGGGATTAACGAGTAAGGATACCGTCCAGAGAGTAGAACTTCTTATAAAAGATTTTGGTTTAAAGCCAGAGTATAGGAGAGTAGTGGAACCGGCACGCAAGGCCGCACAGGAGGCCAGGGACAACCAAAAGGGAAGTGAGGGGGTCTATTGTGGTGGGGCAATCGAATTAAAGGATAAAACGATTGTGATCGGTAGCAATTCCTCCCAACTCCATGCAGCATCCAGCCTTATCCTGCACGCTATCAAGCATTTGGCGGACATCCCTGATAAGATTAAGCTCCTGCCACCAAATATTATAGAATCGGTTAGAAATCTCAAAACAGAAGTATTGAATGAGAAAACCCTCAGCCTTGACCTGATAGAGGCACTTATTGCACTGAGCATCAGTGCCACCATAAACCCTGCCGCTCAATTAGCAATGGAAAAATTAACCAAGCTGCAAGGTTGTGAGGTCCATATGACCCATATCCCTACTCCGGGTGACGAAGCGGGATTGAGGCGGCTTGATGTTAATCTGACAAGTGATCCAAATTTCTCCACGAAAGGTCTCTTTGTTACTTGAAATTAGAAAGCGATATTATCCAGTAGCGGAAATGGTTTCCAAACAGAAGGATATAATCGAAAGCTGCAATTTCAACAGCACCATAAAGGAGTTTATCGCTCGAAAAAGTGTAGCTCCAATAAAGATTAGGTTGTGTTGTTAGAATTTTGCGAATTAGAAAATTGAAGAACCTCGCAGCAAGCTACAAGAAATCTTCGACCGTAAGGAATTCTGTCTAATTTAGATTCGCTCGCTAACCCCGCAGCAAGCTACGGGGAATGCGCTCGCTGTTGCGGTTCAATTAGAGGGCCTATATGTGGCCGAGTTCCTCTGGATAGGCCAAGTCCACATTATGCAATCCAATCATACGCCTAAAACACAACCCATTGATCTTTCCATCATTATTTCGTAGACTATTTTTTAATCTGTGTGGCATGTCAGCCGGACCGATGAAAAGCTGTCCATGGGCTGGTTCGGACCCCGGGGGCTGGCCAGCATCGTTTTCGCCGTAATCGTGATTAATGAACACCTGCCCGGCGGTTCCATCATATCGATGACCGTGGTCTGCACCATTGTTTTGAGTGTCGTTGCCCACGGAATAAATGCCAATCCCCTGGTTGCCCTGCTCGCAGCAAGGATAAAACGTGCAGCAGGTAATGGATAACGTTTAGTTGTTCAAGGGTATAGAGACTCAAAGGTTAACAAAAATTACGTATTATTTTCATCGAGCCCAAGATATGGCATATAAAATTATAGCGTACCACTATATGTGTGATTCTCAATATCAAAGTTTCAACTCTATTTATTTTGATTGACATCCAGTGTTACAAAGTGACATATAATAGACTTGAATACTACTCTAACGGGATCCGCATCGACTTCGCTTAGGCTTACCACACTTCTCCTCGTGAATTTTTAGGATCCTCGAAGCTCCAATCAACACCAGTTCTTGTCTCTTTAAGCACTTTTAAAAATGTCAGCATAGGTGCTTTTTCGTAAACAACAGTTTTAATACGCATTCGATTATAATTCCGAACATCAGATAAGCACCTGATGATGAAACTTAACACCCTGGAGGTAACACAATGAATGACAATCAATCGACAGGATCACTTTGGCTAACTGCTCGGCTAAATGAATTCCATAACCAGGTGAGAGATGGAGGCGCCAGTGAATTCGATGCGCATAATATGCTTGAATGGCTTAGAGAAAACTATATGGATGATTTGATGGCATACCAAGAATCGACAGCCATTGAAGATGTTAAGGTTCTGCATAATAGGGTTGTAAAAATGATGGACAGCCTTGTCCATCGGAAAAATGATTTCATCAAAAGTAAGGATAAGGCGAAAAGTATGAATATTAATGGCGTGGCGTCACCCAATACAATTTGGAGAAAATAAGATGAACAAGATTGCCACTTGTTCGCTGGCTGAAACCTTTGACATTGGTCTCGACACGGGCACCCAGGTTACTTAAATGTATACCGATCCCTTTCCTTACAACAAGGAAATGGACCGAGTCTTTTTCCAGATATCAGATGAAAACACAGTGCCTCCTCGCAAACTTCCCACAGCATATTATTAGGATATTTCCTTTTTTATAATAGAAGGGCTCACCAAACATGAGCCCTTCTTCATTTTTAGAAAGCTCGAACGTTCTGGTATAGAGAATCGATAAATAACTGGCCATTTGAAACGCCTTTGGCCATTGGGAATCAAGGGCGCTTGGTGCTTCTTACTCCCATAAATCATTGACTTTCCCACCAAGATAAACGACTCTTAGAGCAGGAAACAGCCACAAATGTATAATACTGCCGTTCCATGAAATCATGGACGGCTTAATTGGAGGAGACAGCATGAAAAAAAGAAGTGACCTCATGACCCGGGGGGCGGAGCGGGCGCCTCACCGTTCTCTCTTGAGAGCAGGCGGGTTTACCGAACGGGAGTTGCAGAACCCCATCATTGGCATTGCCAATTCTTTCAATGAAATCATTCCCGGCCACATCCACCTGGACAAACTTTCAGAAGCGGTGAAGGCGGGTGTGTATGCGGCGGGGGGCACGCCGGTTGTCTTCAACACCATCGGTGTCTGTGACGGCATTGCCATGAATCACGATGGCATGAAGTATTCCCTTCCCAGCCGAGAACTGATTGCGGACTCCCTGGAAATCATGGCCATGGCCCACCCCTTTGATGGCCTGGTTCTCATGGCGTCATGTGATAAAATAATTCCCGGAATGCTGATCGGAGCGGCCAGGCTTGATATTCCGGCCATATTTATTGCCGGCGGCCCCATGCTGCCGGGAAAGATACATGGGCGTGATGTCGGGTTGGACAAGGTATTCGAGGCCGTGGGGCGTTTGAAGAGCGGCAGCATCAGTGAAAGTGACCTGAATGTGTTTGAATGCAGTGCCTGCCCGGGTGCCGGTTCTTGCTCCGGTATGTTTACGGCCAATACCATGGCAAACCTTTCCGAGGCCCTGGGCATGGCACTTCCCCTGAACGGCAGCATACCGGCAGTTTATTCCGAGCGCACCTGGCTTGCAAAGGAAACCGGTTATCATGCAGTGACCCTGGCGAGACAGGGCATTACACCCGGGCGTATTATGACCAAAAACGCTTTCGAGAATATGATTGCGGTGGACATGGCCCTGGGAGGAAGCACGAATTCAGTCCTGCACATTACGGCCATTGCCTACTATGCCGGGGTTGATATCCGTTTGGACGACTTCGGCCGGCTGGCAGAGAAGGTCCCGCACCTGACTTCCATAGCGCCGGCCGGACCCCATCACGTGGTGGACCTCTACCATGCCGGTGGTGTTCCGGCCATCATGGCGGAGCTGATGAAAAAGAACCTCGTTAACGAGGGGGAAATGACGGTTTCCGGTAAATCCATGGGTGACATGGTGGCGGCCATCAAGGCCGGTATAAAGGATGAGGCGGTGATTCGGCCCATCCATAAACCGGTACACGCCAAAGGTGGTCTTGCCGTGCTCAAGGGGAATATTGCTCCTGACGGTGCTATCGTGAAACAGGCGGCGGTGGCCGACGAGATGCTCAGGCACTCGGGTCCTGCAAGGGTGTTTCAATCCGAAGACGAAGCGTTTGAAGCCATCATGGCCGGAAAGATTCAAAAGGGGGAGGTTCTGGTCATTCGGTTCGAAGGACCCAAAGGGGGGCCGGGTATGCGGGAGATGTTGTCTCCCACGTCAGCCCTTGCCGGTATGGGGCTCGACCGGCATGTGGCATTGATTACGGATGGCAGGTTTTCCGGGGCCACCAGGGGGGCTGCCATCGGGCATGTGTCTCCGGAAGCGGCATCCGGAGGTCCCATCGCCATTATTCAAGACGGTGATATCATCGATATCGACATTCCCGGTAACACATTGAATGTTCAGCTGGATGCAGAAGAAATTCAGACGCGGCTCGAACAGTTGCCGCCCTTTGAACTGAAAAAGAACACCGGCTATCTGGCAAGGTACGCTGCCATCGTGAGCAGTGCGGATAAGGGAGCGGTATTTCCTCTCTAAAGTGAACGTTTAAAATTTAAAATATTTAATTCAGAAAAATTATCGGAAGAGTGGCGCTGTTTACATTTTTAAATTTGAAACCCTTTGGGATTGCCGATATCACCGCATCTACGGCGTCAGATGCCATGCCGCATAGAGAGCTATAGCGAAATGGCATCTTTCTTGTAGCTACGGCAATCTCTACAATCGTTCAATTTAGATTTTAGGCCGTTGGTATCAGCCATAATTTTTAATTTGGTACCGTCAGTCTACGCTTACAGCTTATCGCTTATAGCTTAGAATCCCAATTGACTGAGTAGATCTCTCCACTTGACAAAAGGGAGTGGTT
Organism: uncultured delta proteobacterium; assembly: GCA_963744665.1. Lineage (GTDB taxonomy): Bacteria > Desulfobacterota > Desulfobacteria > Desulfobacterales > B30-G6 > B30-G6. The sequence continues at coordinate 257,093 of CAVUUM010000004.1, read as the reverse complement.
TCAATTCTTCCAGGTCACAAACGGGGATCAGACCGATGGTGGAATTTGGAATATAGTAACACTCCTGACCTTTGAACTGGCCTTCCTTGATAACCCAACCAACCTGTACGGCTATCTTTTTACCGGCCAGACTATGGGCGTCTGTACTGTACTCCAGATTTTCTGAGGGGTTGAATACGGCTTCAAAATACATAAGGGGGGTCTCCTTGGGATCTTAAGCCCACCATTGGGTGAGCACTAAGCGGTAAGCATTAAACCATAAGCTGCTTATTGCCTAAGGATTAATGCGTGCTCTCAATTTTTGACTTTGGGTAACATAATGTATAAATTTGGAAAGTCAAGGTACGAGAAGATGATTTTGGAATTATATCGGGATTTGGCAAGGAATATTAATTTATATGACCAATTTCCAGCACATCACTGCTCAGGTACAGCATAATTGTACGATATCTGATTCACGTTATGCCGGGTTATACTCGGTCTGCGGTCTGGCTTTGCGTCTTCGTGATCAGTATAAATGGGAAAAGGGGTTAGAACCCTGGGTTGAAAAAGAACCGGCTATCCGATTAGGTTCTTATTATTGGAATCGGAAGGCCGAATCGATTTTACCAGAACCGCCAGGTCGGCTGGTTTTTCAAGGACGACATCAGCACCCATCCGAATCGCTTTACGGCCGTCATCGGCCGGCATCTGGCCTGTCACAAGAATGATCCGTATGTCAGGCTGCTGCTTTCTAATGGTGTGGATGGTTTCAAAGCCATCCATGCCGGGCATCAGAAAATCAAGGATGATGGCATCATAGTGCTTTTTGGCTATCCAGAGCAATGCTTTCTCGGCATCGTCCACCGTGTCGACACGCATACCCCTGTTTTTGAGCCTTTCTGAAACGATTTCCATTAGATCTTCATCATCGTCAACCAGTAGTACATGATCAGGCATGGTGTTTCCCTATTTTCAACAGCAGTGTTTTTTCATGTTCATCGATTGCCAGTTCGGCATTCAACGCCGAGAGCACGGTGTTGCGGTGCTCATCAGGCATGATGGCGGGCATGGAATCAGGTCCCAGTTTGTCGATCCCGGACATGAGGACACAGGCATTTTCGCCTTTTTTTTCCAGGGACAATTCAATCTGCCGGCCCTGTTCGCTGGTCTGCATCGCGTAATCGAGACAGACCCATATGAGGTGGAGCAACAACACCGGTCTTGTGTGAATGAGGATCGGCTCTTCCATGGCAGACACATGGAACTGGATCGAACGTGTGGCAGCCTTTGTCGACAGCAATTCAGACACCTGTCTGGCGTGCTGGACAAGACAGAGGGTCTGTGTATTATTATCGATGCCATGGGCGGCTTGACGGACATCCGTAATCAAGGTGTTGAAGCGTGCCACCTGTTTCCTGATGATTGTGGCCAGGGAATTGAGTCGCTCCAGATCGAGGGTTTTTCCTTTTTGGGCCATCAGGATGTAATCAGCCATCAGACCTGCATTTTCGTTGATGACAGCCAGCACATTTTTTGCTTCGTGTGAAAATGAAGGCAGCATGGCCTTAAAATACTGCAATGTTTCTTGACATACGATGGGGTTGTCTCGGTCCATCTGTGTTCTCCATATGTGATATCAAACGTCAACCTTGGGAATAGCTCAGGCTGCCCCATCTTCCTTGTGGGGTGGTTCAAGGGGCAGTTCGATGATGAACCGGGTTCCTTTTCCCTCTGTGCTGGCAACCGATATTTTCCCGCCCAGTTCCTTTGTCAGTGCATAGGTAACAGAGAGACCGAGGCCGGTTCCTGCTCCGGTGCTTTTGGAGGAGAAAAAGGGTTCGAAAACGTATTGGATATCTTTTTGGGGAATGCCGCACCCGGTATCCTCAAATAATATGACCACATGATCCGGATGCGTGTTACTGACCTCGATATCCAGACGCCCCCCCGATTGCATGGCTGTGAACGCATTGTTCATCACGTTGAGAAAAATCTGCTCCAGGTTGCCTTTGTTGCTTGTAACCTCAGGAAATTTGTCCGGGAATTTCGTATAAATGTCGATCTCTCTGAATTCGGCTTCCTTTTTTAGCAGGTCAATAATATCATACAGAATCTGGGAAAGATCCACAGGTTCAAAGTAAGTCTTGGTATGCCGGCCGAAATTTAACAGCCTGTGGGTGACATTGCCGCAGCGTTTGATGGGAGCCGCCACATCACTCAGCAATGTGACGAGTCTTGCCATGGGTAAGTCGTCGGGCTGGTATTCGAGCAAATCCTTTATGAGACCTATTTTTTCGTTGATGATGGACAGCGGATTGTTGATTTCGTGGGCGATGCCTGCAGACAGTCTTCCCAGGGATGCCATCTTGTTGTGGTACTCCATTGTATGCAGGTCCATGATGCGTTGTTCGTCTGCCACGTGGATTTTGTTGATGACATAGGTGGCGGTGGTCAGGACCATGACCAGAATGACCAGAATACCCACACCGTAGAAGCTGGCCAGCTTGATCCAGGGTGCGCGCCAGCCCGCCAGCAGGGTTTCTTCATTCTGAATGATGACCAGCAGCAGGGATGTTTTGGGGATTTTGATGCGACCGATGATTAACGGCTGCCCTGCTTCGTTCTTTGTCTGGAATATCTGGCTTTCATTATCATTCTCGGGCAGAGACGAGATTATTTTTTGTTGAATGCTCTCACAATAGCTGGCAGGGTTTTTCAACAGCTCATCGGTGTCGGCCATAAAGATCGATTCACCTTTCCCGGTGGCTATTTTTGAAAGCAGCTGAGACACTTTTCCGGACCCTGCCTTTTCTTTGACGGAATCTCTTCTGGTTTGCGCGTCCATGGTTTCCTGGTCTTCGGACAGAAGATAGATGACAACCTGCTGCAGATTTTCAAGCAGTCGCCGTGTCTGATCCATGACCTCGGATTGGGCCGCCTCTCGTATGGAATGATAACTGACCAAGGAAAGGCTCAAAAACGGCACAAGGGCCACAATAAGGGTGAGCGCCACCATGAGTGTCCATTTTCGGCGCAAGCCATAAGATTGACGGTGAGGGTCTCCGGGAAATTCTAAATGATCCCAAAATTTCGGTTTAAATTTTTCCAGCACCGTGCTTTCTCCGATTTTTTCTAATTTTATGGATCTTCTCCCAATTAGTTGAGAGAAAGGGTTCAAGGAGTCCAGGATTCAAGGATTCAAGTGTTTGTTTTCCAGGGATCTGATCATCGCTTTTAACATTCTCTCTACATCCCCGAGCTCCTCTCTTAATTCCGGAAATTTTTCCTTCTTCATATAATCCAAATTCTTAAGCATTTAGCTGATGCCTCACTTCATCTCACTTGAACCCTGGACCCCTTGAATCCTTGAATCCTTAATTTGGATCAGCGCTTTTGGAGATGATCCATTTTTATTTACTCCTGATCCCTGACTTCTGACTTCTGACTCCTGCCTCCTGTCTCCTGTCTTCTGGCATCTATTCTCGGTCTGTGTTGATCTTTGCATGGGCCTTCTTGAGGATGCCCCCCAGTTCGTCGATGTCCACCGGTTTTTGCAGATAGGCGAAGGCCCCCATGGCCATACACTGTTCCTGGTCTTCCCTGGATCCATGACCGGTCAAAACAATTACTTCGATGTTGGGCCGGGTCTGTTTGATTCTCTGGAGCATCTCCATGCCGTTGATTCCCGGCATTTTGAGATCGATAATCATCACATCCGGTTCGTCCTGGGCGACAACGTCCATGGCTGATTTGGCATCAAAGGCTACGGCGGCACCCATGTCTCTAATCTGGAGCCGCTCTGAAAGTGTTTCGATAAACTCACGCTCATCATCCACCAGCAGCACTTTCGATGGCAGTTTGAAGTCATGTTTACGGTAGATGCTGGACTGGTGGAAAGACTTCCCCACAATTGTATGGACCACCGAAACACCGGGGACTTTTCCGGCGATGCCCTTTAATTCTTCCTGGAGCCGGTTTAAAACAAGCACCGGTCTGTTGATGGTCAGTGTAACTTCACCAGAATTGGCGTCTACGCCGCAGTGATGACCGTTCCGGGCCAGCGCAACTTCCACTTCTGCGGCAAGCCTGAAATCTATGACAGCCTGGTTTGAATCGGACGTTGCCCGAACCACGTCCTTGGCTGCATTTTGAATGATCATATTTGCAGCTTCTTCAGGCTTTTTTTTGTCCATCGGAATCACCATATCATAGAGTGAGGGGTTCCACGGGTCATCTACATCGAAAAGCAGGGTTGTCCAGGCTGCGCAATCGCCATCAGAACGCCGGATTAATTTATACGCTTCTTTTTTGGACAGGGATTCTTGCTCAACAGCGTTGGAAATTCTGGATTTTAAATCGGCAATCAGGCAAATCCCGATCGCGTGGCTGATTTTTCTAGATAACAGCAGTCCGGAATAGCCACTGATGATGAACTCACTTTTATCCAATAAGCCGGATAAGGCAAGTTTTAAATAGGCCACAGCCGTTTCTTTTTCCCGGGTGAACTTGTTAAATACGGAAGTCCTGGCCGAAAAGGCCCGGAATAATTTCGTTTCCGGCATATTCGAAAGTTTTGCAGATGCCTGCACCACGTTTTGATCCGTTATTTTCTGGTAACCGGTGGTTTCGATGATGTTTTGAACCACTTCCTTCTTGAGGCAATGAGAGCCGCTGAATAGTTTGATAATGGCCATTTTCTCTCTCCCCTGCACTTTGTGTGACATTAAGCCTTTGGCGGTCATTTGCACTTCGTGCGTCATTTGTCCTTCGGACGACATTAGCGCTGCGCGCGAGATTACGCCTCCGGCTGTCATTTGCACTTCGTGCGCCATTAGTCCTTCGGACGACATTAGCGCTGCGCGCGAGATTACGCCTCCGGCGGTCATTTGCACTTCGTGCGCCATTAGTCCTTCGGACAATATTAGCGCTGCGCGCGAGATTACGCCTCCGGCTGTCATTTGCACTTCGTGCGCCATTAGTCCTTCGGACGACATTAGCGCTGCGCGCGAGATTACGCCTCCGGCGGTCATTTGCACTTCGTGCGCCATTAGTCCTTCGGACAATATTAGCGCTGCGCGCGTTATTCATTGTTGCTGATAGTGTTTAGCTGAACCTAAAACCTAACACTTAACACGATATTTTTACCTTAGACCCTTTTATCCCCCTCAGACCCTCGAACCCTCTATTTCACGCCCCCTTGTCCGAGTCGGAACCGCTTACCCTGTGCTCTGTTTTTTCTTTTTCCGGGGTTCGGAAAACCACATTTTTCAACGGACAGTTTTCATCCTCACTGTTTTTGTGTGTTTTTTCATGGATGGCGCGCAAGGCCGTATAACTGTTGGGGAAAATATGATCCCGCCCGATCTTGGCAACCAGATGGGTATGTTCCAGCACCGCCATGACCGAATCGTTGACACCGCTCAAAGAGATATCGATTCCGGCGCTCCTGGCCCGGTCGATTAAAAGAGACAATGTTTCCTGACCGGAAGCATCGATATCGTTGATGCCGTTGGATACCAGGAGGATATGTTTCAGCTCCGGCTGGTTTTTGCGATGACTGGCTATCTGTTCTTCAAGATAACTCGAATTGGCAAAAAAGAGGGGACCGTCAAAGCGGACGACATCGATGTACCGACACGTTCTGAGCCCGAAGACCAGGGCATCGTGCAGTTCTTTGTCTGTGCTCAGAGACAGAGATGCCATGGCGGGACGCATGGACTTGTACATAAAGACTGCCAGAGAGAGTCCGACGCCTACGAAAATACCCCTGTCAAGGTGCGGTGCAAACATGAGCGTGCTCAGAAATGTCAGCACCGAAATGATACCGTCGTGGTGTTTGACACGCCAGGCATAGACAAAGCCGGAGATGTTGATCAGTCCAAGCACCGCCATCATGATGACTGCCGCCAGTACAGATTGCGGTAGATGATAGAGAAGGGGTGTAAAAAAAAGAAGACATGCCAGTACGATCAGGCTGGAAAAAACAGATGACATGCCTGTAACAGCACCAGCTTTGAGATTGACCGCAGATCGGGAAAAGGAACCGGAAACCGGGTATCCGCTGGTAACAGAGCCTGCCATGTTGGCCAGTCCCTGTCCCAGTAACTCCTGGTTGGGGTCGAGCCGCTGGCCTGTTTTTGCTGCCATTGCCTTGGCAATGGAGATGGCCTCCATAAAACCGAGCAGCGCAATGATAACCGCAAAAGGCAGCAGGTGGCTGAATATGGATGCGTTGAATGGCACCGGCTTCAGGGATGGGATGCCTTTCGGGATTTTTCCCACAACCTCACCGCCACCCATAAAGGTGATCTGATCAGGATCGATACGATCACTGCCCACATGGATACGATAGATTCGCTTGTCCAGCGTTATGTCCTGACCAACGCCGGATTTTTCCGAAAAACTGATTCTGCCATCGGGCTGCATCACCTGGACAAACAACAGGCTTCGGATCTTTTTTCGGGCGAGGTGAATCTGGTATTTCAGCTGATCTATTTGAATGGTCAGTTTGTCCACCTCTCTACGGGCATCGAGCATGGCAAATATATCATTTTCTTTTTTGGCGGACAGCTGTTCCTTTTTTTGAAGGGTGCGTTGCTCTGAGAGGGTCGGGATCATCAGGCTCATGTGATTGAAGTCTTCAATCATATGGGCTACTTCGGCATGTTTTACGGCCGACATGTTGACACGGATATTGTGCTCAAAATGGAATGCCCATGAGAAGAGGGTGGTTACGACCACCGCCACCAGGACGCCCGGAAGTCGACTGTCCAGACGCTTGGTGACGACCATAATCACAAAGGCCAAAACACCCATCAGAAGTGTCGGCCAGTGTGTATACAGGATAGCGGTTTCTACAACCCGGATGAGTGTTTCATAATGGTAGTCACCTTTATCGATGTGTATGCCGAGCATTTTGGGGAGCTGGGATGTCGCGATGATCAGGGCGGCGGCATTGGTAAAGCCGTTGATTACGGGATGCGAGAGCAGGTTGATAATCATGCCGAGTCTCAGGATACCCAGCGAAAACTGAAAAAGGCCGACCATGAATGCCAGCAGCAGGGCATAGGACATGTAACCCATACTCCCGGTGGTGGCAATCGGCTCCAGAGCGGCAGCCGTCATCAAAGAGACCACAGCAACCGGGCCTGTGGCAAGCTGCCAGCTTGAGCCGAAGAGGATGGCAATGATCGGAGGGAGCAGGGATGCATACAGACCAACCTGGATGGGAAGGCCTGCCAGCTGCGCATAAGCCATGGATTGCGGGATAAGAACGAGGGCGACGGTAATACCTCCCAACAAATCCTTTTTAGCGATGTCGAGGTTATAGCGGTCAAACCAGGCTAGAAATGGCAATAGTTTTTTAAGCATTCATCCATTCCTGAACGTCAACATTTTTCTGCACATGATCATGAGATCCGTGTATAGTGTGCTGGTATCGTAGATACCTAAGGTATTAAAACGGGAAATGCCGTCCACCAGTGAAAAAAGTATCATGGCAGTGTTATTACCGGGTCCTGCAGTAATGGTTCCGTCTTCCCGCCCTCTTGCAAGGGCTGCTTCCAAATGGTCCAATACGCAGTTGTATATCGATGCCAGATGCTCTCTGCAAAGTGAATTCGCTACAGCTTTTTCGTAGGGGAAATGTCGATGGAGAATCAAAAATTCTTCCCGCATATGCTCGGTCAGATCGAGGTAAAGAGCCAACAGGGATTCAATCCTGTCGATTCCAGAGAGGGCGGTCTTGTCATGCATGCCATTTCTGAAGGCGTCGATGATGGTGTTTCTGGCGGTTTCAAGGACGGCAACCAATAGATTTTCTTTGGTTTTAAAATAGTAGAAAATGGTACCTTCCGCAGCTTGGCTCAGGCGGGAGAGTTCGGCCACAGAGGTCTGGCGGAATCCTTTATGGGCAAACAGGCGTGTGGCGGTTTTCAGGATGTCGCTTTTTTTTTTGGACATTTGAACAGCACCATGATATGATCGATGTTCGAGTGAGTACTCAGTCAGGATATTACCTCCTCGAGAAGACAAGGTCAAGAAATAAAATGGGTGCAGTCCTCCACCGGAAAACCGATAACGTTGCATGGCGATTTTACTCAGGAACACCATGACAGTAGAGATACCTGAAAAAGCACGGCTGCTGAAAAAATTGACGGAAGGGAAATTCAACGTTCCTGATTTTCTGTATGTGCCGGCCCAAAATTTTGAAAATAAAGATTTCGAAGAACTCGAGGTATTTCTCAAAAAACACCGGGAAAGCTACAAAATCCTGGCTCGAAGTGCTCACCCCATGGAGGAATTCTATCGGGGTGGTACCTTTGATTCCCTGCAGACCTATGCCGATATCGGTGGTGTCAACTACGCGCGAAAACGGATCATAAAAATGGCCCTGACAACGCGCAGCCTGAGTGTCAAACGTCAGCAGAAGTTTTACCATGCACCGGAGATCGATCCGGAAGCCACAGGCATCATTGTCATGCCCCTGATAGAGGGTACCAGCGTCATGGCCAAGATGATCGGTGATTACTGGGAGTTCGGGTACTGCAAAAATCAGGTCGGCAAACTTCAAGACGACCCGTACATCACCCGGACACCTCACAATATAAACCTGCTGGAAATATCGAAAAAAATTCAGGATTATCTCGGTTTCAAGTGTGAAATTGAATACATTATCGATAAAGAGGATCAGATTCATGTGGTGCAGGCCAAAGATATATCCGGCATCGAAATGCTTGAGCAGACAGAAGTGGAACGGTCTGTGGTTCTGGATGGGGTGCGCCGATGCCGGATTCGCAGAAGTTACCGTGAACGGCCTATCTACGTGATTGATATGAGGACGTTCTACCTGGACATCATCAGTGGATGTGAAAAACTTTATCATGGCTGGACAGATAAAGCGTGGCAGATTGAGGACGTGCTTGCCATTGTCGAAGATGCGGAAAACAAGATGGAAAAATTTGCTCTCATGCATCAGCGTTTTGGCATACTTGGACTGAGTCTCAAGGCACCGGAAGGACTGTACCAGGTGGCGAACCACTACCTGGATGACACACCCGAACAACAGCACCGATTGTCCAAAGCCTTGCAGAAGAACATCTATGTTACCGATTACTTTATTTCAGAAGCCGACACCCTGATTGCCAAGGAGAAGGTCCGTTTCAATTTCTGCAGCCACGATGCCTATGGTATCGACACGGTAAGAAATCCCTTGTGGAGTGTTTACTGGCACGCGGACAGATACGAAGAGGTGATCAAGAGATTCAAGGCGCTTGGATTCAAAACCGGGGATACCATCGGTATCGATATTGACAAGAATTGCAGACCAACTGTGTACCGATTCTAAATTTGATGTTGACTTTTGATAGCAATGATTGCTTTTGATCAAGTTTTTTAGGGGTGCGGTGTCTTTGTCGCTTTGTCTGGACAGCGCGGGTCAAAATCAAATCATACGATGTATAGGACTAATGAAAAAAAGACAGAATTCATGAGCAAAGATCTCAAGCCGATCATCCATGGCATAAGAGTTGACCTTTCAGCGCTTCATACCATTCGTCATAAATGCAACCCCGAAACATGCAGGCATTGCCCCTCCTGCTGTTCCAGATATGTTCCGCATGTCAGTCGGTCAGAGCTTGAAAGAATTGTAGGGTGCTTTCCCATCATCGCACGGTATACCCCTATCATTAAAAATAGCCACGGATTCAAAAATGTGTTTGAAGAATGTGACGATGCCAGTTATTGCATCGACGCCAACGAGGATGAATCCTGTGTCTTTTCCTATGCAAAACCTTCAGGTGAAACGCTTTGTGCACTTCATTCGTCGGCACTCGATCTCCGAGTATCTCCGGTGGATTTAAAGCCAAAGGCCTGCTCGCTTTGGCCATTGACCCTCTCCGAAGAAACGGAACCGGAATTATCCGTGGACAGAAATTGGCGTGAATTTCCTTGCAACACCTTGTCAGACAATGACCGCCGGATGGATACGGGTGTAATGAATATTGTCGCCTCCTGTTTTGGCGTGTCTTTCCTCAGGCAGCTGCTCTGAAATCTCCAGGTCAAGTTGGTTCCTGACGATGTATTTTTCCACTAGACGATCCCGACCTTTTTAGGTTTTAGGTTTTAGGTGGTTTTAAGTTTTAGGCTCAGCTAAAAGCTATCAGCAACAATAAATGTCGCCCGCAGGGCTAATAACGCGCGCAGCGCTAATGTCGTCCGAAGGACAAATGACGCACGAAGTGCAAAAGTCGTTCAAGGCATTGATTGGAAAAGATGATGAATAGAGTTTTACCTATAGTCATGGGAATCTTTTGGCTCTTTCTGCTGGGGTGCGCCGGCCCGATGGTACAGAAAGAGATCGGATCGTTTCCCAGGGATGCACGTGCCTCACTTTTTTTCAACCATCTCGATATGACCGTTAAAAAATATGCTGTTTCGGATGCTTCTGGATTTGTGGTCCCGGGGTTTCCATATTTGAGAAGCAATCGATTTCTGGCAGCTATGAAAGAGCGGCTGGTCACTCCCGACGTTGGTGCCTACTGGGTCGAACACATGCTGGCTCTGGGTTTAACCTCCCGTCAAAAGGAGCTCTCCAATCTTCCTGCCGCAGCATTGATGGAGATTTCCAAAGCGACTGGAGAAACGTTAGATCGGGATACGATCTACCAAAAGACAGAAAGCTATGCCCTTCAGTTGTTTCGTGACGACCAGACCAACCCGGATTTTATGGATATTTTAAGAAGAGCCGTGACAATACCGGATGAGTATTCCAGCGCGGCACGCATTTTTGGCCTGTATCCGTTGGCGTGTATCCCCGTCAGCATTGCTACGTCTATGGCATACAGCCGGTTTAAAAAATGGCATCAAACACCTCTGAACGATCTTGATATTGATGGCCGACTGGTCCGGTTTTTTCCCGAAGCGTCCGATTCGGCGGCTCCTCAGACCTTCCTGAACAGACTGTATGATCCGCTTTCTCTGGATATTTTTGGTTTGCCTGTTTTAACGAAACGGGATGAACGGCGCCTGGCAAACAGGTTTGCACCCATAATCACTCAGGATGTTGCCAATGCGTATGATCGAATCGGTAAAATTATGTGGCAAGATGATCAGGTCCGGGTCGATACCGGACAACCGGCCGCCTATTTTTACACTTCCCACAACTTTCTGGACGGCCATCCGGTGCTGCAGATAAATTACGCCTTCTGGTATTCTGAAAGGGCCGGTAAAAACGCACCCTGGATAGAGCGCGGTCCCCTGGATGGTTTAAGCTATCGCGTGACGCTGGACAGAACCGGGACACCGGTGATGGTGGACATCATGAACAATTGTGGCTGTTATTATTTTTTTGTCCCCCAAAAGGCCATCGTTGCGAAGGTCGTAACAACGCCGGGAGAAATTGCCCCGCTGGTCCCGGCGTGGCTGCCGGAGGAATTTCCGGAAAAACAGATGAACCTGCGGGTCAACTCCGGGTGGCATCAGGTCCAAAAAGTTTTTACCGAGGCGGGTTCCGCTTCCGGCGTCGCGTATGCACTTATTCCTTATGAAGCGCTGGAGTCCCTGCCAAAAGGGGCAGGACAAAGGGAGAGTGTATTTTTGCCGACAGGTGTCATGAAAGACTCCTGGCGAATCGAACCCTACATCTTCTTTTCCATGGGGATTCACAGCATTGGGTATATGAGACAACGGGGCCACCACGCCATCAAGATGGTTGGCCGGGGGCATTTTACGGATACAGATTTGTTTGACAGGTCATTTTTGTTCAAGGATGCCATGGAAAAACCATAGGGAAATAAGTTGTCTGTTGAAAAAAGTTCTAGCCTGATTGGGAAAACGATGTTCCGAATAAACTCTCGACAGAAGCGCTTATCCATTTTTTTCCATTTTATTGTGGTGTTTGGGTTGCTGGGGTTTCTGGTTCTGATACTACCGAAGGCGGGCTTTCCCCTGGATAAGTTCGCCATTGATCCAGACCGCTCCTACATTGTTTTTCGTGTTAAGTACCTGGGGATAACCTTTGTTGATGGCAAATTCACGCATGCCATGGGTCGGTATATTTCCCCAAATGACGAATCCGGGAAGGCTGAAATCGACGTCCGTGTACGGGTAATGGACATTGATACGGGGAATGTGGCCCGTGATGAACGCTTTCAGAGCCCCGACTTTTTTCATGCAGAAAAATATCCATGGATCACATTCAAATCTGTATCGATTGTGCCCCTGGATGCGGTATCGTTCAGGGTTGTCGGAGACTTGAGTTTCCATGGGGTTACGCGGTCCATAGAAATGGAAGCGTTTAAAACGGGTGCAGGGTCGGATGCGCAGGGGCAGAACAGGGCAGGTTTCCAGTCAACATTTACTATCCGCCGTAGTGAGTATGGGATGAAAAAAATGATGGGGGGCTTCGGTGACCGGGTGGAACTGACGGTGTGTGTCGAGGGTGTCCGGAATTCATAGCCCCCTGGACCTTTTCTTTTGGACAATTGGAAGAAACGCCAATTGGATAAAAATGGACAGGTTATATTTTTGCTTGACAAACGGATGTCAGGATGGCAAAAAATAAAACTCATTATTTATAGATAATCGTTATCAATAAATGGCATGTTCCATCAACAATCCGGATACCGATTTTGACGAATTCGTACACCATGATCATTCCACTGGTCAAACAGATGCAGGCGGCAGGGCATCGTATGACACCCCAGCGGCAGGCTGTTCTGGAAATTCTGGCCACCAGTGACACCCATCCTACGGTGGACCAGATCTATGAAAGGGTCAGGGTCGATTTCCCCATGACCAGCAGGGCGACTGTCTACAAAACCATTTCTCTTGCCAAGGAAATGGGGGCGGTGATGGAGCTCGAATTCAGCCAGGGCAGCAATCGATACGATGGAAAACGACCCTATCCACATACCCATGTCATCTGTACGAAATGTAAACAGGTAATGGATGCAGATGAGCTTGAAATAACAGATCTGAAACAGCAGATTATTCGGAAAACGGGTTATCGGATTGTCAATCACCGAATTGATTTTTTCGGTATCTGCCCGGATTGTCAAAAAGCGTCAACCCTTAATTAAACCAAAAAGGAGGAAACAAATGGCAGAATTGAAAGGAAGTCAAACAGAACAGAACCTGCTCAAATCGTTTGCAGGGGAATCCCAGGCCCGGAATCGATACACCTACTTTGCGAGCCAGGCAAAAAAAGACGGCTATGTCCAGATTGCAGATATTTTTGAAGAGACAGCCAATCAGGAAAAAGAGCATGCCAAGCGGTTTTTTAAATTTCTGGAAGGTGGGGAACTGGAAATTACGGCTGGATTTCCGGCCGGTATGATCGGGACCACGCTTGACAATCTGAAGGCTGCCGCTGCCGGTGAACACGCTGAGCATACCGAAATTTACCCGGGTTTTGCCCAGGTTGCCAGGGATGAGGGCTTTGAGGCCGCCGCCATGGTCTGGGAGATGGTTTCCGTGGCCGAGAAACAACATGAAAAACGTTATGTCGATCTGGCAGGCAACATCGAGGCGGATCGGGTCTTTAAGAGAGACCAGGTCGTTGTGTGGCGCTGCAGAAACTGTGGCTACCTGGCCGAAGGAATGGCAGCACCGGAGATGTGTCCTGCCTGCGCCCATCCCAAGGCACATTTTGAGCTGTTAGGCGAAAACTGGTAGGCAGAAGCCATCCAGAGCTGAACCGCGATAGCGCGCACGTTCCCCGCGGGTTTTGCCGTACGGCAGTGCTTTGCATGACGCGGGATATGCGAGCGAATCCGAAATAGACAGAATTTCTTACGGTCGAAGATACCTCGCAGCAAGCTGCGAGGTATCTTCAATAACACAGTGCCAGGGCCATCAGGAAAGACTGTAGGGTAAAACTTGACGAGTCAAACAGCCAGTCATTCCTTTATGACGAACAGTAAAACTCTTTTCCTATCCTATCCAAAAATTACCACTTAAACGACTTCCCTACTAAATATTCCAGCAACTAGATGATGTTTAATGAGCGACACCGATGGTTGACTATAAAAGCAAGATAGAAAAAGGGTTTTATTATTTGGGCATCCGTGTCATTCGCTACCGTTGGGCTATTCTGCTGATGACGGTTGTAGTGGCTGGATTGGCTGCTACTCAACTTCCCAAACTTAGTATCGCCACGTCTGTAGAAAGCATGTTTACGCTGCATGATCAGATACTTACCGATTACCAACAGTTTCGCAGTCAATTCGGACGTGACGAAGAAATTGTGCTGCTGATCTCCTCTCCCGATATCTTCAGCCTTCAATTTCTCACCACGCTCAAGCAATTTCATGGGGATCTGGAAAATTCAGTACCGTTGTTGAAAGAGGTCCGTTCCCTTGCTAATGCATCTTATATCGAGCCCGTTGATAGCGGTGTGCGTGTGTGGGGCTTTCTTGATAACCTACCGAGGACAGAGGCAGAAGCACAGCTGTACAGACATCGTGGCCATTCCTATCCGGGATTCCAGAATCTATATTTTACGCCGGATGACAAACATGCCATCGTTGTTATCAAAACCCAGGCGGTATCTGCCTTGTCTGCCGATGGCCTGCGATTGCGGGGTTATGCCCGGGGTGTCCCCGGGGCAGAGGCGCATCCTCCCCCTGTGGAACAACAGTCCATATCACAGGTAGAGAATATTGCCGTCATCGGCATCGTTGAGGCTGTGATCAAGGAATACCAGACGCCGGATTTCAGCATTGCCTACAGTGGGACGCCGGTCTACCAGTATCATGTCGAGCCTATGATCCGCTCCAACATGAAGAAGATGTGTATGGCGATCCTCCTGGTTCCGGTTGTGCTCATGCCGTTTCTGTTTGGTCGGGGCTCGGGTGCTTTCTTTCCACAGATGACCGCGATTCTGGGCCTGATGATGGCTCTGGGATCCATGGTATTGCTGTCGGTTCGTTTCAGTCTGACCTCCTCTATGTTGCCCTCCATCCTTTTGTCCATCGGCCTGACCGCACCGATTCATTTCTTGGTGGTCTATTACAAATACCAACAGCGGGTCGGGAAGTTCCGGGGTCTTATCGCCACCATGAAGCACTCCGGTTTTCCCATCACCATGACCAGTTTCACAACCGTGGCGGGATTACTGTCATTTTCCTTTTCGGATATCGTACCTATCGCACATTTAGTGAATTTCACAATTATTGGAATTCTCGCCATCCTGGTGTTTACGCTCACAACCATACCGGCATTTCTTTCCATACTACAGGTGGTCGATGGTTCGGAAAAGGGTGAAGCAGACTATGAGGCATCCATTTTCAACCGAACCCTGCTGGCCTTGGGTCGTCTCGGTATCAACCGGCCCTACCTCGTTTTGATTCTATTTCTGGCCGGCACCCTTTTTGCAAGTTTTAGCCTTTCCCGGCTACATTTTTCCCATAACCAACTGCATTATTTCACAGAAGATTCCGATTTCATGCGGCAGGTCCGGCTCATTGAAGCACAGACCGGTGGGTTTCGGGCGCTGGAAATACTGATCGACACACAGCGGGAACGGGGAATTATCGACCACGACCTTCTCCAGGCTATGGGGCAGCTGGATACCTATCTGAGATCGGAGACGGATATTCAGGGGCGCGCTTATGTTGGTAGAACCCGATCTCTCATAGATCTCATCAAGGAAATCTCTTGTACAACCACAGGACGGGATCAGAGCCCATGCCCGATTCCTAAAGACCCTCAGGCCCTGGCTGAGCAAATCGATCACGTGGGCCGTATGGTTCCTGAAACTTTACGAAAATACACCGACGCCGATTTACGCATGGGTCGTTTGACCGCCATGATGTACTGGAGGGATGCTGCCAACGATGTTGATTTCATTGCCCGGGTGCGAGAATATGCAGCAAGCTTATTCGATGACAGTGCAAAGGTAGTCCTCACCGGTGTGGTCTCCATCAATTCCGGTATCATGAATGCGATGATGACCAGCCTGGCCATCGGTTACAGCACGGGGTTCCTGTTGATTACGGCATTGATGATCCTGGCCATTGGTGATGTGCGCTTGGGGCTATTGGCCATGATACCCAATCTATTGCCGATTATCATTGCTTTGGGGGTCATGGGATATTTGGACATCCCCCTTAATACATACAACCTGATTGGCGGCAGTATCGCCATTGGATTGGCTGTGGACGACACCATCCATTTTTTTCATAATTTCCGTCGTTATTACCGGAGATCCGGCGATATCCACTTTGCGGTGAGGGAGACCTTAGGATCGGCCGGCCGGGCCCTGCTGGCAACAACGCTGGTTCTGGTTTTCAGTTTCTGGATGCGACTGTTCAGTGACCTGAAAGTGGTTGCCGATTTCGGATTGGTGATGGGTATTGCATTATTCGTGGCCTTTCTGGCCGATGTGTTGCTGGCACCTTCACTGTTGCGAATGTTTTATGGGGCAGGGCAGCAGGATCCTCTGAAGCAATTTGATGTTACGGAGGCGGAGACCGCATGATATCCATGAAACGCATCCTCAAGCATATTGCACTTTACCTGGTTTGCCTGGGTGCCATCACAGCCGCGGTGGCCTGTGGGGTTATTTTTTATGGCCAGAAGACATTCTATCTTGAAAAGAAACAATGGCACCCGGCGGAACCGGAAACGCAGAACATCGACCCGACCCGTTTGACCAAAGCGCTCGAATACGTTGACACGCGACTACCTACCGCCCGAAGCCTGTTGCTGCTCCGCAACGGCAAAACGGTCGTTGAAAAATACTACTGGCACGGTGGTCCCAAGGCGACGGATTATTTACACGCCTTGAATATCCCGCTTCTCCAAGTGTTGATCGGTATCGCCATCGATCAACACCTGATCCAGGGGCCGGATCAACCCCTATCTGCTTTTTTCCAAAAACATCTGACGCAACTCTCCTCCGATGGTGGAGCGTCGCTGACACTAAGCCACCTGCTAAAGACACAGGCACCCCTGCTATGGGGCGCCGGGAGCCCGGATTATTGGGGTTTGTTTTACGCCGGTGACCGAATTGAGGCCAGCCTGCGGGGCATTGCCCGGCAACAGACACAGACCCAACCCGCGATCAATTTTGCCGCAGCCTGTTTGTTGAGCCAGGTGATTGAACAGGTGTCCGGCCAGAGCGTATTCCAATTTGCCGACCGGTATCTGTTCCAGCCTCTGGGAATTACGACCTATGCAGCCGGCCATGACGACCTGCTACATGATCCAATGGTCGGATTTCAGCTCAAAGCACTGGATATAGCCAAGATCGGCTATCTGCTGGCCCGGGAAGGGGTTTGGGAGGGTCAACGGATCATCTCGAAGAAATGGGTTCGCTGGATATTTCTCAAGGCCCCGCATGTTGAATTGGATAACATGCCTGGGGGCAGCTGGGTTCAGACAACGATTGGGGGTCATGAGAGTTTGGTGGTACGAGGGGATGGGGGGCAATATCTTGTACTGGTTCCGGCCTTGCATGTGGTGGTGGTAACGACATCCATGAGCCATTTTGCGCTGCCACAAGATAATGGGCATGACCGACTGTTGCAGCTAATTATGGAAGCGATTCTGGAAACATCTGACCCGTCGGAGATGGTGGCCAAGTTGGAGCTGACACCAGAAACAGTGTCAGAACCCGCTATCAACAGTCTTAAATCGAACACTGTTTTCTCCACACCTGTGCCCCAGGACATATTGGATTTCTTCCACCAATTTGCACAGGATATCATTAGTAGGGATACCCGTCGTATTGCTGAAAACTATGCGCGCGGTTACAAACAAAGTTGGGATCCCTTTGCCTCCCCGGCCCGTCTGATGATTGGCGTTAGTCCGCCCAACCTGGAGTATGTTCACATTACCAAGTGTCGTATCGAAAAAAACAGAGTCTATCTGCGAGGCAATTTGAAATTTGATTACACGACGTACGCAGGCTCGAACGGCGTGTTCCCTCTTGAGAATTTAATTAAACTCAAAGGCCGCTGGCGATGGCTCGGTTTGCCTGAAAAGACCGCCCTGCTGGATCGTGATGACTATTTTGATGCTGAGCTGAGTGAGGAGCAGCAACGGTTCGTGGATGACTGTTCGGGTTCCCTGATCGGGGAATCTTCGTTATTTGGAAACGATTGTTTTGCCGAGACATTCCAACTGGCCGGGGGAGATCGAGAGCAGTTTGCCGAACGCCTCCAGCCTTTTCTGAAAGATCGCTCCGGGGGGCGTCTGCATGTAACTGGCGTTCAACGAAATGGTGCAGCTTACCGGGTGCAAGGTTATATCGAGGACAGCGCACTGGGTGAACTCCGTTTGCCTGAAGATCTACATATCGTGAAAGAGAATGGTGCCTGGAAGTGGCAAGGACATTTGTAATGAAAAACACATGTTGCCTTTTTTTAATTGCTTTGAGTCTTTTCAGTATTGGATGTTCAAATGTCAGCCCGGATGCGGCTGACCTCCAAGTCGATTTCTCGTGGAAAGGAATGACGCCATGTGGTTGGGGAAATCCGGAGATTGGTATTGGAAGCAAGGAGAGATACTTTCCGGAAGAAAAATGAAAGACTGCACTCAGAAGATTACTCAATCCGATGCCGCATATCATTCAGTATGGATATGTTAAGTGTCTTCACCAAATGATAATTCATACAACCAATACCCATGACCTTAATTCACCATAAGGAGGTATTCGATGAAAATTGAAGAAGATATATGGAAATTTATTCAACAACACCTTGGCTATACCGATGAAGAGCTCGAACTGTTTCGCAACAATCCAAAAAATGTGGACATAATTTCAAAAGCACCGGGCTTAATGAATAAAACAATTATCGCTGAAGTTGTCACGTCCCATGGATGTAACAGTCAGCATCGAGTGGGAGATAAATTCTATTTTGATGGTGCTGGGAATCTTCTGACTAAATTGAATCCAAAGCGCATATGTATACATGCGCTTAGTGTCCTTTCTGGGCCAATATACACGGCCAATGAATTGTTTTATGCAGGAGTAGATCCGAATGAAATGCGACTTAACCGGGTGGGATGTTTTGATGTTGGTGTTCAATGCGGCGGCTGGGGGCATATCGACCTAGCGCTTAGAATAGAGGATCGAAAATAATGGGCAATCTCCGATAATGGAATCAGCGCATGCTGCCCCGGTTGGTATACACGGTGCCTAAATCGTTGCAATAAAAACAGATAATTCAGGCAAGTGTGAAGCGTCCATGAATCTACCAAATCAAATTGAGATAAAAACTTTTCATTGAATTATCAAAAAGATAATGCAAGTATTCTTGAACCTTAACTTTCTACCAAAGAGCCCCAGGTGCACAAAGGCTTGCGGAGTTTCCTAAATGGACTCACCCTTGGCCCGAGTCATATTGGCCACCATAGGCGGGTATCTCCTTATTCTGTTTTTTTTATCCACTTATGACTGGATTCTTGAGGAATATCCAAAACGCCCCACCGAGTCAATAAAACCAGAGCGTATCCAACATCAGCTTCACCATCAAGAAGCGATCAAAGCTTTGAAATTGTTTTCCCGACTACCAAAGCACGAAAAAACTGCCATAAGGGAAAGTCTGAAATCTAATCTGATTACCATGAAGCAGTGGCTCACACATCTGAGGCAATCGAACTTACAAATATTGTGCATGGGCGAGCTTCATAAGGAATCCACCCGTGGTTTTCTCTCAAAAGAATTTTTCTCAAATTTCAGTGTCGATGTTCTCCTGTTAGAAGCTACTCCCAAGGAATTAAAACGTTTAGTCAAGCGAATGGAGGCAGGCAGAGATTATTTTCCATTATTGGATGCTGATGTTATGAACATTCTCCGCACTGTTAGGGCCAGGAATCCAGATATCAAGATTAATGGTATTGAAGAAACCGATAATCAGGCTAAAAATTATCATGGTTATTCGAACTCTCGTGATCAGTCCATCGCTCAAAATTTTTGGGGCACATTCGAACCGGGATTGAGTCACCTTATTTTATTCGGGGCGTTACACTGCGCGAACGAATCGAATTGGCTTTACTATAACCTTTGCAACCAAGCTTCTCCCACGCTAAAAGATGAAATGCTCAACCTGCGGATCCTGGGAGAACATCAAAATGGACCGGTGGAGGCCTTTGTGTATTTCATGGACGAAATCGGGGTTGAAAAAAAACACTTTGTCATTCCCGACACCCGCTCCCTTCCCGAGCACATCTACGAATGGTTTCCGTTGCTGAACCGTCAAACGCTGGAAAGATATCGATCCCTGATTGTTTTTCGCACATGATACGAACTCCTGGGCGTTTGACTTCGGACTTCGACCATTATTCTATGGTGCGGGCAAAAGCAGGCGCAGGCAGGTAACCATTTGAAATCTGGTGCGTGGCGCTTTTGCGCACTGCATTTTCAAGAGCGAGCGCAGCCGGATTTTTTTCACAGAATGTTTGGGGTTCATAGGTCCACCCATTTGCCAGCCGCTTGGCTTCTTTCTTCATGGTGAAGTGGAGAATTCGTCCGATCAGGGGGGCTGATATGCGTGGCAGCCACCCGAATTCACGGTAAATATCACGAAGAAGGGATGTCATTTTTTCGGAGAGCTGTCCATTTTTTCGGTAGTGCTTTTTCATTGCCCATACAGCACCCGCATAGGTGCTTCGAAAGGAAAGGGCTTCACGGTCAAAGCGACGGCGGATACGCTGATCCGGATGGTTTTTATAGTGTTGCCAGCCTGTCAACAGGGTCCTTATCAAGCGGGCCAGGCTTGGGCCGTTTACTTCGAAATCCCTGAGAAATGCGTTTAAAAGAAACGTTTCTTCCTGACCCTGGCTGATGTGTGGATGCCGATAATTGAAACGGTACTGACCGTGGGCATCTGCCACGGAAAAGGTTGTTTCGGATAGAAGTGTGCCATTTTTCCGGTGCTGATCATAAAGAGGTGTACCCGGAATCGGCGTATAAAGCATGAACTGATGAAAATCAGAATTATGACGGATGGCGTCCTCGATCACCTGGTCCATGTTTTCGGGTGTGTGGTCTTCGAGCCCGATGATGGAAGACCCAAGCACGCGAATCCCGTGAGATTTGAGATCTTGGACCAATGCGTATGTGTCAACATTTCGAAGCTTTCGGTACTGGTTTATTTTGCCTTCCAGGCCCATCCATACCCAGGAGATTCCCATCCCTACGAGTTGGTCCATGGTATACGAACGTAAAACCCGGGCCGAACTGAAGACATACAGAGACCAGCTTTTCTGGTGCGATGTCATTAATTCCAGCAACCTGAGTGCTCTTTTACGGTGCAGCAGAAAATTTTCGTCTAAAACAAAAAACGACGAGACATTCAATTTGGTCTCTATGTCGCACATGATGGAAAAAAGGGCATCCCCTGTCTCATAAAAGTTGACGAAGCGGCCCTTGCCGCCGAACAGGGAACTGGTAGAACAAAAATTGCAGCCCATCGGACACCCGACGGAAGGGATTAACATGGCAGCCGTGTTGCCGTGTTTATGCTCCCCATAAAGAGGTAACCCCAGAATGCGCGTTCCATGACCCGAATAGGCCAGAGGGTGCCGAATCGGTTCATTCTCTTTTTGTCCAAGAAATCTTCGAAACCACAGGATCCCTTCCCCCTTAACAATGTGGTCCGCATCCACAATATTCGATAGATCCTCCTTGTTGGTTATGTGACCACCGACAACGACAGTCGCTTCCGGTAGATTCTTTCGAACCAGGTCACACATTTTTTTCACCTTTCCCACATTGGGAATGATGGCACTGATACCCACAATATCATATCGATTTTGCTTGATTTCCTGGATAAACCGATCGAGGGAAGGAAAATCAAGTAATGTACAGGGCGCATCGATATTGGATTGGATCATCATCAAGCCGAAACTGCGGTGAAACATACGAAGAGAAAAAACACCCTGCTCGCGGGTCACCTGGTTTTGATACAACTCCATTGGATTGATTTTTCGGCTGCCATATTCGTCATTTTGAGCATAGGGTCCAAAAACACTCGAGAGTAAAACCCTGGCCTTAGCCCCGAGGGGGTGTTTGTGTACATATGTCGTCATTAAACTCTCCTTAATCGAATCGACTATTTGGAAAAGCTAAAGAAGCGCTAAGTACGTCTGGATGATCTTCACAATGAGTGGAAAGAGAGGAAGGTTTTCTCAGCGCGAGAATTATTATTGGCTAGGTTACAGGGGAGTGATAGGGGGGTTGCAAGAGAATTGACACCTGTGACAAATCTATTACAATTTGGCGCAGTGGTCGATATCCATCCGTTTCCAGAGGATGTTTGTTGCGGTCGCGAGGTGACTGTAGTGCATCACAATCCTTACGGATCAACACCAGGGGGTTAAGATGCAGTCATCAAGAACTCAAAAGTTATGGTTTCGACACAGATCAATGAGGGTTCTGGCGCACAGTATATTCTTACAGCTTACTACAGTGACGGCAGCGACAGTGATGTGACCAGCTCTGCCACTTGGAGCGACAATTCCAGTTATGCGGGTATCACCAGATAGAAAATATAAGGTGTGCGCAACTGCACAAAAATGGCATCCACTCCTGACCTTATTCGGAACACTTTTTTGACAATCCCTATATAGTCAATTTCCGGTTTCACCGACAACTGTCTGGTTTTCACCAGCTCTTTTCATCCACGCTATCGACCGGCTTTCCAGGTATTCATAAAACGGGTTGTGCCGCAGACGCACCAGCCAGTCGTAAGGGATCTTCAGCAGTCCGCGCTCACCCTGGATGGCCATCTGTCCCAGAAATAGTATCCCCTCATCGTCCGGAGGGCGCCGCCCGTAAAGCGGATCATCAGGTGGAAAGGGGAGGGCCACATGCGACAAAGAGATCACACCCGTCGGCCAAGCAATACCCAGTAAATATAGCTCGGGCGCCACGGTTGAAAACGGGTCTTTGTGCCGAGCGACAACCTGGATACTCTCCTGGTTTTCGTTAGTGACAAATGTAATGGTAAAGGGCAACGTTTCATCTGCCATAAGCTTAGCGGTCAACGGGCCTGGGTCATTGATCGTCAGCAAGTCATTCGCCACAAAGCGATTAATATCGAACAAAACAAGTTCCTGGCCGTGAGGTCCCAGGGGTCTGAGAAAACTTTCAACCACTGCCCGCGCTGTTATGGTTGCATCGACTGTCGATAGAAAAACCAGCGTTGGTGGAAACGTTTTGGGCGCGCCGGAATTCGACCACCGGCCAATGCGCCTGGCCACAGAGCGGGTCACACGATGTACCTGGGTTCCGGCATTGGTGGCAAATGAGTTGTATTTATAAGGATCGAACTCTGGCTGGATCGATAGCCAAGCCATGCGCCCCAGACCCGGAATGTAGGACAAGCCGTTTTTCAGTGCGGCCAAACCGGCCAGCGGATGAATACCGATAGCCGGAGAAATCAGCACCAAACTGGAGGGGACAGGCGATATATTGCCTTCCAATGCATCGAGGGTGAAGTTCAAGGCCAGCGCCGCTCCGGTTGAAAACCCGACGATGTGAATCGGCTTCCGGCCAACCTTGGAGGCAAGGTGCTTAACACTCAACTGTACTACGCTGGCCATGTCCTCCCATGTGATATTCCTGAGCCCTGAAGGCGCAGTCCCGTGGCCCGGCAACCGTGGGCCAATGACCCAGTAATTATGCTTATTAAGTGCTTCACCCAGGGCCCGAAGGGTGTACGGTGAGTCAGACATGCCATGTAGCAACAGCACCCCACCTACAGGTTCATCGGTCGGCAACTCAAAACTGTGATTCCAATTGGGTTTGCGAAGTTCAGGATCAGCTGCACTGCCTGAACTGTAACGAACGAGTGCATTATCTAATCCTGTTTCAGTGCGGGCGTAGACTTTATCCTCCAGTTGCGCAAACAGCTTGTCTTCCAGTTGCCGATAATCATCAAAGGTTTGAATTTCATCCGATTTGTCCGACGAGTATTCCTCCGTCAGGTTGGCATAATGCCAGGGTTTCAGAGGCGGTCGATTGCCGCCACAGGCGTATAAGCATACTACGGCTACTATACAGCCAATTCTCCAGATAATATACCAGCGTTTCCTTCTTCCAGTGGTGGTGTTATTTCTCATGAAAACATTCTCGTCTTAAGGGAATAGCAAGACTCCCTTGTCAACAGTCTACCGACCTGGAGTTAACACCCAGCAAGAACATTTTCCTTATTGATGCTGGGTGGGATCATACGAATCTCCAATCTTAAATACTAAAGGATTCATTCCTTTTAGGAAAACCTATGATTGAGTGAATATACAGGATGGCTGTTATGGGGTCAAGGGGTTGGCTATTTACAAAGTTGCTTCTGTTTGTATGTTTTCCTGATTCTATATTTTTCGTCATTATTCGATACGCAACCCAGTTGCTTCAAGGCCGTCAACGATGCATTGTACGATTTCTTCAAACTTGATATAGCGCCCGATTAGAATACGGCCCTTGCTCGGGAAATCAGCTCTTAATTCGAGCAAATTTTCAATATATATTTTCCCTTCTTCGATTCTACCCAACAGCCCCAGTGTAGATGCTTTAGCCAGATGATACCAGAATGAGGCCGGTCGACGACGGCTCATCGTTTCTATGTATGCAAGGTCATAATTCCCCTGACGCAGGTAATCGGCCCACAGGGCATCATGAACAATCGATCTATGGTATGGATTGCGTCTGATGGCGTTCCTCGCCAATGCGGCCCCATGTTCCCATTCTCCCGAAAGCATCATGATAAAGGCAAGACCATCCAGGATGAACAAAGAACTGGGGTTAAGTTCAAGTGCCCGCTTAGTTTCTATGATGGCAGCCGATAGTTCATTGCTGTAAAAGCGGACCATGGCCAAAATGCCCACGTTTCTTTGATTGTTCGGGTTCATGCGAACCCTTTTCAGCATACCCGACAGCCTTTTCAAGAGGATTCTCGAAACCAGGAATATCCAGGCCATAGATAATTCCATACAGGCGGGCCGACAAACTCCAGATTTGGTCGCACTCCGGCTCGGCATTTCTCGCTTGCTTCTTGGAAGGCATGAAATCCCCCGGCATCAAGATTTGATTTAAAGGAATCTCCCCATACTTGTTTACCGGTTTGCGTATCGATCATGTGAGCAATTATCTTGATCGCATTGCCGTGTTCGTATATGCTTCCGTCCAGGACAAAGCGGGATTTGTTCTCTGAACCTGTTTCTATTTCTCCCTCTAAAGGAAACAACACCGTTATCTCCTGGAAACGGGCAACCTCAACAGCCAATTCTGTCGAAAAACCTATCCCCAGGAAATCTTTACCCGGGTCTCCTGTCATGTTTTTAAAAGGCACGACCAGCACGGATGGCCATGAAGTCGCCATGTCGGCTCTCGTCGCCTCTTCCTTCAACACCGCATCCGGTTCGGCGACAGCCTGTTCGGTAAAGGTCGGCACATATCCGCCCTTGGGGATATCGATCCGCACGAGGTCTCGAGGTCCTGAAATCAGATTTTTTTCCGGCTCAGGGCGTACCTCTCCTACTGTTGTTTAGAACAAGGTATCGATTTAAGGTCATAGGAAAATTCACACAAGATGCACCAACTCAAACCCAACAAACTGAAACGCAACCGGCAGCACAGTCAGAGGAAGCAAAACCCAGTGCCGAAGATGAGGAAGCAAAACCCAAGGCCGAGGGTGAGGAATAGAAATCTAAAGAATAAAATAATTGCTACCATAAAATTTGAGCGAACATGTGATTTACTGGTACCTTTCCTGTAGATAGATTTTGGGGAAGCGAGCGAGCCCGCAGGGTCTAGCTCGCGGAGCCTCCGCAAAGCTATCTACAGGGGACTTCAAGTCATAAATTATCCCAGAATAATCCATTCAAAAATAAAATAGGTGAAACTCCCCCGTTTAATGAGCCATCTGGCTTTCGCCTGTGGCATAATTAAAGGGCAGTCTGCAATGAAGCAGCTGCAGAAACGAAAGGAGCATGTCTTCTTTGGTGGTGAAGATGCAAAATCATTTGCCAAAAACTTTGTCAGCACGTTACGAAGCAAAGGCGTTCTGGTTGCCAATGTGAATGCGCGTGACGCCAAAAAGCAGCGCGAGGGCGTACAAGCCAGCACCGACCGAATAGATTTAATGGGCATTGCCGCAATTTTGCTGAATTGTCGTGGGAACTGCATCCCTGCGCAATCCGGCACCTATCGTAACCTTCGCCTACTTGTGCGCCATCGGCGTAAACTGGTTCAAATGCTAACGGAAGTGAAGAACCGGGTACATGGAATTGTCGATGAGCTTTTCCCCGGGTTTTTATCATCCTGAGAATATATGATCCCGACCTGGAAAAATATAAAACCTGGACCGCTCCCAAAACGGAAATGGTGAAATTATTTTTAAAATGAGCCGCAAGAGATAAGAATATTGAAATAAGGAACTGCACCAACTTGGGACTTTCTTTGGAAGCAGCAACCCGTGGGAGCGGCATCTTGCCGCGATATAAAACCGTCCGAAGTCGATTCGCGGCAAGATGCCGCTCCCACAGGGAGAATCAGGAAGCCGCACCTACATGAGGAGGCAGGATACCAAAACCGGATGCTGGGTTGAACCATAAAAAGGAAAAGATGAGATGAGAAAAAGAATATATGTCATTGGCTGTGAAGTACCGCGAATACTGGTTTTATATCGAAAAAAAGGTTTCCTGAAGTTGGCCTTCCTTTGGGCTATAGGTCCGAAAATTTATTAACGGCTAACCAGGGCCTCAAAATTGACCTTGCGAACGCTGAACACCCTCCGGAAAGTAAACCATGTCATTATGTTTTGTGATCAATCCGATGTTAAGGGAGAAACGCAAGTGGCGGTCCCACAAGTGTGAGAGTATCAAGGCGGAAAACAGGGGCGGATCATCCTGTATTAGTATTGAAGACCCTGTAATGGGGTTGGATCGAAGGGGATGAGTCAGCTCGCAACAGGCGATGGGCAACCAGGAAACTGGGAGGAACCGGGTTTTGTTTGTGTAGGCTTGAGACCGTGAGGACTCAAGAGGAAGGCTGGCGGGAGCGGTATGACGGGCGACTGTCACGTACCGATCTGTGAGAGCCTGGGGGTGATTCCCCTGGGCTACTCGACCAATAACAGGGTTATCAGGCACCCGAAAAACCACCGGTGTGCGATTATTATCACTACCGGCCTTTTCTTGCATTGATAGGGTCTCCCGTGATATCGTGGGAATAACCAGATGGTATCGGCAATATTCCATGTAATGTCGGCGAGTAAAATGCTCCATTAATCACAAGACTGAGTGATATGCGGTGGCAGTGAGCCGGATGTGGAGAAGGTGAAGAACTGATACACGCTCAAGACGGAAGTACTTTCTAACCGCATGTTCACCGGCAAAATGAATCTGACAAACGGTGTTGCGGATTTGCTGGCCGATGAACATGATGAAAGCGGAACACATAAGAAGGAGGAACCAAGGATGGGATTAATATTTCGATACATTACTGCCGTTATATGCATTATCGTCTTGTTTTCCGGTTCGACCTGGGGTGCCGGACTCTGGGTCTACGAAATGGCAAATCCAGACATGGGCACAGCTTCCGCCGGTCGCGGTGCGACCGCCGCCGATGCATCCGTGGCAATGTTTAATCCAGCAGGAATGACAAAGCTTGATCGTTCCCAATTGTTCACAGGCATTCAAGGCAGCTGGCTCGATGTCAAGTTTGATGTAGATGAATCCACTTTCGGTGGAGGAGACGGTGGTAATGCTGGTGATTTCATCCCGGCAGGCAGTATGGCGTATGTATATAGCGTGAATCCCAAACTCAAGCTGGGTGTATCCGCTGCGTCTTTTTTCGGACTGGGAATAGAATACGATGAAGACTGGGCCGGACGATACTTTGTTCAGGAAGCCTCGTTTCTAACCTTTGTTATTAGTCCGGGAATCGGCTACCGGATCAACAAATGGCTGTCCCTTGGTGGCGGTGCCACCGTGTTGTATTCTAAGCTGGACCAGAAAACTGCCATCAACAACCAGCTGACAGATCCGGGAGTTCCAGACGGTGAGATAAAAATAGACGATGACGATCTGGGTTATGGCTTCAATCTGGGGATCCTGATTGAGCCCCGGGAGGACTTGCGCTTCAGCCTCACCTATCGCTCAAAGGTGGAGGTGGAATTCAAGGACGTGGTCGAAATCAAAGGGATCGGACCCAACCTTCAAGCGCTATTGGATTTAATCGGTGTCACGTCTGAAAAGGTAGATCTTGAGATGGAACTTCCCCAGGAAGTGTTGATTAGCGGCTATTACGACCTCACCGACAAGGTTGCACTGGTGGCCAGCGCCGGTTGGCAGGACTGGAGCAATTTCGGCAAAAGCACGTTAACCTTGCGATCTACTAACACAACCAGCTTCGAGGCAGACCGCAATTTCAAAGATACCTGGCATGCCGCCATCGGTGCGCGTTACCGGTTTGCGGAGCCCTGGCTTTGGTCAGTTGGTTTTGCCTACGACAGCTCGCCGGTCGACGATGAGGACCGCACTCCTGATATGCCATTGGATCGCCAAATCAGGTTGGCGACCGGCCTACAATATGACTGGAATGAGAACGTAACCATCGGTGGCGCTTACACCTATATCGACCTCGGTGATGCCGAGATCGATCAGCAAGGCGGCCCACTGCAGGGGAATCTCAAAGGAGATTACAAAACCAACCATGTTCATACGCTTGCACTGAATTTGGTCTGGCGATTTTAAGCTATCCCAAGCGGAGATGAAGACGCACGCAGATTCATAGGTACCGGTACCTCTTAGTAAACAGATTTTTCAATGAGTCTAAGAATTTGGCATCTATAGTATTCAAAATAAGCGGATTCATTGGATGAAAAGGTCAGCCGAACAAACCTCGCCCTGCAGGATACGCCGCGGTGGGATCTGGCGGCCAGAGATGCCGAACTGATGTTTCCGGAAGCGGCCAGCACCCATGGTTCCCCCTGGCGGTACGATACGTTTGTTCCCGTCATTTTTGCCGGAAATGGCCTGGCCGCCAAAACGGTTTTCCGGAAAGTCCAGACAGTTGATATTGCATTGACGCTTTCAAAGTATCTGAAGATCAAAGCCCCTTCCGGCGCAACCGGAAGCCCGTTAACTGAGGTGCTGGATCAATAAAGAATCTGAAAACATAATAGCAGAAGATTCACTGCAACTTGCTGCAGGGAACCTTCAATAGAAAAACTATTTATAAAAGGAGACGAACAATGAAAAGAATAAGAAGAATAGTAAAACCGGGCAGTCTTTTTCTGGTAATTCTCATGATAACGGTTTTTACACCTTGTCAGACAGTCCTGGCAAAAATGGTCACAACAGAGAGAGTCATAGACGCTGGCAGAGCACATGAAGCCCGTGTGTACGTCAATAGTGTTTTAGCGCGTGAGGATGTAATGACGTCTCTAATATCCCAGGGGATCGATATGACCGAGGCAAAAGCACGCCTCGACAATTTAACCGACTCGGAAATAGTCAGTCTGGCTGATCAGATCGAAACAGCCCCTGCAGGTGGCGGTGCCATAGGGATCATAGTCGGTGCCGCAGTGGTTATAATTATTGTTTTGGTGATTACGGATATCTTAGGCTTTACAGATGTTTTTTCTTTCATTAATAAGTGATTCGGGTTGGTTTCTGGCTTTCCGCACGTTGGTTCAATTCCGATAGCGCCACAAGTGCGGCAGGCCGTGCAGCAATATATCGACAAATGGCCGGGGGTAGAGCTGATTACCCAAGGTCGAAGCAGCGTGGAGCCCGAAGCCGGCATTACCATAATCCTGATGAGTGAGAAGAGTCTATCTCCCGAGTTTGAAGAGAGCCTCATAAGCATCATACACAAGGCGCGCGGCGATCAGCCGATTGTGCGTGTCTTTCCGATTCTTTCAGCGCGCCAGTTCGCACCTGAGCATCAGGATAGCAACAAATAGCTATGTTATGTGATCAATCCGATGTTAAGGGGGAAACGCAAGTGGCGGTCCCACAAGCGTGAGAGTACCAAGGCGGAAAAGCAGAACATAACATATAGAAACGGGGCCGGTCTCATATAGACTGAAGGATCATTAATTAAAACAAAATCACATAGAAATGGTTCTCGATACGAACGATCCTCTGCGCCCATAAGAGGCCACCGGAACAATATCAAGCGCGCTCTCGTCTGGATTTTGAGCGCTGTTCTCCTCACGGGGTTTCTTGTCTTCACCGTGCTACTTGTCTGGGCATTTACGTCGCGAAGCATGCCTGAATTGAAAATCTGGCACACGGCATCGCTATCGAAAGAGTTCACGGCACATGATGCAACACCGAACACTACACTTCGGGATTACATCGATCAAGAAGAACGACTCTTCCACGAGCTCAAGGAAAAGGTCTACGACCGCGTCGCATCGACAGACGACCTGAAATTTTGCCGCTACCGCACCGGCGGGCCACAGAATCCAAAACCCCCACTGGGCAACTGGAATCGCACCATAGAACTCGTCCCGGAGCATATTCGGGGTGGTGCCCTGCTTCTGCACGGTCTCACCGATTCGCCTTACAGCCTGCGACGAATCGGCAAGATACTTCACGCCAAAGGATTCTATGTTTTAGGCCTCCGCCTGCCCGGTCACGGGACCATCCCAGGCGCCCTGACAAAGGTGCTCTGGGAAGACTGGGTGGCGGCAAGCCAAATCGGCGCACGCCATGTCCGTGAACAGATCGGTTCCGACCAGCCTTTTGTGATCGCCGGATACTCCAACGGTGGTGCACTAGCGGTCAAGTATTCTCTCGACGCACTGTTGGACCCCGACCTGCCGCGTCCGGACCGTCTGCTGCTTTTCTCACCGGAGATTGGCATTTCAGCTCTGGCCTTTGTTGCGAACGCGCACAAAATCCTGAGCTTTCTGCCCTACTTTGAGAAGTCCAAGTGGCTTGACATCATACCCGAGTACGATCCCTATAAATATAACTCGTTCCCGAAAAATGCCGCACAGCAGGCTCATGAAATTACAAAGACGCTGCAGCGACAGATAGATGAAACACGCGCTGCCGGAAGATTCGCCGAATTTCCGCCGGTCCTCACCTTTCTCTCCTGGATCGACGCCACGGTAGACACCTCTGCGACCATCCACCGGCTCTATGAACAACTCCAGAACAAGGACAGCGAACTCGTGGTGTTCGACGTGAACCGCTTCGACCAGTTAGCGTCTTTTATTCCATCTGCAAACGAGAAACCGCTCAAACACCTCGAAACCCGATCCGATCTACCTTATCGGCTCACAATCATCACCAACATGGCCCGGAATTCCAATTGTATGGTCCAGAGAACCAAGGCACCCCGGTCAGTCGCCATCGATTCCACAACCCTGGACCTTGCGTGGCCGCCCGGTGTATACTCTCTGGCACATGTGGCCGTGCAGTTCTCTCCCGACGACCCGGTCTACGGTGTAAATAAAAACAACGACTCCGTTTATCACGGGCTACCCCTGGGCAGACTTCAACCGCGCGGCGAAGCCCATCTATTAACAGCGCCGCTGCGTCAGATCATGCGTCTTCGCTACAACCCGTTCTTTGGGTATTTAGAGCAGCGGGTCGTGATGGAGATCGACCATAAGCTTACAGGAGGCAAGAAATGAATCTCAGAAGCAGAATCAATTATTGTGGAGCACTGAGGGCGGGAATATTTCTGGCAGCCTTTTTTTGGGGCCTTGTTTGTCACGGTGTAGCCGCTGCTGCAGACAGCGCACCGGATAAGACAGCTGTACAGGAGTGTCTGTTCATGGCGCTGGAAACTGCCCCGGACGGGACTACAATCGATGAGCTGCGGGCCGAGTGCCAGGCGGAAACGCTCACAGGTGCCGATACAGAAGATGAAAGCCTTTTAGCGTCCAGGATCTACACCGATGCCGACAATGTATTGCGGCCCTTTACCCTCATGGCCCACAAACCCAATTATATCCTCTTGGCCTGCTACAACAGCTCCCCGAACGAGGACCCGTGGCGTGAAGTGAGCGAGGATTCCAACGATGAACTGGATAATCTCGAGACCCAGTTCCAGGTCAGCATCAAGATCCCCTTGGCCATTGATCTGTTCGACAAGAAGGTGGACATCTTTGGCGGCTATACGGTTCGGTCATACTGGCAGACATACAACAAAGACCTTTCAGCCTTCTTCCGGGAGACCAATTACTCTCCGGAAGTCTGGGTCCAGGTCCACAACGACCGGTCTTTTTGGGGGATTAAGAATACCATGTATGGGTTTGGTTTTGTGCATCAGTCCAACGGCAGAAACGACCCCATATCCAGAAGCTGGAACCGGATCTTTGCAACGTTTGTTTTTGAAAAGGGCAACCTGGCATTCAGCATCAAGCCGTGGTACCGGATTCCGGAGGATGACAAAGACGATGACAATTCAGACATCACAGATTATATGGGACATGGCGAGATCGGAGCCGCCTATAAGTGGCATCGTAACACGTTCGCAGTTTTGTCGCGCAATAACCTGGAGTCCGGTTTCAAAAAGGGAGGGGTCGAGGCATCCTGGAGTTTTCCCCTCGGTAATTACAAGTATCTCAAGGGATATATCCAGGGTTTTACCGGCTACGGCCAGAGCCTGATTGATTACGACTCCAAAGAAACCAGCATCGGTATCGGTTTTGCGATGACCGACTTTCTGTAACGATTGAATAGATGACGCGTTTCGGATCGGCGATCACATCGATATGCTATTCAAAGATTACTTCCCTAAATCAATTTTC
The DNA here is from genome assembly GCA_963744665.1 of uncultured delta proteobacterium. Lineage (GTDB taxonomy): Bacteria > Desulfobacterota > Desulfobacteria > Desulfobacterales > B30-G6 > B30-G6. Next base: position 224,385 of record CAVUUM010000004.1, on the reverse strand, counting down.
CGGGTCGGTAGATCGTTGGGTTTGGATGAAAACCCGTCCGTGGGTTTTGTGTCGGTGTAAAAGATACCCATGCCGTACTTGCCAGGTCATTAAGATTTTGGCCACTAAAAAATTATCATAACGGTCCTTACTTGTAAAAAGTACCATTCCCGTGATATACGCCAGATAGTCGTAACATATCGGTAACAATGTTATTAATTCGTTTTGTTACGTTATTTTCAATATCACCTTCCTTTTATTAAATGGAGATATAATGCGTTTTGATCGTGTGTCGATTTGTTGGGTTTTACTACTATCGGGTATACTATCAGTGGCAGTGATATGCCTCCCGTTTTCTGCCATGGGTGATCAGAATCTGGGCGAAGCCGTTAAGCAGGCCTTCAACAAGAAGGTGACCGGTGATTTTAACAAGATGGTTGAGAACAGGATCATCCGCGCACTGGTTCCCTATAGCAAAACGTTTTATTTTCTTGATGGCGCCACCCCCAAGGGCGCTGACTATGACATGCTGACGCTGTTTGAAAAACAGCTGAACAAAAAACTAAAAACAAAACATTTAGAAGTCCATCTTCTTATTATTCCTACTCCCAGGGACAGGCTCATCCCGAGTCTGGTTGAAGGACTGGGGGACATTGCTACAGGCAATCTTACCATAACGGATGATCGTCTTAAGTCTGTTGATTTTTCCGACCCGATGCTCAAGGGGATCAATGAAATCCTGGTTACCGGGCCAAAAAGTCCCAAGGTCAACATTTTATCCGATCTGAGCAACCAGACAATCCATGTCAGGAAATCGAGTAGTTATTATGAAAGCCTGGTACGTCTTAACAAACAGCTGTCTAAAGAAAAAAAAGCGCCAGTTAAAATAGTGGAGGCCAATGAGTACTTGGAGGATGAGGATTTACTTGAAATGGTTAATGCCGGTTTGATACCGATGATTATAATCGACAGCCACAAGGGTAACTTCTGGGCACAGATTTTTGATAACATTACCCTTCATCCGAAAATTAAGTTCAGGGAAAACGGTAAGATCGCCTGGGCTATTCGCAAGGATTCACCGTTGCTGAAAACGGAAATCAACGAGTTTGTTAAGAAAAACAAAAAGGGCACCCTGCAAGGAAATATCATTTTCAAGAAGTATCTTAAGAATACTAAATATGTTGAAAACAATCTTGAGACAGATTCCAGAAAACGGTTTAATGAAACCATTGTATTTTTTAAGAAATATGGTGATCAATATAATTTTGACTGGCTCATGCTTGCGGCTCTTGCTTTCCAAGAATCAAAGATTGACCAGAGCAGGCGCAGCCATGCTGGTGCTGTCGGAGTAATGCAGGTCCTGCCGACCACAGCCAAAGACAAAAACATCGATATTGCAAATATTGAGAAAATTGACCCCAATATACATGCTGGTACCAAATACCTTCGTTTTATGATGGACCGATATTTTGATGATCCAAAGATCGACAGGCTCAACCGAGGGCTTCTGGCATTTGCATCATACAATGCCGGGCCTGCCAAAATTTCTAAATTAAGGAAAGAAGCCGCTGCCATGGGTCTCGATCCCAATATCTGGTTCAGGAATGTGGAAGTGGTGGCAGCGAAACGGATCGGCAGGGAAACGGTAAACTATGTGAGCAATATCTTTAAGTATTATATTGCCTATCGACTTATCGTTGATAAAGAAGAACTCAAAGAAAAAATCGAAAAGCAATAAAAACATCGATACAATGACGATGCATTGAATTGTCAGGGTCGCGAATGGGTACAAGCAAAGAATGGGCCACTCGAAAATCGGATAGGCAAACCATTCAATGTGTTGCTTAAACGGCGGTAATTCTACTTTTCGGACAGCCTGATACCCAACCCCGCGTACATGTATCTGCTATGTACAAAACGTCCTGCGAAAAAATGATCGGCCACAACATCTGGGGGGCACTTTCGGTAAGTTCAGTAAGAAACCCAAGGATATCGTCAGGTGTTATGGAATTTATTTCTCTATCACCAAATTCGACCTTGTTGCCGACGCCGACCGCAACGTTGTTATGATAATGAAGGACGGCAAGAGCTACAAGAACACCGTTCAGTGAAGCGGTTCTACACGGCCTCTAAAAACAACACAAACATGAAGGGAGAATCGAAATGAAACGATTGAGAGTACTTTTGGGCTTGTTAGCAATAGGCCTAACGATGGTCATGCCGGCAATGGCTGCCGATTACGACCTGGTGATCAACAACGGCCGGGTCATGGACCCGGAGACAAAGTATGACGCAGTAGCCAACGTCGGCATTAAAGACGGCCGGATCGCCGTCATCACAAAGGACAAAATTACAGGCAAGGAGACCATCAACGCCAAAGGGCTGGTGGTGGCGCCGGGATTTATTGACGGACACCAGCATTGTATTGAACCCTATGCCTACCGATTAATGCTGCGCGACGGTCGTACGACCATTATGGACATGGAGATAGGCGCCCACGGCCCAAAGCTCAACGAGTGGTACAAACGGCGCGAAGGAAACGCACAGGTCAATTTTGGTGCGGCTGTGGCTCACGAATTTGCCCGGGCTGAGATACTTGATGGCTTTAAAGAGTGGAAGTACCTCTACACTCCCGATGCTATACGTTCCCGTGTCAAACAGGGTTGGTCCAAGACCAGGCCCAACTTGGAGCAGGGCAACCAGATCCTTGCCCTTATTGACGAAGGCATACAGCAAGGGGGACTTGGAATTGGCTCTACCCTTGGCTACATGCGCGAAGGGGTATCGGCCCGCGAAATATTCGAACTGCAAAAACTTAGCGGGCGTTATGGCCGCTTTATTGATATGCACTTCCGCTATACGCCAGGTGATGATGTCGGCGAAGTCAATGGTATCCAGGAGATGCTGGCCAATGCCGCTGCATTAGGGACGCCAGCCATAGCCGCCCATTTCAATAATCCGGGATACAATCTTGTGCATGAGCTTTTGGTGAGGATGCGGGAAAGAGGCTACAACGTCTGGGGTGAAATCTATCCATACGCCGCGGGTTCCACTGCTTTGAATGCCGTGTTTCTCGAACCCGAAATTTGGGTAAAGGCCCTGGGCAACAAATACGAAGACACGATTCAGGATGTTGCCACCGGCGAATTCTACACACAACAAACGCGCGAGGAGATGCTCAAAAAAGAACCAACGCGTGTTGTGCTTGTTTACAAGATCCCTAAATCGGCGATTGTTGATTGGATCAAAATGCCTGGCGTTGCCATTGGTAGTGACGGCATGCCATTATTCCCCGACGACGACCTGACCTGGGACACCCCATACGAAGATCTTCCCAACACCCATCCGCGTTTTTCCGGGTCTTTTGCCAGAGTGCTTCGCATTGCCAGGGAAAACAATATTCCGTTGATGCAGGCCGTATCCATGACCAGTTACAATTATGCCAAGCCTCTGGGCGATATGGGCTTAAAGGCCATGCAGGTACGTGGCCGTATGCAGAAAGGCATGGTGGCCGATATCACCATTTTCGATCCTGAAGCCGTAACCGACAATTCGACCTATGAAAAAGGGACGCTTCCGTCTACAGGGATTCCGCATGTGATTGTTAACGGGACACTTGTAATGAAAGACCAGGAGCCTCTGAAAGGAGTGAATCCCGGTCAGCCAATCCGCTTTGAGCCGGTCGAGAGTCGGTTCGAGCCGCTCAGTATCGAAAACTGGTCGAAGAGCTACTATGCCTCCCCAGTCGATTTTGGCGGCGGCGTGCCTGGTTCTCAGCCCGACCTGCATTAACATAATACCTAAAATCTCTGATACACGCTATTGCTGTTTGCCGACCTTCATTCGAGGTCGGCAAACGGCAGTCCCATTTTGCTGTAACTGTTTTTCTGCAGTTAAGGGTTTATGTGAAGGTTTTGATGGGCTACCTCAGGCGTTTGTTGGCGAAGGCCTTGCCAGAGTGCGATTTCAGGAAAATTATCAATTAAAATATCGATGTTTGACTGAATTGATGTGGAAATGGGCTTTACCACATCCAAACTTTCGAACTTACCTTCAAACAATGGCTACACTGATAACAACCGTGCGTGGCAGGCCTTCAAACTCAAAGGTTTCACTGACATACAGTATGTGTAACACCAGCAGTATTAGAATTGACCAGCCGAAGGCTTTGTGAAAAAAAAGCCAACGTTGATACGCTTTGATAAATGTTGTACGCCATCTGCTAAAGACGACCTGAACGAAAACGGCCACCAGCAAAGCGGCTCCAACCCACTCAGGCCAGTAACGTATCTCAAAAGGGATCATCATACGATCTTCGGGGATTGTGACCAGGATAGGATGGACCACTATCAGCATCAAAATGATAGTGCCATTGATGTGATGCAGGTTATAGAGAGCTGGCAGCGAGAATATTCGGTCGAGAAATTTAAACCGCCCTGCCAGCGGAAATTGTAGCAGGAGCAACATCGCCGCTATGAGTCCAATGGTCTTGGCTGCGCGAAGCATGATTTTGTCCCAGCCGAATTTGTAATTTATGGACGGCGATTCGAAGAAAAAGGCAATTGAAGCAGCAGCGAGAATCAGAATGACAACCCCTTGACCCATCCATCGCAGAAATTAGATCGGATCAGAGGGGCTGGGGATTGAAACCGATGAAATGGGCCTTGAGATTTTCGGTGTCTGCAGTGTTCCAGTTTTTTGGCTGAGTGACTTCGATCCAGGCATCAATGTACTCGGTTGGAGCGAAGTTGTGCCCGTAACCCAAGGGTACGCTGGTTGCCATGGGAATGTCGAAAGCGATCTGTAAGAAAGAGACGACCGGGAACCACCTGAAATAGGGAGATACATCTTTCCCGCGATCGGGGCCGAGCCAGTTCGGGCGCACGTAAGCCAGATCGGTTGAAAAGAAACTCATCGGGTCGCTGGCATGCTGCAGATACACGATCCGCAAGGGGCCCCATTCGGCTTCCGCCAGGTCGGGGAAGCCGTCTTGTGTCATGAATCGAATCGCCGTGTTGTCGCGATAAACGGGGCGCCACTGCGGCGATTCGGGGTTGCGGTTCCGGGTTACTGCGCCCCAGATCCTGCTCAAAAAAGGTGGTCCGCTCCACAACGCTCCCCTGATGGGATCCGCGATCATGGTGATGAGGTCGGACGAGCCTTCGGACCCGAGTGCGCCCAGGCTGAGGCCGTGTAAGTATAATTCGGGTCGATTGTTATGCGGCAATGTGGTCCAGTAGCCATATACCGCTTTGAACAAGGCTCCTGCAGCATGTTGCGCCAGTTCTGGCTCGACCATGAGAGTAAGCCAGCTGGGCAGGTAGGAATACTGAAGCGTCACAGTAGCGATGTCTCCGGCATGAATAAATTCGACCGAATTCACCGCTGAAGGATCAAGCCAGCCGGTGCCGGTCGAGGTTGCGATGACCAGAATCGAGCGGTTAAATCCGTTGACACGTTTCAATTCAGCCAGTGCGATCTGCGCGCGCTCCTCAAGCGTTTCACCAGTGTCAAACCCGGCATAGACCCGGATGGGCTGCATGGCCTCCCGCCCGATAACAAGCGCAATTTCCTCCTTCGTTGGTCCGTCGGCAACAAAATATTTGCCGTTTCGGCCGATATCATGCCATGCGATGAGCGATCCCACACTGCCTGATGCCCGATGATCCTGCGGCGGGTCGTACTTATCGACCAGCAACCGGTTAATCGCAGCAAAGGACTTGTCCATTGCATGCAAAGCCCCTTTGATGATGACCCCGTTAACGAAGGACATTAGCAGTACGGCAAAGACCGTTCCACCTACAACAATAGCGATCCGGCGCGGCAGGTATCGGTCAACGGCCATTACCACTTTACCTGTGGCATACAAGAGCAGTCGCATCAGCAGGATGACCAAAAAAGCCATACCGATAGCAAGGCACAACACCCTCACTGGATAGGCGCTGTCGATCAGTGCCATCTCCATCCGAAGCCGTATTGAATTCTGCCAGGTTGTCATTTGATTGAGTGTGTAAATAGCGGTCAGGATCAGAAAACCTACCAGTATCCAGGTCACGATTCTGGCTGAACGCCCGGTTACGTCTCTCAGTTCCATGAACTTCCAGACCCAGTGGCCAACCTTGCTGATGCCGTACCCTGTGGCGAACACGAATCCCGACAGAACACCTTGAACAACAAAATTACGCGGCAACAGCGAGGGGGTCAGGGAGATGCAGAAAAACACCAGTCCCAAAATCACTCCGGTAGCGGAAAATGAAGCTATAATGCGGTGGAGGTAAGGCATTTTTGGTTACTCCGATTTTTTCACCGAAGATTAAATGACGGCGAATCTGTCTGACACTGAAAATGAATCTTCCAATACTACACAGCATGCCACCAAAGGGCACACACACAATAGATATCTAAAAAATGTGTGGCCGATGATTGGGTTGTGAAACCCGAAAATTTATAAGAATTTATAGCTTATCCACACATGGCATGTTAATATTTAAAACTTTCCCTTAAATAGTTCCTTGGCCCGATAGGAGCTGCGCACAAACGGTTCGGCGGCAACCTCGCTGAAACCCATTTCCAGGGCAATTTTCTTGAATGCATCAAATTCCCCTGGCGGCACAAATCGATCTACAGGGAGATGTTCCTTGGTGGGTTGCAGGTACTGACCCAGGGTGAGGATATGACATCCGGCTTGGATGAGATCTGCAAATGCCGTCTCGATTTCATGATTGCTTTCTCCCAACCCCAGCATCAGGCCTGATTTTGTGGAAATACCATGACCGTTGTCTGCGGCATACCGGATAAGAGCTAAGGATTGGCCGTAATCTGCCTGGGGTCTGACCAGCGGGTAGAGACGCTGGACGGTTTCCATGTTGTGATTCAGAACATCGGGTCGTGCGTCCAGGACGGTCTGCCATGCCTGTTGCTTTCCCTGGAAGTCTGGAATCAGCACCTCGATACCGACCCCTGGGCATTTGTCCCTGACTGCCAGAATGGTTTTTGCAAAATGACCTGCACCACCGTCCGGCAGATCATCCCGGGTCACGGAGGTGATGACCACGTAGGCCAGTTTCAATTCTTGAACAGCCAAAGCCACATGGTGGGGCTCTTCTGGATCCGGCAGCTCTTGGGGCCCTTGGGCAACGGCACAAAACCGGCAGTTTCTGGTGCAGCGGTCTCCCAGGATGAGAAAGGTGGCCGTTTCCCTGGAAAAGCACTCCCAGATATTGGGGCAATGGGCTTCCTGGCAAACCGTGTGCAGATGACAGTTTTCGATGAGCGCGCGAACCTTTTCATAATCCGATCCCGCTGTCATCCGCCGCTTCAGCCAAGCCGGCTTTTTCAATACCTTGTGTGACATGGTTTCTCCAGTGATACTTGCGCTGCGGGCGACATTTCGCCTTCGGCTGTCATTATAGCCCTGCGGGCGACATTTCGCCTTCGGCTGTCATTTATAGTCATTTGCCCTTTGGACGACATTAGCGCTACGCGCGTAATTTATTGTGCTAACAGCTAACAGCTTGTAACTACTATAAATGACACCAAGTAAATGACCATTTATGACGCGCAGCAAATGACTTATTTTTCCTCGCTCCTTATCCATTCATCCAAGGTCTCTCGCGTTATCTCCTCTAAAGACCGCCCGAACACATCCCCTATATGCTGTTTGGTCAGTTTCCGCACCACCTGCATGGAAGGTCTTTCGGGCAGTTCTCTTTCGAGGGACGTCATGGAGACATTGGTAAGACCACAGGGATGAATCCATTCGAAGGGGGTCATGGAAAGGTTGACGTTCAGCGCCATGCCATGAAAACTGATTCCCTTCCGGACAGCGAGACCAATGCTGCCAAGCTTTCTGTCGCCGACCCAGACACCGCGATTCATGGGGTTTCGGGCAGCCTGGACACCGAGGGTTTTTGAAACGCGGACCATGACGTCTTCGAGCATGAAGACCAGTTCCGTGATGCCGAGTCGTTGACGATTCAGATCCAGGATGGGATAGACCACCATCTGGCCGGGACCGTGATAGGTGATGTCCCCCCCTCTTTCCACCTGTATGACCTGGATACCTGAGGTTTCCAGAAAAGCGTCGGCGACTGTCAGGTTTTCAATCCCCCCCCTGCGGCCCAGTGTAAAAACCGGGGGATGTTCCAGAAACAGGACGACATCCTGAGAAAAATTCTTTTCAATTCTGGTCCTGACCATGGCCTGTTGGAATTCCCAGGCTTCCTGATACGCCATTGTCTTTAGATCCAGGCACCAGAGGGGCCGGGTCCGGGCGGCCGGCGGATGTCCTACCATCGGGTTGGCCCGAAGATGTCGTAAAACGTATGGCGTGGCTTTCTACGTATCATCCTATTAACATACTATCCGGGTTAACCCGCCAGACAGGGTTTTCGTGCGGCCATGGTTTCGTCCAGCCGCCGGACCTTGGTTTTGATGGGGGCCTGCAACAGCAGCTCCGGCGTGTCTTTGGCTTCCTGGACAATCCGCCTCAACGCTTCGATAAAGCGATCGAGATCTTCTTTGGATTCCGTTTCTGTGGGCTCCATCATCAATGCGCCCTGGACCACGAGGGGGAAATAGATGGTGGGTGGATGAAAACCATAGTCTATCAACCGTTTGGCAATATCCAGGGTGCTTACTTTGTATGCCTGCTGATGTTTGTCCGTGAAGACGCACTCATGCATACAGGGTCTGTCATAGGGCAGGTGAAAAATATCTCTGAGGTTCTCTTTCAGATAATTGGCGTTCAAAACCGCCAGTTGACTCGCTGTTTTCAAGTGCTCACCCATGGAAAGAATATAGGAATAGGCCCGAATTTGAATCCCGAAATTTCCGTAAAACGCGTGAACCTTGCCAATCGATTCCGGGTAATCATAAGAGAGTTCATATCTGTTCTGAACCTGGACCACCCTGGGCACGGGCAGAAAGGGTTCGAGCTTTTTGGTGACGCAAACCGGGCCACTGCCGGGCCCACCGCCGCCATGGGGGGTTGAAAATGTCTTGTGGAGATTGAGGTGCAGGACATCCACACCCAGGTCTGCCATGTTCACCATACCCATTACAGCATTCATGTTGGCGCCATCTGCGTATACAAGACCGCCTTTGGCATGTACGATGTCCGATATCGGTTTGATATGTTCTTCAAAGAGGCCCAGCGTGTTGGGATTCGTGACCATGATACCGGCCGTGTCCTCATCCATGAGGGCCGCCACGTCATCCGGTGCAAGAACCCCCTGGGCATTGGATGCAAGGGGAACCGATCGGAAACCGCACAGGGCAGCGCTTGCAGGGTTGGTGCCGTGGGCTGTGTCCGGTATAAGGATTTTGGTGCGTCTTTGTTTGTTCTGCATGTGAAACGCGTAAAAAAGGAGCATGCCGGTGAGTTCTCCCTGGGCACCGGCGGCTGGCTGTAGTGTGACGGCCGGCAGTCCTGTGATTTCGGCCAGATGTTTCTGAAGATCGAACATGAGTTTAAGCGCACCCTGGGCCAGTTCGGGCGGCAACAGCGGATGGGCCTGGGCCAGGCCTGGCAGGGATGCCTGACGTTCATTGGTTTTGGGATTGTACTTCATGGTGCAGGACCCCAGGGGGTACATGCCGCTGTCCACACCGAAGTTCCAGGTGGAAAGACGGGTGTAATGTCTCACCACATCGACTTCGCTCAGGTCTGGGAAATCAGGTCCTTCCCCGAGCAGATCCGCAACCAGTGGGGATGACGGGACATCGCTGTTGGGCAAAGAGAAGCCCGTCCGTCCTTTTTTGCCCTTTTCCCACAAAAAGGGCTCATTGAGTATCAGACCCGTGGTTCCGACGTCTTCTTTCATGAGGTCACCTCCTTGACCAACAGGTCCATATCTGCTTTGTCCATGGTTTCTGTGGCGCACAACAGATAGTGATCGGGAAACTCGGGGTAATCCGGTGTCAGTGAAAGTCCCGGCACTATATTTTTGGCCAGCAGGTTTGCATAGGTTTTCTTGAAGCCCTTTGGAAATTTGACCACAAACTCGTTGAATACGGGTGTGGCAAAGGGGAGTTCAAACCCGGCCTTTTTCAATACGGTTTGAAGGTAAGCGGCTTTATCGTGATTCAATGCGGCCAGTTTTCGGATACCGGTGCCTCCCAGCGCTGCCATATACATGGCCGCGGCAGTGGCGCACAGACCCTGATTGGAACAGATGTTCGACGTGGCTTTTTCCCGGCGAATGTGTTGCTCCCTGGTGGAAAGGGTCAAGACAAAACCCCGCTTGCCTTCAATATCCTGTGTCTGGCCGACGAGCCGGCCGGGCATGTTTCTCGTGTAGGCTTTTTTGGCTGAAAACATGCCAAGACCGGGACCGCCGAAAGATCTGGGGATACCCAGACTCTGTCCCTCGCCGCAGGCAATGTCTGCACCGAGGCTGCCCGGGTTTTTTAATACGCCATAGGCAAGGGGTTCTGTGAACGTGACGATAAAGAGTGTTTTGCTGTCCGAATGGACTTTTTTCCCAAGGGCCGCCAGGTTTTCGATACATCCAAAATAGTTGGGTGATTGGACGGCCACGCCTGCAAACGTTTCCAAATCCCCGAGGCCGCTCATGTCTGTTTGACCGGAATCCAGAACAGGAAGCTCCACAACTTCGAATCCGGTGGGCACGAAGTATGTTCGAACCACCTGTCGATACAGGGGGTGGATGAGACGGGAGATGGCCACCTTCTTTCGCCGGGTGATCCGGATGGACATCAGGAGCGCTTCCGCCAGAGACGAAGCCCCGTCATACATGGAGGCATTGGCCACGTCCAATCCCAGAAGACGCGTGGTAAGTGTCTGGTACTCGTAAATGGCTTGAAGAGTACCCTGGCTCATTTCCGGCTGATAGGGGGTATAGGCCGTGTAGAATTCGGACCTGCTCAGAAGCTGTTTGACCACCTCCGGAATGTAATGATCATAACTGCCGGCGCCAATGAACACCTTGGAATCCGGGCAGACCGCCATCTGGGCGGCCAGTCCGCTCATATGACGGTTCAGATCCCACTCGGTCATGGCTTTGGGCAGATCGAGGTCTGTTTTTCTGCGGCAGTCGTCCGGAATAGTTGCAAACAGATCATTCAGACTGGTGGCGCCGATCTTTTTCAGCATATCGGCGATATCTTCTTGCGTGTGCGGTAAATATCTCATGCTATCACCCCTTCAATGATTCGAGATAAGCGCTTTTATTCATCAACTGGTCCAATTCGGATGTTTCACTGAGTTTGACCCGGAGCATCCATCCCCCGGTATAAGGTTCGTTGTTGACCAGTTCCGGCGTGTCCTCCAGGGCGTCGTTAACGGCGACAACTTCGCCGCTTACAGGCAGGAACAGCTCGGATACGGCTTTGACGGATTCCACCGTGCCGAACTCGGCACCTTTTTCAAATGCCTCACCAACCTGGGGTAGTTCGACAAAAACGATGTCTCCCAGCTGATCCTGTGCATAGTCGCTGATGCCGATAACGGCTTCGTCGTTTTCCATTTTTGTCCATTCGTGATCATCGGTATACATGACATCGTCCGGGAAATTCAGCTCACTCAATTCTTTCATGACAGTCTCCTATGAAAAGTCGTTTTAGGTTTTAGGAATTAGGTTTTAGGTGTTAAGTTTTAGGTTTTAGGTAGCAATAAGCTGTTAGTTGCTAAATGCCCTGTCCGGAAAAACCGGAAGGGAAAAAGATTATTTATCACGAAACCACGAAAATACGAAACCACGAAAAAGAGCATAAGAATTTTCGTGTTTTCGTGGGTACTTTTATTTTATTTATCACAAAAACACAAATCTTAACGTTAAGGAACTTACATGTCTGTCGTCTATTTAATAGGGCTTATCAAGAACAGCTTACAGCTTAATGCTTATCGCTTATAGCAATTCATGCAACTTCTGGATATTGTCCCCGATCTGATCTGCTGTAAAACAGAACGTCATCTCCAGGAAACGTTTTCTAAACGCTATGACGGCTTCCTTGACAGTGCGGTGATCCACCAGCGCATCCTTGAACAATTGTGCCAGTTCCTGGAAGTCCGCAGCCTCCATACCAAAGCGCGTCATCTCCTGCACACCCATGCGAAGGGATCCGGAAGCGGTAAAGCCTTCTTCCACCGGGGCTGCCTGGTAGTTGACGATGAGGTTGTTCTCTTCCAGTTTCCTGGCAATCTCGGGCCCCTTTGCATAGCCCACATTGAGTATAACCTGGTGGGTTTCTGTAAAAGAGATTTTTGGATCACCGGCCACGCTCAACCCGCAGTCGTTCAAGGCGTTGGCAAAGGCGCGGGCGTTGTCGAGCACTTTTTTAGGGTAACTGTCTTTGAAATAATTCATCTCATAGGCTGCCATCAGGAGCCCCAAAAGTGTTCCCAGGTGATGATTGCTGACACTTCCGGGGAATGCCCGGCGTTTGACGGCTTCCCACAGTTCGAACCGGGGGTCTTCATCCCTGACATCCGTGCCGATGATACCCCGCTGTGTCCCGAAAAAGGTTTTATGGGTGGACCCTGTTATGAAATCCGCCCCTTCTTTAAAGGGTTCTTGAAAGTGGGGGCCCACCAGGCCCAGAACGTGCGCCATGTCGTACATGATGATCGAATCCATGCCCAGGCCATCGATTATGCGGCGAACGTCTGCAACGGGTTCCTTGTGCAGAACCATGCTTTTGCCAAAGATAATCAGCTCCGGTGCATGTTTTTGTATGAGGGTCTCACAGGCATCGAGGTCAATTTTATAGGGGTTTTCCGGCAGGACCGGAAAATTTATCACCGCCGGTTTTTCAGACAGAGGGTCCCGGGCCACAAAGTCTCTCAATGCTCCCATGGGCTGTGCACTCAAATGGCCGCCCTTGATGATGTGGTTGTTCATCACTTTCCTGAGTCGTCGCTGTTCATTTTTCCGGTCGCTTCGATTGATGTAATCAACCAGGGCGCTGAACAGCGCCATATTGGCCATCTGGCCCGAAACCAGGCGGGTCTCCACCTGCTGACACCCAAAGAATTTTTTTAACTCTGTTTCGAGGTTTGCCTCGACTTCGGCAATGAAATCGGTGCCCTGGTAATAAAAAACCTCGGCTTCACTGAAGGCACCCACCTGCTTGTGCTCGGCATAGCGTCCGCAAGGGTCCATGATAGAGAGCAGGCGTATGAGTTCGGACTGGGTCTGCTCGGACGGGATGAGATTGATGCATTCCTTTTGGCGCCATTCCGTATTTCGAATCGATTTTACGAGCAGGGATTGAACGTTGTCGAGAATATCATCCCTTCCAGGTTGTGTTTTTTCCTGTCCAATCCTGTCCCAGGGGATGGACCTGGCAAACGGGGGTGCCTCGCTTCGCATGTGAAAGGGAACAATCACTGCCGGCACCTGTTTTCCCCGTATTTCGATATCGATGTCATCGCCCTCCATCAGGGTACTGTCTAACAGGGCCAGGCAGATTCCCCTGAGATCGTGGCTCTCGGTCAATTTCGAGAAGATGCCCTCCCCCTCGATCTCCCATCTTGGAATCATGGTGCCGCTGGTGACATACCCGACATGACGATTCTCCTGAAAAATTTTGTATCCGGCCCGGGCCACACCCTTCTTTTTCAAGGCCACCGGCATGATGCAGCGCGGGAGGTCATGTATGAGGGAATAGTCCTGATCGGCAATTTTTTTAAACGCTTGAAATTGCTTTTCAAGGGCTTTTCGACCGATAAACTCTTTTTTTAGAGGAGACAGACTCACGGCAAACCGTGACAGGGGAGACGCGTAGATCGGAATTTCCTTGTTGTCCGGATCCATTCCCAGTTCGTGCCCGTACAGGGGAAGCCCTGCTTCAAGCCTGAGGGTGTCCCGGGCGCCCAGTCCAACAGGGTGGGCACCCTGGCCGATCAACAGGTCCCAGATAGCGGGTGTGTCCGCGCTCTCGATGAACAGCTCAAAGCAGAGGGGTTCTCCGGTGTAACCCGTGCGTGCGATGAGTACCTTTTTGCCTTGAATGGTGGCGATGCTGAGATGGTTGCGCATGGGCTCCGGAAGTGCCCCGGTGTCCAACATATTTTGGAGGATATCCTTGGATGTCGGGCCCTGCAGGCTCAGCATGGATATGTCTTCGGTTTTATCCTCCATGGTGACATCCTTGAAATCAGGCAGGCACGTCTGAAAGTGATCCCAGTCTTTGAGACGGTTGCCGGCATTGACTACCAGCAGGTATTCATCGGCATAAAAGCGGTAGAGATAGGCATCGTCGATGGCACCGCCGCTGTCATTTGGGATCAAGGTATACTGGCTTTCTCCTTCCTCGAGACCGCTGGCATTGTTGGAAAGGACCTGCTGTAAAAAAGGCAGTGCATCCTGCCCCCGGAGAGTAAAGCGGCCCATATGCGATACATCAAAAAGACCGGCATGCCGTCTTGTGGCAAGGTGTTCCCGGACAATTCCCTGGGGATACTGTATGGGCATGACCCAGCCCCCGAATTCAACCATCTGGGCACCCAGGTCGACATGCTGATCGTGCAAAATCGTTTTAAAGAGATTGTTCATGGGCCGGCTCCTTTTTCATGAAATATTCGGGTTAGAGAATATAGGGCAGCTTCAGACCATAGCTTTTATAGACCACAAATGTTTCAACCGACTGGACATCTTTGATCTGGGCAACCTGCTCGGTATAAAACTCAAGCAGGCCGTAGCCTTCTTTGAGCAATACAATCAGGATCAAGTCAAAACGCCCCGTTACGACGCTCACGGAAACGACGCCTTTCAGATTGCTGAATTCTTCACCCTTTTTAACAAGATGCATGGTCGAAAGTTTGACGCCCACCATTACCGAATAATGACCGGGGATCGCTTCCGGACGCACCAGACCGGATATGGACAAGATGTTTTCATTTTTCAGCTGGTTGACCCTCGATCTGACGGTATTTTCGGAAATGGACAGATCGACCGCGATTTTCTTCAGTGATTTCCGACCGTCCTGGAGGTGCTTGATGATATCGATGGTGGTGGTATCTATTTTCATAATAAAATCGTTTCACGATTTTATACAACACGACCTTGTTTCCTAAAACGGGAATAGATTGTTCCAAATCCTTATTTAAGGCAACCTTGATCTAATTTGATGAAAATGTCAATAAAAGATAGAAAAAATAATAAATCAATTAAAATATGTTCATTTTATATAATAATAGGTCAAGATGGGTAACTTGCCGGTTACCAGTTGTTAGCTCTTTACTTTTAGCCATAAGCGATAAGCAGTAAGCCATAAGCAGCTTATCGCTTACTGCTAAAAGCTCCCCTCCAACCCTCCAAACTTAGTTGATTTGTTCATTGTGTTCTTTGGGTTTATTGTGTTGCTTACAGCCGCCAGTATAGAATCTTCAACTCGTTTCCGTTTCATTACCCAAAAAACCCAAGAAACTCAATGAACCTTATTTCCTTGGCCCTTTGTTTGCTGGAACGCTAGGATGCCCGGACGCCAGGATGTTGCTGCCCGCTCTTGGCTGAACCTAAAACTTAACACCTAAAACGTAAAACAGCCTTATCCCATCTCAATCGCACAGGCCATGGACACGCCCCCGCCACCGCAGAGGGTGGCCAGTCCCAGTGTTTTTCCTCGCTGTTTCATGGCATGGATCAGGGAGACGATAATACGGGCGCCGGTGGCGCCGACGGGGTGTCCAAGACCGATTCCCGAACCGTTGACATTGGTGATGTCCCGGTTCAAACCCAGTTCTCTTTCACAGCCGATATACTGGGCGGCAAAGGCTTCGTTGACTTCAACCAGCTCAAAATCCTCAATTTTCAAACCACTGCGTGCCATCAAGTCCTGAACAGCCGGGACAGGTGACATGCCCATTACCGAAGGATGGCAGCCCCCCTTTCCCACGGCCTTGATTTTTGCCAGGGGTTTTATATCGAGGGATGCGGCTTTTTCAGCAGACATGATCACCATTCCGGCCGACCCGTCATTGATACCACTCGCGTTTCCCGCCGTAACCTTGCCGGTTATTGGGGATAAAGGCCGGTGGCAGTTTCTGGAGCTTTTCCATGGTCATCCCGGGTCTGAAGTGTTCGTCTTTGTCAAACAGAACAGGGTCTTTTTTTCGCTGGGGAATTTGCATGGGTACGATTTCTTCGTTGAACGAGCCATCCAGGGTTGCCCGCTCCACGTTGTTATGACTCCTGAGTGCCACCTCATCCATTTCTTCCCGGGTGATGCCATACTGCTGAGCCACAAACTCCGCTGTATGGCCCATGATGTAGGGTTTTCCTTTAAAATAGCTTAAAGGGGGTTTTTCGGCATTCACCGGTCCGTTTTCAGGATGGGGTATCACATGGGAGCCGCAATGGAGACTCCGGATCAAGGCATCTACAAAGACCTGATCCTGCAGACGGCATCCCCAACGAGCGGCCGGCACGACATATGGGACCCCGGACATGTGCTCCACGCCCCCGGAAAGAATGATATCGGCCATGCCGGCCTGAATCATGGCCATCCCGGAGATGGTCGCTTCCATACCCGAAATACACACGCGGTTGATGGTTACGGCGGGAACGGTGTCGGGAATACCTGCCAGCAGGGCAGCCGTGCGGGCGACATTCAATGTGTCCACCGGCTCCAGACAGCAGCCGTAACGCACGTCATCGATGGTCGCAGGGTCGATACCGGCCCTCTTAATGGCTTCCTGCATGGTAACGCTGGCAATTTCTGCAGCGATGGTGTCCCGAAGGGTTCCACCGAACGCGCCGATGGCGGTTCGGCATGCCGATGCAATAACAACGTCTTTCATGAGTGAGTCCTTTCTGGCGTGATGGTTTAATCCCAACGGGTTTCAAATTTTAAGAATTCAAAAGAATTAAATCCTTTGAAATTATTTATTAATCTTAAATCCTTAAATTTGAAACGCTCATCTTAGGAAAAAGTTAAGCATACTCTCAGTTAGATAGCAAATACAAAGGATTCGGGCTTGACTTTTGAATCACGGCAGGTATGGAAGAGACTGTCGATCTTGCCGATGTCATGGCGGTCAATCTCATTTACATGCGCTGATGGTAGGTGTCCTAAGCGACTCAAACAACGCTAATCGCTATTGGATCAATTATTCTGATCCAAAACCGCCACTTCCGGTGGAGGACCCGGAAAGGTTCTACCGATCCGGTGAAAATTAAAAAGGAAAATATCGAATGTCGAACAAGGAAT
Organism: uncultured delta proteobacterium; assembly: GCA_963744665.1. Taxonomy (GTDB): domain Bacteria; phylum Desulfobacterota; class Desulfobacteria; order Desulfobacterales; family B30-G6; genus B30-G6. The sequence continues at coordinate 207,231 of CAVUUM010000004.1, read as the reverse complement.
GGTGAATATTGAAGTGTTGTATCGCTGCGCTCTATCGATGGTGAAAACCGAAAGTTGAGCTGTCATCTATTAGCGGCTTACTGCTTACAGCTTATAGCTAAATTGTGAGGAATCAATCATGGCGGAAAATCCACTCCTGTATCATGTTGAAAACCAGGTGGCAAAACTGACCATCAACCGTGAAAAGCAACGAAATTCCCTGACACCCCAGGTAATCGAACAATTTATGGATTGCCTGGATCGAGCGGAGGCCGATGATCATGTGCGGGCACTCATGGTGACCGGTGCCGGTGACAAAGCTTTTTGCTCCGGGGCCGACCTCGGGGGTGCTGCTACCGAGGAGGGCAAGGGATCTTTCAGTCGCTATGCAGATCTTTTGAAGCGCATGGCGGCTTATCCCAAACCGACCGTTGCCAGGATCAATGGGTACTGCCTGGCCGGGGGTATGGGTTTCATGCTGGCTTGTGACATCGTGATTGCAAGGGAGACGGCCAAATTCGGAACCCCTGAGGTCAATGTGGGATTATTCCCGATGATGATAGGCGCCTTGATCTTCAGGAATGTGATGAAAAAAAAGGGCATGGAAATGGTGCTCCTGGGGGAAAAGCTCACGGCGCAGGAGGCCCTTGAAATGGGTCTCGTCACCCGGGTCGTTCCCTTTGGAAAGCTGGATGAAAGCGTTGACAAGGTTTTGGGGTCCTTGATTACAAAGAGCCCCATTGGATTGAGACTTGGCAAAGAGGCTTTTCATCACATGTCGGAAATGCCCCTGAACGAGGCCGTCGATTACCTGAGCGGCAAGCTGGCCGAAGTGGTGTCCACCGAAGATGCCGTGGAAGGGATCACCGCATTTATCGAGAAACGCCAGCCGGAATTTAGGGGGAAATAGGGAAAGACCAGGGGCCAAGGGTCCGAGGGGGATACAAGGGTTGGAGGGAATAAGGACAGCCATAAGCTGTAAGCAATCATTGTAATGGCTTACTGCTTGTCGCTTGGAGGTCGCTGAGTCGCTGTCAGCTATTAGCAACAATGAATGCCGCCCGCAGGGCTAATGTCGCCCGAAGGGCAAATGACCATAAATGACAGCCGGAGGCGTAATGTCGCCCGAAGGGCAAATGACCATAAATGACAGCCGAAGGCTAAATTGCTGTGGGGGAGACGATCCATGAATGAGACATACAAATTATCTAACGAAAAATTAATCATCGCCAACTGCAGCGGGTTTTTCGGGGACAGGTTTTCGGCGGCACAGGAGATGGTCCAGGGCGGTCCCATCCATTTCTTGACCGGTGATTACCTGGCCGAACTGACCATGGCCATTCTGCTTCGCAAGCAGTTCAAGGATCCCAATGCCGGTTATGTCACGACATTTTTAAAGCAGATGGAAATTGTCATGGGGGAATGTCTTGACAGGCGTATCAGGGTAGTTGCCAACGCAGGGGGGCTCAATCCAGCTTCACTTGCGAAAGAACTCGAAAAGCTGGCGGGCACCCTGGGACTTCACCCCAAAATTGCCTATATCGAGGGTGACAACCTGATGCAGAGGCTGCAGGATCTCCAGGACAAAGGAGAACCTTTTACCCACATGGACAAGGGGATTTCCTTGAAAGATGCCGAGGCACAGACGATTTCAGCCAATGCGTATCTGGGTTGCTGGGGGATCGTGGAGGCACTGAATCATGATGCAGATATCGTCGTGGGGGGACGCATTGCCGACGCGGCACTGGTCATGGGGCCTGCGGCATGGCAATTCAAATGGGAGAAAACAGACTGGGATGCCCTGGCGGGTGCGGCGGTGGCCGGTCATGTGATCGAGTGCAGCGCCCAGGCCACCGGAGGCAATTACGCTTTCATCGAGGAGGTACCCTCTTTCAAAAATGTTGGGTTTCCCATTGCAGAACTCGAAAAGGACGGCTCTTCGGTTATTACCAAACATCCCGACACCGGCGGGCTTGTCTCGGTTGGAACGGTAACCGCTCAACTGTTGTATGAAGTCCGGGAACCCAGATACCTGACACCGGATGTGGCCGCCCGTTTCGATACCATCGACATTTTCCAGGAAGATGTCCACCGGGTCCGGATTCAAGGTGTCAAGGGAGAACCCCCAACCAGCACCACCAAGGTCTGCATCAACAACCTGGGGGGGTACCGTAACAGCATGACCATCATCCTGACCGGACTCGACATCGAGAAAAAAGCGCAGATCGTCACAGAAGCCCTCTTTGACAGCCTGGGCGGGGAAAAACTGTTTTCGGTGGTGGATGTACAACTCGTGCGTTCGGAAAAGAAAAATCCGCCAACCAATGAAGAGGCGTTTGCGCATCTGCGACTGTCGGTCATGGACCCGGACCCCAAAAAGGTGGCCTTGTTTTCTTCAAAACTGGTGGAACTGGCTCTGGCCAGCATCCCCGGTTTTACGGCCACAGCCCCCCCCACCAAAGGTGTCCCGGCTATTATGCACTGGCCGGCGCTGGTGTCCAACAATCATATTCAACAGCATGTTTTTGTTGGCGATCAAGAGATTGTTGTGAAAGCGTTGGCTCAGGTAGAAGCCTTGCATGCCACGCCGCCTCAAGCAAGACCGCTGCCATCGGTTCCACAGGGAGAGATTGTTTCAGTGCCTTTTGGGGAACTGTTTGCCACGCGCTCGGGGGACAAAGGCGGAAATGCCAATCTGGGTGTCTGGGCAAAGACACCGGAAGCCTTTGCATTTTTACGGGATTATCTGTCGGTGAAACGCTTGAAAATACTTCTCGAAGATCTGGCGGATTTTGAGATCGAACGTTATGAACTGCCGAATCTTCTGGCTTTGAATTTTTATATCAAGGGCTTGTTGGGTGACGGTGTGGCCGCATCCCTGAGGAGTGACCCCCAGGCCAAAACACTGGGAGAGTACCTGAGAGCCCGGATCGTTGAGGTGCCCAAGGCTATCATTTAGCCTGCGGCTGTCATTTGCCCTGCGGGCGATGTTAGCGCTGCGCGCGACATTGGTCCTTCGGACGACATTAGCCCTTCGGGCGATATTAGTGCTGTGGACGACATTAGCGCTGTGCGCATTATTTATTGTCGTTTATAGCTGATTGCTCATAGCTACTATAAATGACACGAAGTAAATGACTATTAATTACGCGAAGCAAATGACATTTTTTGACCTTTGATCTTTAATTTGGGAGAAAAATATATAATGTCCTACCAATTCAACGCAAAAGCAACCTGCCAGGAATATTTTGGAAAAGCCCATGACATGGTGAGAAAATCGGTCAAGGCGTTTGTGGACAAGGAGATTCTTCCCTTCATAGACGATTGGGAGGAAGCCGGAGAATTTCCACGGGAGCTCTATCAAAAGGCAGCGGCAGTAGGTATTCTCGGAACGGGATACCCTGAAGCATACGGTGGTATACCAGGAGACATTTTTTTTCACATCGCCGTGTCCGAGGAACTGATGCGTTCGGGATCCGGCGGTCTGGTGGCGGGTCTGGGCAGTCTGAATATCGCCATCCCGCCGATCCTGTCGGCCGGCACCGAATCTCAAAAAGAACGCTTTGTAACACCGGTTCTGGCGGGAGAAAAGATAGCGGCACTGGCCATAACAGAACCGGGAGGGGGTTCGGATGTGGCCAGCCTGCAGACAACGGCCGTCAGAGAAGGAGATTACTACCGGGTCAATGGAAGCAAGGTTTTCATTACCAGCGGATATCGGGCAGATCAGGTCACCTGTGCCGTGCGTACCGGTGAAGACGGTGCCCATGGTATCAGTCTTCTGGTCATCGAATCGGATACACCGGGATATTCTGTTTCCGAAAAGTACAAGAAAACTGGCTGGTGGGCATCGGACACTGCCCAGATATTTTTTGATGACTGTCTGGTCCCCCTGCAGAATCGACTGGGGGATGAAAACGCCGGTTTTTACACCATCATGGAAAACTTTCAAGGTGAACGACTGGCCCTGGCAATCATGGCCAACATGACGGCCCAACTGGCCCTTGAATCGGCCATTGCCTATGCCGGGGAAAGGGATGCCTTTGGGAGGAAACTGAAGGGTTTCCAGGTGACAAGACACAAGCTGGTGGATATGGCGACGTTTGTGGAAGCGAGCCGTGAGTTTACATACCGGATTGCAGCCAAGATCGACGCCGGACAGGACCAGATCAAGGAGATCAGCATGGCAAAAAACTTTGCCTGCAGTGTCAGCGACAAGGTCACCTATGATGCGGTCCAGATCTTCGGTGGCTATGGATACATGCGTGGTTATCTGGTGGAAAGATTGTTTCGGGACAACCGGATCTTGTCCATCGGCGGCGGCACCACCGAGATTATGAAAGAGATCATATCGAATTATATTTTTTAACATCCCACGGTTCATAGCTGATGACTCAACTAACGGGATTCAGGAAACGCGAAATGATCGGAGATCGTAAGCAGATAACATCCTTTCCGAGAAGATTTCCTGCCGCTTTCGATATTGACATTGGTGGTTTCCGAATTATAGTTAATTCATACAAAAGTTGAGTGATTGTCGAGGTTGCTGTAGCTACAAGGAAGATGCTGTTCCGCTCTTGTTGGGCCGTATCTTGAAGAGCGAAGACCAAATAGTGAACTATGCGGTATGGCATCTTGGGTCGTACATAGGTGAGCTTCTCATAGGAGAGAAGCTCTTTTTTTTAACCACACATTGATGGCTCTCATGGATAAGAAAAACGTATCGGAAGATGTAATTGACAACAGCATGAAATGGCTATGGATACGCTTGTGTTTGTTGTTTGCTGTTTTATGGGTCCCGCCTGTAGCTTGGTCGGATAACGATTTGGTGGAAGTAAAGGTTCCCGAGGCTTTGAATCCGGCATTCGAACATCTCTTGGCATTAAATGGTTCCGGAGAAACAACAGGGTTTAAGCCGGAGATTGTCGAAGGACTTCTCGATTTTGTGGCCGCTCCAAAAGAGGAGGGCAGGCTTTATTATGTTGATGGAACATCCAAGGCGACTTCGGCGTATCATGAATTTGTCCTTGACAAGGCCTTGGCCCCTGTCCTGAAGTTGTCCTATAATTCAGCCATCCCTTCGTTTTTAACAAGTCCATCGTCCGTGCGGTTTTCTTTCTGGTCGGCGTTTGACGATGGTAGTCAAAACCTGCCGAAATTATGGGATTATCTGGAAGACATGACTGACCCTGTCATTGTCACGGGCCGGGAGACCATTGAAAACACACCGGACATAAACACAGGGGCTTATTATCAGTATGAATTGGACCGGACCCTGATCCTCATGAAGCACAAAGGAAATAACCTTTTGATATCGCTCAGCAAGCAGACTGATGTGTCAACTGTCGGGAAAAAAGGGGTTGTACTGGGAGCGGATAGTGACTGGACCTACCTCTATTCGGACAAAAAAGGTTTGGACAAACCTGGGTTGGGGTGGGTGAGTTCCTACATGTATGACTCCTTCTCCATTATCGTTTATTATGAGACCCGGGGGGAAGTGACACAGGTCAAATGCGGGGCTTTCAAGTGGCTTGAGGCCGGCTGGCAGAAAATCAACATGGTAAAGAAACACCATATCTACAAGGGGCTGGAGCGGTTCGGCCAGACTTATAAAGTGATTGCAGAACACCCATCGCTTCCTGATATACCTGTTATGGAAGAATTATTTTCCAAAATCAGGGCTATGGAAACGGGAGAGCTGCAAGCGTTGAATCGGACCTATCTGAAATCAATTCGGGAAAAGTACGCCAAGGACAAATCATTGTCTTCCAGTTGGGTGGCCAACCTGCTCAAGGACGATCAGGTGGAAAAGATGGAGACGTATGAACTCAAATCGGTTCTCATGCTGGAATACTTTAAAAGCGCGCTCGGAAAACCTTATCATATTGAAATTGCGATGCAATGAGCGGTAAGCACTAAGCTGTAAGCTGCTTATGGCTTACCGCTTACCGCTTCGTGCTATCTGACAATAAGCCACACACCGACAACCAGAAGGGCCATGCCCGCCAGACGGGACAAATCCATGGGGCGTACAACCGCGCCCAGCAGACCATAATGATCCAGCAGGGCTGCCACCAGAAACTGGGAGGCTACAATAATGGTAAAGGCTTTGGACAGACCCAGCCTGGGTACCGTGTAGCTGATGGTTCCGACAATGACCAGGCCCACCAGACCGGCGCTCAAGGCATACCACGGAACCGTCTGAACAGCCTTCAGATTGCCCCCGCGAGACGCGATCATTGCCACGGCTGCCAGCATTCCACCGCTTGCATACGTTATGAACACGCTTTCCAGGGTGCCGATGTTTTTATCCAGTAAGCCCATGAACTGTCCCTGGATTGTCACTGCAACCCCGCCGATGGCTGCCAGAATGATCAAACCGGTCAAACTCATCCTATAAATCTCCTTCTACGCATCCGTCATTTGCGGAATTACAAAAATGAAATAAATATATTACAACACAACAAATATGTAATATTTAATCAAAAACTGTGCGTCGGCTCTGTTGTTTTACAATATTTATTTTCAATGTATTATCAAATAATTAATCAGTTTTCCAGTAGAAAAATGATTTCTGGCATCCTCTTTGCTCTAAAGCCACCCATAATCAAAATGTATTGGAAATGTGGTTTAACTTTAAGATCAAGGAGGAAACAAAAAGTGAAACAAATCATTTTGCCGGCAATATTGACCCTGAGTAGCATCTCCGCGGTCTGGGCTGGAGACGAACTTCCCACCATCGAATCAAACAGGCATGCCATCGATCTGGTACAATCCCATGCAGATTATATGTGGACACTGGTTGCGGCAGCGCTGGTTTTTTTCATGCAGGCAGGTTTTGCCATGGTTGAGGCAGGTTTTACCCGCGCGAAAAATGCCATCAACATCATGATGAAAAACCTCATGGATTTTTCCATGGGTACCCTGGCATTCTGGGCCATCGGATTTGGACTCATGTTCGGTGCCAGCGGCACAGGATGGTTTGGAACTTCCGGGTTTTTTCTTAGCGACTTCAGTCCCGGCGGTGATCCATGGGTGCTGGCATTCTGGATGTTCCAGGTGGTTTTTGCCGCCACCGCTGCCACCATTGTATCAGGTGCCATGGCGGAAAGAACGAAATTTTCAGGCTATCTTATTTACAGTGTCATCCTCAGCGCCCTGATATACCCGGTATTTGGAAGCTGGGCCTGGGGAAGTCTCTTTCACGGCGGAGGATGGCTGGAAAACCTGGGATTTATCGATTTTGCAGGATCAACGGTTGTACATTCGGTGGGTGGCTGGGCAGCCCTGGCCGGAGCCATCGTTCTGGGACCGCGTCTGGGTAAATATGGCCGGGACGGAAAGGTCAAACCGATTCTGGGTCACAACATGCCCCTGGCAGCCCTGGGTGTTTTTATCCTGTGGCTGGGGTGGTTCGGTTTCAACCCCGGTTCGACAACGGCTGCAAACAAAGATATTGCCATGATTTTTGTCAATACCAATCTGGCAGCAGCGGCAGGTGCGGTTCTGGCCATGTTCACCTCATGGATCAAATTTGGAAAACCCGAGGTGGGTATGAGTCTCAACGGCGCCCTGGCAGGTCTGGTGGCCATCACAGCTCCCTGCGCAACGGTTTCCCCTGTGAGTGCAGTGATTATTGGTGCTGTAGGCGGTATCCTCGTGGTGATGTCCGTCATGTTTTTTGAAAAAATCCGGGTAGACGATCCGGTGGGAGCCATCTCTGTGCATGGTGTCAACGGTGCATGGGGTACACTGGCAGCCGGTATTTTCAATATAGGTGGTACGTCCTTTAAACTCATTGCTGTGCAGGTGATAGGTATTGCGGCATGTTTTCTGTGGGTTTTTCCAGTGGCATTTCTCATGTTCAAACTGATCGACAAGACCATTGGCCTGCGGGTTTCCAGGGAAGAGGAAATCGAAGGGCTCGATTTTACGGAACACGGGGGCAATGCTTATCCTGACTTTGAAGTCAACTCCCATGGTGGCGTTGATTCAGATGTTTTCAGGGGCGGCAGTGTTCATGGGAAGGATATTTCCGGCGCTGTTTTGACCTCAAGACCCATCAAGGCCACCTGATCTAAAAAAATCATACTTGACCAGAACGCTTCTATTTCACGGTGTTGCATAACCGGGGATAGAGGCGTTTTCTTTATTCACATCACATAGCCATAAAGGATTTGGCTGTATCGTCTGGTTTTGGTCAATACATTGTGGCCATAGCTGTCCGAAGCTTTCCAATGGGAATTTGACCCGGAGATGAAGCCTCTTTTCCTGCAGCAAACGTGATGTCCGAACCGAAAAGCCCTCCCGCAATGCGTGTCACTATACCTAATTTCCCCATGGACATTGTTATGATAGGAATTTGCAGTGCTTCCGTTCTTGCTTTTAAGGTGGCGTTCAATAGCACCAGAACATCTCGTTGACTATTTGGCATCACTGCCGCCTTAGCGATATGGGCACCCATTTCCTGGGCACGAACGAGTCTATTGATAATGACGGTTTCCTGGGGGGTTTTTTCAAAGTCGTGAAAGGACAGAATGACCTTTATGCCATATCTTGCCGCAGCGTTAAGTATTGTGCTGACAAATTGTGAATTATTGCACAGCTCAATGTCCACGATATCCGGAATGCCCGTTTGAATGGCCGTTTTGATTAGCTCTAATCTTTTTTTCTGGGATATTTTTTGGATTCCGCCCTCGATATCAATCCGACAAGTCAGGATCAATGGGAAAGAGGGTATTTTCGCCCGAAGGTCGGCAAGGGTTTGAAGACAGAAATCTATATCTTCAGCATAATCGAAACTGTCGATTCGCCATTCTATCAGGTCGGGCGCAAGCGGTATTAATTCTTCAGCCTGATTCAAAAGGCTTGTCTTTTCTTTGGCTACCAGGGGCAGACAAATCAAGGGGTATGCCGCGCCAATTTTCTTGCCCCTTACCTCAATTATTTGTTTGGACTGCAGTCTCATTTGTTTAGCCAAAAAACTAGGTCAGTAAATTTATTGTAGTCACGATTGGCGGTGAATTGTAATCGAATTGATATCAGAAATAATGGTTATTGGCTACAAGATTAAGGTTAACGAACTTACTAATACAGAGAGCAATTTTCTTACGAAAATGCAAAAAGGGCAAAACCCCCCGAATTGGAATTGCCCCCACTCAAAAACAAGTCACCTAAATATGATTGTTACCGCATCGATATCGCCCAAAAAAAAGAAACTGTCACCGCAGCAGTGGTCTAAGCCGGGTAAAAATGCATAATCATCACCGATGGCATCCATGATATCCGGGCGTTGAGGATCTTCTCCGGTTGGAAATATACGTTGCATCCGGGAAAAAACACAATATCGGCATGTTGTTTGGAACTCCGGGTACTGATTCTCAGATAATCGGCGGCCGTGATCTGAACGCTGGCCAGAACCCGGTGCGCACTGTCAGGCAGCGTAGCATCGCTATAGGCTTTTTCCGCATGCCCGCGGGCAATATAGCCTCTTTTGATGAACGCGTTGATCAACATCGGGTCAAGGTCCTGAGGACAGATGTCAGTTGTGGATTTGAAACACTCCATACAGGCAAACGCCTTAGTATAGGCCTCTTTATGATTTCTCCACCAGCTAACAGAATTACAACTTGTCGCCCATGTTTTTTGAAATATACTCGGTAACCGGCTCGGTGGTGACCCGCTCGACATCATCGCCATTCACAACACCAGTCTCGGTCCGGCGGCAGGTGGATGTAGAATGCAGCCTTTATGAACGTATGGCCTCAATTCTTCCCATTTCAGTGTACTGGGAGGGTTCCATGGCATACGCAATCACTGCTTCGAAACCGAAAAAACCGGGAGGGACTGTGTTTGCGATCACTGTTCCAGTTGGAACTCGAGAATCAGGTTGTCACGGTGGACGATTTCATCATCATGACGATACCCCAGGATGGCTTCGATCTGGCTGGTTTTGGCACCGATTATCTTCTGTAGATCCCCTGAATTGTAATTGACCATGCCTATGGCGATTTTCTGCTTGTTTTTCCCCTGTATCACCACTGAATCCCCCATGCTAAATCTACCTTGGACTGTCAAGATGCCGGAAGGAAGGAGACTTTTGCCATTTTTTGTCAAGGCTTTTTCCGCACCTTCATCGATAACGATGGACCCTTTTGTTTTCTTTGTAAAAGCGATCCACTGTTTGCGGCTGTTCAAGGCACTGGTTTCAGGCAGAAAAAAAGTGCCGCATGATTTTCCAGAAAATACATCTTTCAGAATGTTCGGTCTCGAGCCATTGGCAATGATGCTGGCGATGCCTCCCAGGGAAATATTTCTGGCTGCCATCAATTTGCTGGCCATACCCCCGGTTCCCAGAAAACCGGGTATGGTGCTGGCCGCTTTGGCTATGCGCCGATCAATTTTTTCAACCAGGGGGATCAATTGTGCATCCGGATGACGTCTCGGGTCTTTATCGTAAAGACCATCGATATTGGTCAGGTTCACCAGGAGATGGGATTCCGTCAGATTGACCACCAGCGCACTGAGGTTGTCGTTGTCACCGAATTTAATCTCGTCGATGCCAACGGTATCGTTTTCGTTGATGATGGGAATAATTTTCCAGGACAACAAGGTCATCAGGGTGTTTCTGGCATTGAGATAGCGCCGCCGGTGCGTGAGGTCGTCCCGGGTGAGTAATATCTGCGCAGCCTTGGCGCCCTGTCTGGAAAAGGCTTCTTCGTAAGCCATGATCAGGTTGCTTTGCCCCATGGCTGCCAGCGCCTGCATCTGTGAAAGGGACGTCGGACGTTTGGACAGGCCTGCCTTTTTCAACCCGGCCGCAATGGCCCCCGAAGAAACCAGAATGATCTCGACGCCTTTGTTGCGGAGTCTGCAGACTTCGGTTGCCAGATCATCGATCAAATTCAGGTTCAACCCGTTTTTGCGGGTCAGCACGCCGCTGCCGATCTTGATGACGGCCCGCTTCACATTTTTCAGGTAGGTTTTTCGGTCGAGTTTCACGTGTGTTCCCGTTGGAGAGGCTTGTGTGTAAAGGGCTTTGACCCCTGGCCTGCGTAGTCAGAGACAATATGGCCATTTCCAATGAGTCGCCATTGATAGATCATGAGCCCTTCCAATCCCACGGGGCCCCGGGCGTGGATTTTGTTGGTGCTGATACCCACCTCTGCGCCGAGTCCAAAGCGGAAACCATCGCTGAAGCGGCTGCTGCAATTTACCATCACATCCGCGGTGTCCACCAGATGCATGAAGATATCGGCCCGTTGTTTATCCTGGCTGACGATGACATCGGTGTGTCCGGATCCATAACGATTGATGTGGTCCATGGCCTGCTCCAGGGAGTCGACGATTTTTATGGATAGGATATGGTCCAGGTATTCGGTATTCCAGTCATTTTCCGTGGCAGGAATAACGTCGATATACCTGGATGTTTGTGCGCACCCCCGGATTTCAACATTGTTTGCGTTCAACGCCACTTGGATGCCCGGCAGAAAATCCCGGGCCACATCCGCATGAACCAGAAGGGTTTCAGCGGCATTGCAGACGGAAACATACTGGCATTTACTGTCCACGGTGATGCGAATAGCCATGTCCAGATCGGCTGTTTTGTCGACATACACGTGACAGATACCATCGGCATGACCCAGCACCGGAATACGGGTGTTGTCCATGATGTGCTTTACAAAGGCATTGCTTCCCCGGGGTATGATCAGATCGATGGTGTGATCCAGACCCAGCAGTTCCTGGACATCGGTTCGGGTTTCCATAAGTCCTATCCAGCCGTCGGGAATACCTGCCTGTCTTGCTGCCGTTGAAATGAGATCCGCCAGTGTCCTGTTGGTATGGGCAGCTTCCCTGCCGCCTTTCAAGAGAACGGCATTGCCACTTTTCAGGCAAAGTGAAGAGATCTGTACCAGGGCATCCGGCCGGGACTCGAATATGACGCCGATAACACCGATGGGACAGCTGACCTTGAAAAGTTCAAGACCCGTGTCCAGTTCTGTGGCGCATAATGTCTCACCCACCGGATCTGGAAGCCGTCGAAGGCTTTCCAGCCCCTGGCAGGTTTCCAGAATCTTTGATTCGTCGAATTTCAATCGCTTCAGCAGGGGCGCTGAAAGGTGTTCAGCTTGTGCCTTGTGAAGATCGCGCTGGTTTGCAGCCATGATTTCGGACTGGTTTTCTCGCAATGCTGCGGCAATGAGGTCCAGGGCTCTGTCTCTTGAGGCACCATCCGATGCTGCGAGTCGAATGCCGGCTGCCTTGGCTGTTTCTGCCATTTGTTGGATGTTCATGGTTTCCTCGATCCATGTGTGTTGACCCGAATATTTCATGAAACCTGACGAGTCAAATAGCCAGTCATTCCGATATTACAAACTGTACTCTTCTGATTGCATCTATTAGAAAGGGGCGCTATATGCAAGACCCTTCATGAAAGTGCTGCACAATTCTATACCCAGGATGAACGATTGTCGAGGTTGCCGTAGTGCAGAGCTTCAGCTCTGCTTATACAACTTTTTGCAGTTCTGAAGACCTGCGCTACTTCAGGCTGAAATGCCTTGTGGCAGACACGATAGCATCTGACGCCACAGATGCAGTAAGATAGGCAATCCCAACGAAACGATTCAAGAGTTGCATGCTACGAGGCGTTTCAGAAATCGTTTTGAGTGTTTGATCCGGTTTCTGCCCATGGGTTTTCATCAGATCTGAGAATGCATGCACATAGGTTTTCATGATGTCGGCGTCAAACTCCGGATGAAACTGGACACCCCATGCACAGGGGCCCATGGTAAAGGCATGGTGGGGTTCATTTTCATTGGAAGCCAGAAGAATCGCCTCCGAAGGGAGTTTTAGAACCGTTTGTGTATGGCTGGCATGCACCATGATGCTCTCTGGCAATCCTTTGAACAGCGGATCGTTTTCGGCTTTGTCGGTGAGGGTGACAGGAACCGTACCAAGCTCCACCCCGTCCGGACAGTTTCCCACCAGACCCCCCATGGCATGGGCCAGAAGCTGGTGTCCGTAACAGATGCCCAGCAGGGGGATACCCGATTTGATGATGCGGGGTATCCAGACGGCGGTCTGCTCACTCCAATCCTCCCTGTCCGTGACCATGGCATGCGAACCCGTGATGATCACGCCGGCAAAATCGGTGGGATCGGATGGAAGGTCTTCTTTATACGGCGCAACAACCCTGAAACGAATGCGAGCCGATGCAAGGGGCGCCATGATCCAGTCTTCGAAATCGCCCCGCTGCTGGTAAAGATGCGGCAGGGTCTCACCCATTTTAACAATCAGAATCGGTTTTGTCATGGTCATCTTCTGTGCTACCCAAATAAAATCGCTATTCGCATTTATACATCATCAAACAATTTGAGCTTTTTGTCGTTCTGGGGCATTGTCTTCTTTACTTTATCCTGTTGGTCGCGTTTGCCCGTTTTGCTTGGAAACTGGTATTCGATAGATCGCTTTTTCGATTTTAAAATCGCTTCCTTATCGCTACGAGCCATTTCTCTTTCAAACTTGCCCAGCATGTTTTTGGGGAAGACAAACCCCTCGGGTGTCTCCACATAAGTAAATGTGTCGATGATATCTTGACGGCTGAAATCTTCCGCACCATAATACAAGTTGCAGGTTTTCTGAATGAGGGAGGCTTTATTGCCTACAGTGGATTTTACCGTATTGAAATAATCACAAATTGTATCTGCTGACAGCAGCATATCGCTTTCCGGATCAAAAAGAAAATTCAAACGGGCAATCACATAAACAATGGCAGCTGCCCAGATTTCCATGTGACCTCTTTGGATATTGAGTTTGCGCATTCGGGCTATCTTGTTCAAAAGTTTGATCGCAAAACCCGTATACATGGAGTTGAGTGCCTCACGACCGAAATCGGTAAGCATTGCTTCGATTGCGGCAACGCGATCCGCTTTCTTATTGTTATGATGATTTGATTTTGATCCGGACAAAGTCGTTTTATCGAGTCTCAGTTTCCGTCGAATATTTTTGATGGCCTCATGTTCGATAGGCTGCATGGGGTCGTTATCACCCCTTGACCGCTCGGCATCCAGAAGAAGTGCTTCGACACTCTCCTTTCCATCGATTGTTTTAACCGCCTGACGCGGGGTTTTGCCGCCCAAGGCGGGAATACGCTCATCTATCCAATTTTGCCAGTGACCTTGCATATGGCCCGCATTTGCTGTTGAACTTCGGGTAGCTTCATCAGATCGTCCTGGCCATGTGGTGTGTCGGCGTCCGGCAATCCTTTTTGTTGACTTTCGCCCATCATGGATTCCAGGCAACGAATCTCCGTTGTTTTGTATTTGGCTCGGGGTCCGAGCCTTTTTTCAATCTCTTTTTTAATGGTTTTCGCCCGTTTGTCCGAGTTGACTTCCACTTTCATTTTCCGCCCGTCGATTTTGATTCGACCCAGAACGGTGCTTTCCATTGCCGGATTCCGTTTGAACCCTTTGCGGGTCCACGGTATTTCAACTGTTTGAATGTTTCCGTCATTCGTGAATGTTGCATCTGAACGCAATTCTTTTTCCGCTTCAACAGCGGATAAGGAGCTTAAGGCTTGAAATGTAACCTCAGGTGATTCGATAGTATAGTGCAGGGTGTGAAAACACAGTGGATCACCATCGGTGTTCTGCATCTGCGGCTGCCGCATCACCCCTTCAAAAATATAAAAAAAGATTTCTCGTATTTCAAAATCATAATCGGCTAATGTTTGGTTCGTTATGGGGTTTTCTTCTTCCTGGAGCCATGTTCTGAATTGAATCAGATGGGGTTTCCATGAGGGTCGAATGATAATGGAGCCGGATCCGAACATCATGCTGATGGTATCGATGGTGGCCAACCGGCCGAATAGGATATCTCCCCTTTGTACGTTTTCAGATCCCATTTTTTCCTTCACATCAAGGACATTTCCGAGAAAAAAGTCTTTTATCCGGTAACCCATTCCCGGTTGGCAGTCTATGACCTCGTAAAATGTAAAGGGTCTTCCTTCAATCGCATCGATTAAGCGATGTTCCAGGGGATCCAACTTAGCCCCTTTGCTTTTTTTATAAGATGCGGCAATGGTTGTTTCCTCCAAACTTGCCCGAGTCGAAACTTCCTCCTCTTCGTCAGGATCGTATATCCAATTGAACAGATACCAGGGGAAAAACATCTGTTCATGCATAGCCAGGGCATCTTCGACAGGCTCTTCTTCAGGCCATAATAAAAATTCGTCGAGTGCATCAGAAAATCCGTTGCTGCCGAAAACCTGGCGGCCATGGTTCATTAAGTTTTTGGACAGGCGATCATAGGCTTCCCCGAGTCTGCGCCATAACAGATCATCCGACACCTTTTCTTTTCCAAGGCAGCACTTCTTGTATTTTTTCCCGCTCCCACATAGGCAGGGGGCATTTCGACCGGTTTTCATACTTGTCCTTTTTCTCACATTTTTTATTTGTCGAAATATTCATAATATTTCGAAAATCTTGCCATCATGTGTCGATGATGCCGCCACAATATTTCTAACTCTACGTTGCAACTTTTCTTGAACTTGTCGACAGATCTCGGTGTCGGAGACAGTCGAACGCTCAGTGCCAGCTTGTTCTGGCCCGGATCAGTTCCCGGCCGTCTGTTTCACGCAGCACGTCGTGGGCAATCCGCATGCCTTTTTCATCCTGATGGCAGCACCTGGCCATGACCCTATCTCCGTAAAGCGCTTCCCCCAGAAAATTGACTTCCAGTTCCGACAGGCGACGACCGTTCTCAAGACCGCCGGGAATGCATTCCAGCAGCCATTCAATGTAGCTGACATTGTTTACGTGCTGATTGATGTCGAGGTCCCGGTACCTGACGCTGAATCGTTTTTCAATTTGGGGTGTCTTCAACGCTGTCAGCTTGCCCAGGGGATGCGCCACTACGTGTTGCCTGTCCACGGGGTTCAGCTGCTGTGCAAAGCCTGTGGGCCGGACCGGGCGCCGGTTGGCAGCATCGATGATGATCCAGGCACTGACACAGGACCCTATGGTACAGTCATCCTGGCGGATGTCAAAGTCCCTTAAGGCAAATACCCGCTGAATTCCCGAGGGCCATGTGTGAACCTGGATCGTATCTCCCCATCCAGGATATTGATTCATTGTGAGATAAATTCTCGAAAGAACCCAGGTATAGTTGCCGGCAAGTAACTGGGGCACGGAAACCCCCAGTTTCAATGCATGGTTGCTGGCGGCATCCTGCAGGAGATTGAAAATAGAAGGTATGGACAATCGACCACCGGCATTGACCTCGTAGGATCGAATGACATAGGATTTGCGGAGAATGTTTTCCTCGATGCTGTATCCGTCTGCTTGGGCCATATGTCTCCATTCAATTTGAACTTTTTACAAAACCGTCTAATTCAGATTTTTTACGAGTTCATCATGCCTTGATTTAACACGAGAAATAAACTATTTCAAACAGAGCATGAAAAATCACTCCGAAAAAGACGCATTGTTGAACCGACAGGGGACCCTGGGCACTTTCTCCGGTGTTTTCACACCCAGCATCCTCACGATTCTGGGTATCATTCTCTTTTTGCGGCTCGGTTATGTGGTGGGCAATGCCGGATTGGGGCGGGCACTGTTGATCCTGGTTCTGGCCAACGGGATATCTGTTTTGACAAGTATATCTCTTTCGGCGATTGCCACCAACATCAAGGTCAAGGGCGGCGGGGACTATTACCTGATTTCAAGGACCCTTGGGCCGGAATTCGGCGGTGCCCTGGGGATCGTTCTTTTCCTGGCCCAGTCGGTTTCCATTGGTTTTTACTGCATTGGTTTCGGGGAGGTTCTGGCCCAGACAATTCCCTTGTCGATCTTTGGGGCGCATTGGGCCCAGGTGGTGGCGGCCTGCGCGGTGCTGTTCCTGTTTGTTTTCGCCTGGCTGGGTGCGGACTGGGCCACACGCTTTCAGTTTGTGGTCATGGGGATTCTAATGGTGGCCCTCATGTCCTTTTTCTGGGGCGGCATTGTGAAATGGGATACTGCGAATCTGGTGCAGAACTGGCGGCAACCCATGGAGGGACCGGAGTTCTGGGTACTTTTTGCCATTTTTTTCCCGGCCGTGACCGGGTTTACCCAGGGTATCAGCATGTCAGGGGACCTGAAAGATGCCGGAAAGAGCCTTCCAGTGGGAACCTTCCTGGCGGTAGGCGTTTCCATCATGGTCTATTTTGTGTCGGCGATCATCTTTTCCGCTGCCCTACCGCAGTCGGTGTTAAAGGGCGACTACACGGCCATGAACAATGTGGCGATGTTCGGTTTCCTGATTACGGCCGGTGTGATTGCGGCAACCCTTTCGTCTGCCATGGCATCCTTTTTAGGCGCCCCCAGAATTTTACAGTCACTTGCCTCGGATCGAATTTTTCCTTTCCTCCTTCCCTTTGCCAAGGGGGAAGGTGCTACCAACAATCCCAGGAGAGGCGTACTGCTGGCGGGTGGTATTGCCCTCATGACCATTGGACTTGGCAATCTGAATGTCATTGCACCGATTGTTTCCATGTTTTTTCTGATCTCTTACGGCCTTCTTAACTACGCAACCTATTATGAAAGCCGTGCGGCCAGCCCTTTTTTCCGGCCCAGGTTCAAGTGGTATGACGGCCGCCTGAGCCTTTTGGGAGGATTGTCCTGCCTGGGCGTGATGCTGGCCATCGATATCACGGCGGGATTGGTTTCTGCGGCGGTGCTTTTTTCCATCTACCAATACCTGCGGCGCACGTCCGGCCCGGCACGATGGGCGGATGGTAAACGATCCTATCATCTTCAGCAGGTGAGGGATCACCTGCTGGCGGCTGCTGCGGAGCCCGAACACCCCAGAGACTGGAGACCCCAGCTGCTCCTGTTTTCCGACAGCCCCGAAAGAAGGGCCCCCCTCCTGACACTGGCTGCTTGGATCACGGGAAACACAGGCCTGATTACGGTTGTCCAGATCATTGAAGCGCGTGGAGCAAGAGCGATCAAACTGCAGAAAGAGATAGAAAAGGACCTGAATAAAGAGATTGCTGCGTATGAGCCGGGTGCGTTTCCGCTGGTGGTGACGGCATCGAATTTCGAGCGGGGAGTCGACATGCTGGTCCAGGCCGCAGGCATCGGCCCCTTGCAAACCAACACCATCCTGCTCGGATGGCTGGCCCAGGAAGCAAGCCTCAAGCCGCATATCAGAAAGACCCTTTACGACAGACGATTAAAACGGGTTTTCAAGCAGGGGCGCAATATCATTGTGCTGGATGCGAAGGGGGAGCGATGGCAGAAGATGTTGTCAATCCCGGAAACAGAGCGCCGGATTGATGTATGGTGGTGGGATGATGCAACCGGTCGTCTGATGTTGCTGCTGGCCCATCTGATTACCCGCTCCAAAAACTGGGATGACGCCAGAATCCGGGTGTTGAGTGCCACAGTCAAGGAGGATAAAGAAAAACCGGTGGGGGGTCTGAAGTCGTTTCTGGACGATGTCCGTATCATTGCGGAACCGGTGGAGCTCGAAACTGTGGATGCGGCGGTCGTGGTGCAACAGTCCAGCGATGCTTCGCTGGTCTTGATGCCGTTTCAAATCAAGGGCGACCGTTCCCTGGACCCGTTTGGTGAACCTGTCGAGAATATTATTGGCCATCTTCCTTCTGTGGCCATGGTCCTGGCAGCTGAGGACATCGATCTCGAGGCTGAACCGGAAGAAGGTAAAGCCGGTGAAATGGCGTTCCTTCTAGATCAGTTGGCGGATGCAGAAAAAAAAGTGAGAAGAGCAGAAAAGGAAGCTGAAATGGCCTCACTGACCCTGGATGAAAAACTGGCCCAGCTTTCGGAGATGGAAAAACTTAATGCAACATCTTCCAAAATTCAAGCATTGCGTGGTGCCGTATTCGAAGCCGAAGCTGCGGCCGAGCGGACCGCCAGAAAAGCAGCCAAGGCAGCGGCCAAAGTCCGCCAGGCAGCGCAGGAGGCAGCAGACACCGGGGCAGATTTGCCGGATGAATTGTCGCAAGATTTAACACCTTCGGACGATCCAATAGACAAATCACCAAAACAGCCATAGCTTGACACGCTATCCGTGCATCGTTACATTGATTTCATATCTTATTTAAGTGTGACGTCGTCAGGCATAATACGTTGTTTAACGATCTTATCGGGGGGCTAGCGCATGCGCATCATTGCCCATTACATTTTTGCCATCATCACCTTGACCATATATGGTGGCCAGGTCTGACCGTTCATGGCTGCCATGCCCCCCGTGGAGCTGGGGGCAATACTTTTTGCTGCCTATGCAGCAGCCCTGATTTCAAGAGGGCCGCTGTTGAAGAGGGTTGTGCTCTCACAGCCAGATGTCTTGCAACCCAAGCGCCAGTTTACCCTGGATCTTTTGTTAAGTCTGATGGCAGGGGTCCTGGCCAGTATTTATAACACGCTGGTGTTGGCCTTTCCCATTACAAGCACACTTTCCCTGCTGATCGGGTGCCTGATGGCCGGCTTTTTTCTGGCCCTGGACACGGCACTGGAAAGAGAACGGGAAATTATCTTCAAAACCCTGGAAATGAAAAAGGATCAGGCGCCGCCAAAGCATCTCTATTCCATGACACGCAAATTTTTTCTGGCGGCACTGGCTTCGGTCCTGTTTTTTTCGATTGTCCTCGTTTTGGTATTTACCCGTGACATCGTGTGGCTGGCCGGTCTGGATGCCTCAACCACAGCCCTTGCGACGGCGCAGATGTCTGTTGCCTATGAAGTCTTTTTTATCATGGTGGTCATGCTTATCCTGGTCATCAACCTGATTGTTTCCTATTCAAAAAATCTGAAGTTATTGTTTTCGAACGAAACCAGGGTACTGGAGCGGGTCAGTCAGGGGGATCTTACGGGGAAGGTTCCCATTGCCACCAATGATGAATTTGGTTTTATCGCAGGTCACACCAACAACATGATCGACGGTTTGCGACACCGGAGGCAGCTGATCGATGATCTCAAACTGGCCGAAGAGATCCAACAGAATCTGTTGCCGAAAAGACCGCCGAACTATCCACACCTGGATATTTCAGGGACCAGTATTTACTGTGATGAAATCGGGGGTGATTATTACGATTTTTTGAATTTGCCTGATCAGAAACTTGGTGTCGTGGTGGCGGATGCTTCAGGACACGGTATCGGCGCTGCCATGCACATGACCGCCGCTCGTGCTTTTCTGCATCTCAGCGCGAGAGAATATCGGGGTCCCGTACCACTGCTGGAAGAGGTCAATAAATATGTAACACGTGACAGTGGCGCCACAAGCCGCTTTCTGAGTATGTTTTTCCTGGAAATCGATGCGCAAACCCAGACGCTACGCTGGGTTCGTGCCGGACATGAGCCTGCCATCCTGTTTGATCCGAGCAATGGAAAATTTGAAGAACTGTCCGGAAAAGGCATGGCGCTGGGTGTTGTGGATGATTACCGGTTTCAGTTGTATGAGCGGCAAGGTTGGGTTCCCGGCAGTATTCTTGTTGTCGGCACAGACGGCATTCATGAAAGCCGGAATCGGGAGGATACCATGTTCGGGCAATCGAGATCGCGTGAAATCATCCAAAACCACAGGTCGTCCTCTGCAGAGGCCATCCAGGATGCTGTCATTCATGCCCTGCAGGAGTTCAAGGGTGACATTCCGCAGGAAGATGATGTGACGCTGGTCGTCATTAAACTGTTGTAAGCTATAAGCTTTAAGCTGTAGGCCATAAGCTGCTTAATGCTTACAGCTTACAGCTTATAGCTTAATCCAATACTACCCCAAGGAGCGTGATATGCCCAAGGCGGATATTCCTGTCGTCAAGAGATCACTGTTTTCATGGATATTTCCCGGCAACGTGAAGCTGCAGTTGTTGCTGCTATTGATTATTGTCGTGATGGTATTTGCCAGGGTGCTGCCCCTCGAGATGCAAAAAAGGATCGTGAACGAAGCCATCAACCTGCGAAATATCGATTTGCTGTTTTTATACTGCGGGATCTATCTGGTGGCCGTCGTCTGTTCCAGCGGTCTCAAGTTTCTGGTCAGTTTAATCCAGACCCTGATTTCGGAACGAACCACCGCCCGTATGAGAAAAGATCTCTATGCCCATATCCTGACCCTGCCTTTGAATTTTTTTCGAAAAACACAGGCCGGTCTGGTGGTGAACACCCTTACGACCGAGTTGACATTACCGGGAAACTTTGTGGGCTTGTCCATTGCGGCGCCCGTCACCAATCTACTGACCTTGCTGGCCTTTGCCGGCTATCTTTTATGGCTCAACTGGATTTTGGCTTTGGTCTCTCTCAGTATCTATCCCATTGTGATTTTTTTGTTACCCATATTGCAACGTAGTGTCAACCAGGCCAATAAGAAGCGTGTGGATGCATCCAGAATTTATTCGTCCCGCATCGCCGAGTCCGTGTCCGGTATCCATGAAATTCAGGGCAATGGCGCCCATATAATTGAAAACAGAAAATATGACAGGCTTGTGGATAACCTGCTGAAAATTAGAATCAGATGGAGCCTGTTCCGGTTTGGGATCAAATCTTTAAATGGGTTTTTTACGAGCCTGGGCCCCTTTCTGGTCTTTATTCTGGGCGGCTGGCTGGCTATCAAGGGACAACTGGAGCTGGGTGCACTGGTGGCGTTTATTTCCGCCCAGGAAAAGCTGTTTGATCCATGGAAAGAATTGATAGAATTTTATCAAGTCTACCAGGATGGTTCTGTGAATTACAAGCGGACCATGGAATATTTCGATGAAGAGCCCGAGTTTGTCCTGGAACCCGTGGACCGGAAACCGCTGGAACTGGATGGAAGCATCGAGACCCAAAATCTGTCTTTTGAAACAGAGAGCGGTATCAACCTGATTGACAACATCAACCTTTCCCTGGCATCCGGTGAACACATGGCACTGGTGGGGTTTTCAGGCAGCGGCAAAAGCACCCTGGCAGCATGTATCGGTCAGCTCTACAAGCATACCGGCGGGAAGATCCAGATCGGGGATCACGACATTACGGATCTCTCCAAACGGGATATCGTGAATAATGTCGGTCTGGTTGCTCAAAATCCTTTTATTTTCAATGGAACCATCGAGGAGAATATTCTTTATTCATGCGAGGCCAGGCTGGGTAAAGGCGGGAATGATGCCGGGGACAGTCTGCCGACGCTGGACGATATCATTGCAATACTTCACCAGACAGGTATTTTTGTCGATGTGCTGCGGTTCGGTTTAAATACAGTTCTGGAGCATGATCGCAATAAAGATCTTGTGGACACGCTCATTCGAGTGAGAAAGAACTTCCAGCAGACATTTGGTGAAGAATTGGCTGACTATGTGGAATTTTTTGACCAGGAGCGGTATCTCAATTTTTCGAGTGTTGCCGAAAATTTAACCTTCGGTACACCCAATCAAACCTCTTTTTCAGATTCTAATCTCTGTCGCAACCCCTATTTCCTTCAATTTCTGAATGACGCGGATTTGACCCGGCCATTATTGAGTCTTGGTATGGAACTGGTAAAACAATCGGTGGATATCTTGAGAAATCTGCCGCAGGATGCTATTTTTTTCAATCAGAGCCCCATCGAACCGGCAGAGCTGGATGAACTCATTCTCCTGGTCGACACACTGAAAAAGAAGCGTATGCACGAGTTTTCCCATGTGGACCGTCAAAAACTCCTGGATGTCGTGTTGCGTTTTACACCGGGTATCCACAAAATGGTATCCATGCCCCAGTTGCTGGAAGATCTCATTCTGGAAGGCCGGGCTCTGTTTCGCAAAAATATTGCGGACGACAAACCCGGTGTTTACACCTTTTATCATATGTCCGAGTACATTTTTTCTCAGACGATTCTGAGTAATATCTTTTTTGGCAAAACCACCACAACCCACACAGCGGCTCAGGAACGCATCGACCAGAGCATTATTCAGCTTCTTGTTGCAGAGGATCTTCTGGAGCGGATAATCGAAATCGGGATGCATTACGATGTGGGCAGCAAGGGTGACAATCTTTCGGGCGGGCAGAGGCAGAAGCTGGCCATTGCAAGGGCATTTCTCAAAAATCCCAGAATATTGATCATGGACGAGGCAACGTCGGCACTCGACAATAGGTCTCAGGCGCGAATCCTCAACCTGCTGGAGACGCGCTGGAAGAAAAAGAGTACCTTGATTTCCGTGGTCCACCGTCTGGATACGATTCAAAATTTTGACAAGGTCGCTGTGATGAAGGCGGGAAAAATTCTTGAGATGGACACATACGACAACCTCATGAACCGGAAAGGAACACTATATGAACTCGTTGGAAATAGATAAACAGACCACAGCATGCGAGTTGGACCAGAACCTTGAACTATTGAGGCGGACCTATCTCTTCTCGGGTATTCCCCTGGAGACGCTGAAGGTGTTTGCCTATCTATGCAGCAGAGAAAAATTCAAGGAGGGGGAGTACCTGCTTCGCCAGGGAGAGGATGACGGTCAGGCGTTTTATATTATCAGTGGCCAGGCCGTGCTGGAAAGGGAAGAGGGGGGTCTCATCAGACAGATACGTCAATGCCGTGAAGGCGAGTTCCTGGGCGGGTTGTCCCTGATGGGTTCAATGCAGCGCCTTTTTTCCCTGAAGGCGGTTTCGGAAACGAACTGTCTCATCCTTGCCAGAGAAAAGTTTGCACGGACCTTAACCCAGTTTCATGATCTCATGCCCAGTTTGTTCAAAGCGCTGGTGAGTGGTGTCGACGGATGGGAAAAAGACTTTTTGTCGAGTCGCATGGAGCATCGGGATGAGTGCCTACAGCAGTTAGGCGTCAGTTTGTTGTAAGGATATTTTGGAAATCTCACGTTTATCCGGGATGAATCCCGATAGTTTGGGCATTCACTTTGGCTTGTGGTGTGGGTTTATTGCTGTGCTGAACGGTCATGACGGTTGATGTGAGACGGTTGATGTGTTATTTTTGTTTATGGAAACCATCTAAAATTTGAGATAGGTCCTAAAATGAAGCCTTGGGAAGGTGTAGGAAGATGGTCAAGAAATTTTATTCCCTTGAGTTGAAAAATGATCTGGCCGAGTTGGAGCATTTATGCCGGACCTGCGAAGAGATCGGCCGATCCATCAACATTTCGGACAGGACCATCTTTGAAATGAATCTTGCCCTTGACGAACTGTTCACCAACATTATTTCATATGGCTTTGACGATCACCAGGAACATACCATCAAAATCGGCATCAAAATCGAGGGCGACCAAATGCAGATGAGAATAGAAGACGATGGTGTTCCATTTAACCCATTGGAATCCAAAACACCTGATTTTCAATGTGGTGTCGAGGAGTGCAAGATTGGCGGACTTGGAATTCATCTTATAAGAAAACTGATGGACGATATTCAGTATCAAAGGATTGCGGATAAAAACGTTCTTGTTCTTCGGCGAAAAATGCGAAAAGAAGATTGACGGGGAAGTTGGAATTGAAGCATTCTTTGTCAAGTGTTATAAAATGTTCAGACTAAATTGTCTGCAGGAGAGAGAGCCTTTCAAACGATTTTGGAGGTATGTCGATGGAAATAATTGAAGAGAAACAAGACACGGTCAGTGTTTTCAGACTTAACGGTCGGCTTGATTCGAATACGTCTCAAGGCCTTGAAGAAAAAGTTTTTGGCGCGATTTTAGACGGATCGAAAAATATGGTAATTGATTTCAAGGATATTGACTATATTTCCAGTGCGGGACTGCGCGTTATCTTGAAGGCGACCAAAGCGCTTCACCGGGAGAAAGGCCAGATCATGCTTTGCTCCATGCAGGATTATGTCAAGGAAGTCTTTGAAATCGCCGGTTTCGATACCTTTTTGCCGATTGTGGGGAGCATGGACGAGGCGCTGAAATCATTTTAACTGCAAATTAAGGCTAGGTGAATAGGCTGAAGACTGTTAGGCTGATAGCAGCTAAAGGCCTAACAGTCTTCAGCCTATTCACCTATAATATTGTTTCACCAATTCATTCTTGCATGCCAATCAACCCTCTTTTGCCCAGGTCCCTTAAAAACTGTGTGACGGCCATCTCTGCTTCCCGGTCTTCCAGTTGATGGGTTTTGGCAAAAGCGTCCACGATATTACCAACCGTTTTTTTCCCATCAATCATTTCCCAGACTTCGGTTCCCAGGCTGTCTAACTGCAGCTTCCTTGATCCAGTCTGTGGAGAGGATCCCTTGAAGCGCCGCATCCATTTTGCCATCCAGGGTCGCATGGTGATAGGATAGTGTATGACGACAACCCCGGAATCCAAAGTAATTTCGGTTAGTTCAATGCTCTTGACGGGTGTCAGGGTCAGGGCCTGATGCTTTGTCAAGGGTGACGCAGATGGATGCTTTTTCAGACGTTTCATGTTTTTAGGCTCTAAGCGATAAGCTTTAAGCTGTAAGCTGCTAACCGCTTAAAGCTTACAGCTTACCGCTCCTTAGAATCAACGATTTGTATTTGATTTTGCGCCATAATTTATACAAATATCCGCCACCATATCCCTGTCAAAAGGTTTTTTGCCGTCCAGGCGGATTCCCAGGATCCGATTTTTTTCCACCACATGCCAAACGCGCAGCCAATGGAAAGACGGTTTTCGCTTGAACCGGTATAGCCAGGTATGCCACCCGGCCATCGTGTTTGATCGCCATTCGACAGCAGGGTGCTTAAAAAAAGATGTGGTGACCAGCTTTTCATGGTTAAATTCAAGAGCATTTGCTGTAAACCGGGACAGGTTGGCTTGTGACAGAAATGCAGACGCCGGTGCCCAGCGGAACAGCTTGACCGTCTGGAATCTATCGCTGAATGCGAGTTCGTATATGCCGGGTTTGAACTGAAAAGTGTCCAGTTGGAAAGTCCTGGGCAACAAGGCGTGGATGTCGAACACAGTCCATGCTGTCTGACCGTCGTCGCGGTGGTCTTGCAGGCTTTTCAACATATCAAGAATTGCTTTATCGGTCATGTGGCCGGCGATATTGAAAATCTGAAACATAAGGGCGGTTTTACAGACAGGACAGTACAGAATGGCCCCCCGCCCATTTTCAGCCCCCGACTGCCAGGAAAATCCCTTGGCGATAAAGTTTGAAAGGGCGTTTTCCCAGACAGAGGGCAGATGCCATTCTTCAAGGCTTCTGCCCGGGTGGTGTTTTTGTTGAGCGACAAGTTTTTTTAGATGTGAGCGGTGAGAGAACCGGCCCTTCACGGGCCCCCATTTGATTTCCATGGCGGGGCCAACATGCGTGTCGAAAAACAGATACCGGGTGTCAATCCGGCCAAGCTCCCATGTGGATGGCACCGATATGTGAATACCGTTCCAGTCGATGTCTTTCAGCATACCGGCTACCCATTCCATCATTTAAAACCTGGTCCATTGGGCCAGGTCAGAGATATCTGGCTATGCAGATGACGGTAGTTACTTAAATCCGAAGCACTAAATTCGAAATTCTAAACAATATCTAATGATTGAAATTCGAATAACCAAAAAAAGACCTTGGAGATACAATTTCAAGCACTATGTTTAAATCATTTGAGAATTTGATATTTGGATTTGTTTCGTATTTCGATATTCGGATTTGGGATTTATGATATATTGAATGTGTATCACATTAACTATTATAGGCTAGAATCAGTGCCGGGTCCTTTGGACTCAGGTATTTAATCTTTTAAATAGGCCTGGCTACCTGGGCACAAAGAGGTCCCAACCGGTCTGTTCCAGTACCTTCGGTTCGGGTGTGTTGCCGGCAGTCTGTCCCGCCGGTGTTTTGTTTTTGTGACATTTCCAGTCCAACTCGAACAGGTTTGTCATGGTGAGCCTGATGGAATTGCCCATTTTTTCTTCCTCATCCCTGGTGTTGTGCTGCAGGAGCAGGGTGATTCTATTGTTGTCCGCATCCATGAATGTCCACTTCCACCCGATGAGGATGTGAAAGGGGTCTCCACGGTATTCGTCACTTTTTCCGAAACGGCTGTCAATACGGTTTTTCAGCTTTTCGTAGAAGGTCTTGGAGTTGTCGCTGTATTTGAGTTTTATTCGAACAATACGGTTTTGAGCGGCACAAGTGCCGTATGCGATAAGACCGCTTTTAAACCCCTTGAGGGGCATTATTTCCACTTCCCGGATACTCTCCATGTATCGAATGGGAAGAGATGTATCCATTTGGACGAAATCGGCAAATTCGCTGATATCGTGGCCCAGGATAAATGGCCCTAACTGGTGTGGGGCTTCCGCAAAACTGATTCCGGAAAATACCAGGACGATGATGGCTGTCCAAGCCGTGCTGTATTTTTTCATGAGAGTCGTTCCTGTTTCGTTATTGGTAATTTTTCTTACCCGAACATACCTAAACATAGGGCATAATTGTTGTTTGTAAATAACAGCATTGAGTTATAAGCTGTAAGCATTAAGCTGCTTTCAGCTTATGGTTTACAGCTTAGCGCTTATGGCTACAACTTCCCCGAACGTAATATGGATATCACCAGCCACAGGCCGAGAAGTGTGGCCAGACAGTAACCCATGAGACCCAGCAGGGTTGTCATGGAAAGCGTGTGGTTTAAAATGGTTATTTCGAGTTCCACCAGACCCTGGGCTGCGTTGAGCACCAGGGCTGCAGCGATCAAAGATGCGGATATCACCATACCCAGAACGACGCGATTAAGGCCTTTTTCAAATTTTTCATCCATGCCCTGGATGCCGGTGTGTTGTATTTCAATTTGGTGTTTGCCCCGTGCCGTCGTTTTGAGAATGTCATGCAGAAACTTGGGAACCAGCCGCATGTAGCCGCTGAAATAACGTGCATCCCGTTCCATATTGTTGAGTATTTTCTGCGCATCATAACCACGTTCCAGAAGTGCCTTGGCATAGGGCCGGGTTACCTCCAGCAGATTGGCATCACTGTCGAGAATTTTCCCGAGGGCTTCGGTCTGGATGAAGGTTTTCAGCAGCAGCAGATAATTTCTGGGCAGACGGATCTGGTGTTTCAACACCACCTGCATTACCTGATCGTACACATCTTTCGCGGAGATGTTCTTCAACGATCTTCCATAAAAGGGTTCGCTGATGTCTTTGAGGTCGATACGAAATGCATCCATATCGATATGTTCCGGGTCGATGAGTCCGGCGCCCGCAAAGGCCTCAACAATCATGACGTAATCATGCTCGGCATATCCGAGGAAGATATTGGCAATCTGCATCATGGACTCTTCGTCCAGATACCCCGTGATTCCGAAATCCACCAGGCCCACACGACCGTCATACATTACAATGGTGTTCCCGGGGTGGGGGTCTGCATGGAAAAGCCCAAATTCCATCAGTTGGCGGGAGAAGCTTCGCAGTCCGATCATGGCAATTTCCCTGGGATCGATACCGTGCGCCCGCATGGCTTCCACCTGATCCATTTTGATCCCGTCGATATGTTCCATCACCAGAACCGACTTGGATGTACAGGACCAATGAACCTTGGGGATGACCAGTTCACGGCTTTCCTTGAAATACCCGGAGAAGCGTTCCATATGACCCGCTTCGGTTAGCATATCGAGTTCTTTGAAAATGGTGCGTTCAAATTCACGTGCCAGGTTGATAAAGCCGATTTTTTTTCCAAAGTCGAATCTACGCTCCAGTTTTTCGGCCAGCGTGAGCATGAGTCCGATGTCTTGCCTGATCTTTTTCTCGATTCCGGGCCGGATGATTTTTACGGCAACCTTTTCACCCGTATGCAGTTCTGCCATATGGACCTGTGCCACGGAGGCTGCTGCCATGGATTCGGGGTTGAAAGATTTAAAGATATCATCAAGGTTTCGCCCGAAATCCCCTTCGATCACTTTCCGTATTTCCTCGAAGGCTACCGGTGGGACACTGTCCTGGAGTTTGATGAATTCCTGGATGTATTCGGGTGGGAAAATATCTGCCCGGGTGCTCATCAACTGTCCCAGTTTGATGAAACTGGGACCCAGTTCTTCGAGTACCCTTCGGATTCTGACCGGAGATGGGAATCCTGATTTCAGAGGATACTCGGTGTTGTCAGGTGTTGTTATGTCATTCGATCCATGTTTGAACAAGCGGTCCATGAAATCACCGAATCCATGCTTCACCATGATACGGGAGATATGTCCCAGCCTTCGAATGCCGCGCATGCGTCGCATTCCGTCAACAACCTTCATATGATCTACCTCTTAAAGCTTTTCCAAAACTAGGATGAATGCATCATTGTAATTTATACGTATTACGAATTATATTACCATTGTCATTAGTACTACGTGCGACATTTCGCCTTCGGCTGTCATTTACTTTGTGTCATTCATTGTAGCTAAGAGCTATCAGCCATGGGCCACAATAAATGACGCGCATAGCGCTAATGTCGTCCGAAGGACAAATGACGCACAAAATGCAAATGACAATTCTCTTTCCTACGAAGTTTCAGACCCTGAAACCCTTTTGTTATTCACTTTCTGGCTCTTCGGCGGTTTCTGTTGCATGGATGTTCCGCCAACCCTCGGCGATTTCTTTGCGTTTGTTTTTCCCGGCAATATAGCTTTCAAGATAGCCGCAGTCGGTGCAGACGTAATTGTCCAGAGCAGCCATTGAAATAATGCTGACCGGAATGGAATTGCTTCCGAAGGGACCATTTTTTAAAGGAATCTTATCGCCACAGTAGATTGATTCGGATCCGCACTTGGGGCACGTGCCATTTTTCACGATGACCTCCTTGGTATATGGGTGTTATTATTTGTCTGTTAAGGGTCCGTTTTTCGACCCGGTATGGTGATTTTGGTGGAGGCTGGAATATAATTAATATGGCCTAATAAACGATATGTGTCAAACCTAAAGCTCCATATAGGTCGAAGAAAAACTATTGGCAACAAGTGCTAAGCAATAAGCTTTAAGCTGCTTACCGCTTATCGCTTAAGGCTTATTGCTTACAAATACTTGCTCCATGGACAAAACTAATGTAAACCTATTTCGAGCGCTCAACTTAGGGTAAATGTAAAATCTATGTCTATGAATGCAGGACCGACATCTAAATCATCAGGACGGGTGGAACAGCTCAAGCGCTTTTTTGCCCTTTCGCGTACCCCCCATGGTCTGCTGGACATGGCAACCCCGGCATTTGCCGTGTTGCTCTACCTCGGCGGTTTCCCCCCCGCCCATGTGGTAATCATCGGTCTGATGACGGCTTTTGCAGGCTATACCGCCGTGTATGCCTTGAATGACATCATCGATTTTCGAACCGATATGGCAAAAGGTGACGAAAGTGCCCTGACCGCAGAAAGCTATCTGGATTCCCTGATGGTAAGGCATCCCATGGCGCAAGGACTATTGACCTACCAGGAGGGAATCTTGTGGGCGGCGGGCTGGTCCCTGGTTGCCCTGGTGGGCGCGTATCTTCTGAACCCCATGTGTGTGGTCATTTTTTTAATGGGAGCTGCTCTGGAAATCGTCTATTGTCTATTATGGCACGTAAGCCCCTGGAAATCAGTGGTCAGTGGCATCGTCAAGAACTCGGGACCTGTCGCGGCACTCCTTGCCGTTGATCCCCATCCATCCCCGATTTATATGATTATCTTGTTTCTGGGTCTTTTTTTCTGGGAAATCGGCGGACAGAACATCCCGGCCGATTGGTCCGATATCGAACTGGATCGTCAATTCAGAGCCAAAACGATACCGGTGCAACTGGGTGCAGAGAAGGCGGCTTTTCTGGCGTTGGCGGCCCTGTTCATATCAATGCTCCTGATTGCCTATCTCTTTATGCTGAGTTTCCCGGCGTGGAAATGGATCGCTTCTCTTTCAGCTTTTGCCGCCGGTATCTATCTACTTCTGATTCCGGTGGTTAAGCTGTTTATGATCCGGGAGAGGGAACAGGCCATGGTACTATTCAACCGGGCAAGTTATTTTCCGCTTACCTTGCTATGCCTGACGTTGGTGGTGATGGGTTTAGGTTTTATGTATTAGGTGTTATGTGTTAGGTTTTAGGCTCAGCTAAAAGCTATCAGCAACAATAAATGACGCGCGTAGCGCTAATGACGTCCGAAGGACAAATGACAGCCGCAGGCATAAAGACGCGCGCAGCGCTAATGACGCCTGAAAGGCAAATGACTACAAATAACAGCCGAAGGCGTAATATCGCACAGCGCAATCAAGGAGCCACCCATGAAAGCAAGAAGATTCAAATTTCCCCTGTTCGGTAAGGGTATTTTATTTCTCGTCCTGCTGGTATTTTCAGTTTATCAGCCTGGTGTTAGCTCAGCCACAGACGTTAACGTGGATTGCGATATTCAGTCTGGCGGCTGTCAGAAGCAGATCAATGCCAGGACGATCCATCTGGAAATCCTGCCCAGACCCGTGAAGGCCATGACGGACTTGACCTTTCAGGTCAAGATCAGTGGCGATTCACTTTCGGAAGCGCCCTTCATCGATTTGGGTATGCCCGGTATGAAAATGGGACCGAATCGGGTCACACTCAAAAAAAACGGCGCAGCAACGTATGAAGGTCAGGGAGTAATTGTCCGTTGCAAAAGCGGCAAGACCATCTGGCAGGCCACAGTTACCCTGCCGGATATCGGCAGCGTCGTGTTTACTTTCGATGTTGTCTACTAGTTCTATTTATATTCTTTTCTTTACAACCGGTGTGACCATCGGTTTCGGGCACTGTATCGGTATGTGTGGGCCCATTGTACTATCCCTTTCACTGAATTTGAAAGGGGCACCATCGGTCTGGCCCCATCTGTTTTACAATAGCGGCCGAACCCTGACCTATGGTCTTCTGGGTGCAATCGCCGGTGGCATGGCCTCCTTCACCCGCTTTGCGGAAAGCATCGATGGTTTACAAAAAGGGGTCATGGTGGCTGCGGGTGTCATCATCATACTGATGGGTCTTGGGATGACCGGCTGGGTCCGTACCAGTGCCATTTTCCGGGCGGCTCCCCCGGTGGGCACCTTCCTCACCAGAATTTTTAAACAGCTGTTACAGGAAAAGAAGCATCCCTTGATGTATCTGCCCCTTGGGCTGCTTCTCGGGCTGCTGCCCTGTGGACCGGTCTACACGGCTCTGCTTGCGGCGGCACGTTCCGGAATGGAAGCGGACACTACCCTGGGTGGTGTGCTTTCCGGGGCGGGTCTCATGCTCTGTTTCGGCCTCGGCACCATACCGGCGCTATTTCTCGTATCGAGACTCACGGATCTGCGCTGGCTGAGATATCGCGAAAAAGTATACCAGCTCGGCGGGGTGTTGATGATGGTAATAGGGTTGTATTTTATCTGGCAGGGGCTGCAGTATTGATTGTTCTACAAACCGCGTGCTCGGCACGCGGTTCCGAACCTGAACTTGCGGATACGTGCCGTCTCCTTTGTCTTTCCCCCATTTTGGGGGAAATCCAAGCCACCCGTTTCACGGGTGGTCGTTGACTCGACGGATCTGCTATGTGGGCAGAGCTTTCAACACAGGCCGTTTATCTCCATCGGATAGGCTGAATGCATTGACCGTTTCGTATGGCATTTTCCCCCGGAAGCAAGTTGTGGGGAATGTGCTTACGATTTCTGTTCAAAAACGATATCTTTCAGGCTGACGCTTCCGGTCAGTTCAACGGTAATTGTTTTCGTCTCAAATTCCCGGTATCCGATATCCAGTCGATAGGTTCCGCTGTCCGGTTCAATTTTTTCAAACTTGAAGTCACCAAAATTGTCCGTGGTTGTCTTGGCTACAGCTGTGTCATTTTTCGACAGAACAACGGTTGCGCCATGGGCACAATTACTCATATCATCCGTATTAACCACGACGCTGCCGGCGATAAAGCAGCATGCATACCGATGCAGATTCTTGTAATAGACTCGTGGTTTTGTCTGCTGATCCGGGGAAAGGATTTCCAGACCCTGATTTTTAATCTGCTCCTGCATCGCACTGTCATCGGCCCGGACAATCTCCAGGGCACCGGTAGGGCATACCTGCACGCAACGGGGCTGTTTCCAGCCGGCATCGAGCAGATGCGCGCACAGGGTACATTTTTGGGGCACATTTTTTTCTTCGTTCCACCATATGGCACCGTAGGGGCATGATTTCATCAGTTCTTTTTGCCCCTTTGCCTTTTGTGGATCCATCAGCACAATACCGTCATCTCTCTTGAATATTGCCTGTCCTTCAGCCGCAGCAATGCAGGGTGCATCATCGCAGTGCATACAGGGCGTCGGCCGGTAGGCAACATCAACCAGGGGAAACTGCCCACGTTCTTTACGCAGGATATTGATCCAGCGATGACCGTGACGCGGCTGGGAATCCGTATACCCTGGCCACTCATTGCCCACATGTTCGTCTTTACACGCCAGGAAGCAGTTGTTGCAGTCTTCACATTTCTCAATATCGATAATAAGATTCCATTTCGTCATAAGGATTCCTCCTTTTTTGACGGCCAGGCCTCTATCTGAACAAGGCATGCGTTCGATGCCGTGGCATGTGACTTCTTTATGATCATTCGACTGGGTGTCAATTGATTGATGCAGCCGCCGCGGTCGGATGATTCCCCCGGTTCACCCACCGGGTCGTATACTGCGCAGGATTCATAAGAATGAACCGTTCCCGGGGGAATCCGTTCTGTGAGCTGGGCGGCGCAGATGACTGCACCTCGATCATTGAACACGTTGACCAGATCGTTGACTTTTATTTTCCGTGCCGCGGCGTCCTTGGAATTGATTCTAACGATCCAGTAGTAGTACCCATCGATAAGTACACGATGGTCCTTGATGTCGTTGATGATGCTGTCCTTGCCGTCACCCATGGTATGAAAGCTGAATCGGGGGTGCGGTGAAATTAACTGCAGCGGGTATTTTTGATATAACGCTCCACTGTGATGCCCTTCCCAGGAAGGGATGTATTTTGTCATCGTGGGTCTCTCCGGGTCATTCGGGTCGAATCGTTCAAGGCTCGAACAAACAAACTCCAGTTTTCCGGACTGAGTTTGCAGCCCACGGCGCCATTGTTCGGTATAATCTCCCGGCAGGGGGGTTAGGTCTGGCGTGTCTTTTAACCGGTCTTCCGCAAACCAGCGATACGAGACGGCGGGTCGTTTAAGGGGCGGTGGGGACGGGATGACATAATAGCCCTTTTTGAGAAAATTTTTCCAGGATATCTTCCTGGGCAGATCTGTGGCATCGAACAAACGCCGGCACCAGTCCAGCTCCGTCATCCCCTCAGAAAAAGGAGCCCCCAGACCCAACCGCTTGGCCACTTCAAGGAAGATCATAAAATCTGATTTTGATTCGCCCAAGGGCTCGATGCATTTGTGCTGTATCACGGCAACCCTATGGTTGCACTGATTGTAGCAATGCGGGATGTATCCACCGCAATTGGCGAACTCGCTGATATCCCAGCGTTCGAAACTGGTACAGGCGGGAAGGATGACGTCAGCGAATTTGGCTTCACCTTCAAACCATATGGACTGGTTGACAACGCATTCCAAACCGTCTGAACGATAGGCGCGGACATAACGATTGGTCTCGTTCATGGTGCCGAAGTGGGATCCGCCGTATTTGTAGTACAGCTTGACGGGAGAATGACCGGGTGCTGGATACCCGAACTTGAGGAACTGCCCCTCGATGGTAAATGGATACGTGGGATAGCCTTCACATTTACCCTCCATGATGGCCTCGGGTATTTTGAGACGCGGTACTCTCTGGGCCACCGTGTTGACTGTCGGCAGCTGTGGCATACGCTGATAGAGGCTGACGGCCATGGCCGTACCCTGATAGTCTCCGGAAAAGCCGCCTTCGGCATAACCGGGAAAATAGAAACGATGATCCACGGGTGTTCCCTGCTGCATGCCTCCCAGGTTGACACCCGGCTTCCCCAAGCCCTGCATGGCCATCAAGCATACCATCGACCGCGCCCACTCGTTTCCTGTGGCACAACGGCATGCACTGCCAAAGCCGTTGATCCCGCCGGCGGCCAGATAGGTTTTCCTGGTACCCCACTGTCTTGCCAGGGCACGCACATCCTTTGCCGGTATAGCGGCTTCTTTTTCCTGCCATTCCGGCGTTTTGGGTATGCCGTCCTCGTCACCTAAAATATACTGTTTCCACGCCTCAAATCCTACCGTACGGTCAGCCACATAGGATTTGTCATACAAATCTTCCGTTATCCAGACATAGGCAATTGCCAGCGCGAGAGCATTGCCGGTTGCCGGTCGCGGAGCGAGCCATTTGCCACCCAATAAGGCAGCCGTGTGATTGTAAAAGGGATCGATATGGACCAATTGAATACCCAACTCCTTGAGCCACTGGCGGCGGATTGTACCTTCAAAGGCACCATACACACCACCGGTTGCCTCCGGGTCGCTCGACCAGAACACGACCATTTCGGCTTCCTGCAGACAATCTTCTATGGTCCCGTACGCCTCGCCGGCGCCGAGACGGGAGCTGTGGCCCCAATGGTGCATGGCCCCCCAGTACCATCCCTCCCAACTGTCGGGATTGTGTACCACCGGTGTAAAGCCCAAGGAGTTGAAAAAGCGTAATCTTGCACTGAGCCAGTACCCCAGATGGCCCCAGGTGTGGTGGGAGCCACTGCCGTTCAAGATGGCACCCGGTCCGCAATCTCGCTTGACCCGCTTGATTTCACCGACCACCAGATTGAGGGCCTCATCCCAGGAGATCCGTTCGTACCCGGAAATACCCCGATTCTGGGGGTTGCGCTCGCCATTGATATCGAAATCGACTCGTTTCATGGGGTACAGGATTCGATCTTTCGAATATACCATGGATTTCCATCCCAGGGTATGGGGTGAGACAGTGGTCTTGCGCGGTGGGGTAAAGCGTTTGCCCCTGGCATGGATTGTCCATGGTGGTGCATCGGTTTCATCAAACTCGATAGGGGTGATGCGGATAATTTTGTTGTCTTTCACATAGACAAAGATAGGCCCCCCATTGGTATTGCTGGTATAGCGAAACACACCATCACCCATGTCCGTCCCATATTTCGCACCGATGGTGAGCAGCATATTCAGGGTTTCACTGAACCATATGGCCAATTCGTCCGGCCCTTCGACCATGACTTGACTGTCCTTGGCGGCATTGATCATGTCCAGCTGATCTCGGGGCGGTGTTAAGAGTTTCACGGCCAGTTCCGCACTGCTGAAAATCATGTTGACATCGGCGTTGGCACGGATCCCTTTTCTCGAGCTGAATTTTCGGGGTTTGAAGATGAAATACCTGCCTGTGGAATTGTCGAGGGTCTTGATTTGAGCGATAAAGTCTTTACTGCGTATGCGTTTTTTAAAGGAGCTGTGTCTTGCCGCGGTCACTCTTATGGCGTGCCCCATGCCAAAAAGAATCGTATCTAACACCTTATCAGCGAAGGTCATCTTTTTTTGTTCTCCTCGGCTCGTGCATGTTTCAGGTTTTAGAATTAAAAATCTACCTTATCCAAACCTTTCAATCCTAAAATGTGACGGGCTTCACCGGGTGTAGCCGGTTCAATACCCAACTCCCTGGCTATGCGAATAATTTTGCTTACCTGTTCGGCATTGCTTTTAGCTAGAACACCTTTCTCGAGATATAGATTGTCCTCCAGGCCAACACGCGCATTGCCGCCCATGATCAATGACTGGGTGCACAGGGGGAACTGTCGGTTGCCGGCGGCGCACACCGAAAACACAAAATCGCCAATTTGCCGACGGGCGGTATCCACCAGGTAGACCAGATTTTCAGGTGTTGCCGGCATGCCGCCGAGAATACCCAGGACAAACTGCATGTAAACCGGCTTTTTAACGATCCCCTGGCGGATTAAAAAAGACAGATTGTTGATCATGCCCATGTCGTATATTTCGAACTCAGGCTTGGTTCCTTTGGTCTCAAACGTTTCCAGAAACTGACGCATGGTTTTAAAGGTGTTGGGAAAGATAAAATCATCTGTTCCGGCAAGGTACGGTTTTTCCCAGTCAAATGTATAATCCTGTATCTTGTCGGCAATATGAAATAGGGCAAAATTCATTGACCCGGCATTCAGTGATGCCAATTCGGGTTTCAATATGGATCGATCCCGTGAGAGCCGCCGTTATGATGGCCTTTTTCTTTATCGTATCTGTCATTTTCATGTCTTTAATTTTTTCAATCCGTCCCCGGGCTTCGGGCTACTCCGGGTAATTGATTACTACCAGCATACTGGCCGGCTTGTTGGTGTTATTGATGATGGCCCGGCCTTCATTGGGGCCGATGAAAAGCGAATCCCATTTTCTCAGCACAATCTCTTCGGTTTTGGATTTGACGGTGATTTCCCCTTTCAGTACAAAATAGACCTTTTCCAGGGGATTGTCCTCATATCCCCATTCAGCCCCGCCGTTGGGTAGAAAATGGGACAAGCCCATCCAGAATTTGGTAACACCGGTTTCCTCAGTGCCCTGAAGCCGCATGGCCGTCATTCCAAAATGGCCTGGCGCTTCGTATGCATTTACCTCTTCAAGTTTTATTTTTTTCATCCTTTTTCATCCTTGTTTATTTCCTGTTTGGTAATCAGTTGATTTAGCCGGATAACCTTCAAAAAGAAAAGTTATCCGGCATCAGAAAATTAGTCCTGTGGATCAGCGTCTCAAATTACATTGCACCATAGGGGTAGGTGCGTGACGGTACATCATTCAGATCGTCCTCGTCGATTTCGGCAGCGCAACGAACCATAGAACCATCACCGAGATGCCAGCGAATCGGGAAGGCGAAGAAACGGAAACGCTTGTTCACCACCTTCTCCAGGTCGCCGCCGAGGTTCTCTACACCAACGATGTAGTTACCGAGCAGAATCTTGTGACAGGGCTCCCAGGTTCCGTAGCAACCGATGGCCTCAAGGGCGCCGAATTTCTCATCGTACTTGGTCTGGCCGTGAATTTTGATGTAGAGCTCCTTGTCAAATTCGGCATATGCCTCTTCACCGTACTTCTCGATGAACTCCTCACAGATGTTTTTTCCAGAGTAGCCTTCAAGCATCATTCGGGTTCCGTTGTTACCCATAGAAGTGTGCAGCGGATGGTCCAGTGCCTGCTGATCCATGGCCACACATTTTACCTTGTGCTTTAAGAACCAGTTGCCGGCTTCAACTCCGTTACCGACAGAGTAGTGGTAGTAATCCTTGCTGTCGTCAAACTTGAGGTGCATACCGGTGCGGACACAGACGACCATGCCTTCTAGTTCTTCGGGCTTCATGCCGGCACGAGCAACCGCGTCGTCGAGATGCTCTGCGGTGGTCAGCTGCCAGTCAGGGGTGCGTACGTCAAGACATACAGCTTCACCAGCATAAGCGTCCACGGGGAGCTCGTGGGAGTAGAGGGCACGGCGGCCGTCGAACATGCGTTCCATTACATGACGGGGGGCGTCCGCATGGGTTCCGGTGTGCATGGTGCACTTGATGGTCTGGGTGACAACACCGCCTTTTGCCATGCTATGCATGGGAGCGATTTCCGGCTTTGAAAAGTAGGGCCAGAGGGGCATGTCCCCAAAAAAAGGGTGGCTCAGGTCAATAAATACTTTCTTTCCCATCTTTTTTCCTTTCTTGCCCCTGCGCCTATGCGGCACAGGGGTGTTTGGGCATCAATTTTTCATGCAAGATTCAGGTATTAACCGATCGCCTTGAAAGTCCCGTTTGTTGGGATATCCGGGTGCTGCTTGTTGTATACGATGTTAATCTTCCAGGGGTATTTGTCTCCTTTTACCCATTGACCACCCACCAAAGGTGTGCGGCAATAATTTTTGTCGTTGAACTTAATAGGACCTACGATGGTATCGATATTGGTATCGGCGATAGCCTTGCGGAGAATCTCCTTGTCAAGGGATTTTGCCCGGGACAGAACGTCGGCCGCGAGTTCATAACCAGCGTATTTATAGCCTATGGGCTGGGTCCACTCTTGGTTCTTGTCCTTCATCCAGTCCACACAAAGATCTTTGGCTGATGCATTTTCCAGGGAAGACTTAAAGGGGTGGTCGGGGCTCCACCAGACTTCGCAGCTCAATCCATTGGGCAGGTCTCCTCCCAGGGCACCCACCGCCGAGGGGAAGAGAATGGCTTTACCGATCGTGGCTATTTTGGGTGTAAACCCGAACCGGCGGCACTGACGCCAGGCTGTGGCAAAATCCGGTGGGATGGTGTTACCCAGGATAATTTCAACATTTTCCTTTTTCCAGGCATTGATGAAGCTGCTGAAATCTTGGGTTCCGTATGGGAAACGTCCCATGTCGACGAATTTGTAGCCTTTAGGCTCCAACTTGTTTTTGAAAATGGCCGACCAGGCAACGCCATCAGGATCGTTGGCCATGAGCACACCGACAACTTTGTTGGTGGGGATCTGTTCCCACATACCAACATAGGTCGGCAGGATGTCTTTTTCCACCGACCAGAAGGAATGGAAAGCCCACGTGTACGGGCCACCATCGAGCCAAGGTTCCAACGGCGAATCCAGGGTGATGCAGGGCATCTTGAATCGTTCACAGATGCTGCTGACCGGATTGACCGTGTCCGGTGTATGAAAGGCGACCATTAGATCCACCTTGTCCTGCATGATCAATCTGGATGTCAGCTCGGCAGCCTTGGTGGGGTTGGATTCCGTGTCCATGATTTTGACCTTGACCGGTAGTTTTTTTCCCAGTTGCTCGATGAAAATGCCACCATCGGCATTTATCTTGGCCAGAACCCGGTCATCCACCCAGGGGGTTGGCGCGCCAAAGTCGGCAAGGGGTCCGGTGCTGGGATTGGGGCGACCGATCAGGATGTGGTCACGCTTGCCCGCCCAGGCAGGACTCGTAAAAACTGGCAAACCCGTAACAGAAATGGCGGCAGCTCCGGCTGCGACAGCCGATTTCTTCAAAAAATCCCTACGATTTATTCCTTTTGCCTTTCCGTCCTTTTCTTTTAGCATACACTCCTCCTTTTCTGTTGAAGTAAACCAGCAATGACTGGTCTTCTGGTTATCAACCAGCCAAATAGATAGAAACTGGTTAATGGACACCCGGCGCAGGCCAAACAGCTTGGCCTTTTTGCCATGATTACAAGGTCTGTATGATGCGGAACTTAACAATAACGGTTTCTTAATACCTAAAATCCAACTCAGTTTCGACGTGGTGAGAGGATTTCAAAGCCCAATTTTTCCTGGAGTGTACCCATGATTCCTTTGGGTGCGACCAGAATCACGACAATGGCGATTGCTCCCAGAATGAGCATGCTTACCGAGAAGTACTCGGCCAGAAACTGGGATAAAACGATATAAATGAGTGCGCCTAAGATCGGGCCCTCAATGGTTCCTATGCCTCCGATAATAACCATGAACACCAGCTTGACGGTCCAGTCGATGGCGAACGCTTTGTAGGGCTGAATAAAAATCTGGAAGACGTAGAAAATGCCAGCGGTGATCCCGGTGACAAAAGCGGATATGAGGAAGCAATAGAGTTTTGAACGGAATACGTCAACGCCCAGGGTCTCGGAGACTTGATCGTCATCCCGCATGGCCATCAACCCCAAACCCAGTCTGGAGCGCAGCAGCATGTAAACAAGTGCGACCGAGCCGGCGCCCACAACGAAAGCCGCATAGTAGATGGCCTCCATTGACAAATCGTTCGTAGGCTTGATAAAGAGACCCGAACCGTATTTGACGTAGGCCCAGTTGCTGAACCAGACCAGCAGCGCTTCTGCAAAAATCCAGGTTCCGATGGCGAAATAAACCCCTTTCATCCGAAAGATAAACAGGGACATGAGCAGCGCCAGCAATACCGAGGCCAGGCCCCCCAATACAACACCGATCCATATATTGATGCCGTAGTAACTGCTCAGTACCGCTACGGTATAACCGCCCAATCCGACGAAAGATTGCTGGCCCAGCGATATCAGGCCTGAATATCCAGCCAGCAGGTTCCACATCTGAGCCAGGGCAAGATAGATGCAAAACAGCATGAAGAACAGCATCGCGTACTCGCTGCCCCAGACAGGCACTGTACCGAGACCGACTGTCAGTGCAGCCAAAATGGTCCATTTGATCCTGGTGAATCGATTCGTCATGGGTTCTCAGCCCCTCCCCAAAATGCCCTGGGGCCTGACCGCCAGGACAATCAATAAAACCACATAACCGCACAACAGCTGGTAACCCGGACCGAACACACGGGCACCCAGAATCTGGGCCAAAGCCAAAATCAAACCGCCAACGAAGGTCCCTTTCATGCTCCCCAGCCCGCCAATAACCACGACCCCGAAAGCGATAATCAAATATTGGGGACCGGAATGGGGATAGAAGGTAAAGGTCATTCCCACCAGTACACCAGCCACACCTGCCGTCATGATGGCGATACCCATGGCAACGGCATAGGTGTTTTGGGTGTTGATGCCCATGAGTTGAGCCGCATATTTGTCGTCTGATGCAGCGCGAATTCCCCGCCCCATGTAGGTGTTCTGCAAAAAGTAGTGCTGCCCGGCGATAACCGCTAATGCGATGAAAAAATTGATTAGATAAAGAACCGGCACACTGAGGTTCCTGCCAAGTGAAAAGGTCATCAAAGAAAGGTTTGACATCAGGCTGCGGGCGTCGGGGGTGAATGTCATCAACATCAGGTTCTGCAGGATGATGGAGACACCGAATGCCACCAAAAGAGGTGGTTCCATTTCCTCGCCGAGCACACGATTAAGGAGGAAGCGCTGCAATATATATCCGACTGCAAACATGATGGGCATAATTGCCACCAAGGTTAACAAGGGGCTTACGCCCAAGGCAGAGACCATAAACAGGCTCAGATACGAAGCAAGAATCATCAAATCGCCGTGTGCCAGATTCACTAGCCTGACGATCCCGAAAATAGTGGAGAGACCGATGGCCACGACGGCGTAAAGTCCGCCTAACAGCAAGCCGTTCAGTATGTCTTGTGCAAGACCTTCCATTGACTGCTCCCTATATTCCAAAATAGGCTTCTTTTACCCGCTCTTCTGTCAGATCGCAGGGTTTTCCTTCCAGTACGATTTTTCCTTCCAACATGACATAAGCGCGGTCCGCCACTTTCAGACTGCGGGTTATATCTTGCTCAACCAGGATGATGGTTAGTCCCAACGCATTGATCTGCTTGATCTTCTGATAGATGCCCTTGATGACAATGGGAGCCAGGCCCAGAGAGATCTCATCACAGAGCAGCACCTTCGGTTCACTCATCAAAGCGCGTCCGATGGCCAGCATCTGCTGTTCACCACCGGAAAGTGTATCGGCCATCTGGTCCCCGCGTTCTCCAAGGCGAGGAAAGAGCTCGTGGATATTTTCAAGAGATTGCTTTCTGTTTTTCCTGGCTTTATATGTGTAGGAACCCATGAGCAGATTCTCAAATACTGTCAGGCGTGGAAACACCCGGCGCCCTTCCGGTACAAGGACCATGCCCTTGGCCACGGTCTCGTGGGGCGGCAGACTGCCAATGGATTCTCCAAAATAGGTGATGCTGCCGGTTCTTGGTGTCAACTGTCCTGCCAGGGTATTTAAAAGGGTTGATTTGCCGGAGCCATTGCTGCCTATGATCGACACAATCTCACCCCGGCCTACTTCCAGAGAAATGTCCCACAAGGCATGAAAATCGCCATAAAACACGTTTACTCCACCCACTTGAATGGCTGCACCGGCTGGCATCACGCCTCCTCCTCACCCAGATAGCACTCCAATACTTCTTTCGAACACATCACTTCGGAGGGATCTCCGCATTGCATTCGTTTACCCTCAGCAATGCACAAGATCCGATCCGCCCCTTCAGACATCATCATCATGATATGTTCGATCCAGATGATGGTGATACCCTGATGTTGGATCTCCTTGACAATCCCCAAAAGCTGTTCGACTTCTTTTTCGGTCAGCCCGCCGGCCACTTCATCAATCAGAATCAGTGAAGGTTGGGAGGCCAGGGCTCGGCCTAGTTCCAAGCGCTTGCGATCCAAAAGAGAGAGACTGCCGGCAAAATTATCGCGTACGGATGACAAGTTAATCATGTCTAAAATCGCATCGGATTTCCGCATGGCTTTCTTCTCAAGAAGACCTCCGCCATGAACGGCGGCCACCATCAGGTTTTCCAATACGGTCATTTTCGTAAACGGACGGGGAACCTGATATGTCCGGCCGATTCCTGCCCGACAACGTTTTGCTGCCGAAAGGCGGGTAATATCTTTGCCGTCAAGGAACATGGAACCGCTGTTGGGCTTTAGGATACCGGTCAATAAATTGAAGACAGTGGTTTTTCCGGCACCATTAGGCCCCATGATGCCCAGGATTTCACCCCTGTGAACCTCGAATGACAGGTTGCTGACTGCGGCCAAACTGCCGAAACTGCGATTCAGATTTTTAACTACCAACAGGTCCGTATTTGTCGTTTCTGCCAAAAGCGCCACCTCTCTATATAACCTGAACGCTCACTTTAGGTATAAAACTCATATGACGATGGTTCCCAAATTGAGACTGGTCTCAAATTCAACCGCCACCAACTTGGGTGGCAGACCTTGGGCATTTATGCTCACCAGTAAACTGCAGGGGACTTCCTCCAGACCAGGCAGTCTAAAATCACCATAATTATTGGTCTGTGTCTCGGCTATTGTCTGGCCCTGCTTGTTCATCAGCAATATTTGGGCGTTCTCTACACACTCGTCAGTATCGGCAAAGGCCACGCTGCCGGCAATAAAACCGTGGGTGAAACATTTCAGGTTCTTGTAGCGCACACGTGGCCTGGTTTCATGTTCGGGCAAGTAACGTGACAGTCCATCCTCTTTGATCAACCGTTCCCACGCATCGCCCGTCAATTTGAAAGCCTGCATGGCACCGGTTGGACAAACCTGAACGCAACGCGGTTCTTTCCAGCCCTCATCCAGTAGATGGGCACACAGGTTACATTTTTGAGGGGATTGAAGTGTTTCGTTCCAAAAGATAACCCCGTAGGGACAGGCTTCGACCAGTTGCTTCTGGCCCACGGCTTTATTAGGATCAATAAGAACGATCCCGTCCTGGCGTACGGTAACGGCACCGTTGTGGGCAGCCTTTAAGCACGGCGGATTTTTACAGTGCTGGCAGGGTTTGGGCAGATAGGCAACCGCCACCAGCGGATACCCGCCCCGCTCACGATGAAGTATATTCATCCAACGTTGGCCACGGTCCGGTTGTGCTTTGGCGTAAGGCGGCCAGTCGTTACCCACAAATTCGTCTTTACAGGCCAGAAAGCAGTTGTTGCAGTCGTGACATCGCGCCACATCGATGGTCAGGCCCCAGGTAGCCGTCATCGTGCACCTCCTTTAAGTCTGGCAACCTGGATCAAGCAGGAGTTGGATGCCATCCCACAGGAATCCTTGGTCACAAAGCGCTTGGGTGTAAGGAGGTTTATACAACCTGACAGATCGGCACTTTTCCCGGGAATGCCCGTTGGCTGGTAGTCTGCACAGGATTCATAAGAATGCACAGTACCCGGGGGCAATCTCTCGGTCAGCCTGGCAGCCAGAATTACCTCACCCCTGTCATTGAAGGCTTTTACCAAATCGCCATCACCAATTCCCCTTGATTTGGCATCGTTGTTGTTCAAGCGGATAATCCAATAGGATCGTCCATCCTCTTTGAGAACCCGGTGGTCTCTGATGTCGTTGACCCAACTCTCCTTGCCGTCGCCCATCGTGTGAAAACTGTAACGCGGGTGGGGGCTGATCAACTGAAGTGGGTACTTTGTGTAAAGCTCGGAGGTATGATGACCCTCCCAGGAAGGCACGTACTGGGGCATTACCGTCCGCTCCGGATCGTCAGGGTTGAACCGGCTAAGACTGGAAGAAACGAATTCAATTTTGCCGGAGGCCGTCTGCAGGCCTTTTCCAGCCACGGCCTGGGTCTCGGGATGCGGTCCCCAGTCAGGCGTATCCTTTGGCCTGCCATCGGCAAACCAGCGCAATGCCGGTGTGGGCTTGTAGTTTTCAGGCAGGGGCACTACAAAATAGCCCTTTTTCTCAAAGTCTTCCCAGGAG
This sequence comes from uncultured delta proteobacterium, assembly GCA_963744665.1. Taxonomy (GTDB): domain Bacteria; phylum Desulfobacterota; class Desulfobacteria; order Desulfobacterales; family B30-G6; genus B30-G6. The sequence continues at coordinate 162,301 of CAVUUM010000004.1, read as the reverse complement.
ATGTGTTGCGGCAGGTCCGTATTCTTGAAGTACCGCTTGACCCAGTCCAGCTCATTCATCCCTCCTTCGGTGTATGCCTCAAAAATTCCCAATTGTTTGGCCAATAGAACGAAAATGTCATAGTCGGACTTGGATTGCCCCAGAGGTTCGATGCACTGCTGCTGAAGGGTTACCACCCGATGGTTAACCTGGGTGAAAGAGTCGGTGACATATCCGGAACAGTTGGCAAATTCGCTGATGTCCCAGCGCTCGAAATTGGTACAGGCCGGCAATATGATGTCTGCGAATCGGGTTTCACCTTCAAACCAGATCGACTGGTTGACCACAAAGGGCAGACGTTCGGTTCGGTAAGCTTCTACATAGCGATTGGTTTCTGTCATGGTGCCGATAAAAGAACCGCCGTACCGATAGTACATCTGTATTTCCGGAAAGCCGTCTTCAGGATACGTGTACGGTTTGAACTGTGCCTCAATGGAACTTCCGCAAAAACCTTTGCCGCGCCATTTGGTCTTCCCTTCGAGGATGCATTCAGGGATCCTAAGCCTGGGAATATGCTGCCCTCCGGGGTGGTTGATATTGGATTTGGTGCCCATGAAATCAATCTTGTTGGCCCAGCGGAAGCCGGCAGCCGAATTGTCCGGATCCGCCGAGATACCGCCTTCGGCATAGCCCGGAAACATAAAATCAGTATTGCTGGGAGCCCCTTGAACCGTGGACCAGATGTTAACCCCGGGTTTTCCCAAGCCCTGCATGGCTTGCAGTGAAATCATCAGTCTGGCCCACTGGGCGCCCGTTGCCGACCGGCAGGCACCTCCCCACCCGCTCATACCGCCGGCTGCCAGCATTGTCTTTTTAGAGGCCCACTCCCTGGCCAGGGCTCTAATCTGCCGGGCAGGAACACCGCACTCCTGTTCCGCCCACTGGGGCGATTTGGGTTGTCCGTCCTCTTTGCCAAGCACATAGTCGGCCCATTGATCAAAACCGACGGCATGTTGGGCGATGTAGTCCTTATCATAGGTATCTTCTGTCATCCAGACATGGGCGATGGCCAAAGCCATGGCGTTGCCCGCATCGGGACGGGGAGCGAACCATTTGTCACCGAACAGGCCAGCGGTATGGTTCATGAAAGGATCGATAAAGACCATTTTAACGCCAAGTTCCTTCAACCAGAAACGCCTGGGAGTGGACTCGAAGGCTGAGTATATGCCATGGGTCGTCTCCGGGTCGGAGGACCAGAACACCACCATCTCGGTATTCTTGAGGGCATCTTCGAGCAGGTCGTACTGCTCTGGAATACCAAGGCGCCACGAGAAGCCCCACTGGTGCATGCCGCCCCAATGCCAGCCTTCCCAGCTGTCCGGATTGTGGTCCGCATAGGTGTATCCGACCAAATTCATAAAACGAAAATAGGCACTGTGGCGATAACCGATATTGCCCCAGAGGTGGTGTGAGCTGGCTGTTGACAACATGCCTGCTGGTCCATAGTCCCTCTTGATGCGTTTGATCTCATTGCAGACGATATCGGCGGCTGTATCCCAGCTGATGGCTTCGTAGCCGGATTCACCCCGTTTTTTGCAGTTACGCTCACCATCGGGATCGAAATCCACCCGTTTCAACGGGGTCATTATTCTCTGGGGGGAGTAGATCATAGACCGCCAGGCCAGTGAGTAAGGAGCCAGCGTGGTTCTGCGTGGTGGTGAGAAGGTCTGCCCCCGGGCTTTTATCTTCCAGGAGGGCGCATCGGTATCATCGAGTTCAATCGGTGTTATGCGGATAATGCGTCCGTCACGAACATAGACACGCACAGGACCTCCGGTGGTTCCGTTGATGTATGTTTTAATACCGCCCATCATACCCTCTCAAAATTATACGTTTTTCTGTGCCTTGTTCCATTGCAACAGATGATCGGCCAGTCGGGTTCGGGTGTCGGCAATCTCCTGCTCGGTCCATGTTTGCAGGCCACGACCGTTCTTAAAACCCAGGTATCCCTGATCTATCTTACGTTTCAGAATAGGAGCAGGTTCGGGTGAAGCGTCCAGGTGTTTCAATATGTAATCATGGATAGCAAGGGTAAGATCCAATCCCACCAGGTCGGCGTTTTCCAGTGGGCCCAATACTGGTAAACGGATACCAAACCCCATCTTGACCACCTCATCCACTTCTGCCGGTTCTGCGATTCCCTGATCCACAATGGAGAGAGCCTCGCGCCAGAGAGCGTGTTGCAGGCGGTTTCCCACAAACCCGGGAACGTCTCGTTTAACCCGAACCGGATGCTTGCCCACTTCGGCCAATAGGTTATACGCACGTTCAACGGTTTCCGGAGCGGTGTCGTCACCGGGCACCACTTCCACCAGGGGGATCAAGTGGGGCGGGTTCCAGAAGTGAGTGCCGGCAATTCTCGATCGAATTTTAGCCTTGGCTGCAATTTCGGTAATGCTCATCACCGAGGTGTTTGTGGTTAGAATGGTATCCGGGCGGCAGATTTCGTCCAGCTTTTTAAATATTGCCTGCTTGAGCGGCAGATTTTCACTGATGGCTTCCACCACATAGTCGGCGTGGCCGGCTGCCTGTTCAAGGGATGTCGTGGTATGGATCCTATCAAGAGCCAGACCAACTTCTTTTGCGGAAACCAATCCGTTTTGAACAAAAAGAGTAAGGTTTGCCCGGACATTTTCTACCGCCTGTTTCAGCATCTGTTCGTCCAGGTCGTTAAGCCAGACCTGGCGGCCGCTGAGTGCGAATATCTGGGCGATACCGTGACCCATCAGTCCCGCACCAATTACTGCCACGGATGGGAACATACGTGTTTGAGCATTCATGCGACCCTCCCTATCCTGCTGCTGCGCCACCGTCTACAGACATGATGTGCCCGGTCATCATGCTGGAGGCGGGTGAAGCCAGATAAACCAGCGCTCCGATGAAATCTTCAGGCTCTGCCGCCCGGCCGATGGGTATCCGGGACATAAAAATTTTATACATTTCTTTGTCGTTCAGAATCGGCTCGGTCAACGGGGTCCAGAAGATGCAAGGTGCGATACAGTTGACCCGAATCTTGTATTTGGCCCATTCGCAGGCCAGTTGTTTGGTCAACAGATGAACCGCCCCTTTGGATGTGCCATAGGCTGAATAGCCTGCCGGGTGCCCCAAAAAACCGCGAATGGAGCCGACGGTGATGATGCTGCCTGGTTCACCACGTTTGATCATGTCTTTTCCGGCCTCCTGGCAGCAGAGCATGGTTCCCTTGACGTTGGCATCCATAACCTTTTGCCATTCATCGATGGGCATTTCCTCTGCGGGGTGACGCGCAGCGATGCCGGCGCCGGTGACCATGATGTCGATCTTCCCGAATTGTTCGACAACCTGTTTGGCCATGGCAGAAACACTCTCTGCATCGGTGACATCACAGGAAATGGCCAGGGCCTCTGCGCCCTGTTTTTCAACCTCCAATACGGTTTCTTCGAGGCTTGAAAGCGTCCGGGAAGTTACGACAACCCTGGCACCGTAGGCTGCCAAGCCCATGGCTGCCGCCCGGCCAAATCCCCCCGAGCCACCTGTAATGACCGCCACCTTGCCGCTGATATCAAACATGGATTTGATTTTGTCGAGTCCCATCTTCACGCGCATAACATCCTCCCTTTTAACCGCGGTCATTCAGTCCGATTTATCGGGACTGGACCCGCATGAGTGTTCCTACCTGTCGATTCATAACATAGACAGCCTGTCCGAGATCTCGATCGCTGTGTCTTTCAACAGCTCCAATGATCCCGATTCAATACTGCTTCCAATTCTGAACGAAGGCGTGACGATTACTACCGCCGCAACGACCCGTTTCTCATGGTTAAAGACCGGCGCCGCCACAGCATCAACATCGTCATCGTATTCTCCCCTGTCGTATGCAAATCCGGTGGTTCTGATTTTTTCATATTCTTTTCTTATTTTGTTAGGATCGGTCACGGTTTTTGTCGTAAACTTCTTTAATTTCCTATTCAGTTCATTTTCGATGGTCTCTTGGGGACTGAAAGCCATAATGGCCTTGGCGCCGGCATTGGCATTGATTGCCATCTGGTCCCCGACCCTGGGGGTAACAGTGACCTGCCCGATTCCTTTGGCGCTGTATGACAGAAAGATCCGTCCGCCAGTTAAAACCTCCAGGTGAACCGTTTCACCTACCTTGTCCCGAAGGCTGTCAAGATAGGGTTTAGAGAGGGCGACCAACCTGCCATTTAATGATTGTTTAACGGCACGACCAAGGAGTGCCGTTGAGGGGCCGAGTCGATAACACCGGGTGCTGTGATCTTGGACTAGAAAATCTTTGTTTTTAAGTGTGAGAAGGATGCGGTTAACTGTGGCTTTATTCATTTTCAACCGATGGCTGATTTCCACAGTCCGCATAGGCCGGTTATCCGGAGTGAAGGAAAGGAGAATCGCTAAGGCTTTTTCTATAGAATTCAAAGCCGCCCTCGCTGATTTAAAAGTGAGTCTGAACGCTATGGCCGGATGGTCATTCAAGGGAGAAGATAGGTGCACGCATGAGGCCCTGGAAGAATGACCGAGAAACGTGTATTTGACTCATATAGTGAGACGTAACCTTGCCATATGAGTCACCATAGATCATTGAAGAAATTCCTGTCAAGGATTTTATTTAAGTTTTCATTTCACCTAAACAGCTTTAAATTGACAAATCCTTCCGTATTGCGATTTAATTGATTTACAAGAAAAAAATCAAACACTGTGAATGCGGAGAACGGAAAGCCACGGGTTTTCCCCGTGGTACGTTTGCCGGTAACTAGCCGGGCTACACGACTGAACGTGGGGTAATGAAAAACCATGGCAGAACACCCAGGGCATGTTTTTCCGAGAAAATTAAACAAACATCTTCCCATGGCTCATACGGCAAAGGGAATGCAGATGGTAGATACCAATGGTCGTCGCTATTTGGATGCCAGCGGGGGCGCCATTGTACTAAACGTTGGACACGGCCGGGAGGAAATTGCACAAGCTATCTATGATCAGATTGTTCAGTGTGACTATGCGCACCCTTCCATGTTTACAAATGCATCTGTAGAAAAGCTGGCAACTGCTCTTGCCGGGCATGCGCCGCCAGGTATAGATCGGTTTTATTTTCTATCCGGAGGTAGTGAGGCAACGGAAACCGCTATCAAGCTTGCAAGACAGATTCATCTTGAATGTGGCCGGCCTCATCGAACACAACTCATTGCCAGATGGAAATCATATCACGGATTGACACTGGGATCTTTGTCTGCCATGGGGCGTACTGCGTTTCGGACCCCGTTTGTGCCGCTATTGAACCAAGTCGAGCACATCGCTCCACCTTACTGTTTTAGATGTTCCTTTGGTTTGAATTATCCAGAATGTCATTGCCGTTGCGCCTATGCCCTTGAAGAAATGATACAAAACCTTGGGCCCGAAACCGTTTCCGCCTTTCTCGCTGAAACAGTAAGTGGCGCCACTTTGGGGGCGGCAATCCCACCGGCTGAATATTTTTCCATTGTTCGAAAGATATGTGACCGTTATGAGGTTCTGCTTATTTTGGATGAAGTAATGTGTGGTCTGGGAAGAACCGGGCACTGGTTCGCGTCCGAACATTTCAACGTCATTCCCGATATTGTGACGATGGGAAAGAGTCTTGGGGGTGGCGCTATTGCCTTGTCTGCAGTGGGTGTTCAAGATAGGCATTTCGCCGCTATTTGCAAGGGGAGCGGTGTGTTTAACCATGGCGGAACCTTCACCCATCACGGCCCGGCTGCATCTGCAGGTTTGGCCGTTGTTCGAATTCTTGAGAGAGAAAAACTTGTCGATCGTGTCGCTCGATATGGCAAAAGGTTCAAAGATAAACTCATAGATCAATTATCGGAACATCCTAATGTTGGTGATATCCGGGGACTTGGATTTCTATGGGGTTTGGAATTGGTTCAGGACAAAAAATCACTGAAACCTTTCCCACGGAGTGAAAACATAGCCGAAAGGCTGTGGGAAACCATATTTCAGAAAGGGGTGATGGTATACAGCGCGACCGGTTTGGCTGGAATCGACGGGGATGCGCTGTTGATCGGCCCCTCATTCGTTATCAAGGAAAAAGAGATGGACATCGTCGTCGGTACTATCGCTGAGGCCTTGTCATCTGTACTGGGCTGAACCTAATCTGTTTCTTGAGACAGTCAGAAATTTTTTGTGGAATAAAGGCAGCTTCGGTTTCTCTTTCACCTTCTATAGCTGTCGTAATATCCTTAAAATAGCATCTCAAGGTTCAAATACTGGCTGAAAAGGTCACGCCACCTATCACGTTGTATATTCTTCAACGTCATCTTTTGAGAACAATACCCTTCCCTCCATCCCACCAGCCACCGTTATTGTCTGCCCGCTCACATGGCCTGCTAATTTATCGGAAGAGAGATATAGAATAGCGTGTGCAATATCGGAAGGTGTTGCAACCTTGCGAAGGGGAATTGTTTGCAAGATTTTTGACACCCTTGCGTGATCAGACAATGCCGCTTCTGCCATGGGTGTTACGGTCCATCCTGGGTTGACTAAATTCACACGTCCGCGTGCAGCAAGATGAACAATTTCGTTCTTTAAAGTCATCAAGAGCCCCCTGAGTCCCGCTTTTGAAGTAGCATAATCGCAATGCCATGCTTCGCCAAATTCTCCTGCCGTTGAACCTACCAGGACCAGAGATGCATCGTTTCCCGGATATTTCTTCAAGTTAGCAAAAAAATGTTTTGCGCAAAGAAATACCCCTGTCAGGTTCACTGCCATTGTCTTTTGCCACTGTTCAATAGACATCTCATTTATTGCCACGCCTTTGTGAAAGGCTATTCCGGCATTTGCGACCGTTGCATCAACTCTACCGAAAATTGTATTTGCTTCCTCAAAAAGAAAGGCCACTTCAGATTCGTTGCGGACATCAACTTTTACAATGTTTAATCGTTCAGGATCTGAATCTGTGAGTGGTGTTAGGTTTTTTGGATCGCTATTGAAACAAGCTGTGACCTTTGCACCTTCTGCAAGGAAGAAGGCGGTGGTATCAAACCCGATTCCGCTGGATGCACCGGTAACGACAACATGCTTGTTTTGAAATCCTGTATTCATCTGAGAACCCTCCGTATTTCTACCTAAGTTAAGTAGCCAGGTCGTTGAGCAGATCGATCTTGAATCGTTTGATCTGTTTCCAGACGGTCACCCGGCTTACACCCAGAAGTCGGGCTGTTTCGGATCGATTGCCGTGTGTCTGACGAAGGGCCTCGATCAGGGCTGCCTTTTTTGCTGACGCTTTTTCCTTTCCCGGACGATCCCTCTTTATCCCGGGTTCAACACATTCCAGTGACGTACCGGCGATTTTCGGTGGCAGATGATTGACGCCGATTCCGCCACTGGAACAAAGAACAAAAGCATATTCAATGGCATTGCGCAGTTCGCGGACATTTCCAGGCCATTCGTAGGCCGTAATTTTTTCAATGGCTTCCGGTGTCATGCCCAGAATTTTTTTGCCGCTTTTCTGGTTGTTGAGCCGGATAAAATTCTGCACGAGAATGGGAATATCCGTTACATGTTCCCTGAGTGGCGGGCAGTTGATGGGAAACACGTTGATGCGGAAATACAGATCATCCCGAAATCGATTCTGGTTCACCAGGGCTTCCAGATCCTTGTTGGTTGCCGAGAGGATTCGTACATCGACCTTTATGGGCTGGTTGTCACCGACCCTCTCGATCTCCTTTTCTTCCAGGGTCCGCAGAAGCTTGACCTGGATGGTCGGGCTGATATCACCGATTTCATCCAGAAAGATCGTGCCGCCGTGGGCGGCCTCGAAGCGACCGATTCTGGTTTTTTCCGCCCCGGAGTATGCGCCCCTGACATGACCGAACAATTCACTTTCCAGCAGATTTTCATTTAAAGCAGAACAATTCACTTTGACAAAGGGCCTTTCTTTTCGATCACTGGCTTCATGAATGGCCCGGGCCACCAGTTCTTTACCGGTGCCGCTCGGGCCACTGATAATAACGGGTGCCTCTGTCAGGGCAACGTTTTCAATGAGTTCGAAAAGATTTTGCATGACCGGTGATTTTCCGATCAAACCGTGAAAACCCTCGTCCAGGTGCAGGCTCCTGCGCAGTTGTGAGATTTCAAACTGCTGGGATACCAGGGCGGACATATCGGTCAGGGTCTCGACGGCGCCAATGATTTTTTTGTTTTTGTCATATAGGATGGTTGCATTTTTAATGACGTTTACGGACCGTTTGTCCTTGTTGGTAATCAAACACTTCTTGGCTTGGACGTTCCCTTTTGCGAAAAGACCGCACCATTTCTCCGCGTTACCCTGGCCAATGATTTCACACCCGGTGCAGTCCAGTACACGACAGGATTTACCGATCAGTTCTTCGGATTTGTATCCGGTCAGTTTTTCCGCGGCAGGGTTTACAGACAACACCTTTCCGCCCGGGTCCACAACCATGACGCCATCCTGAAGCGTGTCGACGATGGTTTTCCAGTATTTTGAGATGTCCATGGGTACTCCCGATGTTAATCCAGGCTAAAAAAGTTAACAAATGTAAATATAGTGCAGACACCACAAAAAATCAAGCGGGCAGGGGAAAGAAATTATCCGTTTTAAATCAAAATGTTATAAATCTATTCGATATTGGTATAAACATTGCTGTTACAAAGGCAGACGTCTTTCAGGTTAACATCCATTTTTTAAAAGGACAGGACCGCTAAACGCATCAAAACGATTTTAGGCGGTGCGACAGTGTCGTTATGGCGAAGGTATTACACATTCTGAAATGCAAGCCGGATGAAAGCGTTGCAAGGCTGATCGAAGCCTCGGCTGCCGAGGATGAAATCGCCGTGGTGAGCCTTTATCAGGATGAGGTGTCCGGCACCGCAGTCAACTGGTCCCGCCTGGTGGCGGACATCTTTGCCTATGACCGGGTCATTTGCTGGTGGTAAATTGGATGAGAGCAGAAAACAGACTGGGCATCATCGTCAATTCGAACAGGTATTTTGGCTTTGTTGAAAGACTGGCTGATGCCGCCTTGGGACAAAAGAAACAGGTCAGAATTCACCTGTTGGGTCCGGGGTGTGAGTTTCTTAAAACGGAAGCATGCACGCGTCTGAGCCGTCTGGCCCAGGTGACCCTGTGCGCACTCACCCTGCAGCAGAATACCGGCAAACGTTCCGATCATTCTCAGTGCGATGTCGTTGTTGTTCCGCCCCAGGAGTTGTCGTTGGGTTTAACAGACTGCACGCGATATGTTGTTTTCTAATCTAACAAAAAGAACGGGGTCAACCCATCCGGTTGACAATGAAGATGTTAACAGATATGGGTAACATGTGTTAACTGAACGGTAACCCTTTCAGGTCTGCAGGCGTTTAGCCGTTTAAACAATACAATAATTACAAATAATTATAATTATTTTTGTTTTTTTGTCCAACTGGCATACAGGTTGCTATTAAGGTGTGTGATAAAAAAATGAAAAACCGGTCAGATGTTAACGCTATTTTTAATCAGGAGAGAATCAAATGAAAAAGAAAATCGTATCAATTGCTGTGGCCGTCCTGGTGTCTGTGTGCTTTTTGGGCACAGGTCTGGCCATGGAAATGGGCAACAAACGCAAAGGAAAATACACCTACAGGAAGCTCTACAAGGCCTGCATGGAGAGGGGTGAGGTGGATTCACCCAAACCGACCGTGAACCCCGATGCTCACACCCAGGCGGAGTGGATGGAGATTTTTGATAACAGGGAATTTGCTGAATTTGGCTGTCAAGAGGAGTGGAACAGTGTCAGCGATGCGGATCTGGTGGATATTTTCACCTATCTCTACGAACATGGCTCCGACTCACCCACACCTGCAAAATGTAAATAAAGGAGGTTTTACATGTCATTAAGAAAAAGATTGTTGGTGGTGTCTGTTCTTGCAGCGCTGCTGCTGGCGGGTTTTGGTTGCGCTTCTGCACCCAAAGCACCTGAAGCTGCAAGCACTGCGACGGACACTTCCTGGAAATTTCACGACATCGTTGATGTGGCATTTATTCAGCAGTATGCCAAGGTGCCGGTGCCTGCCGACACGATGATCATCGATTCAAGACCCAAACGTGCGAAATTTGACAAGGGTTACATTCCTTCAGCCGTCAGCATTCCGGACAGCAAGTTCGAAAGCATGCTGAGCAGTCTGCCGGAGAACAAGGAATCCCTGCTTATTTTTTATTGTGAGGGCCCTACCTGAAAACTGAGTCACAAATCTGCCTGGAAGGCGGAAAAACTCGGTTATAAAAACGTCAAAGTATTTGAAGACGGATTCCCGAAGTGGAAAAGCACCCCCGGCACTTACTATGCTGTCGAGACCAGTGTCGTGAAAAAACTGGTGGAGACCAATGCCGATGTCGTGATTATCGATTCACGACCCAAACGACCCAAGTATGACAAAGGCCATATTCCCGGCGCCATCAGCATGCCGGACAGCAAGTTCGATGAGATGAAAGGTGATCTGCCCGCGGATAAGAGTATTCCGCTGGTTTTCTACTGCGAAGGCTACACCTGAAAGCTGAGTCATAACTCCGCCAGGAAGGCGGTTCAGCTAGGCCACAAAGATGTTATGGTGTTTGCCGCGGGATACCCGGCATGGAAAAAGGAAATGGCAGCAGCAGCGCCGGTCGCGGTAACAGCCGGTGCGGAAGAGGGTACTATCGCCATTGATGCCTTTGAACAGATCATCAAGGAAAACCCTGCCAGCATCATGTTGATCGATGTTCGCGATCCTGACGAGTTTGCTGCCGGACACTTTGAGACGGCGGTCAACATGCCCACGGATATGCTCGAAGAGAAAATCAGCTCCCTGCCCGCCGACAAACCCATCGTTTTTGTCTGTTCTACGGGTGCCAGGAGCGGCGAAGCCTACTACATGCTACAGGATGTACGACCGGAATTAAAAGAGGTCTACTACCTGGAGGCTGAGGTAAGCTTTGAGAAGGACGGTTCATATACCATCAAGAAACCTATGTAATTGATAAAATCGGCAACAGGATTTTATTGCAAATCCGAACAGTTCATGAAATGTTCGGTCTAAGACCAGCAAGGGAGCAACACACGCCTGTTGCTCCCTCAGGGTTCGCACAAAAATAGCTTAGCAGAGTTGGCGCTCAGATTTGGTTCGGGTTTGGCTGATTCGAGAGAGCAAAACCACAGGAATAGCGAGCTATTGCGCGGACTTTGCGAGTGAGACATCAGTTAAAGATGGGCTGATGCTGAGATGTCAAAATGTGAAGTTATTTTTGCGCGAACCCCTAAACCCATCCGGGTCTGTGGAAACGAAGGGAGTTTTCTGTATGAAGTCATCTAACACGCCAATCACCGGTGCTCTTTTTCTGATTTTGCCGCTATGGATTCTAGCTGGGATTGATATCGACCGCCTGGGCTGATCAGAAAGCAGTCGGCCAGGCGCCCGGTCGCACCATGGCTCAGCAGGCGATCAAGACGGCTGAACAGTGGAATACCACGGATCACACCAAGCACGAGGTGTTAAAACAGATATTTACATCAGGAGCTCAGGTGACAGCCGCTTGTATTTCATGTCATTCCGAGGCGGAAGCACAATTTCATCAAACCATTCACTGGACATGGAAGGCAGGTCCGAATGAAAAAGGTGTTCAGATGGGGAAATCAGCTTACTCACTGAACAATTTCTGTATTTCGGCCAACAACGGTCAAGACAAGGGTTGTCTTTCCTGTCATCCCGGATGGGGGAAAAAAACCGAATCCACCAACTGCCTGGTCTGCCATGGCGCCAAGGAAATTAACTGGGACGAATCCTTCGAGGATTTCAATGCCTTCATGGAAGAGTCAGGGGAAGACCCTGAAATGAAGGAGCTGGCCAATGAAATTCAATCCGGAATTCAGCTGGCCGTCCAGAGTGTGACGCTTCCCATGCGGCAGAACTGTGGCTCCTGCCATTTCTACGGCGGCGGCGGTGACGGCGTAAAGCATGGTGATCTCGATTCATCCATGAGCAAACCCAACAAGGCGCTGGATGTCCACATGGGGACGGATGGTCAGAATTTCGATTGTGTTCGCTGCCACACCACCAGTCAGCACAATATTTCAGGCAGAATGTACACAACACCGGCATCTCAACACCGTAAAAGCCTGATCGAGGATGACTTGACATCCAAAATCACCTGTGAATCCTGCCACAGCAGTACGCCCCATCAATCCGGATCCAAAGCCAACGACCACACGGACAAGGTGGCCTGCCAGAGTTGTCACATCCCCACATTTGCGCGTGTCAATCCGACCAAAATGTCCTGGGACTGGTCCACTTCCGGAAAAAAGAAAGATGGCAAACCCTATAAAACCAAAGGTGCCTACGGAAAAGAGGATTATCTTTCCATCAAAGGGACCATGAAGTGGGAGAAAAACCTGAAACCGGAATATTTCTGGTTCAACGGTTCCATTGAATCTCTCACGGCAAAAGATACCATCGATCCATCCGGGGTTGTGGCTCTCAGTCACCCACTGGGCGACCGGGAGGATGAAAATTCACGGATATACCCTTTCAAGGTTCACCGGGGGGTTCAGCCCTACGACAAGGTACACAAGACCTTGCTGACGCCGCTGCTGTCGGGACCCAAGGGTTACTGGAGCACACTCGATTGGCAGGATTGCCCTTTCGAACGGTGCCGAATCCCTTGATCTACCGTTTTCCGGCGAGTTTGATTTTGTGAAAACGACCTATGTTTATCCAACAACACACATGGTTGCCCCCAAAGAAAATGTGGTGGCATGCAGTGAGTGCCACATCCGTGGTGATGAAGGCAGGATGGCGAACCTGGCCGGGTTTTACATGCCGGGCCGCAACAGGGCGGGTTTGATAGACACCCTGGGCTGGCTTCTTATCATTGGTTCGCTTGTGGGTGTTTCCCTGCACGGGATTGGCCGCATATTCACCAACGTAAATAACAAAAAGTAGGAGGAGAGTGTCAATCATGGAAGGCAAGATGAATACGATTTATCTTTATACACGCTATGAACGTTTCTGGCACTGGCTTCAGATGGCGTTGATTCTCATTCTTCTTGTGACCGGACTGGAGGTGCATGGTGTGTACAAGTGGCTGGGATTCCACACCGCCGTCAAGGTACACAATTTTGTCGGTCTCACCTGGCTTATTGCCTTTGCATTCTTTGTGTTCTGGGTATTCACAACCGGAGAATGGAAACAGTACATCCCCACCACCCAGAAAATGATCGAGGTGGTCCGGTATTATGCCTACGGCATTTTTCGAGGGGAGTCCCACCCGTTTCCCAAACGGAAAGAAGCCAAGCACAACCCGCTCCAGCGACTGGTTTATCTGAACCTGGCGGCGCTGCTTCTCCCGGTAATGATGATTACCGGTTTTCTCTACTGGGGTTACAACTCGTGGCTGAGCTGGGGGATTCCAGGTCTTTCTCTAAAGCTCGTGGCCTGGATTCATGTGGCCGGCGCTTTTTCCATTTTTTCGTTTGTGATTGTGCATGTCTACATGACCACCACTGGACATACAATCTTCGCTCACACCAAAGCCATGATCAGCGGCTGGGAAGATGTGGAAGAAGGTGTTGAGCTGGAAGACTGGGAAAAGGCCCAGCGAAAACCCGCTGCCTGATCCGAAAAATACCTGAAAAAGATTTCTTCAGTATAGCATTGATGGAGATTGGAGCGTGTTCTAACGTTTGCTGCAGGGCACGCTTCAATCTTTCCTTTTGTTGATATCCAATCCGCCAACCATCCTGTTTTTCCTACTATCCTCTATTATATAGACAAGTATTAGAAACTATCTCAAATTTGAGATAGTTTCTAATACAGCATTGAAGCATAGCCTGAGAAAAATAGCTGCATGTTAACCGCTCCGGAAACCAGTCGAGTTATGGTTGACGGACAAGAACAGATCATGCCACAATTGTCAGCCGATATTGAAAAAAACGAACCATGATGGAGATTGGTCATGCGTAAGAAACAAAAGACAGCCTGGAACAGTAAAATTGTAAATCCTGAAAAGATAATGGATATCATTCGGCCGGGAATGAATATTTTTTTAGGAACCGGTGTGGCCGAGCCCCGAACCCTCATCCAGAATTTGATGGCCTCAACCCTGGGCAACCTGTCAGACTTGACCCTGATCCAGCTCATCAGTGTAGGGGGAGCAGTGCCTATCGACGAACGCTACTTTCAAAAGTATCGTCTCAAGACGTTCTTTTCCGGATATGTGGCGAATGAAGCGATTACCGCCGGCCGGGTGGATTTGATTCAATCCAGGTTTTCCAAACTTCCCGGTTTGATCGCATCGGGGGCGATCCAGGTGGATGCCGCCCTTGTTCAGATATCACCGCCTGACGCAGCCGGCTTTGCAAGTCTGGGGGTTTCTGTGGATGTGGCCCGGCAAGCCATGGAGAAGGCGGATCTGGTTGTGGGTGAGATCAATCATAATACACCCCGGACAAATGGTGATACCTTTGTACATGTGGATGATTTCGATTATTTAATCGAATCCACCGAGCCCATGCTCTATACCGAGAGGTGGTCAACGGACGATGTCTTTGACAAGCTTGCCTACAATGTGGCCAGTCTAATCCAGGATGGAGACTGTATCGGGTATTCCATGGGGCCGCTGTATGAAGCCCTGGTGCCGTATCTTTCCAAGAAGCGGCAGCTGGGTGTTCATAGTCTGATGATCACGGATGCCTTGATGGAGATCATCCGCAGCGGTGCGGTTTCCAACCGGCTTAAGCGCGTCTTTCCTGGCAAAAGCGTTGTGTCCTATGCATTTGGCACGCCGGATCTGATACGTTGGCTCAATGACAATCCTCTCATCGAGTTTCAGTGCATCAATGTGGTGGCAGACCCACGACTGGTGGGGGTCAACAAGCGATATATGGCGATCCTGCCGGCCCGAAAAGTCGATCTTTCCGGTCGGGTGGCCATGCACTCGGGCAAAGGATTGATGTCAGCCAGTCAGGGTGCGGCGGAAGAGATGGTAGAGGGCGCCAATTTTTCTTCCGGTGGTAGAATCATCATGGGGCTCCCAAGCAGGAATTTGAATGGGGAACCCAATATCCGCCTGACGGTCAATGCGTTTCCCAAGCAACTGGAGGTGGCGTCATCCATCGATTTTGTGGTCACAGAATACGGCGTGGCACATCTTGCAGGCCGGTCGGTTCGGGAACGGGCCCTGGCCCTCATCGATATCGCCCATCCTGAAGACCGAGCCACGTTGATAGACCAGGCCAAGGAGGCCTGCCTCATATACCGTGACCAAATCTATCTCGAGTCCGGTCATTGCTATCCGGAGGAACTCAACAACATACATACCTTCAAGGATGGATTGAAAGTCAGGTTCAGGGCTATCCGGCCATCGGATGAAGAAGAAATGCGGCGTCTTTTTTATCGTTTTTCCAGCGAATCCGTGTATTACCGTTATTTCAGCCCCATCAAGGCTATGCCGCACACACGTATGCAAAAATATGTGAACGTGGATTACCGTCAGAACCTTTCGATTGTGGGGCTCGTGGGGGAGCCGGGTGGCGGCAGAATTATTGCCGAAGCCCGCTATGTCACCATGCAGGACCGGCCATATGCAGACACGGCTTTTGTTGTGGACGAGGATTACCAGGGCAAAGGGATTGCAACCTATCTTTTAAACACCCTCATGCGAATCGCCAAAGAGCGCGGGCTGCATGGGATTGCGGCCGATGTGCTGTCCAGCAACATTGCCATGTGGAAGGTCTATCAGAAAGCCCCTTATCCCCTGAGATCCATCCGCAAAACCGACTATCATCATCTAACCATCACTTTCGATGAAGAAGGCCATGCCCCCATGTCCCTGGTCCGTGGAAATCAGGACCCTTCATCCTATCGGTAAATGTAACCAGTTTACTGATATAATCATAGAATCAATAATATTACAAATATGTCAGATTGTTCAAACCTTCAACTAACTGTCTTTATTTACTTTCTAAGGTTACCGTTTTTAAGCTAAACGATTTCTCTGACTCATCAAGCGCCTATTGGTTTACAGAAAAAAAACCGCCGTCAGGTAATAAAAACGCCAGTAACTGTTATCCAACCTCGAATCACACTTTGCTGCTGTATCGGCCCGCCTAATCATATCTTTCATTACGACAGTCTACAGCTAATCAATTTCGAAAGGAAAAAGTCATGGATGTGTCATATCTGTTTGTAAAAAAAATGTATAAAAAAAGGAAGGTTATGAATGGGGGATTCACACTGGTTGAAGTCATTGCTGTGCTGGTAATTTTGGGCATATTGGCAGCTGCTGCCATACCCAAGTATTTTGATATGCAGGAAACTGCAAGGATTAAGGCTATTGAAGGCGCTATCGGTGAACTCAATGGGCAAGTTGCCTTGGCCTTTGCCCAAAATGTCATTAAAGACGGGCCTTCTGGATACTGCTTTGGTTTTAGTGGTGATCTCGGCCCTGATTTTATTTTCAATACACCCATTGTTGATGGAACTACAGGGTGTGGGACAAGTGGTACCATTGAGTTGGCTAGCGGGACAAGCGGAGTCCATGTGTGGGCTTTAATATGGACGGATAGTACTTCTCCTTCAGATTCACCGGGCTATTTTTCATTGGGTGCAAAACAATAATAGCCGTTGCCGTTTGTCAGATTAGTTGATAAACGTATGCGACACAGGTCAATTTTTCAATGTTTCAGGATCAAATCCTTCTAAAACCGTTCCTTTGGAAATAGTATCATTGACTTGGGTCTTGACCTGTTTGCAGATGTTAACTGCGTTTTGATAGATTTTGTAAATTGGATCCTCTTCCCCGACGCTCTCCTTAATTTTCTCCAATACCTTCCTACTGTCCTTATAATGATTCTGCACCAGTTCAAATATCGCTTTCCGGTTACGATGACTCTCCATCTCCTTTTCGATGATCGGTAAAAGACGCCGAACCGAAAGCTCAATCAATGTGTCCCTGGACACCTGTAATTTTTCACACATTTCATCGATTACCAGAAGAGATTCACGGCTGACGATAAAATTCTTTTGGATCCCTTTATCCTTATTATGTTTTTTCCTACCAATTTCTTTGGCAATAGCCTCAAGGATGTCGGTATCTTCAACCAGAAAATCAAACAAGGATCGGTGTTTAATGCCTAATTGTGTCGTGACGATGTTTATGGCTTGGATACTGATTTCGGGCAATTTAAAGCTTGTACGCACTGACTGTTTTCCCTTGAGGGCCAGTGTGGTCACTTTGGGCAAGGTCAAGATTGATGAGGATTTCTTGCTTGATTTATCAGCCATACAGGATACCTCCATTTTTGTATGAATATTATATTACTAAATATAATATTTTCGAATAATAATTCAAGAAAAAAATATTTATATGTCTTGACAATGCTAAAAACAAATTTATCATATTCACAGATGTATAAATCAAATCTTTTGCTAAGTATTTTAACATGAAAATACTTATGTAGCACAAGAGGATAAAATTAATTAAAAGGAGGGATGTACAATGATTTACAGGAGAATGTTTGGAATGCCGACCTGGAACGTAAGGAGCCCATTTAATGAATTGGAACGCATTCGTCAGCAGATGGATAACTTATTCAATAGGGTGCCTGATACGGGTATGCCGAGCCTTCATGCCGGAGTGTTTCCGTCCATCAACTTGACCGAGGATCAGGAAACATATCACATTCGGGCTGAGCTTCCTGGTATCTCCGCAGAAGATCTGGACATCCAGGCAACCGGCAACAATTTGTCAATTTCAGGGGAACGCAAAATCGAGGCGGAAAATGATAGCGTGCGCTATCACCGCAGGGAACGAGAGGCCGGTAAATTCTCACGGGCCATTAGCCTCCCCGGAGATATCGATCCCGATGGTGTCAGTGCCTCGCTGGCTGACGGTGTTCTTAAGGTCAGTGTGCCAAAAGCGGAAAAAGCCAAACCCAAACAAATTACGATAAACTAACAATAAACACTTTTGAAGGGAGGGATGATCATGACAGCCGCCGAAGCCAAAGAGCTTAAAGTCAAAGAAAAACAGGAGGTAACCACAGATGCGGAGCAGACCCGACCGGGTGTGGTCTATACACCGGATGTAGACATTTTTGAATCAGATACAGACATTACCCTGCTGGCTGACATGCCGGGGGTAAATACCGACAATCTGAACATCGACCTGCGTGATGATGTGCTCACACTTACCGGAGATGCTATAACCGATGTTGCAGACACTGAAAAGCCGGTTATTGTCGAATATGGGGTGGGCAAATATCATCGCCAGTTCACGCTTTCAGAAGTTGTAGATCAGGCCAAAATAACCGCGGAGCTCAAGGATGGTGTACTGCGCCTGGTTTTACCAAAGGTCGAAAAAGCTGCGCCACGAAAAATAACTGTTTCTGCAGGATAATCCAATCCATGCCGGACACTGATATGAGATTAAGTGTCCGGCTATTTTATACCGCTTGTCATAATAATGTTCCGAAAATATGATGGCGGTATAAGGGTTTGTAGCAGAAAAACGGTCCTCAATCGGAACGTTTTTCTGACAACCCCTATAGCTATAGGTGCTTTTATGCTCCGGTCATATTTTATGGAGACAAACCATGGCGCAAAGCTATTATGTCACTTTGGGTATCAGTCGCGGGGCCAATCTTAACCAAATCAAAAAAGCCTATCGTAGAGTTGTAAAGAAGGTTCATCCCGACTCAACCCAATCTATAGATTCGCAACAGTTTAGAGAAGTTAGGGAGGCCTATGAAACCCTATCAGACGAAAATGCGCGCAGGCGTTACGATGCAACGCTGCAACGCCAACCCACACCTGTTCACATTTCATCGGTCACTAAAGAAACAAAACAGCGTAGCTCAGCATTCAACGAGATGATCGGGTTTAAATCTTTTGTCGATGATTATTTTGAAGGTTTTGTCCCGGGTTTTTTTTATAAGGAACGGTATCGTCCACCAAAAAAAGATTTGTACTACGAGGTAATCCTTTCACCCAGCGAAGCCATGCTGGGTGGATTGTTTCCCATAAGGGTGCCGATATTCGAAAAATGTCCTCAATGTCATCGGGATGGATTTCGGGACTCATTTTATTGTTATGAGTGTGATGGTCGTGGTTATCGATATGCAGAAAGGGAATTCTCTTTGAGCATTCCGCCGCAAACCGACCACAATACGGAAGCAACTGTATCGTTGGAAGATATCGGTCTGCCGGGTGTCAACCTGTATGTCAGAATTCAAATTAACCCTTTTCTGGAATAGCCCCTAATTATAATGGTATATACATGACACCTGATATCTTTTTTCAAAAAACAGAGCGGCTTGAAATTGAGAAGTATAGGGAGCCAAAAGACCGACTGGCCCTATCCAGAAACCATGTGGCTTTTAGCGGTTTTCTGCAGAAACACCCAGTAGATCCTCAAAAAGTCGTCCTGATCCCGGATCCGCACAACACCAAGATGACCTATATTGAGTTTAGTCGAGAAGATATTCGATACCTTGAAAAACTTCCCGGTATCACCAACCTTAAAGGTGAGACGGTAAATATAACCAGAATCTGGATCAAAAAAAGCAGCATTGCCGTACGATGCACTCCGTTTAGGGTCGACAAACCTGAATCGATACTCTAATAGACTACATTCACCGCTTAAAATTCATTTCCCAATCATATCGGCTTCTATCATTCTACTACGCCTTCCCCTGTTGAAAAAAACCAAAAAAAGTACTCTTGACACATCAAAAAATTATATTACTTTTTATCTTAAAACATACTAAGTAATGTAAAACAAGGAGGTGTGCTATGAGCTTAAAAAAATTGATTCCCTGGAATTGGTTTAAAAGAGAAGAAGAAGATAGCGGTCAGAGAATTCCTATACAACGAAATATGGATTTTGACCGTGCTTATGCCATTGGCAATCCTATTGGACAACTGCATCATGAAATGGAACGTTTGTTTGATCGATTTTCCCACGGTTTTGGCATGGGGAGGTCGGGATATGAAAGCCTGCTATTCACGCGCCTAACTGACGGTTTACTCAAACCAACTCTTGGTCTGGGTGCAACAGACAAAGCCTATACCGTTACGGTCGAAATTCCCGGTGTGAATGAGAAAGACATCAAGTTAGAGATCATCAACGATACCCTGACCATTTGCGGAGAGAAGAAGCAGGAAACAGAAGAAAAAGATAAGAATTTTTACCGCATGGAGCGTTCGTACGGATCTTTTCAACGCGTGCTTTCCTTGCCTGAAGACATCAATCGGGACGGTGTGAAGGCCAATTTCAAAAAGGGCATTTTGACGGTCACTATGCCGCGCAAAGCATTGCCTAAAGCGGATGTCAAACAGATTGAAGTCAACGTAGCATAATTATTAATCGGGGAAGGATACATTCTGACTAACCATCATGTTGTAGGCGATGCTGATAAAATTGAAGTGAAATTAAAAGATGGCAGAGAATTCGAGGCTACAATCGTTGGAACAGATCCTAAATCCGATGTTGCTCTGATTAAGATCAAGAAAGCCGAAAACCTGCCAGTGCTGCCTTTGGGTAATTCTGAGGCATTGGAAATCGGTGAGTGGGTGATGGCAATTGGCAATCCATTTGGTTTGTCCCATACACTTACCGTAGGCGTGGTAAGTGCAAAAGGTCGCACATCTGTCGGAATCACAGACTATGAAGATTTCATCCAGACCGATGCCGCCATCAACCCAGGTAATTCTGGCGGTCCGTTGATCAATATGTATGGAGAAGTTGTTGGAATTAACTCGGCGATTTTCTCAAAAAGCGGGGGATATATGGGCATTGGATTTGCTATTCCCATCAACATGGTCAAGAAGATCAAAAACCAGCTGATGGTACATGGGAGGGTCAACAGGGGATATTTGGGAGTGGGAATACAGGATCTTTCCAAAGAGCTAATTAATTTTGGGGTACATAAAGAAGTGCAACCAAATTTGGATTGCCTTTGTCTGCGTGTATATGCTTGACAGATCAATATGCTTACGTTATATTTCTTACGTATGAAAAAAGGAGGTTGCTGTGGACAAAATTATTTCAACCCGAATGGATGAGGCTGTGATTCGAAATATCGGCATGTTAGCAAAAATGCTGGGAACATCGAAAAAGGCAGTTCTTGAAAATGCAGTCCGGTGTTATGTTGAAAAGATCGAGTTGGAAAAGAATTTCGATGTTTTGACCCATACTTTCGGAAGCTGGCAGCGCGATGAATCAGCAGATAAAACTGTTCACACCATCAAAGATACCATGCGCAAATCTCAGGAAAGATACAAGCGATGAAGGCCTATTTAGATTCAGATGTTCTCATTTGGCATTTGCGCGGTGAACGTAAGGCGTTCAATTTGCTCAAACGACTTCGGAATAATGAACAGTATGATCTCTGGATTGGCGCAATGCAGCGTGCTGAAGTGGTCTTTTTCATGCGGCCGGCAGAGGAGTCGACCACACTTTTATTCCTGGCACAATTTCAGACCGCATCGGTCGATCAGCAAATCATCGATATGGCTGGAGAGATTTATCGCAAATGGAACCCTCGTAATGGAACTGATGTTAACGATGCTATTCTGGCCGCTACCGTCCTGCAAACGGGCGGCATAATATACACCTTGAATTCCAAGCATTTTCCAATGCCTGAAGTTACCATTCAACGTGGTTGGAACGTATAGAAACCATTACAATTATCCTGAAAACTCGGAGTTAATGCGTGAAATTCCGTTGTTAATTATTTTGACTACCAAAAGAAACCTGAGAAATCTGATCTCACTGTAAACGGAAGACTATAGCAAACCCGGCGAGCCCTACAGACAAAAGACTGTGTAACAGAATGAAATAATTCAGAAAAATAAAATAGTTAACATAATTCGCGTGAAGTCTAAACAACACTGATACAGTTAATGTTCGGTGGTTTGGTTTGTAAATCAAAAGTCCTGAAAGCCAATTTAATGATCATCCATCCTTTATTGTGCTTGATACCTTAGTGAAAATTTCAAAAGAAGCCCCAAATCATTGACACAGCTTGAATCTCCCGATAACTTTGCCCGATAAATCAATACAGACGAACAGATGTTAATGAGACGGGCATAATTAAATTTCATCTTTAATGCAAAAAAGGAGGTTTGATGACAAAAGAAGAATTGACACCCAGCTGCGCCAAATGCCCCTATCCATCGCCAGAAAGGCTTTGCAAAATCGAGGACGGGAAAGGGTTGGCTTCATGTCCAACCACAAACAAAAAGGAGCTGCTCGAAAAAAGCATGGCCTTGTATGAAGACCCCGATGTATTACGATTCGCGCAGAACTCATCCATTCAGGAAGCTGCGTGTTATCAGCGCCTGGATGAGAAAAGCGTTAAGCCGCTGAAGCCACGAATCCTGGAAATTGCCGAATTTGCCGATAAAATGGAGTATAAACGATTGGGATTGATATTTTGTGTAGGGTTAGCTGCTGAGGCAAAGGTGGTGGACAAGTTTTACAGCATCTGGGGCTTCGAAATGGTTTCCGTGGTCTGTAAGGCCGGGCGAACGCCCAAGGAAGCAATCGGCCTGAACGAGGAGCAGAAAATACATCCCAATACCTTTGAGCCCATGTGCAACCCAATATACCAAGCCGAAATCGTTAATGACGAAAAAGTGGATTTCAACATTCTCATGGGGTTGTGCGTGGGGCACGATTCCCTCGTTATCAAACACCTGGAAGCACCGGTGACGATATTGGTGGTAAAGGATCGCTTGATGGGGCACAATCCTCTGGCTGCCGTATACAACATGAACAGCTACTACGCCTATCTGAAAAAGCCGCAATAATGTATTTAATCGCCGGATCTATAAGGTTGTACAGCGTTTTGATGTGCGCATGAGAACATGCGACTTGAGCAGCCCACCCGTGTGTTTTATGATGACCGGGTATTTGGCCTGGAAAAGAAAGAGATTAGGGCAGGTTTTTCGCTAGGGATCTCGAAATTTCCCTCGCCCTTGGCGATAATCATATTCTCCGCTTCAAGGCGCCTTCTGAAAGCATCGCTGCGGTCGTCCAATATGGGCCCGGGCGCATCAGACCCTTTTTCAATCACCTCGACAATTCTATCGAGCCCAATGACAACAGCATCGACCTTGCTTGCGTCGTTGAGAATCTGCTTGCCTTACACGGCTGCGATTAGCCAATAGTTATTCTATTTACGTTGGATAAAAAGAAATGCCTTTGTTTCGATTTTCAGAAGAAGCTTATAAAAATGAGCTTCAGTTCAAAACAGGTGATTACATCATCCCCGGCTGTATCCTCCAGGTGATGATACTGTAACAGAAGCGACCAGTCAATGCTGGTTCGTTGGAAAGGAGGTGGCGATACCTCTGGAAATTCGGTTAATCGTCCAGCGGGTGAGAGCCCCGCACGGCTAGAGCTGAGTCCGGCAGGCCGTAAGTGAGCCTTGCAGCATATCGGGTAACCGACATGTTGATGCGTAGATACACAGGCATGCGAGCTGCGACGACCAGCGTCGAAAGAATCTTTTTCCAGGTGCCGAGGGCTTTGTTACGTCTGAAGGCAGCAACGCCGTCACCGACAGATCGGGGTGAGGGGACGGCGTACCTGGCGGCGTGAGAGACCGGGGCGCGTATGGAAGGGACGATCCGGTAAACTGGGAGATCCTGATCATTCCCCATCAATATTCCGGCTGAATGGGGGGCCGGTGACCAAACTCCAACGGGAACGCGCCAGCTGGCCTGCGCGTTACCCGGCCAAGAATAAAGCGCCAGCAATGGGGTAGGCCAACAGCAAGGGGAACCGGAGCTGTGGCCGAAGATGATCAGGAAGTCGGAGCACCGCATATGAGCGATGACGTCGGGGAACAGCAGGCACCTGGACCCGGCCGAGCAAAGGCGGAGCGTGCTGATACGAACCTTAAGAGGGAAACATGACAGGGGCAATGACTTCTGAGAACATGTCACCGGGACTTTTAAGGGTAATGGAAAGAGTTTCCCAATCCAAAGGTGTATGTAAACATCTGGGGATCTCCATGAGACGTATCAGCGGAGGAGCCGTATGGTCAAATCGTCCACGTACGGATCTGGCGAGGGCTCCGGTTGAGCAATCGGCCGGAGCTACTCTACTAGCATAAATACTCACGCGATATCAAGCAGTTGACATAATCCAAGAAAATTTAACCTCACCGTAACAGTTAGTTTTTGAAGATTTAGAATTGCAGAAGGGCATTTCCAAGCTAAGGGATGTACCCTTTTTTGCATTTTTGTAAGAAAGTTGATATCGGTAACGAGATGTGATTGATTTCTATTGCAGATATGCTCAGAAAACACAGTTATCTGGGCAAAGTGATATTTACAGGATCTCTCCATCTATCACCACTTAGCGTAAACTTGTGATACTGGCAAGTTACCGCAAATTTTGATATGTCCGAAATTCGTAATGTAAAATCAATAAATCACAGGTTCAGAGAAATTTGGCTTTCTGGGAAGGTTGCCATTTTTCATTGTATGAGCTAAATACAAAATGAATGAGCTTTGTTTCAAAATAGTTACATTGTTTGCTCTCGCCTTATTGCTTTTGGGTTGCACATATACCTGGAATATCAATATTACTGAAATAGGTGATTATCCCTTGTCTCTCATCGAACCTTTGCCAATTAATGTAGGCGTCTATTATGGGAGACCCGTTTTTTGACAATTTTCTAAAAATAATTAATCCATGAAAAAGTCTATTTTGTAACGGGAAGGAGAAACGGTGTTTAAAAGCCCATTGCTGCTCATAGCACTCATTTTAACCGGTCTTGTCGCCATTTGGGGTATCATCGACCCAGCGGGGCTTGCCCGGTTCTCCTCAACATTATCAGGCGCCCTGTTCACCAGTCGAGCCTGGTTTATCATGCTCTCTGTGAGTCTGCTTTTGATCCTGTGTATCTGGTTCGCCATTTCTCCATATGGTAAGATCAAACTCGGCAAGGACGATGATGAGCCTGAGTTTTCCACGGTTAGCTGGCTGACCATGCTTTTTGCAGCCGGAATGGGCGTGGGGTTGCTTTTTTGGGGCACAGCTGAACCCCTTTCCCACTTTAAAGTTATTCGTGGCTACACCG
Organism: uncultured delta proteobacterium; assembly: GCA_963744665.1. Lineage (GTDB taxonomy): Bacteria > Desulfobacterota > Desulfobacteria > Desulfobacterales > B30-G6 > B30-G6. The sequence continues at coordinate 137,168 of CAVUUM010000004.1, read as the reverse complement.
ACAATTTTCAAGCAGCGGAACATGCGCTCTTTATTACCAACTTTCACTGGGGTCTTCACGCTTGGGCTATCTATGCCGTCACGGGTCTTGTCATGGCCTATTTCAGCTTTCGCAAAGGCTATCCAATCCTGGTAAGCTCTCCTATAAAAGCGGTTTTTGGCCAGCGGACCTGGACACGGAGTGTCGGCTGGTTAAGTGACCTGTTGGCCATCTATGCTATCGCGATTGGCATCGGCGGATCCATCGCAATGGGGGTATTTCAGATTCAAAGTGGCGTTGAGTCCCTCTTCGGTTTGCCTAATTCCGGCCTATGGCTTGCAGCGGTAATCTTTGCAGTGCTATGTCTCTCTTACATTCTTCCTCTAATGGTGGATCTGAGCAAAGGTATGGCAACGCTTTCCAACACGGCTATGGCCATCGCAGGCGGACTTTTGATCTTCGTTCTGCTGACCGGCCCTACCTACTATATAATGAGCGCAATTACCGGATCAATTGGCAACTACTTTGCCAGCGTGGTTCCTCATGGTTTTAAAACTTATACCTTCTTCGATGAAAAGGTCACCACCTGGTTTCAATCCTGGACACTTACCTTCATGGTCTGGTGGTTTGCCTGGGCTCCTTTCGTCGGTGTTTTCATTGCACGTATATCGAAGGGGCGTACCATACGGGAGTACATTATAGGTGTCATACTGGTACCGACGTTTTTTTCTATCTTCTGGTTCGGCGTTTTTAGCAGCGTTGGTTTCTATGGAGTGATGGAGCTCGATGTGCCGATTCTCGAGGTATTGGAGACTAACATTAATGACACCACGTTTTTTGTTCTAAGGCATTTGCCGCTGAGTACGCTGAGCATTATCGCCACAGTTCTGGCAGCCTTTCTTTTTGTGGTGACGAGTGTGGTAAGCGCCTCTTTTGTACTTTCCATGTTTTCCGTTGGTGGAGACGTGAACCCTCCTACAAGGATAAAACTTATATGGGGCGTAATATTGGGAGCCCTTGGGCTGGTGATGATCCTGTCGAATAGTATCGACGCCGTGAAGAGTATAATTGGTCTTGCAGCTTTACCCTTCGTTTTTATCGTGCTCATGATAACGGTTTGTCTGCTAAAAGCGCTTAAATCAGAGGTGGTTTAATGTCCCTTGAAAACTTTATCGACACACTTCTTAACCTCTGGGTGTTTGTCTTCATTGGCATCTTGATCTGGCTGTACTTCAAGAAGGAATCAGATGGAAATAAATCCTAAATTGGTTAAGGGGCTTTCCGGTACTGAATTGCATGTATCTGCTATGTACCATAGGTTTTCGAACCGCTTTAAAATCTGCGTTCAACTCCAACACAGTGCCACCTTGCCCAATTTGCCGATACCATAACATGGTATCGGCACTTATTTTTTTTATCATGATAGTTGCATTTTTTGACATCTTTCACCCATTCAGATTATTCGAAAGCATCACGCCCCCAATCTCTTATGGTCTTCTATTCGGTCTTTTCTTCTGTTTTTGCATTTTCGTAAGAAACTTGGTATCTGTAACGGCATCGGGATGGGATTTCATTATAATTTATAAGTAAGCGAACAATGAACGATCTTATGCCAGGGAAATTTCATGGAAGAACAAGAAAAATACATTAGAGCACTTATTGAAGTACATCGAAGTCTTGAGAGGCAAGGCCCGGGCGATACAGATTATTCGGACTATATTATTTCACAAGTGAAGTGCCGGAATCTGTACGGGTTTACTGGCAAAATGCCCACCCTGCCATCGGCACTGAATCAGATAACACAACGCATGCAAACTCCTCAGGTTTTGAGATTTTAGGGATTCACCGTTTGCCATATTGAAGGAGAACAACATGAGTAGTAATCCTGTAATAGCAACGCTTGGAAGACGTCTCCGGCTGGCTGTAATTGGAGGGGGACCGGGATCGTTTATTGGTGGAATGCATCGGATGGCCGCAAGAATTGACGACCGCTACGAGCTGGTTGCAGGGGTGCTGTCGTCTGATCCGGAACGTGCAATTACCAGGGCCAAAGAGATCGGTCTTCAGGAAGACCGAGGATATATTTCAGTTGCACAGATGCTCGATGCTGAAAGACAGAAAGAAGATGGTGCCGATGTTGTTGCCATCATGACACCCAATGACAGTCATTTTGAATACGCCATGGCAGCACTTGACCATGGCTTTGATGTCATCTGTGATAAACCCATGACCAATACCGCGGAAGAGGCTCAAACGCTGCATGACAACGTTGTCAAAAGCAAAAGAATCTTCTGTTTGACCCATAACTATACCGGTTATCCCATGACCAGACAGGCAAGAGCCATGGTCTCTGCCGGGGAACTGGGAATTATACGACTGGTGCAGGTTGAGTATGTGCAGGGTGGCAAGGCCGATGAAAGCAAACCTGATCCGACCACCGGCTCACGTTCCTGGAAATATGATCTGGCCAGAAGCGGACCTTCGCTTGTTATGGGCGACATCGGAACCCATGCCCATAACCTTCTCCGGTTTATCAGCGGTCTGGAAGTAACGGAGGTCTGTGCTGAAAGAGGGGCAATTGTGCCCGGAAGGAAGGTTGATGATTACGCAGGTGCCTTGCTTCGCCTGGAAAACGGCGCCCGGGGATGTTTCTGGGTTACCCAGGCCGCAGCCGGTGTTGAAAACAGTTTGAAGATACGGGTCAGCGGAACAAAAGGCTCTCTTGAATGGCTTCAGGAACTCCCTCAAATCCTCACCATTAAACCTCTTGGGGCGCCGGCCCAGACAAGGACTTCCAACGGGCCGGGAATCCTCCCACTTTCAGTCAGATCCAGCCGGATGGCAGCAGGCCACCCTGAAGGGTTTTCAGGAGGGTTTGCCAATCTCTATAAAGATGCCGCTGAAGCTGTTGCGTCAAGGATTGCAGGTAAAGAGGCAGATCCCCTCGCCCTGCATTTTCCTACTTCTGCCGATGGTCTTGCGGGCGTACTTTTTGTTGATGCTGTGATTCGATCAAGCAATAATGGTAGTCGCTGGGAAAAGGTATTTTGATAGTATTGTCGTGTCTCCAAAACAGCACGACTGAATCGGACGTTTGTGTACCGCAGCTGCATTTCAAATCGAGTGGCTTCGTCAGTTGTGGATATCGACAAACAACCTAAAGCGAACGACTGGTGAGGGATTTGTACCCCAGATGGATCACGGCGATACCATTGGTCAGGCGCATGTAGGAAACAGTTTCAAATCCGATACCTTCGAGGATCTCCTTTAACTCATCCGGGGATGCAAACATGCGGATGGTCTGGGACAGACAGGCATAAGACTGCCGCGAACCGGCAAGGACAGAACCGGCAAAGGGCATGATATTGAACGAATAAAAGTCGTACAACCAGCGAAACAGGGGATTGGTGGGTTTTGAGAACTCAAGACACATGACCTTTCCACCCGGTTTCAAGACCCGGTACATTTCCCGAAAACCTTTTTCAAGATGGGTCAGATTGCGGATGCCAAACCCGACAATGGCGGCATCAAACCGATTCTCCCGGCAGGCGATCTGTTCCGCATCCCCCTCGATATAGTGAATACATGTGCGATTTTCCTGATTTTCGGGTCGGTCTCTTCCGGTTGTCATCATGGCACGATTGATGTCATAGATAAAGACACGGCCACCCTCCCCGATGTGTGGAGCGGACATGACCGCCAGATCCCCTGTACCGCCACAGACATCCAGGAGTTGATCACCTGGCTTTAGATCGAGCATACGAATGGCGGTTCTTTTCCAGGCATGATGAATCCCAAAGCTGAGAACGGAGTTCATAAAATCATACTTGGGGGCCACGCGGTTGAAATGCGACAATACAGTTCTTACTTTTTCACCAGTCCGATGCGGTTTGAACCCAAAGTAGGCCGTGTCTGATGAATCCACATAGGCATCGAACATCTTCTTGCGTTCATTTTTGTCAAGCCAGGCAGGCGGTTTCCAGTCGGTGTGCTTGTTTTTTGTCGGTTTATTCATAGTTTTCTCAAATGCATCAGGTAATTCATTCTGGTGTAGGATGACAGGCGTGTGCTTCCTGTGAAGGGGTTGTATAAAAAGCCGGAAAGATCCATTGTTTTCAAACCGGCATCTGCCGCCCAATGATCAATTTCCTGGGGCTGGATGAAATTTTTATATGTATGGGTACCCTTGCGAACAATTTTCAATAGATACTCAGCTGCCAGGATTACCAGTACATATGCCGTCCAGGTGCGGTTGATGGTGGCGATAAACATATCACCGCCTGGTTTAAGAAGTTGAGCGCATGCACTCAAAATTGATGCGGGTTGGGGCACATGCTCCAGCAATTCCATGCAAGTAATGCTGTCGTAACGGTCAGGGGTTTCTCCTGAAAGCGCTTCGACCGTTGTACGGCGGTATTGAACCTGCCCGTTTGTCTTTTTTATATGCTCCCGGGCTGCACGCAAGGCAGAGTCCGTCATATCGATGCCGGTTACATAGCCACCGGAAGAGGCCAGCGATTCCGAAAGGATCCCGCCACCGCACCCCACATCCAGAAATGTTTTACCCGCAATACCGGCATGTTTTTCAATATACTGCAAGCGCAAAGGGTTGATCTCATGCAGGGCCTTCAGGGGGCCCTTGCGATCCCACCACTCCACAGCATGACCATCAAAATGCAGAATTTCGCTACGATCGATATTTTCGTTGGGTTTGTTCATCAGCTGTTCGAAACCATGCGTATTTTTGCCCCTGCCAGGGGAATCTCACCCTCTTGTCACAACGGGAGGTTTAAACTAATCGCCTGATTTGTCAACCCAAATTAAATCGCTATGCGAAGCACTGCCGTAAGGCAGAACATTCCTCGTAGCTTGCTACGAGGTTCGTCAGTCATTTGAACATTTGATATTTGGATTTGTTTGGTATTTCGATATTCGGATTTAGAATTTATCACACGCTAAATGTGCATAATATTAATCTCTTATAGGGTTGAATCAGTGCCGGGTCCTTTGGACCCGGGTGTCTACTTTCTTTTTTTGTTTGGATACCCTCCGGGTGAGGTAAAGGGTATTTCCCGTAACACTCAGGCTGCTCATGAGCATGGCGCAAACCGCAACCAGCGGATTCAACAGGCCGCTCATGGCGATGGGGATGCTGATGATGTTATACAGAAAGGTAAAAACGAGATTCTGTTGAATCGTGCGGGAGACATGTAAGGCGAGTCCAGAGAAGGTGAGTATCTGTGCGGGGTCATTTCCCATCAGGGTTATACCGGAGGCTTCCATGCCGATTCGATGCCCGGAATGAACGGCGATTCCCAGGTCGGCGGAAGCCAGTGCCGGCACATCATTGATGCCATCGCCCACCATGGCCACCATATGCCCCCGGTCCTGCAAGGTGTTGACAAATGTCGCTTTGTTTTCAGGCAGCATACCGCCATGGCATTCCGGGATGCCTACGAGGTCGCCGATCATCCGGGTCGTTTGTTGGCCATCTCCCGATATCAGGGCAAGCGTCATACCGCGATCCTTCAAGTTTTGAATAACGGTCTTGCTGGATGTACGAAGGGTATCGCCAAAATGAAACAGGGCGCAGGGTTTTCCATCAACACGCATGTGTACGGTGGAAATGACAGATGCTGTTTCCGTTTTTTCAGTGCCATGCGTCTGCCGGGAGGTGATGGTGTTTCCGGACGAGAAAGCAGCAGATCCGATTTTGACGAGACTGTTTTCCACATAACCGGAAATACCATTGTCTGTTTCCACTACATCTGTGGCTGTTTCAGGTGCAATGTTGTTTTCCTGAGCGGCATGAACAATGGCCTCTCCGGCATAATGTAAGGAATGGGTTTCCAGGCCTGCGGCCACGGAGAGAACCTTGTCCACAGACCAGTCGTTCAATGTTTTGATCTGCGCCAATTCCCACTCACCCCTGGTGAGGGTGCCGGTTTTGTCGAAAACAAAGGCGTCGATATCTTGAATCTTTTGGAACGCGGAGAAGTGGTGAACAAGAATGCCTTTCTTGCCGGCCAGGGAGATGCCGGCCACTCTTGCCAGAGGAATGGCAACACCCAGGGCACAGGGGCAGGAGATCACCATGACGGTGACAGCACGAATGATGGCATGCTGAACGCTGAAGCCAAGAAACAGGCAAGTCATGGCTGTGCCCATGGCAAGCAATACGATGGCAGGAACGAAATATTTCAGCGCCTTATCGGTAATATCCTCTATATTTGATCTTTTTTCCAGAGAGGCCTCCATTACGGATATCAACTGCCCAACCAGAGAATCCTTTCCCACTGCCCGGGCGGATACCTGGAGAGAACCTGAGATGAGGGTTGTTCCGCTGTTCAACATATCGCCTTTCTGTTTATGAATCGGTCTGGCTTCGCCGGTCAGGGTGCTTTCATCGATACGCGCGTCTCCTTTCAGAATCCTTCCGTCTGCTGGAACGACTTCCCCTGCCTGGACCCTGAAAATATCCCCGGGTGCCAGGCGTTCGGCGTTTACATATCTGCCCCGGGGAAATTTATCGGTGCAGATTCTTACCTTGGAAGGCTGAAGTTCAAAGAACCGGCTGATCTGGGCCTTGATCCGGTCTTTGGCCTGCTGCTCGATGGCTTTGCCCACCAGGACCAGGGTAATCAGCATGGAGGCGGTATCGAAATAGAGATGGATACTCCCCGTGAACCAGTTGAAGAGACTGAAAAAGAAAGCACTGCCGGCACCGATGCTGATGAGTGTTTCCATACCCGGGGATGATGCCCCTATACCGGATAGGGCTTTGCGGTGAATCGGGGCACCACCGTAAATAAAAACTGCCGACCCCATGATGACAATGGGCCAGGTGAGATGATGGATGGCATTTTCAGACAGCTGGGTGAAAAAACCGGTATAGAGGGCAAAGGAAAGCATCATCACGTTCATGGTCAGAAAGGCTGAAATACCCAGGCGGATAAATTCTCTTCTGGACTCGGGGCTTTTTTGTCCGTCTTCCACAGGGCTGCCGCGGTATCCAATTTTTTCGATGGTGGCCATGAGGCGTTGCGGGGACGTGAGAACCGGGTTGTAATTGAGTTTGACGCGATCGGTTGTAAATTGGCATTTGGCCTGTTTGACACCCGGCTCTTTGATCAATGTTTCTTCAACCACCCAGGCGCAGGCCGGGCACCACATGCCGCCGACATTCAGATCGAGCCATAGTCCATTATCCGATTCAGGTGCGGGCTCGCCCTGGGCGATTCCCCTTTCCCGGATCCGGCCAGGTTTTTTTGCCGGTGTAGTCGATTGTTTCTTTTTTTCAAGATCGTCCATGGATTCCGGAATGATTCCAGCCGCCACGCAACGCTTGAAAATGTCTGTTTCCCTGAATTTGTCCGGATCCAGGTCCCCTGATGCCGCCAACAGCATTTCATAGACCTGTTTGCAGCCGAGGCAGCAAAATTGCATTGATTTTTCGGAGATGATTGCGCGAACGGCGCCGTGCCGGAGGGACAAGCCACATAGATCGCAGGTTGTTTTAGAAGCTATCTCATTTTTGAATTGGCTTCTTGTCATGAACCCAGGGATTGAACAAAGGCGATGATATACCAGCGATCAAGCGGTGCGATGGTTGTGTCCAGGGCAGGCTGACGGCCGTCTGGAATCCCGAAGCTGATAGATTTGAATAATTCACCTTCTGTTTTTGTCTGGACCGCAGGGCTGCGAAGGTTGGCCGGCAAGGGTTGAAAACTCTGACCAACGGTGCCGTTACCATCGAAGTTGATGCCATGGCACTGGGCACAGTATACACCGTACAGCTTTTTGCCCCTGGCAATGGTGTCGGATGCCTGCCTGTTGAGGGATGATACGAGATCAGCTGCCGGCGTTAGCTGGTAGGTCGCGTCTCCGCCATGGATGGGAACGATGCCTGATTCCAGGACCAGCAGGGGAATTTCATGGGGTTTTACGCCAGGGGTTTCCCGCATGCGGCCGTAGCGGAAGTTATTGTCGTAGTACACCAGGGCCTGGTAGGCGACCAGGATGATGATAGCAACGAGGATAAAGAATCCAAATAGTTTTTTCATCTATTGAACCCCTTGAAGCGGCACCACGGATAAATGTGACGGGTTTTCCTCTTGCCCCTGTTTTCCAAGCACATGCTGGGCAAAGGGCAGCGGGTGGTAGGGGTCGTTGACGGCAAATGCCGATTCAGCCGGGACATCCTTTATGGGCCGGTAATCCCAGTCCGGCTGGCCAAGATCGCCCACCACATGATATGCCAGCCACCCTTTAAAGAACACCCATCCCACCATCAGAATAACGATGGACCATGTCTTCATTGTCGAGGTTTGATGTCCTGTCTGTTCCATCAGATATTTATCTCCAGAAAACCGATTGTGAGTATATATGCCAATACCCAGGCAAGGGTACCTGCAATGGTCAAGTAGGCGATAGCTGGAAACGGGGCGTTGCGGCCCTGAATGCCGTCCGGAAATTTTTCGATGATACGGGTTTCGCGATCCCCGGCATCTTTTGTTCGAAAATGGTAAAACCCAAGACCGATGGCAAACAGCAGTGCGAACACAACCGCAGGGAACAGATACATGATATAGTGTTGAACACCCAGTAGTTCGAAATATCGCATGATTTTGTCCTAACCCGGGCGAACCGGAAAAGAAAAATCTCTAATCACGAAAACACGAAAGATCAAGATCACGAAAAAGATCTTGACAAGTTGCGTGCCTTACCGCTGTTTAAGAAAAAAACAAACCGTTGTCGGAGCGCCGTAATATTTTCCATGCCGACGAGTTGCCAGTGCTACAATGCCTTGTACAGCGCAAAGGTGACAACAGCAGCCGAAGCCGCCAGCCCGATGCCCACCAGTGCGAAAAGCGCGATGGTTTCCAGACGGGCAAATCGTGAAGCCTTTTGCGGTTCGGTATTGTCGTCGGCCTCAAGGGGCAGGAAGCGCGCCCGATTCTGGTCCTTGAATTGACCCCGGTTCAAAGCCCAGAAAAACACCCCAAGCGTGATGACAAAACCGGCCGTCATGTAAGCGATGTAGTAGGGAAAATACATAGTTGCCTTTCAGGCGTCATATATCCTTCGGATGTGATTAGCACTGCGTGCGTCATGTATCCTTCGGATGTGATTAGCACTGCGTGCGTTATTTGTCCTTTGGACGACATTAGCGCTGCGCGCGTTATTTGTCCTTTGGACGACATTAGCGCTGCGCGCGTCATTTGTCCTTTGGACGATATTAGCGCTGCGCGCGTCATTTGTCCTTTGGACGATATTAGCGCTGCGCGCGTCATTTATCCTTTGGACGACATTAGCGCTGCGCGCGTTATTTATTGTTGCCAACAGTTATTACTTTAAGCTCTTCTCCCAATTAGTTGGGAGAAAGGGTTCCAGGAGTCGAGGATTCAAGGATCCAAGTGTTTGTTTTCCAGAGACTTGATCAACGCTTTCAGCATTCTCTCAACATCCCCGATTTCCTCTCTTAATTCCTGAAATCTTTCTTTTTTCCAAATAACCCAAGTCACCTGATATCATCATTTGAGTTTCCAGTTCACAGACTGAACCATATGCAATATAGAGAAATCTTACATACTCTAAGGTCGTTTTCCTCCCATATCCCTCGGCGATATTCGATGGAATAGAAACAGCAGATCTTCTGACTTGCGACGTCAAACCGTACATTTCATCTTTTGGAAAACGTTTCGTTACTTTATATATATGCAAACAAAGCCTATACGATTTCTGTCAAACGTTTAACTCTTTATAATTTTTGAGCATATCACTCGAATCCTGGACCCCTGGAATCCTGGAATCCTTCTTTAAGATCAACTCTTTTGGAGATGATTCTTACTTTATAACTCTAACCATCTTGACACGTTGTGCAATTTTAAATTAGCGGTCCAAGCTATAAGCCTTAAACGGTAAGCTGCTTATAGCTTAAGCTTACGCTTCAACCCTTGTATCACCCTCGAACCCTTCCAACCCTGCTCTTAAGGCTCCCACGCCGAATCGATGCCACGGGGTTCTGTATTGGCATCGCTTTGGTTGATGAAGTAGACCGCTATGTAGTCACCCACCTCCCATATTTTCTGTGATTCCAGATCCCGCTTGAAATAGGGCATGGCGGTTCCGGTGATGCCGTTCATGATCTGGTAGTAAAGTATACCGCCCGATATTTCCCTTCCTTTTAGAATGGTAAAATTCAATGGGGGGGGGTAAATCCAAGGCTGCGCCGGCCCCATGCCGTCTCCTATGGGGCCGTGGCAGCCGATACAGAAATTTTGATATATTTTCTTTCCCCGCTGCAGACCGGCAGGGGTGGTGGGATACGGGTTCGGTATATTTCGCCACCCCTCGGGCGTGATGTCGGACAGCCATTGGATGTTGATATCGGGTCCGGATTCAAAGGCCTTGATGGATTCATTTTTCCAGTAGCGCTGTCGTTCCATACGTCTGTCCGCCGATTTGAATCCCAGGCTCTGCACATAGCGGGTCAGTGTCCGGACACGCTCCATGCCCAGCCACTCAAAGGGCGGCATGATGGAGGCAGGCCGGGTGTAGCGCGGGTTGACAAAATGGGCGATGTGCCAGTCGTCCGGGTGTTCCCCACCCTCCTGGGAGAGGTCCACACCGGTACGCTGGGACCCCAGGGCAATGGGCTCATCGGCAATGTAGTCACCCGGCTGGGCAATCCGGTCTGCGCCATGGCCCCAGTCGATGGAACGGATGGACTGGCTGTGACAGTAGACGCAGCCGTTTTCCAGATAGATCTTGCGCCCGGCAACCTCCTCGGGCGTGCGCTCACGGAAAATTTCTGAAGGCTCTGTAACACGCTGGGTATACGGCCAATAGACAATGGTGAGGATAATGGCCGTCAGCAGTGACAGAATACCGACAATGATGACGGTTGGCGTCATCTTCATGTTGAAGCTCCACGATTGAAATAGAGAGATCGAACCACGTTATACAATCCAAGATACGCACCGATCACGATCAGTGTACCCAGGGACGCCCTTAAAACATAGTAGGGTTGAATTTCAGGCAGCGTCCGGTAGAGGGTTTCGCCGTTATACCAGGCATTGCCCTGAATCAGACCCGCAGTGGTGAGCACCACGGCAAAACCGGTGATGCCGATGAGAACCAGCCAGTATTGCAGGTCTGCCAGAAAGCGGCTGTAGAGTGGTTTGCCGGTTATTCTGGGCAGAATAAAATAGATGCCCCCCAGGGCGGTGATACCTGCAAAACCGAGTACACCGATATGCGCATGTCCCACGACCCAGTTGTTGAAGTGAGTGATACGCTGGACATGCGGCAGTGCCATCATGGATCCCTGCATATTGACAAAGAAGTAATAGATGGTGCCGGTGAAGACGAACTTGGCACCGACGTCGGCGTGAATGTCCCCCAGCTTGCCTTTGACCGTGTACCAGAGGTTGATCAAAACAATCATCACCGGAATGACCATGGCCACGCTGTCCACAATGGAGATGGTTTTCAGCCAGGTGGGTACCGGGACCTGGAGCAGGTGATGGGTACCCACGTGGGTGTAGACGATGATGAGCGACCAGAACCCCACCAGGGACATGGTGTGACTGTAAAGGGGGCTTCGGGTGGCAATGGGCAGCACATAATAGGCCACCGCCAGCGCCATGGGGGATAACAAAAGACCGAAGATGTTGTGGCCGTAGAACCACAGCAGAATTGCATCTGAAATGCCCACCAGCGCCCCGGTGTCCGGTTTCCAGATGACATTGCCCAGACAGTAGGTACAGGCCGTGAGAATGACGGCCGACATGGCATACCAGATGGAAACATACAGGATGGGTTCTTTACGTCTGGCAATGGTCATGAGCAGGTTGACCGCAACCAGCGCGAAGGAGATGACCACCATGATGTCCACCAGCCAGGGCAGCTCGGCATATTCCCGGCCCTGGGTATGCCCAAAAGAGATTCCGATCATGCCGGCGGTCACGGTGATGTTCCAAAAGACAGCGGTCAGAACACCCAGCTTTTGGTTGTAGAGTTCTGTGCGCAGCATCCGGGGTATATAGTAGAAAGCCACCGCCAGAAGACCGGGGGTCACGAATCCGAACAACACGGCATTGATGTGCATGGGCCGCATGCGTCCGAAGTGGATATATTCGATGTTGGCCATGAAGTCGGGAGCCATCAAATACCCTGCGGCTATGAGTCCGAAGGTTGTCGCCACGGCGAACCAGGATGCAGACGTCAAGATAAAGGCCCTGGCAGTCTGGTTCTGGTAGACGCTGTTTTCAGTTTCCTCGATAGACAAATTCACTCCTTGGTTTAACTGTGGCATGCCAGCCAGCAGTCCACATTGGCACCCTTTTTCTGGTGGCATTCGAGACATTCGCCCATACGCCAGTTTTTAGCCGGCAGGCGGTGCTGATTTTCCACCGGACCGTGACATTCCTGACAGGCCACCTTTTTGTTGATGTGCCGCTGGTGGTTGAAGAGAACATGCTCGGCAACGTAGTTGACTTTTTGCCATGGTGTGGGGCTTCCGGTATCAAAATACCGGTGTTCTTCCTGAATCCATGGGTGTTTGGCTATGATATAGTTATGACAATGCAGACACTTTTCCACCGGTGGTATCCCCGGAAAGGTTGAATAGGCCACGTAGGGGTGGCAGTACTGGCATTGGATCTGTTTGATGCCAACGTGAACATTGTGGCTGAAGGGGATGGGTTGCTCCGGTCCCATTGCATCGGAAGATATGCCATAGAATAAAAACAGGAAGCCGGCCGTGAAAATCAGCGCTGAAACGCTCAACAGAATGGCTGTCTTGTTCTTTTTCAATGGTCTGTCCTCTCAATTCCGGACAGCTCCGGAAAGACGTGAAAGAAAAAGCCGATGGCCAGGGCCATGAGTCCGAAAAAACCCAGGGAAATCAGCCCGTCCGAAAATCCCAGGGAGATGGATAAGGCACCGTGGCTCAATGCCGGGCCCAGCAGAAGCAGGTGCTCGAACCAGATGCCAGTGATGACGACGGCGCATATGACAGCCATGAAAACGGGCTTTGATTTTATATTTTTATTCAGCAGGATGAAAAAAGGGCCCACAAAACAGACGATAAAAACCATCCAGGCCAGCTTGTTCCAGGGTGCCAGCATGGTGCGGACGATCACATAATAGGTTTCTTCGGGAATATTGCCATAATAGATGACCAGCAGCTGGACATAAAAGAAATCAGCCCACAACAGGCAGAAGCCGAAAAACAGCTTGCCGATGTCATGGAAATGAGCGGCGGTCAATGGGGAGCTGTCACCGTTGCGGGTGTGCATAATCGCCGCAAGAATGATCAGTCCTCCCAGCCCGACGAAAAAGGCTTTGACAAAATGGTATGCGCCAAAGAGGGTGGAAATCCAGTGCGGATCCATGCTCATGACAAGATCGAAGCCCATGAGGCTTAAAACAAGGGCAAATGCCAGGATATAGAGACCACCCCAGACGGTCATTTTCCAGCGTATTTGATCCGGCGAAAGGTTCTTTTTTTGCCAGAGCCTGAAAATGGTCTGACGGATCCTGCCCTTGGGATCATGACCGCTCAGTTTCAGCTGCAGGGTATGATAGAGGAACCCGAAGCCAAAGATGTACAAAACAAGGAGGCCTGTGCCGTCCCGGGCGAAGAGAAAGGGCACATTGAGCCAGACTTCCTTGCCGTGCAGGTCCTCGTGAAGCCAGGGGAAAATATGAGTTTTCCCCAGAAAGAGAATCAGAAAGAGCACAAAGGAGATGGGGAAAAATGATGCAAAGGATTCGGAAAGACCTGCGAGCGGGCCGCTCCAGCGTGCATTGGTCATGTGCATGACCGCCGAGAACAACAAGGCCCCCTGAGCGATGGCAGACCAGAGCAGAAAATTGATCAGATAGGCCTGCCAGGCCTTTTCCGGGTGATGGCTGGCCACTCCCCACAGGAAGGTCGCTGCTCCCACAATGAACAGGGCAATGAACACCCAGAATGCGGGGGTCTTTTTAACGACGATATGTTGGTTTATGTCGGCATCCATAATATAGGTCTATCCAGTGTTGAACTATTTGATTCTTCTCCCAAATTATTGTGGGAGAAAGGATCCAAGGGGTCAAGGATTCCAGGGTTCAAGTGTTGGTTTTCCGACAACGATTGTAAGCTCTAACCAACTGACATTTGATATATATCAATCGATCCCTCGTACCCTGCCTTAGCCTTTTAGCGGTTTAGGCTGAAGACTGTTAGGTGCCCTTCGCTACCGGCCTTTAGCTACCCTCCAACCCTTGTATCACCCTCGAATCCTCGAACCCTATATTCACCTCTGCTCCCCGTTCCCGGAAAAAATTTTCCAAATCATTTTCCTGATGAGCTCGGCAGGCGGCCAGGACACCAAAGTGCTCCCCGGAACAACGCGGATCATAATACCGCAGCCATTTATTGCTCGGCATCCGCATCTGGGTGAGCAGCCCGATGACGTTTCCGAACACGGCAAAGAGAATGGTTGCTTCAAAACCCACCACCACAAAGGGAATAATGGCCATGATGGGTTTGCCGCCAACAATCAGATCCCAGCGGGTGGCGGTGAAGGCGGCCAATCCAAATCCGCTTATGAATCCTAATATCCCGCCGCATAGGGTAAACCAGCCCACCTTGCTTTTCTTCAAATTCAAGGCATGCATGATCTTATGGCTGGGGATGGGGGTGTTGACGCGTACAAATTCATAAGGCGATGTCTTCAGGGCGTCTATGGTCGAAACCACCTGGTCTTCGTTTTTAAAAAGTCCCATGATATGTCGCTCATGCGGCATGGTCGTGGCCTCCTTCAAGGGTCTCTTTCATCTCGGTCATGGACACGGAGGGCAAATGTTTTGCAAACAACATGAAAAAAAAGAAAAAGAGGCAGAAGGTACCGAACATGATGCCGAATTCAATCATCGTGGGTCTGTAGAGTCCCCAGGCGTGGGGCGCAAAGCCGTGGGCAACCCCGCCCACGATGATGACAAAGCGTTCCCACCACATCCCGAAATTTACGACGAGAGAGATGATAAAAAGAGAGGCTATGGTGGTGCGAACTTTCTTAAACAAGAAAAGGAGTGGGGCCAGGGTATTGCAGAGCACCATGAAGTAAAAGCCCCAGCGGAAATCCCCCAGGGCCCGCCAGCGGAACTGCTCCATTTCTATGCTGTTGTGGCTGTACCAGGCAATGAAATATTCGGTTCCGTAAGCCAGACCGACAATCAAACCGGTTAATACGATGGTCTTGGCCACATTCTGCAGGACCTCCATGGTGATGATGTCCTCGTATTTGAACAACTTGCGCAAGGGGATCATCAGGGTCAAGACCATGGCCAGACCGGAGTGAATAGCGCCGGCCACGAAATAGGGCGCAAAAATGGTCGTGTGCCATCCGGGAACGATACCCAGGGCAAAATCCCAGGACACGACGCTGTGGACGGAGATGACCAGGGGGGTTGCCAGGGCCGCAAAAAAGAGATATCCGCGGGTGTAATGACGCCACTGCTCATGCGCCCCGGACCAGCCCAGTGAGAGAAATGTAAATACCTTGCGGCGGGTTCCCGTGGACCGGTCCCGCACAGCTGCCAGGTCCGGCAACATGCCCGTGTACCAGAACAGGGAACTCACGGTGAGATAGGTGCTGATGGCAATTACGTCAAACATGAGGGGTGAAAGGAAATTGGGCCACAAAAGCCTCTGGGTCGGTATGGGGAGCATGTAATATACCTGCCAGACACGTCCCAGATGGATAAATGGAAACAAACCTGCGACACAGACCGCAAATACCGTCATGGTTTCCGCCGCCCGGGCGATGGGATTGCGCCACCCGGCTCTGAAGAGGTGCAGAATGGCGGAGATCAAGGTGCCCGAGTGGGCGATTCCCACCCAGAAGACAAAGTTGATCAGATAGGTTCCCCAGGCCACGGGGTTGTTTTGTCCACCCACGCCGATACCGACAAAAATCTGGTACGTCCAGCAGGCCGCTCCAACCAGGACACCCATCAGCAGTAAGGCCAGGATGCCCCAGTAGGTCCATTTTGGCGGCGATAAGGTGTCCAGAATGGTTTGATCGATTTTTGCGTAGCTTAGCCGGGTCATATCTCCTTAACCACCTTTTTCAAATAGATCACAGCCGGTTTGGTATTGAGGTACCCCAGGGCCTGGTAAGCACGGGGGTTCTCGGTCAGTTTGCGGACGCGGCTGGTTTTGTCCATCAGGTTTCCGAATACAAGGGCATTGGTGGGGCATGTCTGGACGCAGGCCGGTGCCACTTCACCGTCCCGGATCAACCGGTTTTCATTTTTGGCGATGTTATGGGCCGTCTTGATGCGCTGGATACAGAAAGAGCATTTTTCCATGACCCCTTTGCTGCGGACGGTGACATCCGGGTTGAGCTGAAGGTTCATGGGTTCGGGCCATTCCCAGGTAAACCAGTTGAAGCGGCGCACCTTGTAAGGGCAGTTCTGCACACAGTAGCGGGTACCGATACAGCGGTTGTAGATCTGGTTGTTCAGACCTTCCTTGGAATGGTGTGGTGCATACACCGGGCATACCGACTCGCACGGGGCATTGTCACAGTGCTGGCACATCATGGGTAAGAATGTCACCCTTTCCATCTGGTCTGATGCGTGGTAGCGCTCGACACTCATCCAGGCCATCTCACGGCCCTGCAGGATCCGTTTTTCTCCCACGACCCCGATATTGTTTTCCGCATAACAGGCTGCTGAACAGGCACCGCAGCCGATGCATCTGTCCAGATCCACGACCATTCCCCAGCGATAGGTGTCGTGGTCATGGGGGGGGAAAACATCTCGTTTTGGATCGTAGCCTTCGGGCAAGGGGAGTGTGAGGGGAAAATTCCCCATGGTGAGGCCGGATCTGGGGATTGATCTATGCTCCTGCAGCTCCGTCAGCGTCATGGAAAGGGCCAGGGTCCGTCCATGCTGTGTCAGACTGCCGGAGGTGCTGGCCAGTTTCATGGTGCGGCCTGTTTTGCGAATCTTGATATCACTGACCTGGAGGTCCGCGCCGCCGGAATGTCCGTGCGTTTTCGGGGAAAGCACCTGCAGGGGGTTCACGCCTGGTGTTTCCGTGGTGTTTCCAAAGGGCTGGTGACCCTGCCCGATGTTCATGATCAGGAAATCCGGCAGCACCAGTTGGGAAAGCACCACCGGTGCTTCCAGACTGCCGAAAGTGGATTCAATGCCGATGACATCTTCCTGCTGGATGTTGTTGGCACGGGCGGTTTCAGGATGCATGACCACCGGTGTCTGCCAGGCAATGCGGTATAGAGGATCCGGGATCTCGCAGAGCCAGGGTCTGTTGGCTCCCCGCCCGTCAAAAAAACGGATGGAAGGTATGGCCGCAAATGTAAGTTCTGAACCGTTTACTTCAGATCCTTGCGCCAGCAGTGTCGCAATGGTGTCTGTTGCAGGTGGTTGCCGCAGGCCCATCGGCTCAACCGGCAGGTCGAATTTTCCCCCCTGCTGCAGGGTTTTGGCCCACTTGAATTCATCTGTTATATCAAAGGTGCCAGCCAGCATGGAAACCAAATGATCCTTGTATGTCCTGACCGAAGATTCCGGTGCAACACAGGTTTTCAGGATCACATCCCCCAGATGAGGCGCATGGGTCAACTGACCCATGGCCGGCTGGAGGGTGGATGTCATGCCGCTTTTCCCGCCGTATTCATCCCAGGTCTCGAGAGGCATGCGCACCGGCAAAATCAGATCCGCCGATGCAGTGGTTTCGTCCAGAAAACTGCTGAAGCAGACCACAAAGCAGTCGCTTCTTTCGAGGGCTTCCTTTACGGAACGGGCCGAGGACATGCTGAAAACAGGATTGGCGTTGTTGATCAGCAGCAGCTCAACATTGTCGGTATCAAGGGTGTTGAAAAAGTGCAGGACATCTGTTCGCCTGGCGGCTGTTTCCACCCGGTGGCGCCGGGTAAAGTCCAGCAGGCGAAGTTCCGGGTCCAGAAGAAGGTTGAGCAGGTTGACGCTTACCTGGGTCAATAATCCATGGGTGTCGGCGGCGCCGGTGCCTGATCCGAGAATGAGCGGGCGGCGCGCCTGTATGAGGCTTTGGACCAGATTGTCATATCCTTGTGGTGGTATTCCGGTGTGCTGAACAACGAAATCGCGGTCAAAGGGGGCTGCGGATGTAGTCAAGACCTGACGAAATGTTGGGGAAAGTGACTTCCCCATACCGGCGGCCAGCATCTGTTTTATCAGTCCGAAAGCAATGAAACGTTCTGTTCCGGGACGGCAGGCAAGCCACTGATCCGCATTGGCACCGGTCAATGATTGAAAGGGGCTGACATGGATAAAGGCATTTTTGGTGTCGGCATGATGTGCATGCATGGCTTTGAATTTCCATGCGTACTCCACCGGAGACAGCCAGGTTTCCAGGAAATCAGCGCCAAAAGAGATCAGAAGGTCTGCCTGGTCCATGTGATAAGATGCCAGGCCATCGACACCGAATACCAGCTGGTTGGCGGTCTTCAAAGATTCGTAAGCATAGGGTTCGAACACCAGGGGGGGTGGGCTGTTCAGGCTCTGCATCGCGTCGGTGAACAACTGCATGAGATTTTGACCGACTGTTTCCGTGAACATGCGTGCCCGATTCGATCCTGTACGGGCTGCACCTGCCCGTGAATTCAAAAGGGCTGTGGCCTCGGAAAATGAGAGGGTCTGAAACTGACCATTTTTTTTGAACAGAGGCGCCTTGAGCCGGTCCGGGTGGTAGACCCCCTGCAGAGCGGCCTGACCCCGCATGCAGAGTCCGCCCTTGTTGATGGGGTGCAGCGGGTTGCCTTCTATTTTGACGATCCGGCCTTCACGGTTTTTCGCCAGAATGCCACATCCGGCGGGGCATTCGCGGCACGTGGAAGCATACCAGCTGGCTTTTCCCGTAACCATGTCTCCGGGAGCCCGTACCAGGGAGAAGAGCTTCTTGTCGCTCTCAGAGGTACAGGAAGAAGCAAAGGCCAGACTTCCCATGCCGACTATTTTCAGAAAGGTCCGACGATCCATGTAAACAGACGCTCCGAAAGTGTTATATAGTGTCCATCCATAAATGGTCTTTTCACGCCCTGCCGGTGTTGGGCGCCATGATTTAACTCCTCAAAATAGCTTGCTATTCCTCCGGGTTAAATCTGACGCCCGCCTTGTCAGAACGCGAAAATCCCTATTTCTGGACGGACACTAGATAAGTTTGATCTGTTTATTTGAGGGGCTGGCAGCTGAAAATCAACTCAAAAAAGCTTGAATGATCATCTACCGCGAATATAGTTATGTGTAACATTGTGACATTGAAAACCGTACTGATTACGTACCCGAGCTGATCCTGAATGTCAATTCTTATAAATTCACATGGCGAATTTATTTCTTGACACAATCTTTCTTGGACAATATAGGATAAATCGTATGTTATATATCCGAATGAATTCGTTTTACGAATCTAAATTAGACAGAATTCCTTACGGTCAATGCGAAGCACTGCCGTACGGTAGAACATTCCTCACAGCTTGCTGCAAGTTTCTTCAAATTTGAAACGCTCATCTCAGGAAGGAGTTAAAATGCGCCTGACAAAAGCAGGAGAATATGCCATACGATGTGCATTGTTTCTCTCGTTTCAGGGAATGGGTGTTGTCGTCAGTAAAAAAGAAATCGCCCGCGTCATGGATATTCCGGCTCAGTTCCTTGGTAAGATCGCCCAGCAGCTTGCCAGGGCAGGGATCATAGAGATTGTTCAGGGGTCAAAAGGGGGTTACCGGCTGCTTGTTTCATCGGAAAAATTGACCATGCTGGATGTGGTGGAAGCGGTCATCGGCGAAATTTATCTCAATGACTGTGTTGTCAGGCCGGAATCATGCAGCCGTATGTCCGCCTGTGCCATCCACCGGGTCTGGGAAACGGCCAGGGATCAACTCAGAGAAACCCTCAGGCAGGCCGATTTCAAAGGTATTCTGGCCGATAAAAGCTGTACCGTCGAGCTGATGGAGGCCATGAAACGGGTTGGCTGATGATGCAACAATACATTAGGTGGATCCAATGCACTCCCCGAAGAGGGGTGGCAACTATTTAATTCATAAAAATAAAATTTCTGTCAATTTTATTTTATCAGGAGGAAGCGTATGGATTTAGTCACGTTATCACGAATGCAGTTTGCAGCCACAACCATGTTTCATTTCCTTTTTGTGCCGCTGACACTGGGACTGACGATTATTATCGCCTATATGGAGACCCGGTATGTCCAGACCGGGGATGAAACCTATCTGGAAATGACCAAGTTCTGGGCCAAAATGTTCTTGATCAATTTTGCCGTGGGTGTGGTTACCGGTATCACCCTGGAGTTCCAGTTCGGGACCAACTGGTCGCGCTATTCAGCCTATGTGGGGGATGTTTTCGGATCCCTTCTGGCCATTGAAGCCACAGCCACTTTTTTTCTGGAGTCCACCTTTATCGGTGTGTGGATTTTTGGATGGAAGAAACTGTCTAAAAAGGCCCATGCAGGGGTCATGTGGCTGGTGGCCATCGGGTCCAATCTTTCCGCGGTGTGGATCCTCATCGCCAATGCCTGGATGCAGAGTCCGGTGGGTTTCGAGATCCGCAACGGCAGGGCGGAAATGGTGGATTTCGGCGCGGTGATTTCACAACCCTTTGCCATCTATAAAATCCTCCACACCCTCAGCTCCGCTCTCGTGCTGGCAAGTTTCTTCATCATGGGCATCAGTGCCTATCATCTGCTGAAAAAACGCCATACGGAATTCTTTACCAAGTCCTTCAAAACCGGTCTGGGATTTGGTCTCATCTTTTCTCTGGTGGTTTTTATCCTGGGGGACATGAACGGTGTCATGGTGGCTGAAAAACAGCCCTCCAAACTGGCTGCCATGGAGTCCCTGTGGGAAACAACCGATATGGCACCAATCTATATGTTTACCTGGCCGGATCCGGAAAACGAGAGAAACGCTATTGAAATCGGTGCAATACCCGGTATGCTCAGCTTTTTAGTCAAGCACGATTTCAATGCAGTGGTCACGGGTCTCAAAGATATTCCCAAAGACGAGCGACCGCCGGTACTGATTGTCTCATATGCATTCAAGGGTATGGTGGGTCTGGGGGTGATTTTTATTCTTCTGACGGTTTTCGGCTGGTTCAAGCGCAAGAACCTGCTTGAGAATGCCCTGTATTTGAAACTCATGCTGTTTGCCATTCCATTGCCCTACCTGGCCATCCAGCTCGGCTGGATCGTGACGGAAATCGGCCGTCAGCCCTGGATCGTTTACGGTGTGCTTAAGACCGCCGATGCAGCGTCTCCTGTGGCATCATCCCAGGTGGCTGTTTCGCTGGTGGCCTTTATCCTGGTTTACAGTGTCCTGGGGGCCGCCGGGTTTTACCTGATGTTCCAGAAGGCCAAAAAAGGCCCGGATCTGGTATCCCAATAATCAGATACGTATGACGGATTAAACAAAACGCAACCGGCTACGCGGTTTTTTAGATTACATAGGAGGAAAAAATGGCTTTACAATCAATATGGTTTTTTCTTTGGGGGCTTCTTTGGGCGCTTTATTTTATGACGGATGGTTTCGACCTGGGTATTGGTGCCTTGTACCCGATCCTGGGAAAAACCGATGAAGACAAAAAATCGATGATCAATGCCATAGGCCCTTTGTGGGACGGCAACGAGGTCTGGCTGCTCACCGCAGGTGGTGTGACCTTTGCCGCATTTCCCCTGGTATATTCCGTTATGTTTTCGTCCCTTTACACAGCCCTGATGCTGATTCTGTTTGCCCTGATCATTCGTGGGGTTTCTTTTGAGTTCCGCAATAAAATAAACCATCCCGTATGGATCAAGGTCTGGGACACCTGTATCTTTGTCGGCAGTATTGCTCCGGCCATCCTTTTCGGGGTGGCATTTGCCAATATATTTCAGGGCATTCCCATTGACGGTGAAGGGCTTTACCTGGGCACGCTGTTTACCCTGTTGAATCCCTACGGCCTTCTTGGCGGCGTACTGTTTCTGCTGCTTTTTGTACAGCATGGCGCCAACTGGATTATCATCAGGAGTGAAGGGGATCTGCATGATCGTGCGCTTAAGATGGCAAAAAATATCTGGCCGGTCTTGACGGTCGTTGCCGTGGTTTTTCTGGTGGCCTCCTGGTTTGCCACGCCTCTTTACCAGAATTACCTGACCCGCCCCATACTGTTTCTGGTGATTATCGTCACAGTTGCCGCTCTGCTGAGTGTGCGCCTGTTTCTGCATCAGGAGAACGGGTTTAAAGCCTGGTTCGCTTCTGCTCTGACCATTGTCGGGGCTACCTTTTTTGGTGTGATCGGGCTCTATCCAAACCTGTTCCCATCCAGTATCGATCCGGCATACAGCCTTTCTGCCCACAATGCCTCATCCAGTCCCCTGACCCTGAAGATCATGCTGGTTGTGGTGATCCTCTTTGTTCCGCTGGTTCTCGTCTACCAGATCTGGACCTACAATTTGTTCAAGGGCAAGGTGACGCAGGAGGATTTTATATACTAAAGGGAAAAGCCATAAGCTATAAGCTTTAAGCGATAAGCTACTTACAGCTTACCGCTTAAAGCTTATGGCTGCCCTTTCTTCACCAACGCCGCATATCTTTCACTCGTCCTCAGCAACACATCATGCCCTCCCTGGGCAACAATACACCCCTGATCCATGAGGATGACATGGTCAAATTGCTCCAGATCGCTTGTCCGGTGGGTGATAACCAGGAGGGTGCGGGCCTGTGCTGCCTGGAACAAGGCCTGCATCACTTTCCGTTCCGTGATCTTGTCCAGCCCTTCGGTGGGTTCGTCCAATACCCAGATGGGGGCATCCTGTAAAAACAGTCGTGCCAGACACAACCGACGGGCCTGGCCGCCGGATAGGCCACTGCCACTTTCCCCGATCCAGGTATCCAAGCCCCGGGGAAGTGCTTTGACCCAATGGCGCAGTTGGGCTTTTTCCAGTGCGGCGGTGAGTGCTGTTTCATCCGCCCCGGGCCGGGCCATCAAAAGATTTTCACGCAAGGTGGCGTGAAACAGATGGGGCTGCTGGGAGACAACCCCCATGGTGCGCCGCAAATCAGATTCGGCAAAGGTTTTAATATCATGAGGGCCGATCTGGATACTTCCCTTTATTGGATTCCAGAATCGTGCCAGTAGATTGAAAAGGGTCGATTTTCCCGTACCTGTCTCACCTATAATGGCCACCCGCCGGCCTTCTTCGATGTGCAGATCAAATCCTTCAAGAACCCATGGATCAGACTCTCGATATCGGAAATCAACGCTGTTGAAGTGAATATGGAAGCTTTCTCCAGGGGCGCTTGAAACCTCTGGGAAGATGACGGCTGGTGGCGTGTCCACTATCTCCAGGAGTCTTTCCGCGGCCTTGTTTGTCTGTCCGAGGTACTGATAGGCGGCAGGCAGGGGTGAAAGCGCTTCGAAAGACGCCAGTACGGCAAAACCCACCAGTGCCAGGTTGGCGCCATCCAGCATGCCACGACCCACCTGGTGAACCCCGATATACAAACAGGTCAGTGTTGCCAGGCCGGTCAGCAGGGTGGCCCCTGCCAGGACCATGCCCCGGATACGACTCATTCGGCCCTGGATGTGGATCAATCTGTCGTTGTTCTTTTTCACGGCATCGAGCTGCCTGTTCCAGGCACCAAAAACCATCAGTTCGGAAAGACCCTGGATGCCTTCGACGGCCCGGATTCTCATTCTGGCTGTGCCAAGGGTCAGTTGACGGCCTGTGTCGGCCCCGTACCTGGTCGCTGCCAGGGGAAGGGCGATGCCGGCTATCAGCAGAAACAGGAGGGCGGTACCAGCAATCCAGACATCGAAAAATGCCAGAAACAGCACCACGGCAATGAGGGTCATCGACGCAGTGATGCTGGGGGAAAGCACCCTGACATAAAGGTTGTCCAGGGTTTCGATATCGGTCACAATGCGGTTCAGAATGTCCGTGCTGCGGTATTGCATCAGGCGGGCAGGGGCCAAGGGCTCGATCTTCCGGTAAAACCAGAGCCTGAGTGTGGCCAGCATACGGAAGGTGGCGTCGTGGGTAACGATGCGTTCGCCATATCTGGAAAGGGTCCGGGTAAAGGCAAACAGTCGTACGCCGATACTGGGGTAAAAAAAGTTGAACAGATAGGCCGTACCCACGGACAGACCTGCAAATGCCGCCGCGGATATGAACCAGCCTGACAAGCCCAGAAGTCCCACCGAGGCCATGATGGACAGCCATCCCAAAAAAGTTCCCAGCCCCATGCGGCAAGTGTGCGGCCGGAAGAGGCGAAGGAAGGGTATTAGGTTTTTGAGCATTTTTTTCATGGTTAATGGATTTATGGCCATAAGCATTTAGCTGCTTATAGCTTATAGCTTATGGCTTATGGCTTACAGCTTACTGCTTCCTCGCTCCACCAGTTTCCCCTCGGCCATGACCATGATCCGGTGGGCGGTTTGAAGTTGATCCAGCCGATGGGTGAGCAACAGAACTGTCCGGTCTTTTGAAAAGGTCGTAATGGCCTGCATCACCGACTGGGCGGTGTCGACATCCAGTCCGGCGGTGGGTTCATCCAGCAACAGAATGGGTGCGTCTTTTAGAAACATACGCGCCAATGCCACGCGCTGGGCCTGACCCTGGGACAACCCCCAGCCCTGATCGCCCACCTTTGTATCGAGGCCGCCGGGAAGATGCCGTGAAAAGTCGAGCACACGGGCGAGACGAGCAGCCTGTTCGATATCTGCCCGTGTTGCATCCGGCAGGGCCATACCGATGTTCCCGGCAATGGTGTCATGGAACAGCATGGGATGCTGGCCGACCCAGGTAAGCGCCCGGTGCCATGTTTCCAATGCCAGCGCCGAGAGGGGCTTTCCATTGACGCGGATTTCACCCTGGTCAGGCTGTATAAATCCCAGCAGGAGATTCATGAGTGTGGTTTTTCCGGCCCCGCTCTCCCCCACCAAGGCCACGTGTTCTCCCGGCGCCAGTTCCATGCTGACGTCTGTTAATACCTGACCTTTGCGGGCTTTATAGGCAAAATGGATGTTGCGGCAGTCTAGGGTGAGGGGTGTTGAAAGCGCCAGGGAGCTGGTGCCGGTAAACGTCGTACATGGCTTTCGGGAGAGAATGTCTAAAATTTCCTGGCTTGCGCCCATGGCTTCTGCCCGGGCGTGGTAATGGATTCCCAACTCTCTGAGGGGCAGGTAAAAATCAGGTGCCAGGAGGAGAATGAAGAGGCCCTGTTTCAGGGTTAGAATGTGTCCGTACAACCCGAAATGGGTATATCCCAGATACGTGGTTCCCAGGTAAACGGCCACCAGGGCGATGGATAAAGCGCTGAACAGTTCTAGAACGGCTGTGGATAAAAATGCCACCCGGAGTACCTTCATGGTGCGCAGCCGGTACTGGTCGGATACCCTGGCAACCGATTTTTCCTCGGTTCGGCTGCGGCCCAGAAGTTTGAGAGTGGGGAGCCCCTGAAGAATGTCCAGAAAGTGGGCACTCATGCGGGACAAGGCCTGAAAATGTTTTTGACTGATATTTTCGGCACCCATTCCGATGAGAATCATAAACAGCGGTATCAGCGGCGCTGTCAGCAGCAGCAGCCCCCCGGCAGCCCAACTGATGGGAAACACAAAGGCTGCAATGGCCGCCGGGATTGACACGGCCAGGGCCAGCTGAGGCAAATAATGGGCGTAGAACGCCTGGAGCGCTTCCACCTGCTCCACAATGGTGGTGGACAGGGCACCGCTGTGGGGGCGATCAGCCTGAACCGGTCCCAGGGCACCGATATGCTTTATCAGGGCCATGCGGACCTCCTGGCGAATACCGGCGCCGGCGTAAAATCCCGACACTTCCCTTGCCCATGCCAGTCCGGCGCGCAGGGCAACCAGGCCACACAAACTCAGAAAAAGCGGATTCAGAACGGTCCGCGACAGATCGTCGATAAAGGCACCGTGAATTATTTTTGACAATAACGCAGCTTGGAGGATCAAAAGCAATCCGCTGGCAAAACCAGCTGACACGGAAAGAAGAATCCAACCCCGTGCATGACGCACGTTGCCAATCAGCCACGCCAGTGGTTTGGGTGGTACTGACGGACGGGACGCATTATGGGTGGTGTCATTGGACATGGCCTAGTCTCTTTGCTGAAAAAATCCTTTTCAACCTTTTCCGCAGAGGCAAGAATGCGTTGCTTCACGGCAGGGTTGGACACCACAACAAATTGCCAGGGCTGCTGGTTGGCGCCACTGGGGGCTGTAGCGGCAGCACGCAGGCAATCTTTAAGCAAATAAGCTTTAAGCTATAAGCAGTAAGCGGTAAGCCGCTTAAAGCTTAAAGCTCAAAGCTATCAATTATGACACCGAAAAGGTTTAGCGGATCCAGCTTAAGGCAAATCATTCACCCAGGGGCCGCCGTTTAGCCACTGTACATGCATTTTTTTTAGCTGGCCGGTGCCTTGAAGATAAAGCATAAAATTCTCCACCCAATTTATCAGCAGTGTGTCTTCGGCCATGGCGATACCCAGTGGTTCAAACGTGAGAGGCGACTTTCCTGCGATCAGGCCTTTATCCTGGTGTTTATAAGCTGTCAGCGCGCAGAAAGGAAAGTCGGCTACCAGCACATCGATGTTACCTTTGAAAAGAAGATCAATGGCCTCATCGTAGGAATCGACAAGCACCAGTTTTGCCTTGGATATTAGCGATTCGGCAAATTCCTGGCTGGTTGAATTTTTCAGCGCCGCAATGGTAACATCGGGGGCGTCGAGTCCTTTGGCATCCTGCAGAGCAGCATACTTGGCAGCTGTGGACAGGATTCCCTTGCCCGTCACATAATATGGTCCCACAAATGCCACCTTTTGATTGCGTTTCGGTTTGATGGTCATGCCTGACAAGACCATGTCAACCTGGCCTGCCTCAAGGGCCGGAAGCAGATCGGCAAATGGTTTTAAGACAAATTTTACCTTAACACCCATTGCCTCAGCCATCGCTTTTGAAATATCAGCATCCAGCCCGATGATTTCGCCTTTTTTGGTGACAGCCGTCATCGGCGGTTGACTGCCGCTTGTGCCAACCACCAACTCTCCCTTTTTCAGGATGCGCTCAAGACTCGGGCCTGCCGAGGCGCTAGCGGCCACGATCAGTGACAATATCAACAATACAACAACAATGGTTTTCTTCATCGGGTTCTCCTGTTCAAATTTTTCAGATTGATAATAAAAAGGCGCCTGGCGGATGCGATACGTTAAGATACAATTGCCTGATGGTGTCTTTGACTCAATATATAGGATCCTATAACGGGATCTTCCTGCCCTGATTCATCAAATTCAGCCCCTATATAGTTTTCGCAAATGTGCCTGGCATACACCTTCTTTTGAATATGCGTCTCGTTCTTGTCTTTGAGGTGAAAAGCAAGAAGAATGGGATTGTCAAAGAACTGGTCAGAGGTTTCGATGGTTCTATTCAGGTGCGGTTTGATTTTTACCCCGCTGGATGACAGGTCCACAACCTTCATCGCCCTGCCTTCTGAATCACTCCATGCCCACACCTGACTGCAGATACATGGAATATCTACTGCCATTCTATAGCGCTTTCTTCTCTCAAGAATGGATGTCCATGAACATCCGCATGTGCACGTTGACTTCACTTTCGTCCTGTGGTTACACCTTGTATATTTGGAAACATCTACCGTTTTTGATTTGATACAGTTTGGGCAAATAAATGTGGCCTCATTTGATTTGTTTATATGGACGGTTTTAATCATTTCATCATTCCCAACAAGGGTTTACCGTAATCAACGGTCGAACCGTGTTTATTTATCAGCCCATCGTATCTCAAAAATAAATCTTTTAGAAAAATGCGTTGGATTTTTGCAATGCTGAAAGGAATAACCAAGGCTATGCAACCTTTAAAAGCTTGATATCTTCTTCCTGCGGATTGAACTGAAGTGCGTCACATACGTATTCCATGTTGGTCCTGATGACCATTTTACGATGATAGCCCATGGGGTTCCCCTGGACAAACGATTTGGCCATCGTAGCAAGCAGACTGATCCTCTGATGGAAAATATGATCGAACTCGAGCCCTTCTTTTGCCTCGGCGGTTGATCTTATCTGGATGATATATCGATTCCAGTCCTTGCAGACATTGTGAACGGCTTCAGCATTTTTTAAAATAGCCTTTTGCCGGTATCCCCCAAGAGGATAATCACCTAAAAAAGATTTAAGCATAACAACGAGAAGCTTTACTCTCCCAAGGAAGGTGTCATCATGATTCATACCGCGCATGTCTTCAGAACTTGAACCAAATCTCTGCATGTTTGCTTCCTTTTTTGTGAAGAATCATTAATATAGATAATAAGAATCGTCAAGCAAACTTTGGCCCTGGACTCACGATTCTGATGGACCTGGCGCAAGGCATTTTTAATCGAGGGTGCCCCTGGGTATGTTATTATTGGGAAAAACAGGTCTTTATACGTGATGGCCAATATCTGAGGTGCTTCATGCGTCGCTGAGCCAAACGCAGGCGGAACAGTATCTTGTCATCGGTGGTCATCTGCCCGTATATCTCCCTGTTGAACGCATCGATGATCCAGGCGATTTCGTCACCGAGATCGGGAAAGTGCCGCACTAGCCGGCTGCCGTATTCGGCGGGGGTTTCGCCGGACAGCAGGCGCACCCCACTGCGGCGTCCCCAGGTGAGCAATCCAGTATATACCGATGCCGCACTTTCGGCACTATCCAACCAGGAGATCAAAACCCGCCAGGCACGAACAGGCAGTAAAACGAACCATCGCGTCATGTCTCGAATCCAGGACAGGGATATCTGGGGGCTGTTCCGGGTGTTTTCATTCAGCAGCAGGCGCAGCAGATAGCGTATAAGAAGACCGAAGAGAACTGCCGCAACAATACCGATGATCGCCATCAATCCCAAACCGAGACCCTTTAAAATGAGCGCTTCCCATTTGCCGACCGGGGTCGCGGAAAAACCACTCATATCCGATAGGGAGTCTCTAATTTCTCCGACGTCATCGCGCATTTTCCCTGGTGCAAAGATGAACAAGAGGATGGCAACCAATACGGGAACCATCGGCCCGGCTGCCTCTTTGAGAAGGATTTGGAGCGAGTCCGCTACCTGGGTTAAAACGGGATAAAAAAAGAAAATGGCTCCTGAGCCAAAAAGGACGATAAGGAATGTCAGGCTCAAGGTGATACCGATACCGTGATAGCCGGTCATAAAGGATTTTTCAAGCTCGGGCTGCTTGCGGACCAGGAAGATGGAAAGCAGGCTGAAAATAAAAAAAGCGCCCACCAGAAATCCGATAGCCAGACCGTCTATAAGGATTCCGGCTTTTTCCTGAATCAGAAACTTGACAAGCAGCAGAAGAATAAAAAGACCAATTCCTTTGTCGAACTGAATACACACATGATGATAATCCATGGGACTTTTGACCAGTGCTCGTCCGCCTCGCCAGATCAGCAACACACAAAAAAGAATCAGCAGCAACATGTATCGATGAGGCCGGGCCATGGGGTCCTGAAAGAGAACGCTTAACCAGTTGAAGCTCAAAAAGGAAAAGGCCTCATACCACAGCCGGTACAGAATCAGCAGTGAAAAAAGGACGATGCAGGTCCCTTCGAGAAGAAGGCTTTGATATAATCGCCAGTTGTGATCTGCAAACAGGCGGTTCAGGAGAATGGCCATCACGAAGGCACCGGCGGTTTCGGCCAGGGGGAAAATCTGATGACATATGAGCTGCATCAGAAATCCGACCCAGGCATACCGCCAGGACATTTCCATGCCGGCACGGGCCAGAACCAACAGTGCTTTTTTGCCTGATGTCATGATTTTTTTTCCCCCTGAAGATGGATGTCATCTATTGGATAGACCTCTGCAATGGTCCGCTGCCGGGCGGAATCGGGCGCTGAAGGGGAATGACTGACAAACGTGGTTACGGGAATGTGTCGTTCCTGCAGGATATGTTTCGATTCAGCTGTGTCTTCCCCGCAGGCATATGAAAATAGAACGCAGCTGACACCTCGCTGCTTGAATGGAGCCTGACGTATGGTGTGTGTCATGGGTTTGTGTTGCTTCATCTGCAAACGGGCAAGGGCTTCCAGTATCGCGGGGAGCTGGCGGGTACTCCGGGCCGGGGTTACCGTGGTAGCACCACCGCCTTTCATAATACCATTGGTCATCAATCCTACGGCCTGACCGGATTCATCCAGTTTGATGGACAGGGATGCGATGACCTCCAGGGTATGCTCAAAGGCATCCTCGGCCGATTTTTTTTCGAACAGTCCCACATCCATGGCCATGAGGATCGTACCAAATTCAGATGGTTCAAACACCTTTTCCTGGAGTTGCAAGCGCCGTGCACTGGCTTTCCAGTGAATGTGCCGGGAAGGTCTGGACGGCTGGTAATCCTGGGTGCCCAGGATGTAGACGGGGTCTTTGATGGGGCTATTCGCGCCGGGTGTGTCAAACCAGTCCTGTTTGGGAAGAAAAATGGTTTTGATGGGAACAATCCGTGGGTAGACGATCACCTGAACCGATTTTCCCAGTTTTTTTTCCTTGTGAAAAAAACCGAAAAAATCACTGGAACCAAGACGGGGCGGTCCCAATCGGAAAACCCCCCTGCGTGTGGCCGTAAATTTTTGTTGAATCTGCATCTGCTGGTGCCACAGGAGACCTGCCCCGTGCCGGGAAAAAGGTTCCATTCCGTGGACAGCTTCAAAGGCACCCTGCTTTGGCCAGCGTAAGCGGATCCAAACCGGAAGAAATTTCCTGTTCTCTATGGTGGTTGCCACGGAGACGGTTTCTCCGGGGAAGACCCGTTTTTTATCCGCATAATAATGGCAGGTGATGTGGTAAAAATTCAGGGTGCTCCAGATTTTTGAGCCGCCCATGACCAGCAGGATCAGAATTGCCAGCAGCGAGAGGTCTTGCTGACGGAACAGGAGGGCAATGAAAAGAAGCATGCTTACAAACAAGCAGACCAGCAGGGAATTGAAGATGGTCGGCTCCTTGGTTTGATCCTGTTCAGTCGTCATGGGTGGATCCTGCCGCAGCCGGAACCGGAATCCGGGAAATAATACCTTCCAGGATATGCTCGGGGTTTTCCCCCCGCAGGCGGTCTTCCTCTTTCAGGATCATCCGGTGCGCAAGGACCGGGCACGCCAGCGATTTGATATCGTCAGGCAGAATATACTCCCTGCCGCGGAGAGCTGCCAAGGCCTGTCCAGCCCGCATCAACCCGAGGGAACCCCGGGGGCTGGCACCGAATTGAATAGCGGTGTGATTGCGTGTGGCCCGCACGATATCGGTGACATATTCCCGGACAGGTCCTGAAACGATGATATTTCTCCGGTCCTGCTGCAATTGGCTGACATCTTCGGGTGTTGCCACAGGCATGAGATCCTGAAGGGGATCTGTCTGCTGGAAACGTTCGAGAATCTGAATTTCTTCCTGCTTGTCAGGATATCCCAGCTGGGTTTTGAGCAGAAACCTGTCCAACTGGGCCTCGGGCAGGGGGAAGGTGCCTTCCAGCTCAATGGGATTCTGGGTGGCCATGACAAAAAAAGGACTGGGAAGCAAGTGGGTTTTTCCATCCACCGTCACCTGACGTTCTTCCATGCATTCGAGCAGACTGGACTGGGTTCGTGGTATGGTGCGGTTGATTTCGTCGGCAAGCAGTATGTGGGTTATAACCGGCCCCGGGCGGAAAGAGAAACCGGCCGACTGTTGATCATAGACATTGAAGCCGGTAATATCGGTGGGCATGAGATCCGGCGTAAACTGAACCCGGCTGAAGGTGCCTCCGATACTTTTTGCCAGCGATTTTGCCAGCAGGGTCTTGGCAACACCCGGTACATCCTCCAGCAGCACGTGGCCTTCTGCGAGAAGGGTGACCAGCAGCAGTTCGGTGGCTCGATTCCGGCCGACAATCACGCGGGATATGTTTTCAATGATTTTCTTACAAAGACTGACATCCAATTCGCCGATTCTCCGTTCGGGTTCTACCGAATGTTTTCCTTATATTTTTGACCGGATTTCACGTATCCTGTTGATCCATATTCGTCTATCCTTACCAGATCTTCTTTCGGTGCCTGTGTAGGCAGATTTCTCATCGGCTGGGTCAGGTTTCGATCTTCTATCCTTTTCTGATTTACGAACATCTTTGTTTGACATCATACCCTCATTTTTAACTCAATATCATTGGATTGTATTACCGTAGGTCACCTCGTCAATTCTCGTCAAAGCGTTCTTCTTTCCAAGGATCAGCGCTATTACTGTACCCATGGCTTTCATAATATCCGGGTTCATCCTCAACAGCGAATCTTATCCGCTGGAGCCATTTAACACTTTTGTAAAAATATAGGTCTGGTATCAGCACACGCAGGGGAGCGCCATGAGCCTGGGGAAGCGGTTGATCGGAAAACCCATGGGCCAGCAGTATATTATCCTTATGGGCTTCATGGAGGGGAATGCTGCTGGTATACCCGCCGGTGGCCTCGAAAATGACAAAACCAGCGCCTTTTTTGACCTTGACCAGATCCATAATCGTTTTCATGGAAATACCGTGCCAGCGGGAATCAAGCAGCGTCCAGCGTGTGACACAATGGACATCGCATACTTGAGTGATCTGTTTCAGTCCCATCAGGTCTGAAAAACTTAAGGTCAACGGATTTTCCACCTCACCGTTGATTTCAAGGCGCCATCCGGGCACGTTGGTATCTGGCTGAGTACCGCCCATGTCTGGCAGTATTTTTACGGTATGCTGTCCCGGGGGGATGCGTGATCTTCCGTCAGGTCTCAACTCAGCGGCTAAGGCTTGATTTTCAATATTCAACACCTTGACAAACATACCCGGCAGGCCGATGGACACGATGCTTCCGCCGGCAACCGCCATAAAGTTTCTACGGGTCATCTTAGGGCGTATTTTCATGGCAACCTCCGTATTCTAGTAAGCCAGCCGCCCCAGTGATTTGAGAATGAGGGTAACCCCCATGGCAAACATACCGGTCAGTCCCATACCGCAGGAAAAACCCGCCAGTAGAACCGGTGCGTACTGCCGCCACATGCTGCCGTACCGTTTATAGAAATAGAATCGTCCCAGCAGTGCGCCGACGACTTCAAGAATCAGACCGTGGGGGGTGCTTTGCCCCAGCCCACGAACCATGCCATACACCAGCAGAATGGGGAGTCCCATCATGATCAGGATAGAATAGGTGACGACCCCCAGACCCATGCCGGCCACCACATAGATCCAGTTGAGAGCTTGGTAGAACAGGGAGTTTCCTTCCAGGGTGGACGTCTGCATCAGAAGCGTGTTGAGGGCCTGTAGATGCCACAGCTCCTGGGCATAGGGGTAGGCATTGGACGGGATGGGAGCCAGGCGCCAGATGAACTGCGAAAACAACAGACTGGCGGTCATGACCACCGGAAAGACGACAATTTCCGATTTGATGATACCACGGATGCTGGTTCCGGTCAGTTCGATCTGACGGAAATTGACGGTGGCCTCGCCGTAGTTATGGATCGGAATCGGGGCGTACCATATTTCAATTCCCTGGTAACCGAAGTACTTGGCACCCATGATGAAACTGGCTTCTCGGACCAGAGGAAGGCTTACAAACTGCCCGGCAATCCCTTCCATCCGGGCGGTGATGTAGGACACGACGGGTGTGTAGATAAAGCCATACAAGAGAAAAAATATCCAGGGGAAATTGGGTACCAGCCAGACACAGAGCAGCACGTATGAAAGGGTGGAGAACACATAGATCCCAATGGAGATCCAGAAGTTAAAATCTCCCCGGCCCGGAGGTGGATGAAACAGGTCCTTGAGTGTCCCGCGCTGTTGTCCCGAGCTTTTTTTAAAGGAACGTATCACATGCCAGATGCCGATAAAGGCAATGGAAAGACCCAGACCGATACTGAAACTCAAGTAAAAGTCGAAGTTGTTGGCAAATACGGTATCGACGGTTTCCATTCCCGGGTGCCAACGCGTAAGGATGCCAAAATGGTGCAGGACCGGGTTTGCCGCCACGGTGATGAGCAGACCCACAAGACCGCCGATAACTGCCCAGAAAGGCAGCACCATGCCGATAAAGACCAGACCCAGATCGAGTTGGATGCCGGTGGCGACAGCGGGGAGAAAGTCCTCCGTGTGCCCGGTCAACTCGATCCAGGGAATCGGAATCAGTCGAATGGGCTCCATGAGAATCAAGCCGCTGAGGGTGGGGAGAACCACATAGATAGCCCCAAAGGCCAGACCGATGACACCACCAATGGAGAAAACCCGCCATTTCCAGCTTTTCTTTCTTTCTTCTGTTGATTCGGCCAGGGCCATGGTACCCAGGGCTGCCACCGGGGCCATGGGAAAGGGAAGTTTCTCCACATCGCTCGTGATACGGTATAGGGCATACCCCAGACCGAACTGGTCGATACGTTGAATGATCTGTGTGCCCACAAGCAACAGGATCGGAATCATCCAGTCCCGATGGAAAAAGGTACGCTGCATCAGGGACTCGGAATCGACGTTGGGCGCTATCCAGGCGGGGATGAATTCGGTGAGACCCAGCATGCGGGCGGCATCCGATTGAACCAGGTATTGACTCCACAGGAGCCCCTGGAAGGGTGTCGCCAGCGCGGCGCCCGCCATGTAGTAGAGCAGAAAAATCTCCTGTTGTTTCAACTCGCTGTAAGAACGCTTGGCCAGTTCGGCAAACAGGATGATTGTAACCCATCGTGCAGCCGGGCCGATGCCTTGACCGATCACCAGCTGCAGGTACATGCTGCCGGGCATCATGAGGAAGCCGATGAAGATGGCTCCCACTACCGTCTTCCAGCTGAATCCTTCTTCAAAATGATCCGGTGTCTTGAGAAGATCTCTGTATTCCTGGAGTTCTTTGTCTTCATACATAAAATTGTTCCACAATTTTATTAGACGCGACTTCGTCGCTATTTAGGGTGAACAATTTGCTGGCTTATGCCCGTTAGTTGCCTCTTTTTTTCAAATCGTAAGATTGTTTACAATCCTTCCTTCTTTGTAGCTGAAAGTATTTCCCTCGAACCCTTGTATCACCCTCGGACCCTTGAACCCTCATTGGGATCGACCCTTTGGGGACGATCCCAATTATATGGGCAACACATTATAACTCGCATCGCTGAAAAGACCATAGATGGCCCAGGTTCCTGCCATCAGGAAATCTCCGATAATGAGCCCGATGAAAAAATAGCGCACTTTTTTATAAAGCATGACACCACCGTAGCGCATGCAAATGGCATTGCAGAGCCAGCCGACAAAAAAACAGAACCACAGATACCACATGGCGGAACTGTAAGCTGTCAAATAGCCGATGGGATGTATCGGCCACCAGTAGAAGCGGTGATAGCAGATCACCAGGACCAACATCAAGGCCGCGCCCACCAGCATAAAGGTCATGATCCACTGGCTGGATTCAACAGGTGCTTCCATCAGGTTGAAAAGGTTTTCGTAAACTGCCGATGTCGTGCGGCTGGCCCAGTCGAACTGGAGTTCCCGGATACCGAATTTATAGCACAGCGCGATCATGGCCAGAAAGGAAACCAGAATACCCAGAGCGAGTGTGATGATGATGGCAATGAAAATACGATGGTTGTTTTTGGTGCCGTCCGATACTTTTCGTGCGTGGAGTAGAGACGGCATGAGCGATTCGCGCAGGTCGACAAAGAGCATCTTCTGGATAACCGCCGAAACAACAAGACCCACATGGGTAAATGCCTTGGGTCCGAACAATGCCATGAGTCCGTCCATAGGAGCAGCCGTCAGGGTAAAATAGGCGATTCCCCCCTGGCAGATCACCCGTGTAGCCACCAGCATGAACATGAAAAGAGCGCCCACAACCAGAAAGGAAAAGAGGAAAGGAACACCGGCAAAATGACACCAGAGAACGATGCCGAGACCACCCAGAACGGTTCCCCAGAAAGCCGTGCGTGTGGAGAGCCATTCATTTTCCGGGTGGGCCTCCTTTTTGAGCCCGAACCCCATGCGAAGAATATCCAGTAAGTGGAACCTGGCCAGCCAGGCGATAAAAACAAAGAATACGACATACGCGCCGATCATCTGCATTTCTTCGGGTCTGGAAATGGTGGGCCCGAAGGTCACACCAAGAGCGCCGGCCGGGATGTTGACCCCCATAAACGACAGGGCACCGAACAACAGGGCACCGGCAATGTAAAAAGACCAGAAGGAAAACGATATCTGTTTCGAGGTCAGAAACGCGAATCCGATGAATGCCGGATAGAAATATATTTTCAGTTTGTAGAAGCCGGAAAAGAGACCTACCTTCGGAAAGTATTTACCCGCTATGACCAGGGTGGGAATCGAGGGTATGGAAGGATTGTAAAAACTCAGGCCGTTCAGCAGGTGAAGCAGGACCGGTATGGACAGACCCACCAGGAGAAACCGGTTGCTGAAGAAGCGGCCCAGTTCGTTGTTGTCAAATGCTTCCTGAATCAGTAACGGCACCCGCAGGAGAGGAAAATTAATCCGTTCGTGATAGATCCCTTGTTTGCTCAAAAGACTCACCATACAGGCCATGACAAAATAACAGAGCAGGACAAAACCCGCCCACCCCAGCAGGGGTCGCACCCAGGCCTCCCATGGAATGCTGCCGAGGACTTCTGTCCAGTTCATCTGGCGTCCCCCGGCCAGGCCGTTGTATAGACTGGTGATGGCCTCCTGACTCTGGGGATACCATCCAGACGGCAGCAGGGGA
Organism: uncultured delta proteobacterium; assembly: GCA_963744665.1. GTDB lineage: Bacteria > Desulfobacterota > Desulfobacteria > Desulfobacterales > B30-G6 > B30-G6. Next base: position 100,398 of record CAVUUM010000004.1, on the reverse strand, counting down.
TGAAGAACGTCTTCCCAGCGGTTTTCCACGGTGGCGAAATGGTAAGGTGCTGTTAAGTTGAGAAAGAACGTCCGTGCCAGACCTGTCCAGGCAATACCGGAAAGAAGTACCATGAACGCCCAGGAAACCAGGAGTTCTTTGCCGGTGAGAAGATTGCGGCCCTTGAACAGCCAGCGGATGAATGCCGTGATGAAAACCATCCAGACGAGAAAATAAAACGGGGCCAGGGGAAAATGACCACCCCCAAGGGGTGTCCCTTGTCTGTAGGCGTTGTTGAAGGGCGTTATCAGGCAGATGAGTAAGGCCAGAAAGGATCCTATGAAAATAGCCCGCCAGCGAATCCTGTTCGGTGGCGTTTCACGCTTTCCTGAAACCTGAGTTTGTTGTGTTGCTGCTATGCCGGGTGTGTCGTTCATGTCTTCCTTAAAAATCAAGTTTCAGTCTGTAGCCTAAGCAACCTGTGTTTTCGCTGCCTCGGCTAAAAGACGTTCATAGTGCTTCTTGGTTTCGTCATCAAAGGATCGCCACAGGAGTAGCTGTTTTCGGATTTCATGTAGAAAGGTTTTGTTGATTCGTTGCCAGGCATTGGATTCCCCGGATTCGCGTATCAGTGAAACGTGGACTTCAAGAAACCCTTTTTCTTCTTCGGCTGGTTTGAATTTCAATGCAACCTGCTGGAGAATACCGAAGTCAAACGGTGCCAGCCAGACTTTTGATCTGAAATGGAGACGTTCATCCTCGGTGCGCTGGTCTTCAGGGCGGTCATCTCCATTGTCTTCTCCCTCTAGGGGTGTTTCGTGGTCAAAGGAAAATGCAACATCCCCGGTGGAAAATTTACCATGGGTAATTTCCTGGTGACTGGCAAAATATTCATAAATGAAACCACCGACACTGCGGTGCTCTGTGTAGGTCATGAGAAAGGGCAGGACAATGTCGAGTCTGTTGTCCCGGGGAGCAGGCAGGGTCCAGGAGCGGTTAATGTCGGGAATGGCGATTTCACCCGCAACCTTGGATGGATAAATGACCGATATCAAGACAACCAGTATGACCAGAACCATTGCGCCTACACCGGCCGCAGAGGAATAATTGACCGTAATACCCGACCAGAGGGCTGTTCCCGCAAAAAGCTTTGCCGATGTCTGTGCCAGTATATAACCGAAAACAACACTGAGTACGGCAAAAGCCATGGCTTCCGCTATAAACAGAAAGGAAACGTGCGAGGGTGCGAGCCCGACGGATGTGTATATACCAATTTCACGTTTGCGTTCATAGACACTACTGATCATGGTATTCAAGACAATGAATATCGAAATCAGGATGGGCACGATGATATTGGGAACACCGCTGTAACTCATGCTGTCACTGGCATGATACAGGTAGGTTCCCGATTCTTCCCCACTGAACAGCGACAGACCGAAACGGTCCACCAGCATCTGGGCCGTCTCCTGGTTCGAGCCGACTGCACCGGATCGAACGGAGACCCCTTTGACATGACCGCCCGCCGCCATGAGCATCTGAAAAGGGACAATGACCGTTACTTCCGCGTCGAGGTGCTGATACCGGCTCTGAAATTCACGCATGTCATCACCCGACTCCAGTGCCTCGACAACTTCTTCGGTCATGCCATCCGAAACTTCCCTGGGGAAAATGGCGGGCGTCAGCGGCTCCCCATCCAGGTCTTTCAGCCCCTGTAAACGCTCACCCGAAAAAACACCGACAACATGGAAAGGGGTGCCCCAGATAGTCACCACATCGTTGATCGGCCTCTTGATATCGATACCGAGGTGTTCAGCCATCCTGTCCGGTATAAGGACCGCCTGTCGGTCTTCCGCTGTCAACCAGCGCCCGCCCAAGAGAATGCTTTCGATGTCGGACACATGGACTTCATTGTGTGACAAACCGATCATGCCCCGGGCTTCAAACGTATTCCCACCATAATGAATGGGGATTCGCGTCGAACGGGTTCGGTCTTCTTCTTCCAGCCATACCCTGGGTGTCGCGATCCCCGTTCCGGCAAAAGCGTTTGCAATGATAGCGTACGCCTGGGGCGGCAGATCCCGCCAGTTGATATTTTTCAGGAGGAATCCCTGGTAGGGATGCTGGTCGTTGTAAAGAATACGCGTATGTTTCCGTATGGACTTGACCGAGGTAAAACTCATGATGGTGAAGGTGAGTATGATCAGAGTGGTACAGGTCAAGACGGTTCTCAACCTGCGGCGGCGCAGGTTACTGACCCCCAGAAGAAATGCCGCAACAAAGGCTTTCCAGCGACCGAGTTCTTCAGACTGACTGCGCTGGGAACGGTCCTGGAGGTGAATCATTTCTTCTTCAAACCTGAAAAAGATAATCAATGTCACCACCAGAGAAAGACCCATGATCAGAAATGCCAGGATGACGACCATGGGGCTGTATGCCAGTTGAAAAGCCGGATGGACATTGTAGATAACCGTGATAAGAAGGATGAGGATGACGCTGAACGCAGCGATTCGTTTATAGATGTTGGTGTAGGAAAAAAGAAGTCTTTCAAGGCAGAATGAGAAGGGAACAAACAGGGCGATGTAGAACAACACGCCGTAGAGCACATCTTTCTGTGTTTTTTCGATGTCGTCGTATACGCGGCTTGCCAGTGCCCAGGATTTGGAGGCGGCCTCAAAAAACTGATCGTAGCGCTTTTCTGCCCATGCGCTTTCCGCCTGATCCAGGGCTGTGAGACCGTTGGCCTGCAACTGTTGAATACGCTCGTTGAAGATACCGCTTTCTTCCAGATTGTTTATGCGAGGCACCAGCAATGTCCACATGTCACGGGCGATACGATATTCGGTACGATGCAACGAGGGCCAGTTTTCAATCCTGTAACCGAGTCCCTGCGAATTTTGGGGAGAATTATTCAGCAGAATCAGTTTTTTATTCAGAACTGAATCAGAAAGGGTCAACTTAAGTGGTGTTCCGGGTTCGAGAAATATGGTTGAAATATCGGAGGCCCAGGTATCGAGTCGGCTGTAGAAGAATCGAACCGGTTCGGCTTCACGACGACCGTCCAGCACTTGGCTTTTTGTCAGATACCGGAAGGTTCTAGGTTCCAGCAGCTTGAACAGCGTGATTCCCTTACAGGCAAACATCTTCAAATCCGTCTCCATGGCGGGACGAATCATTTTGACACGGTAGGCATTTTTGCCGGTCAGATTTTTGTCGATGGTCCAGTCGATGGAACCGGTATGGGTATCGAACTTGTATCCTTCTAAAATGATTTTGTGGAAACTGTGCTTGCTATCGACGGCGCCCTTGAGATGGAAAGTACCGGTCTGATCCACCATCGTATAAAATCTTGCCGGTCCCTGATAGGCCAGCAGTACGGTACCCGGTGCTGGTTGGTCTGCAAAAAGTTCTCCGTGGCGTAGAAATTTGGCACTACCGGTCAAGGTGGCAAAGCCTTTTCTGGGATAGTTGTCATCGTGCAGCTTGATGTTCTGCACCAGTTTCTGCATGATCCCGCAAACAACATGGGCCTGCTGCAAAGCAAATGGGCGATTCAGATTTTCCAAGGTGTCAGAAGAGGTTCCCCAAAAAGCCCTTGCATCGTGTGTCGTCACGAAGCTTAAACCGTGATATCCGGCTATGGCCGTAAGCTCCCCTCCCAAGGGGGGCTGATCCACAAAGAAATTTTTCCAGGACCCCTTTCTACTGGGGCGCAGGGTATCTTTGAATAAATCTGTTATGCCAAGTTCCTGCTCGGTTGTTGCGGCTGCCACCCGAAGTGCTTCATCCAATCTGCTATAGCTGGACACACGGTTGATTCGTGGTCTGAACGGAAACAACCACCCATAATTGAATGCGCCAAAGCCGGTGCCGTGGCTCGAAAGATGCAGAGATACCGAAGCGGCCAGCTCATATTCTCTGGTATGTCTGCGGAGGCGGTCCACATCTTCGATAAATACAAGTTGCTGTTCGGTATCCAGTAGTACGGCTTTGCTGTCAGCACTTGCTAGGGCAACAATTTTATCCAGTAGTTGTATCTCTTCTTGGGATAGATCTTCACTTTCATATGACGTTCTCCAGGTCAGGCGTCGAAACATCTGACGCATACCCGCAAATTTCTTGATGGCCTCCGAGTCGGCGGGCTGATCTGTCTCCAGCCGTAACTGCATGAGTTGGCGGGAGATGCTGTCCGCCTCGGTTTTGAGTCTTTCTTTTATGGCCTCGTCAAGAAGGGACATGACGGCTGGTTCCGGGAAACGATTGTTTTTGAAGGACAGGGTTGCCAACCCATCGATGGTTTGGCGTGTTTTATTAATCCGTGACGTAAGGGTTCTTTTCATCAGCTTGACGGTCTTGGATCTTTCCGAGATAGCCCAGACAAACTCCCGCATGCCTGAAAGGGTTTGCGCATGCCCTGCGCTGGCCACAAGCAGCACCGTCTTTTGGGGTGGTTTTTCTTTCATAATCCTGGCAAATTCCAGCAGTGTCGCCACACCGCAGGCCTCGTCGGCACCCGGGGATAGCCCGGCCACGTTGACGGAGCTGTCATAGAATGCCTCGAGTATGACCATCTCATTTTTGAGTTCCGGGTCCACGCCGGGAATCAGGCAGTAAATATTTTCAGCTGTTTCCGCTTGCCAGCGGATATCCGATGTCAGGGTGATCTGATCCGCCACCCGGGCCCGGGCCGGATTTTCAAAGAGTCCAAACAGCTCTCTGGCCTGCTCGAGGGACATCCAGAACCGGGGGAACTGAACCGGGGAAAGCTCGAACTTATCTTTAAAAAGGATATTGAGGGAATTACCACGGTCCACGTAGATTGCTGCCCGGGCGCCCATGTTAGCGGCATATTCCCAGTTTTTACCCGAATCGAGCTCCATCAGGACAACGGCACCTTCGACCGTTTTCCCATTATATACCCCAGGTTCACCGGTGCCGGCATAGATCAGGGGGGCTTTGATCCCGGGTTCAGGGATGGTTTGAGGTGATACGGCGTTTCCAAAGTACGGCAGGATTGAGATTGATGGGCTGGTGTCGGAAATTTTAAGACGGCTGTCCCGATGATGTATTATCGGTACGGAAAAGCGTTGAGTTCCGATGATATCGAAACCTATTCCGGACAGACGATTTTTGATGTAATCGGCAGCCGTTTTATTGCCGGGGCTTCCGGTGCTTCTGTCCCCAACAGCGGATAATGCCTGAATATCTTTAAAAAACTGATCCTGATCCATGGGGCGGGTTGCAGCCATGCCGTCGCCAGCGGCTGACAAACCCAGGAGGCACAATGCCAGCATGATGACCAGGAGACACGGGTTTTTTGAAAGAACGGACGCACTCCGGTTAACAGGCAGGCTGCCCACAAGGTCACGCTTGGTTTGATGGTATCTTTTTCGGTCCATAAAATGACACCGATCCGAAGTTTGTGGTCACAATGAAACAAAAATATGTTTGTGGCAACGACGTATACAATCAACACATGCGTCTAACGTGTGCCGATGGTGCCGATGGATATAGACAGTTCTTCCCGATCCTCGATTTTGTCGATACGACCATCCCGGATCCATATGACCTGATCCGAAACATTCAGCATTTTGAAATCGTGTGTGGCGGAGATGATCGTGACACCACGTTCGGCACTCAAGCGTTTCAACAAGGAGATGATCTCCTCACCGGTGGTGAGGTCAAGGTTACCGGTGGGCTCGTCTGCCAGAATGATGGCCGGGTCATTGGCCAGTGCCCGGGCAATGGCCACTCGCTGCTGCTGTCCTCCTGACAATTCAAAGGGTTTGTGGTTAAACCGATCCCCCAGGCCTACCAGGTTCATCAGCTCCAGACCTTTTTCAACAGCGCTCTCGTTGGGCACGCCGGCAAAGATCATCGGCAGGGTAACGTTTTCGAGGGCAGTCATGACCTGTATGATATTGAATGTCTGGAAGATGTATCCAATTTTCCGGCAACGAAGCCATGCCAGTTCATAGGCGTCCAGTTGGGCAATATCGACCTCGTCTATAAAGACTTTTCCAGAGGTGGGTTTGTCCAGACCACCGATCATGTTGAACAAGGTACTCTTTCCTGATCCGGAAGGTCCCATGATGGAAATGTATTTTCCGGAGGCAATTTCCAGGTCCACCCCTTTCAGTGCCTGAACCTCTATTTTACCGAGCTGAAAGGTTTTTGTGACCTGGGAAACGCGAACGATACTGCTATCGACTTTCATAGCGTTTTATCCTTGGCAACTGTTCTAAATTTGCAACGATTTTATTCTTCCACCCGCATGGCTTCAACCGGCTGCATTCTTGCCGCCATCATGGCGGGGTAGAGAACGCCCGCAAGACTTAAGAAGCAGCCAACACCGGTTGCCAGACCCATGGATCCAAGTATGGTTCCCCAGACAAGGCTTGTAATGGCGGGGATGCCATACTGAACGACACCAGATGTGATGGCAAAGAGGGCCCCCAGGAGTGCGCCGAGTCCTGCACCCACCAGGCCCTGCATACCGGCCTCCAGAAGAAACAATCTCAGGATGAAACGGTCCAGGGCACCGAGGCATTTCATGGTACCAATTTCTCTGAACCGTTCGGTGACCGACATAAGCTGGGCATTGACAATCCCCACAACACATACCAGCAGTGATAGAAAAACGATCCATCTCTGTTTGGGTGTGTTTTCCACCTGTTTTTCTGTGGGTTGTACATCATATCCCGAGCGGATTATCTGATGCCGAACATCGGCATTTCCAGTGGCGAGAAGACCGTTGACAACATCGATCGTCACATTGGTATAGCACAAAAATGCCACAGCCAGGACCAGACTGAGGGTGGTTATCATGGATCGGACAAAGCGGACACGGATGCTCTTGAAGGCGATTTCAAACGATTTTCCGAACGGCAGCACCACCTGACGTTCGATTTGTCCGAAAGACGATTTGTCTTGTTGACCGGCCGGCATATGGTTGATCCTTTCTGCATCCAGTGACAACGTCACCTTAGAAATATTACTATTAACAGATTTTTTCACTTTTGAGAACAGAATAAAAGTGGCTTTTAGATCAGACACGAGTATGTTAAAGTACGTGGTTGATTATAAATGGTTTAAGAGAAATCAATCAGGGTGATATCCATGGCAAAATCAGAGGTGCACCCGGGTCACAGATTTGAACAATGGCAGGTTTGGCCCGGCAGTTATGACAACCCGCCGGCTGACGGTCTGTATTCTTTTCCTGAACAGTCAGGTCTGGCAATTTCACCGGAAACCCCCATTGCTTCCATGGGTTCCTGTTTTGCGAGAGAGATCCGTAAATCGTTGATCAAGGAGGGATATGCCTATATTTTGGAAGAGGTGGAACATCCGGCATCCGTTCATGCCAGTGCGGCCTGGGAAAGAACGTACAATACCTTCGCCATGCGGCAGATATTCGAATATACCTTTGCTTCCTTCACACCTGACATCCGCTGGTGGACGGCGCCTGTGTCAGGTATCATTCAGGACCCTTATCGCCGGATTATTCTGTATGATTCCATTTTGGCGGCGGAAAAAGATTTCAGACACCACCTTGTCTGCAGCCGTCGCGCGCTGAAAAGCGCCCGGGTTCTCATCCTGACTCTCGGGCTCACGGAGATATGGGAGGACAGAATAGATGGCACCGTCATCTGCCTCCCCTCAGGCCCGTATGTCAAGGAAGGCGGCAGCATGGACAGGTATCGCTTCCGGGTCAGCCGGTACACGGAGAATTTGCAGAACCTGGAAAGGATCCATGCCTTGATGTTGCAGCACAATCCTGAATGTCAGCTTCTTGTCACGATTTCGCCGGTGCACCTCTGGGCAACGTTTCGCCGGGATCTGGATGTGATCAGTGCCAGCTGTAACTCCAAGTCCACATTACGTGCAGCAGCGGATGAATTTGTTTCCCGACACGAGAATGTGCATTACTTTCCGGCATTTGAAATGGCAACTATCTACCGTATGCTGATGGGACAAACCTACTTTGCAGAGGGTAAGGAAAATTTCCACGTCAACAGGGAAACCGTGACGTTTATCATGAAACACTTTTATCGTTTTTATTCGGCTTCGCAAGCCATAAGCGGTAAGCATTAAGCACTAAGCTTTTAGCTGTAAGCAGCTTAGAGCTTATGGCTTACAGCTAAAGAGAACGACTTTATGAGGCTTGATCAGAAAATGAAACCGGATGCCGCAACCATGACAAAAAACCAACTGCAGGCGGCCTTGGAAAAAGCTGTGAGGTATCCGCACAAACATGTTCACAAGGGGCGCTTGATTATATCACCAGAGGCCTATGAAACGCCCGGCCTGGAAACGAACCTGGCCATCAGTTCATTTTCCATATTGGACTGTACCGGATCTATCCGGATAGGACCGTGGTGTAATATCGGGCCACGTGTACGGATCTACACCCACGACACGCTCCATTTAGGGCGGCAACCACTGGCCCTGCTGGAGAATGCGATGGGGGTGCTGTGGCAGGATAAGGAGATCGGGGCCGATGTGTGGATCCATGATGGGTCCATGGTGTTGTATCAGGCCACGCATCTGCCGGATGGATTTGTACTGGGTGCCGGTTCTGTGCTGACAAAAAATCCAGGTCCTTTCGAGATCTGGGCAGGTAATCCTGCCAGAAAGGTTGGTGAGAGAAAAGAGATGACACGGGAAGTCATTGAATCCTTCGTTCATCGACTCCGATTCCGATTGCCCGAGGACACCGGGACCACGTCATGACAATGCACACCACAAAGCCTTTCCTTGGAATGATTCTCAAAGGTTATCCAAGAATTTCAGAAAGTTTTATATCGAACGAGATTCTGTTGCTGGAACGACTGGGGATTCCCATCCATATTTTTTCCATGCGTCATCCCCGGGAATCTTTTTCTCATAAAAGCGTCCGGCAGATTAAGGCCAGGGTCGATTACCTGCCCCAGACAATCCTGGAGGCATTGCCACAACTCTTGTTTTACAATCTCGTTCTGGCCATGAAGATGCCCGGCGCCTACCTGCGTGCCATCATGGTGGCCTTCCGGAGATTTCTGCGAACCTACAATTCAGCCACCATCAAGCATTTGCTGCAGGCCGGCTATCTGGTTCAGAAATTGCTGCCAGAAAGCCGTGTGGTTCACTTTCACGCACATTTCGCACACTCGCCGTCTTCGGTGGCCATGTTTGCGAGCCAGTTGAGTGGGATCGACTTCAGTTTTACGGGACATGCCAAAGACATCTATACCTCGAATCCCCTGCAATTGAAGGAGAAAATGGCCAAAGCCCGGTTTGTGGTCACCTGTACGGAGTTCAACCGGCGCCATCTTTCAACGCTGGCCGGCAATGGCGATGTTTCCCTGTACCGGATGTATCATGGTATTGACCTGGATCTTTTTTCCGGCGGAAAGACCCGCCGGCATCCAACGACGCCCTATCATTTTGTAACGGTGGCCCGCCTGGTTCCCAAAAAGGGTCTTCCTACAGTGTATCGGTCACTCCAGAGACTGCAGCACAAGGGCGTCGATTTTCAACACACACTCATCGGTGACGGGGATGATCGGGATAAACTCTTAACCTTGATTCGTGATCTCGGTCTTTCCGGGTCATGCCGATGGGTGGGCACCCTCACCCACGAGGAGGTCCTGGATTATTACCGTCGCTCGGACCTCTTTGTTCTGGGTTGCGAGCAGGCTCCCAACGGTGATCAGGACGGCATCCCGAATGTATTTGTGGAGTGCCTGGCAATGGGTCTGCCGGTTGTGGGAACGCGCTTGTCAGCCATTCCCGAGTTGATCGAGGATGGTAAGACCGGTCTCCTGGTCGAGCCGGGTAATGACGGGGAAATGGCGAATGCCATGCTGCGTATCCTTACGGACACGCAGCTGCGGGAACAGATTGTCCATTCCGGAAAAATAAGCGTTCGCCAGGCTTTCAACAATCGGAATCTCATCGAGGATCTGTTTTCTGTTTATCGCAAAGAGGTGCCGGAATTGAAGCTCTAAGCAATAAGCAATAAGCAATAAGCGATAAGCAGTAAGCCTAAAACCTAAAACCTAAAACTTAAAACTTAAAACTGTAAAACCTAAAACTGCCATGATCGATATAGAATCTTCCACACGCTTTGGTTTGGTAAGACACGCACAGACGGTATGGAATCAGGACAAAATGATCCAGGGCCAAAAGGATTCTGTTCTAACCACGGCAGGCCGGGCGCAGTCTTGTACATGGGGTCAAAGACTGGCGGTCTTGCCTTTTGATCGTATTCTTTCCAGCGACCTGGGTCGAACCCTTGCCACGGCTGAATTGATCAACCGGGTCCTGAAGTTGCCCATGAAAAAAACATCCCGGCTGCGGGAACAGGACTGGGGGGTCTGGACGGGCAGGCGTATTCGGGATATTGAGAACGAGAGTCCCGAAGAGCTGAGACGCATGGAACAGGCCGGATGGCAGTTTTGTCCCCCCGGCGGTGAAAGTCGCAGGGATGTATGGCTGAGGAGCCGGGGCGCCCTGGAAGACGCATCCAGGAGATGGCCGGGGAAAACCATTTTGACGGTCACCCACGAAGGTGTTATCAAGTGTCTTCTTTATGGTCTGGCTGAAAGGAAATTCCTGCCTCAGGAGCCGGCCATGATCAAACCGCGTTACCTGCACTGGCTCGCGGCCGGGGAGACGGGACTGGTGATTGAGCGGGTGAATGCGATTGAGCTTTAAACTGTAAATTATAACTCAATATTCCGGGTTCAGCGAACGCGAAATGAATAATCCCCTGGCGCTTTGCGAACTCGCCGCAAGGGCTCCTAACATCAGCGCCGGTCATATGGTTAAACAGGTGTGAATGCTAAATGACCGTGTTTTCATATTGGATTGTTCATTGTCATGCGCTGATGGTAGGTGCCCTAATTGGCTCAAACAGCGCAAATCGCCATTGGATCACCCCTTTCGCTCTATCTGTGGTGAAACCCGAAAGTTGAGCTGTAAGCTATAAGCAATAAGCGGCTTACAGCTTAAAGCTTAGAGCTTATAGCTTAGGAGATGATATTGTGAAAATAGTATTCTACTGTCAGCATGTTCTCGGAATCGGTCATTTTTTTCGAACACGTGAGATTTGTGAGAAGCTGAAAGATCATGATGTCATTCTGATTTCGGGTGGTGACAGACCCGATATCCCGCTGCCGGGACATGTCCGGGAACTGCGTCTCCCAGGATTGATGATGGACGAAGATTTTAAAAACATGTTCGCGAAGGAAAAGGGGAAACACATGGATGCGGTAAAGGAAGAGCGGCAGAAAATGCTGTTCCGTCTTTTTGAAGAGACACCGTCGGATGTGTTCATGATAGAGCTCTACCCTTTCGGGCGCAAGGCATTCCGTTTTGAACTCGATCCGATTCTCGAGAGTATCCGCGACGGTTCCCTGCCGCCCTGTCGGGTTGTCTGCAGTCTCAGAGATATCCTGGTGGAAAAAGAGAACGCGGCATCTCATGAAGAAGGTGCGGTCAAACGGCTGAACCGCTATTTCGATACCGTGTTGGTTCATTCGGATCCCGGGTTTTTTAAACTGGAAGCCACGTTTTCAAGACTGGATGACATCTCGATCCCCATTGTCTACACCGGTTTTGTTACACCCAGGCCCGTACCGGGATCAGGGAAAAATCTCCGAACAAAACTGGGTATCAGTGATGGCGACTGTTTTGTTGTCGCAAGTGCCGGTGGAGGAAAGGTGGGGGGCGAGGTACTGGCAGCCGTTGTAAAGGCATTTGCGTATTTGTCCGGCAACTACCGTTTACAGGTCTTTACGGGTCCGTTCCTGAATGATGAAGCCTTTTTTGATTTGAAATCTTTCGAGAACCCGGCTATTTGCGTGGATCGCTTCACGCCTGACTTTCTCTCCTTTCTCGATGCTGCAGATTTGTCGGTGAGCATGGCAGGTTATAACACCAGCATGAATCTCATGGCGGCCGGAACCCCCGCGCTTGTCTGGCCGTTTGCACAGAACCGGGAGCAGCGCCACCGGGCGGAGCGGTTGGCGAGGCTGGGGGGGCTGCACATACTTTCAGACAAAGACCTGGACCCGGAGCGACTGGCCGGGTTGATGACACGGATGTTGAAGCAAAAGAAACGGTCTGCAGGAGCCATCGATTTGAATGGTGCCGAGAAAACAGCTGCCTGGGTAGCGGAGATATTGAATCGAGATAAGCATTAAGCTGATTAAGCTAGTTAAGCTAAAAGCCTCTTAAAGCTTGAAGCTTATACCCTTAAACCCTCAAAACCTCCAGCTCGAACCCTTTATTTGGTAATCACCATGCCCTATCCCATCTCAAAACTCTGGAACCATGACCATGAGGGTCAAAAAAGGGATCTTGAGCGCTGTTTCGAAGCGGCGCTGGCCGCGGCCGGCAGCCAGAGCCCGATACCGGTTTTTTTTCGGGCGGACGATGTTGCCGTGCCCGGGAAGCAGTTTCGTAAACTTGTGGATGTCTTTTCCCGTTATCAGGTGCCCCTTTCCATGTCAGTGGTGCCGACCTGGTTGACAGTGGATCGGTGGAAGGGCATTGAACGGCTTTGCAACAAGAATTCCAAGCTATGGTGCTTTTACCAGCATGGCTGGCGGCACATGAACCATGAACCCCGGGGCAAAAAACAGGAATTTGGCCCGTCGCGACCCATAGTGGAGATCAAACATGATCTTGTGCGCGGTCGCGAGCGACTGATGTCTTTGCTGCAGGATGCTTTTTTTCCGGCCTTTACACCTCCCTGGAACCGTTGCTCAAAAGAAGCCTTAACTGTTCTCAAAACCTCCGGCTGCCGGGCGATTTCCAGGAGCCGGGGCGCATTTCCCCCTGCTCCGGCAGGGATGCCCGATTTTCAGGTGAATGTGGATTTGCACACCAGAAAGGAACACACGGCCGCATTGGGTTGGAAAAATCTTTTTGCTGAGCTGGCGGCCGGCATTGGGGATGGATTTTGTGGGATCATGATTCATCACCAGCGTATGAATGACAATGCCCTGAGATTTCTCGAGGAGCTGTTGAAAAAAATGGTGACCATGGATGCTTTTTGTTTTTACCACCTCAAGAACCTGGCGGAGGACCACCATGAAGCCTGAACCCTTTCGACTTGAACGATTTTTTGCAACCCACGAGTTTAAGACCCCCTATCTGTTATGCTGCTCCGATTGCGAAAGCTTGACCATCGATGATTTATTGAAATTCGACCCGAATGCACAGGATCGGTTTCTATCTCTGTGGCTCGGATATACCGAATCCACCGGTAGCCCGGAGCTTCGGGAAGCCATTGCCTCGTTGTACACCCACAATTCATTGGATCATATTCTGGTGCATGCCGGTGCCGAGGAAGCAATATTCAATTTCATGCATGTCACGCTGCAGCCGGGAGATCATGTCATTGTACACACCCCTCATTACCAGTCCCTGGGAGAAATTGCCCGCAGTATCGGCGCGGACGTCACCGAGTGGGCCGGCAATGCCGACCAGGGCTGGTCTTTGGACCTCGATTTTTTAAAAGACCGGCTGACAGAAAACACCCGGGTGGTGGTTGTTAATTTTCCCCATAACCCCACCGGGTTCCTGCCGGATGTATCTTTTATGTCCGAACTGTCAAAACTTTCGGATGAACATGGTTTTCTCATTTTTTCCGATGAGGTTTATCGTGGTCTGGAGTACAACCCGGGCCATCGACTCCCGGCATTCATGGATCTGAATGAACGCGCGGTTTCCCTGGGGGTGATGTCAAAAACATACGGTCTGCCCGGTCTGCGAATCGGCTGGATTGCCACCCGGAATGCATCACTCTATGCGGAGCTGGCCGCTTTCAAGGACTACACGACGATCTGCAACAGTGCCCCGAGTGAATTTCTTGCAGCGCTGGCGCTGGTCCATCGTGATCCCATTGTCCATCGAAACCTTAAGATCATTCAATCCAATCTGCAACTGCTGAATACTTTTTTCAATGTCCATAATGACGTGTTTGCATGGCAGGCGCCGGTGGCGGGACCCATCGCGTTTCCCAGGTATCTTGGGAGCGGATCTGTGGAACAGTTATGCCGTGATTTGGTGGAACAGACCGGCGTTCTGCTGGCACCCGGAACGCTTTACAGCGCAGGGAGTGACTGCTTTCGTATTGGTTTCGGCCGTCGAAACATGCCTGAATGTCTCGAGAGGCTGACACAGTTTATTGAAAAAAGACGTTACCCCAGCGTTGCATAAACAACATGGCAAAATAGACACCATCTTAGAATTCATCTGGAGGAACATCCAGGAAATGGCAGTATCAATACAATTTTCTATATAATAATAGCTTGTTATCTATACTTTGCCATGTTGATTATGCAACTATGGGGTTTAGTTTGCCATCCCAAGCATATTTAATTAACCAAGATGGAGTATTGATAAAATAACTAACTCAAATAGTTATTAGCAGGCTGCGACTCCCAGAATTTGTCAAATCTAAATACCCGCTCCCATTGTCGGTCTTCCATTTGCACCTATTTCAAAGATACCAGAAAGAAGTCTTCAGCCGAGAATGATCCTGTACCTGTAAAGATTTGGTCATTTTTGCCAGTTTTTTGCGGATCGAAGGCCCAATCATATTATGCTGCGTGTTGAAGTTATGTTGTGTCTTTAATTCCCCATTTAATTGCCTTTCTTATTGAAGGATCTGAAAAATCCTTTTAATTCTTCTAATTCTATTTTTACATTTGATTGAAGGTCAGAAAAGAGAAAGCCCGAAGAGCCACCTTCGGGCTTAGGGATTAGAGCTACCGCAAACAGCCGGAAGCCCCACAGATAGGTACAATCCTACTCCATCCTCCGGATGTTTGCAAGACCGGAGGCATGTCCATTTTGCTATCGCTTCAACGCCGATGCCGATGGTGCGATGCTGTCTTTTGTATTTGCCGTCGCTGCTTTCGGGGCCAGGCCTATTGTTGCGCCACCTGCCGTCTGTATGGCCGGCGTAAAAATCATCGTGAGGCCCAGCGAAGGTATCGGCAGACCGAAAAGGGTAAAAAAGCCCACCGCGAGGCCGAAAACCGCCGTCGACACAGGTTGAGCCAAAAAAACCCAAAAAACATGGATGATCCATCTTCAACAGGGCTGCCCGCATGGTGTATGACGCCCATAAAAGCCATAAAGCATCGGATTTTGACTACTGGCAAATCGGTCCGATGTCAATTTTGTGGATCGAATGGCCTCCTGGTGGCTCAGTTCCCCCGCCGCGGGTAGCTGGCGTAGTTATGGAGATACCGGCAAGCGCTGAGCTTCTTGAGCAAGCTTATAAATGGCCTGTGGAAAAGGCAATAGATCTGTCCATTGAGGCGACTTTGGCCGCTAAGGAAGAGGGACTGTATACGGTTTTTTTCACAATTGATGGCTCAAGGTCTGACCTGGATTGGATGTTGAATCTCGTGGATCGGGTCGCGAATGAGGGTCATATGGATGCTTTTACGTTGGTAGACACCTTTGGTGTGCTTACTCCTCACGCCACTACATATTATGCCAAGAAAGTAAAAGAGCGGGTGAAGAAGCCAATAGAAATCCATTTTCATTCTGACTTTGGGTTTGGGGTGGCAAACACTGTCAACGCCGTTCTGGCTGGCGGCGAGGTGATTCATTCAACAGTTCTTGGAATAGGAGAAAGAGCCGGGAATACACCAATGGAAGAGACGGTAATGGCTCTCTTGACGATGTACGGGATCGATGTGGGGATAGACTTTAGCAAACTAAATGGGCTTGCTAAACTCGTCCAGGAGCTTTCCGGAAGTTATGTTCCTTCCAGCCGGCCTCTCATAGGAAAAGGTGCCTATTCGATTGAATCCGGAATACCGACTGCCTGGTACAGGAATGTGTGGGAGACCAATCCTACAACGCTGTTTCCTGTACGTCCTGATTTTGTGGGTCACGAGCAACCAAATATCCTGATGGGTAAGAAAAGCGGCCTGGATAATGTTTATTTATGGATGAAGAAGTTGGGGATTGAGCTTACGGATGAGCAATCCCTTGCCGTCCTTCAGGAGGTCAAGCTCATGGCACACGACATGAAGAGGACGCTTACGGAAGAAGAGTTTAGGGGATTAGCGGAAAAAGAAATAAGCCAAAACTGACTCAATTTCTTGAGGAAGCTCTGGCATTTCTCGTATGCCTTCCCATTTGGAATAACTTCTAAACCGGGTTCAAATTAGCCAAATATCATACCAACATAATGGCCACTTGTGAAGATCTATTTAAGGCCAACGTGGCTGTGGTAGCTACCGGTATGGAGGGCGTCCTCGCCAGTGTTGAGGGAGAACTAGTTTCATATCCATTAATAGCAGTTCTCACCAGTATCAGCAATGGTGCCAGTTTCGGTGGCATTGCAGAGTTGCTCAGTATGCTCAACAGCTGTGCTTCAGGTGTTTCAGTGGTCACGAAAATGGGTTCGGGAGCGATTATCAAGCCAACCTAATCAACAAGCTGGCTGTAAACCAGTCATAGAAGAAACCCAACAATCCAATAGATTTCGATGACTATGGATTAAGAAGTGCCAATATTTCCTAGTGATTTCTTTGTTGTTAGATACATATTGATTCATACACATGAGGGCAATGCCCACGAATATCATATTCTTTGACTACTTTGCCGGTGCCAGTGGAGATATGATACGCGGTGCTTTAATGGATAGCGGTTTTGTTGGATGTACACCCACACATTGCCGGTGCCTGCACCGCCACACCAGGACTGATTTACAATTCTAACTGTGTAGAAGGGGAACTCCTGATAGCCACCGGCGCTGCCATTCTGAACACAACTTTTAATTATAGCCCGCTTTGAAAATTCAACAATTAAAATGACTAAAGAAAATTCTAAGAATAGTCAAATGGAGAGCCGACATGAAATGTGTTCATCATCACACTCACATTTGCTGTGAAGACCTGCAAAGGAGTGAAAAGTGGTGGATTGAAGTAATGGGTGCTGAACTGAACACTCGCATCCAAGTATCTGGTTTGCCCATAACCAAACTAAACATTGGGGGTACAATGGTATTTCTATCTCCCAAAATTGAAGGCATGGACGTTGATTCGCAGAAAGACTACTGACCCTTATCAAAATAGTGGACACACCGAACAGCCAAGTAGTATGAGGCTATGGGAGGTGTACCACCATGAGAAAACGTATCGACAAAGAATTCAAAATCGAAGCTGTGCGGCTGGCTTCGGAACCAGGCAACACACAAGCAGGGATCGAACGTGATTTAGGCGTCAGCCAGGGAATCATCAGCCGATGGAAACGCGAGCTGCTTAAAAACGGCGAACAGGCCTTCCCTGGAAAAGGCCACCTGAGACCAGATGACGATGAATTTCGGCGTCTCAAGCGTGAAAATGAACGACTTCGCAGGGAGCGCGATATCTTAAAAAAAGCCGTGGCCATCTTCTCGGAAAATCCGGACAGATATTCGGATTCATAGAAGAGCACCGCACTCGATGGAGTGTTGAGGAGATGTGCCGGGTATTCTCGGTGTCTCGTAGTGGCTATTACCGTTGGCGCGTTCGTCCTGAAAGCCCCAGGGCGATCGAGAACAGGTGTCTTGACGTCCATATCAAGGCGATTTTCACTAAATATAAAGGGCGTTATGGCAGCCCGAAGATCACCGATGAACTCAACGAGATGGGGTTTTCGGTCAGCAAGAATCGTGTTGCCCGCCGGATGAAAATTGCTGGGCTTCGCTCGATCGTTCGACGCAAGTATCGGGCGACCACCGATTCGAAGCACTCTCATCCGGTTGCGGATAATCTTTTGCAGCGTAATTTTACGACAGATGAACCGAACAAGGTTTGGGTATCGGACATCACGTACATCGCCACAGCGCGTGGTTGGCTTTACCTGACGGTCTTTATCGACCTGTTCTCCCGCATGGTCGTCGGCTGGGCGCTGAGCAGTTCGTTGAGTACTGAAATGGTGCTTACAGCCCTTAAGCGCGGGATTCGTAATCGTTGTCCTGGTGCCGGGCTGATCATTCATTCGGATCGCGGCGTTCAATACGCATGCAAGGATTTTCGAAAGTTGCTTAAAAATCATAGTTTCATTCAAAGTATGAGCCGTAAAGGTGACTGTTGGGATAATGCCGTAGCCGAATCTTTTTTCGGAATTATCAAATCGGAGCTGATTCACCACGAGCGTTTCAACGGCCCTCAGGATACCCTGAAGGCAATATTCGAGTACATCGAGATCTTTTATAACCGAAAACGTAAACATTCGACACTGGGCTACAAAACGCCCGATCAATACGAACAGAATATGAAATCAGCAGTTTGCTTTTAACCGTGTCTACTTTTTTGAGGAAAATTCATACCCTTGCTGGGGCCTTTGCCACATCGCTTTTGCAGTAGGGGATATGAGAGCCTCTATTGCTGAACTTAGAGCCAAAGGTGTTGAGATCATGAAGGGCCCCATTGAGACCATTACTGGTACAACGATAGCTTATGTGCAGGCCCCGGATGGAGTTGAGGTCGAATTATTGCAGCCCAAATAATTACTTTGGTACAATTACAGTGACCAAAAGGCAGCCGCTAAACGATCTAATAGGGCTGGCCCTAATGGAAGGAGAACACAAATGTTTGGTTGGCAGGGCAAGGTGCTGATCGTCGATCTAAACTTGAATTCGATCCGATCCGAACCGCTCGATCCCAGGGTGGCCAGGGATTATGTGGGGGGACGCGGATTGGGGATCTACTATTTGAATAAACTAGCGAATCCTAACTGTGATCCGTTATCTGCTGACAATCCCTTGATTATGACCACTGGCCCCTTGACCGGCACCTCCGCCCCCACTGGCGGGCGCTACATGGTCACAACCAAGAGCCCACTCACAGGGGGGCTGGCCTGTGCAAATTCTGGCGGCAAGTTTCCCAATCAGTTCAAGCGTACCGGGTTTGATGCCATCATCATTACCGGAAAAGCTACAGCACCTGTATATCTTTGGGTAGA
This sequence comes from uncultured delta proteobacterium, assembly GCA_963744665.1. GTDB lineage: Bacteria > Desulfobacterota > Desulfobacteria > Desulfobacterales > B30-G6 > B30-G6. Next base: position 81,456 of record CAVUUM010000004.1, on the reverse strand, counting down.
TAATGCCAAAGCCGTGCTCAAACCAGCTGAACACCTGTGGGGTATGGATGTGCCAGAGACCACTGATAGCCTTTTAAAGGAGACCGATCTCAAGGCGAAGGTAGCTTGTATCGGTCCCGCAGGTGAACGGGGTGTTCTATTTGCGAGTATTATGAATGACAAGGATAGAGCAGCCGGTCGAGGTGGTGTGGGTATGGTGATGGGTGCTAAAAAACTTAAAGCCGTTGTTGTAAAAGGGAAGCAGAAACCTGCCATTGCAGATAAAGAGGGATTCGATCGTTTCCACAAACAGGTAATGGACAAGTTCCGCGAGGCTGCCAAAACTCACCCCTCGCCCCTAAGCCAGCATGGTACCATCGGAGTCATGACCCCCCTAACTCAAAAACATGGGATATTGCCTACGCGCAACTATCGGGATGGTATCTTTGACGGTTGGGAGGCTATCTGCGGCGCGACATTAACAAAAAAATATCTCAAACATACGAGCGCCTGCTTTGGCTGTCCAATTTCTTGTGGCCGTGTGACAGAGGTGAAAGAACCGCTGGAATTTGCCGGCAAAGGTGAAGGCCCAGAATTTGAGAGCGGATTTGCCTTGGGCTCAATGTGTATGGTTGATAACCTGGCTGCTGTCACTAAGGCCAATTATGTCTGCAATGAATTGGGTATGGACACGATAACCATGGGTGTAACCATGGCCTGTGCAATGGAACTTGACGAACTGGGGCTCTTGGATCATTCCAAAAGCAATGGCCCTATCAAATGGGGTGATGGTTCTCGTCTAGTAGAGCTCACCCGCATGACCGGCCTTATGGATGGGTTTGGCCGTGACCTTGCCGAAGGCAGCTTTCGATTGGCCTTAAAACATGGCCGCCCCGAATTGGCCATGGTAAGTAAAAAACTAGAATTGCCAGGTTATGACCCAAGGGGTTTGCAGGGACAAGGACTAGGTTATGCCACATCGCCACTGGGAGCCTCCCACTGTAGATCCCACATGGCCTATATAGAGATGGTCGGAATACCGGTTTCCGTTGATCGGCATCAGTGGCAGGACAAAGCCTCTCTGGTCAGTCGTTGGCAAGACGTTTTCAGTATAATTGATTCTGCCGGTATTTGCATATTCTTCGCAGTTCGTAATCTTTTGCAGCAAGACAAATGGATCGCGCCAGTAGGCCTATCCGAATATCTCAAGACAGCCACTGGTATTAATTATGAGCCGGATGATCTGTTAAAGGTCGGAGAGCGAATTCTAAACGCTGAACGTTTATTCCTGGTATCTGCAGGATTTGACCGTAAGGATGACATCCTTCCATCTAGATTATTAAAAGAACCCATGGACAAGGGGCCTAGCCAAGGGAAAGTTGTGCACCTGGTTGAGATGTTGGATGAGTATTACAAGGCCAGGGGGTGGACGGTTATGGGAATTCCTACTCCTGAAAAATTATCTGAACTGGGTTTATCAAGGCAAGTACAATGATGAAGGAGAATATGAGCTTTTTTAGCTTTTTGGCTGAATACGGGACGAGGGAAAGGTAAATTCAGTATAGATATTCCGGCCAATGGAACCGTTAAGACTTAATTTATCGATTATAGGGGTTGTAACAGAAAAACGGTCCTCAATCGGAACATTTTTCTGTTACAACCCCTTATGCCGTCATCCTATTTTCGGAACATTATTAGTCAAGCGGTATAAATTTGTCAGATGACCTAAATCTGCAGGTATTGATTAGAGATTACAACCACGAGTATTAATAGGCGACACTGACCTCGCTACTCAAGTCTCCTTTATTGAATTGCGGCTAATGAACTCCTCCCATTTATACTTTTCCTGCACAGGATGTTCTTCAGAATTATAAAAAGGCTACCATTTGAAACCTATAATGCACAATTCCGAACACGAGTTAAGATTTCAGGGACCTTACAGGTTTGTCGAAATTGGAGATTGTGTAACAGAGCTTTTGGAAATACGACCCTTCCAACCAGTTTATATAACACGATAAATTTTTCTATCACTGCATTTCATAATTTGTGGTGACTTCATCTTCTCCAGAATGTTCCCTACTTGATATCTCACCGGATCAAGTTTGTATATCCGGATAATCTGACTCCATATTTTTCTCCGGCAGGTGAACATGCCACCAGAAAATTTCCAATGTGAACAATGTGGGAACTGTTGTATAAATTTTGGAGATACATTTTCGACATGTGCAACCGAAGAAGATATTTATCTCTGGGAAGCAGAATGCCGGAATGACATTCTTGAATGGGTAGGTTTTATCCCCCTCGGGGATGAATATGTTTATAATCTCTGGATAGATCCTCAAACAGATGATGATGTCACCCAATGCCCCTGGTTAAAGAAACTACCAAAACAAAACCAATACATCTGTTCCATCCATGATGTAAAACCACATCATTGTAGAGAATACCCAAAAACAAAACAGCATGCTGAAGAAACAGGGTGTCCAGGATTTGATTCCGAGTAGCGCACTGGTGGTTTGCATGAGTGGGGTGTTGGGTACTGGTGGTGGCTGATACAGAACCGAAAGCATGGTTAGGATGGTGAGGTAGGGGGTGGTATGGAATGGGATACTGTTACTATTTTACTACTATGCACTTGGCATATGGCTGATGGATTTATAATCGAACTTATGATAGGGCAGATATGAATAGGATTTCATGAGAGGAATAAACGTTAACGCATACTTTGGGGAGGTACTGGAAAGATGGAAAATCTGTTTGGCTTGGACAATAAAGTGGCCATTGTAACGGGCGGCAGCAAGGGCATCGGAAAGGCAATCGCTACTGGTTTGGCAAACGCCGGAGCGAATGTGGTTTTAATTGCCAGAAATCAGATTGATATCGATTGTGCTGTAGATGAAATTCGTGGAAAGTCAGAATCGACAGTGAGTGGAATAAGGGCCGATATACTCGAGGAAGATCAAATTGCGGAAGGGATAAATCATATTTTCGAAGAATTCGGTCAAATAGATATCCTCGTGAATAACGCAGGCATCAACATACGCAAGTATCCAGAGGAATACACTCTGCATGAATGGGACCAAATACTGGATATAAATTTGAGGGGGTCTTTTTTGTGTGCCAAGAGTGTCTATCCACATATGAAGAAAGCGGGCGGTGGCAAAATTATTAATATCGGATCCATGACTTCTATATTCGGTGGTGCAAAGCTGGCACCTTATGCTGCAAGCAAAGGGGGAATTGTTCAATTAACGAAAAGCCTTGCCGTTGCGTGGGGACCTGACAATATTCAGGTGAATGCCATACTTCCCGGTTGGATAAATACAGAGCTTACTATTCAGGCCAAGGCAGATATGGAAGGTTTAGATGAACGTGTGATTGGACGAACACCCGTCGGTCGGTGGGGGGAAACCGAAGACCTTGCCGGCTTGGCCATTTTTTTATCGGGCCTGGCATCGAATTTTGTAACCGGAACCACTATACCTGTCGATGGGGGTTTTTCGGTAATGATGTAAAAACTTTTACCTACAGGAGGTGAAAAAAAGACATGGACACAACAAAATCCCAGGAGCTGTTTGAAAAGTATAAAGGCATTGTCCCAGGAAGGGTTCACTCAAATTTTCGCCGACCGATTTATTTCGAAAAGGCCCAGGGAGCTCGACTGTGGGATGTGGATGGAAACGAGTATATTGACTGCATTGTAAACAATGGCGCCGTATCCTTGGTCATGCGGATAAAGATGTGGAGAAAGCTGTTGCCTGGTCTTTAAAGCATGGCATAGCCTCAAGTATGGAGACCGCGCTCAGCTTGGATGTTGCAAAAAAAATTCATGATTTGGATCCTTCTGCAGAGCAGGCGCGCTTTGCCAACTCCGGCACCGAGGCGGTGATGAAAGCGTGAGAAGCGCGTGCCTAGACGACGAATAACATGGGCGAGAGACAGTAGCACAGCAGGTGATATCCTTGGAACCTGGGATTGGGTTGATGAAGATGGGAATGTCTATGAAATTATCTTCAATAATGATTCACCATGACTGTTATCGGTGGAAGCGATACAGAATTTAGTAATCAAACCGGGGTAATACTTTTACCATGGACATTGATGATGAAATTATAAATGGAACCATAAGCGGTGGGTTATATACTTTTTCTGGTTCATGGATAGAAGAGAATGATGACTATACTGTTAATATCAGCGGATCTTTCTCATTAACCTCCTTAAGCAGCCTAACTGGAAGCGACGAGGTCAATGGTACTAACAATGGAGGCAACTTTTGTAATTGGAACGAGACATTTATCGGAACCAGACAATAAGACCAAAGCTGGCCTTCTGTGAATAGTTGTTTTTTAGACATGTGAGGGATGGCGTAGAATCCTGAATGCCGAATACATAAGTCGGATGCCTCATAATTAGCTGTGCTATACAGTTGGGATTTACTTGGACAGGGATTTCCAGAAAGGAAAACATGTTGCATGTACTCGGGGTGGACATCGGAACTACCGGGCTGAAGATGGGCGTGTTCTACGACCGTGAAGATGAACTCATTCTGCTGCAGTCATTCTCAGTTGAATATGAGATCAATGTCTACAACGGGGGGCTGTTCGGTGATATCGAACAGGATAAGTGGCAGCAGGCATTCACGGACGGATGTCGGTATCTTGGGCCTCATCTGGCCGATGTGGATGCAATCGCCCTGTCAGGCACCACCCCTGGTCTGACTGCCATGGATGCGGCGGGTGACGCACTTTGTTCCGCCATATTGATGCTTGATCAGCGCTCCCGAAAGCAGGCCCGGCGGATCATCGAAATCGTTGGATGGGATGTCCTGCTGGAAAAAACTGGCAACATTCCGGTAGCCGGCGGCTGCTCGCTGGCCGGAATCCTGTGGATTAAGGATAATATGCCTTCAGTGTTCGAAAAAGCGCGCATCTTCGGTCACTCCAACTCGTTTATAGCCCGATGGCTCACCGGCCATGCCGCTATGGATCCCTCATCGGCATCGTTGACCGGGCTTTACAACACAGCTGAGTACGAGTATTCGTGGAACACCGAAATTGCGGATACCTTTGGAATTGACGTATCCCGATTACCCGAGCTCATGCCAGCCCATAAAAGCCCTGGTCGGATGCTGCCATCGCTGGCCCGGTCTCTAGGGTTCAAAAAAGAGCCGGCAGTAGTGATCGGTGGCAACGACGCTGTTCTAGCGGCATATTCTATGGGCGTCGAAAACACCGGAGAAATCATCAACGTGAACGGCACCTGTGAAATCACCCTGGTTTGCCTGCCGGAATGCCTTGCGTCATCTAATTACAATATTCGTGCCCATGTCATTCCGGACCGCTGGCTGACCCTGTATGTCATGAATGCCGGCGGTAAGGCCTTCGAATGGTTCAAGAACCTGTTTCTACCTGAAATGTCCGAAGCAGCATTCTACTCCGAATTCGTGCCCCAATCGATCGAGAAATGGATCGGGCGGGATAGCGGGGTTACCTACATTCCCTACCTGCTAGGGTCCCGTTATTCCCAGGAACCACTCACCGCCCAGTTTCAGGGACTGACAATTGAAACGACCCGAGAGGAACTCCTGGCAGCCATGGTCCGCGGGTTGTGTAGATACCAGCAGACCCACCTGAAAGAAATCGAAAAAAAAATCTTACTTGAAAAGACAATTCACCTCACCGGCGGTGCGGTCAATAATGCCATTGTCAGGGCCAAGAAGAAATGGATGCACAGGTCCGACTACATTTTCACCGAACAATCCTCCATGAGAGGGGCCGCCATGCTCGGCCGTAAATACCTCGGTTCCTAAAGCCTCCGCCGGATCGGCAGAGACCATTCACCCCAAACAGTTTCCGCAGGTCAAGCAGAAATGCCATTTTGGGTAGCAGCTACCTGCTAAAGCAGAATACAGTCGATAATGTTCTAATGATAGTTTCAAAGTTGAAAGGTTTTGGATTTAGATTTTCGAATCAAGCCTTTGATTATCGGTTGGTACCGAATAGTTGAGATTTAATCAAACACGGCGATCCATCCCGATTGAAGACTTTGTAACAGCAGCGACTAGTCAATGTTGGTCCGTTGGAAAGGAGGTGGCGATACCTCTGGAAATTCGGTTAATCGTCCAGCGGGTGAGAGCCCCGCACGGCTAAAGCTTAGCCCGGCAGGCCGTAAGTGAGTCTTGCAGCATTTCGGGTAACCGACATGTTGATGCGTAGATGCACAGGCATACGAGCTGCGACGATCAGCGTCGAAAAAGTCTTTTTCCAGGTGCCGAGGGCTTTGTTACGTCTGAAGGCAGCAACGCCGTCACCGGCAGATAGGGGTGAGGGGACGGCGGACCTGGCGGCGTGCTTGACCGGGGCGCGTATGGAAGGGACGATCCGGTAAACTGGGAGATCCTGATCATTCCCCATCAATATTCCGGCTGTATGGGGGGCCGGTGACCAATCTCCAACGGGAACGCGCCAGCTGGCCTGCGCGTTGCCCGGCCAAGAACAAAGTGCCAGCAATGGGGTAGGCCAAAAGCGAGGGGAACCGGAGCTTAAGCCGAGGATGATCAGGAAGTCGGAGCACCGCATATGAGCGTGACGCCGGGGAACAGAAGGCATCTGGACCCGACCGAGCAAAGGCGGTGCGTGCTGATACGAACCTTAAAAGGGAAACATGACAGGGGCGATGACTCCTGAGAACATGTTACCGGGACTTTTAAGGGTAATGGAAAGAGTTTCCCAAGCCAAAGGTGTATGTAAACATCTGGGGAACTTCATGAGACGTATCAGCGGAGGAGCCGTATGGTCGAATCGTCCACGTACGGATGTGTGTCCAGCTAAGGCTGGCATGTTCAGCAGGAGACAATCCTGCCAGGGTAACAATCAGAAGCCCTGTAGCTTGGATGGCAGGTATGAGGGAAACCGATTGCCTGAAGCCCATCGACAAAGCATTCCATTGGGGATGTGAGCGAGTCACCGGGCCGTAACGAAAGTGAACGCACGGGTGGCCCCGAAAGTGGTAACCCCGGAGGCCGAGCCCGCATCCGTAGGGCGAAGGCAGCATGGGTGATCGAAAGCTGATCGATACGATCATCCACTCTGGCGGGGTGGTAGCGACAGCACGGTGACAAGGACATGCCGAGCAACTGGAGAAGCCCTCCTCGTCCCAGGAAGAAACGCCTGGAGCAAGGTAGGTTCTATAACCGTGAACAGCGGGAAGTGAACTGAAAGGCGAGAGGGTGGCGGATGGGTTCGTAAGAGCGATGAACCGGGGTAACGCCCGGGGAGCAAAGGAACCCTGCTGTTAACAATCTTTCTGTCAACATGGGAGGCAGGGACGGAATGATAAAGACGTCCATCAATCTGCAGGACCTGAGAAGGAAGATATATCTGAAGGCGAAGTCTGACAAGACATGGCGGTTTTGGGGACTTTATGTTCATGTCTGTAAGATGGAAACGCTGAAGCAGGCCTATTTCGATGCAAAACGAAATGGCGGTGCGCCGGGAATAGATGGTGTAACGTTTGCCGACATCGAAAAGGCTGGTGTGGAAGCGTTCCTTGGACAAATACGGGATGAACTGGTCTCTGAGACATATCGCCCCATGCGCAATCGGATCAAAGCGATTCCCAAGGACAATGACAAAGTCAGGGTCTTAGGAATTCCTGCGATACGGGATCGCGTGGTTGGCGGTGCACTCAAACTCATTATAGAGCCGATCTTTGAGGCTGATTTTCAGGAAGGGTCATATGGTTATCGACCTAAGCGGAACCCTCACGAGGCAGTAAATCGTGTAGCAGAAGCGGTTGTGAAAAATAAGACACGCGTCATTGATTTGGATCTCCGAGCCTATTTTGATAATATTCGGCATGATATTCTTTTGAATAAAGTGGCTGAACGGGTAAGAGATGACCAAGTGATGCGACTGTTGAAACTGATTCTGAAAGCGAGTGGAAAGAGAGGGGTTCCTCAGGGTGGAGTGATTTCACCGCTGCTCAGTAATATCTATCTCAATGAGGTAGATAAGATGCTGGAGCGGGCGAAGAAAGTCACTCGGCGAGGCAGGTTCACCTATATCGAATATGCCAGATTCGCAGATGACCTGGTGGTCCTGGTGGATGGCTTCTGGAAGTGGGAGTGGCTATTAAAAGCTGCCTACAAACGGCTCGCAGAGGAGTTTGAGAAACTTGACGTACAAATGAATCAAGATAAGACGAGAGTTGTAGACCTAACCAAAGATCAAACCTTCAGTTTTCTGGGGTTTGACTACAGACGCAGGAAAACGCGCCGAAAGGTGTGGGGTGTGAGCGTCACGCCTCGAATGAAGGCAAGAACCGCCTTGTTGCGAAAGCTCAAGAATGTGTTCCGGCGCCATCAATCACAACCTGTCGATCGGGTCATTTTTCTGATCAACCCGATATTAAGGGGTTGGGTCAACTATTTTCGGATCGGAAATTCCAGCCGGTGTTTTGGATATGTCAAAGACTGGGTGGAGAAAAAGATCAGATGTCATTTGATGAGGTCAAGAAAACGCCGTGGCTTCGGCTGGTACAGATGGAGTAGGGCCTGGTTCTATAAAACGCTGGGATTGTTTAACGATTACGGTGTTAGACATTACGGGACCTGAAAGTGCTGCCAATCCGATAGGATACATAAACTTTCTGATGAAGTTAACAGAGAAAGCGTAGTGCGGGAAATCCGCATGCTGCGTTTGACGAGGCGGGGACTGGAAACGGGCTTTCGAGGAACCGCGCCAGTCCTCGACCCTACCTGGCGAGGGCCTCGGTTGAGCAATCGGCCGGGGCTACTCTACGAAGGTTGGATCTCGATTGATATCAATTATTTAACATAATAACGAAAATCTTAAGCTTATTAGATCAGTCAAGAGGCAATGATCTGAAAGTGGGGTTGGTTGGGCTTGTCAGGTCAGGCAATGGCTTTGGCGATATTTTCTTTTTTCGCTCCCATGGCTAAAAGTGACTTAACGAGCAGATCCAATGATACGCTCGGATCACCTTTTTCCATGATTATACCGCTTGTCATAATAATGTTCCGAAAATATGATGGCGGCATAAGGGTTTGTAGCAGAAAAACAGTCCTCAATCGGAACGTTTTTCTGACAACCCCTATAAATCAAAACACAATAATTCCCGGGCTACCAGTTGTCATCTATCCCATAGGCATTGCCTGGGTGTTGCTTGCCTTTCACTTCGGGGCACTCGTTGAACAGGGCATAAGGGCACTGGGTTTTGCAATACTTAATTGTGGGCCAATTAGCAAGAGTTGGTCGGGACTGAAGCGTTCTCTTGGATGGCGGCAATGGCAGAGGACGCCAGGTTTGCCATTTTGTGGGAGGACATGCGGAAATCGGTGTATAGCGATATCAGCGTGTTGTCCCGGGCAAGGCTTTCCAAACAGGGGATGGCGTGGGAATCGTGCACCGTCTCTGCAAAGCAGATTGCCAGGCCTCTGTGAAAAGGGTCTCTGGATGTTAGAAAAGGGCGGACAAAAGGTGCTGCACCGAGAGTAAGCGCGGGTTTTACTTTGCTCAGGCGATGAAGTCCCCAGAGCAGGCCCCTTTGGAGGATGTCGTGCTCCAGGAAATTGCCGTGCGGCAGGACATAGGAAATGAGTATTTTAGAAAACTCCCGGGCCATGAGATCACTGCGGGCCATGATATCTCCCATGGATTCCGGAGATCCCCAGCCGATGCCGCCGGATTCATCGTTCAGGTTCCATATCAGGCGGCGCATGATGACGCGCGCCGATTCCATGTTTTTCTCTGCAAGCCCCGCAGTGACCACGCCCATGGCAGAGACGGCGTGCCAGCGGACGATTTCGTCTGTATGGTAGAGAAAGGAAAACAGAGGATTGACAACCTGCCTCCCCGGCAGGCGTGAGAACCGAACAAGGCTGCTGGAAAAATCATCACGAATGAGGAGCTTGAAAACTTCCTTTTTGAGTTGACGGTAGGGCATAATTAAAGGGTTCAAGGAAATAAGCCATAAGCTATAAGCCGTGAGCTGCTTACAGCTTAAAGCTTATGACTCAATGCTTTCACTTCCTAAAACGTTATCACCTCAAACCCCTCGGCCATGTAATGGGCCATGCTGGGGTGACCGCTCATTTCATCCAGTAGCTTGAGATTCAGGTCTTCCGCTGCGGCAAGGGTTCCCATTTTGTTGGAACAGGCCTTGCAGATACCATCGATAAGATCCTGTTGACGTGCTTTTTCCCAGAGTGGATTCAATGGGTGGCCGGTTTTGCCGAGTTCGTTTATCAATTGGGTGGCGGCACCTTCCAGAACAATTTTTGCCTCCACACCATTGGCATGCATGTCCAGGGCATTTAGCAGCACATGGATAAAGCACATGGGATCGCCATTAAAGGCAAATAGGGCGATTTTTTTCATTTCGATGCCTCCTCCCATGAAATACAATCTTCGGGGCAGTATTTAATGGCTTCGTCAACCATTGATTCGGGATATACAGCCAACTCGGCAACTTCAATATAGCCCATATGGTTGATAAAAAAAACAGACGGACAGACTTCGATACACCCTTCGCAAAGGCTGCATGCACCGATGTCCACGGTGGGTTGTTTCATAAGGGCCTATCCGATGACTGCCTGGCCGATTTTCTGGCCGTAGTCGTAACATGCCGACAAATCATCCGTGTTCGGGATGTACTGAATTTTGATACCCGGTTCGATGACATCAAATTTCATGGCTTCCAGTTCGGCTTGAACCATCTTGACGGCCTCGCCGCTCCAGCCATAGGATCCAAACATACCTCCGATTTTATCTGTGGGCTTCAGACCCTTCATGTACGTTAAAAAATCAGCCACCGTTGGAAACATCTGGTTGTTCAATGTGGGTGAGCCGACAACCACCGCCTTTGCATCCAGAACTTCGGTCATGATGTCGCTGCGATGCGTACTCCGAATGTGCATGGGAACGACGGCAACGCCCCGGCTCGAGATGCCCTCCGCGATGGCTTCGGCCATCTTTTTGGTGCTGCTCCACATGGTGTCGTAGATCACGACCGCTTTTTTTTCTGCTGTGGGTTGACTCCACTTGACGTAAGCGTCGATGATTTTGCCAGGGTTTTTACGCCAGATGATGCCATGATCCGGGCAGATCATGTCAATTTCAAGCCCAAGGGACTGCACCTGCTCGATCAACTTGAGAATTCTGGGTGCATATAGCAGCAGGATGTTGGCAAAATATTTTTTTGCCTGAACCATGACATCTTCACCCACCAGGTCGTCAAATTTTTCGAAACTGGCATAGTGCTGGCCAAACCCATCGCTGGAAAAGAGGATTTTATCCTCTTTCAGATAGGTAAACATGCTGTCCGGCCAATGTACCATCCGTGTTTCGAGAAACGTGAATGTCTTGGCGCCGAGGCTGACTTCCTGACCGCTTTTTACAGGATGAAAATTCCATTTCTGTGGATAGTGCTGGGCGAGATTCTTGGCGCCCATTTTGGAGCAGTACAGGGGCTTGTCTTCTCCGATACGATGCATAACACGCGGCAGGCTTCCTGAGTGGTCCATTTCGGTATGATTGCTGATGACCATATCAATCTTCCCGGGGTCGATAATTTTTGAAATATTATCCAGAAGCTGGTCACCATAGGGCGCTTTCACTGTATCGATGAGAGCAACTTTTTCATCCAGAACGAGAAAGGCATTATACGTGGTTCCGGCATGGGTGGAATACCCGTGAAAATCACGAATATTCCAATCCAGGACGCCTACATCGTAAACATTTTTTGATATTTCAACAGGTATCATGGGTTCTCTTTCTGTTATGGTTGTAGCGCAGCGCAGCCGCGTTTCATAAATTCACCTCAGGCGAATTTATTATTCCTTCTCAAAATCATCTTTACCTGCACCACAGACCGGGCATTCCCAATCATCCGGTACATCTTCCCATTTGGTTCCGGCTGCGACACCGTTGTCTGGATCTCCTTCGGCAGGGTCATAAACATAACCACAAAGCGTACATACATACTTATCCATTTCTTTCTCCTTCATATTAGGGGGTTAAAAAAAATTTTACGGATACAATTTATAGACCAAGTATCACCGTTTATCAAGCTCTGGTCGCCATGTTGCATGAAATATCGGGGTTAACTGTCTTCAAGGGCGGACCCCGGCCCCACGAGAGGTTTGAACATCTTCTTGCCTGCGCCGCAGACCGGACATTTCCAGTCCTCTGGCAGATCCTCAAAATGGGTTCCCTTGGGAATTTTACCTTTTCGATCTCCCTTGTCGGGATTGTATATATACCCGCAGTTGACGGTCTGGCACTGGTACATCTCTTCCGGGTTTGCCATGCGTTCCTCCTTTTATCTGTCTGTTGTCATTCTAGTAATGTTTTCACGTATCTGCTCACGAAGCTGCGCAATCAATTCTGAAGACGCGTGCCGGGAATCGGGCAGGTTCCAAACCGATGTGGTGACATTGGGAATTGCGGGAATTTCAATGTCGTTACCCATGGTAACAATGATATCCGGACGATATTCCTGTATGGCATTGGATCGAGATTGGGTCTGAAGGAAAGCCATGTCGACACCGATCTCCGCCATCGCTTTTACGACACCGGGATGAATTGCCTGGACAGGTTCATTTCCGGATGTCACGACATGAAACCTGCTTCCAGCGTAATATTGTGTCAGGGCTCCGGCCATCTGGACCCTGATGTCATCGTGCTTGCCGAGGAACAGAATTCGTTTGCGCTCACACAAGGATGACATCAACGCATGGGTGGTCCTGGAAAGCGCAAGATCGAGATCTGGCATTTTTTTAAAATCGGCGGCGGTTTCGATGCCTGGGTAGGTCAGGCTTCCACTGTATTTGGCATCAATGGCATCAAAAAAATAGGCCGCTACCAGATGGATACCGTCAAAGAGCTTTTTCCCACGACTGCCGCCCATGGAAAGAAAAAATCCCTTGCGGGTTTTTGACAGAGGGTCGGACAGACGGAAACGGTATTTGCGGGACCAGAAGGTCTGAGTTCTGTCGATGAGGGCTTTTAGCTGTGATGTCACATTGTAAAAGAAAACAGGTGATACAGCAACCACCACCTGGGCTTTGCGTAGCAAAGGATAGATGGATAGAGCCATGTCATCGTCATCGATGACGCAAAAGCCCTTTTTTTCACAATAACCGCAACCGATGCAGGGCCGGATGTTCATCCTGGGGATGTCAAGCAGTTGAACTTCTGCACCTGTCTTTTCGACTTCCCTCAGGAAGTGTTTTAAAAGATATTCGGAACTGCCGTTCTTTTTTGGGCTTCCCTGTAGACCTACTGCCAGCATGGGAACCATCCACCGTTGCAATGATTATCGAACATGACATTTTGAGCATGTCGTGGGGCCAGCTTTATTCCCTGCGATTTTTTCTGCCTTATGACACTTGATGCAAATCTTGTTCATGACATCCTTGGGCTTCTTCTGTCCGCTTTCCTTAAGCCTGGCCAGAGATTGCGGTTCCTGTGGAAACATGGCGTGACAGACATTACAATCGCCAAGCCGGTCCTGATGGGCGTGATGCATGAAAGGGATCGCGCCCCTGGAGCCGCCATCGATCTGTATTTTTTCCGCTCCTTTGTTTTCTACGGCCAATCCGATGGTTGAAATGAAAACACTGAGAACAATACCGATTACCCATTTTTTTTTGAGCATCCGTTTCTCCTGTGATAAATTCCCGCTGTTTGTCCAAACGAACGTTGCGGGATGAGGTTGAAAACTCCCGTTTGTCAGGGTCGGGACAAAATAGAGGTCCCCGTCTCATTTAATGGATAACAGTGACAGACCTAATTGCCGCCTGATAGTGTGCACTGGTTGAAATCGATCTCCTCACCGCAACCTTGACAGCGATGGGTTTTATCGAATTCATCCGAAAAAATTTCCTTGGTTTTGCCGCAGGATGGGCATTTACACTCAAACGATTTCAGGTGCTTAAACTGTTCATAGCCCGGACAATGCTGAGGTGTGGACATGGTTACCTCCTGTTCTGTTGCATTTTCACCCGTTGAACCTGACGGGTGAAGTTGTTTATGGGTTGGTTTTTATAGTTTTGAAGCAATCTGTTTTCCATAATCCTGTGCCATCTGTACGCCACCCCCCAGGGTGCTGTTTTTCAGGCGCATGGGACCTGAAACCATATCCATCTGAAAGATGTTTTCCATGGTTCCAAAAATCCTGTCCGGTGCTTCGCCACTCCAGCCGAATGCGCCGAACGAGCCAGCAACCTTGTTTTCAAGTCCTGCCTTTTCTGCCAGGAAGAGCATGGTTTTCATCCCCTGCATCATGTCGCCGTGGTAGGTCGCTGACCCGAAAACATATCCATCATAACCATGAAGATCCGCTTCGGTTTTCACTTCTTTTACATTCTTTACACTGGCCTCACTGCCCGCCATACGAACCCCCTCGGCAATAAGGTTTGCGATCTGTTCTGTTTCACCCGTTCGTGTGGCAAAAACCACGAGTACTTTTCCCATTTCAGTTCTCCACATAAAATTGTTTCACAATTTTAGAAAACGCGGCAACGCCGCTAATTTTTAATATTATGCTGGGACGCTAGGATGCTTGGAAGCTGGGATGCTGCTTTCCGTTGATAGCAGTCAGCAACCCTCCAACCCTTGTATCACCCTCGGCCCCTTGAACCCTGCCTTAGCCTTTTAGCAGTTTAGGCTGAAGACTTTTAGGTGCCTTTCGCTACCCTCCAACCCTTGTATCACCCTCGGACCCTTGAACCCTCTCGTTATCCGATCCGCTTGTCTGTTCCATCGTATTGACAATCGGGTGTATAACAGGTGTTATCCAGGAACTCACATTTTTCCTTGCATGAGGGGCATTCATTGGGGTGCGTATCGGATTCGAGCGTGTACCCACATTTTGAACATTTCCAGCTGGGCATATGGATCACCTCCTTTTCATCAGCCCTCAGCCATGAGCCGTAAGCACGTGCATTGCTTACAGCTTATGGCTTAATGCTTCAAGTTTACGCCAGTTCGGCCATCCCCGTAGGACTGGCTCGTTTTTCCAGTTCGCGGTCAATCATGAACAGACCGCCGGCATGGTCCTGCATGAGTTTCAATTGGTCCAGCACACCACCGGCACTTTCTTCTTCTTCCACCTGTTCCGTCACAAACCACTGTAAAAAAATTTGTGTGGCGTGATCATGCGCTTCATTTGCAGTTTCAACCAGATCGTTGATCAGACCGGTAACGTTTTGCTCATGAGCAAGGGTTTCTTCAAATACGGCCAGCGGCGAATCCCATTCCGAAGGGGGTTCGGCCACAGCCGCTGTTCTGGCCCTGCCGCCTCTCTGGTTGATGAAATTATAAAATTTCATTGCGTGCAGGAGTTCTTCTTTTGCCTGCTGATACATCCAGTTTGCAAACCCATCCAGGCTGATGGATTTAAAATAGGCGTGCATGGAAAGATAGAGATAGGATGAATAGAGCTCTGCATTAAATTGATCGTTCAGAGCCTTTTGAACTTTCTCGGTCAACATGTTTACTATCCTTTCCAAAGTCCGTGCAAATTGCAATAAGCGCGCGCTGTCACCCCAGCTGCGTCGAGATTAAAAACAGCTTCGGGAACGTCATCTGCGTTCAAGAACTGAACGTAGGATTTGCCGTTTGCAAGGACTTCAATCCATTCGATATAATGTTTTTCTACCATGGGATGGGGAACATCACCGACCTTGACTTTTACGCCCCCATCGACTTTTTCAACCACTGGTACATGTTTTTCTTTTGCCGCATCCACCGTGTTTGCTTGCAGACAAATCATCGGTTGACCACAACAGACCAATTCGCCTGCGCCGCCATGCATAACCTGTACAATGTTACCACAAAGTTCACATTTGTAGACTTCTGATCTTTCCGCCATTTTACTGCCTCCTTAAGGTTGTGTTGTTGGTTTTAGGGTTCAGGATCTTGGTGCCACCATCCTTTTTTGATGTGTTTTTCGCGTTCGGTTTCTGCAAGCTTCTGGATCTTATAGGCGGCATCACGCATGACGCCGTAGAGGATACCGCAGCCAGTGTCTTCTCTTTCGGCATCACCGATATTTGCCAGCTCAATCATTTCATCGGTGAGATGAATGGTCTTTTTCAAGTTGTCGTCACAAGCTTTCACGAATTTCATGACTCCGGCTAAAACGTTGGGTTCCTTCCAAAGGCGCTGTGAGAGATTACAGCGTCTGTCTGGTCTCTTTCTCATGACAGCGTTTCCGGAAGATTCGCTGGTGCCGGTCAAACGCTCCTGTAAAAAAAGGTGTCATAGACTTAACCTATCAAGATGCGTGCCAGAGAATGTCGTCCGGAGTATTTTTTTAATAAAATCATCAAATGATTTGATTGAAGTAGCTCACAGCAAGCTGCAAGGATGGAATATGAGTGCCTTTCCCCATCCGTATCAAGTGTATCATCAGATTTTGTGATACACTCCTGTCTCAATAAAATTGTTTCACGATATTATTTACTGAAAAAGTTCGGTACTGATATAACGTTCCCCCGTACTGGGGAGTATCACCACGAGCCGTTTGCCCTTGGTTTCTTTTTTTTGCGCCAGTTTCAGCGCCGCCGCCATGGCGGCTCCGGATGATATGCCGCAGAGGATGCCTTCCGTTCTGGCAAGTTTTCTGGCAATTTCAAAGGCTTCGTCATTGGTGACGGTGATGATTTCGTCGATAATAGAGGTGTTCAGAACCTCTGGGATGAACCCGGCTCCGATGCCTTGTATTTTGTGGGGTCCTGGGTTGCCGCCGGAAAGGATCGGAGAATCGGCCGGCTCAACCGCAACGGCCTTGAACGACGGTTTCTTTTGCTTGATCATCTCGGCAATACCGGTGATGGTGCCCCCGGTTCCGACGCCGGAGACAACAATATCCACACTGCCTGCTGTATCGTCCCATATTTCCCTGGCGGTGGTTTCTTTGTGTATAGCCGGGTTGGCTGGATTTTTAAACTGGTTCGGCATAAAGGCATTGTTGGTTTGGGATCGTACTTCAAGCGCTTTTTGAATGGCCCCTTTTATCCCGTCGGATCCTGGCGTCAAAATGAGCTCGGCCCCTAAGTGCTTCAGAAGTTTCCGGCGCTCAAGGCTCATGGTTTCCGGCATGGTGAGACAGAGCCGGTAGCCCTTTGCCGCACAGATAAATGCCAGAGCAATACCGGTATTTCCACTGGTGGGTTCAACGATAAGGGTTTCGGGCCCAATGAGCCCTTCACTTTCAGCCGTGTCGATCATGGCTGCTGCAATCCTGTCTTTGACACTCCCAAGCGGGTTGAAAAATTCGAGTTTAGCTAGAATATCACAGTCTAGGCCCTTGGCCATGTTTCCTATACGAACCATGGGGGTTGCACCGATAGTGTTTTGAATTCTGGGAAATATATTCATGTGGGCCTCCTTTGGTAATAAGCGTCTGGCCTCAGTTAAAATAGATGTGAAGTGGCGGTGGGTGACTATGCCATGTCATTTGAGGACATGTAGATCAATTCGGGCTTTTTCATGATGACCTTGGTGTCGGGGGGAACCGAATCGGTCAGCCACACATTTCCACCAATCACCGATCTTGTACCGATGACGGTCTCTCCGCCAAGAATGGTTGCCCCGGAATAAATGATAACATCGTTTTCAATGGTGGGGTGCCGCTTGATTCCCCGCAGTCGATCCCCGGCATCCATGGGCAGGGATAGCGCCCCCAGGGTGACGCCCTGGTAGATGCGGACATTTTCTCCGATGACGGTCGTTTCACCGATTACCACCCCTGTTCCGTGATCGATGACAAAACCCCGGCCGATTTCAGCTCCTGGGTGGATGTCGATTCCGGTGATACTGTGGGCGTGTTCGGTCATGATGCGGGGCAGTAGCGGCACTGCCATTTGGTGGAGCTTGTGCGCTACCCTGTAAACCATCAGGGCAAATATCCCCGGATAACTGAAGATTATTTCATCGAAACTTTTGGCCGCTGGATCACCCGCATATGCAGCAGCCACATCGGTCGCGAGGGTTTCACGTAACTCGGGAATCGATTCCAGAAAGGCAAGGGAGACTTCATTGCCCTTTTTTGCACATTCGCTGCATTCCTGGTTATAGCGAAAGCAATCATGCCGGACGCTGTGGCATATCTGTTCTGAAAGCTGGTCGAACAGAACAGAAACGGTCTGACCCATGCTGTAGGTAAGATTCACCGGATCTAATTTTTCCCTGGTGAAGTAACCTGGAAACAGAACTTCCCGCAGACGCTGAATAATATCGACGACGGATGTTTTTGATGGGATGGGTTCATAGTCGATATGGTTGTAGCATTCCGTATCCTCGCATTTGGCGATGATTTTCTCGGCGATCTCCGGGAGCCTGCCGCGATAATGGGACAGTTCCTGAGCATCGATCTTACAAGCGGCGTGATTATCAGTATTATTTTCCGTTGACATGGACGCGCTTCCTTATAGGGGGCATTCCGCCCCTGTCAGCATGGTATCGGCCGGCTTCCCCTGGTTCCAAAAAGGAGACATCTGCCGCAATCGATCGATGATGGGCGGCATTTTTTCGATGATAAAATCCATCTCTGCTTCGGTGTTGTAATGGCTCAAACTGAAACGTATGGACCCGTGAGCGGCCGTAAAAGGAATTCCCATGGCCCTTAAAACATGGGACGGTTCCAGAGATCCTGATGTACATGCGGATCCTGAAGACGCACAGATGTTCAGTTCGTTCATCATCAGGAGAATGGATTCGCCTTCGATATATTCGAAACTGATATTCGTGGTATTTGGAAGCCGTGATACGGTGTCACCGTTGACCATGGCATTTTGAACACGGTTGATCAGCCCCTGCTCGAGTCTGTCCCGCAGACGTCCCACTTCCGTCATGCTGGTTTTCAGAAGACCTTCTACCAGTATACTGGCTTTCCCGAGCCCGACGATGGTGGCGACGTTTTCAGTGCCACCCCTGCGTCCTTTTTCCTGATGACCCCCGATGAGAAAGGGTGTAAATTTGGTTCCTTTTCTCACATAGAGGGCACCCACCCCTTTGGGTGCATGGATCTTGTGCCCGGAAAGTGACAGCAGGTCGACAGGGGTTTTTTGAACATCAACGGGAATCTTTCCCACGGCCTGGACTGCATCGGTGTGTAGAACGATACCCCTGTCGTTGGCTGCCCGTGCAATTTCATCGATGGGGAATATCACACCGGTTTCATTGTTGGCCCACATGATACTGATCAGCGCCGTATCATCCGTGAGATGATCATAGAAAAAATCAAGATCCAGGCTGCCCTGACGATTCACCGGTACAAACGTGACCTTATAACCCTTTTTCGCCAGGTGCTCATACAGATTTTTGACAGCCGGGTGTTCCACCCGTGACGTGATAATGTGCTTTTTATCCGGGATAGATGAAATCGTGGCCCAGATAGCCGTGGAATCACTTTCGGTACCGCAACTGGTGAAAATTATTTCATCGGGGGAGGCGTTAATGAGTGAGGCCACCTGTTCCCGGGATTTGCTGAGGGATCTGGCCACGTTTCCACCAAAGGCATGCATGCTGGAAGGGTTCCCATAATTTTCAGTGTAGTAGGGCATCATGGCATCCACAACCGCTGGATCGACTCTTGTGGTGGCATTGTTATCTACGTAAATGATATTCATTGCTGCACCTCACTTACCACCAGATCAGGGGATACCAGTTCTTTGAGTTTTGTTTCCACATAGCTTTTCAGGGTGACCTGTGATTTCGCACATGTGGAGCAGGTGCCGCGCAATCGTACAAAAACGGTGTTGTGATCAAAATCGACAAGTTCGATATCACCACCGTCTTTTTTCAAGGCGGGTTTGATTTCCCTGTCCAGGGTTTCTTCAATCATTTTTATTTTCTGAACATTGGTCAGGGCTTTGGGTACGGGCTTAACCAGAACGGGTTTTCCCCGAACCTCTGAAATAATTTCTCCGATCCGGTCGTGACAGTTGCCGCACCCACCACCGGCCTTTACATAGTCGGTCACGTCTTCAACGGTTTTGAGACCGCTTTCCTGAACAGCCCTTCTGATTTCGATGTCGGTGATGCCGAAACATTCACAAACGATTTCGCCTTCTTTTTTTTGAATCGAGGCACCCTCATAGTAGGCGATGGCTTTTTCCAGGGCATCACGGCCCATAACGGAGCAATGCATTTTTTCCTTGGGGAGGCCCCCCAGAAACTGGGCGATGTCATCATTGGTGATGACGGCAGCTTCCTCCAGCGTCAGTCCCTTGATCATTTCCGTGAGGGCGGAAGATGATGCGATGGCACTGGCACAGCCAAATGTTTGAAATTTTGCATCGCTGATTTTTTTATCGTCCCCCAGTTTGAAGGTGAGTTTCAGGGCATCCCCGCAGGCAAGCGAACCGACTTCGCCCATGCCATCAGGATTGTCGATGAAACCGACATTTCTGGGGTTGATGAAATGGTCCTTTACTTTGTCTGTGTATTCCCACATATTCGCCTCCTGTAACATTAATGTCTGTACGCCGGAAGAAGCCCATGTGTCTCAATATAATAATGAGACAATGATGTATCATTGATTCATTAGGAGACACGTTCTGTGCTTTTCGGATCTCGAGGGGGACCCCCCTCTGGTACATATCCCTGTACCTGCCACCAGTCTCATGCTTGAACGTATCTGTTCACAGGCACCGGCGCCGATGGAACGTTACCCTTTTTTAAGGGCCACCAGCTCTCTGGTCAGCAGATTGATATGGGCCATTTCTTCCTTGATAACCGCATCGACCCTGTCTTTTCCGAGGGCTTCCGGCACCACGTCCTTTAGGCCCAGGTAGAACAGGATGGAGTCTTTTTCAGCAGTGATGGCCTCTTTTAATATACCTTCCATGCTGTCCGTATCGATGGTTTTTTCAAAAAACACCTTTGAATCAGCCAGGGCTTTCAGATAGCCCACAGATTCGCCTTCAGGATCAAACACCGTCTGTGCTTTTTCGTCCGCCGTGAGTTTTGACCTCAAGGCGGCAAAGGTCTTTTCGTGTTGATCCTCCATTTCAGCCAGGCTCAACAACAGCTCTTTGCCGGCCGGGTCTTGAATCTTTTCCATTGATTTCCTATAAAACTCAGCACCATTTCTTTCGAGCTGTTCTGCCATTTGAAGAATTTCATTTGCATTAAAGTCATACAGCATGGGGCACCCTTTCTTTGTTGGATGAAGTTGTTTGTCTATTCCTCTAATCTGCAGTCCTTATCCCATTCCGGGCAGGCCTTTTTAGTTTCCTCCTGGAACTTAATCATGCACTCGCCACATTCAAGTTCCACATTTGGCATATCTCCATATTTTTTTTTCAGTTCTTCACCGCTCAAAACCTGGGCGAAACTGCATCCACACTGAGGACAGGCGGCTTTGATGTGATAGCGTTTGTTGTGATCGGTCATTTTTACCCCTCCTTTTGGATTATGTATAGGAATATAATACCTCAAACCTGTGAAAGCAACAATCATACCATCTGCCATGCAAATGCCGTAGTCTTCTATTGTGGCAAAGAAAGGGAAGGTGACTTATGGGTTGCATGAGATTCTGGCATGTTTATTGTATGATTTGGAAGGGAATGTTTAACAGATACAACATTAATCACATCGGATTTTGACAATAAGGAGGAAACCATGGCTCAGATTACGCTCAAAGGAAACCCGGTCCAAACCTCAGGAAAACTGCCCTCACCAGGATATGCCGCCCCTGATTTTTCATTGGTCAAAAGAGATTTGACCGACTTGTCACTGAGGGATGTGGCAGGGAAGCGCGTTGTCCTGAATATTTTCCCCAGTATCGACACACCCACCTGTTCGGCGTCTGTTCGTCGCTTCAACGCAGAGATAAGTGCTCATGAAAACGCAGTGGTTCTTTGCATCTCACGGGATTTACCCTTTGCCCATGACCGGTTCTGTGAAGCGGAAGGCATCGAAAATGCGATACCATTGTCTGAGATGCGCCACAGGAATTTTGGTGAAAAATATGGTGTGGTCATTACGGATGGACCCCTGGCCGGCCTGCTGGCCAGGGCGGTCGTGGTGCTGGATGAGTCCGGTAAAGTCATCTACTCGGAGCTTGTCAATGAAATTGCAACGGAACCGAACTATGAAAAAGCGCTGGGGGCGCTAAAAAATGCAGCCAGCGTCGATGCCTGCACCACAAGTTTTACGGCCGAGCATGCCAGGGGAGAAGGAGAAGACGACGTGTGTGATGATGGTAGATCAGGATAGACCGGCATCTTAGGAAGCAATGCATAAACCAATTCAGTACAGGGGTATCAATCACCTGGCCATGACTACCCGGGACATGGATCGAACCATTCGATTCTGGAGGGATTTTCTTGGGATGCGGCTGGTAGCCGGTCTGGGGAAGCGAAATTACCGGCATTATTTTTTTGAAATTTCAGAATATGACATGATTGCGTTTTTTGAATGGCCGGATGTGGAAGTCATTCCATTAAAAGACCATGGGGTCCCGGTTAAAGGACCCCTTGCCTTTGACCACGTGTCCATAGCCGTTGAATCCGATGAAGACCTGTGGATACTGAGGGAAAAATTTGAAGCAGCGCGGATGTGGATTTCCGAGATTATCGACCATGGATTCATTCACTCCATCTATGCCTTTGATCCCAACAACATCCCCATTGAATTCAGTGCGCCGGTGGCGCATGTCGATATCCGGAAAAAACCAAAGATGCTGGATCGGCAGCCTTCCAGGGTGGCGTTGGAAGGTTCGGAGCCGGTTCAGGGTCGCTGGCCGTCTTCCAGCGACCGGGCAGGCAAAGCCGACAAAAGGGTTTATCCTGGTGAAGGCGAGATTTTTGACGACACCCGGAACAGGACGGATTGAATCTTATGAAAACCAGACAAGAAAAAGATTCCTTGGGCAGCGTGGAACTCCCGGTGGACGCATATTACGGCGCTCAAACAGAACGGGCCCGGCAGAATTTCATAAGCAGTGGACTCAGGTTGCAGGATGCTTTTATCCGTTCGCTTGCGATCATCAAGCGGTTTGCAGCTGCTGTCAATGAAGAACTGCATCTCCTTGATTCAAAGACGGCAGAAGCCATCAAGACCGCTGCCCTTGAAGTGGCTGACGGCAAATTCGACCATGCCTTTGTGGTGGACCTGTTTCAAACAGGATCCGGCACCTCCACGAACATGAACATGAACGAGGTGATTGCATGCAGGGCGAATGAGCTGCTTACGGGCAGAAAAGCCGGCAAGACCCCGGTTCATCCAAATGACCATGTAAATCTGGGACAGTCGAGCAACGATGTCATTCCCAGTGTCATCCATGTGGCCGGCTTGACGGCCATAAGGGGGGATCTGATTCCGGCCCTGCAAAAACTTCACGTTGTTTTGACTCAAAAAGCAGCTGAATTTGCTTCCATACGCAAAATTGGACGGACCCATCTTCAGGATGCCGTCCCCATTTATTTGGGTGACGAGTTCGGCGCTTACGCGCGTCAGGTTGCCCTTTCCCTTAAGCGGATTGAACATGCTTCCGGAAATCTCAGGGAACTGCCCCTGGGGGGGACAGCTGTCGGCAACGGATTGAATACGCACCCGGCATTTGCAGATCGTGTGATTCAGATGCTGTCAACTTATCTGAAAATCGACTTTTTGGAGGCTGTCCATCATTTCGAGGCACAGAGCGCCAGGGACGCAGCCGTGGAGATGAGTGGCGCATTGAAAACCACAGCGGTCAGTTTAACAAAAATTTCAAATGATATCAGGTGGCTTGCATCTGGTCCGCGCTGTGGTCTGGGTGAAATTCAAATCCCGTCACTACAACCGGGATCCTCCATTATGCCGGGCAAGGTGAATCCCGTCATTCCGGAATCGGTTCTGCAGATTGCAGCCCAGGTGATGGGAAACGATCTCACCATCACCCTGGCGGGTCAGGGTGGCAATTTCGAGTTGAATGTCATGATGCCGGTCATTGCCTACAACCTGCTGCAATCCATATCGATTCTTTCCATCGGCGCCCGCTCTCTTGCGGAAAAGTGCATCCTGGGGATCAAGGCCGATATGGAAACGTGCGCGTTTTACCTCGACAAGAGCCTGGCACTGGCAACCTATCTGGTCCCGCAGCTGGGCTATGACACGGCTGCTGCTATTTCGAATAAGGCCCATGTCTCCGGGAAGCGTATCGCAGACGTGGTACTGGAAGAGGGTCTTCTGACCCAGGAGGAACTGGATAAACTTATCAGGTGAGACCTATGGATACCGACAGTTATATCATTCAGTGCACCCATTGCAAAACCAGAAATCGGGTACCCAAAAATCGTGTAAAAGATGGGCCTGTCTGCGGGAAGTGCCGCAGGAAACTGCCACCGCCCTCGGTGGTTCAACACCCGGTGATGGTGACGGACCGGTCGTTTCGGGAAGACGTTCTGTCTTATCCGGGGGTGGTGCTTCTGGATTGCTGGGCTGCATGGTGCGGGCCCTGCCGCATGCTTGCGCCGACCATCGATCAACTCGCAAGAGAGTTTTCAGGACATGTCAAGGTGGCCAAGCTCAATATCGATCAAAACCCCATGACGGCGGCCCAATACCATGTGCTGAGTGTGCCCACACTGCTCTTTTTTAAAAACGGAAAGGTCGTTCATACCTTAGCGGGGGCATACGCCAAACCCGAGATCGAACGACAACTGCGGGCCATGCTTTAAGGCATCAACCATGAGAATTTTAATAACCGGTGGAACAGGTTTTGTAGGCGGTTTCCTGTCGCATTATCTCGTGCACAGGGGCCACCATGTCATTGCCACGGGTACGCGGCCCCGTCATATCCTCGATAGTGGTGACAGCTTTACCTATATTTCAGCCGACACCACTGTGCCAGGATCTTGGCAGGGCCATGTCGGCGAGGTGGATGCCGTTATCAATCTTGCCGGACGAAATATTTTCCGGTACTGGACGGAATCAGCCAAACGCCAGATTTACGAGAGCCGTATTCTGACCACACGAAACGTGGTCATGGGCATGGGAAAAAAACAGCGCCCAATCCTCCTCAACGCATCCGCTATCGGCTATTACGGTGACCAGGCTGATGCGCATTTACATGAATCGTCCCCCGCGGGAGACGATTTCCTTGCCAATGTGAGTGTTGACTGGGAAAAGGAGGCGCTTGAGGCGGAGGCCCTGGGTGCTCGTGTTGCCCTGCTTCGCTTCAGTGTCATTCTCGGCAAAGATGGGGGCGCCCTGGTCAAAATGCTGCCCGCCTTTAAATGTTTTGTCGGAGGACCCATGGGATCGGGCAGACAGTGGTTTTCCTGGATGCATATTCAAGATCTGGCAAGGGCGGTGGAGATGGTCCTCGAGAACGAAGCCATACAGGGACCCATTAATTTCTGTGCTCCCCACCCGGTGAGAAACCAAACCTTTGCCAACTCTCTGGGAAAAGCGCTGAGCCGGCCGGCATTCATAAAAATACCAGCCTTTGTTTTGAAATTGATCATGGGTGAACTGGGTGATGTCATGCTGGGCAGCCAACGGTGTGTTCCGCAGAAACTCCAGCGGCATGGATTTGAATTCCGATATCCGGTTCTCAAAAATGCCTTGGAGAACCTTTTCAATGAATAACAAACATGCGTTCATCCCCCTTAACGGCCAGCAATATCAAGAGATAACCGCTTATGACCGCCTGCACATGCCCCGCCAACCTCTGGACTGGCCAAATGTCCCGCTTCAGACCAAAACATACCCGCCACTCCCCACGATTGCGCTTGAATCGGGTGTCGGCCTGACAAAAAAATCGTTTTGGCAGGTCATGGAAGAGCCTGGCAGTTCTTCCGGCCGTGCGTCCATTGACATCCAAACCTTATCGGAAATCCTCCGTTTGGCTTATGGCTACACGGCCCGGCAACGGGCAGGCAGTCAGGAATATCTGTATCGCAGTGTTCCATCGGCCGGTGCCCTGTACCCGGTTGAGATCTATATCGCCGGGACAGGTATCCCTGGTTTGCCAACGGGTTTGTTTCACTACGATATCCAGGGTTTTTCACTCCAGCAGTTGCGTGGTGAAGAGGCATCGGCGCTTATGGCCCAAACGCTTGCCATCCCGAGATCTGAAAATAGCTGGGTCTCGTTTATATTAAGCGGCATATTTTTTCGAAGTTCATGGAAGTACCGAAAAAGGGCATTTCGGTATGTGATGCTCGATACCGGGCACCTGGTTGACAATCTGGTTTCAGCGCTGGCATTTGCAGGCCTATCCTGTTTAGTACGGTATGATTTTGTGGACGAACGCCTCTGCTCGCTGGTGGGTCTGGACAGACTCAAGGAGGCTTGTTTTGCCATGGTGAACGTCCGCCTGGGCAGGCAGCTAAATAATACCGAGGGGGGTGTTTCCCCGCCTGAACCCATGGTGCCGGATCCAGAGATAACCGGTGCCAGTCGTGTGTCTTCCCATGAAGTGACCTATGATGCCGTCAAGCAGATTTATTTTACGAGTTCCGAGTGCCTGAAAGGTCGTTGCCCGGACAACAGGATGCCACGGTTCACCCTGCCGGAGCCCCGGCAATGGTTTCCTGTCCGGCAGCAGGGCGTGGAAGGATTTGGGGCTGACTATGTCGGTGTTGTCCAGGGGCGGCGCTCCAGAAGAAATTTTGTAGGGGAGCCGATACCGGTCATGTCTTTTATGCGTCTTTTATGGCTGATGGGTGCGACATCCAGCTCCGAAATAAGCGTCAAACCTGGCTTACCCCCTGTAACAACAGGATTTCTGGTGGGAAATGTGGAGGGCTTCGACCCGGGTTTTTATCGATTATCCGGTGAGGACAGGCGGTATGGTCTGCTCAAATCAGGGTCTTTTGTGGAGCAAATGGCCGGGATCTGCCTGGATCAGCTATGGCTTGCAAATGCCGGGGCTCTTTTTCTGTTTATGGCAAACCTGAAAGCGCTGGATGACTGCTGTGGGGCCAGGGGCTACCGCTATGCCATGCTGGAGGCCGGTGTGCTCGGTCAGCGGCTGTATATGGGAAGCACGGCCCTGGGGCTGGGTTGCTGCGGTATCGGGGCTTTCTATGACAATGAGGCCAGGGAATTATTAGATCTCAATGACGACAGCTACCTGTTATACCTGGTGGCAGTGGGAAAGGTAAAAAAATAAATTCGTAAAACGAATTTATTTTTCCATGGCCTGAAATTTTTTCATGAACTTCCGGTCGATGGCATCCTTGATGAAAAAAGCCAGTTTTCCATCCAGCACAAGCCATTTCTTTTTCAGAACCCCCTTAGCGCCTCCCACGTTGAAGATCAGGAGATAGTCGCCCCCCGGATCAAAAGGCTGCAGCGGTTTGCCCTCCAATGCAGCCATGAGATTTGCATAGAGAACCGGGTTTTCGCGGACGGCATAGACGCCGATCTTGTCTAGGGGCTGGGGTTCAAAATAGATACAATCGCCCCCGCCAAAAATATCCGGATGGGCTGTACATTGAAGATACGCATTCACCCGAAGACCCCCGTCGGGACCGGTAGGTAATCCGGATTTTTTGAACAGGCGGTTTGGTCTGACCCCCAGCGCCAGAAAAATGACATCGAGATCGTGGCGTTCACCCGATGCCAGGACAACTGTTTTGGATTCGATTGTTTCGACATAACTACCGGTCAGGATGCTGATGCCACGTTGTTTCAGAGATCGCTCTACCCTGGTCCTAACTTTTTCCGGAAATCGTGACATGAGGCGCATGCCGGCAAAAATTTTTATTTCGGGCAGATGCTTTCCGCTGTCCCGGGTCAGTTGCCAGACATTCCCTGCGATTTCGGCAGAGGATGGACCGCCGCCGACGATGCCGATGGTGATTTTTTCCCGGGAACACAACGCAAGGATCCGCGTTTGGGCCTCCAGGAGCCGTTCGATGGGTTTGGCCGAGTAGATATCGTCTGACATTTCAGGAAGGTTCAGCAGAGGAACATAGCTACCGGCATTGAAGGAGATGACATCGTAAGGGATTTGATCACCCGACTCGAGTAAGAGGGTCTTGGCAACGGGATCGATGCCCGCGGCTTTTCCCAGAAGAAACGTTCCTCCCTGCTTTTCCACGACATGCCGGGTGGCGAACCGGATATCATCCGGTGCGTAGGTTTTTCCCAGCATGCCGGGTCCCATACCGGAATAATAGTGATATGCCGAGGGACCCACCACGGTGACCCGGTAGCCTTTCTCCACAAAGGTGTGAAGATTTGCCAGGGTCACCATATGCGCATGTCCGCCACCAACGAGAACAAGATGCTTGGTCATTTTATCGCCTCCCTTGTGCCCAGTTAGCGCTACAGGTCATTGAAAAGCTGCCCCAACTGCTCCAGATGGGTTCTTTCCTCCTGTGCAATTTTTTGCAAAACAGCTTTGCTGCGCTCATCCCCGCCCCTTTCGGATGCGCGCGTATACAGATCCAGAGCCTGGGCCTCGATGGACATGGCCAGTGATATAACATCCTCCGGTGAATCCAAGTCCGGTTTGAACAGGGTGATGTATTCATCCGTGGTGAGGCCCCCCTCGACAGCAAAGTCAGTAATTTGCTTGTCAAAGGAATCCCGATCGATCCTTTTTCCGGATACCAGCAGGTATTCTTCAAAGAGCCGGTCCTGGTGCTTTATCTCTATATTAGACAGTTTTTGAAATAGATTTTGAACTGTTATGGTCTGTACCCTCTTGGTCATGGAGAGGTAAAAGTCACGTAACCCTGCTTCAAGGGAATAGGCTATCCGCAGGGTATTTTCGGGTGATTCCGCACCATCGAAGAGGGCCAGACCCTGCTCCTGGGGACCCATTGCCACCGGGTTGTCCCATGCCTTGATACCCCCTGCCATGTTCATGACGTTTTCGAATCCTTTTCCCGCGAGCATCTGCGAAGCCACACGGCTTCGCCCGCCAACGGCTCAGTAGACCAGTGTCGGTTTGGCAGGGTCCAGTTCATCCAGCCGCTTGTCGAGTTCGGCAATGGGGATGAGTTTCGCGCCTGGAATATGATGGGCTTCATATTCGCCTGGCTGACGGACATCCACAAGGTTGAAGGCCTCCGGGCTCTGGTCGGCCATGATATTTCTGGCTTTGGATGCAGAAATGGATGTTACCGGTGTTAAAAATTGTCTCCAACGCATGATATCCTCCTGATGTTGGATTGGCGGCACAATATTTGCATTGATTATTATCGATATAGTGTCCTTTCAGACCTAGAATGGTTATCACCTTTTAATATAAAAACAACATATGAAAAAGGGGGCTGGTATGATTTTAAGTGAGTACAAAAATATCATCAAATTTGCAATGGAAAATGAAGTTGAGGCTCAAAAATTTTACGAAGAGGCCGCTCAAAAAGTTGAAAACACACAGTTGAAGGAGATGTTTGCTGACTTTGCAGAAGAGGAAAAGCGACACCGGGAGATATTAAAACAGGTTTACATCAGCAATCGGATGGGTGATTATTTTAATGAAGACCAGGATTATCATATTGCCGAAGAGCTGGATTTGCCGGAGCTTTCCACAGACATGAAGCCGGCCGATGCCATCGCGCTGGCCATGAAAAAGGAAGAAGCGGCCATGCTTCAGTACACGTCTTTGGCGGAGACATGTCAGGAACCGGACAAAAAGAAGATCTTCCTGGATCTGGCAGCCATGGAAAGGGGACACAAGCGCAGGATGGAAAACGCCTTTGTCGATATCGGTTTTCCGGAGGTCTGGTGAGCATGTCACTCCAATTTGAACCCATTCAGATTGAAAGACAAAGGGAATATTACGAATTTCTGGATGTTTGCCCGGAAAAAACATCGGATTGCACGTTCCTCAACCTGTGGGGCTGGGCAGATGTATATGGTCTCGAGTGGGCCTGGACCCCGGAATTGGTATGGATTCGGCAGACACGTCCCGCTGAGACCTACTGGGCGCCGGTGGGTGATTGGACGAGGGTGGACTGGGGGGAAACACTGCGGCTTCATTTCAGCGGAACCATGATGTTTGGCCGTGTGCCGGAAGCATTGCTGCAGCTATGGCAGCAAACCCCCGGTCTTGATTGTGACGCACAAATATCAAGGGGGCACTGGGACTACCTGTATTCGGTAAGGGACCTTGTTGAACTGAAGGGAAAGAAGTACCACAAGAAAAAGAATCTTTTGAATCAATTCAGCAAGGGATACGACTATCAATACCTACCCCTGACCCAAGACAATATTCATCAGACCATCCAGATGCAGGAAAACTGGTGCACCTGGAGGGATTGTGCCTCCCAGGCAGCCCTTGATTCGGAAAACCAGGCCATTTCAAGAGTGCTTGACAACTGGCGGAAGTTCCAGCGTCTGACGGGGGGTGCCCTCATGGTTGAAAAAGACATGGTGGCCTATACGGTGGTGGAAAAGCTTTCCGCAGACACACTGGTAATCCATTTTGAAAAAGGGGACCATGCGTTCAAAGGGGTATATCAGGCCATCAATCAGATGTTTCTCCAAAATTCAGGTCAGGGGTTTACCATAGTAAACCGGGAGCAGGACCTGGACAGTGAGGGACTGCGAAAGGCCAAAATGTCTTACAACCCGGTCGGGTTTCTCAAAAAGTTCCATGTGACTTGTCATTGTTGAAGACAAACAAAGGGGGAGATGACTCATGAGTGATCAAAAAGAAAAAGCCGCGTTTATCTGTGTCAAGGATACCATCGATGGCGCCTATCCATCGCTTGTTCTGAGTATCAATGCCGCCCGCCAGGGTATGGACAGCAAGATATTCTATTCATTTATGGGGTTGAATCTGGTGCTCAAAGGCGGATTTGACCGGGCCAAGTTTTTTCCACCGGGTATCATGGGTTCCATTCCGGGGATGACTACCCTGGCCACCGGCATGATGAAGAAAAAAATAGAAAAGGCCAATATCCCCTCCCTGGCCGATCTGCAGGAAATGGCTCAGATAGAGGGTGTTGAACTGATTGCCTGTAAGATGACCATCGACATGATGGAACTCGATGAAAAAAAACTGATAGAGGGTGTTGTGGTCTGGACGGCAGAAGATTTTCTCAAGCATGCCAAAGAGTGTAAGATCTGTCTTTTTACATAGCCCGCTACTTTCGGGGTTCAGCGAACGCGAAATGATCGGAGATAAAATCCTTACCGAGAAGATTCCCTGCAGCTTGCTGCAGGGTACTCTTCAATAATCCCCTGGCGCTTTGCGAACTGCTCCTAACATCAGCGCTGGCCATGTTATTAGACGGTGATGGCTGCTAAATGACCATGTTTTCAAATTGGACTGTTTATCCGCCTTCGCAGAATACCATGGGCATAAACTCATCTGTCAAGGGTTTCGATCATCTGTTTCAGCATTTTCGGATCGAATTCTTCGATTAATTTGCCTCGTTCAATAAAGGCGTCAATGGCTGCAAAGGTGTTTTCATAGCTCATCATTAGAGCGGTCATCCGGCTGAGAACGGGATCTTCCGTTCCCAGAGCATCCTCCACCCTGCCAAGGAGTGCTTTACCGGCCTCCAGGTGCGCTATAATTTCGCCGCGCATTTTTTTTCGGGTCTGGTGCTTTTTCTGTTCATTGATGATGATGGGCAGTAGCCTCTGGACGGAAAATTCAACCAGGGCGTCACGCGGGGCATTGTGGCTCTTGGACACGGTTTCGAGAGAACGAAGTGATTTGCGACTGATCACAAATGTTTTCTGAACCCGGTTCTGCGCGTGCACGTTGGTATCTTTCAGCTCACGGGCAATGGCTTTCAGGGAGCTCATGTCTTCGACAAGATGGTCGAATAGAGACTTTTGCTTGATTCCCAGATGGGTTGCGACAATACTGATGGCACCAATGCATTCTTCGGTCAACTTAAAGGTTGCCCGAACCGATTGACGACCTCTCAGGTCGGATGTGGTTGTTTGGGGCAGGGAAATACCGATGGTCCATTTTTCATTGGCAGCCATACCAGAGCCTCCCGTATGGTTGTTTATTCATTACTTAATTTTAAATATTATTTTAAATAATGCAACAATTTTATAGGATGCCATGCAATAACGGTTTTTTGGGGTTGATAAAATGAAGCATATGGGAACCATGTTGATGAGAGAAGGGCCCTTTGAGGAGATCGTGATGGGCAACACGGCCCTTGTTCGCGCGATGGTTGAAACGGGCACGCGTGTGGTCACCTCTTATCCTGGCTCACCCACGCCCGAAATCGCCACGGCCATCCGATCCATACCCAGGGGAGATCGACCTTTCTATTTTGAATTTTCGACCAATGAAAAAGTTGCCACGGAAGTGGCTTTCGGTGCCGCCATCAATGGGCATTTGTCCACGGTATTTTTCAAAAGTGTAGGCCTGAATGTGGCGTCCGACACCTTTGTTCAACTCTGCTACATGAACATTCTTGGTGGGATGGTGGTGGTCCTGGGTGATGACCCAGGTGCAAATTCATCTCAGAACGAACAGGACAACAGACATTTTGCTCACATGAGCTACACACCGGTGCTAGAGCCATCGAATCCATTGGAAGTGTACCTTTTTTACAAAGAAGCGGCAAGTTTGGCACGGAAATATCACATGCCGATCATTTTGCGACTTACAACCCATGTCTGTCACGCTAAAGAAAAAGTGGCCTTTTCAGCCTTCACGCCTTTTCAGCCAGATGATACACCCCGTTTTGATGTAGCCGGCGGCCCCCAGATTCCGCTTACCGAAGAAGCTTTGAGCAAAAAAAGGGAGGCTCTTCGTAAACTGGAGGAGGTCGGAAGAATCGCCAATAAATCGAATTTAAACCAGCTGGTCGACAACCGCAACAGGCGCAGGGGCATTATTACCATGGGACTACCCTATCTGTCTCTGATGGATGTCCTGGAAAAGGTGAGCGAGAAACCGGATGTCCTGAAGCTCGGGTTTGTGCATCCGATTCCCCGTAAGATTATTGAATCATTTGTGAAATCCCATGAGGAAGTGAAAATTCTGGAGGAATTGGACGATATCCTGGAAAAAGAGGTCAAATCCCTGGCCTATGATGCCGGCTTGAAAACGCGTATCCTGGGGAAAACAGATTCGGAGACCTGGATCGGTGAATACACCGCAGACAAAGTCCAGGATGTGTTGAACGATACCTGGCCCGATATGCTTGGGGCCCGGCACCCGGCGGCGGTTTTACCGGAGGTGGTTTTGGCCCGTCCTCCCCAGATGTGTCCCGGATGCGGTCATCGCAGCGCATTTCATGCCATCAAAAAAGCCCTTTCTGGTCAGGATATCACGGTCGCCGATATCGGTTGCCACACCCTGGGGTATCTGCCGCCTTATGAGATGGGGCAGGTCATGATGTGCATGGGCGCGTCTCCGGGTATCGGTTCCGGTCTCTCCCTTTTCAACACTTCGAGAAAAGTGGTCGTTTTCATGGGGGATTCAACCTTTTTTCATGCAGGACTGCCGGGAATTCTCAACGCTGTTTTCAACCAGCACCCCATCACCTTGATTCTAATGGAAAACGGCACGACAGCCATGACAGGTCATCAGGACCATGCGGCTGTGGGGGAGAATTTCAACGGTCCCACGGACAAGGTTCCGGTGCGGCAGGCATTGGAGGGCCTTGGTGTAAAACATATTTACGAAGTGGATACATATCAGCAATCAAAGTTAACGGAACTGGTTGAAACAGCCGTGGACGATCCGGAATTCAGCGTGGTCATCGCAAGACATCCGTGTATGCTGAAGTTTACGCGGATAGCTAGAAGAAAGCCAGGCTATCAGGTCAAGCAGGTTCATATTGATCAGGAATTGTGTAACCAGACCCACGCATGTGTGGCATCTTTCGGGTGCCCGACATTTACCCGGCATACGGACGGGAAGGTGACAGTCAACCCGGATCTCTGTATCGGCGACGGGTCATGCCTTCAGACCTGCCCAACCCGGGCTATAGAGAAGCCGAGGTGAATAGGATCAGGGTTTAAGGGTCTGAGGGTGATACAAGGGTTGGAGGGTAGCAGACAGCTATCAGCGGGAGGCGGCATTACAGCCTCCAAGCTTCCTGGTGGGGTTATCAGTATAAAGTTTACAACTGGAGTAATCCAATGAAGCCGTTTAACATATATGTGACGGGTGTGGGCGGTCAGGGAATCGGCTTGTTGAGTGAGGTTCTTCTGAGAGCGGCTGATTATGCCGGTTTTCGGGTTAAGGCTGTGGATACCCACGGTCTGGCCCAGAGAGGTGGTGTGGTGGTGTCCCACCTGCGTCTGGGCAACCGGGTGTTTTCTCCCCTTGTACCAGGGGGGGAGGCGGACCTGGTCATAGCCCTGGAGCGGCATGAAGCCATGCGGGGATTGAAATTCGCGGCCAGGGATGGCGGAACGCTGGTGTACTATGACACGGTCTGGCAACCCCTGGATGTGCGGTTGAACAGGGCTGCAGAGATACGGACTGCAGATATTCACCGGGTGTGTGCGGCGCGAAATATCAAGGACCATGTGGTTTTTCATCCAGCGCTTGAGGACATCCGAATGCAGAACACCACCGTTCTGGCAAGGATTCATGAAAATGAATTGATACCGGATGTCCGGGAAAATCACTATAAAAATGCAATGGAAGATCTGCTTCAGGGAAGTGCATTGAAACAGAACCTGAAACTTTTTGAGGGGGAATTGTAATGGAGAAACGAGATTGTCACGGTATTCAAGCCCTATGACTTTGCTGTAGGACAAAAGATTACTATCGAAAACGGTCCCCGGAAGGGTGACTGGAAGGTGGTGGGGATGACGGATCGAAAAATCACGCTTCAATGCCCCATCAGTCTGAAGAGCTTTGAATGGAACCGTTTCTGTTACTTTGCAGAGGAGCTCCAGAACGCGGAATGGCCCCGGAGAGACGAGGACGCCTGACCTGAAAAAGGGAATAATGCATTTTGGGTGTAAGGATGTGGGTCGTGTTACGACATATAAAATAAAGGGTTCGAGGGTCCGAGGGTGATACAAGGGTTGGAGGGTGGCTGCCAGCTGTTTGCTGAGAGCACCTTACAGTCTACAGTCTGATATGCTAAAAGGCTAAAGAAGGTCCGAGGGTGATACATGGGTTGGAGGATGGCAGATAGCTCAAGGGATAATCGGAATATTTTTTTGACAAATGTGATACAACAAAATAACGCCATCCGTGTCTTTGTGGACGGAGGTGTGAACATATCCAACGAAATGATAGGAGATACAGATGGCTGATTTTGAATATGATATCGGTATCATCGGTGGTGGGGCAGCCGGTTTGACGGTTGCCTCGGGTGCAGCCCAGCTGGGTGCCAAAACATTGTTGATCGAGAAAGAGCCAGCCCTGGGAGGGGATTGCCTTCATTATGGATGTGTCCCCAGCAAAACCCTGATCCATTCAGCCCGTGTTTATCATCTGATGCAGCATGCAGAAAGGTTCGGTTTGCCCAAGGTCGGTATTTCAGCGGTTGATTTTAGGCAGATTGCCAAGCGCATCCAGCGTGTCATCGCAACCATCCAGCACCATGACTCGGAAGAGCGTTTTTGTGGTTTGGGGGCCAAGGTCCTCTTTGGCAACGCCGTTTTTACGGATGAACACACCATCGATTTGGAGGGGAATCGCTTGTCTGCAAAAAGCTGGGTTGTCGCCACCGGTTCATCACCTGTCGCACCCCCCATTCCCGGTCTTCATGACACCACGTTTTTGACCAACCGGGAGATTTTCTCCCTCGATCATCTTCCCAAAAGCATGGTCATTTTGGGTGGCGGCCCCATTGGCATTGAAATGGCCCAGGCGTTCAATCGCCTGGGAACAAAGGTAACCGTGGTGGACCGGGCTGATCAGATTCTGGGGAAAGAGGACAAGGATATGGCCGACATGGTGGCATCGGTCATGCAAGACGAGGGGGTGACCTTCTTTCTGGAGGCATCCATTGAGGAGGTTTTGGAAACCAATGGACAAAAATCGGTCAAAATACTGGACAGATCCGGCGAGCGCAGGGTGTTGAATCCGGAAGAAATTCTTGTGGCCATGGGCAGGGCACCCAACGTGAACCATATGGGTCTTGAAGACATTGGTGTGGCCTATGATCGCTCTGGTATCGGCGTGGACAAGCGCATGCGAACCAATCATAAACACATCTATGCTGCAGGGGATGTGAACGGTGGATTCCAGTTCACCCATGCGGCTGGTTATGAAGGGGGCATCGTCGTGAGCAATGCAATATTTCGACTGCCGCGAAAAGCCGACTATACCTATCTGCCCTGGTGTACCTATACTGATCCGGAACTTGCCAGTATCGGTATGAATGAAAAGACAGCCAGGTCCAAGGGTCTTGACTACGCGGTCTGGACGGAGGAATTCAGGGACAATGACAGGAGCCTGGCAGAAGATGAAACAACCGGACGTATAAAAATGATCCTGGATGCAAAGGAAAGACCGCTTGGCGTTCAGATCCTGGGACCAAGGGCAGGGGACCTGCTGAGTGAATGGGTGGCGATTCTGAATGGAAAAGTGAAATTGTCTACCCTGGCAGCGGCTGTTCACCCCTATCCAACCATGGGGGAGATCAACAAAAGGGTTGTCGGCAGCTTTTTTTCACCCAAGATATTTTCGGAAAAAGTGCAGAAAGGGTTGAAGTTCTTTTTTCAATTGAAGGGGCGGGCGTGTTCGTTGCGAGAAGACTAGACTCATCTCAAAATAGTCTTTTGGCCCAATTTTGGCGTTGGGCCCTCGTTTCAAGTCCTCGACATACTTGAGTATGACTGCGGGTTGAAACTCGGTCCCGCCTTGATATTGAACCAAAATCTTTATTTTGAGATAGATTCTATTATCATCTCAAATATCAGCAAAAGGAATCACTGGTGAACGGAGGAGAGAAAGGAATGGAAGAGTACTACAAACGCGAAGACCTGCCTAAATTTGGTGAAATCGGGCAAGAAGCGCCAGAGATGGCAAAAAAATATTTCGAGTATTACAATGAGGTGTTTTCAGAAGGTGAGTTGACCCTGAGGGAAAAATCTCTGATCGCACTGGCCGTGGCGCATGCCGTTCAGTGTCCTTATTGTATCGATTCCTTTACACAGAAATGCCTGGAAAAGGGATCAAACATGGGAGAGATGACAGAGGCGGTGCACGTGGCATGCGCTATTCGCGGGGGGGCATCCCTTGTGCACGGTGTTCAGGCACGTAACATTGCAGAAAAGCTGTCCATGTAAACATTCGCACAGCGAATGTTTAAGACGCGGCGATGCCGCTTTAAACCCCAAGAAAGTGGAAGTTAGGAACCATCATTACCTTAGGGTTTTGTTTGGATCTTGACCTTAAAAACAGCTGTTTGTTGGAAGGGGTACCTTTGACGTGTTGGAGCCAGAAATATTAATATCAGAAGCCAAAATTGACCCGTTTCATCTAATGCTTTCGAGCCACGGGCTCAAGTTGAGGCGCGACCGGACAAACACCCTGCAAATCAATGTGGGTTTCCTGTGTAATCAAACATGTCGACACTGTCATCTGAGTGCCGGCCCTGATCGAACGGAGAACATGACACGGGAGACCATGCTGACCGTGGTGGACTATGCGCGGCGCAGCCATTTTGACGTGATCGACATCACGGGGGGGGCTCCGGAACTGAACCCCCACGTGGAATTGCTTATTGAGCAGATGGCAGCGTTGGTACCCCGGGTGATGTTCCGATCCAACCTTTCGGCGCTGAACAATGGAAAAAGGGACGGCTTGATGCAGGTGCTGAAATACAACCAGGTCGTGGTGGTGGCATCCTTTCCCTCCCTGAATGCAAACCAGACCGAATCCCAGCGGGGAAAAGGCATTTTCGATATCAGCATCGAGTCCCTCCTGAAATTGAACCGGCTGGGTTACGGCAAAAAGGATTCCGGTCTGGAACTGAACCTGGTGTCGAACCCATCCGGTGCATTTATGCCAACACCACAGGACCAGGCAGAGAAGAGATTCAGACGGATTCTGGAAACTAACTGGGGAATTTGTTTCAACAACCTTTATAGTTTTGCCAATGTTCCTCTGGGCCGATACCGTGAGTGGCTGGTCCAGTCGGGCAATTTTGCCCATTATATGGAAAAACTGGCCTCGAGCTTTAACCCGTGTGCGGTGCCGGGTGTCATGTGCAGAACAATGATGTCGGTATCCTGGGATGGATATCTTTACGATTGTGATTTTAACCTGGCCCGGGGTATAACCATGGGTGGTGAGAAAACCCATGTGTCTGAAATGGAAAGGCGCCCCGAACCCGGCGAACTCATTGCCACAGCTGACCACTGCTACGCATGTACAGCCGGCTCAGGGTTTACGTGAGGAGGGTCTATCACCGCCTGAGTTCAGGTGATGGGTGCGTCGCAATTGACTAGGGTGACATTGAATGGGAAAAAGACCGAATGCAGTCTTGAAGATTTTCCTGCTGGTGATTTTTATCGTCACGGCTGTGGTACTGGTTCGGCTGACACCGGTCATGTCTTATCTGACACCGGAGTCCCTGGGCCGGCTTCTTGAGAGAGCTGGTTTCTGGGCCCCCCTGGTTTTCATCGGTGTGTATGCCGCGGGTGTTTGCCTGTTTGTTCCGGGTACCCTGTTAACAGGTCTGGGAGCTGCTATCTTCGGCCCATATTGGGGGTTTTTGTGGGTATGGATCGGTGCCATGATCGGTGCTGCCGCGGCGTTTGTCATCGGCCGGACCCTTGGACGTGAATTTGCGGCATCCCTGGTGGGTGACAAGTTTCGAAAATACGATGATGCCATCGAACGCAATGGTTTTGCCACCGTTCTTTACCTGCGTCTGGTATACTTTCCATTTACCCCCATGAATTTTGGCATGGGGCTGACAAAGGTCCGGTTCCGGGATTATCTGTCCGGGACAGGTCTGGGCATCATTGTCGGCACCTTTATTTTCACTTTTTTCATCGGTACCCTGAAGGATGTCTGGGCTTCCGGAAACTGGGGGGAACTGATTTCATTCAAGGTTTTTTTCTCCATCGCCCTGTTTATTTTTTCCTTTTTCATCCCCAAAATGATCAAAAAGATCAAAATACTTGTATCTTGAATAGCGGCGGTCGGAGTGATATTGTAATGACACGTCCGGATTCAGAGAGGAGCCCCTGATTTATGAACTTTCCTGATACATACCATAGCGACTATATTGAATCCCAATATCAGCAGTGGAAACAGGACCCCAAGTCCATTTCAAAAGACTGGCAGTCGTTCTTCAA
Source organism: uncultured delta proteobacterium (assembly GCA_963744665.1). Classification (GTDB taxonomy): domain Bacteria; phylum Desulfobacterota; class Desulfobacteria; order Desulfobacterales; family B30-G6; genus B30-G6. The sequence continues at coordinate 42,292 of CAVUUM010000004.1, read as the reverse complement.
GGGTTTTGATTTTGCGTTTTCAAGCGGGACTGCGCCCGGGATGACGGACTCAGAGGGTCACCCGTCCTTTCTGACCGGTGTCGAACAGTTGATATTCGGGTATCGCTGCCTCGGGCACATGTTGTCCTGTATGGACCCTCTGGAGGCCTGCCCCATGGATCACCCGTTGCTGACGCTGGAACGTTTTGGCCTGGCAGCAACGGATTTTGAGAGACCTGTGCCCGGAACAACGTTCCTGGGGGGTGGCGAAAACCTGAAAGAAATCCTGCTGCGATTGAAAGCGACCTACTGTCATTCCATCGGCGTAGAGTACATGCATATTCAGGACCCCGAGGAAAGGCGCTGGCTTCAAGACCGGATGGAGCCGATCCAGAACAGGCTGCAAATCGAGACCGCTGAAAAGATGACCATATTGAAACGACTGTATCAGACGGCCCTGTTCGAAGCCTATTTAAATAAGAAATACATGGGGGTGACCCGTTTTTCTCTGGAGGGGGGGGATGTGGTGATCCCTCTGCTGGACACACTGGTCCGTCAGGTCGCCCAAAACGGCTGCCGGGAAGTCATTTTGGGGATGGCTCACAGGGGACGGCTGAATGTTCAAAGCCACATCCTGGGGAAGCCTTATGAAGAAATTTTCAGGGAGTTTGAGAGCTGCTATGACCCTGGACAGCTCATGGGCTCCGGGGATGTCAAGTACCACAATGGTTATCTTGCAGACATTCAGACGGATACCGGTAAAAACGTGCGCATGTTTCTGGTGAATAACCCCAGCCATCTGGAAGCCGTGGACCCTGTGGCAGAGGGTGTCGCACGCGCCAGGCAGGACCTGCCGAATATGGGGCCGGATACAGTGGTTCCGGTGCTCATTCACGGCGATGCCGCTTTTGCCGGGCAGGGAGTTGTCGCCGAGACATTGAACATGTCCCAGCTTCAGGGCTACAAAACCGGAGGCACCATCCACCTCATTATCAATAACCAGATCGGTTATACAACGCTGCCTGAAGATGCCCGTTCGACACGATACTCAACCGATATCGCCAAAATGCTCATGGTGCCCATCTTCCATGTACATGGCGAAAACCCTGAGGCTGCTGTCCATATAGGCAAACTGGCGGCTGATTACCGCCATCGATTCGGCAAAGATGTGGTCATCGATGTGATCTGTTATCGCAGGTATGGGCACAATGAAGGGGACGAACCCTATTTTACCCAGCCCCTCATGTATGATCGCATCAAGGAACGCCCGTCTCTGCGTGTTCTTTATGGAGAGACGCTTCTGAAAGAAAACGTTGTAAACGAAGCCCACCTGGAATCGCTGGAAAAAGAGGTTCTCCATAAACTGGAGGAGGCCTATGCGGATGTTCACGGAACAGATTGTCTTTTCCCGGAATCCCGATATTTCGAAGAATGGGATTCCATCAAGTCGACCTATGCTTTCGAGGGCGTCAAGACAGGTTTTCCCAAAAAGAGACTGATGGACGCTGCCAGAAAGCTGAACAGTTTACCCGATGGGTTTTCATTGAACTCCAAATTGCAGCGCCTGTTAGGAAAACGCCTGTCCGCTGTGGAATCGGGTGAAGGAATCGACTGGGCAGGTGCCGAGGCATTGGCATTTGCATCGCTGCTCATGGAAGGGTTTCCCATCCGCTTGAGCGGACAGGATGTGCGTCGGGGTACCTTCAGCCAGCGGCATTCTGTTCTGTTCGATGCCAAGAGCGGTGAGTCCTACATCCCCTTGAATCACCTGGATTCAAAACAATCGAGCTTCATGGTTTACAACTCTCTTCTGGCAGAAGCCGGTGTTCTGGGATTCGAATATGGCTATTCCATAACACGGCCAGAAATGCTGGTGCTTTGGGAAGCGCAGTTCGGGGATTTTGCAAACAATGCCCAGGGGGTTATCGATCTTTTTATCGCCAGCGGTCAATCCAAGTGGCAGCGCTTGAGCGGATTGACACTGCTGCTTCCCCATGGATGGGAAGGTCTGGGCCCTGAACATTCCAGTGCGCGTTTGGAGCGCTTTCTACAGCTGTGTGCCGAAGACAACATGCAGGTGTGCAATCTTACGACGCCGGCCCAGTATTTTCACCTCTTGAGACGCCAGGTCAAGGAAGCATATCGCAAGCCGCTGGTACTGATGACACCCAAGAGCCTCCTGAGACATCCCATGGCTGTCTCCACCCTCGACGCGCTGGTTTCAGGTCCGTTTCAACCGGTTCTGAAGGATCCTGAACGCAATTCAGGGGCGCAGGAGATACTTTTCTGCAGCGGAAAAATCTATTATCAGCTCCTGCAGCGGCGTAGCGAACTGGCCGAAAGCAACAAGGCTGTTCTGCGTCTGGAACAATTTTATCCTTTCCCCGAAAAACAGATTGAGAAGATGCTTAAACCCTATAAAAAAGCAAAGGTGTTCAGCTGGGTACAGGAAGAACCTGAAAATATGGGGGCATGGTTTTTTGTTCGGGACCGCCTGGAGAAGATCACGGGGCAGAAACTGCGTTATGTGGGGAGAAAACCCTCTGCAAGCCCGGCCACAGGATTCCCGGCCATCTATAAAAAACAGCAGGAAGCCATTTCAAACAAGGCCCTGGGAAGAACTGCGGATTCGGTGTCCTAGAAAAGCAGGGTCCGAGGGTCTGAGGGTGATACAAGGGTTGGAGGGTAGCTAAAGGCCGGTAACCAAGGGCACCTAACAGTCTTGAGCCTAAACTGCTAAAAGGCTAAGGCAGGGTCCGAGGTTTAGGGTCAGGCTGCTGACTATCAGACTGTTAGGCTGTTAGGGGCCGACGGTCTAAACTGCTAAAAGCAGCAATTAATGACGCGCGCAGCGCCTAATATCGTCCGCCAGGACAAATGACGCCCACAGGGCAAAATAACGCGCGCAGCGCTAATGTCGCCCGCTAGGACAAATGACTATTAATGACTCGCGCAGCGTAATTGTCGTCCGAAGGGCAAATATAGACAACCATTTTATTAACGTGAATTAATTTTATCACACAAATCCAAGCGGAGCGATTATGGCCATAGACATCAAGATACCCAGTGTCGGAGAATCTGTTCAGGAAGCGGTCCTGGCGGAATGGTTCAAAAAGGATGGCGACACCGTCCAGAAGGATGAAGCCCTGCTGGTCATTGAGACAGACAAGGTAACCCTGGAGGTGGTGGCGGAAGCCGGTGGTGTTTTAAAGATTCTGATCGAGGACGGAGAGACGGTGGCCATCGGTGCGGTTGTGGGGCGGATTGAAACTGCCGGTGTGACTGCCAAAGCGACCGACCCGAAGCCGGCACCAACCCCGGAATCGGCACCAGAGCGTCCCGTGCCCCCTGAGGCCAAAGCGGAGGTGACCGAAGAAGAACCGTCAATACCGTCACCGGCAGTAAGCCCAAAGGATGTATCACCTCAGAAATCAACACGGGATGACATTCCGCTTTCACCCTCGGTCCGCCGCCTTGTTGCTGAAAAAAATCTCGATATATCCAAGATCACCGGGACGGGTCCCGGGAATAGAATCAGCAAGGGGGATGTACTGCTTTATCTGGAGGAGGCTCCCGCCGGCATGCCCGAAAAATTGGCGGCCCCGGTTTGCCAAGAGCCCTCTGTTGAAAAGGCTCCAGAGGAGGTCAAACGGGTCAAGATGTCTCCCATCCGCAGGCGCATTGCCGAACGCCTCCTGGAATCGAAACAAAATACGGCCATGCTCACCACCTTCAATGAAATTGACATGCAGCAGGCCATGGCCATGCGAACACGCTACAAGGAAGCGTTTAAGAAAAAGCACGATGTTTCATTGGGGTTCATGTCCTTTTTCATCAAGGCCTGCGTTGAAGCGTTGAAGGAGATCCCCGAAATCAATGCTTTTGTGGACGGTTCCGACTTTGTTTATCATTCATACCAACACATCGGTGTCGCCATCGGGAGTGACCGGGGGCTGGTGGTCCCGGTCATCCGTCATGCCGAAAGGCTCAGCTTTGCCGGGATCGAAAAAGCCATCATCGAATATGTCGGAAAAATCAAAGAGAATCGACTCGAACTGGCCGATCTTGAAGGAGGGACGTTCACGGTGAGTAATGGCGGTGTGTACGGTTCTTTGTTGAGTACACCGATTTTGAATACACCCCAGAGCGGTATTCTCGGTATGCACAAGATTGAGAAACGCCCGGTGGTGATGGACGACGAAATTGTTGTACGTCCCATGATGTATGTGGCGTTGAGCTATGACCACCGGATTGTCGATGGCAAAGGTGCTGTCACGTTTTTGAAACGCGTCAAGGAATTCGTCGAAAACCCTGAACGGATCGTATTGGAGGTCTAACATGAAAACGACAGACAATTATGATCTGGTTATTGTAGGTTCCGGACCTGGCGGGTATGTGGCTGCAGTACGGGCTGCACAGCTGGGTTTGAAAACAGCCTGTGTCGAGCGATCACCGCGTCTGGGGGGGGTGTGCCTGAATGTCGGGTGTATTCCCAGCAAGGCCCTGCTCGACTCCAGCGAGTACTATCACCTGGCCCGGGAACACTTTGCCGAACATGGCATCAGGACCGGTCGCCTGACCCTGGACCTCGCAACCCTGATGAAGCGTAAAGAGACGGTGGTCAAAGACCTTACGGACAGTGTTAGAAAACTCCTGGAAGGCAACCAGATCGACATTATCCAGGGTACGGGACGTCTTGTGGGTGACAGGCAGGTGGAAGTGACCGGCGGAAAGCAGAAAAAACGGGTTCTCCAGGGTGCGTCGATTCTGCTGGCCACGGGAAGCCGGCCCGTGGAGGTGCCCGGCATGGCCTTTGACGGCCAGGGAATTGTCAGCTCCACGGAAGCACTGAATTTTGACGTGGTTCCCAAAAGCCTGGGCGTCGTGGGGGGCGGCTATATCGGTTTGGAACTGGGATCGGTCTGGATGCGGTTGGGCTCGAAGGTGACCGTTATCGAAATGCTGCCCAAGATCGCCACGACCCTGGACGGACAGGTGGGTAGGGCATTGGATCGTATTTTAAAGAAACAGGGCATGTTGTTTCATCTCAACACCCGGGTGGTCAAGGCCCAGAAAACCGCCAAAAAAGTCAAGGTGACCCTGGAAAAAGGCGGGGAAACCACCGCCATGGCCTTTGATAAACTCCTGGTGGCAGTGGGAAGACGCCCGTTGACAGAGGGGCTCGGTATCGAGGATGCCGGTATCGAAACCGACCCTATAACCGGCCACATCATTGTCGATGCCGCCTACCAGACCCGTGTGCAGGGTGTCTACGCCATCGGCGATCTCACCCCCGGCCCCATGCTGGCCCATAAAGCATCGGCAGAGGGAATTGCGGTCGTGGAGAACATTGTTGGACACGCCGGCGAAGTCAATTATGACGCCATTCCGTCGGTGGTCTACACCTGGCCCGAAGTCGCCAGTGTCGGTTTGACGGAAGAGGTGGTCAAAGAAAGGGAAATTCCCTATTGTGTGGGTACCTATCCTTTTTCAGGTGCGGGCCGGGCCCGCTGTATGGGCGAGAAGGAGGGATTTGTCAAACTGATCGCCCACGGCAAGACCGACCGTATCCTGGGGGTACACATCATCGGTCCCCGGGCAGCCGACATGATTGCCGAATGTGTCCTGGCCATGGAGTTTGGGGCCAGCTCGGAAGACATCGCCCGGACCGTCCACGGTCATCCGACCTTTTCAGAAGCACTCCAGGAGGCTGCCATGGCGGTCAGAAAGTGCTCCATATATGTTTCATGAAATCGCATACCATTTATAGGTTTTTCGAACAGAGATAGGGGACATTCATTGGTTTGTTCGTTTTATAAGCCTATCCATGAAATCAGTTGGTGTTTTCCAACAAACCAAGCAACGTCACCTATTTTGGTGCTTTATATTTCAGCCACCAATGATCGGTATCTGGCTTACCATGTAAATTGATTTTTTTCCCCAATTCGGGCGTGATCAGGGTAAGAGGTGTTTGTTCTGAGAAGGTGACCAAGCGTTCAATGGGTTCGTACCAGGGGTGAAGAGCCAGATCAAAGGTTGCCCAATGCAAAGGGACCAGTGATTGTCCTCTGAGATCCAAATGCTGCTGCCCGGCTTCTTCGGGTGTCATATGGAGCGCTCGCCACGTGCCTTTGTCATTGGAGGCTCCTATTTTAAGAAATGTCACATCAAAAGGCCCCAGACGTTCGCCAATATTTTTGAAACCGTCAAAATAGCCGGAATCACCACTAATAAAAGCCCTCTTGTCCTCCCCGACAATTGACCAGGAACACCATAATCGGTGATTCGCATCAAATAACCCGCGACTGGCATAATGAACTGCCGGTGTGGCATGAAACCACAGAGAGCCGGATGAACAGGTTTCCCACCAATCCAACTCAGTGATTTTGGCAGGATTTATGCCCCAATTCTCTAATAGCGCGCCAATACCCAAGGGCACGATAAACCGTTCGACCTTTTCCTGGATCGTAACAAGCGTTGACTTTTCCAGATGATCATAGTGGTCATGGGTGATCAAAACGACCTCGACGTCTGGAAGTTCTTCTGCCGTGACCGGTGGCGGATGAAACCGCTTGGGACCAATCCAGGAAAAAGGGGATGCGCGGTCTTCCAATACCGGATCAACTAAAATCCGTTGATTTTCCATGACAATCAGGACACTGGCGTGCCCTAACCAGGAAAAAGAGAATTGCCCTGCCTGATCATTTTCCCATTGTTCCGGATACAATCGATGAATGGGGAGATCGGTGGTTGGTTTTGGGTCGATTCGTTTAACGAAGATATATTCTTTTGTGACGTCCCAGGTTTCTTTTGAAAACAGTTTAGCAGAGATCCCATTAGGATTGACAAACCTGCCATTTTGAGTTTGAGACGATGACTGAATTCGCCCTTCCCTTTCTTTTTGTGTCTCGGTCATTTGGGTACATCCTATCCATTGTGTGAAGATCAAACTGCATACAAGGTAAGATATGAATTGTCTCAGGCGTTGCCTGTTTTCCACTTGAAATGTTTCACGGGTATCTCTTTGCGTGTGATCTTTCATGAATTCCGTCTCAATATTATTGATTGAGATCTTCGATAAACTGGTTTGAGTTGGTGATGGCGTCGTTCATATTTTTTATCAGGGCGTCGATCTTCACCTTGAGGCCGGAAAACTCGGAGCGCAGGGAGCCAATGGCCTGGGCATTGAGATTGTGCTTGAGGAACAAGACATTGTCACGGAATGTTCGTAGAACAGGATCCATGCTTTTTTCGGCGCGGTGCATACTGGCAAGCATTTCCTTGTAACGGCTCTGGGTGTCTATGAGCTTCCGGGCGCTTGCATCCTTTAAGGCCTTGTTTTTATAGAGTCCCAGTTCTTTTTCCCATTCTGCAAACAAATCGTCGGCTACGGATTCCACCTTTTTGATTCTGCTGGATACTTCCTTAGCAGCCTCGTCGCTTTTTTCATATTCGGAGTTGAGCTTTTCATAGGCATCCTTAAGATCGGTGGTTTCAATCTTGACAACTGACCCAAACTGCTCCAGAGCATCCTTGAACTGCACCTGGGCATCTGCCTGGGCATCCCTGGCATTTTCTACCCGATCCACGAGAATATCTCTTTTATGGACACCCACTTTTTCCATGGCACCGTAATAGGCTTTTGAGCAAGCTGTTACCGTTAAAAAACAAGTGGTTATGATAACAAGGGCGATGAGGTCGTGTATGGGATTTCTGATGGCTATCATGGTCTGAATCCTCTCTGATTTATCCGCAGTTTCTGTTGCAGGTACCGCTATGCTAATTTATGCATCAAGCCGTGTCAAAATCAAAAGTGAAAATATCTTCGAGCACTTCATAATGGTCAAAGGGCGGCATGATACAGGCACCGGCAAAACGCTCCCGGGCAGCTGCCAGCATCTCACGGGCATTCTGATTACCGGTTTTAATGGTGTTGTCAGCCAAGTGTATCTGCTTTCGCAACGGCTCGGGTACGGCGATGCCGGCGACTTTCTGATGCAGAAAGTCGGCATGGCGCGCCGTTCGAAGGGGCAGAATTCCCATGATGACAGGGATGCCCATCGTGTGGGTGGCCTGAGCCATGGCATCGGCGGTCTCAGCATCGTAGATGGGCTGGGTAACCGCAAACTGGGCGCCGGCATCGATTTTTTGTGCCAGGCGGCGGATGGCTGTTTCGAATCCATTGGCTTCGGGATGGGGATCGATCACCACGCCGGTCTGAAGTCCGGATTGTCTGGCCATACCGACCAGGCCAAAAACATCCATGTCGCGAACCCTGGTGGTGATATGCCGGTCCTGCAATGCGACCATGTCTCCGGTGGCAATCAGAACGGTATTGATTCCCAGGGCCTGTGCTCCCCAGAGAAGCCCCTGGAGACTGATCCGGTTGTGGTCCCGGGTGGTACAGTGAAGGATAGCGGGTTTGTTTGTTTCCTGCTGCGTGCGTGCGCAGGTTGCCATGGCACTCATACGTGGCTTGGCAACCGGGTTTGTTGCAACACTGAAAGCCTGGAAAGGAAGCGCTGCAATGGATTTCAGACGATGCATGAGGGGGCCGGCATCGGGTCCTGCAGGTGGTACCACCTCGATAAAAATTTTGAAGTGGTTATCGGAAAAGTCGAGGGGCTTCATATTTATTTCGCATTTCGATATTCATATTTTGTGCTTTAACCAGTAGAGATGGTATAAAAGTACTCCTCTTAAAGTATGATCAGATATAGATCCATTTGGATTCGCGTATTTAAGTTTCCAGGTTGACGACTGTCCGGCCCTTGATCCCACCTTTGAGTATCGTGTCGATCATTGAATTCAGCTCTTTCAGGGAGACCTCTTGGCAGATGCTTTGGAGCTGGTCGATTTTCCAGTTTGTTGCAAGCTTTTTCCAGATCTTTTGACGGTGTTCCATGGGACAGTTCTGGGAATCGATCCCAAGCAATTTGATCCCGCGCAGAATAAATGGAAAGACTGTCAGGGGAAGATCCGGTGATGCCACCATGCCACAGGTCGTCACCGCTCCCCAGGGCTGGGTGGACTTGATGGCGGTGGCCAGTATGTTTCCGCCCACAGTATCCACCACACCGGCCCAGATGCCCTTCAAAAGGGGACGCCTGCTCTCGTCGCTGACGTCTTCCCGTGTTACAACCCGCTTGGCGCCGAGACGCGAGAGAAACGCTGCGGCATCGGGTTTACCGCTGACCGCCACGACATGGTAACCCAGTTTGTTCAGAATTGCCGTGGCGATGCTGCCGACACCACCGGTGGCACCGGTTACCAGAACCTCTCCGTCTTCTGGTTTTACCGTGTGGGTCAAAGAAAACACAGACAAGCCTGCTGTAAAACCGGCCGTACCGTAACGCATGCTTTCCTTGAGTGTCAGGCCCTCAGGTAGGGGGACGACCCAGTCGGCAGGTATACGGATATACTGGCCAAAGCCTCCCGATGTATTCATGCCAAGGTCATAGCTCGTGACGATCACGGCATCACCGGTCTTAAAAGCCTTGTTGCGGCTTTCTACCACCGTGCCTGCGGCATCAATGCCGGGGGTGTGGGGATATTTTCTGGTAACGCCGCGGTTACCGGTTGCGGAGAGGGCGTCCTTGTAGTTCAGGGAGGAAAAAGAAACACGCACAAGAATGTCCCCATCCGGAAGATTGGAAATCGCTCTTTCTTTGACAGTACGGAGAAACTGATTGTCCTGGGTTTCTTCGACAATCATGGCCCGGAAGGTTTGCTCGTTCATTTATTTTTCCTCTGACAAGTTAAATCGTATCAGCGAGTGCATTTCCCATGGGCGCTGCCGTTCGGCAGCGCTCCGCATGCCGCAAGGTTTTAAAACCGTCCACCTTAAATAGAATGTTAACATGCCATCATCGTACTGTAAAATTAGACAGATATCAATAGCGGCAGCTGCATGGTCATAACAATGGGAGCAGGTTGACATACGGTAACCACGTGTTAAAATCAATTGATCGAGATAAAATGCTGATGAATAGGTAATGATCATGTCCATGCAACCGGTTGCCCGATCCGAGAAGATTGGCGATGTGAACTTGCAGTATCTGCTCTATGATGGCCAGGACCCTCCGATTCTCCTCTTGCACGCCACTGGCTTTCTACCCATGTTGTGGCACCCGATTGCCCGTGAACTTTCCAGGTATCGCAAGGTGATTGCACCCTATTTTTGTGACCATCGCGAAACCGATCCGCAAAAAGGGGGACTCAGCTGGATGCTTCTGGCCGAGGATCTCTGCCGGTTGTGTGAACGCCTGAACATAGAAAAGCCACTTCTGGTGGGTCATTCCATGGGAGCTACCGTCATGACCATTGCCGAGGCAACCCATGGTCCAAGAGCTTCCGGTATGATCCTGATCGAGCCGGTATTCTTACCACAGGATTTTTACCATATACAGCTTCGTGTTGAGGATCACCCCCTGGCCAGTCGATCCATCAAACGGCGCAACACATGGAGAGACCCTGCAGAGGTGAAAAATGATTTCAGGCGTAAACCCCTGTTTAAAAACTGGGAAGAAGAATTTCTGGATCTGTATATCGAACATGGCACGGTTTCCCTTGAGACCGGAGAGCTGGAGCTGACCTGTTCTCCCGAGAAAGAAGCCTCTCTGTTCATGGGCGGTATGGGCTATGACCCCTGGCCTATGCTGCCTAAAGTAACCTGCCCGGTGTTGGTGCTCGAGGGAGAGGAGAGCACCAATAGCCCCTTTGTGGATCTTAAAAAGGCTGCATCGCAGTTTCCGCATGGCACTTACCGCTTGATTGCCGGCGCCGGGCACCTCATCCCCATGGAAAAACCAAAAGAGATCATTGCACTTGTCTTAAAACATCTGCCGTGATGGATATTCTATTTACCTGCCCTTGATGTCTTTGTTTCAATCCTTACATTATGAGACATACCTGTCTCAAGAGACAAAAGTTATGCTACCCTAAATTAAAATTTCTCGTCAAGTTTAATGAAATATACGGGTTAAAATGCTGTGGGAAAGGCAATTGGCATGTTTTTAGCATTTAAATACCTTATAAATGGGATTAACCATCGTGCAGGAAGCTGTTATTGAGGAACCTCGCAGCAAGCTGCAGGGAATGCGCTCGCTGTTTCATTTCAACAAATCAGGCGGCAAAGCCGCCATTGATTAAATCGCCATGCGATTTTATGGAGATAAGACCATGACCTTAGAAGAAATTAAAAAAAACAGGGAACTTGTCAATGTTATCGATTGGGACATGACGCCTGAAGAGGCTGTCCGCTTGTATCTCGAGTGGGGTAATAACTGGGTAAGGGGCAACTATGTCATCCGTTCCAAGGATGATGTAACCCATTATTTTGTCGTGAATACATGGAAAAAAGATCCCATCATATATCTGATTCGTCGAAATTCCGAGGATGCCGATGAGTTGGCTGAATTCAAGATGCCTGAGACCATAAAAGAAAGATATATATCGGAAAATGGATGTCTGAAAGGCGTTTTTGCTGTTACCGGTGATGTCAAAAAATGGTTGCAGAATGAACTGAAAGCAGCATAAAAAAGGCACGTTCAGATTTAAATCAAAGGTTTCCGTCTGCAAGGTAAACGGGTTGGACGCCACCATATGAACGACAGTGTCGTGTTACATCAAATCGTAAAGCGATTGTATCAAGGGGGAAGCTATGGAAAAGAAAGTGATTACCGCCATGAAAAAAGCTGGAAAGCCTGTAAAAGCCGGAGAGATTGCCAAGGTGCTTGGCGTGGAGAACAAAGCGGTATCAAAGGTGTTCCAGGAGCTCAAGAAGCAGGGCAAGATCGAGTCACCCAAAAGATGCTACTATTCCTTGAGCGAATAGGATCCCATATTTGAACCGTATAATTTAGAAGGAACTGACTACCCAAAACAGAACAGGAGGATTCAATGAATTTCAATTCGGTGGATGAGATCATCGCATATGCTCTGGACAAAGAAAAAGAAGCCGTGACTTTTTACAAAGAGATCAGCCAGAATGAATCTTTGGAGGCCGTGAAGAAGACCTTTGAAGGCTTTGCAGAAGAGGAAAAGAAACATGTCAGCATGCTTGAAAATCTGGGCAGCCAGAAAGAGAAGATAGCCGAATATCAATTTGAATGGATACCGGATATGAAGCGCAGTGACTATATGGTGGATGTTGCTTATGAGAAGGGCATGCATTACACGGAGATTCTGCGACTGGCCATGAAACGCGAAGAAATGGCCCTGCAGCTATATAACGAACTGGCTGCCAAGGCGGCGGATAAACCCGAGTTTGTTCAGGTTTTTAAGATTTTGTCCCAGGAAGAGGCCAAGCATAAAAATATTCTCGAGACCATTTATGACGATTACATGGCAGAGCAGGGTGATTAACACAGATCCCGGGTTCAACGTGTCAGCTGGCGATACCGGATCCGCCGGGGTATTTCGGCATCGACACCCAGCCGCTGTTTGCGGTCTGCTTCGTATTCAGTCCAGTTGCCGTTGAAAAAAACAACCTGGCTGTCTCCCTCGAAGGCCAGGATATGGGTGGCGATACGATCCAGAAACCAGCGGTCGTGGCTGATCACCACCGCACAGCCGCCGAAATTTTCCAGGGCTTCTTCCAGTGCCCTCAGGGTGTTGACATCCAGGTCGTTGGTGGGCTCATCCAGCAGCAAAACATTGGCGCCTTCCTTGAGCATCTTGGCCAGGTGAACCCTGTTGCGCTGTCCACCGGAGAGATCCGCCACTTTGCGCTGCTGTTCCGAGCCGGAAAAGTTGAAGCGGGCTACATAGGCACGGGAATTGAACGCTCTCTTGCCGACTTCGAGCAGCGCCTGTCCGCCGGTTATTTCTTCCCAGACACTTTTTTGCGGGTCCAGTTCGCGGCTCTGGTCCACGTATGCCAGCTGAACCGTCTCGCCGATTTTGAAAATACCGCTGTCGGTTTTTTCCCGGCCGGTGATCATTTTGAACAGGGTGGTTTTGCCGGCACCATTGGGTCCGATAACCCCCACCATGGCACCGGGGGGCAGTTGGAAACACATATTTTCCATGAGCAGGCCATCCGTATATCCCTTGGTAACATTGTCGGCCTCGATAACCACGTCACCCAGACGTGGGCCGGGGGGAATGTAGAGCTCCAGTTCTTTATCCTGGGTCTGCTCTTCCTGGGTCATCAGTTTTTCATAGGCATTGACCCGAGACTGGTTTTTGGCATGGCGCCCCTTGGGGGTCATGCGGATCCACGCCAATTCCCGGGCCAGTGTTTTCTGACGGGCGCTCTGGGATTTTTCCTCCCGGCGCAGGCGCTCCATTTTCTGTTCCAGCCATGAGGAGTAGTTGCCTTTCCAGGGAATACCCCGGCCCCTGTCCAGCTCGAGTATCCAGCCGGCCACATTGTCCAGAAAGTAGCGATCGTGGGTGACGGCAATGACCGTTCCGGGATATTGCTGCAGGTGGTGTTCCAGCCAGGCGACGCTTTCCGCGTCCAGGTGGTTGGTGGGTTCGTCCAGCAACAGGATGTCGGGTTTCTGGAGTAGGAGACGACAAAGGGCCACGCGCCGTTTTTCACCCCCCGACAACACCTTGACCCGTGCTTCCCCCGGGGGACAGCGCAGGGCATCCATGGCCATTTCCAAGCGGGAGTCGAGATCCCAGGCATCATGGGCATCCAGCTTTTCCTGAACTTCCCCCTGGCGCTGGATGAGTTTGTCCATGGCCGCGTCATCCATGGGTTCGGAAAAACTGTTGTTGATCTCTTCAAATTCCCTGAGCAGCTTTACCGTCTCCTGAACGCCCTCCTCAACGACTTCGCGCACGGTTTTATCGATATTCACCAGGGGTTCCTGCTCCAGATAGCCCACCGTGAATCCCTTGGAGAGGATGGTTTCACCGCTGAATTCCTTGTCCTGGCCGGCCAAAATACCCAGCAGGGATGACTTTCCGGCACCATTCAAACCCAGAACGCCTATCTTGGCACCATAAAAATATGACAGGGAAATATCCTTCAATACCGCCTTTTTGTCATAATATTTGCTGACCCTGATCATGGAATAGATTACTTTATCGGGTGCGTTGCTCATAGTATGTTCTCGCTGTTGCAGTTCAGACTTGCATTTGGGGGGGGTTGCAGTCGTCTGGATCCCGACGGCACTTTTTTTCCTTGGATTTTTCTGCCAGTCGGACCTTTCTTCTGTCGCCGGCTTCCCTGTTACGCCGTTTTTCTTCTTTGGTGACGAGTATCAGCGGGGGAATCCGGGTAGGTTTGTTGTTCTGGTCCAGAGCTACGAATGTAAGGTAGGCGGATGCGGTGTGACGGTTATTCCCGGTGACGATATCCTCAGCTTCCACCCGGACGCCGATTTCCATGGATGTCCGCCCCACCATGTTGATACTGGCCTTGATGGTGAGAAGGTTGCCGATATAGACGGGGTGGTGAAAATCCATGCGGTCGATGGAAGCCGTGACCACGGCACAGCCCGAGTGCTTGACCGCCACCACGCCGGCGGCGTCATCGATATTTTTCATAACCACGCCGCCATGGGTAATGCCGGCAAGGTTTGCATCCTGGGGCTGCACGATGTGTCTCAGGATGACACTGCTGTTATTGACTGTTTTTCCGTCCATAAATAAAATCTCTCCGGGATTTTATATGACGCGACCTTGTCGCTTATATAGCGGCGAAGCCGCGTCTTATAAATTCGTCATGCGAATTTATTTCCAGTAGGGATTGATCAGATCCTCGAAAATCACGATGGCAGCCTCGGAGCCATGACCGGCTGCGGTGACGATCTGCTTATAGCCACCGGCCACATCGCCGGCTGTGTAGATACCGGGGATGTTGGTGTGATAATTGTCGTGTTTGATAAAGCCCTCTTCGGTCAGTTCGACACCGAATTTTTGAGCCAGTTGATTGGTGGGATCGTAACCGATGGCCATGAAAACACCGTCAACGGCCAGTTCAGATGTCTCGTCTTTGGCGTTGTTATACAGCACCACCTTTTCCACATAGTGCTGCCCCTGTATCTCCTTGACCTCCGTATTGAACAATATGGGGATGTTGTTCTGGATGAGGTTCTGGATGAGAATATCCTGGGCCTTGAGGGTGTCCCGCCGGTGCACGATGGTCACGTCCACACCGACATTTTTAAGATAGAGAGCCTCTGTGGCGGCACTGTTTCCACCGCCCACGATAATGACCTTGCGACCCTTGAACAGGGCACCGTCACAGGTGGCGCAGTAACTGACACCATGGCCGCCGAGTCTTTTTTCACCCGGTACACCCAATTGCCGATGGGAGGCACCGGTGGCCATCAGAACCGTACGGGTGTGAAACTTTCGCCGGCTGGTCTGGACCGTGATTTTATCCCCCGGCTGGATGTCGATGACTTCCTCTCCGGGGAAGATCTGCACATATTCAAGGGCATGGGTCACCATGATGTCAACCAGTGCTTTTCCGCCCACCTGCTTTAAGCCGGGATAATTTTCAACCACCGGTGTAAGGGCCACCTGTCCGCCCAGAACACCTTTTTCCACCACCACTGTCTTGAGTCCGCTTCGGGCCGCATAGATGCCCGCGCTCAGACCTGCAGGACCGCCACCGATAATGACCAGATCTGTTTCAATCTCTGTTTCTTGACTGTCGGGGATAAAGACGGTCTGTTGTTCCATCTTGTCCAGGGACGAAATAAAAAGCTCTTCGGTCTGGGCGCCCTGGGCGATGAGGACATCATTGGCGTAGGTCTGGGGAACGGACTGGGCGGCGTATTTTTCGGCGAGTTCGGGATTGGCCTGAATGTCGATGATTTCCAAAGAGACCAGATCGGGTCTTTCAATGGCGGCTTTGAGTGCATTCTGTGCCTGCTGGGGGCAGTAGGGGCATGAGGCACTGACAAACACCTTGATCTCCCGCGGTGAATCCAGGCGCTCGATGACCTGAAGCGATGGTTTCGTGAGCTGACTTTCCCGGCTGCCGATCAAGAGAAGTGCCTCGAGAAATATCCGGCCCTCTTCGCCCAAGGGCGCGCCGAGCCACTTGATTTGATACGTGTCCGGTGCAAGTACGAGGGTGGGTGAACTGTGAACCTGCCATTTCTGGGCCTGTTCATGGCTCAGGTTATATTCCTTGAGGGTGATTTTATCCGTCAGTTGTCTAAAAAACCGCAATCCCTGCCGGGCAGCGTCGCTGAATACGTCGTTGATGCCGGGTTGGGCAAACAGGAATACGGGGATATCGTTCTGAATGTTTTGAAAAAGTTTCTCGATCTCCCTCTGGGCCTGCTCCATTTGTGCATCCTGTTCATTAGCCATTTCTCTGTATCCTCCTGAAAAGCGCTTGTATATTAGTTTTGAGTTATAAAATAAGTGTTACTGGCCGATTGGCAAGTTTTTATTGAAGAATGGATCAAAGGAACATGGGCTCGGATATCCACGCAGTGAGGTTGGCGCAGGCGCACGGGTCGAGCCATAAAGCTGTCGTTGTCTATCGCGAATGGTCTGCAGCACAGCGGATGCATCAAGAACGTTTTGAAGGGTATTCGGGTCAGCGCTCGTCAATGGGCACAAAGGCACATTCGTCGGGGCCGCAGTATTCGCCCACGTAATCGGACTCCGGTCGATACAGGGCCGGTTTTGAGGCGGCGCCGGCAAATTGCTCTTCGAGAATGTGTGCTACCCAGCCGGCCACCCTGGCAATGGCGAAGACGGGTGAAAACAGATCCACTGCAATACCCATGTAGTAGTATAGGGAGGCGCTGTAAAAATCGACATTTACATAGATGTCACGCCCTTTTTTCTCTTTGAAGGCTTTTTTGCCCTTCAGCTCCAGGGCCTTGGACATCTCGTACCATTTGGACTCTCCCAGACGTTCACCCATGGCCTTTGACATGGGGGCCAGGATATGGGCCCGCGGATCATCGGTCTGGTAAACAGCGTGCCCCAGACCCATGATGACCCCGCCTGTCTCCAGGATGTTGCGGACATAGTCTTCAATTTTGTCAATGGATCCGATTTCCAGAAGCATCTGCATGACACGTGTATTGGCACCCCCATGCAGCGCACCGGACAACGAGCCCACGCCGGCACCGACAGCGGCGTACATATGGGCCCGGGTGGAGGCCACATTTCTTGCCGAAAATGTCGACGCGTTGAAGGAGTGTTCGGCATGCAGCACCAGGCAGACATCGAAATAGTTGGTCAACTCCTTGTCGGGGATTTCTCCATTCAGCATATAGAGAAAATTGGCTGCTGTCGTCAGGTCCGGGTTTGGTGCCACCAGGGGTTTGTCATTGCGAATGCGATCCCAATAAGCGACAATGGTCGGAAATTTGGCAATCAGGCGAATGGCCATTCTGTCGGCCCCCTCTCGTGTGGTGTTGCTAATGTCCGGGTCGTATTGAGCGAGAATTGACACCGCTGACTGCAGAACATCCATGGGCAATGCGTCTTTGGGGCTGTTCAGCATGGTCGATACCAGTTGCTGCGGAATGTCTCTTTCTTTGGAGAGCAGCGAAACAAAGTGTTTCAGCTCTTCTTCGTCCGGCAATTTTTCATACAGAAGCAGATAGGCCACTTCTTCGAAAGACACCTTTCCGGCCAGGTCTTTGGCAAGATATCCTCTGTAGACGAGTTTTCCCGCTGCACCATCGACATGGCTTATCTTTGTGCTGGCGATGGCTATGCCTCTCAAGCCTGTGTTCAAGAGTTCTTTTTTTTCTTCCATTGTCTACCTCATATGTTTTAGTACGATTCGTTTGTTATGCTTTACCGATGGGTGTCTGGAAACGGGTGTGGCGCACGAGAAGACTGTCGGGTTTTCTGGCTTTTTTGGGTGCAGTCGGGGCATAAACCGGTAAATTCGAGATTATGACCAATAATTTCGAAAACAGTCGCTTGATACAGGTCATCTTCAATCTGGTTCAATGGTGCGATGGGTGCATTTTCTACCCGATCACAGTTGACACACCGGATATGGTAGTGCTTGTTGGGATCCCAGTCGTATCGCTTCAGTGATCCGCTGAGCTTGAGTTCCTGTATCTCACCCAGTTGCGAAAGAATTTCGAGGTTTCTATACACCGTACCCAGGCTGATCCTCGGGAGCCGCTTTCTCACCCTGCTGAAAATCTCATCCGCGCTGGGATGGTCTTTTCTGTTCCTCAACTCCTCCAGGATGATCGTCCGTTGTTGTGTCGTTCTTAAATTCCTTAATTTTTGCAAGGGGTTCTCTTCTATGAATCCTAAATTTAACGCTCATCTTAGGTTTATGACTGTTAACCCCGTAGTTGCAACACGAGGTTTTTCCAATCCCTAAGACAATGCAGGTATTCTGTCAAGAGAGGATTCCACTAAAATGATACTTGAGCTGAGCGATTTTTCCCGAAGAGATGTGCCGAGATCTTGATGGAGGAAGGTTCGCAAAAAACACAGTCATACCCGCGGATCTGTCGACGCTTTTTGCGAACCCTTGATCCGCAAGAGATTGGCGCAGATCGAAATAAAAATCGCTCAGCTCAGGTTATCTGTTTGTTATCATGGAAGATCTACCCATATATCGGCTTCATTACCGCAATGGCTGCATGTGGCGGACCCCTTGACCCGCTGTGCCTGTTCCGGGCTCTTGGTGTCAGGCGTGACCGGGTCGGCATCTGTTTCCAGATCGGTCAACGTGCAGGTTACCAGCATTTCCGCTTCATTGCCGCAATGTTTACATTCACAAACCTTCTTGAGTGTTTTTGTCTGGACCATGTGTTTCTCCTATGAAAAAGGATTATTATTGTTTCCGCAATATACGCTTGAGGATATCAAAATAAAGAGCATTTGAAAATAAAGGATCGACAGAAACCCTTTAAAAGGTTATGAAAGACATCAGGTATCTGTCAGGAAAATCACCGTGGGATGTCCGTTCTCCCATCAGGACAATATTCATATACTGCACGAAACCCTATGAAATCCATACGAATCCAAAAAGGATATGATCTGCCGATATCAGGAGAACCTGCCAGGGAACTGCTGCGACTGGCAACGCCCGAATGCGTGGCTTCACTGCCGGAACGGATACCTTTTGTGAAACCGCGACTGGTCGTAAAAAAGGGTGATGCTGTTAACATTGGATCCGTTCTCTTCGAAGACAAGCGCAACCCCGATGTAAAATTTCTTTCCCCGGGTGGTGGCATTATTCAGCAGATCAACTTCGGGAAAAGGCGCGTCATCAAAGAAATCGTCATCAAACTGGATGGGGAAGAGGAACGGGAACCCTTTCAGGCTTACACTGAAGCAGACCTTGATGCCATCAAACGGCCGGACCTTGTGGACGCAATTATGAGGGGCGGTTGCTGGGGACTGCTCCGGGTATTACCCTTTGGTGATATGCCAGACCGGGAGACAGAACCCCCGTCCATTATCGTGAACATCGATTCCAAAGAGCCGTTTCAGCCTTCCCCGGAGGTGTATCTCAACCATTCAGTCGATCTGTTTCAATTTGGCGTCAACGTCTTGAAAAAACTATCGAAAAAAGTTTATTTGACGATGACCGACAGCCATGCTGGAGAAACACAATTAAAGGGCATGCCGACCCACGTCATGGAGGGACCCTACCCTGCCGGGGCGCCGGGTGTATTGCTTTACCATACCAAGCAGAATCCAAACGAAAACCGTGCCTGGAGCATCACCGGACAGAATTTGCTGCTTCTGGCGGGTTTGCTGAAGCAGGGGCATTATGTCATCGAACGGACCATGGTCGTTGCCGGGAGCAGGGCAATTAGTCAACGGCATCTGGCGACCCGGATCGGTGTCCCACTGCGTCTTGTTGCGGGAGAATCCACGGATGAACCGGGACACTCACGGTATATTGCCGGCGGCATTTTCAGTGGTTATCCATTGGACAGGGATTCCTATCTGGGGCTCTTTGAAACTGCCTTGATTGTCCTGCCAGAAGGTGACGAAAAGGAACTGTTTGGATTTGCACGACCCGGTTTTCACAAACCGAGTTATTCCAGAGCGTTTTTGTCTTCGTTAAGCAGGGATCATTTTTTAATGGATTGCGGCATGCACGGGGAGGTGCGGGCCTGTATCAATTGTGGATATTGTTCAGAGGTCTGTGCCGTGGATATCCTGCCGCAGTTTACCCTGAAGAGTATCCTGGCCGGGGAGGTGGAAGAAGCCTTGGCCCACGGACTGCTTGACTGCGTGTCCTGCGGACTGTGCACCTATGTGTGTCCTTCTAAAATCGATCTGTGTGAAAGCCTTCGGCAGGCCAGAGATGAGTATTACAAGGAAATATCGTAAATAAGGGTTCAAGGGTTCAAGGGGGATGCAAGGGTTCGAGGGTGGCTGAGAGCTACAAGTGGAAAGCGGCCTCCCAGCCTCCCAGCATATAAAGGGGGCAAATGAGATACTTAACGGCTACAAGCGCTATATCAAGACCAGCAGAACACGTTTGACATCATGAAACGCATTCAAACCATATTCGATAAAAGCCGCAGGCATTTTGAAAAAGGCGGTAAGCTGGCATTCTTATACCCTTTTTATGATGCGACAGAGACGTTTTTCTTTATTCCGGGCCATTCTACCCGGGTGGATTCTCATGTCCGTGACAGCCTCGATCTGAAACGATACATGAGCTTCGTTATCCTGGCGCTCATGCCGCCATTCCTGTTCGGTATCTACAATGCAGGGTACCAGTCGAATCTTTTTTCAGGAAAAAGCCTCGATTTCATTTCCGTTGTTTTATGCGGGCTCGGTCTGGTGCTTCCCATTGTGCTGGTCTCTTACCTGGTCGGGTTTTTCTGGGAAACAACCTTTGCTTCCATACGAAATCATCCCATCAGTGAAGGGTTTCTCGTTACCGGTCTCTTGTTTCCCATGACACTGCCACCGACCATCCCCCTCTGGCAGGTAGCCGTCGGCATTTCTTTTGGTGTGGTCATCGGGAAAGAGATTTTCGGCGGTACCGGTCGGAACATACTGAATCCGGCCTTGACCGGGAGGGCCTTCCTGTTTTTTGCTTATCCTGGAAACATGTCGGGAGATCCTGTTTGGGTAGCGGTCAGCGGTGCCAAAGAAGCGGTTGTCGATACGGTCAGCAGGGCCACGCCCCTGGCCGTTTCCAAGCTGGTGGAATCCGGCGACAGGATTGAAACGGTCCTGTCGAATGTGGACTACACCTTTTTCACCCTGCTCATGGGACGCTATCCTGGGAGTATCGGTGCCACGTCTGCGCTGCTCTGTTTTGTTGGCGCCGGGTTGCTGATCCTTGTGGGTGTGGCAAGTTTCAGGATTATTGTCGGTGGTATTGTCGGTGTCTTGTCCATGGGGCTGCTTCTGAATCTGCTGGCCGGCGAATCCACTGCTGCGTGGTTTTCATTGAATCCCCTGTACCATCTGGTCATGGGGGGAAGCGCTTTTGGAATTGCCTACATGGCCACGGACCCGGTTTCAGCACCCGGCATGAATGCTTCCAGGTGGCTCTATGGGTTTTGCATTGGCGGGTTAACTGTTTTAATCCGTGTTTTCAATCCAGCTTTTCCGGAAGGCATCATGCTGGCAATACTATTCATGAATCTGTTTTCTTCACTTTTGGACTATTTTATCATCAAGGTCAGGCTCAAGAAAAGGATCGTCAATGTCTAGTTATGTCAAATCCATTCTGTTCGCTTTGACAACCGCTGTTACCTGCAGTTTTTTATTGACGGCGGCTTCAGCCGGGCTGAAAGGATTTCAACTGGAGAATGTGGACGTTGACAAGAAAAAGAATATTCTGATGGCGGTGGGCCTGGTGAATAGCCAGGAGACAGTTCAAAAAGAAGATATTCTGAACCGTTTCAAAGAGAACATCCAGAGCTTGAAGGTGTCACCGGATGGCGAGATCATAAAACAGACAGCGGCGGTTGAAGCGTCACTACCCATCTATATTTATTTAAAAGACAACGACATTGCTTCTTATATCCTACCGGTCAATACCAGAGGATTGTGGGGAAAAATATTTGGGTATCTGGCCCTGAAAAGTGATGGATCGACCATCACGGGATTTACGGTATATAAACATTCCGAAACACCTGGTCTGGGTGGAGAGATCGAAAAGCGATGGTTTCAGAAAAACTTTGAAGGCAAAAAAATATTGGATAGGGCCGGTGGTTTCGTCTCCATCTCGATTGCCAAGGGTTTTCTGCCGGAATCATTTCCAACGGACAAGCTACCCAATTATGTGGACGGCATCAGTGGCGCGACACTCACAGGCAAATACCTTACCGCCGGGCTGAAAGATGTTTTGCAGGCCTATGAACCGGTATCCATCAAATTCAGAAACCGGCAAGGGATACAGATCAAGGAATAATGAAACTAACCAGAACAAAACATTACAAGGCATTTTCCGTACCACTGCTGCAGGAGAATCCCATCTCCAAGCAGATGCTGGGCATCTGTTCCGCACTGGCGGTAACCGTTCAAATGAAAACAGCCATTGTCATGGGTCTCTCGCTGACCTTTGTGTTGTCATTTTCGAATCTGAGCATCTCTTTGATGCGCAATGTCATTCCCCGGAATATACGGATGATCGTAGAGTTGAGTGTCATCGCTTCTCTGGTGATTATCGCTGACGAGATATTGCGGGCATTTTTATACGATATCAGCAAACAATTATCCGTTTTCGTCGGTCTGATCATTACCAATTGTATTGTGATGGGCCGGGCCGAAACATACGCTCTTGGGAATCCACCGGGTCTTTCTTTTATGGACGGTCTCGGGAATGGTGCGGGGTACAGCTCGGTTTTGATTTCCGTTGCCTTTATCAGAGAGTTGCTGGGTTCCGGAAAGCTTTTGGGATATCAGGTCATTCCCAACATGGCCTATGACCTGGGCTATGAAAACATGGGATTCATGCTGCTGGCACCAGCGGCCTTCATAATTATCGGGCTTCTGGTCTGGCTTCAGAACTGGCTTACCCGAACCGGCTCGTGAAGAATTCGAACGACAGGTACTCATGGAAAATTTGATTAGTATATTTTTAACCTCCGTTTTCGTCGGCAATATCTTGCTGGCGTATTTCCTGGGCATGTGCTCTTTTGTAGCCATCTCCAAGAATATGGAGACGTCCATTGGTTTGGGGTTTGCCGTTGTTTTCGTGCTTTCCATCACCACGCCCATGAACTGGTTGATCTATACCTATCTATTGTCACCGGGCGCACTTGCCTGGGCAGGGTTGCCGAATGTGGATCTCAGTTATTTGAAATTTATTACCTTCATTGCCGTTATTGCAGCCATGGTGCAGGCGGTTGAAATGGTCATCGACAGGTTTTCACCGGCCCTTTACAACGCGCTGGGGGTTTTTCTGCCCTTGATAACCGTCAACTGTGCCATCTTGGGGACCTCTCTTTTTATGGTGGAACGTGAGTACACGTTTATGGAGTCGCTTGTGTTTGGCATCGGATCCGGTACGGGGTGGCTTCTTGCCATCGTCTCCATGGCGGCGATCCGGATTAAATTGAGATATGCCGACGTTCCAGAAGGTCTGCAGGGCTTTGGTATTACCATGATCGTCACGGGACTGATGGCCATGGGGTTTATGCTGTTTTCGGGAATAACACTATAGGGCCCAAGGGTCTGAGGGTGATACAAGGGTTCGAGGGTGGCTGACGGCTTGTAGCAGATGGCAGCATCCCAGCTTCCAAGCATCCTAGCTTCCCCGCATACAAGGGTCCAAGGGTACGAGGGGAGAAACAAATCGTTTTAGGTTTTAAGTTTTAGGTAGCCTTGAGCTATGAGCAACTCAAAAAACCCAACGAACGCAATCTACCCAACCAACTCAAGAAAGCGGCGCAGCCGCGTTTCATAAAATCGTGGAACGATTTTATTTATGATCTATCTCATCGGCACCATTGTTTTTTCAGCGGTCATCATGCTGCTGGTCGGCTTGCTTTTGCTGGTTGAAGCCAAGGTCGTCCTGAAAGGGAATCGGTCCGTCATGATCAATGACGATGCAGATAAAGTCCTTCAGGTGGATATCGGCACCAGTCTTTTGAAGGCATTGTCGAACAACAACATCTTTATCCCGTCCGCCTGCGGCGGCGGCGGTTCCTGCGGCATGTGCAAATGCAAGGTAGATGAAGGCGTCCAGAACTTTCTCCCCACGGAACTGGCCCATGTCAACCGCAAAGAAAAGCAGGCGAATATTCATCTGGCATGTCAGCTCAAGGTGAAGGAGAATCTGAAGATCCGGATTCCAGAAAATATCCTGGAGGTCAAAAAGTATCATGCCACGGTGGTGTCCAACGACAACGTGGCCACCTTCATCAAGGATCTTATCCTCGAATTAGACGCAGGTGAGTTCCTCGATTTCAAAGCAGGGGCTTATGTCCAGATCGATGTCCCGGAGTATGAACTTTCTTTTTCCGAGTTCAGAAAACGGGTGGGGAAGCGGTTTCAGCCCGCCTGGGACCGTTTTGATCTCTGGGGGCTGCGCTCCAAGTCCGAGGAGGCCATTTTCCGAGCATACTCCCTGGCCAATCCCCCTTCCGAAAACAATCGCCTACGATTTACCATCCGGATTGCCACACCGCCGCCAGGTGCCAAAGAGGCGCCCCCGGGCAAAGGCTCATCTTATATATTTAATTTAAATCCCGGGGACAAACTTACCTTAAGTGGTCCTTACGGGGATTTTTTTGTCAAGGAGTCGGTCAGAGAAATGTGCTTCGTGGGGGGCGGTGCGGGCATGGCGCCTTTGAGAAGTCAGGTTCTACATCACCTCGAAACCCTCAAAACCAACCGAACCATTTCTTTCTGGTACGGGGCGCGATCAAAACAGGAGTTGTTCTTTGACGAGGAGTTCCGTGCGTTGGAGAAAAAGCATGACAATTTTTCGTTTCAGGTGGCATTGTCAGAACCGCAACCGGAGGATAACTGGACCGGCATGACAGGCTATATCCATCAAAACCTTAGAGACCGATATCTGACAAAACACGACGATCCCACCGAAATCGAATACTATCTCTGCGGGCCCCCCATGATGATCGACGCCATCGAACAGATGCTGGACGATCTGGGGGTGGATCCGGAGATGATCGCCTTTGACAAATTCAGTTAGTTTCACGAAGCGATCTTGCGCATCTGCTGTGTTGCGGACCATTCGCAGTAGCGAACTACGGCTTCATGGTCCGACGCCTTGCATCTGCGGCAAGCTCGCTTCGTGAAACGGGCAACACTCATTATCCTATTTCATAACAAATCAATCTAACCGCATCTGCTGTGTTGCGGACCATTCGCAGTAGCGAACTACGGCTTCATGGTCCGACGCCTTGCATCTGCGGCAAGCTCGCTTCGTGAAACGGGCAACACTCATTATCCTATTTCATAACAAATCAATCTAACCGCATCTGCTGTGTTGCGGACCATTCGCAGTAGCGAACTACGGCTTCATGGTCCGACGCCTTGCATCTGCGGCAAGCTCGCTTCGTGAAACGGGCAACACTCATTATCCTATTTCATAACAAATCAATCTAACCGCATCTGCTGTGTTGCGGACCATTCGCATCCTTAAAATTTCATGAAATTTTAAGGTTAGAAACCCATTTTCTCGGGTGGTCTGCGCTCGGGTATATAATCTGTTTCCACCTTGCCTTGGTTCCAGTCTTCGGTAACGTAGAGACCGCAATAACAACTGCCATATTCCTTGACATCGGGCTCCCGGTAGACACAGGGACAGAGGATATCCCTGTCGGCATCTCTATCCCCCGATGCCAGTCTGCAGGGACACGCCATATACCCGTAGCGGTCCTTGTTGAGGATCAGAGCGGACAACAATTCCAGGACGTATGCCCTGTCTTTGTTGAAATAATACCCCTTGGGTTCCTGTACCTTCCGGAGATTCTCGAAAAGTTTTTCAACATCCATCAGAGCCCCAGCGCCTCCTTTATTTTCTTCTCTTTAAATCCCACAATGACCTCATCACCGATGATGAGGGTGGGAAATGAACATCGGGGATTTAACTTCTTGATATCTTCAATGATGGCTTTTCGTTCATCCCCCTCCAGCAGATCCACGTCCACAAACTCATACTGAACGGTGCACTCATTCAAGAATTTTTTTGTTGATTTACAATGACTGCAGGTACTTAGCGTATAAAGCTTTACCGGTTTGTCGGTCATGTCCCGTTCCTTTCCAACGTTGTAAGTTGCTTGAACCGCCATAGCGAGCGCATTCCCCGTAGCTTGCTGCGAGGTTCTTCAATCCCGCTGTTTTCAGAGCGGGTTAAAATCAAATACACGATTTTATTATCGCTTGACAAGGCTTTTATTTTAGCATATTACTATCAGTAATCATTATTGTTAGCAAGTAAACCCCAAGCACATTCATAAACACGGATTATAAGAAGGGAGAAAAAATGGAAAAGAAAAAAGCGATATCTCCAAAAAAAGAGATCAATATTGGTGATGTTACCATATGCGAGGCCACCGCTCAGATGTTGAGAAAGGCCAAGCGGGACGGGGTTGAAACAGCGTTTGACCGGGCTTTGAATATGAAGGCCTGCCCCATCGGTGCCGAATCCGCCTGCTGTAAACACTGCTCCATGGGGCCCTGCCGACTCAATTCAAAAAATCCTTATGGCAAGGTGGGTGTCTGTGGTGCGACCATCGACACGATCCAGGCCCGAAATTTTGCCCGTATGGTTGCATCGGGAAGTGCCGCCCATACCGACCACGGTATGGCCATGGTCGATCTGTTCCGCGAGGTGGTCAATGGCCACATCAAGGAGTACCAGATCAAGGATGTGGGAAAACTGGAGAAGGTGGCCCAGTCCATAGGCATTGAAACCGAGGATCGCAGCGTCAAAGAGATTGCCACGGACCTCTACACGGAACTGGAGCGGACTTACACCCAGGTCGAAGGTGAAATTCCCTTTGCCAAGCGCGTTCCGGCAAAAACCCTGGAAACGTGGCGCAAGCTGGGTATTGTACCCCGGGGAGCCATGCGGGAAATCATGGAACTGATGCATCGCACCCATATGGGCGTGGATCAGCATTATGAAAACATCACCAAACAGAGCAGCCGCACGGCGCTTGCAGATGGATGGGGCGGCTCCATGGTGGCCACTGAAATTTCCGATATTCTTTTCGGCACCCCCACACCGGTGGCGGTGGAGGTGAACATGGGTGTTCTCAAAGAAGATCATGTCAACATCATCGTTCACGGTCATGAGCCCAACATGTTTGAATCCATGCTGGTTTCGGTCAACGAACCCACACTGCTTCAGGCAGCCAAAGAAGCCGGTGCTGAAGGCATCAACCTGGTGGGCATGTGCTGCTCCGGTGCTGAAATGATGTCCCGGCACGGCGTTCCCCATGCCGGTAACTTCATGTCTACGGAAGCCATTCTGGTTACCAACGCCGTAGACGCCATGTGTGTGGATATTCAGTGTATCAAGCAAGGACTGGTAGCGGTGGCCGATTGCTACAAAACCCCCCTGATTACCACCAATCCAAGGGCCCATATCGAGGGCGCTACCCATATCGAGTTCAACGACCACGATCCCCAGGCATGTACCGACGATGTGGTGGTCAAAGCCATCAGCCGTTTTAAACACCGTACCGGGGAAATAGAAATTCCCAACATTCGCAACACCGGTATCCACGGGTTCTCCCATGAATACATCAATTACATGCTGGGGGGTTCCTTCAGGGGTTCCTACACCCCGTTGAACGACAACATCATCAACGGCCGTATCCGTGGCGTGGCGGGTGTTGTGGGCTGCACCAATCCGAGGGTCAAGCAGGACTGGGTTCATGTGGAGCTGGTGAAAGAACTTATTAAAAATGATGTGCTTGTGCTGCAGACCGGTTGCTCCCAGGTTGCGCTGGCCAAAGAAGGCTTGTACACACCTGAAGCCGCTTACCTGGCCGGGCCCGGTCTCCGGGAGGTCTGTGAAACCGTGGGAATGCCCCCCTGTCTTGGAATCGGTTCCTGTGTGGACAACAGCCGAATTTTGATTGCCGCTTCTGAAATGGTACGCATCGGCGGTCTTGGGGATTGCATCGCCGATCTGCCGGCTGCGGGTGCCGCCCCGGAGTGGATGAGTGAAAAGGCCATCAGTATCGGTCAGTACTTTGTGGCATCTGGTGTGTTTACGGTTTTTGGCGTAACCTTCCCCATCGTTAAAGAAACCAAGTTCCACAGGCACCTCTTTCAGGGGCTGGAAGAACAGGGTCTGGGGAAATGGGGGTTTACCGCCGATCCGTATGAAATGGCACGTATGATGATCGCCCACATCGATAAAAAGCGCCAGGCGCTGGGTCTCGACAAGGGCAAAGAGCGAATTCTTGTGGACATGGCGGATCGTCGTGCCCTCGATGCCGCCTAAGGGGAGAAACGCATGAACCATTCGAGCTGATTCCCCGGATAGAAGCAATCCTCCCCCCGAAGCAAAGGGCTCCGTCATGGAGCCCTTTGCTGTTTGCCGTCACCCGCCTAAGCGTTAGACAAGAGTCAAACGTAACATACCTGTAACAACTGCTATAAAAGCCAAACGGAACCTCATAATGGTAACGATCATCGTCGACAAACGCACAAAAGCGGCGACACCACACCCATCAAATCGCCGGGGCGATTTGATTTAAGCATTGAAAATTCCTGCCGATTATGTATTAAGTAAAGACGCTCTGCGAGAATTCGTAACTCAGCACGAGGTAGTGAAAATGGGGAAAGATGTGTTGACATTTACCTGCCCCCGGTGCAGTCGGGTGGCATCGGTTGATATCCCCGAAGATTTCCATCAGAATAACGCCATGGAAATTGAATGCCGGTGTGAATGTGGTTACCAATTCAAGCGGGAGGTGGAAAGACGCCGGCACATTCGAAAAACCGTCAAGTTTTCAGGCTGGTATAGTTACACCAACGAGATTCAACTGGAACCGGGGGTTGTGGCAGGCAAATTTGTCGGTAAAGGAAAAATGACCGTGGTAAATCTGTCGGTCAGCGGGTTTAAAATAAAGTTGAAGAAAAAAGAAGACCTGAAGATTAATGATCGGCTTCAGGTGGAGTTTTATCTTAGGGACTACCAACGGACATTGATACGAGAGACCGCCACCATTAAAAACATTCACAAAAAATTTGTCGGCGGAGCCTTTCAGCCCACCGGGTCCAAAAGCCGGGAACTGGGGTTTTATCTACTGGGATAGGACCGGCAAGTTGAGCCGCAACAGAGAGCGCATTCCTCATAGCTTGCTACAGGGTTAGCGAGTGAATCAAAATTAGATAGAATTTCTGATTGATGAGTGGTAGGAGGCCTGAATATTCATGAAAAAAGTTGTCGAATAACTGCACAAGGTTTTCAAATCTGTCCAATTGGTTATGAACAAAAAATGTCGAAAGTAGATTCACAAAATGGCTAAAGAAAAAGTGAAGCATTTGAGTTGATATTTATTCACTGCACTCCCTCCGGCCTCTCCGAGTTTTAGGCTCTCTGGACCTGATTCCAACCCGTAGGATTACACATATTGTGGCGTTGTAATTTCAGATTAGAGAAAGGAATCTCATGCGCTGGAAATGGATTTTGGCAATCGGTGTTCTGGTGATCGTTATTTAATAGCGGCCGTCGATGTCTACCTAAACACCTATGACTACAATAAACTAAAACCGCTGGTTGCTCAAATGGTTGAAGATGCCACGGGCCGCAAACTGATTCTGGGTGGCGAAGTAAACCTGGAAATCGGACTTGCGCCGGCGATGGTGGTGACGAATGTGGCGCTGGCCAAGGTCTCCTGGGGCTGGCAACCACAAATGATCGAAATCGAGAAGGTGCAGGCGCGAATGCGGCTGCTGCCACTGTTGGTTAGGGATTTGGATATACTGTATATCCGTCTTGTTGGTGTCAAGGTGTTGCTTGAGAACGGTCCCAAAGACCAGGAAAATTGGAACTTTCTGGCGGGGAGCATCTCCACCGGCAGGATTGGGGCGTTTAAACTATCAGCCATAGAAGTAAAACAGGTCAATATCGAGAACCTGCATCTGACATATCGTGAAAATAGGACAGGGTCCCCAACCCCGTTCACACTTGCGAGCCTGGAGATGAAACGGCTGGATGAAGTCATGAAGCCGTACATGCTTTCTGTTTTATTATGATACCCATATTCCACGCGGGGCCATGACAACGGTCGAGGAGTTTTACTGTGTTGACACATGTCAGTTTCTTGATGTTTACAGGTTTTTCAGCATATCACCTGCACAGGAAAATTTAGACGGGTTGTGTTTTCATGTTATCATGAAGGAGAATCGTTTAGACGATTTTCCCTTTTTTGCAATTTTGTAAGAAATGAGGTATCTATAACGGTAACACGATAGGTTTTGATTGCAGATTTTCTCATAAAACACAGTTACCTGGGCGAAGTGATATTTGCAGGATCTCTCCATACATCACCATTGCTGCCTAACGACCAAAATACTCATTAGTGGAAATTAATATGAGACCTGAAAATCTAATCAGCAGCCTTAATTTCATTAAGAAAGCAGAGAAGCTCAAAGATGTAATTCGTTCCGCTTATTTGCAAGACCACCCTTCCTGACTGCAGAGCCATTGTCTAAACTGATCCTGTGCGTCATAGGCTTCGATTTCCATGGGGTTGTTCTCGTAACTGAAAAAGGACCCCACATACCCCTGGGTATATTGCCTGCCGAACTCAGCAATGGAGCCGAGTTCCTGATACTGTTTGATGTGATAGGCTTCATGACTCAGTAACACCAGAAGGTTTCCATCCTGGCTCTTGTGGGCCTGCCGAAGGTATATGGTGTTTCCGAAGGTCTGCCCGGCCAATTGGTCCATAATGGCGATGGGCCAGCGGTCCAGGATCTTGTGGTCGTTCAGCAATTCAGCCTCGTAAACGATCTGTATGACATCGGGATCGACACCCCATTTTTCCAGCCATGGAGCCAGCCACTTTTTCTGGTAGGGGCTCAAAGGATACGGTTGTTTCCGGCCCTGGTGGATGTTGTTTTGCCAGATTTCTTTTGCCAGAATGGGAAATGTTTTTGCTCCCCATTCCCCGGCATCCAAGAGTTTCCCTGTTTCGATCCCTTTCCGGAGGGCGCTGTTTTCATCTGAAAGATCCAGGTCGCGCCAGTCAATACCGGCTGCAGAACCGGACAGCAGGATCATCAGCAAGAACCCGATAGCTGTAATGTGTAACATGCGCTTCACAAGGTAATTCCAATTACGATTTTATCGTGTTGGGATATTTTGCAATGAAACGATACAGGGTTGCGCGTCCAACACCTAACAGTTTGGCAGCTTTAAGTTTGTTGCCTCCTGTTTTGACGAGTGCTTGTTTAACGGCGATTGAATCGAGTTTTCGGGAAGGGCCGCGGTTCAAATTCTTAGGTGTAAACTGTTTTAATTCAAGGGGAAGATCCGTGGGGCGAATGATGCCGCCCTTGCATCGCACGATAGAAAACTGGATGCAGTTTTGAAGTTCGCGAACATTTCCGGGCCATCGATAATCCATCATCATGGAAAGGGCCTCATCACTGATTTTGAACGCCTGCTGGTTTATATGCCCGGGAAACTGTTTCAGGAAATGATCCACCAGGAGCGGTATGTCTGTTTTGCGTTCCCGCAGTGGCGGCACCATGATCGGTATTACGTTCAGGCGATAAAAGAGGTCTTCACGAAAATTACCATTGTGCACTTCCTCTTTCAGATCCTTGTTTGTAGCACTGATGACCCTGGTATTGACGGATATTGTTTTTTCTCCCCCGACTTTCTCAAAGGTTTCTTCCTGCAGAAATCGCAGAAGTTTTACCTGCATGAGTTTGGGAAGCTCCGATACCTCGTCGAGAAAGACCGTACCGCCGTCTGCCAGCTCAAACCGGCCCTTCTTTTCCCGGATGGCTCCGGAAAAGGCACCTTTGACGTGACCGAAGAGTTCGCTCTCGATAAGTCCTTCCGGCAGCGCACCGCAGTTGATGGGAACAAATGCTGCGCCACCCCGGCGGCTTTCATTGTGGATGGCATGGGCGACGAGTTCCTTGCCGGTGCCGGTCTCGCCCGAGATATGGACGGGAAAATCATAATCTGTCACGTCTCGAATCTGTTTAAAAACCGAGATCATTTTTTTATTGCGGCCGATAATGTTCGAGAAGCTGAAGATCTTTTCGGCATCCATCTGCAGCTCGATCAGTTCCGTCAGGTCGGTGATGGTGGCAAGCGCACCGATGTCCTGGTGGTTTTCATCTTGCATCAGGATGACGGACATATCGATCATTTTTTTGAGACCGTTCTTGGTGGTGACGTGAAGGGTATGATCTTTTTTATCCTCCAGGGTGTGGTCGCTGGTGCAAAAGGAGCATCGGTTGCCACACAAGGCCTCGCCAAGCGCTTCGTGACAGTCTTTTCCCAGGACCTCCTCCCGGCGAAATCCCAGGATTTTTTCGGCGCCGTCACTATAAAAGAGGATACGCCGATCCAGGTCATGAACAATGATACCCTCTTTGAGATTGTTCAATATGTATTCCAGGCTTTTGCGGTCAGCCACATTTTTGAAAAGCATGGCCAGTTGCGTTTCGGCAAGTTCCTTGAATTTGCATATCAGGTTTTCAAAGCGGGGCGTATAGGTATGCTCCTTGGAATCGAGCAGACTCATGGTGCCGAAGATTTCACCGTCCGGCCAAAAAAGGGGAACACCCATGTAGGAAACCATTCCCAGATCCGTGTCATTGTTTGCACCGCCTGCGTCTTTTAAAATATTCGGGATGAGTACCGGTTTTTTTTGCTGAACCACCTTGGCACAATAAAGATCTTTCAATAAGGCCCTGTGGCCTGTTTGATACGGGTTGTTTCCCAGTGCACTGGTGCTGATGATCTCCATGTGGTCACCCTGGAGCCTGCGAATCAAAACGGCGGGCACATCGCAGAATTCCGCCAGGGTATTGGCGATACTTCCCCAGCTTTCCAGAACGCTGGCATTGACTTGAATGGTCAGTTTCGGGATAGTGGGGCCGAGCTGTTGCAGAAATCCGGTCTGTTTACCATCGGTTTTTGTGTCTTGCTCTTTATATGGCATCGATTCCCTGCAAAACACACCGGCGACACCGGTGGGTTCCAATCTGGTACGGATCCGTTTCAGGAACCGTTATAATCCTGTAACAGGGTTATTGCATACGCAATAACCCAGGTTGTTTAGGTTGTAGGCTGAAGCTTGTTAGACGTCCTACAGCCTACAGCCTCACAGTCTATCCACCTATCAGTCAGGGCAGTTATCTTCTGGGCATATATATTATCCTGTTACGTATGTCAAAGATTGCCTTGTGGAGCGTTAATAAAATGTATATGGTAAAGCGCCGATGATATGGATACAGAAAAGATAAAACGGAAAGAATATCGAGGGCTGGTCTGGCCGGAACTGATACCGGGCAGATTGATCAAGCGGTACAAACGATTTCTAGCTGACGTTGAACTGGAAGATGGCGCTCTTGTAACTGCCCACTGCCCCAACTCGGGGAGCATGACCGCCTGTTCAGAACCTGGCCGGCCGGTGTACCTGTCCTGGCATGACAACCCGAAACGAAAACTGAAATACACCTGGGAAATCATCCAGATGCCTGATTCTCTGGTGGGCGTCAACACCCTTGTACCGAACAGACTCATCAAAACATCCATAGAAAATGGCTTGGTGGCGGAACTGGCCGCCTATGAAGAGATTCGTTCCGAGGTTCAAACATCAAAAGGATCACGCCTGGATCTTCTTTTAACGGATTCTCGCGGTACCAAGTGTTTTGTGGAAATAAAAAACTGCACCCTGGTAAACCAAGGTGTTGCCTGTTTCCCGGACGCGGTCACGAAAAGAGGACGAAAGCACCTCGAGGAACTCCAACGTTTGACCGCCGAGGGAAATCGGTGTGTCATGTTCTTTTGTATTCAACGAATGGATGCCGAATGCTTTCGGCCTGCAGATCAGATCGACGCTGCATACGGAGAGGCTTTGCGTGAGGCCCACCTCAATAAGGGCGTAGAAATTCTGGTTTATGATGTATGGATGGATCTGGAGCGGATCGTTTTAAACCGGAAGATACCTTTCCAGTTGTAACGCTTCCGATACTTGATCGAGGGGTATTTGGACTTTAAAAAAGCGGCGCAGCCGCGTACGATAAAATCGTGAAACGATTTTATTTTATAAAGGAGTCTGATCAATGGGCGGGTTTTTCGGAGAAGTCTCGAAAGTGAATTGTGTTTTGGATGTTTACTATGGAACGGATTATCATTCCCACCTTGGAACCAAACGCGGCGGGGTGTGCATCAAAAACAGCACAGGATATTCACGTGCCATCCACAACATCGAAAACGATTATTTTCGCTCCAAGTTCGAACCGGACCTTCCAAAATTCAATGGCCACCAGGGGATCGGGGTTATCAGTGATACCGATGCCCAGCCTTTGATTATCGGATCCCATCTGGGGACCTTCGGTATTGTTACGGTGGGAAAGATAAACAATCTCGAGCAACTCGGGAAACAGGCCTATGGCAAACGGCTTCATTTTTCAGAAATGAGCGGTGGGGAAATGCATCCCACGGAGCTTGTGGCCATGCTGATATGTGAAGGGGAAAGCTTTATCGATGGTATTCGCAAAGCCCAGGCATCCATCCAAGGGTCCTGTTCACTGCTGCTTTTAACGGAAAACGGCATCTATGCCGCTCGAGACAGGCTGGGCAGAACGCCTGTTATCATCGGGAAAAAAGCGGGTGCCTATGCAGCCTCATCCGAGTCCTGTTCGTTTCCCAATCTGGGATTCGAGATAGACCGATATCTGGGGCCGGGGGAAATTGTCTGTCTGACACCGGATGGATGTGAGCAGTGCCAGGCGCCGGGAGAAGATCTGCAAGTCTGCAGCTTTTTGTGGGTCTACTATGGTTATCCGGCATCAAGCTATGAAGGGATCAATGTAGAGAAGGTTCGCAACCAGTGTGGTGCCGCGCTGGCCCGAAACGATACGGCTGTCATCGACTTTGTTGCGGGTATCCCGGACTCGGGAATCGGGCATGCCATCGGGTATGCCAATGAAAAACAGGTCCCCTATATCCGACCTTTTGTCAAGTACACCCCCACCTGGCCGCGGAGTTTCATGCCCCAGAATCAGGAGCAGCGAGACCTTGTTGCCAGGATGAAACTTATACCGGTTCGGGACCTGATCGAGGACAAGCGGCTTCTTTTTTGTGAGGATTCCATCGTCCGTGGGACCCAGCTCAAAGACAACATTCAAAAACTGTTTGAATATGGCGCCCGTGAAGTTCACATGCGACCCGCTTGTCCGACCCTTATTTATCCATGTGAATTCCTGAATTTTTCCACCTCGAGATCGACACTCGATCTTGCGGGGCGCAAGGTTATTTATGCACTGGAAGGAAGTGAAACCAACTTTCTACCGGAGTATGCTTCTGCAGATTCGGACAAAAATCTCGAAATGATCGAAGGCATCCGTAAAAGACTCGGCCTGACATCCCTGGTTTATCAGAAACTGCCGGATCTGGTGGATGCCATCGGTATGCCCAAGGATAAATTGTGCACGCATTGCTGGGACGAGTCCAGTTATTTCTGACGGTCTCGTAAAAAGTCCAACTTCTGCGTTGTGCTGCATTTCGTAATCATTCAACGTACGAACCGTACGCCTCATGATTACAAAGCTTGCATGCCTTGAACCGCAATAGCGAGCGCATTCCCCGTAGCTTGCTGCGAGGTTCTTCAATTTGAACTTTTTACGAAACCGTCTAATTCTGACTTTTTACGAGTTCATCATTTTTAATATGCAGGCTTTAGGCTGAAGACTATTAAACTGTAGGTTGCCAAAGGTCTATCAGCCTAAACAACCTGAATAGTTATTTGATAGTGCTTCCAATCAGGGAAGCAGGTTAACGTGTTTCCTGCAGCTGTTCCAATATTTGCCCACGCGTACTGATGACCACCGTTTCCATTGGAATGGTTTTGCCTGCTTTTTCCATTCCCTTTTTGATGAGGTACGGCAGCCCGGAACAACAGGGAACTTCCATGATGGCGGCTGTGATGCTTGCGATATCCGATGCGGTGAAAATAGCTGCAAATCTGTCGATATAGTCCTGCACATCGTCAAATTTTGGACATCCCATCAGTACGACCTTACCTTTTAAGAGCCGTTCGTGAAAATCAGCGTAGGCCAGGGGTGTACAGTCCGCCGCCACGAGAAGATGGGCATTTTTCAGAAAAGGCGCCTGCGGCGGCACCAGGCGAATCTGGACCGGCCAGTGTGAAAGTGCTGATAGGCCTCCCTCATGGGCGATGGGCTGGTTTGCATTCTGACAGGCCGTTGGTGCAAAGGACTGCAATGTCGCCGATGGGCATCCGCTGGATGGGGCGGGTGTTTCATGGACTGTTTGTTTTTCCATCTGAGACAGGTGTTCTTCCACCGCGATCTCATCGAATTCATCGGTTTCTTTTTCCACAATGGTCAAAGCGTCGTTCGGGCATTCACCGAGACAGGCGCCCAGTCCATCACAGAATTTGTCGGCCACAACTTTGGCCTTGCCGTCAATGACCTTGAGTGCGCCCTCGGCACAACCGAGGATGCACAAACCACAACCGTCACAACGTTCTTCATCGATTTCAATTATTTTGCGTCGTACTTTCATTGTCTGTTTTCCTTTACGAGACCGAAAACACTTTTTCGGCCGTTTCTTTGCCACCTTCCGTCAGCAGGGATGTCCGTATAAATTTTTCGATACGACCGGGATCCATGGGTTTTTCCTTGTGACCTTCTTCCATGTTGGTGATCATGTCGGCATCATACAGGATCTTGAAGTTAATGGTGTCATCCGGTCGGGGGTGGTGATGGTGCCCGATGATGTCACAGACTTCCTCGATTAATACATCTTTTGCGCCCAGCTTTTCAAGAAGGGTCCGCGCAATCGGCGGACCTTCCTGCTCCTGGTACTCAGGGGCTGTGCTCTGGTATTTGCGTTCTGCTTCATGGATGCCGATATCGTGAAGGTAGGCGGCACATAATATGACCGCCATGTTGCCGACCTCTTTTTTGGCAATCCTTTCCGCATACCTGGCCACACGCGTGGCATGACCGATGCGTCTGAAGTCTGTGTTGAAATAGCGTTTCATTTCAATGGCGACCCGGTCTTTGAGCAGATCTTCTTTTCCCGCCAGGAGTTCGGGGGGCAGGGTGCCGATGCACTGTTCGGCAAATTCACAATAGGACGCACACCCGAAATCCATTTTTGGATTGACGAACCGGTGGTTGCAGTGATGGCATTTCCGGGTGGTGTCATCCTTGAAGAATTCCACGGAATGACCGCACTTGGGACAGGATTCCTCAAAAATTGCCCCGGGTTTCCAATAGCGACTGTCTTGACCAGGACATTTCATAATAGTTAACCCTCAATTCTTAATGTATATTCTATATTCATTCGCTTTTAGCCGTAAACTATAAGCAGCTAATAGCTTATAGCTTACAGCTTATAGCTTACGGCTTATCCGAGTATGGCTTTCAAATCTTCATCCGGTGTCGATATGGGCATCAGATTGAAGTTTTTGACCAACACATCCAGGACATTGGGTGTAATAAAAGCCGGCAGGCTCGGTCCCAGACGAATGTCCTTGATGCCCAGGTGAAGAAGCGTCAGCAGTATGGCACAGGCTTTCTGTTCGTACCATGACAGGACCATGGATAGCGGCAGGTCGTTGACACCGCAATCAAATGCATTTGCCAGGGCCACGGCAATCTGTACGGCGGAGTAGGCATCGTTGCACTGGCCGACATCGAGCAGCCTCGGGATTCCGCCGATATCGCCAAGATCCTGATCAAAGAATCTGAATTTACCACACGCCAGGGTCAGGACAATACTGTCGCTGGGGACTTTTTCCACGAATTCAGTGTAGTAGTTTCGACCGGGTTTGGCGCCGTCACAACCGGCTACGAGGAAAAAATGACGAATGGCTTTGCTTTTCACGGCCTCGACAATCTGACCGGCAACCGAGAGGACTGCATTTCTGGCAAACCCGACCATGACGGACTTGCCTTCCGTATCCTCCTGGAATCCCGGCATTTCGAGGGTCTTTTCGATGACCTCTGAAAAATCCTTGCCCGCAATGTGCTTTACACCGGGCCAGCCCACAAGACCTGTGGTAAATATGTTTTCCTGATAGGTATCCTTAGGCTTCTGGATACAGTTGGTTGTCATCAGAATGGCACCGGGAAATTCGGCAAACTCCTTTTTCTGATTCTGCCAGGCTGTGCCATAATGCCCATAAAAATGTTCAAATTTTTTCAACTCGGGATATCCATGGCAGGGCAGCATCTCGCCGTGGGTATAAATTTGGATGCCTTTGCCCTCGGTCTGCTTCAGCAATTCATACAGGTCTTTGAGATCGTGCCCGGATACGAGAATCGCTTTTCCTTTTTTTACGCCCAGAGGCACGCTCGTGGGGACAGGGTGGCCATACGCACCGGTATTTGCGGCATCCAGCAGTTCCATGGCCTTGAGATTGACTTCACCACATTTCAGGGCCAGCCCCACCAGCGCTTCTACGCCCAATTCATCGTCGAGGGTTGCAGCCAGCGCCTGGTAGATAAAATCGTATACCGTGTCATCCTGCTGTCCGAGTATTCGGGCATGGTCTGCATATGCTGCAAGGCCTTTGAGACCGTAAACCAGCAGTTCGCGAAGGGAGAGAATATCCGGATCCACATCCGGGTTTGACTTCACACCCACCCGCTCTCCTTGAGCGACGAGTTTTTCAAGGTTGGAGGCAGGGGAAAAGGTTGCAGGGCCTTCGGGGAACTGCGCATCGCCTTCCACGGCTTCGATGCGCTTTTTCAGGGCATCTCTGCGTGTGACGGTTTCTTGAATCAAAACGACAAAGCGTTCCGAATCAAAATTAACATTGGTCAGCGTCGAGAAGATCGCTTCGCAGGTGAATTGATCCATGTCCGTATCTCTTAGACCGAGACTGTGGCCTTTTAGGGCCACAAGGGAAAGTCCTTTGAGTGTGTAGATCAACAGATCTTGCAGCGCTGCGGTATCGGGCTGTTTTCCACAGACACCGACATTGGTGCATCCTTGACCTTTTGCGGTCTGTTCACATTGAAAACAAAACATATGGGTTTCTCCTTTCATGTTCGAATTGAATCGAGCAACTTTGGTTCGTTATTGGTTGGACTGACTATATAGGGTAATCCAGATGGTTTCATTGACATAAGTCAAAAGATTTGGTTTTAGGTTTTACGTTTTAGGTGTTAGGGTAAATCATTTGTCATTTGATCATTCCCCGGCTCAAATATAATCGTAAAACGAATTTATTTGTGGAGAAATGTCGCTATGGAAAAAATACTGAAAATTATCTCCCTGATACCGCTTTTCCAGAATGTTCAGGAGGAAGATCTGAAAAAAATCCGGGCGATTGCCGTGGATAAATTCTACAATAAAGGGCGGACTGTCTTTTCAGAGGGCGACAAAGGTACCGGTTTCTACGTGGTTGCAGACGGGAAGGTCAAGATCTACAAGGTTTCCATGGATGGCAAGGAGCAGATCCTTCACATCTACGGCCCTGGAAGTCCTTTTGGTGAAGTGGCCGTGTTTGCCGGGAAAAATTTTCCGGCAAATGCCGAAACCTTGTTAAAAAGCCATCTTCTTTTCTTCCCGAGGGCTGCTTTTGTCGAACTGATTTCTGACAACCCTTCCCTCAGCCTGAATATGCTGGCCATGCTTTCCATGCGACTGCGTCAGTTTACCGTTCAGGTGGAAAATCTGTCCCTGAAAGAGGTTCCGGTCGTCTGGCTTCCTACCTGATCTATCTTGCCCGGGAACAGGACGTCGAAGAAATGGTGAGCCTGCCGGTTTCAAAAGGGCAGCTTGCAAGCCTGCTGGGTACCATCCCAGAAACATTGTCCCGTATTCTCAACAAAATGAGCATGAGGGGTCTCATCTCTGTTGACGGGCATGAGATCAAACTGCTCGATTTAACGGGGCTGGTGGATCTTGCGGAGAATGGAAAACTATAACTTCCAAGCATCATTGATCAGGGCTGCCGGATAATTGATTTCCCTGAGCTGTGCCTTGATAATCTCCAGTGTCGCCGGCGCTTCCCATGCCACTGTCATGGATTTCAGATCCGGGTCGCCATCCACCGCGCTCACACCTTCCAGATCACTCAGCTCATTTTTAATGCTCATCACACGGTGTCCACAGGATATATTCGGTATGGTAAAGGTTGTTTTCTCCATGGGATATTCTCCTAATTATGTTGTATCTGAACCGACGTAATTTTTTTGCCAGGAGTTCAAAATCAGAATCCTTGAAAATGTGTGCGAAACGTTGGCCGTGTCGACTGTTTCGCTTATATAAGCTAATACAGTATTGAATAATTTCAAGTACCTCCTTCTCTGTGTACACATCCGGCAGTTCCATTGCCAGGCGAGGATGCCGGCCCAGCTTTCCACCGAGCAGGACCCTGAACCCCTTTTTTTGTTGCTCAATCGTCCGGGTGGGACACACACCACGCATTTGCCACAGGACATACAGCGTTGCATGTCAATTTCGGGTTTTTCAGGGGGAGGGTGAAGCTGGATGCAGTGGTCCGGGCAGGCCTCGACACAGCCTCGCAAGCGGTGCAGACTTCATTGGTAAGACCGGGAACCAGGGCGGCGATGATGCCGATGTCCTTGATCTGGGGTTGGGAGCAGGCATTGGGGCATTCTGCAATGGTGATTCTGAACTCATGGTGGTATTTGAGGTCCCCCTGGACATGCTGCTTCAAGAAAGAAAGAAGATCTTCTGCTGCAATCATTTTCTCTATCCGTTCCAGAAGCTTCTCCGGGGACCCGTCCAGTTGGGGCGACCACCCGGCCCAAAACAGGTGTCGATCTGGTAGCCCTTGATTTCCTCACTCATCGTTTGCAGATGTCGTTTCTGGGCTGTTTTGACGTCCGCCAGGGTAACGATTTTCTTCCTGTTTCCGCCACCTGTGTTTCCACACGCGCCCGAACTTTTTTTCTGACGAAAAAAGGCACTCTTTTCACTGCATTCTCAGCATCTTTTGTCCACTCCACGGCTCCGCCTCCCGAAGACAACTATAAGTCATCTCAATATGGAATAAATAGCGACAAGGTCGCGTCATATAAAATCGCGTAACGATTTTATTATCACAACGTGGTATGCAAGCATTGATTTAAGTCAAAAATATGATATACGTGAGACCTATCCCGGTATCTGGATCACGGGCGATTTAATTTTGACATTTTTCAAGACGATACCTATTTTCAGGTGCGTTTTTCAAATTCCACTGAAAAGGCGATTCAGACAATCCATGACAGACAAGAACCCCATATGGAAATTTTTTGTGTCGGTTCGACTGACCGTTGTGCTGCTGTTGTCTCTGGCAGCGACATCCGTCATTGGTACACTTGTGCCACAAAATGCGAATCCTGAGGCCTATTTTCATCAATACGGCGCGTTTTTTTACCGTCTGTTCGACATTCTCAATATCTTTGACATGTATCACGCCTGGTGGTTTCAACTGCTCTTGCTGTTGCTCATCTGCAACATTATTGCCTGTTCCATCGATCGGCTTGCCGCTACGTGGAAGGTGATATTCCCCAAAGACGCCACCTTCAAACTCTCCATGTTTCAAAAGTTGAAACAAAAAGAAAGCTTTACCGACCCAAGGCGACCGGAAGAACTGGAAAAAGAATTTACCACTGTTTTTTCCAAGGCCTTTGCTTCCCCCCGTGTTGAAAAAACAGACCAGGGCTTTTCCTTGTTTGCGGAAAAATGGCGCTGGACCCGGTTGGGGGTTTACATCGTGCATTCGAGTATTCTTTTTCTTATCGTTGGCGCCATGATCGGTTCAATGTTTGGATTCGAGGGCTATGTGAACATCCCGGAAGGCGAAGGCGCCGACCACGTGCAGATCAGAAATACAGGCCGGAGTCAGCATCTCGGCTTTGAAATTCAGTGCAACAAGTTCAGTTTGAGTACCTACAAGAATGGTCCGCCAAAGAAATACGGTCCAGCCTGACGATTCTGGAAAACGGGAAACCCGTCTTGACAAAAGACATTATTGTCAATGATCCCCTGCGCTACAAGGGGATCAGCATATTCCAGTCGAGTTACGGAGAAATAGCACCTGAACGAGCCGAAACGCACGTGTTTTCTCCTGACGATATCCAGCTTGCCTTTCTCGTGAATGCTTCGGGAATGGTTTACAAACGAACAGCCGAGATTGGAAAACCCCTGGAAATCCCGGAAGGAATGGGAAAGTTTGTTGTCATGGAGTTCATGGAGTCGGCTTCTTTTATGGGCAGAATATCGGAGCGGCTTTGGTGGGAA
>CAVUUM010000003.1:0-270940 GCA_963744665.1 uncultured delta proteobacterium | reverse complement strand
AACAAATTTATCATTTGTCAAGATCGTGTTATATTCTGAGACCTTCTCGAAAAATAACGAAACGTATAGCACAAATAACCAAGATTGGATAGCGTGAATAAAAACATTAAAACAGTATATACCTGTCAGACGTGCGGGTATGAAACACCTAAGTGGATGGGGAGGTGCCCGGATTGCGGGGAATGGCATACCTTTGTAGAGGAAGCGAAAACATCCAAGCGTACTCCCGGATTTGCCGGGAAGGGTGCTGCCGCGAGTGCGGAGGTCATTGCTGTTTCCGCCATCGACAGTCAGGATGAAACCCGGATTCTGACCGGAATAAAGGAACTGGATCGCGTGCTGGGGGGTGGATTGGTACCGGGCACCCTGATTTTGATCGGTGGCGATCCCGGTATTGGAAAGTCGACCTTGATGCTGCAAGCCCTTCACGGGCTTTCCCAGGATGGACAGAAGGCGCTCTATATTTCCGGCGAAGAATCCGTCCGGCAACTCGGTCTCCGAAGCAAGCGGCTTGCGACCCTGTCTGCCGATATCCTGGCTGTTTCAGAAATCGAGATCGATGCCATCCTTGCGATTGTCGAAAAAACCCGACCGGGCGTGATTGTTATCGACTCTATCCAGACCATGTACAGCGCGGATCTCACATCGGCACCCGGAAGTGTGAGTCAGGTCAGGGAGTCTGCCATGCGGCTGATGCTCATGGCAAAGCATAAAGGCATTCCCACATTTCTGGTGGGGCACGTGACCAAGGAAGGTGCGATTGCCGGGCCACGGTTGCTGGAGCACATGGTAGACACGGTGCTGTATTTCGAGGGTGACAGGAATCATGTTTTCCGGATTCTGAGAGCCGTAAAAAATCGGTTTGGATCGACAAACGAAATCGGTGTTTTCGAGATGAAGGAAAATGGCCTAAACGAGGTGGACAACCCCTCTGCTATTTTTTTGTCCGAGCGGCCGGAATCGTCTCCGGGATCCGTGGTTACGTCGAGCATGGAAGGAACCCGCCCCATTCTTGTGGAGCTTCAGGCACTTGCCAGCAGTACCAGTCTGGGCACCCCTCGCAGAACGATACTGGGTCTGGATCAGAATCGTGTGGCGCTTCTAGTGGCTGTCATGGAGAAAAAACTGGGAATGCATCTTCTGGGTCATGATATTTTCATGAACGTTGCCGGGGGTGTCAGGATCGATGAACCGGGCGTGGATTTGGGCATTGTCTCAGCCATTGCATCCAGTTTTCTGGATCAGCCGGTCATGGAGGGCACTGCTGTAGTAGGCGAGGTGGGTCTGACAGGCGAGGTGAGGGCTGTCGGTCAGATCGAAACCCGGGCCGGTGAAATGAAAAAGATGGGGTTCACACGCTGCCTGTTGCCCCGAAACAACCTCGAGCGCATGGCGATGGTGGAAGGGCTGGAGCTGGTAGGTGTTAAGAATGTATCGGAGGCCATGGAAGCGTTGTTTTAAATAGCTTTTATTAAAAACGTAAATATGAAAATCGTAATTCATAGCGTAAGTATGAAAGTGCCCATACTTGACTTAGCATCGCCTTAACTATATCCTGATCTGGACGTTCAGATATAGGATTATGAAACGAAAAACATCCAAAAAGAATACCTGGCAGGATCATTATTCCCGCAAGGCCCAAAAGGAAAAATACCCGGCGAGGTCCGTTTATAAATTACAGGAAATCCAGAAAAAATACCGCCTCATACGCAAAGGCGACAGGGTACTGGATCTTGGATGCTCCCCGGGGTCATGGCTGGCCTACGCGGCAGACCTTACCGGTGAAAGCGGTCTGGTTGTCGGTATCGATCTCAAACCGGTTTCGATTCAGCTGCCGGCACATGTGAGGGTTTATAAAGGGGATATACTGGCCCCTGGAGAGACGCTGACCCGGAAGCTGGAACAACGCTTTCATGCCCTTATCAGTGACATGGCGCCCAACACCACCGGAAATAAAGACGTGGATGCTGCCAGATCCTTTGACCTTTGTGAAGCCGCTCTCACTCTTTCTCAGGAATATCTGCTTCCAAACGGCGTTTTTCTATGTAAGATTTTCCAGGGAGACTTGTTCCAGACGTTTTCAGAAAGGGTCAAGACGTCTTTTAACCGGCAGCACATATTCAAACCTCAGAGTAGCCGTAAAGCCAGCAAGGAAATATATATCA
Organism: uncultured delta proteobacterium; assembly: GCA_963744665.1. Taxonomy (GTDB): domain Bacteria; phylum Desulfobacterota; class Desulfobacteria; order Desulfobacterales; family B30-G6; genus B30-G6. The sequence continues at coordinate 268,775 of CAVUUM010000003.1, read as the reverse complement.
TCGGCATGGGAAAGATGGGTTCATAATTGTGTTTAGTGTTTGGTATTTGGTGTTTAGCGGTTGGACGATTTTATCGTCAGGGAGGCGTTAACCCGTTCTATTCGGCAACAAAATACAAAACACAAAACACAAAATACAAATATTTTAGGAGGTAACGATGTCAGGACACAGCAAATGGTCTTCCATAAAGCATAAAAAAGGAGCAGCAGATGCCAAGCGTGGTAAGATATTCACGAAGCTCATCAAGGAAATTACTGTTGCAGCCCGGATGGGCGGCAGTGGAGACCCGGATGCGAACCCGAGACTCAGAACAGCCATATTAGCGGCGAAGGCTGAGAATATGCCCAAAGACAATATCGAGCGGGGGATTAAGAAAGGCACGGGTGAATTGGAAGGAGTTGACTACGAAGAGAATACCTACGAAGGGTATGGTCCCGGCGGTGCGGCGGTTTTCCTGGAATCTCTGACCGACAATAAAAACAGAGCTGTTGCGGATATCCGCCATATTTTCGCAAAATGCGGTGGAAACCTGGGTGAAAACGGCTGTGTCGCCTGGATGTTCGATAAAAAGGGGTATATCGTTGTGGAACGTTCCGCCATCGATGAGGATTCCCTGATGGAGACAGCCCTGGAGGCCGGTGCGGAAGATGTCCGGGAGGACGACAGTAATTTTGAAATCATAACGGCTCCCGAAGATTTCGAAGCCGTCAAGGCCGCCATCGATGAAAACAAGATCCCCTATCTGGATGCCGAAGTGACCATGCTGCCCCAGACAGCCACCAGTCTTCAGGGGAAAGAAGCTGATCAGATGATCCGGCTGATGGATATGCTGGACGACTGTGAGGATGTTCAGAAGGTCTATACGAATGCGGATATACCGGATGAGATGGTATAACTTTGACGGTCTCGTAAAAAGTCCAACTTCTGCGTTGTGCTGCATTTCGTAATCATTCAACGTACGATACGTACACCTCATGATTACAAAACTTGCACGCCTTGAATTTGAACTTTTTTCGAAACCGTCTAATTCTATTTTGACAGCGCGATCATTCTTTCCACCGCCCCAAGCGCAGGCTTTCGAATTTCCTCAGGAACCTTCACCTCGCCTTCCATATTTTTGAGACTGCGCAGAATGTCATCCAAGGTAATTTTCTTCATGTTCTTACAGATCATCTTATCCGAAGCCGGAAAAAATTCTTTGTCCGGGTTGGCTTTCTTCAGGGGATAAAGCAAGCCCAACTCCGTTCCGACAATAAAGGATTTTGCATCTGAATTTTTGGCATGGCGAATCATGCCGGATGTGGAGGTGATGACGTCCGCTATTTCGAGAATATCCGGTCGGCATTCAGGGTGCGCCATGAATACAGCCTCAGGATGTGCCTCACGGGCGGCCGCAACATCTCTTGGTTTCAGACGCTCGTGAGATGGGCAGTAGCCATCCCAGACATGAATCTTTTTATCGGTTTGTGATGCTGCATACATGGCCAAATTACGGTCCGGCGTCATGAGCATTTCCTTCGCATCCAGGCTGTTGGCCACTTGAACGACATTCGCCGAGGTACAGCAGATGGTGGATAAGGCTTTAACATCTGCTGTGGAGTTTACATAGGTTACCACCGGCATGGGGGGTAAGGATGCAATTTTTGCGGCCAGACCTTCGGCGGTTATCATATCTGCCATAAGACATCCGGCATCATGACGGGGCAGCAAAACTGTTTTTTGGGGCGACAGGATCGAAGCGGTTTCCGCCATGAAGTGAACGCCGCAGAACAGGATCACCTCGGCTTCTGTATTGGACGCACGTATGCTCAACTCGAGAGAATCCCCACAGAGATCTGCGATATCCTGAATTTCAGGCGGCTGGTAATTGTGTGCCAGCATGATGGCGTTGCGTTCCTTTAAAAGCGCTTTTATTTTATCTTTCATCCTATCTCCCAACCCGGATAAACCGGTAAAAAATGATTTTCTATCACGAAATCACTAAGGTGCGAAACCACGAAAAAGACCATGAAAAATTTCCTGTTTTCGTGATTGCTTTTATTTTTTTGCCACAAAATACACAAATGATAATTTCCAAATCCGTACAAAATGTTTGATCATTGTGTTTTGGGATTTGGAATACGCTTACTGGGGTGCATCATCCAATCGCAATAAATCGACACCCTGGGGTATTTTAAAGGTAAAAAAGGCATCGTCAAACGATTCGTTGAACTGCGGATCCACGATCTCTATGCGGGTGACATCGTCATAGGCATTGTGGGTGAAAACCTGGGCAATATGGAATGTGGTTCTGGAAACCAGCAGGTGTACAAAGGCAATATCCCAGTTTGTTTCCAGGGGAACCAGTTTCAGGTTGTAGTAATCTCCGAACCGGATATCTTCCAGGGTTATCGTGAAATCTTTCCTGAGCAGACGGATGTCGGAAAGAAATCCCGCACCTTTGCCCTCACTGAAAAATGTCGATGCCTGCCCCAGCATGACCTGGTTGTCTTCAGGCCGGTACATCCACAACTGCAAGCCATCGGTGACGATAATTTGAGATTCGGGCTTCAGGTATTCCCATCTCATCTTTCCGGGGTACTGGACGTATAGCTTTCCGGAAGCCGAATCCGTTATCTCCATGGCTTTGATGGTGGATGTCTGGATAAAAGACGCTGAAAATCTGGAGGCTGTATAGATTTTTTCGACGCGCCCCAGGATCTCATCGACGGACATGGATGGCAAGGCTGTCTCTTCCGAGTGGGCACAAACAGGGATCACCATCATCAGGATGATCAGAATAAGGTGTCTTAAGTACATGGGCAAGTCTCCCAATAGATTCGTTACATGATTATATCATATAAATAGCCGCCTATTTTTGGGCGGCTATTTATTTACATGCTCCTGTTGAATAAGGCAAGGATGATATCATCCACAAGGGTTACCTGAAGAAGGAGGGCCTGTTTGTCCGTGTACGGTACTCGGATACCATGGGCCATGAGTGTCTCGACATTGTGGTCCCGGCGATATGCCTCAAGCCGGTCGTTCCGCTGGAGGTGTTGCAGACACCTTTGTTTATGCTGCTTGAGGGATTGAAACAGATCGGTATCATTTTGGGACGCTTCCAGAAACCGCAGTGAAAAATGGAGATATTCATGGAACCTGTCGTGCCGGGCATCCATCTTCAGAAACAGATTTTTCAAGAAATCAATTTCTCGCTCACAAGGTTTCACGACCATGTTGCGAAGCCATACGCTGTATTTTGTCTTTTGTGTCTTCCCGGCAGTTTGGCCGATTATCCGGATGAGGTCCGGGTCCAAGTGTCTGGTGATATTGAGTCGGGCCAGGAATGCCCGGGCACCGCTTTCCGGCGTCCTTATCTTCAGAACGGGTTCCAGACCGTCAAAACGAACAAGGGTTTTTCCCGGGCAGGACAATAGGTGATCCAGGATGGTCTGTTCGTCCTCCTGCTGAAAGGTTTCCGACTGGAGTCGATCTTCCAGTCTCAGCTGGATGGGTTCGTCCGGAAAATATATCAGTTCGATGAGAGAGTCGCATTCGCAACTGGAGGGATCCGTTATGAGGGTTTGCAGTTCACGGATGTCGGAAATGGAAACCGTCGAGAAGATAAAGTCGCGGCTGTCCTGCTTGACATGCAGCCCTTCTTCAAAAATAGCCTGGATACCCAAAGCGAATTTTCGACATTTTGAACGGGCATCAGGCATGCTTGGCCCGATAAAGAAAAAGCAGGGCGCCACCAGCGATCATGGCTGCACAAAGTAACTGCCCCATGGTAAACGACATGAGGACATAGCCCAGGTGTGCGTCGGGTTCGCGGAAAAATTCGATAAAAAATCGCACGATACCGTAACCGGCCAGATAGATCGCAAACAGACCGCCTGCCGGCAATTTCATTTTTCTTATGGACCATAAGAGAATAAATAGAAAGATGCCTTCAAAGAAAGCCTCGTATAGCTGTGTTGGATGTCGTAATGCTGCACCCGGGGCATTGGGGAAAAACATGCCGATGGCTTTTTGTGTGGTTCTACCGTAGAGCTCGGTATTGATAAAATTGCCCAGTCGTCCAAAGGTATACCCCAGCGGGATAACAGGGATGAAAAGATCCGAGATTTCCCAGAAACCCAACCGGGCTTTTCTGCAGTACCAGAAAGATGCCAGGATGACACCGATAAGTCCGCCATGATAGCTCATACCGGCAATGCCCACGAAGCGGATACCGTTGGAAAAATCAAAAGGCAGCAGGATTTCCAGGGGGTGGGACAGGTAGTAGGACAGATTGTAAAAAACCACGTATCCGAGCCGGGCACCGAGAATCAGGCCGACAATCATGGCGGTTATGAGATCGTTGACCTGTTGCCCGGAAATATGGAAGCGGTCTTCTGTGCGAATGCGATACCGGACCATAAAATAGACGATGGTAAATGCCACAATATACATCATGCCGTAATAGCGCAGGGCGATGGGGCCGATTTCAAAAATAACCGGGGATAGATTTTCCGGGAGATGCTGCCACCAGTGTTTAAAATCCATGATAGCGTATTATCGTAATTCAAGGGAGATTAAAAGCAGTAAAAAAGGTGGCAGATTTCTGCCACCTTTTTTTAGAGCGACAAGGTCGCGTTTTATAAATTTGTATAACAAATTTATTGTGTCTGTCTCTTACCCTGTTTCATGGCACCCTTTTTCTGCTGCTGCATCATTCTCTGCCGAAAAGTCTTGATCTTCTGGAATCGATCAGGTCCCAGTATCTTTCTTATCTGAACAAAATACTGGAATCTTTCCCGGGAAAGATTTGCCCTGGCTGATTCGAGTTTGTTGAACTGGGCCATGAGGGCGGGTTCGTCCAGCGTCTTGCCTTCCATTATGCTATTCAATTCAAACTGTTCCAGCTCGATGGCGTGCTTCAATTCCATGAATTTTCGAGCCCGGGTATTGAACGCTTCATCCAGTGTGTCCACCTCTTCCTGGGTGAGGTTCAGTTTTTGGACATTGGCGGGGTCCTGCCACCATTTACCCAAAGGTATTCTGTCATGATTTTTGGGTCCACCTGCTATCCCTTGGGCGGCCACTGCCGAAGATGCAAAGATCAGCACCAGTACTATCATCAACGTGAAAATCCGTTTCAACATATGTTTTCTCCTTTTTTCCCCGGTATGTTGGACAGGGGGTCGTTTTCAGTTGTCGGTACAATGAATTCCATAAAATCTTCATCCGGGTCGATCTCGGTAATCGAGATCATGGCTTGGAGTTCTCGTGGTAAGGGGTTTTCAATCAGTCTGTCGATGTCGGACAGGAGCTGTTCGGGGTTGATCATTTGTTCCTCCACAAAGGCCATGTGTTTGTCCTGATCAGGTTTTATAACAAGAACAGCCGTGGCGACAATCAGGAGCAGCAGCGCAGGAACCGCTATCCGCGCCAGGGGCCTGACCTCGAACCATCCCTGTAGAAAACCCGGGCGTTTGTCCGGAAAAACAGGGCGGCGACTCACGGTGGGTGCCGATGCCCTGGCCATGCTTCCCACCTGAAGAAGCACCCTGTCCAGACGGTCTTTTTCACCCCTGCACACAGGACAGGCTTTCAGATGTGCTTGTTGATCGTCCGAGAGATCGGAGAGATCCACAATGGCCTGCAGGATCTGCGCTTCTGCCAGGTGTTTTTTCGATGTGGCGGTCAAATTCATTCTCCTTTTAAAAATTCTTGAAAAGCCCGGTCTTTTCTAAATTTGGATAGAGCGCGATACAGATGTGTCTTGATGGTACTTTCACCTTTTTTCAAGGCGGTTGCGATTTCATTGATTTGCAGCTGGTCCATAAACCGCAGCACGAAAACATTCTTTTCCATTCTGGAGAGCCTGGATAGAAACGTTTCGGACTCCTGAAGAAACCGTTTCCGGATCAACGCTTCAAGGGGACCTGATTCGGTTTGCGCATGCGTATCGACATGGGCATCCACCTCATCATCCGGGATGCTCTTGAACAGGTGTAAAAATTTCTTACGGCGATGAAAGTCGCGTACCCGGTTGACAGCAATCCGAAAGAGCCAGCCTTTGAAGTGGTCTTCGTCTGTCAGGCCGCCTAACCCCTTGTAAGCTTTCAGAAAAACCTCCTGAGTCAGGTCCTCGGCATCCATACGACGCTGTGTTCGGTAATAAATCATGCGAAAAATATCTCCGTAATAATGGCCGGCCAATTGCTCAAAAGCTTCCCTGCTGCCGTCTTTTGCCAGTTTAACCCAGGTCTTCTCCTGTTGGGTTTTTGTCGAAGAAGATCTGATTTCTTTTTCCTTTTCCTTTTTTGTTTTTAGCATCAGCGATAACCCGGGTGTTTCAAAAACCCCTTTTGATAAATTCAGGACGTGTCAAGCCATGAAAAGGTCTACAAAAACCTATCCTGAACATGTCATGAAATTTGACGAGAATTCTATATTTGCCTACGGGTCAATGCAAGACCTTGAAAAAGTTGTGGCCCTGGTTACATCCTACCAGGGCCACAAAGAAGAAAGGAGGTTATGAAAAGAGGGCAAAAAAATTAAAACCCTCGAATGCATAATTACATCATATATTATATAATGTCAAGTAATTTAATATATATATGTTACATAAATAGTTTAAATTGAATCATATTTATTTTTCACCTTGTTTTAAAAGCAGATCCTCTACCCGATACAGCCACCACCGCTGGGCTTTTGGATCAAAGTACAGCGACGTATACTCGTCGAATGACGTGTGTTCTTTCAAGACTGCTTGGTTAGCAGTAAGAGCCATATCCTTGATCTTGGCAGAAATTTCATCCTTTGTGTCTTGGAAGGTTGATTGAATTGCAATGAAATTTTTGGCTTCTTTTCTAATATCCTGGGTAAGTTTTCTAGCGGCGATTTCCATCAACGCGAAATGTATCTGTTCATGCTCAAGAACATATTCCAATTTTTTTCCGGAAATGTCTGGATTTAACCAGGAGCATTCCGGATCCATGACAGCCTCAAAGTTGATATGTGTAATCGTGCCATAATAGTGGATTTGCTGATTTAAATATTCGCGAGTAATCGTAAATACGGCGTCTTTGCCGACTCGAATTCGACTGCAAACATGGGCGCCAATGTTTTTTGAATGCGACTCGATATCCTCCGGCAATTTTGATGCCTGAAAATCATCAACCGTCAATTTTCTATAGGTGATTTCTCTTTTAAACCCCTCCTGCTTTTTTCCGATCTCCATTATATGGGGTTGTGCATATTCCGGGAGGTGAAAACAACCGGACAACAATAATAAATTCATCAGCAGAAGTGATTTTATATATCGAAGCATCTTTACTTTTTTCATTTTGAGTTATTTTTGACATCATCAAACTCGGACAAACTGGTATCCCTGGCCTTTGAGCCGATAACGACAAGAACCATCCAACCAATCCCTGCCAATAGTCCAATATACAAGGAAGCTTCGCTAAAAAAAATAAATAGAAATCCAATTGTAGCGAAGAAGACTAAATACGACAGTAGATACCTAATGAATCTCCAAGGTTTTTCGTTTAATGAATAAAAAATTAAGAAGATGAATAGACTTAATATTCCTACGCCACCAAATATTTTTAGAATGAATACTGTTGTTTCCATATCCGATATGATTGGGTGTACTATTTAAGAAAATGTATCTGAATGTCTATTCTTTGCTTACTGACTGAGTTTCTGTCGAATGGATGCTTTCAAATATTGATTACCTTGTCAGCTATCTGCATGGCAATAATAATGTTAAAGAGATTTCAATAGACTTGGATTTGATTTTCTGCAATACATTGTGGTCGGATCAGGGAACAAGATGATTTGAAAATTGTTGTATGCCCAAAGTGCAAACGTGAGACGGCGTTGGTTGCGTACCAAGATCAGTTTGACCGGTGGCTGGGTGACATACACAATAAAGATGGCGAAAGGTAATCGGAGGGTAACATGTGTGGCAGATTTGTTGGGTTCACTACACTGGAAATGTTGCAGGAACACTTTCCCATTGATGTAGCAGACGCCCAAGTCACACCTAACTATAATGTTGCACCCACCCAAGAGATACTTGCAATCGCTCGGCATGAAGGGAAAAACCACCTTAACAACTTTCATTGGGGACTGGTTCCCTTCTGGGCAAAAGATTTATCCATTGGCAACCGGTTAATCAACGCACGATCTGAAACAGCGGCAACTAAGCCCAGCTTTCGCAATGCCTTCAAGGAGCGAAGATGCCTTATTCCTTCCAATGGTTTCTACGAATGGAAAGGGTCTAAAGGGCAAAAACAACCGATGTTCTTCACCCTGCCGGATGGCAACCCATTCGCCTTTGCAGGTCTGTGGGAAACTTGGGATAATAAAGGAAAGGAAGAATCTCCCTATCTTTCTTGCACCATTCTAACCAGAACAGCCAGTGAATCTGTCCTGCCAATACATCACAGAATGCCGCTTATTTTGAAACCGGATGCATTCGCCACGTGGCTTGATCCAAACAACCGGGATGTCAATTCGCTCTTAGAAATTATCCAGAGACAGATTTATACTGAACTCATCAACATTCCCGTATCCAGGATGGTCAATTCGGTAAGGAACAATGGCCCTGAAAATATAAAGGCGATAGAACAAATAGGTTCACCTGAAAACGCTGAGGAATAAGACCAATGGAACCTGACAAAGTACTATGTGCGTACTGTCATAGAAACGCTTCATTAATGAGAAGTAACGATAAAACCATAGTCATCTGCAGTTACATGAAATTTAAAGCGTATGCTGATTTGCCCGAACATTCCCATGCGGCACACGTAGGATTTGTTCTTTATTACCCTTTATCCTGGTCCCCATTTTATCCCCAGAAAAAGCGAAAGGCTCACAGATTTCTCTGTAAGCCTTTGTTTTTATTGGTGGAGCTGAGGGGGCTCGAACCCCTGACCTCATGACTGCCAGTCATGCGCTCTCCCAGCTGAGCTACAGCCCCGATTGCATATGACCACCTAACAAAAAGAAAAAGGCGTGTCAATAAAATCGTTACACGATTTTATTGGGGTATGTAGTTGACAAATATTAAATCAGAAAATAAACTAGTTTATTTTAGATTCAGCTTTATAGGGCAACACAATGGGACAAGACACTTACGATAACTACAGAGGCGACGGAGACACGCGGTCGCCCCAATCCAGAATGTTCAGGGATCTCGATGCAACGGAACTCTATTGTCCACAGTGCAAAATGGCTGTTCCGGTTCGAAAGCGACTTCTGCTTGTTCTCCCCGAAGGGGACAAATACGAGTATTTCTGTCCGTACTGCGCTGAAACGGTCGGAGTCAAGATCGATCGAAATCAGCAGCAGGCATCACTGATTGTTTAAAGGGGTAAACGAGAATGCTTAGATTAATGCGGGATTACGCCACGAGCTGGTTGATAAAAATCATCCTCGGGGCCATTGTGGTGGTATTTGTTTTCTGGGGAGTCGGGAGTTTTCGAGACCGAAAAGCCAATGTTATTGCGAGCGTCAATGGTGAAGCCGTCTCTCTTGAGGAATACCGGTCCACTTACAACAATCTGCTGGAGCAGATGCGACAGCGGTTTGGCAATAACCTGAATGAAGACGTGTTGAAGATGCTTCAGCTGGACCAGCAGGCACTAAACCAGCTAATTGAGCAGCGACTCCTGATGCAGGAAGCGGCAAGGCTCAATTTCAGGGTAACGGATGAAGAGGTTGTCAGGGCCATCCAAAATATCAGCTCTTTTCAAACCAATGGCGTTTTCGACAGACGTCTTTATACGACTGTTTTGACTTATAACCGGATGACGCCCGAAGGGTTTGAGGCCGCTCAAAAGCAAAGACTGCTTATCGAAAAGCTGCGCACCTATCTTTTCAGCAATTTCCATGTATCGGAAAACGAGGTGAGAGAATATTACAACTGGAAAAATGTAACCGTGTCCATTGATTACGTACTTTTTGATCCGGAAACATACCAGGAGATCGAGGTGACAGACGAGGCCTTGGAGACCTATTTCAATGACCATAAAGAAACCTACAAGACCGATCCCCTGCTGAAGGTTAATTACCTTCGTTTTGATCCGCAGGCTTATATGGCCGAGGTTCAAATTTCAGCAGAAGACATAGAAACCTATTACTTTGATAATAAAGAAAAATTTGCGACACAGAAAACAGTTGAAGCCAGGCACATCCTCTTCAAAGTAGATGCCGGAGCAACCGAGGAAGAGATCGATGCGGTCAAGGCAAAAGCCGAAGACGTCCTCGATCTGGTTCGAAAAGGAGAGGATTTTGCGTCCATGGCCAAACAATATTCCGAAGGACCGTCTAAAGAAAATGGCGGTCAATTAGGTGCTTTCAAGAAAGAAGATATGGTGGCACCTTTTTCCGAAAAGGCCTTTTCAATGAAACAGGGCGAGGTCAGCGAGCCGGTGAGAACCCGGTTCGGATGGCATCTTATAAAAGTGGAGAAGGTTAATGAGGCATCGGTCCAGTCCCTGGAGGATGCTACAAAGACCATTCAGAAAACCCTTACAGATGACCAGGCAAAAACCATCGCTTATGACAAGGCAGAGGCGTTTTACGAAACGACCCTGGAGGGGGACCTTATTTCCGAGGTGGGAAAAGAAGTGGGCCTGGAAGTCAAGACCACGGGGCTTTTTTCCATGGTGGGACCTGAAAAAGATGTCAAAAATCCGAAAGCGTTTGCTGATGCGGCCTTTGCCCTTTCCGTGAATCAGATCAGTGAAATACAGGATTTTGATGATGGTTTTTATATTCTTCAGGTAATCGAATCCATTCCCGGGAAGATACCCGAACTGGCGTCTGTAAAAAAAGCTGTCACAGGAGACCTGATAAAAGAAAAACAGGCTGCCCTGGCGGAAGAAAAGGCAAAAGCGCTTTTGGCTGTGCTGAAAAGCGGCCCAACCGAAGATGATGCTGGATCCGATGGTGGTGCTGTCTTCCAAACAACGGACTATTTCAAGCGCAACGATCAGATAAAGGATATTGGCTGGGAAAACGAGATTTCCCAGATGGCTTTTACACTTTCCCCGACGAAACCGCTTGCGGAAAATGTTATCAGGGGCAAGAACGGGTTCTATGTGATTCGTCTTAAAGATCGAAGATTGCCAGATTCGCAAGGATTTGATAAAGAAAAGAAACAACTCCAGGAGATCCTGAGCCAGCAAAAGGAATTAAAGGCCTTTAAGTTGTGGCTGTCAGAGGCCCGAAAAAAAAGTGATATTACGATTCAAGATGGGTTTGGGAAATAAAATCGATGCACGATTTTATCGAACGGGATGGGTGACGATATGGCGAAATCAAAGCGTGACATTAGTGCAGAACAATCACATATCATCAAAAAATGCCCCGAGTGCTATACCTATATCCCCCTGGATGCTATAAAATGTCCATCTTGCAAGGCAAGAGTCGGTGGGGTCGACAGGCATGGTATGGCTAGCAGACATGTCAACTGGGGCAGCTACTTCATCTGTTTCCTGGCCTGGGCGGTACTGGCGATATACGTATGGTTCGCTTTTTTTTGATAACGAAAATATCCACAATAGGGATGGTTGATTGGCAAACCTCACCAAAACGGATAAAGCCTTTCTTGTACGACTGGCCCGATCCGTCATCGAGGCGGCGCTGGACGCGGGTCAAAAAGAAGCGATACCGGATGATGTTTCGCCGGCGGTTCTGAAAAAGGGTGGCTGCTTTGTGACCCTTCACAAGAAAGGCGCCTTGAGGGGCTGTATCGGCACCATCGAGCCGGTGCAATCCCTGGTGGAAGGCGTGGCGGAAAATGCCATCAATGCCGCCTTCAAGGATCCTCGGTTTTCGTCCCTGAATATCGATGAGCTTCCCGACATCGATCTGGAAGTCAGTGTCCTTACCATACCCCAAAAACTGACCTTTAAAGATCCTGAAGACCTCAAGCGTCAACTTAAACCCGGCATCCATGGCGTGATTCTTTCCAGCGGATGGCGGCGATCCACATTTTTACCCCAGGTCTGGGATCAGCTTCCCGATCCGGAGCTGTTCTTAAGACATTTGTGCGAAAAAGCAGGCCTGCACAGGGACTGCTGGCGAGATCCGGAAACGGTGGTCGAGGTATACGAGGCCACCTATTTTTCGGAGGGAGCCATAAGCGCTAAGCTATAAGCAATAAGCGGCTCACAGCATACAGCTTATTGCTTGACCCCTTCTATCCTGAACCAAAATCCTATTTTTGAGACAACTTCTGGCGACATCGCGGGGCGATTTTATCGGTCGCGACGTTGTCGATTCTTGGATTTGTTTGGTTATTTGCGTTCATTGAGTTGTTGTCGACTGTAAGCTCTTGACCCTCGGCTTGTAGCTGTTATACCGCTTGTCATAATAATGTTCCGAAAATATGATGGCGGCATAAGGGTTTGTAGCAGAAAAACGGTCCTCAATCGGAACGTTTTTCTGACAACCCCTATAACCGGCCTATGGGCTATCAGCGATGAGCTTTCCCCTCAAATCCTTGTGTCACTCTTGGACCCTCCCTTCAGTACACCGTCTCTCTCGCCAATACATCCAATGGAATTTGATCGAGAAATCTTGACGGGCGATTCAGAAACGACCCTGATATCCGGTCAAAGAGCTGACCCGGGTAGGTGATGAACAGGTTTTCCTTTGCCCGTGTTGCAGCCACGTACATCAATCGCAATTCTTCTTCCAAATCTTCGGGTTTGTTGATGGCATGGGCAGAGGGAAACCTGCCGTCCAGCGCCCAGATGATAAAGACCGTGTGCCATTCAAGCCCTTTGGCCGAATGAATGGTGGAAAGGGTGAGGCGCTGATCTTCCGGGATTGTCATGGAAAATGTTTCATCCACGGCGGTGGTCGGCGGCTCGATGGCCATGTCTGTCAGAAACGATTCCAGGCTTTGGTAGCGTTCCATGATGGCCAGCAGTTGCTCGAGATCCCTGGCTCTTTTGGGGTGGTCGTCGTATTTTTTTTTCAGAACCGGCAGGTAATAGGACAACACCGCCTCTCCCAGGGCGGATACGGACATCCGGCCGGGATCCATCGCAGTAAGAAGTTCCGCCAGATCCGTTACCTGTATTAAAATCCGGTCGTTCAGCGCTGCCGTCTTAAGGCCCTTGACACCCCGTTGTTGCTCCTGGACGGCATTAAAAATATCCTTGGCACTTTTAGGTCCGATGCGATCCAGAAGCAGAAGGATCCGGTACCAGCTGATGGTGTCTTCGGTGTTGTACACCACTTTTAAGTGGGCCAGGACATCCTTGATATGGGCCGAATCCATAAATTTGAAGCCACCCACCTTGATGAATGGAAACGCTTCCCTGCTCAGTTCGATTTCAAGATCAAATGAGTGAAAACCCGCCCTGAAAAGCACAGCGATTTCATTCAATCGAACACCCTGCAGAGACAAGTCCTTTATTTTGTCGATGATGAATCTTGATTGGCTGTTTTCACTTCCGGCCCGAACCAGAATCGGCAGGTTGTCTCCTTTTATGGTGGAAAAAAGGGTTTTGGTGTATTTTCTGGATGCCCTGTCGATGATCGTGTTGGTAAGGGTTAATACCGGCTGGACACTTCTGTAGTTTTCCTCCAGACGAATGATGGTTGTGTCCGGATATCTATTCGGAAATGAAAGAATATTTTCAACGGCGGCACCTCTGAAGGCGTAAATGCTCTGAGAATCATCACCCACGACCATGATGTTTTGGTGCTGCCGGGTCAAAAGATACAGGATTTCGGCTTGAACCTGGTTGGTATCCTGGTATTCGTCGACCATAAGGTATTGATACCTGGCGGACAGTCGATTCCGGATGTCCGCATCTTCGTTGAGGAGACGGTGTAGAAATACGAGAAGATCGTCATAATCCAGGAGACTGTGACCGGACTTGTACTGCTGATAATCACTGTGAAGAGCCACCATGGTGTCCATGTGCTGACTCAGGTGCGGATGGTCTTCATAGATGATATCGTCCACGGCCTGAGCCTTGTTTACGGAAGCGCTGAAAATACTGGCCAGGGTCCGGTTTTTGGGAAACGAACGGTCTTTCAGCCCGGCGCCCGACTCCTTTTTGAGGATGCTGATCAGATTTTCCATGTCCACACGATCGATGATGGTAAAGGCATTGTCCAATCCTATACAGGCAGCATATTTACGCAGAACCGCATTGGCAAATGAGTGAAAAGTCCCACCCGATACGCCTTCACATCGGTTATCCAGGAGTTCGGAAGCCCGGTTCAACATTTCCTGAGATGCCCTTCGCGTGAACGTCAACAGCAGAATGGACGCAGGGGAAATGCCGTCCTGCACCATTCTTGCGACACGATAAGTCAATGTCCGGGTTTTGCCGCTACCGGCACCGGCGATAACAAGAAGGGGGCCATCGTTGAATAAAACAGCCTCGTGCTGGGGTTGATTGAGAACATCTTTATATGAAATCATTGATTTTTAGCTCATAGGGCTTAACTTAGATTTAAGCGATAAGCAATAAGCGGTCGACCCGCCTAGAGCTTACAGCTTATAGCTTGTGAAAAATTGAGTTAACAGCTTATAGACGAGAGCGTACAACAATGTCAAAATAAAATCGCTTCGCTGTTTTATCAGACGCGGCTGCGCCGCTTTTTAATAATATTTTAGATAAGTTGAGCGATATTCTTAAAATTTGAAACGCGCATCTTAGGTTTAAAAATTAGACACAAGGACGATTGTATGTGTAAAAAAATATTTGTACCCATTATCCTTTTGATTGTATTTCTTGCGCCATTCTTGCCTCATGGGTACGACACGATTCTTTCAGGACAGTCAGAGGCCATGGCGGCATCACAGGTTGCCTGGCCGCATGAAAAAAGTGATTTACCTTTGGATCCTGAAATTGTTGTCGGCCGGCTCGATAATGGTTTCCGCTATGTGCTGATGCAGAACCAGAACCCCAAGGACCGGGTGAGCCTGCACCTGAACATTCAAGCGGGTTCGGCCAACGAAACAGATAGCCAGCAGGGCTTGGCTCACTTTCTGGAGCATATGCTTTTCAATGGGTCGGAGCATTTCAAGCCAGGTGAATTGGTAAAATATTTTCAAAGCATCGGTATGCAATTCGGGGCTGATGCCAATGCGCATACCGGTTTTTACGAAACAGTGTACGATATTTTCCTGCCGGATGGTGATAAAGAAAGCTTTCAAAAAGGCCTTCTTGTGATGCAGGATTATGCCAAAGGGGCCCTGCTTCTGGAATCCGAGATTGAACGGGAGCGGAAAATCATCCTGGCTGAAAAACGACAGAGGGACTCGGCCTCATACCGTACATTTGTTTCGGGGCTCATGTTTGAGCTGCCAGACGCCCGGATCACCCGACGGCTTCCCATCGGCAAAGAGGAGATTATACAGCAGGCAACCCGGGCAGATCTAAAGGCGTACTACGATACTTGGTATCGGCCGGAAACGATGATACTGGTGGCTGTCGGTGCGTTTGACCTGGACATGGCAGCAGCCCTGATTACGGAATACTTTGCGTCGTTTTCCCCCAGAGCGGCGGAAATCCCGGAATTTGAATTTGGCGAGGTCCAACACAAAGGTGTTCAGGTGTTTCATCACCATGAAGCAGAGGCCGGCAACACAACGGTTACCATCGAGGTTCTGAGCAAAAAACCGTTAACTACCGATACCCTGGCGCTACGCAAAGAGCGTATCAAAAAACGTATTGCCGACCAGATCGTGCAAAATCGACTCGACGCGCACATCGGCAAACAAAACACTCCCGGCACATCCGCCGGTATCGGTTCGGGTCTGTTTGTAAAACAGATAGCCTACGCCATGATATCCGCCGATGGCGCTCCCCAAGAATGGAAATCACTCCTGGGATTTTTAGAACAGACATTAAGACAAGCCCTGGTCTTCGGTTTTACAGCCTCGGAACTGGAAAGGGTGAAAAAGGATGTAATTTCAAGTCTTGAGCAGGCAGACAGTCAAAAGAAAACAAGGGACAGCAAGTCACTGGCCCGTCATATCATAGGGGCGCTCAATTCAGACCGTGTCATACTTTCCCCCACGGATGAAAAGGACCTGATGGTGCCTTTTGTGGCATCTCTTACAATCGACGACGTGCACCGTGCTTTTCAAGAAACCTGGGCCCAGCACCACCGATTGATACAGGTCACCGGGAATGTGGATCTTTCCCGGGAAGGTGTTGACGCAGCTTCGGTCATCCTGCAGTCATACCGGGAGAGCATTCAGAAAAACATCTCACCGGTAATGGAAAAGCAGGATATAAAATTCCCCTATCTGCCGGAACCTGCCGGAAGGGGTCGTATTGTCAAGAAAACAACCCACGACGACCTGGATATCATCCAGATCGATTATGAGAATGGATTTCGATTGAATCTCAAAAAAACAGACTTCAAGGATGATGAGATACTGGCGGTGTTGTCTTTCGGGAAAGGGAGGTTCAGCGAGCCGCCTGAGCTGGCCGGTCTGGCAGAGCTTTCCATCGAGGTGGTCAATGAAAGTGGGCTGGGTTCTCTTGACAAAAGCGCCCTTGAAGCTGCCCTGGCCGGAACCCAGAGTCAGGTTGTTTTCGGCATCGATGAGGCCAGGTTCATGCTGAATGGTGAATCCACACCGGAAGAACTGCCCCTGTTGTTCCAGCTTCTGTATGCCCACATCAAGGATCCCGGTTTTCGGGAAGAGGCCTTTGATTTGGTGATGAACCAGTTCGACAATCAATATAAGGAGATTTCACACACCCTCGACGGGGTTATGATCCTTCAGGGAAAACGATTCCTGGCCGGCGGGGACAGTCGTTTTGGTCTCCCTTCCCGTGATGAATTCAAAAAACTGCGTCTAAACGACGTACGCAACTGGATCGGCAGGGCTTTGTCCGGCTCTGGTTTTGAACTGTCAGTTGTGGGTGACTTTGATATCGACCAGGTTATCGAACTGGCGTCTCAATATTTCGGGTTGCTGCCCCCGGCAGAAAATATCCTGCCCCAAAGAACCGGCGGCCCTGTTTTCCCTTCAGGAAAACACCTGCGCGTAGCCGTCGACACCAAAATACCCAATGGACTGGTGTATGTTTCCTATGCCACCGACGACATTTGGGACATTCATAAGACCCGTCGACTGAATGTCCTGGCAGATGTGTTTTCGGAAAGGATGCGGATCCAAATTCGGGAAAAGCTTGGAGAAGCGTATTCGCCGTTTGCCTACAACATGGCCAGCCGCATCCATGAGGGGTATGGTGTTTTCAATGCCATTGTCGAAGTTGTTCCGGCCAGGGCTCAGCTGGTAGTGGATGAGATCCAGAAAATTGCCCAAGATTTATCCATGGGCGGCATTTCACCTGACGAGATTGCCCGGAGTCTGGGACCGACCCTGAACAGCATCAAGGATATGCGGCAGCGGAACGGGTACTGGTTGAAAACGGTTCTGGTGGGTTCCAGGCAAAACCCCGAGAAAATCGAATGGAGCCGGTCCATCGTCTCTGATTATGCTGCCATTACATCGGAGGATCTGGAAACCCTTTCAAAGCGATATTTGGTCAATGACAGTGCTGCTTTTATCGAGGCGCTCCCCACCGTTGCAGACTGATTTCCCCTTGACAAAAAAAGGAACACTATGTACAAGATCGCAGGTTATTTGGGCCCCTGAATTTTCCCACCCCTATCCAAATCCGGGGGCTCAAATATCTTTGCCCTAAGATGAGCGTTTCAAATTTTAAGAATATGGGATTTTATAAATAATTTCAAAGGAATTGATTTATTTTAATTCTTAAAACTTGAAACCCGTTGGGATTGCCGATCTTACCGCATCTACGACGTCAGATGCCATACCGCATCGTTCACTATAGCGGAACAGCATCTTCCTGGTAGCTACGGCAATCTCGACAATCGCTCAACTTAGGTTTGCCTGGGTTGAGCATTTTATTTTTTCGGGGATGTTCAACATAGGTTTGTCTTGAGAGCGTTGCTTCGATGTTTAACCACAGATTCAACGGAGTTTTCATGAGCAAACAAGAGGATCAAACCACTGCGGTCGACGCCAAGGAGACCCAAGGACCCGCCGGACCTGTTATCTTATTCTTTATCATCGGTTTTGCAGCAAGCCTCGTTGTCGGTTGGGGCATCTTCCCAAAACTGCTGTATTCCCAGAAACACCAGCCAGTTGAATTCAACCATGTTCTCCATCAAGCCGAGGTGAGTGATGGCTGTGAAAGTTGTCACTATTTTCGAGAAGATGGTTCTTTTGCAGGAATTCCAACCCTGGAAAGCTGCATGGAGTGTCATGAAGAGGCCTTGGGAGAAAGTGAAGCCGAGGAGAAGTTCATCGAGGAATATGTGACACCGGAAAGAGAAATCCCCTGGCTGGTCTATTCCAAGCAACCCCCCTGTGTTTATTTTCCACATGCCGCCCATGTCCTTAAGGCGGAAATGACCTGTGAAACCTGTCATGGGGATATTGGAACATCCGATCACATGAAAGTGTATGAAGAAAACCGTATCACGGGCTACAGTCGTGATATCTGGGGTAAAAACATGATCGGTTTGAAAAAGAACACATGGGATCGGATGAAAATGGATGATTGCTCGGCGTGCCACGTCGAAGAGAACGTCCGTCAGGGGAGTGTCCAGACCGCTAAGGGCGGATGCTTCGTATGTCACAAGTAGTCTGAGCCTGTTGACCTTGGGTGAGCAGGAATATTTAATTGATGGCAATACAGATTCCTTTTTCAATTTAGGGGAAAATTTATGAAAATTGACAGAAGATGTTTTTTGTCCTTGGTAATAGGCGGTGCAGCTGGAACAGCGCTGACACCGTTGCCTTGGAAACTGACGGACGACAGCTCCATCTGGTCCCAGAATTGGCCCTGGACACCTGTTGTTGCAAAAGGTGAAACATTTTATGAGACATCCACATGCACCCTCTGTCCCGGCGGCTGCGGTATTTCCGTTCGCATGGCCGATGACCGAACCATTAAGATTGAAGGTCTGGCAGGTCATCCTGTCAATGACGGCGGGGCGTGCGTGCTGGGATTGTCGGGACTGCAGCTCCTTTACAGTCCCAATCGTGTGACAAAACCCATGAAGAGAACCGGCAACAGAGGCAGTGGCAAATGGGAGCCCATTTCATGGGATGATGCCATCGGCGAGGTTGTCGGCAAACTGTCCGACTTGAGGGCCAACAATCAACCCCATAAGGTGGGATGTATTTCAGGGAACCAGTACGGCACTGTTCCTGAACTTTTCAAACGCCTGATGACGGTCTATGGGTCGCCCAACCTAATGACGGTCCCGTCCCTGCAGGATTCCCTCCAGCTGACCATGAAACTCATGCATGGGTCCGATGCCGTGTGCGGGTATGATGTTGAAAATGCAGATTTTATCTTGAGCTTCGGCAGTGGTTTAATCGAAGGCTGGGGCTCTCCTGTGAGGATGTTCAGAGCGAACAGCGCATGGAAGGAAAACGGTATCGAGATCGTTCAGATTGAACCGCGTCTGTCCAACACGGCAGCCAAGTCGGATCAATGGATTGCCATCAAGCCCGGGACGGAAGCCGCCCTGGCCATGGGGCTCATACACGTCTTGATCAGCGATGGTCTTTACGACAGTAATTTTATTGAACAGCATGCCAGCGGATTTTCAGGTTGGCAACCCCTTGTTATGGATGATTACCCACCGGAAAAGGTCGCCGTTATAACCGGTGTCCCGGTGGATGTGATTCAAAAACTGGCCAGACAGTTTTCAGGCGCTGCCCGTCCATTGGCAATTTGCGGAAGAGGTCAGGGGGATGAGCCGTTTGCTTTGAAAGAGACCATGGCGATTCATGCATTGAATGCCCTGGTGGGAAATCTCAATCAACCTGGCGGTGTATGGGCGGTTCCAAAACCGGATTACATTGATTGGCCTGATGCAGAGGCGGACAATATCTCCGAAAACGGTCTGGCGGCCCAAAGAGTCGATGGTGCCGGTGCCGGTAAATACCCGCTGACATCCTCATTGCTGAACCGCCTGCCGGATTCAGATAGCGCCTATTCACTGGAAGCGCTGCTGATATCCAATGCCAATCCATATTACACCATGGCGGATGCCCGATCCTTTCAAAAACAAATAGAAAAAATACCCTTTGTGGTCAGCTTTTCATCCTATATGGACGAAACGGCCATGCATGCGGATCTCATATTGCCGAATCATTGTTATCTCGAGGGTTACGAAGATGTTCCGGTTACGGCGGGTCTGACCCGGCCGGTTGTCGGACTGGCCCGACCCATTGTCGAACCCCTGTTTGATACGATGAACGTCGGGGACGTGATCATTCGGATAGCACAAGAACTGGGGGGCAGCGTTGGGGAGGCTTTCCCGTGGGAAAGTTATGAAGCCTGTCTTGAAGAAACCCTGGGTGATAAATGGGAAACGCTCAATGACGAGGGTTTCTGGATGGACGAGGACTTTCAGGCGGCAGCCTGGGAAGATGCATTTACAACGGAATCCGGAAAGTTTGAATTCGGCAATGCCTCTCTGGACCTTTCTCCAGGATTCAATGCGCTTGCGCCAGAGGGCGATGAAACAACGTATCCCCTGATACTTATCCCATATGACTCCATGCGTCTGGCCAACAATGCTGTCACCAACCCGCCGTTTGTCATGAAGACCATCGAGGACACTGTTTTAAAGGGCAATTTCGGCCTGGTGGAAGTGAATCCCGCAACCGCCAAATCCCTGGGACTTTCGGAAGGAAATGTTGCCCTGATAAAAACACCCAAAGGTGAAGCCAGGGTAAAAGTTCACCTTTATCATGGTATGATGCCGGGTGTTGTGGCCATGCCCAAAGGCCTGGGTCACCAAACCAAAGACCGGTTTACGGCAGGCAAAGGAAGCAACATCAAAGAACTCATGAGCCCGGTTGAGGATCAGGCTTCCGGTTTGGATGTAGCTTGGGGAATTCGAGCAAAGCTGACAAAAGCCTAACAGATTGATATGAGGGACGAATGAAAGAAGCACAGATGCACAATGAAACCAAAAAGTATGGCATGGTTATCGATTTGGATAAATGTACCGGGTGCGGCGCCTGTATGGTGGCATGTATGGCTGAAAACAATGTCCCTTTCCGGGATGACGAGACTGACAAGCTGCTCAGCGTTGCCTGGATGCGTGTATTCAAGATGACAAATAAGAAAGCTTTTCCAGATACGGACATATGCTATATTCCCAGACCCTGCATGCACTGTGAAGGTCACAGCGGACATTCGCCTTGTGTGTCGGTGTGTCCTGCCACCGCTACGGACTACGACAGTCTCACCGGTATTGTCAGTCAAATCTATACCCGTTGTTTCGGGTGTCGGTACTGCATGGCTGCCTGCCCATACCATGCACGGGTTTTCAACTGGTGGGATCCGGTCTGGCCGGCTGGTATGGAAAAAACCTTGAACCCGGATGTTTCGGTTCGTATGCGGGGTGTCGTAGAAAAATGCAGCTTCTGTTTTCACCGATATCAGAAGGCCATGGAAACGGCGCACTATGAAGAGCGGACGGAACTGGAAGAAGATGAGTACCAGACATCCTGTACACAGGCGTGTCCGGCCGGTGCCATCACTTTTGGGGATTTAAACAACCCGGACCATGCGGTCAACCAGCTGGTAAAACCGGACAACAGTCATGGTGGGAAACCCAAGAACCCCAATGCCTTCAGGCTTCTGGAGAGACTGGGCACCAACCCGAAGGTCTATTATCTTTCCAGTCGTGAGTGGGTCCGGAGAGCCGGCGACAACTATGTAAAAAATGAGAAAATGTCCGGCGGGCACTAGTTGTTTTTTTGGATCATTAAAAAGAAGCTAAATATTTTTATTGAGGAGCACCGAACTTATGGATTCTGCATTAATACCCGATGGCGTTAAACGTTGTCCCATCTGGCAGTTTGGCCTGGCTATTGCCGTCGTGGGGGCGGTTTTACTATGGGGCGTATTTGCCATGCTGCTGGTTTGGATCAAGGGCTTGAATCAGACCAACATGAACAATGCCTATGGATTTGCGTTGTGGATATGGGCGGATCTTGGGGTCATTGCCCTCGGGGGCGGTGCCTTTTTTACCGGTCTCATGCGTTACGTGTTTGGTAAAGACGAGCTCAAATACATCATCAACTACGCGGTATTGATCGGATTCATCTGCTACAGTTCGGCATTGTTGATTCTTGCCATCGATATTGGCCAACCCCTGCGAGGGTGGTTTATCTTCTGGCATGCCAATGTTCACTCCATGCTGACGGAAGTGGCCTTCTGCCTGACATGTTATTTCGGTGTGCTGTGTATTGAATATCTGCCGTTGATTCTCGAGAACAAGCAGGTGGACAGGGTGCCCTTTTTCCATAATTTGAGCCACAATATGCACGAGATCATGGTCGTTTTTGCCGCCACCGGCGCTTTTTTATCTTTCTTTCATCAGGGATCTCTGGGTGGTGTTGCCGGGGTTCTTTTTGGGCGACCATTTGGATATCGTGAACACATCTTTATCTGGCCTTACACCTTTTTTCTTTTCACCTGGTCGGCGGCAGCCTGTGGCCCCTGTTTCACCATCCTGGTAACCAAACTGACCGAAAAAATTGCCGGGAAGAAACTGGTCAAGGACAATGTTATCGAGCTTCTGGCCAAAATAGCCGGATGGATGCTGGCCACATACGTCATCGCCAAGCTCATCGATACCTGGTACTGGGCAACCGTCACGGCGCCGTCCAAAGGGTATGCCCTGATGGATTTCTACACCAACAACCCTGATTCCGTCTACGGTATCTGGATACTGATTCTCGAAGTTGGTGTGTGCGGCGCTCTTCCAGCACTCATCCTCATTACAGATAAGGGGCGTAAAACACCGGCAACCTTGTGGACAGCCGTCATACTGGCTTCCCTGGGGGTTCTTCTGAACCGGTGGGTGATGGTCCTTCAGGTACTTGCGGTACCCGTAATGACATTTGAAGCCTGGTCTACCTATTTCCCGAGCTGGCAGGAAATTGCCACGACGATCCTACCCGTGGCTTACGGTGTGATCCTGGTCCTGATTTCATACCGGTATCTGCCCATATTTCCCCAGGAGGCCGAGTTGAATCCCATCGAGGAACCAACGCCGCCCGTGGAGATGGCAGAGGCAACAGAAAAAGAAGATGGCGAGGCGACTGCCCCGGAGGGGGATCTTACACCGGCAGAAGCCTGAACCAATTGTCGATCTTACCGCATCTACGGCGTCAAACGCCATCCCGCATGGTTCACCATAGCGGAACGGCATTTTTCTTGTGGCTACGGCAACCTCGACAATCGCTTCATTTGATTTTATTTAGCAAATGTTTTACTAAGGAGAAATTTCATGTTTCCGGTCATCAGTTTTGAATGGGTTTGGGATATGAGCCATATCGTCTTTCACGGTGGTCTCTGGTATGCACTGTCTATTATCGGTATGGGGATGACTTACTGCATTATCAAAGCAGCCTACGACACCTGCAAGGGTACGGACGACCATCACTGATTTCGTTTTTCCGAATTGAAAAAAAGGCGTGTTTCCTTTCTTGGGTAAAGGAATCGCGTCTTTTTTATTGGCCCACCATCGTTCCCTGTCCGCCAACCATAAACGTGAACACATCTACGATATAACATATCCACAACCGTTGTTCATCGACTAACGTGTTGACGCAAAAGTATCATTTTGACATACTCGTTTTAGAAAAAAGCACGTTCTTATCTTTAGCGATCCGACCCCGAAAGAACCAGCGGTGGTCTACCCATGAAAAAAACTCAGCATAAGCCCCCGATCCGTGGCTGGCGAAAAGCGCTATATGAAGTCATTTTCGAGGCCGATACACCGGCCGGAAAATGGTTCGACATTTTGTTGATTGTCTCGATTCTTCTGAGCGTCACCGTGGTGATGCTGGACAGTGTCAGTTCCTTCCAGGTCGCGCATGGCCGACTGTTGCGACGTCTGGAATGGTCGTTTACCCTTTTGTTCACGGTGGAGTATTTACTGGGCTGTTGTGACCCTAACCACAGTTGGGTACGGCGATATTTCTCCCCAGACCGGTCTGGGTCAGGTGCTTGCCTCGTTGATCATGATCATGGGGTACGGGCTGATCGCGGTTCCCACCGGTATCGTGTCGGTAGAGATCTCTCATGCCATGGAGCATAAGGCCGTCAATCAGGCCTGCCCGTCCTGCAGCGCCCAGGGGCATGACAAGGATGCCCAATTCTGCAAACACTGCGGTGCTGGTCTGTAGTGTGGGGAAAAGAGCCCTCCGCCTCTTCCGATATTCTCCTTTGATAAGAAAATAGGATCGATATTAAAATGGTCTTGATCCTGCGACCCATTGCAGCCTGTTTTTCCCGTGCTTGACCCCCAGGGCAGTATATGATTAAATTTAAGATAATCGCTCAACTTGGTTTAACGTGTATCCATCTGGCATTGAGAGCTATGCTTTGATGAAATCTCCTGGAGAACGGATAATCAATGGATAAAATCATCGTCGAAGGCGGCAACCGTCTGGCAGGTGACGTCAAGGTCAGTGGTGCTAAAAACGCAGCGTTGCCGATTCTGGTGTCGGCCCTTCTCACGGACGGGTGGAATACGTTCAGCAATGTGCCGGAGCTCATGGATATTGAAAGCACCAAGAAGTTGTTGTCTACCCTTGGTGCCCGGGTGACCGCTGAAAACGGCACTGTTCGCATCGATTCGAGCGGGCTCAACAGCCATGAAGCACCTTACGACCTGGTTCGAAAGATGCGGGCCTCCATACTGGTTCTTGGTCCGTTGCTTGCCAGGCTTAAAAAAGCGCGGGTTTCTCTGCCGGGGGGGTGTGCCATCGGCGCGCGACCCATCAACCTGCATCTGAAAGGGTTGGCCAGCCTCGGGGCTAAAATCGATCTCAAGCATGGATATGTGGAGGCTTCTGCACCCCGCCTGGTGGGCAGTGACATTTATCTCGACATTCCCACCGTGACGGGTACGGAAAATCTGATGATGGCGGCTGTTCTGGCGGAGGGAAAAACCATTCTGAGGAATGCGGCCTGTGAGCCGGAAGTGGTAGCCCTGGCGGACGTTCTGAACCGGATGGGTGCCGATATCCGGGATGCCGGTACCACCGTGATGACCATTCATGGCGTGTCTTCTCTCAATCCGGTATCCACATCGATTATACCGGATCGCGTGGAAGCGGGTACACTGATGACCGCTGCTGCACTGACCCGAGGGGTGGTCAATATATCAGGGTGCGAACCGACCCATCTCCAGGCGGTCATCCACAAGCTGAGACTTGCCGGTGTTCTTATCGATATTGACGGTTCCAGTATACGGGTTTCAGGACCGGAAGAGATCACGAGCATCGATCTTAAAACACAAGTGTATCCGGGATTCCCTACGGACATGCAGGCCCAGTTCATGGTTCTGATGTCTGTGGCCAGGGGTTTGAGCATTATTTCAGAAACCATATTCGAAAATCGCTTTATGCATGTCAGCGAACTCAAACGGATGGGGGCCGACATCACTGTCTCCGGTAATACCGCCCTGATTAAAGGCATGCCGTCACTTTCCGGTGCACCGGTTATGGCCTCGGATCTCAGAGCCAGTGCATCACTGGTTCTGGCCGGGCTCGTGGCAAAGGGAACCACCGAAATCAACCGCGTGTATCATCTGGATCGGGGATACGAGGCACTCGACCAGAAATTGACCGGGCTGGGAGCGGTGATAAAGCGGGTACGTGTATAGCCTTTGGCAGTCATTAGCGCTGCGCGCGTTATTAGCACTTTGTGCGACATTGGTCCTGCGGACGTTATTAGCGCTGCGCGCGTCATTAGCACTATGTGCGACATTGGTCCTGCGGACGTCATTAGCGCTGCGCGCGTCATTAGCACTATGTGCGACATTGGTCCTGCGGACGTCATTAGCGCTACGCGCGTTATTAGCACTATGTGCGACATTGGTCCTGCGGACGTCATTAGCGCTGCGCGCGTCATTAGCACAATGTGCGACATTGGTCCTGCGGACGTCATTAGCGCTGCGCGCGTCATTAGCACAATGTGCGACATTGGTCCTGCGGACGTCATTAGCGCTACGCGCGTTATTAGCACTATGTGCGACATTGGTCCTGCGGACGTTATTAGCGCTGCGCGCGTCATTAGCACTTTGTGCGACATTAGTCCTGCGGACGTTATTAGCGCTGCGCGCGTCATTAGCACTTTGTGCGACATTAGTCCTGCGGACGTTATTAGCGCTGCGCGCGTCATTAGCACTTTGTGCGACATTGGTCCTGCGGACGTCATTAGCGCTACGCGCGTTATTAGC
This sequence comes from uncultured delta proteobacterium, assembly GCA_963744665.1. Taxonomy (GTDB): domain Bacteria; phylum Desulfobacterota; class Desulfobacteria; order Desulfobacterales; family B30-G6; genus B30-G6. The sequence continues at coordinate 242,480 of CAVUUM010000003.1, read as the reverse complement.
ACTATGTGCGACATTGGTCCTGCGGACGTCATTAGCGCTGCGCGCGTCATTAGCACTATGTGCGACATTGGTCCTGCGGACGTCATTAGCGCTGCGCGCGTCATTAGCACTTTGTGCGACATTGGTCCTGCGGACGTCATTAGCGCTGCGCGCGTTATTAGCACTATGTGCGACATTGGTCCTGCGGACGTCATTAGCGCTGCGCGCGTCATTAGCACTTTGTGCGACATTGGTCCTGCGGACGTCATTAGCGCTGCGCGCGTATTAGCACTTGTGCGACATTGGTCCTGCGGACGTTATTAGCGCTGCGCGCGTCATTAGCACTTTGTGCGACATTGTCCTGCGGACGTTATTAGCGCTGCGCGCGTCATTAGCACTTTGTGCGACATTGGTCCTGCGGACGTTATTAGCGCTACGCGCGTTATTAGCACTATGTGCGACATTGGTCCTGCGGACGTTATTAGCGCTGCGCGCGTTATTAGCACTTTGTGCGACATTGGTCCTGCGGACGTTATTAGCGCTGCGCGCGTCATTCATTGCTGCCAAGGGCTGGTTGCCTATAGCTACGATAAATGACACGAAGTAAATGACCACAAATGACACGCAGTAAATGACAATGTATTTCGTCTCGAACCCTATGGTTTACCCCATCTACCGTCCCATCATCTGGCTGACAATTTCGATGATTCTCGGGATCCTTGCGGGTGAAGCCTTCCCGGGCTTTGGCCAATGGTTTTTATTGCTGACCATGGCCGTCGGTCTGGTTCTGGTGATTTGCCTGAAGCGGAACATACCGGTCTTGTTGCTGGCGCTTCTGTTTTTCAGCGGTATCGGCTACCTTTCCATCCAGCCCTGGGTTGCGCCGCGCTTCCCGGATCATCACATTCGACATTTTGTTGACGCCAAAGCCTGTAACATTACCGGGACTGTTCTGGATGAGCCTGTTTATAAGCGCAACAGAACCCGGTTTTTTATAGAGGCCGTTTCCATCGTGAAGGACGGGAATCCCATCCCTACCTGCGGGCGGGTACGTGTTACGGTATCCAGTGGCCCTATCTTCCTGTCCAAGGGAGACAGCATCTCTTTTTTCGGTCGTCTGCGCGCCATCCGAAATTTCAACAATCCCGGCGGGTTTGATTACGAGCGCTACATGGCTTTTCAAAATGTCTGGGCCCGCAGCTATGTTACTGCAGATAAACTAACCGTTAAGTCGCGTGGAAACACACCCGGGCAAAGGGCTGTTTTTGATGAACGACGTGCCAGGATTTCTGAAATGATCGATGGCCTTGGGGTCACAGCATCGGAAAATGCAAAAGATGCCAAGGCGGTGTCCAAGGCGTTATTGATCGGTGATCGCAAAGATATTTCAACGGTGTTGCAAGAAAAATTCAATCGTGCCGGTGTGGGGCACCTCCTTGCCATATCGGGACTTCACATCGGTATCGTGGCCACCGTGACGTTTGCAATCTTTCGATGGCTTGTCACATGGTTTTCACCTGTTTTATGGGCAGGATGGGTCAGAAGAACTGCCGCCATCCTGACGTTTGTGCCGGTGCTGGCGTACGGTTTTCTGGCGGGAATGTCACCCTCGACCCAACGGGCGGTTATCATGGTGAGTGTTTTTCTGTTGACCCTCCTCTTTGACAGGGAGCAGGACCTGGTCAACACCATTTGTATCGCCGGCATGCTGATTCTCATCATCAACCCGCCTGCGCTGTTTTCCATATCGTTTCAACTTTCTTTCACCGCCGTGCTGGTTATCGTTTCAGGCCTGTCACTGATGCGGCCCTTTTTGCAAAAGGCGCAAGGCTTCAAGGACGTCCTGATTACCAAAGGGGTTGTCTTTATGGCTGTCACGCTTCTTGCCACTGTGGGTACGGCACCGCTGGTTATGGCCTATTTCAATCAGGTTTCTCTCATCGGCCTTGTGGTGAATGTCGTTGCCGTACCCCTGGTGGGGTTTTTTGCCGTTCCTTTAGGACTTTTTGCTGTTTTTATGCATGTGTTCAGCACGGGTGTTGCGTCGGTATGTCTCCGGCTGAGTCATTGGATTCTTGGAAAAGTGATTCTGGTCATTGACTTTTTTTCCGGATTGCCGGGTGCGGCCCTGAAAACCGTCACACCCAGTCTCGTTGAAATCGGTCTTTTTTATCTGCTGCTTGCGGGGTTCTTCAACTGGTTTTGCGCAAGGCATCAGGAAAAACCGTCCCATCTGTCAGTTGGCGTGAGGAAAGGCATTGCCTATGGAATGCTCCTCCTGGCTGTCTTTGGGGGGATTTTGGATGCCGGATACTGGATTCATCAGCGCTTCTGGCACAAAGATCTTCGCGTTACGATATTTGACGTGGGTCAGGGAAGTGCGGCGCTTCTGGCGTTGCCCGGGGGTCGCAACCTCCTGATCGATGGGGGGGGCTTTGCAGACAATGCTGTTTTTGATACCGGTAAAAATATCATTGCCCCATACCTCCTGCAAAACAAGATCAAAACCATCCACACGCTTTTTTTGTCCCATCCCAACAGTGATCACTTAAATGGCTTGATATATATTGCCGGGCATTTTAATGTAAAGCAGGCTATCACCAACAATGAATCCTCCCCGACCATGGGGTATCGATTGTTTGTGGAAGCACTGAAGAAGAACGGCATAGATACGCCCGAATACCGGGGATTGGAACGCACGACAACGGTGGCGGGTACCAAGATAGAAATTCTCTATCCCCCAGAGGAATTTTTAGAAAAAACCTTACACAAGAAGCAACGAAACAAAAATAACAACTCTTTGGTGCTGAAGGTATCCTATGGAGAGCATGCGTTTCTGTTTCCGGGTGATCTCATGGCCATGGGCGAAAAAGCACTCGTTGCAGAAGCCGGAGAAAACTTAAAGAGTACGGTTCTGGTGTCACCCCACCACGGGAGTGCTTCTTCGAGTACGCCTCTTTTGACAGAGCAGGTCAACCCGGAGATCGTCGTGATATCCTGTGGCTGGATGAATCGATTCAAGTTTCCTGCGAAATCGGTTTTGCAACGCTATGAAACCATGGGGGCCAGGGTCCTGCGAACCGACATCAATGGTGCCATACGGATACGGACAGATGGGCATGAAATGCAGATTCGAGCAACCCAGCCCAAGCACCAAACATGAATCACCAAACACCAAACACCAAACACCAAACACCAAACACAAAACACCAAACACAAACACAAAACACAAAACACAAAACACAAAACACAAAACACAAAATACCAAACACCAAACACCAAAACCCAAAACACCAAACACCAAACACCAAACACAAAACACCAAACACCAAAATATGAATCCCATGTTTGAACAGATAGAGTCCTTGTTTCATCCCCGTTCCGTGGCCATCGTGGGACTGCCCAGGGGATTGAAAACAGGCAAACTGTTTCTTCTGGCGCTTCAGGACCAGAAATTTTCCGGGGACATCTATCCGGTGAATCCGAATGTCCGTGAAATTGACGGCCTCAAAACCTACCCCAGCGTATCGGCCATCCCAGGACCGGTGGACCTGGCAATTGTGCTGGTTCCGAGTCACTATACCCTGACGGTTATCAAGGAATGTGTAGAAAAGGGTGTCAAGGGCGCCATCCTGTTCACGTCAGGATACAGGGAAACCAATACCCAGGCGGGCATCGATCTCGAAGAAGAGATTGTCAACGTCGCCCTTGCAGGGGGAATGCGGATTATTGGACCCAATGGTATGGGGTTTTACGCACCGCGCTCCGGCTTGTCTTTTTTCCCGGAACTTTCCAGGCAACCGGGAACCGTGGGTATGATATCCCACAGCGGGTCCCTGACCAATATTTTGGGGCGCATGGCATCGGAAAAAGGCGTTTACTTCAGCAAGGTGGTGAGTATCGGCAATGCGTGTGATCTTGCCGTAACCGACTTTCTGGATTACTTCAAAGCTGACCCGGAGACGGCAGTCATCGGGGGCTATATAGAGGGCATTCCCAATGGTCCGATCTTTTTGAAGGCGCTTAAAAGCGCGTCTCTGAGAAAGCCGGTGATTCTCTGGAAGGTGGGCATGACCCCGGAAGGCTCCCGGGCGGCAACATCCCATACCGGTGCATTGGCCGGCTCACGGCAAATCTGGCAGGCCGTGATCAAGCAGGGGGGGGCGGTTTCGGTTTCCGGGTTCGAGGCTTATCTGGATGCCCTCATGGCCTTTTCCCTTCTGCCTTCACACGTCGGGGATCGGCTGGCCATTCTTTCCGGTCCGGGCGGGCTGGCTGTCTCTGCTTCAGAAGCCTGTGGGAATGAGGGACTTAAGCTGGCCGAATTGTTGCCTGAAACAAAGAAAGCCTTGAAGAAGATGATTCCACCAACGGGCACGAGTTTTATCAACCCGGTGGATGTGGGGCTCATGGCCTCTCTGGATATCCATATCTATATCAATGCCGCCCGGGAAATATCCCGGGACCCGGGTGTAGATGCCCTGGTGGTCATCGGCGCCGGTCTGACCCCCGAAACCAACGAAATCTATACCTCGGGACTCATCGAAGCCCAAAAGGAATCGGGCAAACCCTTTCTGCTGGTAAAGATACCCGGTTTTGACGAAAAGCTGGCCCAACGATTCTGCACCTCAGGCCTCCCTTTTTTCGATTCGGCCGAGCGTGCCGTGCGGACCTATGCGTCTGTGATACAATACCGGGACTGGCAGAAAAAACAGATGCCATCATGAATATTGCCGTCGTGTTATGTGCGGGTTTTGCAACCCGGATGCACCCCCTCACAAAGACGTTTCCCAAACCGCTGTTGGAAGTGGCCGGCAGACCGGTCATCGACTATCTGATGGATCAACTCGTCGAACTTCCCGGTCTTGAGGCGATATATCTTGTGAGCAACGGAAAATTTTATTCTCATTTTGTCGCATGGAAGCGGTGCTGGGAATCCAATTGCAGATCACGTCGCCCTGTGGTTGCGCTGTTGAATGATGGCGCCATGGACAACGACCATCGTCTCGGTGCTTCCGCCGATTTACAGTACGTTTTGAAAACGATTCCTGAACCCACACGCGTTATGGTGACAGCCGGTGACAATATTTACAGGTTCAGCATCAAACCGCTCTGGAAACAGTTTCTTCAGCGCAATCGGCATTACATTGTGGCGTTGCCGGAAACAGACAGGAAAAAGCTGAAAAAGACCGGTGTGCTCGATATGACGGCGGATGATCGTGTGAATAGGTTGTTTGAAAAACCCACCCACCCGTCTTCGGAATGGTTTTGTCCGCCTTTATACTTTTTTCAATCGACGGTGTCGGGACGTTTGAATGCGTTTTTGGAACACCACGCGGCCATGGATGCGCCCGGATACTTCATCGATTTTCTCTGCCGCAAAGAGCCTGTTTATGCTTTTCGAATGCATGCGTCCCGTCTGGATATCGGGAGTATTGAAACCTATTGGGCGGCGGATCATTACCTGCGAAACAATCCGCTGAAAGAACAATGACAATTGACGGGCAGAGGCGATACCGTTTTTGTGAGCGGGTTTTAGCTTGATAATAAATGCTGAATTATTATATCGTATTACATTTGGACAAACCGATTTTCATGGCTGAAGAATACTATTGTGCAGCGATTATATTCTTCGGCCCTACATCACATTAAAAGAAAGGAGGAACCTATGGGAAAGTGTAGACAGATGGCTATCTTTATGGTGATTGGAACTATCCTTTTTTTCAGTGCCGGCTTGGCCATGGCAGGGGGGAATCTTGTGATCTACAACGCGGGATCACCTGAGTTAGGGAATGATCTTGTTCGGGCATTTAACAGTAAGTACCCCGACATCAAAACAGAAATTATCCGGCAGGGCTCCGGGGAACTTATTACGAGAATTAAAGGGGAATCGGGTAAACCCCAGGGCGATGTCATTTTGGCTGTTGCCAAGGAAAATCTCGAGGTTATCAGAAACCTGCTCCAATCCTATAAGGTTCGTGAAGATGCCGCTTTTCCGGATGATGTCAAAGATATCCAGGAACACAAGTTTTATGGATTCAGTTTCAATATTCAGGCCTTTATTATCAACACAGACCTTGTGCCGCTATCGGAGGCGCCCAAAACATGGGCGGATCTGGGGGATTCGAAATGGAGAGGACAGGTTGTCCTGGCCAACCCGGCTCTTTCAGGTTCAGCATATGCCCAGCTTTATCAAATGGTCCACCTGTATGGATGGGACTTCATCAACAACGTGAGAAAGGTGACGACGTTTGTGCCGAAATCGACCTTGGTCTATACATTTGTGGGCCGGGGAGAGTTTGCCATCGGTGTCACCGGGGAGGGCAACGTTTTTGGTGAGATCAACAAAGGCCATCCGGTGGCGGCTGTATATCCTGCCGATGGTACAGGGCTTCGATTTGATGCCTCAGGGATTATAAAAGGGGGTCCGAATCTTGACAATGCCAAAATATTTATGGATTGGTTAACAACCAAAGATGCCCTGGCTATTATTTCCAAAGCCCCGCATTTCAGGAGAATGGCCAGACCGGATGTGCCGCCACCCCCGGGTTTGAAGCCGAGTGCTGAAATCAAATTTTTCCCATATGAGGCTATGAAAGCATCCAAAAGCAGAAATGATTATTTACAAAAATTTGGCGAAATTTTTGCTCAAAGAAATTAGCCTGATCCAGACAAAGAAAAATATATTATACCGCTTGTCATAATAATGTTCCGAAAATATGATGGCGGTATAAGGGTTTGTAGCAGAAAAACGGTCCTCAATCGGAACGTTTTTCTGACAACCCCTATATCACGAAAGCACGGAAGGTCGAAAACACGAAAAGAATAGTGTCCACATCGTGATTTCCCTATTTCGTGTTTTCGTGATTGGTTTTATTGATGCCAGATAGCGCTCCGGTCACAATGATAAGGCGGATTGAATGAATCAAAAAAGACCCATCACATTGTCGATTCAGAATCTATCCAAGGTCTTTTATGGCAAAACGGAAAACGTTATGGCGGTTGACGATGTTTCTTTCGATGTGTTGGAAGGAGACTTGTTCACCCTGTTGGGTCCCAGCGGGTGTGGAAAGACCACAACGCTCCGATGCCTGGCCGGTTTTGAAAAACCTACCAACGGGAATATTCAGTTTCTCGGAAGAGATTACACAACCATCCCACCCTTTAGACGCAATATCGGTATGGTATTTCAGAGTTATGCGCTATTTCCTCACATGTCGATTTTTGATAATGTTGCTTACGGTTTAAGAATGCGCAAGATGCCTCGCCGAGAGATAGAACAGAAAGTCAATCGCATCATTCAGCTGGTGGAACTTAAAGAGACCCAGAAAAGAAAACCAAGCGAGCTTTCCGGCGGGCAACAACAACGGATCGCCCTTGCCCGTGCCCTGGTGTATGAACCCCAGCTTCTTTTGCTGGATGAACCTCTCAGTAATTTAGATGCAAAGCTAAGGGTTTATATGCGGGAGGAGATTCGAAGGATCCAGCAGAAAGCCAAGGTAACAACCCTATATGTGACCCATGACCAAGAAGAGGCGCTGGCCATCTCTGACCAAATCGCTGTCATGTCGGATGGAAAGATTGACCAGATCGGCTCTCCCGATGAAATCTATGAAAACCCCCAAACCATCCATGTTGCTGATTTTATCGGCCAGGCCAATTTTTTGACCTGCTCTCTCGAGAAAAAAAACAAAGAATCGATGCTGTTAACGTTTCCGTCAAATGAGACGGTTTTGCTGGAGCGTAATAGGAAACGATTTTCAGAACACGATCATTCAAAGGGGCTTCTTTTTATCCGGCCCGAACGGCTGGACGTGGTGCCTGTGTTGGGAAAGACAAATTCATTGCGGGGAGAGGTGAAACGAATTCTCTATCTTGGGTCCCAGGTTCGATATTTTGTCCAGATTTTTCAACAGACAGCGCCTCAAGACGTGCTCGTTGACAAAAATCGTCGAATCAAAGATGTCAAAGAAGGTGATGAGGTGGCGCTGATTTTTAACGAGGACGATATAGGGCTTTTCCCACAGGAATAAAATCGTTTCACGATTTTATATAAGGCTGTTAAATTCATGGTGACGGATTTAAAAGAACGATTTTATAAAATAGAATTCATACCCTATCTGGTTCTGGGGCTCGCGCTTTTAATCCTGGTGCTGTTCATCGCCTACCCCCTGTCAAAGGTGCTCCTCAACAGTTTTCTCAGAGCTGACGACGTTTTTTCCATCCAAAATCTCACACTGGCAAACTTTTCTCAGTTTTTTTCCTCCAGTTTATACAAAAGTGCTCTTATGAACACGCTTTTGGTGGGGTTTCTGTGTGTGCTCTTTTCTTGTATTCTCGGGATACCCATGGCCTATTTTGTCGCCAGAACGGAGATACCGTTTAAAACCTTATTTCTTACCTTGGGGACCCTGCCACTCATTCTGCCACCATTTGTGGGCGCTTATTCGTGGGTTCTCCTGTTTGGCCGGCAAGGAGTGGTTAATTTTTTTCTGAAAGAACTTTTTGGTTTTGCCTTGCCTGATATTTACGGAGCACCCGGTGTCGTTATTGCGATGACAATGAGTCTATACCCTTTTATTTTTCTTTTGACCTATGGCGCGCTCTTGTCGGCTGACCCTTATTTGGAGGAAAGTGCCACCATCATGGGTGCATCAAGATGGGATCTGATTCGTACCGTAACGCTGCCATTGGTAACACCCGCTATTGCGGCAGGTGCCCTGATCGTGTTCATGCGGGCTGTTGGAAATTTTGGTGTTCCTGCTTTGCTGGGGGGAAATTTCTATGTGCTGCCGACGCTAATCCACTTTCAGGTTGTGGGGTTTTTCAATCTGCACACGGCAGGTGCTATCGCTATCGTCAATATTTCCATGGTTGGCCTGGCGATTCTGATTTCTCAGTATGTCATGGCCAAGAGATCTTATGTCACCATTACCAGCACGACGCAGGGGGCTCAGGTGTCTGCCAACAAGACCCTGAAGTGGTGCGGAATATTATTTTGCTCTTGTGTTATCTTTTTTTCGCTGCTTCCGCATATGACGGTGATTGTGACCTCTTTTACCGAAGGGTGGTCTGGGACCCGTTATCCCACTAAATTTTCATTTGAAAATTATCAAAGGATTTTTCAAATTGCGAAAACGCCTATTTTGAACAGCCTTTTTCTGGCGATTACGGCAACGGTCGTCGCGACAGTGATCGGCACATTGCTCTCTTATATTGCAGTAAGAAAACAATTTCATGGTAAATGGATCCTGGATTTGACGGTAATGCTGCCGTTTATTCTGCCTGGAATTGTCGTTGGTGTGGCGATCCTGTCCGGTTTTTCCTCAGGACTGATCGTCCTAACCGGCACATGGATGATTATGGTGATCGGTTTTTTTATCCGCCGGATGCCTTATATTTTTCGTTCTTCAATGGCATCCTTATCCCAGATCGATATATCGGTGGAAGAAGCATCGGCAATTGCCGGGGCATCCTGGGGTGTCACATTTTTCAGGATAACACTTCCGCTGATGGCCCCTGGAATCCTTGCAGGTGCCGTGATCTGCTTTTCGACGCTTATGGGAGAACTGTCTACCACCATCATACTCTATTCTGCCGGGTGGAAAACCATTACTGTGGCCATTATAGAATATCTTTTTTCCGCCACTATCGGTCCTGCTTATGCACTGGGAACGATACTCATCGTTCTTGTTCTTAGCGCCATCACCCTGGCAAATCGCCTGTTGGGACGGAAGATGTCACAGATGTTTAAAATGGTGTGAGTCTCACTCTTGGAGAACAGATTCTTTTTGCAGACAAATATCTGCTGCCTGGTAGGATTCGACGGTGCCGATATCGAAACGGGTGCCATAAATCTTGAAGAGATAAAGATCTTCAATTTGACATAAATAATCGAGAAAATGTTTTTTTTCGCCTCTTCTCAGACCCTTGGCATGAAACGCATCCATCCGTTGCCAGACGGACGGTTGAAAAAAGTAGAGTTGCGGAACCGCCCAGGGGGAAATGGGTTTATCCGGTTTTTCGAATAATCGTAACACACGATCATTTTTACCCAACAGGGGTACACCGGTTTTTCTGAGCACTTCTTTATTGGATTCTGAAAGACCCACAATATAGTGGTGTTGACTGGTACGGAAGCATTCCCACAGCGGTTCGAGCCGGAATCGAAAAATATTATCGGCGGCTGCAACCATCACACGAGATGGTCGGTGCATGCTTTTTAGGACAAACTGCAGGTCTCCTGATGGCCCAAGCCGGTTATCATTGGCGCTGATTCCATTATTATGAATGGTGATGTCGATTTTTCCCGACCAATTTTTTTTCCATTCTTCAAAAAGATCAAAAAACAGGGTATTTGTAATGACATGAATACCGCTGAGACCTTTAAACTCAAGAATCTGTTCCACAAGATAATCAATGACGGGTTTCCCTGCCACCGGCAGTAAATGCTTGGGGAAATCACGTGTCAATGGATACAAGCGGGTTGCATAGCCAGCACAGAGCAATATGGCGAACAATGAAAAGGTCTCCTTTGAAAATGAAAAACATGAATGGTGATACCCGACAGTAGTATCGTTTATCGGAAGAAACTGGTTTTATCAAGTTTAAGTGGAGACGCGGATAAGGAAAGACAGAACATTAAAAGGAAATAACCTATGAAACGATCAATTATAAAGAGTACCGGCCGGTATGTACCTGATAGACATGTCACAAACAAAGAGCTGGCCGGATTGATGGAAACATCAAATGAATGGATTGTGCGACGCACGGGTATCGAAGCCAGGTACTGGGTCAGGGAAGGGGATGATGTCGGCACATCGGATCTCGCGTATGAGGCTTCAGTTGTAGCACTGGAAAGAGCGGACTGGGATCCCGGGGACCTGGATTTAATTGTGTTTGCAACCATGACACCCGATGTGAACGTGCCGGGTTCGGGGGTTTTTCTGCAACACCGGCTGGGTGTGAAAAAGGTGCCTGCTCTCGATATCCGTCAGCAATGTACCGGGTTTCTGCATGGGCTTGAAATCTGTGATGCTTATATCAGGAGTGAAAAAGCACAGAAGATCCTATTGGTAGGTGCTGAATTTCAAAGCCGATACCTGGAATTGACAACTGAAAACCGTGATACAGCGGTGATTTTTGCGGATGGTGCCGGTGCTGTATGTATTGAAGCTGTTGAAAACAGCAAGGAAGTTGGAATCATAACATCGATTCTGCATGCTGACGGAAAATATTCAGGCGCATTGCGGGTTGGATTACCTGCCAGAAAATCTGGACAGGCAATCAGTCCAACCGTAATAGACAACAAAGAACATTTACCCTATATGGATGGAAAGACAGTATTCAAACTGGCGGTGACCCGGCTGCCAGAAGTAACAGAAGAACTGTTGGCAAAGGCAAACCTAAAAATTGAAGACCTGGATATGGTTATTCCCCATCAGGCAAACCTGAGAATAAATGAAGCTTTCAGGGAACGGATGAATATCCCGAAAGAAAAAATGTATAACAATATTCAACGATATGGAAATACAACGGCCGCAACCCTTCCTATTGCCCTTGATGAACTCATGGAAAAACACATGCTGAAACCAAAGGACACCCTCATGCTCATCGGTTTAGGAGCGGGATTGACCTGGGGTGGTGTAATCTATCGATTGAGATAGCCTTTCTTGCCAGCGCGCTCCCCATTGCTTGTTGGGGCGAAGTAGAAATTCTGGTTTATCGGGGCTGGGAGAGCCCTGACATCCGGATGAGCAAGTTACGCAACATCCGGGGGCTCTGGTTTCTCTTTTTTTGAGACGCACTTTTTTTCCTGGATGTCGTCCTTGAGGAATTCGTAGAGGCTGCCGGTGTAGGCGCACTGAATGGTCTCTTCGATTTTTTTGACAAGATACGCCCGGGTTTCTGATTCACCGTCCAATTTGAGACGGAAAGCAATGATTCGCTGCAGGTTCAGGTCCTGTTTGTCTTTTTCAGGAACCAGCAGCATAACCCTGTCTAAAATGGCATGCAGGGCGTCGTCGCGGTCTTCGATGTTGATGATGTCTGCTGTCATTGTTTCTCCATTCAATCATAAAATCGTTTTACGATTTTGTTTATAGCACTGATTCTCTGAATTGATCAAGTCGATCCATTTTTTTCGGTCGGCAGGCTTCTTTTTCCGTATGTCAGCCAGGCAAGCATCGGGTCTAATTAACCGTCTTCAAACGAAACGTTTTCAATCGTTTCAGAGCGGAAGGGGTAATCAAATGAATAGGTGAAAAAACAACCCGGCCCCTGCGCCAATTAACGATCAGGGTTGCTAATTGTGATCTGGTTTTGCTATCTATAGGGGTTGTCAGAAAAACGTTCCGATTGAGGACCGTTTTTCTGCTACAAACCCTTATACCGCCATCATATTTTCGGAACATTATTATGACAAGCGGTATAATATGGCATGCAGAACACGATTTTGATCATCGAAGATGATGCCAACACGGCGGCATTGATAACACTCTACTGCGAGCGTGAAGGGTTTCGGACGCTAACGGCAGCCGACGGCAGCTCCGGTCTTGACAGGGCCGGTAAAGAACGCCCGGATCTCATTATCCTGGATTTGATGCTGCCTGAAATGGATGGTTGGGAGGTGTGCCGGCGAATCCGGCAGACCTCCGATGTTCCCATCATCATGCTCACTGCGCGGGGAGATGAAATCGACCGGGTGTCCGGACTTTCATTGGGTGCCGACGACTATGTTGTCAAGCCGTTCAGCCCCAGGGAGCTTGTGGAGCGGGTCAAGGCTGTCCTGAGACGGGTGCAGCGTCCGCTTCAGGAGGAAACACAACGCTTGTCTCATAGAGACCTGCAGCTCGATTTGAAAAAACGCCGGGTCAGTGTGAAAGGCATGTCCGTGGATCTCACCCCCCATGAATACCGGCTACTTTCAACACTCATGGCCTCTCCAGGACGGATCTACACGCGTGATGAACTCCTGGACCGACTTTATCCCATGGGCGAAGCCATGGTTATCGATCGCGTGGTGGATGTTCACATCGGAAAGCTTCGTCAGAAAATCGAACCAAATCCACCGGATCCGCAATATATTTTAACGGTTCGTGGGGTCGGATATCGATTTGCCGATCGTGCCCAATAAAACCACTTCGCGATTTTATTGAATGTGATGAGCCTGCATGTATGCCGAAATCAGCAGGCAATTGACACTTCGGTCATATCAACGTTGATGGGCGCTTACCAAGCCCGAAAAATATTGAGCGGAAGGACAGTGTGAAACGGTATTTGATCCTCAAACTTCTGGCCGTCAACCTGGTGGTGATCGGCTTTGTCATAATCCTCGTATGGGTAGCCATCGATACCTTGGCGGCCGGTTATTTTATGACTCTCATGGAGAAGTACAACATTTCTCCAAAGCCGGCCCACGCCATGTTTGTCGATGCCATTCATCGATATCTGCTGTGGGCATCTCTGGCGGCGGTGATCCTGTCCGTCATTTTGAGTTATCTGATGATGCGCAGGGTTCTGGCCCCCCTGACCCAGATGAATGCGATTACCCGGGAGATTGCCGCAGGAAACTTTGCCCTCAGGGTGCCCGCTAACACAGAAGATGAAGTCGGCCAGCTGGCCCGGGCTTTCAACCGGATGTCAGAGAGTCTGGAGAAGATTGAACGTCTGCGACGCAAGCTCATGATCGATGTGGCCCATGAGCTGAGAACACCGCTCACGAATATCCGGGGGTACCTGGAAGCATTGAACGACGGGGTTCTGCCGCCGTCTTCCAAAACCTTTTCCATGCTGCAGGACGAAACATTGCGAATTGTCCAGCTTGTTGAAGATGTGCTTCAGCTGGCAAAAGCAGATGCCGCCCATGACAACATGACATTCGAAAACGTGGATGTGGTCAAGATGATCCATGATATCCGCCATGCATACCGTTCTGCATTCGATGAAAGACGTGTCCATGTTCATATGGACATGCCGTCCGAGTCTGTGGTGGTGTCGGCGGACCGAAACCGTCTCGCCCGTGTTTTTCGCAACCTGGCGGACAACGCGGTCCGCTACACACCCCCTGCGGGGAATGTCATGGTTCGCGTCGAACCCGGTCCTGAGATGATTCGGATCTGTTTCAAAAACCCTGCCGAAGGCCTGACAGCAAAAGATATGCCATACCTTTTCGAGCGGTTTTTTCGAGGTGAAAAGTCCCGCTCCCGACAGCATGGCGGCGCCGGGATCGGGCTCGCCATCGTCAAGGAGCTGATCGAAGCCCACAAGGGCACGGTTGAAGCCGAGCTCCAGGACGGCCATCTTTTTATTTGTGTCGAACTGCCCCGCATCTCTCATCAAAAGCCATAACGTCGCGCAGTATCATTTCGTTTCAACAATTTTATTTACCAAATCTTTACCGTTCCGTTATCTCACCTTTACAGGGCTGTTTTATCTTAACCTCAGTTTATACCGCTTGTCATAATAATGTTCCGAAAATATGATGGCGGTATAAGGGTTTGTAGCAGAAAAACGGTCCTCAATCGGAACGTTTTTCTGACAACCCCTATAGCGTTTCAAATTTTAAGAAGATTCATTTTCAATGGATTATTTCGGTTTGTATTCTTAAAATTTGAAACCCTTCGGGCTTGCCGATCTTACGGCATCTACGGCGTCAGATGCCATACCGCATAGTAGACTATAGCGGAACAGCATCTTTCTTGTAGCTGCCGCAACCTCGGCAATCGCTCAATTGAGGTTAACCCCCAGTTGAGCGTTTCAAATAGCCCAGGCTTTTGCAGAGCTTAGAGACGGATGTGGGACTTGACATCCGTTATTGTCTGACACAACTTATGAAAAATAAGGAGGTAACCTCATGAAAATATTAATCGCTGCAATGATTATTGCCGTAAGCATCGTTGCTCTTTCCACCCCGATCCTCAGCATGGACAATGACATGCAAAAAAAGATGACCGGTGAATCCGGTTCCATGAACTCGGCAGTCTTTGCCGGCGGCTGTTTCTGGTGCACGGAATCCGACTTTGAAAAGGTGGAAGGGGTCATGGACGCTGTCTCCGGATATACGGGGGGCAGCATGGAAAACCCGACCTACAAACAGGTCTCCTCGGGAAGTACCCATCACGTGGAGGCCGTAAAAGTAATGTATGATCCACAGAGAGTGACCTATGCAAAACTGCTGGAAGTATTCTGGACCCATGTGAACCCCACCGATGCCGGCGGTCAGTTTGTGGACCGTGGCAGCCAGTACGTCAGTGCCATATTTTATGCAAACGAGACAGAGCGCCTTTTGGCGGAAAGATCAAAACAAAAACTGGCCGAAGCCGGTGTGTTTGCGGAACCCATTGTCACGGAAATTCTGCCCCTGGGTCCGTTTTATACGGCCGAAGACTACCACCAGGACTATTACAAAAAGAACCCGCTGCGTTACAAGTGGTATCGGTCGGGATCCGGCAGGGATGCGTTTCTAAAGGAAACATGGGCGAGTGCGAGCTTTCATTTTGACGGTATCCTGGAGAACGCCTCCATGGAATCAAAGGACATGACACCCATGAGGTATACCATACCCGATGAAGAAGAGATTCAACGCCGGTTGACACCCCTGCAGTATCGGGTGACCCGCAAGAACGGCACCGAATCCCCCTTTAATAATTCCTACTGGGATAACCATGACGCGGGCATTTATGTGGACGTTGTTTCAGGCGAGCCCCTTTTCAGTTCCCTGGACAAGTACGAATCGAAAACCGGCTGGCCAAGTTTTGTCCGGCCCTTGGTAGCGGAGAATATCGTAGAGGAGACCGATCGCAGTTATTTCATGGTCAGAACAGAAGTGCGCAGCAAACATGCAGACTCGCATCTGGGGCATCTTTTTGACGACGGCCCCGAGCCGACGGGTCTGCGCTATTGCATCAATTCGGCAGCCCTTCGGTTTATTCCCGTGGCAGACATGGAGAAGGAAGGGTATGGGGCCTATCTCAAACAGTTTAACTGAATATCCAATATCGAATATCGATGCCATGAATTTCGAAGTGATGGTGAAGGCTCTCAAAGAGGCTGGAACCTACCGGGGGACCGTCAAAGATTATACCGCTTGTCATAATAATGTTCCGAAAATATGATGGCGGTATAAGGGTTTGTAGCAGAAAAACGGTCCTCAATCGGAACGTTTTTCTGACAACCCCTATAGGACAGGTCTGCGGCTAAGAGGAAACCATAGGGTCTGAAATTCCGTTGTTTTTACCATTGACTTTGGTTAAAGTAAGTGCCAAAAGCCCATATGGTAAAATCTCAATCAAGAACCTACTGGAAGGTTGTCATCGCTCTGAGCCTGGTGCATTTCAGTGGGGATTTTTACAGTTCTTTCATCAACCCGCTGTTTCCCGTGTTTATGGACAAGATGGGGCTGAGTCTGACCCAGGTGGGTCTTCTGGCGGGGGTTTCCCGTTTTTTGATGTTCATTGTACAACCCATGTCGGGCTATTGGTCTGACCGGCATCCCTCCCGCAGTTTTCTTTTGATCGGGCTGCTCATGCCCATTCTTTTTATTCCCCTGACGGGAATGACCACCGGTTTTTACGGATTATTCTTGTGTATTGTCATCGGCTCTGCGGGGTCTTCCCTGTTTCATCCCCCGGTGACAGGTATGGTGCCTTTGTATGCCGGCCCAAAACTCGGGCTGGCCATGTCCATCTATAACACCGCCGGTACCCTGGCCTTCGGGGTGGGGCCCATTTTTATCACGTTTTATGTGGCCCGCTTCGGTCTCGGTGCCATGCCGGTGACCATGATCATGGGTCTACTGGTCTGGGTGTATTTCTATCGGGTCATTCCCAAACCCCAGGGAAACGACATGGCCCAATATGGATTTTTGGAGACCCTCAGGCAGACCCTGGGCAGTGTCTGGAAGCCGATCCTGTTGATCTGGATCGCTATGGTCATGCGATCGGTTGTGGGTCAGTCCTTGATGACCTTCATGCCGGTAATCTGGGTACAGAAAGGACATAGCATTGTTTCCGCCGGTGTTCTCTTTTCCATCTTTACCATTTCAGGGACGGCGGCCGGTATTCTCTGCGGCCATCTTTCGGACCGCATGGGATACAAACGCCTGCTGTGGATCACCCATGGTCTCATGACCCCTTTCCTGCTCGCTTTTTTGCTGGTTCCCGGCAAATGGATTTATCCGGCTACCATATTGGCCGGAGGATTTAACATGGCATCCCTGCCCCTCGGTGTGGTGATGGCCCAGAAAATCGCCCCCAAGGGTCGCTCCATGGTGGCCAGCTTGATGATGGGTCTGGCCTTTGGAATCGGCGGTGTTCTTTCCCCCATCGTCGGTAAGTTGGGCGATATCTTTTCCATTCATAGCGTACTCCTGATTATCGTCTGCATTCCCTTTTTCTCCCTGATTCCAATCTATTTTATTCCTGAAGTGGGTAATTACACGGATCAAGAATCCTAACACATAGATGGGTTACGATGCCAGTGAAGTTAAGGTGGACGTGATGGTGAGAACTTTCTATAGGGGTTGTCAGAAAAACGTTCCGATTGAGGACCGGTTTTCTGCTACAAACCCTTATACCGCCATCATATTTTCGGAACATTATTATGACAAGCGGTATAAGATGCCGGAACCTGCCTGGGGGCGGCCCTGGAATAGATTCGGCTAAATGTTATAATACGAATTGAAGAACCCCGCAGCAAGCTACGGGGAATGGGCTCGCTATTTTGGTGCCATCGTTTTGCTGCCCTTCCTATCGAAGTCACCGCACCAATCAGCCCCCTTGGTCTTGTTCCAGGTGTATGCTGCAAGACTCCCTCCTGTTCCCCTCGGTGCATACCGCCTGCACTCTCCTTCTTCTTTCAGATTAGAGCCTAATTTTTCCCAATACCTACAATCCTGACATTTTTTCTCTTTAATTTTTATGCTCCTTTGTTTTTGGCTATTGGATGACTGCTTACTTACTCCCTGATTCGCTCTATGTTCTGCTCTGAAAGAGTATTTTTGCCATCGTCAGCCTCAAGTTCATCATTCAGCCCATTAATTTTCTCGATAAGTCTTAACTCGTCTTTAATGCGAAATATAATTGTATGCAGACTCTCATTCGGGGAGGAAGGATCGTCTTGGATCAGCTGAACAATAAATTTACCGAGTTTTTTATATTTATCCTTTGCATTAAGAAACGATATTAGAATCTCTTCTTTGTGATTTTCGAACATGTATTAAACTCTCCAATATTGCAGATTTATTCTGATCAACCATAATGATCTTAGCGAACACCCATCTTAAAAAACTATCTCCCCGCTGGGCGCATACTGTTGAGTAAGTCCTTGACACCAACCGTTGCTATACCGGAATTGATATCGGACATTGCGTAGGGAATGACCAATTCCTTGTTATGAATTATGGCACCGCAGGAATAAACAACATTGGGAACATACCCCTCGCGCTCTTTCTCATGCGGGACTAGCAACGGCTCATTCAAGCGGGCGATGATTTTTGTTGGATTTTCAAGATCAAGCAGGATGGCACCGATGCAATACTGACGCATGGGCCCGACCCCATGGGTTAGCACAATCCAGCCATCGGTGGTTTCGAGGGGTGAACCACAGTTGCCGACCTGGATGAATTCCCAAGGATATTCAGGCTCCTGGATGACTTTGGATTTTTGCCAAAAATGGATATTGTCTGAGAACATGATATGGTTATTTTCACCGTCCTGACGTGAGAGCATGACATAGCGGCCACCAATTTTCCGTGGGAAAAGCGCCATGCCTTTGTTTTGTGCTGCTTTACCGTTGAGCGTTAAAATGTTGAATTTGATGAAATCCTTTGTTTCAATCAACTGCGGTAAAATTTCACCGTTATAAGCGGTATAGGTCGCATAATAAGTGACGTCTTGCCTGTTATCAAAAAATTGAACGAACCGGGCATCTTCAATGCCTCTGCTTTCGTTTTTGGAAACGGGAAAGATCACCCGTTCGGATATGCGATGATCGGCGTGAAAACTCACCTCATAATTGGAATCCGCAAGCCAGCACATGACCTTGAAGGTTTTGTTTTGGTCTGCTTCAGAAAATAGCGGTTTTACGCGAAGCATTCCAATTTTTTCTAATAACTCATTATAAGTAAAATCTTCCGGCAACTGGTTAAGAATATGGGCGGTTATTTCATTACTGGCCCCCATCTCGTTCAGCTTGAGCTGGAAAGGATTGTGCTTGTAAACCGCGTCTAATTGCAGGTCCGGCGTTTCCACAAAAGCACTGATCGGATCGAAAAGGAATGTATTGCGCCGGTCAAGAACGCCGCTACGAAAGACAATTGACGAAACATGGCCTTCGCCCGTTGCCCGCAGGCTCATGATAAAGCGCAAGCTGCCTTTTTTCATATTACTCTGATCAGGATGGGGAACGATGGAAGGGTTAAAAAGGGCGGCCGATTCAATAGAGTACTCCTTTGTAAAATAAGCTCCGATGAGGGCCCGTTGAACATCGCTGAGCATGGTATCCCGTGGAAGATAATCCTTTACTGCATTCAGGTGTCGTTCAAAAATGTGCCCGATGTCTTCGTGCCTTCCGGAAAAGTCAACCATGATTTGTGCAATAAGATTTTCGGCCGCCGCGTCCGGCAAGCTTATTATCCGCTGAATTATTTTAGGGATGCGATGCCACTCATCGGGAAAATGAAGCCGGGTGATCACCCGGGAAGTATCCCCTTCGATCTTAATCGCTTTTCTTTTAACTTTGAGCTTTTGACGCTTTTTAGGTTGCATATCATTGTACCCTTCGTGTCGATTGGTATTTCATACATTGCATGGTAAGTCTGTTCATCATGATAGATCTCCAATTCCAGCTTATCCTCGAAGTTGCTTTTCCGGTCTGCAATCATCCGGCAATGATCATCTACAGCGCAGGCCGGGAAACCGAGAGGCAGAGCGCTACCAGTTCATCGATGACGGCCGTGCCGGCACACATGACTGTATCTGCGCCGCCCCAGTATATTTTTACCGTACCGTCGTCTTCCGGAACAGCGCCGCAGGTAAAAACGACATTGGGTACATAACCGCTTACCTCCCAAGGATCCTCCGGCTGCAGTATCCACTGATCGGAAACGCCGAGAATTGTTGCCGGATCATCGAGTGCATGCAGAGCCACACCGAGTCGATACACTGTTCCGGACATGGTTTTGAAAACACCATGGTAAATATGAAGCCAGCCCTTGTCGGTTTTGAAGGGCGGTGCGCCGGGCCCGATTTTCATTTCATCCCAGTGATAGGCAACCGGCTTCATAATCACCTGGGAATCACCCCAGTGAACCAGGTCGGGAGAATAGGAAATCCAAATCGACCAGGGCGAAATTTCAGAGTGCGGCCGATCCAAACGCACATACCTATCGCCGAACTTTTCAGGGAAAATGACCACGTTGCGCAGGTCGGCCTGGGTGATCAGCGCTATGCGTTCCACTTTTTCAAAATCCCGGGTGCGCGCCAGGGCAATCCGCACACCGTGGCGTGAATAAGCGCTATAGGTTAACAGGTACTCTCCCTCTGCAGGGCAAATTCTGAGGTCCTCGACCCCGAACGCCTCATATTCGGCAAAAACAGTGTCCGTTGAAGGGATAAGAAAAGGTTCGGGATGAACCGTAAACGTAAAACCATCCTCGCTGTCGGCCCTACCGATGATGGAACGTCCGTTTAGCAGATGCGACCTGAACAGCATAATATACCGATTGTTGTGTTTGACGATGCCTGCGTTGTGAACCGTCGTTACTGGATAGGGCACATCCCTTCTTGTCAGTATGGGGTTTTTTTCAAATCGTGTTATAATTGGATGATGCGTTTTCATCGTAGCCTGTCCTGTAAAATCATTTCATAGACTCGTATGTATTCATCGATCATGCGATCGACTGTGAAATGCCGTTTAACATGGCGGCGACAGGTTGCGCGGTCAATCTCGTTAATACGCGCGACGATATCAACGGCCTCGTCTACGTTGTTGACCAAGAAACCATTTTTACCATTTTCGATAAGCTCTGGCATGCTGCCCCGATCAAAGGCGATCACGGGTGTACCGCAGGCCATGGATTCGACAACGGACAGACCGAAAGGCTCATCAAACTGTATGGGGTGCAATAGTGCGCAGGCTTTGCCGAGGAGTCGGTTGCGCTCAGCCGGTCCGACGCTGCCGGCATAAATCACCTTGTCGTTGTCTATGTGAGGGGCGACATATTGTTCATAGTAAGCCTTGTCTTGTATAATACCCGCTAATATCAGCTTTTTATTGCAGGCTCTGGCAATTTCAACAGCTTGCAGGGTACCCTTGTCATGGTGAATGCGCCCGAAAAAAAGCAGGTAATCGTCGGCGGCCGGCTGAAAATCGAACTGCTTGATATCAATACCGTGATGGATGGTTCTGATATAATCCAGATCCGGCGATCGATCGGCATCGCTGATGGAAACATAAAACGCCTTGCCGTTGTATTTCTTGTAAACCGGCAGAATCCCGGGCGATGAAAAACCGTGAATGGTGGTCACCACCGGGGTGGTAGTCAGGCCGGTATAGGTCAGCGGCAGATAGTCAAAGTGGTTGTGGATGATGTCGTATGTCTCGGCATGCTCAAAGAGTTCTGAAATGTGCAGGCACTCCCATACTTTTGGTATGAGTGCGCGGTCTTCTTCATAGCCCTGCGGACAAACGGCACGCAGCGTGCCGCTGGTCTGGGAATCTGCGGTGGCAAACAAGGTAACCTCATGACCGCGGGTCACCAACCCTTCGGTTATAAGGGAGGCCACTTTTTCCCAGGGGCCGTAGTGTCTCGGTGGCGTTCTCCAGGCAATGGGTGAGAGCATGGCAATGTGCATGGGGGATCCTTTTGCTAGCCGGTTTTCTGTGATAACGGCTGGTTTAAAATCTCGTCTGCATAAAGCTTTTGCAATGTCATCAGCGAAAGCAGCCAGACAAGCGAGGACTCTGCACCTTCATTCTGGTTGATCCCGTCCGCCATCAATCCATCTCGGCAGCCACCGGTCTTGGGATCATAGAGCGACATATTCAGGTCATTGTGCCCGAGATACCAGTTAAAACACATGACCGCATTGTCGATCCAAGTTTTGTCTCGGGTGACATTAAAGGCTTCGACACAGGCTTCGATCATAGCATTAGCCTCGATGGGCTGTTGATCGAAACGGGCTTTGGGGCCGCCTTGTTTATACCATCCTTTATTGCCGACCGGCACAAAGTGGCCTTTTTCGGTCTGGATGGTGAGCAACCACTTGAGGGACCTGAGTCCCATATCGACCATATCGCTACGTTGTATCCATTGACCAGATAGGAGCAGTGCATGGGGCAGTTTGCCGTTGGCATAGTTCAAGGTGATTTCAAGCCAAGGCCAGTTTTTCGTTGCATTGTTTTTAAACTGGTTGAACAGCCTGTCGGCAAGGATTTTTCGAACTCTACGCACATCGCTGTCACCGGAAAATTTATGCAGGTAAGCATGCATGCCTACCAGCGAAAAAGCGATGGCGCGGGGCGAATGAAAATTCTCTACAGATCGCAGTGCATTGTTGAAAAGGGTCGTGCTCATTGCGAGATGCCCGGGATCGTCAAGAAAAGCCACCGATTTACCAAGGCACCAGAGCGCTCTGCCATGCGCATCCTCGGACCCGATCTCCTCCATCCATTGCCGCGAATAGGTCATAAAGTTTCGAAAGCGCCCAGTTTTTTCATTAAAGGCGTACAGAAGAAATCCGAGATAATGACTGCTTAGATAATCAAGTCCCAAGCCGTTTGCTGGCAGGTATTTTTGAGCCATTGCGGCAACCAGTAGCGCTCTAGCATTATCATCGGTACAGTAGCCATGGGTGCGATCAGGGATGGTATACTTGGCATGTTGCAAGATGCCGGTATCATCGGTAAAGGCTTTCAGGTGATCGAGCTTGATCTCCGGGAGCTCGAAATTTGTGATGGCCTTGATGTTTTCAACATAGGAATGCCGGGGGCGGGGATTCCGGATGCGGTTTTGCCGCACTTCACTGAAAACCTGCAGGTATTTTCGGGATACTTCCTTCCAGACCGCGTCACGGCTGAATGTATAGGCTTTTTTACGCATAGCGTGTCGTTCGACATCGTTGTCCAAAAGTCCGATAATTTGTTTTGCCATGGCATCCGAATTGCGGAAGGGTACAATAAGGCCCCGGCCTTCGGCAAGCATTTCGGTGGCATACCAGTACGGGGTTGAAATGACTGCTTTGCCTGTGCCCATGGCATAGGCAAGGGTTCCGGAGGTAATCTGGGCTTCTTCAAGATAAGGGGTTAAGTAAATATCAGCGATGCCGAGAAACTCACATAACTCTTTTAGTTCAACAAAACGATTTTGAAAAATGACATGCTTGCCGATATCGAGTTTGCGTACGAGCTGCTGCAGCATGATACGGTATGCATCGCCATGTAACTTTAGAATATTCGGGTGTGTTGCGCCCAGGATAATATAGACCACATCAGGGTGTTTTTTGATGACCGCCGGAAGCGCCTGCAATACATTTTCAATTCCCTTATTTGGGGAAAGCAAGCCGAACGTCAGCAGTGTCTTTTTGCCTTCCACGCCGAACTTGTCTTTGTAAAAGCTTGAATCAATAAAAGGCGTATCCGGAATTCCGTGATGGATAAAGACAATTTTCTCCTCGGCCACTGCATAGATATCTTTGAGGAAATCAGCAGCCTTTTGGCTCATCACCACCAGTTTGTCGGAGAGATCGGATAGCTTGCACATGACGGCACGATATTCTGGTCCGGGATCCTTCAATACCGTGTGCAACGTCGTCACTACCGGCATGCGCAGGTCACCCAATAGTTTCAGGAGATGGCTGCCGGCCGGACCGCCGAAAAGACCGTATTCATGCTGCACGCAGACAATATCCGTCTGACTGATATTGAGAAATTGAGCTGCGACACTATAATCGGTCAACTTGTTCTGGTTGATCTCAAAGCGCACTTTATCCGGATATGCATATCCCTCAGGTTTGTCATTCATGGCGACCGCCCAACAATTAACATCGGGGGCTTCCGCTGACAAGCTTTCAACCAGATCCGTGGTGAAGGTTGCGATACCGCACTGGCGGGGCAGATAGTTACCGAGCACGGTAACCGATTCAATTCCCTCATAATACTTGATAACAGATGTCATACTCACTACCTTTTTCCTTTACGTCTATCTTCCATCTGCCCAAATCGATTTATTTTTGTCTTTTTTTTGTTTGCGCTTCTCCTTTTGTGTTTGCTTGCTTTTTTTCTGTTCTTCTCGTTTTCCTTTATCTCTTTTTCCCTTGTCGCCCATTTTAGCACCTTTCTGTTTAATGTATTCTTTTATCCAATAATCACGCAGGCATAAAATCACCACTTACATTGAGTCGTTACATCTTTATCCTTTTACGCGCTTCACCGTACCGTTTTCCAGCAAGCCCTGGAACTGGCCGAGCAATCGCTGCTCATGATCATCAATCATACCGTCCTTATAAGCCACCCTCATTATTTCCTCATACTCGCTGTTGGTGATGACGTGGTCCTTGATCGCTTTTTCAATCACATCTCTTAACGCTAATCCGGATTTAGTGAGTTTCATGATTTATTCCTTGACCGTAGGAACTGCTTACCGGTGTTCCTTCCTTATAATAGATACTCAAACTTCATGCCATAAAAGCCATGTCACGATTTATTTTGTTCAACGTACTGATTTAAAAAGGATTAATAGTATCACAAGACTGGCTATCGGTGAAAAATAAGCACACAGGAATGGTTATATATGACCAATGGTTATATGTGACCACATTATTAACCTTATTGACGTGGATGGAATGGTCATCAGGGAGGAGGAAGGTTTGAGATGGCTTATCGTCGATTGTTTGAAAAGGTCTAATAAATTGGAATTCGCATGCTCACGACTTAACGATATCGATGCAAACGCTATACCTTATCGGTAGATGTTCAAATCATGCTTGACTTAGCATTGATCATTTCTTAAAATAAATTTTAACGAACATATCACATGGTAAAAAAAAACGAATCTTAATCTAAAGCGACAACGCCTTCCTATGCTTGCATCCAATTCCTTTCGTTTTTTTGATGTGTAAGATCAATCTCAGTTCGAGATGCATTTATCCACACAGCCTGCTCAAGACCGCTTAACTCACTTCGATAAGAGGGGCCCTAAAATGAAGTGCCAGAAATGTCATTTCAACAACCCTGAAGCAATGAAGTTTTGTGGAGAATGTGGAATAAAATTAGAGGTTTTGTGCCCGGCGTGTCGCTTTTCAAATCCCCCTGGTTTTAAGTTTTGTGGCCAATGCGGTCACCATTTGGATCACGAACCAGAGCCATCTTCTAAAGAACCCTCCCTTGACGAGAAAATAGCAAAGATAAAGAAATACCTTCCAGAAGGACTCACGGAAAAAATCCTGGCCCAAAGAGATAGAATTGAAGGTGAAAAAAAACAGGTGACAGTCATGTTTTGTGACATGGCCGGTTTTACCGCGCTTGTCGAGAAATTGGGGCCGGAAAAAGGGTATTCAGTTATGGATCAGGTGTACGAAATATTGATTCATAAAGTCCAAGATTATCAAGGCACTGTAAATGAGATGACCGGTGATGGAATCATGGCGCTTTTCGGGGCGCCCATTGCCATCGAAGACGCCCCCCAACGTGCCATCAGATCGAGTTTGGCTATCCACAGGGAGATGGCGAAATTTAGTGAAAAAAATGAACAAATGGGACTATCAAATGTAAAAATGCGGGTGGGTATACATACCGGTCCTGTGGTTGTGGGAACATTGGGCAATGATCTCAGGGTAGAGTTCAAAGCAGTGGGTGATACCGTAAATCTGGCATCAAGAATTGAGACCTTGGCATTACCAGGTACCACGTATGTTGCTGAAAACACATTCAAATTAACCGAGGGCTTTTTTCGTTTTGAAGCCCTGGGCGAAAAACAGATCAAAGGGAAAAAAGAACCCGTCAAGATTTACCGGGTAATCGCACCAAGCACCAGCCGCACAAGATTTGATGTCAGCGCTGAGAGGGGCCTGGCGCCATTTGTAGGAAGAGAGCGGGAACTTGACCTATTGATGGATGGATTTGAACGAGCCAAAGAAGGCCGTGGACAGGCATTTTCAATCGTATCTGAGGCTGGGATAGGTAAATCCAGACTTTTGTATGAGTTCAGAAAAAATCTTTCCAGTGAAAACGTGATGTTTTTAGAGGGCAGATGTCTTTCCTATAGCAGCAGGGTCGCGTACCATCCCATCATAGATATCCTAAAGGCAAGCCTGGATATTCGTGACGGTGATAAAGACGCCATTGTCAGGGAAAAAGTCAAAAGAGGTTTAGAATTACTGGATATAGATCAAGCGTCCACACTTCCATATCTTTTAGAACTCTTATCTGTGAAAGATAGTGGGTTTGATAAGGTACAAATGAGTCCCGATGCTAAAAAAGACAGGATTATGGAAATAATCAAGCTGTTTACACTCAAGGGGTCCAAAATTCGCCCGGTCATTACCGCTTATGAGGACCTGCATTGGGCTGATAAAAGTTCAGAAGAAGTACTGAGATTAATTTTAGAAAGCATACCAGGGTCAAGGGTGTTGATGATATTCACCTATCGACCTGAGTTTATACATGCCTGGGGTGGCAAATCCTATCATAATCAAGTGAACCTGAACAGGCTTTCCAACCGGGAAAGTCTTGCAATGGTAACCAACCTCCTGGGCACCGGGGAAATTGATACCGAGCTTGAAGAGTTGATTTTGGAAAAAACCGAAGGCGTTCCTTTTTATATCGAGGAATTGGTAAAATCCCTGACTGATTTAAACATGATTGAAAGAACAGGCAACGCATGCTGTTTGGCCAAAGGGATCAAGGATGTTAGCATCCCTTCGACCATTCAGGGCGTCATCATGGCCAGGGTAGATTCATTGCCTGAGGTGGCAAAAGAGCTGCTTCAGACGGGCTCCGTGATCGAAAGGGAATTTACCTATGAATTGATTCGTCGTGTAACACATCTTCCGGAAAAAGAATTGCTGTCCTGTCTATCTGTTTTAAAGGATTCAGAACTCTTGTATGAAAGAGGAATATATCCTGAATCCACCTATATTTTCAAACATGCCCTGACACGTGATGTTGCCTACGATTCAATACTCACGGACAAAAGAAAACGTCTTCATGAAACAATAGGCAACGCTGTTGTAGATTTGTATTCTGACCGTGTTGAACAAAAACCTGAATTGCTGGCTCATCATTACAGTCTTGCTGAAAATTGGGAAAAGGCTGTTCGCTTTGGAAGGCTTGCTGCAGAAAAGGCGTATAGATTTAGTCAGTTCCAGGAAGCGGTTAAGTTTTACGAGATGGTTATTGAATGGATTTTAAGACTCCCTGAAAGCAATGCCCAAAAGGAAAATTTGGTAGATATTCAGTTAGAGATTTGTTGGAGCAATATCGGTTTGGGGCAGTTCAGCAAGGTTGAAGAGGTGGCCAAAGAAGCCGAATTAACCGCGAAATTGTTGGGTGACCGGACCCGACTTGGTATCGCATACCTCGGGTTGGGCACGGCTTATGTTTATCGCGGCAATTTTGAAAAAACCGAGCATTATGCATTACAGGCCATTAAGCACCTTGAGGGGACCACCGAAGAACGCTCATTTGCCATCGCCAATCTCGTGTTGGGGGCCTGCTATATCGGGCAAGGCTTATGGGAAAAATCTGAGCCATGCTTTTCAAAAACCATAAAAACTTATGAAAAATTAGGTCTGAAGACTGAATATGTCATGGGGTGGAGTGCCCTTCCATACACCATCGTGTGTGGTCAATTGGGATACAATCTAGCGGTTATCGGTCGGGTTGCAGAGGGTAAAGAATTATTTGAAAGAGGCTATGCCGTAGAACTGGAAAAGGTCAGCAATCTCACGACGAAAATGGCTTATTGTTCATGGCAGGGTCTCTTCATTTCCCTGATTGGAGAAGACCCTTTCAACGCAGCGATAAAGATAGATCAGTTGGTGGATATCGCTGAACGATCAGATTCGCCATTTATGATGCTTGTTTTTAATGCGGCAAAATCGAATGTGATGTCAGGGATGGAAAATTATCGGCAGGTGTTATCGTCCTGTCATAAAGCGCTAGACGCCATTGAAGGCAAATCAATTCGCACGGGGCATGTGGCCAACGTATATTACAACCTGGTTATGGCGGAATTGAAATCAGGCGAACTGGAAATGGCAAAAAAGCACTACCAAGAGGGGCGAGCACTGGTTGAATTGGCACCCAATTGGTGGGAGCCCCGTTATGACTTTTTGGAGGGGTTGATTCTTATGAACGAGGCTTCTCCAGACGATATAAGGATCGAAGCGTGCCTTGAAAAATCGATACAAGGTGACGAAGGTGTCGGCGCCGTCGTACCGGCAGCCCAAACGCGTTATTACCTGGCCAGGGTACTAGCCCGCAGGGGTGAACCAGAACGTTCCCTCAAAATGTTCACGGATCTTTACACGGACTTTCAAAGCTGGGATTTGTCTGTCTGGCAGCAAAAGTGTAAACAAGAGCTTGAGCCCTATCGTTTTTGAGCCCTATGGATAGGGGATCTATTTATTTGACAGTTTTATTGGACCTATGTATTTATTAAATTTGGATCATCTTAAAAAAAGTTGATCCAAATTATGGGTTCCAGGATACCAGGGGTCCAGGATTCGGGTGCCATGCTTCAAAATTATAAAGATCTGAATATTGCTTATGGTTCAGTTGGGTTTTGTCCTATGAAGACCTTTTCCAATCCGATATTACGCTTCACCCTGGTTCTCTCTCTGCTCGTCCTGATGCCGTCTCACGCTGTTTTTGCCCAAATCGTCCGTAAACCAGTCTGGGCTGGTCTTTTTTACGAAGACACGCCTTCCGGGTTACGCCGGCACATCGATCAACTTGCCGGTAAAGCGCAGAAAACGAACATTCCAATTCCCAAAAACAAGCGTCTTAGAGCGATTGTTATGCCCCATGCCGGCTATGTCTATTCGGGATGGACCGCAGCGCATGCCGCCCGGGTTTTGCAGACCGGGCAATTTTCCAAGGTAATCCTGCTGGGGCCCGATCATCGTGTGGGATTTAAAAGCGCAGCCATCTGCGACGCTACGGCCTATGAAACCCCTCTGGGAAAAGTCAATCTTCACAAAGACAGCGCGAAATTGCGTCTGCAGCCGGATCTGTTTCAATCGTTGCCGGTATCCCAGGACAAAGAACATTCCCTGGAAGTGATCCTGCCCTTTTTACAACGCATTCTCGGTGATTTTCAACTGGTGCCGGTTATGATCGGGCAGGCTGACGTGTCACAAATATCAAACGCCCTGGATTCAATTTTTGACAGCGATACGCTGCTGGTGGTCAGTTCCGATCTTTCCCATTTTCTTTCCTATGCGGATGCGGTTGTCAGGGACCGGGAAACCATTGACGAGATCACAAACCTGACGCCGGATAAGTTGATCAAGACGGATAACAGGGCATGTGGAAAGATACCGATTTTAATTTTAACGGAATTAGCCCGGCGTCATCACTGGCAACCCTTGCTTCTCCACTATTCCAACAGTGGTGACACGGCCGGCGATCGATCGCGGGTAGTGGGATATGCCACCGTGGCCTTTTTTGAAGACCTGCCCATGGAACACAAAGACAATACCGGTAGGCAATTCACTGAAGCACAGGGGCAGATTCTGACAAAACTGGCCCGTAAAACCATTATGGATAAATTGGGGCTTGATGCCTCCGGGTCCACCTTCCAAGATCTGCTGTTGGCCACGAACGATGCGTGCTTTACGTTACACTGCGGCACCTTTGTCACGCTTAAAATCAACGGCCAATTGCGAGGGTGTATCGGCAACCTGACATCAACGGAAACCGTTTTAGAAGGTGTCAAACGCAATGCCATACATGCGGCGTTTCATGACCCCCGATTTGCTCCTCTGTCCAAAGAGGAGCTGGGGCGCACCGAGATAGAAGTCAGTATATTAACGGTCCCACAACCACTTGTGTTTCGGGACTGGCAGGAGCTGATCAAAAAACTTCGTGTCCATGTTGACGGTGTCATTATCCGAAAAGGCCATGCCAGCGCCACTTTTTTACCCCAGGTATGGGAGCAGTTGCCCAGACCTGAAGCGTTTCTCGCCCATTTGTGCAGGAAGGCCGGCCTGCCTTCCCAGGCCTGGAAAAATTCAGAATTGGACGTTTTGACTTACCAGGTTCAATATTTTGAAGAAACGCAGTGATCGTGCCATAATTCGGGTGGTCATTGCCACGGGTATTTCCTCCGTGGTTACCCAGCTGCTTACCATTCGGGAGTTTTTATCGCAATTCCAGGGCAATGAAATCGTTATCGCCCTGATTTTTTTCAACTGGCTGATTCTAGGTGGTATCGGCACCCTGGTGGCCCGTGTTTTTGTGACAAACACACGCAAACCCACGGCCGACATTCTGGCCTGGCTTTCCCTGGTACTAAGCCTCCTCGCTTTTCTGCAACTCATGGCGATTCGCCAGTTACGTGACCTTGTCTTTGTCCAGGGAAGTTCGGTGGGGTTTTATCCCACCTTGCTGTTCAGTCTTCTGACCATTGCCCCTTACTGTCTGCTACTTGGTTTTGTCCTGCCAACCAGTCTTTTTGTTGTTCGCACCCACACAACGGGTTACCCCGGTGCCCGCATTTATATTGCCGACAACATCGGAGATGTCTCCGGCGGTGTTTTATTCTCTTTTGTTCTGGTTTTCTGGGTAAGCCCCCTGACGGCGCTGTTTCTGGCGCACCTGCCGTTGCTGGTGTCCAGTTTCCTGCTGTTTACCCCCGCCCGCAGAAACCATCCCGGTGTGTTAAGCGCAGTTCTTTTGGCTGTCCTGGTTCTGGGCGGGGGTATCGGGTTTGAAAATATGTCTCTGGCACCCGCCAGAGACAAGGTGGTTTTCCACAGCGAAACCCGATACGGCCGTATTGCAGTCCATCAGGACCAGGAGCAATTCACCTTGTTTGAGAACGGCGTGCCCATGTTCAGCAATCAGAACCGGAGCCATGCAGAAGAAAGCATTCATTACCCTTTGTCTCAGCTGGACACCATTCAACAGGTGTTACTGATTTCCGCTGAAGGGGGTGTTATGCGCGAGCTGAAAAAATATCCTGTTCAATCCGTCGATTACGTGGAGCTGGATCCCAACGTTGCCGCTGTGAAATTTCGCTTTGGCATGATCGAAAAGATCAGGGGCTTAAATGTTATCCATCAGGATGGCCGGGCCTATTTGTCTCAATCAAAAAAAAAATACGATGCCATCATCGTCAGTCTGCCTGAACCCAGCACGTTTCAAGTCAATCGCTTTTACACGGATGTTTTTTTTGAAATGGCAAGTAAACACCTGGTGGCGGATGGTGTGCTGAGTTTTTCCATGCAGGGGTTTGATTCCTATCTGGCGGAACCCCAACGTCAAAAATTATCCTCTCTTTACAATACCGCCAGAACGTATTTTAAACACGTGTTGCTGCTGCCCGGCCGGAAAATATACTTTTTGTGCGGCAATAGCGGAATGATCACCGATATTCCGACCGTCCTGGAACAGAAAGGCATCTCCACCGCATACTTGAGCGGATATTTTTACGGCAATCTGTCGTCTGAGAGAATCCATCGATTGAACACGCTCTTGGACCCGGCAACCCCGCGTAATGTGGATCATTCACCCTATTTGATGCGTTTGATGTTTTCCCAGTGGTTTTCAAAATATCAAACATCCCCGACTGGTTTTTTTCTCGTGATCGCCATTTTTTCTGCAATATACCTGCTTCGTGTTTCCAGAGAGGAGTTTGTTCTGTTTTCTACCGGGGCGATGACCATGGGTAGTGAAATATTGGTTATCTTTGCATTTCAAATTTATTTCGGCTATATTTACCTTCAAATCGGAATCATTGTCACCCTGTTTTTGGCCGGTCTATTACCCGGTGCATGGCTCGGTAACCGGCTGTGTCACCGGGGCAGGCAGATTCTGGTTATGACCGACGTGTTTCTGATTGCTTCCCTGACGCTGTTTATTCTGGTCATCACCCGTTTTGCAGAGGGTCTTCCATTTGCTTTTTACCTGGGATTCGGTTTTGTGGTATCGATGGCCTGTGGTTTCCAATTCCCGGTGGCAATGACGCTGAGGGGTGGTGATAACGTGGCAGCCACGCGCTCATTTTCCGCAGATCTGATGGGCGCCGCCTGGGGCACGTTGTTGACCAGTGTCATTCTGATTCCCTATGGGGGAATACGTTGGACCGCGGGGGGCTTGATCGGCTTGAAATTAGTGAGTCTGATTTTAATCGCTAGAAGCAGGAGCCAGGGAGTTTAGAAGACTATCATGAACAAACTATCCAGACGTCAGTTTATCTGCGGCAGTGCTGCCTGTCTCACCACGGCCATTGCTTCCCAATGCTTTGGTCCGTTCGGGCTCGATCCCTGTGAAGCCGCTGCCGTCAATGACATTCGTGGCAGTGTATTGAAAGGGGATGCGCCTGAAAAACGATGGAAATGGTCTCATGAAGGATTTCTGTATAAAAAATTAAAAAATGACAAGGTGGTCTGCGGCATCTGCCCAAACCGCTGCATCCTGGCGCCGGGTGACCGCAGTGTCTGCCGTTCCAGAGTTAACCTGGACGGCAAGTTATACAGTCTGGCTTATGGCAATCCCTGTGCGGTGAATACCGACCCCATTGAAAAAAAGCCACTTTATCATTTCAAACCGCGCACAAAGGCTTTTTCCCTCGCCACCACGGGCTGCAATTTTCGCTGTCTGAACTGTCAGAACTGGGAAATATCCCAGGCCAAGCCCCATGAAGTGGCACAGCGCTACGAACTTTTTCCGGCCGATGTCGTTGACGCCGCCCAAAAGGCCCGGGCCCGATCAATTGCCTACACCTACTCCGAGCCCAGCACCTTTTTTGAATACATGATCGATATCGCCCGTCTGGCCAGAAAAGCAGATCTGTATAATCTGTGGGTGTCCAATGCTTACATCAACAAGAAACCACTTCTGGCCCTCTGCAAGGTGCTGGATGCGGCCACACTCAATATAAAGGCCTACCATGATGGAATTTACCGGCAACTGAACGGAGGTCGTTTACAGCCCGTATTGAACACCTTTAACACCCTGCACCAACAGGGTATTCATTTCGAGATGATCAATTTGGTGGTGCCCGGTTATACGGATGACGAGGACATGGTCAAAGCCATGTGCGGCTGGATTTTAGAAAATATCGGCCCGGACTATCCACTGCACTTTCTGCGATTTTTTCCGAGTTATAAATTGGATCGGCTGCCCCCCACCCCGGTGTCTACGTTAACCCGCTATCGGGCGTTGGCCATACAGCAAGGGATTCATTATGTATATGTCGGTAACGTCCCCCTTCATGAAGGCAACAACACCTACTGTCACAACTGTAAAGAACTGCTGATCGAACGAAAAGGCTATGTTGTTCCCACCTATAACCTGGCAGGAAATCATTGCAGGTTCTGCGATACGCGTATTCCAGGGAAATGGCATGAGAATAACCACGATGCACAAGCCCTTCAGGACCAATGATATTTTGAGATTCTGGAGAATCAGTGATATCGTAAAACAGGATGCGCTTTATTTCAGGCGTTCTTACTGGGTGTTCTTTTCCCAAACTGGTTATGGACCAGTTTTTCAACTTCGGCCTGTCGATGGCATGCCACCCGGTGGCCGTTGCCGATATCTTCCAACAAGGGTTCCTGGGTTTTACATCGGTCCATGACAAAGGGGCAGCGTGTATGAAAACGGCAAGCCGGAGGAGGGTTCAAAGGGCTGGGGACATCTCCTTCCAGAACGATCCGTTGCTGCTTGTGTTCCACATCGGGAACGGGAATGCCCGAGAGCAGCGCGTGGGTGTATGGGTGGTGTGGATGGCTGAAAATATCGCCTGTTTTAGCAATTTCCACAATTTTCCCGAGATACATGACAGCCAGCCGATGACTGATGTATTTAACCACGAGAAGATGGTGGGTCACAAATAGATACGTTAAATTGAGTTTGAGCTGCAAGCCATGCAGGAGGTTGAGTATCTGGGCCTGGACCGACACATCCAGGGCGGAGGTCGGTTCATCGAGAATCAGAAAATCCGGATTTGTGGCGATGGCGCGCGCCACGGCAATACGCTGTCGCTGCCCCCCTGAGAATTCATGGGGGTAACGGAGGTAATGATCTTTTGTCAAGCCCACCAGGTTCAACAGCTCCATCACACGATCTTCCAGAGCACGACCGCGGAAAAGACGCTGTGCTTTCAGTGGCTCGGCAATGATGTTTTTTACCAGCATGCGGGGATTCAGCGACGTGGTGGGGTCCTGAAACACCATTTGCAGTTTGCTGCGTATTCCCAGCTGTTTCAATGACTTTAACGGAATCCTGGCGATGTCGGTCCCGGAGGAGGTGTCTCCTTCCGAGGGATAATAAACGATTTTGCCGGCTGTGGGTTTGTGCAGCCGGACAATGGCTTTGCCGGTGGTGGTTTTGCCGCAACCCGATTCTCCCACAAGACCCAGGCATTCACCCCTGTATATATCCAGGTCAACACCGTCCAGGGCTTTGACGGCATCCACCTGTCTTCGAAATACGCCACCCAATACAGGATAATGTTTTTTCAGGTTTTTCAGTTCAATAATTTTTTGCATAGAGACAAATTCACTCAAGGATTGTTGCGGGGTTTTTCCGTATATAAAAAGCACGCAACCTGGTGATTATTTCCCACCACTGTGGATTCTGGAAATGCTTCTTTACAAATCGTTTTAACATCCCTGCAACGCGGGTGAAACCGACATCCGGACGGTGGGTTGACAAGGTTCGGAACATTGCCCTCGATACTCTCAAGTTCCCCCTCATGGGAAAATCGGGGAACGGCATTGAGCAGTGCGCGTGTATATGGATGCCGGGGTTCGTTGAACAGGTCTTTAACATCGGCGACTTCACACAGCTGGCCGGCATACATGACGCCCACGCGGTCACAGGTTTCAGCGACAATCCCCAAATCATGGGTAATCAGGAGCACCGATGAAATGACTTTCTGTTTGAGATCTTTTAAAAGATCCAGAATCTGAGCCTGAATGGTAACATCCAGGTTGGAAGTGGCTTCATCGGCAATGAGCAGCAAGGGGTTGCAGGCCAGTGCGATGGCGATAACGATACGCTGCTTCATACCACCGGAAAGATTGTGCGGATAGCGCCGGGCGATATCCTGGGCATGGGGAATACTGAGCTTGGCTATCATTTCAACGGCACGCCGCATGGCCTCTTTGTGTAATCTGTTTTCCCAGGACTTGAGCAGGGGTGTCTTGCTGAACAGTTTCAGGATCAACGCTTCCGGGCGGGTCGCAGCGAGCCGGTAAAGCGCTTTCAGGATAATTCTCAAAGGATTGGCCTTGGAGATGGAAGCATCCATATCCATCAATACCTGTTGGCACATTTCTTTTTTGCGATGAAACAGAAAACTCTCTGCAACCTGTTCACCGATGCTCATAATGGGGTTCAAGGCCGCATTGGGTTCTTGAAAGATCATGGAGATTTTGTCTCCCCGCAAGGCCTTCATGGCGGTTTCGGGCAGTTGAAGCAGATCGATTGCCGTATCACTGCCATTGTTTCCCGGATAGAACAGAACCTGACCGCCGTCGATTTTTCCCGGTACCTGGATAATGCGCATCATGGAACGAACCGTGACGCTTTTTCCACAGCCGGACTCACCCACCAGGCCAAACGTGCAACCATGATCGACACAAAGACTGACCTTGTCCAGGGCTTTTACAACACCCTCATGGGTGTAAAAGTTTGTTACGAGGTCGATGGTTTCGATGAGTTTGGGCATAAAAAATTCCAACGTGTAATTTTTTAGCTCTTGGCAATAAGCTGTAAGCCATAAGCAGCTTAGAGCTTATGGCTTACAGCTAATCGTCTATCGTCTTCTCTGCTTGGGATCAAACGCGTCTCGCAGGGCGTCGCCGATCAGGTTCCAGGCCAGGACAAAGAGCACGATACAGGCCCCGGGTATGGCGATGGCATGCCAGTACTTAAGAGGGTCATCCACCGGTCCGACGATATAGTTGCGGGCCAGTGCCACCATCTGGCCCCAGTCGGCGTAGCCCTTGGGGGCGCCCAGGCCTATAAAGCTCATAAACGCAGCAACGATCACCATGGATCCAATATCCATGGAGGCCATGACCAGCACCGGGTAGATCCCGTTGGGGAGGATGTGTTTTCTCATGATGGTGAAATTGGAGACACCCATGACACGGGCCGCCTGGACATAATCCAGTTCCCGCAGGGTCAAAATGCTGGATCGCATGACGCGGACGTAGTCTCTCCATTTTACAAGCGCCAGGGCGATCATGACCTTATCCAGTCCCCTGCCGAAGGCTACGACGATGGCCATGGTGAGTACCAGCAACGGCACAGCAAATATAATATCCACCACACGCATGATGATTTCGTCGATGATCCCGCCGTAGTATCCCGATATAATCCCCAGGCAAACACCGATTATCAAGGCAACACCGATGACAAACATGCCGATTTTAAATGCCGTTCGTGTTCCCCATACGGCACCGTAAAAAATATCGTACTGGCCGGACGTGGTGCCGAAAATGTTGTTTGCGCTGGGTGGTTTCGGTGTTTGGGAATAGCCTTTATGGGGCATCAGGTAGGGGTTGTGAGCATACTTTGGCGGTGCGATATAGGGTGCCAGCACCGCTACCGCTACAAAAACGAACAGCAGTGAAAAACCGATGATAGCCGACGGATTTTTGAAAATCCTGTGCAGGGTAAATTTCAGTTCTCTGATTCGGGGATGCTGCTTTTTGTTCATGCCATCCTCATCAGTTGAGTCTTATCCTCGGGTCAATATAGGCATAGAGGATATCCAAAACAAGATTAATGATCACATACACCAACCCGAAAAACAGGCAGATACCCATTAATACGGGAAGATCTAACGAAATGGCGGCGTTCGCCAGCCACCATCCGATACCCTGCCGGTTGAAGATGTACTCTACGGCGATGCTGCCCTCCATGGAGTAGGCAGCCAGCCAGCCGGCCACTGTTACGACCGGAATCAATGCATTTTTACGTGCGTGTTTGAAATAAATGGTATGGTGGTCCGCGCCTTTGGCCAGGGCGGTGATGGTATAATCCTTGGAGATTTCTTCAATCATGCTGGAACGCATTACCCGCAGCAAGATGGCCACGACCACCACAACCTGGGTAAAGACCGGCATCACAAGCCGTGAAATTGCATCGAGTGAAATATCCGGTCTACCGTTCAAAAGACCATCGAGGGTGTATAAATAGGTATAGCGTTTGAACTGATCGGGATTTTCACGAATCCAGACGTTGAAACCGTCGTCGATGATACCCGGAGGGAATATATTGAAATAACCGTAAAAGAACATCAGGATAATCAGAGCGAATAAAAAGGTCGGCAGGGACCAGCCGATGATGGCGAATATGCGTGTGGAATGGTCTACCCAGGTATCCCGGTGAATTCCGGATACCGTCCCCAGCCATATACCGAAAATAATGATAATCGGTATGGTATACAGGTTGAGCTCCAGGGTGATGGGAAAGTAATACCAGAACGCATCCCAAACCGGCATGGCCGCCACAAAGGAATAGCCCCAATTACCCGAAGCTACCTGTCGTACCCATCGAACATACTGAATATGGAAGGGGTCGTCCAGCCCAAGTTGCTTGACGATGATGGGAAGGTCCTTTACCTGCTGAGGGGATTTGACATAGGCCATAGCCCTGCGTTCCGGGCTGAAGGTCATGAGAATGGAAAAAATCAGAACCGAAACGCCGAAAAGGACAAAGGCCAGGAATAGAAATCTTCGAATAATATAAGTTGTCAAGGAAGCCCGTTCATATGAAAGTTGATTTTTGCCTGCCCTTCGGCAGGCAAAAATCAAGAGCGACAAGGTCGCGACTTATAAATTTGTTAAACAAATTTATTTGGTAATATTCCAGAAAAATTCAACGGTTTGAGAAAACATGGGATTGCGGTTGTAGCCTTTGACATAGTCACGATAGACAAACAGTTCCAGAGGTTGGAACAGGGCAATACCCAGGGCATCCTCGTACCAGATGTTTTGCAGCTTTTCGTAGGCTGCGGCACGTTTGTCCGGCTCGACGTTTTCAATCCCGGCTTTAAGAAGTTTGTCCACGTCAGGGTTGTTATACCCCATGTATTTGCCGTATGTCCCGTTGGAGCTCATGTAAGGATACATGAAGTTGTGGGGGTCTGGATAGTCGGCACCCCATCCGATGATGAAAATGGGATAACGGAATTGACGGATGGCCGGCATATAATCCTTCCAATCCACATTGCGAACCTCGATTTGGAATTTGGGATTCAGGGATTCGATATTTTCTTTCAACATCAGGGCTGCGGCTTCCCGTTCTTCCCGGCCGGTATTGTGGGTGATGATCATCTTGAAACCTTTTTCCCAGACCTTACCCCCCCAGGCTTTTTTCATGTATGCCTCAGATTTTTTCAGGTCGAATGCATACATGGGAACATCTTTTTTATATGCCAGCCCTTTTATCAGGGGCGTTCCCGGGAGGGAGCCCAGACCGTTGAGCACTTCTTTGAGAAAGGTATCCCCGTCATAGGCGTGCATAAAGGCCTTGCGTACGTTGATATCACTGAAAAAGTCGGGTGGAATGCCTTCACCATCCAGTTTCCCGCTCCCGATGCTGGGGTTGCCCGTAGGATCGATCTTCTGGCAAAACAGCGCGCCGGTAACCGCCAACTGGGGAAGTTTTGTGATCTTGACGCCTTTCATGCCTTCCACTTCATGCAGAAAGGTCTTGCCCACATGGATACGGTCAGCATCGCCGGCCTTGAGCATCAGCATACGTGTGGCGTGCTCGGGAACATATTTGACAATGGCGGTCTTGATGGTCGGTTTGGGACCCCAATATCCGTCGAACCGTTCAAACACAAACTGCTTGGACGTTTCCCAGAGTCTCAGTTTATAAGGTCCGGTACCGTTTGCTATGGCCCGCAGGGGTTCTTTGCCTTCGGCCGGCTTGTTGTATTTGGCCGCATTGGCGATGTTGCCGTCCCAGCATCCATTGGCTATGGCCCATTCCTTGTCAAGAACCGCGGCCGAGGAATAGCAGAGAATGCCCAGCAAGGGGGGATATGCTTTGGGCAGGTGAAGAATCACCTGGTCCCCCTTGGCTTCCACGGCTTTGTCGATTTTTGCGAAGATATCGGGATCTATCTTGTCGTCTTGCCGTGTGGTATCGCTGCCGGTCAGTGCTTCCAGCATCATCCACATGGGCCCCCCTGCAGGGTCGCTGATCATGGCCCGCTTGAAAGAATACACCACATCCTCGGGTGTCAGATCACCACCTTCATGAAATTTTACACCCTTGCGAATGGTAAATGTGTAGGTTTTACCATCGGCGGAAATACCGCCGTTTTCCACACTGGGTACCTGGGTGGCCAGAATCGGAGAAAATTGGTCTGTATAAGGATCTTTGAAGAATATCAGATTCTGGTAAATGGTATACAGTTTGGCGGCGCCGGCATTGTCATAGACCTTGGCCGGATCCAGCGTTTCCACAGATCCGATATCCGCCAGAACAAATGTGTCTGGATTTTTGACCTGTGCGTAAGTGGCTGTGACCCCCATGACAAAAACCAGACCAAGAACCAGGATAAATAATAATTTTTTCATAATATCTCCTTTTCTCTTTGTGATTTAGAATCATATGGCCCCAGCGAATTAAGGCCGGCTCTTGTTTACAATATTTATTGATGTTGAATGTTTGTGTCAACACTAAATCACATTTCAGTTACGAAGTCTACACCTGCGGGCAGAAAGAAACACGGGACAACTTGACAATCATACCGGAAGCGGTATACCGATGCCATGATGAAGCTATAGAAGAAAATTCGCTGCCTATGAGTCATGGGGCTTTTGTGGAATGAATGAAAATGGGGTAACGCTTTGGATCATAAATCATAAGCCATAAGCCATAAGCCGTAAGCTATAAGCAGCTTAAAGCTTACGGCTTTTAATGAATAAATATAACTCTATAAGGAGTAATAAATGACTGATTTTAAATTTCAGGAAATGTTTCCACTGGCGGAAGACACCACCGAATATCGTCTGCTGAGTACTGAGCATGTTTCGGTCAGCCGGTATGAGGGTGGGGATATGGTTACCATAGCGCCGGAAGCCTTGTCCCTGCTTTCAGAGGAAGCGTTCAGAGACGTTTCCCATCTCATGAGAACATCGCACCTTAAAAAGGTCTCCGCCATTCTGGATGATCCCGAAGCGTCTGAAAATGACAGATTTGTCGCGCTGGAATTGCTTCGCAATGCCGTGATTGCATCTGAGGGGGCGTTTCCCATGTGTCAGGACACCGGCACTGCCATTGTCATGGGAAAAAAGGGCCATCGTGTCATGACCGACGGCGCGGATGAGGCAGCCTTGTCGTATGGTGTGTTCAAGGCCTACCAGAAGAATAATTTACGTTACTCCCAGAACGCGCCCCTTTCCATGTATGACGAGCAAAACACGCGCTGCAATCTCCCGGCCCAGATCGAGTTGTACGCCACCAAGGGTGATTCATACAGGTTCCTGTTTGTGGCCAAGGGGGGCGGGTCTGCCAACAAAACCTATTTATTCCAGGAGACCAAGGCACTCCTGAACCCGGAATCATTGGTGGCATTTATGAAGGCCAAAATGAAGATGCTCGGTACGGCGGCCTGCCCCCCCTATCATCTGGTATTCGTTGTGGGGGGCACATCTGCCGAATTCAACCTAAAGACTGTCAAACTGGCAAGTGCGGGTTACCTGGACGGACTTCCAATGAAGGGAAGCCCTGCCGGACATGCGTTCAGGGACAGGGAACTCGAGAATGAGATCCAGGCATTGTCCGGGGAACTCGGAATAGGGGCACAATTCGGCGGGAAGTATTTCTGCCTGGACACCCGCGTGATCAGACTGCCGCGACACGGGGCATCCTGCCCGGTGGGGATCGGTGTCAGCTGTAGTGCCGACCGCAATATCAAGGCCAAGATATCACGTGACGGTATATTTCTCGAGAAACTCGAAACAAACCCTGCAACATTTCTTCCAGAAGTGACTTCTTCAGGGGAGACCGCCGTATCCATCGATCTCGACCGGCCCATGACACAAATTCGAGCCGAATTGAGTCGGTATCCGGTCAAACAAGCGCTTCTTCTCTCCGGCAAGATCATTGTTGCCAGGGATATTGCCCACGCAAAAATTAGAGAGCGTATTGATCGAGGTGGTGAATTGCCACAGTATTTTAAAGATCATATCATTTATTACGCCGGACCCGCCAAAACCCCTGCGGGATACGCCTCCGGCTCATTCGGTCCAACCACCGCTGCCAGAATGGACCCCTATGTGCCTGTTTTTCAGAAACTGGGCGGCTCTCTGGTGATGCTGGCAAAAGGAAACCGTTCCAGGATCGTTACCGACGCATGCCGGGAAAATGGCGGTTTTTATCTTGGTTCCATTGGTGGACCGGCTGCCAGGCTCGGCAGAGACTGTATCACAGCCATGAAAGTACTCGCGTATGAGGAACTCGGTATGGAGGCGATCTTTGAAATTACGGTAAAAGACTTTCCGGCGTTTATCCTGGTGGATGACAAGGGGAATGATTTTTTTGAGGCGCTACTAAATTAGGGATACTGGTTGTTCGCAAAGCTCAAGCTGGGTTGTTTGCCGGATTCCGGAAATTCGTTTTAAACCCAGCTTGAGCTTTATAGATAAACGCATTAGGAATATTTCGAAAATGAATGATAGGGATATTTCGATATTCCCAGGCAGAACGTTTCCAACGCACTTAAAATAATGTTAAATATATAATAAATATAGCCAGTAAGCGTGTTTTAGGATAAATATAATATTTTGGCATTAATTATGCTTTGTCTATACCCTAACGATGCAAAAGCCGGAGGGTAAACAACATGGCAAAAAAGACACCCTCCTTCTTGTCTCGGCATAGCTCGAAGAGCGAAGACGGAAGAATTCACCTGGGGGAGAACTTTATTTTTGAAACTATTCGGCAAATAGGATCTTTACAAACCTTTCCAGTTAGTATAATCTGAAAAATTCTTTTGGCATGGCTAAAAAAGAAAATTGCAAAGACCAGGGTTACCAACCGGGTCTAATAAAACGTAAAGGAGTTTTTTTATGGCAAAGAAAATGAAAACAATCGATGGAAATACAGCTGCGGCTTATGTGGCTTATGCCATGAGCGATGCGGCTGCCATTTATCCCATAACACCCTCTTCCCCCATGGGAGAACTGTGTGACGAATGGGCCGCAAATGGGCTGAAAAATATTTTTGGTCAGGAAATGACGGTACGTCAGCTCCAATCGGAAGCAGGGGCCGCGGCTGCGGTTCATGGCGCTTTGGCCGCAGGGTCTTTGACCAGCACCTTTACGGCCTCACAGGGCCTTCTCCTGATGATACCCAACATGTATAAAATCGCCGGTGAAATTCTCCCCGGCGTCTTTCACGTGACGGCCCGTTCCGTGGCCGGTCATGCGCTGTCCATATTCGGTGATCACCAGGATGTCATGGCGGTCCGACAGACCGGATTTGCCTTGCTGGCGTCGGCCTCGGTCCAGGAGGCCATGGACCTGGGTCTTGTGGCACATCTCAGCGCCATCGAGGCAAGCCTGCCCATCGTTCATTTCTTTGACGGGTTTCGTACGTCTCACGAAATCCAGAAGATCGAGATGATTGATTATGAGGATATGGCCAAACTGGTGAACTGGGATGCCATTGCCAAATTCCGCGCCAGGGGCGTAAACCCGGAACGTCCGGAACTGAGAGGTACGGCCCAGAATCCGGATGTCTACTTTCAAGGGATCGAAGCTTCCAATCCCTATCATTTAAAACTGCCCCAAATCATCAGCGAATACATGGCAAAGGTCAGCGATCTGACCGGCCGGGCCTATCGGCTTTTTGATTACATTGGTGCCCCGGATGCAACCCATGTGATTGTTTCCATGGCCTCATCCTGTGAAACCATCGAGGAGGTTGTCAACCATCTCGTCAGCCAGGGCCGGAAAGTAGGCCTGGTCAAGGTACGACTGTATCGGCCGTTTTCAGCGGAACACCTTTTCAAGGCTATCCCTGAAACAGTTCAACGGATAGCGGTACTGGACAGGACAAAAGAGAAGGGCTCCCTGGGAGATCCGCTTTATCAGGATGTCTGCACCGCGTATGTGGAAAATGCCACGAGCATTCCCGTTATCGTCAACGGCCGTTACGGGCTCAGTTCCAAGGAATTCAATCCCAGCATGGTTAAGGCGGTATTCGACAACCTGGATGCCGAGAAACCCAGAAATCATTTTACCGTGGGTATCGTCGATGATGTCACCCATACATCCCTGGACGTGGGAGAGGGATTTGATGTGGCTCCTGAGGGTACGGTGCAGTGCAAATTCTGGGGATTGGGTGCGGACGGTACTGTGGGAGCCAATAAGAGTGCCATTAAAATCATTGGCGACAACACCGACATGTATGCCCAGGCATACTTTGCCTACGATTCCAAAAAGTCCGGTGGTGTGACCATGTCCCATCTCCGGTTTGGAAAAACCCCTATCCAGTCGACGTATCTCATCGATGCCGCCGATTACATTGCCTGTCACAAATCGAGTTACGTATACATTTACGATGTATTGGAAGGTATCAAGCAGGGCGGCACCTTTTTGCTCAATTCGAACTGGACGGTGGAGGAGATGGAAACCAGACTGCCGGCGCGCATGCGGCAGACCATTGCCCAAAAGCAGATCAAATTCTACAATATCGATGCCGTCCGGATTGCAGCGGAAATCGGACTGGGGGGACGCATCAACATGATCATGCAGACGGCGTTTTTTAAACTGGCCAACGTGATCCCGGTCCAGGAAGCCATCAATTATTTAAAAGATCAGATCAAGGCGCTTTTTGGTATGAAGGGCGACAAGATCGTCAATATGAACTATGCCGCCGTGGACAACACCCTGGACAATCTGGAGGAGATAACTGTACCGGATTCATGGGCGGATGCAACGGACGATGCCGAAACCTCGCTGGATGAACCTGAATTCGTTACCACGGTCATGCGTCCCATGCTGGCCCAGCAGGGGGACAGGCTTCCGGTGAGTGCCTTCAGACCGGATGGACTTTTCCCCGTAGCCACCACCCAATACGAGAAAAGAGGGGTGGCCATCAATGTGCCGGAGTGGGTTCTGGAAAACTGCATCCAGTGCAACCAGTGTGCCATGGTATGCCCCCACGCGGCCATTCGCCCGATTCTGCTGACGGATGAAGAGGACGAAGCCGCGCCCCAGGAATTTGAAACCAAAAAGGCCCTGGGCAAGGAATTGAAGGGGTATCATTTCCGTATACAGGTCAATGCGCTCGACTGCATGGGTTGCGGCAACTGTGCCGATATCTGCCCGGCCAAGAAACCGGCCCTGATCATGCGGCCCATTGAAACCCAGACCGACGTTCAGGTATCCAACCATGACCATGCCCTGACAATTCCGGTCCGAGATGACCTGGTAAAACGGGCATCGGTGAAGGGCAGCCAGTTCCAGCAGCCACTCCTCGAGTTTTCCGGGGCTTGTGCCGGCTGCGGGGAAACGCCCTATGCCAAACTGCTGACACAGCTTTTTGGTGAACGTATGGTCATCGGCAATGCCACCGGCTGTAGCTCTATCTGGGGCGGATCCGCACCTTCCATACCCTACTGCGTCAATAAGGAAGGGTTTGGCCCCACATGGGGGAACTCTTTGTTCGAAGACCCTGCAGAGTTTACCTATGGCATGTTCCTTGGTGTTCAACAGCAGCGCATCAGTCTGGCGGACCAGGTGAGGCAGGTCCTTGAGACC
Source organism: uncultured delta proteobacterium (assembly GCA_963744665.1). GTDB lineage: Bacteria > Desulfobacterota > Desulfobacteria > Desulfobacterales > B30-G6 > B30-G6. Next base: position 197,532 of record CAVUUM010000003.1, on the reverse strand, counting down.
GTAGCTGACGCCGAGCTGAAGGATGCCCTGCAGGGCTGGCTGGAAAACATGGATGATCCGGATTCATCAAAACAATACGGAGACCGATTGAAGACGCTTCTGCCGAAATATTCAGACGACAGTCGCCTCCAGAAAATTGCGCAGATGGCTACCCTGTTCACAAAAAAGTCGTTCTGGGTTTTTGCCGGGGATGGATCGGCCTATGACATCTCTTTCGGTGGTATCGACCATGTGCTGGCTTCGGGTGAGAACATCAATGTGTTTGTATTCGATACCGAGGTCTACTCCAATACAGGCGGACAGTCTTCCAAGGCGACCCCCACGGGGTCTGTGGCCAAGTTTGCCGCTTCGGGTAAGAAAACCGGTAAAAAAGACATGGGAGCCATGTTCATGTCTTATGGCTATGTTTACGTGGCAACTGTCTCCATGGGAGCCAACAAGCAGCAGCTTATGAAAGCTGTGATCGAGGCCGAGGCCTACAATGGCCCATCGCTGGTCATGTGTTATGCACCGTGTATCAACCACGGTATCATGAAAGGCATGGGCAAGGCCCAGGAGGAGATGAATCTGGCGGTAAAAAGTGGATACTGGCCGCTATACCGGTACAACCCGGATCTCAGAAAGGAAGGCAAGAATCCCTTTACCCTCGATTCCAAGGAACCCGACGGCAGCCTCCAGGCGTTTCTTGCCGGTGAAGTCCGCTATGCTTCCCTGAAGAAAAGTTTCCCCGAGGAATCAAAGAAGCTGTCCAGAAGACTGGAAGAAGAGTATCTGGCGAGATTCGAAAATCTGAAGAAACTGGCGGCCGCCACCGTGGAAGAAGCGGATCCTGCCGGGGACGCATCAGAAACATAGGCGGGAACTGTTATGCGAAAAAATATAAAATCCCCCTGTCCGGGGGATTTTATATTTCGAAAATCAGACAGGTGCTGGTGGCGGTGCAAGACTGCCATCCCTGAGGGTGCAAAGATAGTCCAGACCACTGATGTTCTGCGTGTCTCTCGAACTGATCTTCGGGTCTTCCCACTGAATGGTCCGTGTGCGTTTGGGTATTGTAGACATCTCCTGTTGCAACGACAATCATCGCCGGGTTAATTCTGATCCAAATCCTCCACCTCTGGTGAAGGACCCGGAAAGGTTTTAGCGATTGTTTGTATAGCATATATATGGAGACTTCCTAAAGAAAAACGTCCAACATCCAATGTCGACACCCTTGAATAAAAATAGACCTTCCAAAGCAAAGACACAATGTATTCGCTGTGGCACCTGTTGTGAAAAAGGAGGTCCCGCCTTTCACATCCAAGACCGGTGTCTCATCGAGGACGGGACCATTCACACGCGCTATCTTTACACCATCCGCAAGGGCGAACACGTCCATGACAATGTTCAGGGGCATCTCAAACCAGCCGGTTCCGACATCATCAAGATCAAAGGCAAAAGCCCTTCATGGGAATGTGTGTTCTTTCAAAAAAGAGATAAATCCTGTGGCATATATGGCCATCGGCCTCTGGAGTGCCGCTTGTTGAAATGTTGGGACACACAGGATATCGAGGCTGTCTATGAAAACGACAGGTTGACACGCCAGGATATTCTTTCCGGGATAGAGGGATTGTGGGAACTCGTCGTCGGCCACGAAAAGCAATGCAGCCACGATGCGATCAACCGTGCGCTGCAGGATTCCGATGGGGTGTTCAAAAAACAGGCACAGGAGATGATAGCCGGTGCCATTCAATACGACAGAGCCATTCGGCAGCTGGTTCTGGAAAACGGTAATGCCACGCCTGATATGATGGATTTCCTGTTTGGGCGCCCCCTCGCGGTTACGCTCAAATCCGTGGGTATCAACATGGATAAGCTATAAGCCATAAGTTGGAGCTCTAAGCAAGCTAAAGGCTTATTGCTTATCGCTTACAGCTCGCCCGAATATAATCCCGGTCTTCTGTTGGGAAGAAAAAAATGCATGCGGTTGCTGCGGATGGTGTCAAAGGTTTCAGCCTTGAGATCCACGAGAATCATTGTCTCCCTGCTGCTGAGGCTCTGTCCGAGAATGTTTCCGGCCGGATCTAACACTACGGCATTTCCAGGGAACGTGAGGCCCTTTCCGTTGTAACCCGTTTGATTGCATGCAACCACAAAGACGCTGTTGTCAAAAGCCCTGGCAGTCAGGTGGCGCATCCAGGACCGGTGTTTGTCTATGGCCAGTCCCCTGGGGGAGGCGTGGGGCAAAAAGAGGATTTCAGCACCCTTGATGGCCATTTTTGTGCTGAGCTCAGGGAAGTGCGTGTCATAGCACAACTGGATACCAAAAGTAGCTTCCTTGAAATTAAAGGTCGGGATGGTGTTTCCCGGGCTGTAGATCTTTTTCTCGGGGGGTGCGATGTGACTTTTCCGGTATGTTCCCAAGTCACCATCCGGCATGGCGACCATGTGGGTGGCATAAATCCGGTCGTTATCTCCCTTTTCCGCCATGCCGGCCAAAATGAGAAGATCATTTGCAACAGCCAGATTGGAAAGTGCTTCACTGACGGGACCTGGAATCGGTTCTGCAATATCCGGAAGCTCCGCGTGATTGCTGTATCCGGTAATGCTCAATTCCGGGAAGCAGATAATGTCTGCGGCGGCTTTGCGGGCTTTCTTGACAAAGGTGACGATCTTGGCCAGATTCTGGCGGGTTTCTCCGACCCTGGCATTACAGACCACAACTGCGATGCGAAGATCTTTCACGCTAACACTTCCTTGATTTTGACAGAAAGATCTTTCATGCCAAATGGCTTTTGCAGGAACCCACGAAAGCCGCTTTCTATCATTTTTTTCCCTTGATCGTCCAGGCTGTAGCCACTGGATAATATGGCCTTTATCTTAGGATCGATTTTTTTCAAGCGGATAAAAACCTCACCACCGGTCATACCGGGCATAATCATATCCAGGATGACCAGGTCAATGTTTTCCCTGTGGGCGGTGTATGTGTCTATGGCATCTTGACCGTTGTCAGCCGGCAGGACCTCATATCCCAGAGCCGTAAGCATTTCGGAACCGACCTGGAGCAGGCTGAGTTCGTCATCCACCAGCAGTATGGTTCCCTTACCGTGGTCCATAGACTCTTTGGTTGCCTTGGTCACGCTTGAAGCTTTGTCTGATGCCGGCAGGTAGACTCTCACGCGGGTGCCTTTTCCTTCTTCCGATTTGACGGTAATGTACCCGCTGTAGGCCTGGACAATGCCGTAAACGGAAGCCAGCCCCAATCCAGTCCCCTTGCCCATTTTTTTGGTTGTGAACAAAGGGTCGAACATGCGTTTCTGAATTTCGGGATTCATGCCGATGCCTGTGTCCGAAACCTCGATGAGGATATAGGTTCCGGGTTTGGGTCGAAAATCCTCTCCAAACATCTCCTGGGCGGTTTTTTGGGTTACTTTGAGGTCCAGCCTGCCGCCGTCGGGCATGGCGTCGGCTGCATTCACGAACAGGTTGAACAGAACCTGTTCCAGCTGGGTTCGATCCGCTTCAATGATCAGTTCGTCTTTTGGAAGGTCCACCTCTATGGTGATTTCCTTGCGGGTTCTTCCAAAGACCTGTGCGCTTTCATTTACCACCTTTATCAGATCGAGGGGCTTGACTTCATAACTGCCTTTTCTGGCATAACCGAGAAACTGACTCGTTAATTTGGCACCACTGTCCACTTGCTGGTCGATATTCTGAATCCTGGCCATGATGGGGTGATCCTCATCAAAATCCAGTCTCATCAGGGATAGATTGCCTTTGATAACGGCAAGGAGGTTGTTGAAGTCGTGGGCGATGCCTCCTGCAAGCGTGCCGATGGCTTCCATTTTCTGAGCTTGAAGCAGCTGGGTTTCAAGACGCTTGTTTTCGGAGATATCCCTGATGATGAGAAGCAGACCCATGGGGTCGCCATTGTGGTCGTCATAGCGGGATGCGCTGATGAGAACATCCAGAAGGTGACCATCCTTGGTGGTGCATTTTGATGCGAGTCCACGATGGGGCTTACCGTTTTGGGCAACCTCTATGATCATTGAATAGAAGGTCTTGTACTCGGGCTTGGAAATAAAGGTGAGTGGCGAACCTTCCAGTTCCGTGATGGACCACCCGAACACATTTTCGAATTCGGGACTGATATATTTGATGCGTCCGGCCAAATCGCAGGTGGCAATGGCATCGGCTGATGAATGGATCAACGAACGGTACAGGTGTTCATCCTGTTTTGATTCCTTGTAGAGTTTTCTGAAATTCTTTTCGCTTTCCTGCAGTTTTTTAAAGGAATCGGCATTGGCAATTCCTGCTGCGATCTGTGATGCAATTCCATTTAGAATACCGATGTCACTCTTGGTCAGCGGTCTTTGAGAATCCCAGTTGTCCACCGCCAGAAGACCGAAAGCCTTTTGATTGTACACGAGAGGGACACAGATAAAGGAGGGGGAGTTAATGGTTTCGGCAAAAATCTTGCTGCCCTTGGAGAGTGAGGAAACGATGTTGTCCACATCGTCCACAAGGAACGGCCGTCGCTCTTTTACGGCCTTTATGAACGGTCCCCTGGCTTTGGGGTTGTTCAAGTTGAAGCGGGTCTGCTGTAATATCTTCAGCTGTTCCTGGGTCTGGCCGTAGCTCGCCACATATTCCAGGGTGCCGGAATCCTCTCGGATCAACATGATCATGGCCCTGTCAAAATTCAAGCGTTTTTGCATGATGGGTATGACCCTGTGAATCAGGCGATTCGCATCCAGAACTGCCGATGATTCAGAGGAAATCTCCTGGATTACGGCCATGTCGTTGTAGCGTGCATTGGCGGCATTGAGAAGGTCTTTGGCTGAATTTCCCTGGGACGTGATGGTTTTGGCTAACTCCCTGTTTCTCAGATGGATAGCCTTGCAGTAGATCATGAGCGTCACAAGACTGGACACCAAAAACAGTATCAATGTGGATGTCATCGAAAACATCAGACCAGAAACAGCGGTCAAAAACAGGGTCGCCAGAAGCGCGTACTTGCTGACACGGTTACAGAGTGCCGATGTGGTTGTTTTCCACGATATCATGTAAATGCAGGCATCGTCCCCCCGATGATAGCATTCCGGATGCTTGATTTCAGCAAAATCGTCGGTAAAGAGTTTCGGTAAGGACTCGAGGGTTCCCATACGGTTGGCACACTGATACGGCTTTTCCTCCACACCCTTGTTGGGGGTGGCTTTGAGCATTACCTGGTTGGAACGGAGGCTCTTTGTCTCGATGCGGGCCCCGCGGCTCATGATGCGATAGAGCTTGCCGGTGGCAAGATATACCATGGCGGGGCTCATGAGTCCCATGGTGTACTCTTTTACGGCGCCTATTTTTTTGGAGAGAATGGTATACCTGCCAGCCTCCCTGGCAAGATTCGGGTTGCCGGTTTTTTCCACCATGATTTCATGCAGACGGTCAACCTGCTCCTGGGTCAACCAGTGGGCAGGGTCTTCTATTTCATAGTTTTCAATTCCGGCATATTCAAGAAGGGGTGGAATTTCCAGGTCAGGATAATTACTGGATAGATATTCCAGATAGGTGTTCGAGATACGGCTGTTGTAAAGGGGTGTGTTGTTGCCCATTTTTCTATAGTTTGAAATGCGCTTTGATCTTAAAGACGCGTGTTGCCGGTAGATTGAGTATCTCTTCAATACCTGTTTCCTCGGCAATCCGTTTAAGATTGATTTTGATCTCTTCACGGGAGGGTGCGATAAAGGTGAACCAGAGATTGAAGTGGTTGTTGCGCTGGTAGTTATGGGTCACGCCCGGGTATTGGTTGACGATTCCGGTGAAGTGCTGGATTTTATCTTCTGGGACGGATGCGGCACAGAGGGTACTGACATAACCTAATTTTTCCGGGACAAAATTTCCTCCAATCCGGCGTATGAGACCCTGCTCTCGCATTCTGGATACCCGTTTCAGGACATCCGCTTCCTGCAGGTTGAGACCATCGGCCACTGCCCGGTAAGGGCTATGGGTAATGGGGAAGTCGGATTGTATCCGGTTCAGAATTTTTTTGTCGATATCGTCAAGTGGTGGCATGTTAGCTGTTCAATCCTTATTGTCAACGCTGCACCCTTCTATAGCGAGATGCTGTACTACTATTGTTGGAGCTGTAAGCCATAAGCTCTAAGCTGCTTACAGCTTACAGCTTATAGCTTAGAGCTGATACGCAGATGCAACTTCCGTGTTCGGGGCCCATCGAATTCACAGAAGAATATTCCCTGCCACGTTCCCAGCACCAGCTGTCCGTTCTCGATGGCAATCATCTCCGAGGCTCCCACCAGGGTTGATTTGATATGCGCCGGTGAATTCCCCTCCAGATGACGATAACCCGCCTCCCAGGGAATTACCTGGTTGAGCACCATCAATATGTCCGATGACACACTTGGGTCGGCACTTTCGTTGATTGTTACCGCGGCGGTGGTGTGGGGAACGTAGAGAAAACAGAAGCCGTCCTGGATATCGTGGGATTGTAGCGCTGTTCTTACCTTGTTGGTAATATCGATAAGCTCTGTCCGCTGTTTTGTTTTAATCGTCAGGATCATTTTGTTCCCCGTGCAATCAGGCAAGAAACCATCTCAAAAAATGAATTTTGGTTTCCCGCAAAAAGCGCAGGATCTTTGTCAATTCAAGGCGGTCCCGAGCTTTATACCGCTTGTCATAATAATGTTCCGAAAATATGATGGCGGTATAAGGGTTTGTAGCAGAAAAACGGTCCTCAATCGGAACGTTTTTCTGACAACCCCTATAACCCGCAGGCGCCCACAGGACGTGCCCTTGGGATGCATACTGAAGTACTCCGAGGCGTTGAAGCAAGGGACCAACACAGAAACTGGGCCAAAAAACGTTTTTGAGATAGCTTCTAAAAAAAAGGCCCTGCAGGACTTGCAGAGCCTTTGTCATGAACAAATACAGTCAATCGATCGTTACCGATCAGGTGCTATACACACCCGGTTGGTTTCGGAAGACCGGCCATCTTACATGCTCCCTTGCCTGGTCCTGACGGGAAGAGCTCATAGATGTGTTTCAGTTTGAATCCGGTTACTTTTGAAAGAACACGAACCATCGGGGCAATCCCGTTTTTCTCGTAGTACTCTCTGAGAACCGTGATGACCTTCTGGTGTTCATCGTTCAATTCTTCGATACCTTCTTCCTTCTTTACCAACTGAACCCATTCTTGACTCCAGTTTTCATAGGAATCAATGAAGCCATCTTCGTCAACACCAAATGTTTTACCCATAAATTCTACTTCCGGCATTTAATAACCCTCCTTTATTTGATAATAGATTTTCTTCTGCAGGTCTTTTTTCGACCTTAATATTTTTAGAAAGAATATTTAATAATTGATAAGCGAATCATTGTCAACACGAAAAATAGGGATGCGCTATCCTTAATTAATATTCCCTGGGGGTTTGGTTGATCTGGTCGAGTGTAAACACGGGTCCGTCCTTGCACACCAGTTCTTTACCGATACCGCATCTCCCACACATACCAAAACCACATTTCATTCGATTTTCCAGGGACATGATGATGTGGTCATGGGCATAGCCAAGCTTTTCGAGCACCGGCAGCGTAAATTTGATCATGACCGGCGGTCCGCAGACAATTGCGTACGTGTCGTCATCGCCCTGGGGTGCTTTCTGTTCCGTTACCGGTGGGGTGAAACCCACATTGTACTCCCACCCTTCGGCAGGGGCATCGATGGTGAGGTGCATATTGATGTCATCACGCTTTTCCCATTCGATCAGTTCGTCTTTGTACAACAGCATTCCAGGCGTCCGGGCACCGTAAACGACATCAATATTTCCGAATTTCGGTCGGTTATCAGGATCCAGCATGCTGACGATGGAAGAGCGAAGGGTTGTAAATGCAAAGCCGCCACCCACAATAAGGATGTTTTTTCCTTCCAAAAGGTCCCAGGGATACCAGTTTCCCAGAGGACCGCGCAGACCCATGATGTCACCGACCTTCATGTTGTGAAGATGCGATGTCACCACGCCGGCTTTAAATACGGTGAATTTTACAAAACCCTTTTCAACCGGCGAAGAAGCGATGCCAATGGGGATTTCTCCGATACCCGCCACGGAAAGTTCTGCAAACTGGCCGGGCTGGTAGGAAAATTCTTCCTCATCACCGTCATTTAAAAATACGAACTTGAATGTTTTCAAGCTTTTATCTTCGGTCGCAACTGCGATGTCATCGATACGAACCGGATAAGGTACATATGGATTTTGCACGTGTTCCTCCATCTATTTCTTTTTTGTCTTTTACGCCTACTCCTGTACCGCGCAGGCCAGTTCATCCGCTTTATAATCGTTCATCAACGCGCAAACCTTTCGGATGTCGATGTTGACAGGACACTGGTTGACACATCGGCCGCAACCCACACACATGATGCCCTGGTCGTATTTGTCTACAAAATACTTCAGTTTATGCATAAACCGCTGTCGAACCCGCTGGAGTTTGGTGCCCCGGGGGTTGTGCCCGGTGGTATGCAGGGTAAAGAGCGGGAACATACAACTGTCCCAGTTCTTGAAACGTTTCCCGGTCTTGCCGTTGATTTCATCCTGAAGATCGAAACACCAGCAGGTGGGACAGGTATAGGTACAGGTACCGCAGTTGAGACAGGCAAATGAGACCTCTTCCCAGAAAGGGGCACCATGCAGGTCCAGGATGTCCTGGCTTTTCAGGTTGTCCACCGCGATGGACGATGTGATTTTGGCTTGCGCTGCCTCCTTTTTTGCGTCGAACAGCGTTGTGTCTTCGTCAACCATGTCCAGACCGGCGGCGCTGAGGAAGTTTTCGCCTTTTTCGGTCAAAATCTTGACCAGATATGTTTGCCCTTCATCCGCCAGGAGCAGATCGAGGCCCTCCTCATGATAGGGACCGCATCCTACGGAGGTGCAGAAACAGGTGCTTTTAGGCGTATCACAGGCCAGGCCGATGAATGTGGTAGCTGCCAGTGTTTTGACCCAATAGGGGTCCTTGTACTCGGGTGTGTCGAAATTGAGGTTTACCAGGGTCACGGCTTTGGCGTCACAGGGCCGAATACCCAGTATCGCCCGGGGAGACGCGTCTGTCTCGATGGCTTTCATGACATGGTGATCCTCATCACGCGTATCAAGGGAATATTCAACAATGGCTTCTGACTGCGGGAAAAGAAGTGATTTGGGTGACAAGCGCGTGTTCAGAAACGAAAAATCGGGTTGTTCACCTTCTTTTAGCTCTTTGAAACTGTAATAGGTATCTTCCTTGACCGGTCCCAACAATCGGAAGGATTTTCTCAGTGCATCCAATCCTTCTGCCCACTGTTTTTTATCGATTTTTCCTAATTTCATAATCAGTTGCCTTATATATGGTAATTTGTGTTTTGTGTTTTGTGTTTTGTAATGTTGTCAGGTGTTGAACTTCACATTGGAATCATGCGTCAGCACCAAACACCAAAAACTAAAGACCAAACACCAATCACTTTATAAAATCATTTGGATCATCCGGCCGGTATGTATCAAGGGGGGGCCGTTCATCGAGGCTCATCCCGGCTTCCCAACCGAACTGTTCGAAGCAGTCTTTTTCCAGCTTTTTGGTAAACACCCGCATATTGATCCCCACGGGGCAGGCACGTTCGCATGCCCCGCAGTCGGTACACCGTCCGGCACAGTGAAAGGCCCTTAAGAAATGAAACGTTCGCACATCCGCGGGATCCTGCCCTTTGCCCACCCACTGGGGTTTGGCTTCATCCACGAAGCATGTGGGGCAATAGCAGAGGGGGCAGGCATTTCTGCAGGCATAGCAGCGGATGCAGGGTGACAGGAGCGATTCAAAATAATCCCATTTCTCCTGGGGAGCCATGGCTTCAATCTCCCGCACATCCGCATACCGGTCCACGTCTTGTTGTTCCTCAACCTTTTCTGCCACAAGCTCGTCATAAAAGACGGGATTGCGATGGGTGCAGACCGCGCAGTTTTTCTGCAGGACATCCGATTTGTTCAGGGGTGTTTCCTTGCCGCCTGCCGTCACCAGGATTTTTTCTCCATTTTCAGTCACAGTCTGAATTTCATCCGTAAACAGGGTGGCAATCTTGTGCTTGTCGATCATGCCTTTGCAGGGGACACCGATCACCACGAGCTGCTCCCGGCTGATTTTGTTTTCAATGATGTGGGTTGCGATGTTTCTCGTGTCGCAACCCTTGGCGACGATAGCAATTCTTTCTTTTCGGTCGGTCAGGTAGTTGGCCAGGTTGATACCGCAGTTGCTGTCCCAGACAAACTGGCCGACATCCTCGGGCGTCCTGGCAAAGCAGGGCTCATTCATCATGGGCAGGGTTCCCTTACGGAATCCGATGACCATCTCCACCGAACAGTCTTTTAACAGCCGTTCGGAAATCTCTTTTATTTTATCTATATAATCTAACATGTTATGCTACCTTGGTGTCATTTTTTTTAAAATGCTGTTGCGGTCCCAGGGCTTTCACCTTTTCGGTCACCTCTTTGACCACCTTCACAAACTTCGTTGATTCAGCCGAGGAGATCCAGGAGAAATGGATACGATCTGACTCGATACCCATGTGTTCCATCAGGTTCATGAAAAGGGAAAATTTTCGACGAGCGTAGTAATTACCTTCCAGGTAATGGCATTCGCCGGGATGTCACCCGGACACCCAGACGCCGTCCGCACCTTCCCGAAGGGCTGCCAACGCAAACTTGGGACTCATTCTACCGGTACAGGGTATCCGGATAACCCGAATATTGGAGGGATACTCCATTCTACTGACACCGGCAAGATCTGCGGCGCCGTAACTGCACCAGGTACAAAGGAAACTGACAATCTTCGGTTCCCATTCAGACATCTCTTCTCTCCTCTCTCAATTGTCACCTTACTTACGATTGTATAACGTTAAAAATCGAATCTTTTGACCTTATATATAGCCTGTTAGGGGTTTAGGCTGTAGCCTGTTAGGTGCCTTTTGCCCTGCGGGCGTTGTTTAGCTTTCAGCTGTCATTTGTCCTATCGGACGACATTAGCGCTTCGCGCGTCATTTATTGTTGCTTTTAGCGGTATGCTAAAAGCTGCTTACCGCTTAATGCTCAATGACTGTCAGCCACCCTCCAACCCTTGTATCCCCCTCCAACCCTCAAACCCGTCCTTTACACGGCCTCATTCATCGCAAATATCTGTGCGAAAATCTGGTCGTTGTCAAACCCTTTCAGCTTGATGGCACCGGATCTACAGGAAGCGACACAGAGGCCGCAGCCTTTGCACAGAACCGGATTGATCTTGGCTTTGCCCGCAAAAGGCCCTTCCTCGATGAGGGACGGCGCCGAATAGGGGCAGATGGAAATACAGACCTTACAGGAGCTGCAATGCATGGGCATGGTTTCAGCCACGGCGCCGCTGGTATGAATGGTTTTGCGTGCCAGCAGCGTAACCGCTCTGGAAGCCGCCGCTCTTCCCTGTACGATGGATTCGTCAATGGGTTTGGGGTAATGGGCCAGGCCGCATAGAAACACACCATCGGTTGAAAATTCCGACGGACCCAGTTTGGCGTGTTTTTCCACAAAAAAACCGTCATCATTCAGGGGTACCTTGAAAAACTGTGCCAAATCATCGCCCTTGTTTGGAACAACGGCTGACGCCAGCGTCAAAACATCGGCGACGATTTCAATCTTTCGTTCAAGGACATGATCCTTTACCGTGACAATGAGGTCATCCCCCTTTATATCGACACGGGGTTTGTCTTCAAGGTTGTAGCGGATAAAGATGATACCTTTTTCACGAGCCTCCTTATATATATATTCCCGCTCGCCATAGGTCCTGATGTCCCGGTAGAGGACATAAACATTCATTTCCGGGTTGATTTTTTTTAGTTCCAGTGCATTGTCGATGGCATGGGTACAGCAGACCCTGGAACAGTAGGGTCTTTCAGGTTCTCTGGAACCCACACACTGGATAAAAACAGCTGAGGATATGTCCTTGAGAGATGGATCCTGATCCATAAATTTTCGATCGAGATCGAGGCTCGTCAAAATTCTTGGATCATCCCCGTAGTGATACTCGGCCGGTTTCAGGGCGGCGGCACCGGTTGCCACCACGGCCACGCCATATTCCAGGTCCGTTGTGGTATCGCCGGAGGAGAGGGTAGATTTGAAATTCCCCACGAACCCGTCAACATTGGTAATCTCTGTGTTCAGGTGTACCTGGACCTTGTCATTTTCTTTGATATCGGAAATAAGTCCTGACAGTTTTTCCTGCACGTCGTCACCCGATATGGTTTTGAACAGATTCAGCGCCTGTCCGCCTAGCACATCGTTTTTTTCGATGATATGCGTCTCGTAACCCTGCAGGGCCAGGGTTTTGGCAGCACTCATGCCGGCAATGCCACCGCCGATGACAAGGGCAGTCTGGTTTACTTCCAGTTCGGCTTCCTCGAGTGGTTGCATCAGAGCGACCTTGGAGACCGCCATCCGCACAAGATCTTTTGCTTTTTCCGTGGCCAGGTCAGGATTGTTCTTATGGACCCAGGAGTCCTGGTTGCGGATGTTGCACATTTCAAACAGATATTTATTCAGACCGGCATTGATGAGTGTTTCCTGGAAAAGCGGTTCATGGGTCTTTGGTGTACATGCCGCCACCACGACCCGGTTCAAATTTTTCTGCTTGATGATCTGGGTCATGGTTTCCTGGGTGTCCTGGGCACAGGAATAAAGGTTGTCCGTAAAGTACTCCACATACGGAAGTGTCGCAGCATACTTGCTCACGGCCGGGACATCCACGACGCCGGCGATGTTGATACCGCACCGGCAGACGAACACACCGATTCGCGGCCGTTCCCCGACGATATTCGTTTCGGGAACGACCTCCGGTGTTTGTGTCCGGGTGTCCCTGGCCGGGCTCAAGGCCGCACCGGCGCTGGCCGCTGCGGCACTGGCATCGATAACGGATTGGGGGATGTCCTTGGGGCCCTGGAATGCGCCGCATACATAGATGCCTTTGCGCGATGTTTCAACCGGTTCAAATGTTTCGGTTTTACAAAAATTACCCTCGGTCAGTTCGATGCCCAGGTTCTGGGCAAGGGCAATGGTTTTCGGATCTATCTGCAGACCGATGGAGAGGACGATCTGGTCGAAGGTTTCGGTTTCAAGACCTCCGGACTCCGTCACATAACGGACGGAAAGATCATCGGAACCGTGTACCGGGTCAATGGAGTGAACCCGGCTGCGGACAAACCGCACACCGCTTTCTTTGGCGCTGTTGTAAAAGCGCTCAAAATCTTTTCCGTGGGTGCGCATGTCCATATAGAAAATGGTGCACTCGAGATCATCGCCGCTGTGCTCCTTGGCAATTACGGCTTCTTTGATGGCATACATGCAACAGACCGATGAGCAGTAGGCATTGTCACACCGGTTGAGATCTCTTGACCCGACGCACTGGAACCAGGCAATCTTTTTGGGTTCCTTGTGGTCGGACATGCGCACGAGGTGTCCACTGGTAGGGCCTGAGGCGGATAAAATGCGTTCCATTTCCATGGAGGTGATGACATTGGGATGTTTGGCGTAATTGTAGGAATCAAATTTGGAAGGGTCGAAGGGTTCAAATCCCGGTGCCAGGATGATCGACCCCACATCGAGTTCCACAATCTCGTCTTCCATGGTGTGATCGATGGCGTCCACGCCGCAGAACTCCGTACAGACCTTGCAACCCCCGGTCTTGAAATGAACGCAGACATCCCGATCGATGGCCGGGGTATTCGGCACGGCCTGTGCGTAAGGGACATAAACCGGTTTACGGCCCGTTAGCCCCATGTCATATTCAGACGCAATGGGTATGACATGTTCTTTTTTGGTGATGAGGGCATTGATTTTATCGAGGGTTATGTGACCTGTGGGGCACACCGATGCACAAGCACCGCAGGCCATACAGACATCGGTCTGCACATGAAAAGGCGTGTCCACTTTCATTTCGACACCGCGTCCGGTCAGACTGATGGCGCTGTTGCCCATCTTTTCGCACATGCGCACACACAACCCGCAGAGGATGCAATCGTCATCTTCTGTTTTAAAGCGCGGTTTGTCGATACCGTATTTTTCAGCCAGATTTTTGAGCATGGGTACGTCCGGGCATCTGGCCAGAAGCAGCTCGACGATGAGCTTGCGACCCTCATGGATGGTCTCGGTATCCGTGTTTACCTCCATCCCTTCCCAGATGGGATAGTTGCACGATGTTACAAACCGGGTTCGACGACCATCAAAAAGTTCTACCGTACACAATCGGCACATACCTGCCGGTTCGAGGGCCTTATGATGACACAGTGTTGGGATATCAACACCGTATTTTTCGGCAACCTGAAGGATATACTGTCCTTCATCACCCTGTACTGTTTGACCATTGAGTTTAAACGTGATCATAAATCTATCCCTTTTGATTATCGTATAGCGATTGCATTAAACTTACAGGCATCGTAGCAGATGCCGCATTTGATGCATAAATCCTGATTCAAGGCATGGAGCTTTTTCTTTTCCCCTGTGATGGCATCCTGTGGACATTTTCGGGCGCAGACCCCGCAACCGGTGCACGCGTCTTCAGCGATTTCGTAGTGAAACAGGGCTTTACAGACACCCGCCGGACATTTCTTGTCCCGGATGTGTGACTCGTACTCGTCGCGGAAATAGAGCAGTGTTGTAAGAACCGGGTTTGGTGCAGATGTTCCCAAGCCACAAAGGGAGAACTTCTGTATCATGCTGCCGAGTTCTTCCAGGAGCTCGATGTCGCCTTCTTTGCCTTCACCGGCACAGATATTCGTGAGAATATCGAGCACCTGTTTGATGCCTTCCCGGCAGGGGTTGCACTGACCGCAGGATTCTTCCTTGAGAAAATCCATGAAATATCTGGCCACGTCCACCATGCAGGTGTCCTGATCCATTACGATCATGCCACCGGACCCCATGATGGAACCGACTTCCGCCAGTTTCTGGTAATCCACCGGCAGATCGAGAAAGCGTTCCGGGATACATCCCCCTGATGGTCCGCCTGTTTGGACGGCCTTGAATTTTTTCTTGTTGGGAACCCCGTTACCGATGTTGATAACGATCTCTTTCAGGGAAATACCCATGGGAACTTCCACCAGACCGGTATTATTGATTTTTCCCACAAGACTGAAGACCTTGGTTCCTTTACTGTGATCGGTGCCCATGCCGGCATACCACTCAGGTCCCTTGAGCAGAATGGCTGGGACATTGGCATAGGTCTCGACATTGTTCAGATTGGACGGACTGTCACGAAGACCCTTTTCTACGGTATGCACGTACTTGGCTCTTGGTCGCCCGACATTGCCTTCCAGGGATGCCATCAAGGCAGTAGATTCACCACAGACAAACGCACCCGCACCGGTTGAAATCTTGACATGAAAATTAAAATCGGTTCCAGCAATGTTGTCACCCAGGAGACCATAGCTTTCGGCCTGTTTAATGGCCGTAATCAAGCGTTTGACGGCCAGCGGATATTCATTGCGGACATAGATGAATCCATTGCTGGAGCCGATCGCATATCCGGCAATCAGCATGCCTTCCAACACGCTGTGGGGATCGCCCTCCAGAATACTCCTGTCCATATACGCGCCGGGGTCGCCCTCATCCGCGTTGCAGATGATGTATCGATCGCCAGCGTGTTTTGCGCATGTGGCCCATTTGATTCCCGTTGGGAAACCACCGCCGCCGCGACCCCTTAAACCGGAATCCTTTATAATCTGGATGATTTTTTCGGGTGATTCGTTGTTGAGGGCACGAACCAGAGCCAGGTACCCTTTTTTGGCAATATATTCTTCAATGGCGTCCGGGTCGATGTATCCGCAGTTTCGCAGGGCAATCTTTACCTGATTTTTATAAAAGGGAATGTCTTCCAGAAAGGGTGCACTCTCATACGGGGTTACCTTGGTCTGGGGATTTTCGAAATCATCTTCCAGAATGGATCTGGGATCATGGATCTGACCGAGGATCCATTTTTTTTGTGAGATACCTTCCCGGTAGTCTTCGATGGCATCAACAATCTTTTTTTTCGTGATATTTTTATACATCACCCGGGGTTTGCCATCCTGAAATATTTCCACCAGGGGCTCCATTTCACAGAATCCAATACATCCCGACTGACAAATCTGAATATCTTTGTTATCTTTGTAATTCTCTGCGGCTGTATCGAATGCTTCCTGGGCACCGGCTGCGATACCGCATGACGCCATCCCGATATTTACCTTTATGGCCTCGGGATGGTAAATACTCTGCCGGTATTCTTTGCTGATGATTTCTAAGTCTTTTTCAGACTGGATTTTCATGTTGTTTGCCTCTTTCCGTTATTTATTCGTATTGATCCAATGCTTTGGGGATAGCGTCGCTGGATATCCTGCCGTGCATGTCTTCATTGATTTTAACGACAGGTCCAAGGCTGCAGCAGCCGATGCAACGAACAGATTCCAACGTAAAGCGGTTGTCAGGTGTTGTTTCTCCATCGCCGATATTAAGGACCTCTGTAATCTTTTCACGAACTCTTTCACCGCCGCGGACATGGCATGCGGTACCGAGACAGATGGATATGATATTTCGACCTCTCGGCTGGAGGCTGAAGGTGCTGTAAAAGGTTGCAACACCATATATTTTACTGAAGGGAATGCCGATCTTGACAGATAAATATGTCAATGCCGGCCGGGGCAGATAGTTGTAACGGCGTTGGATGGCCTGCAGTATCATAATCAGGTTTTCTTTGTCGCTATTGAACTCTTTTTCGATTATGGTGTCGAGTTCAAGATAGTCGACGTCGACTTCCAACGTTTGATCCTGTTCTAACGCTTTTGATTCACTCATCTTTTGATCTCCAAAATACAGATGTCATACGCTGACGTTTCGAATATAAAAAGGTGTCTTAACCCGCAACCGTCTGCTGGACCACGGGACAGTTCTCAACGCAGGCACCGCAACCGGTGCACAGGTCCATTTTAATGCTTCTGGCGCGTTTTCGAACCTTGACCTTGAAATTTCCGGGTTCGCCATCAACGGATTCAAGATCCGCGTATGTGATAAGCTCGATGTTTAGATGCCGGCCGACCTCGACCAGTACGGGAGAGATAATTCACATCGCACAGTCGTTGGTCGGGAAGGTCTTGTCAAGCTGGGACATCACCCCGCCGATGGATGGTGACTTTTCAAGAAGGTAGACGTAGTATCCGGAATTTGCCAGATCAAGGGCAGACTGCATGCCTGCAATGCCCCCGCCGACGACCAGAACCGAACCAATGATATCCTTTCCCATATTTTATCTCCTGGAAATGAATTGTGGTGATAGATTGCCGGCCCCTAGCCGAATGGGCTGCCGGGCCGTTTAACCAAGCAGTTTATCTATATGCTGGGTGGGGGGCTTGTCAATAGGAATCGAAAAGAAAAACAGGGAAAAAATGGGCAAGAAAAATCCTGAAGATTTCAAAAAAAAGAGTGCATCGTTTTAGGTTTTAAGTTTTAAGTGTTAGGTAAAGGCTGTAAGCTGTCAGCTCCTGGCAACGACAAATGACACGCGTAGCGTAACTGTCGCCCGCAGGGCAAATGACGCGCGAAGTGCAAATATCGGCCGATGGTTATCAAAACACCGATGCGATCGCGGACACACCCACGGTCGCATCGGAGATGTTCATGGTGGCACCAGTTCCCGGGATCAGGCGGCCAGTAGAAAGGCCTTGTCCGTGGCTTGGCGTATTTCGTCCGGCGTAAAGGGTTTGGGAAGATAATCCACGGCACCCATGCGCGCCGCTGCCACGGCAGTCTCGATGCTGGCATACCCGGTGATCATGATAACCTTTGCCTGCGGGTTTTTGTCCCGGATGGTCTGCAGCAGCTCAAGTCCTTTGACACCTGGAATCTTGAGGTCCAGGAGTATCAACTTATACGGATGTGATGCGATGCTTTCAAGGGCTTCCTCTTTGGTAATTGCCTGATCGACCTGGTAGCCTTTTTTGAGAAGAATTTTACGGATATTGTTGTTGACCGCCACCTCGTCGTCGATGACAAGAATGTTTTTTGATACAGATTCCCTGGGAAATTCAAGGGTGACTGCGGACGGTTTTTCCATTTCTTTGGTCAGACGCGCAACATTTTGTTTCAGCGTCTCATAGGGTACCTGGACAATGCCGTCGTATACCAGGTTTTCAATATATTCGGGACCGGTGACTGCTGCCACCTCTTCATAGTTGAAAGGCTGATCGATGCTGATAAGTTCTTTCATATCGATGCGTTTACTCTTTTTGGCGGCACGTTTTCTTTTTGCCAGCTGGGGGCATTTTGCCGTTTTTGTGCCGGCTTTACAGGTAGCGCCCAGTTTTTTGAAAATGTCACAGACCATGCTGCCGACTTCACAGAAGCCTTCCACAGAGTCCGAAGCGGTTATTTCGACGACAGGCATATCCGAACGGGAGGCTTGGTCTACATAGGCTTCGCCGGTCTGCCGGGCGACCTCATCCCTGTCAAAGGGAATATCCACATCAATTCTACCTCGTTGCATCATCTTGGCTACATTCTTCTTCAGCTCCTCATAGGGCACAAAAGATACACCTTCGTTCTGCAGGGACTGTACATATTCGGGACCGGTGACCGCAGCCACTTCCTGATAATCAAAGGGCTGGTCGATACCGATCAACTGTTTGACATCCGTTCTCTTTTGCTTTTTGGCGGCTCTCTTTTTCTTGGCCAGTTGGGGGCATTTTTGTGTTTTTGTACCGGCTTTGCATGTGGCACCCAGTTTTTTGAAAATGTCGCACACCATGTTGCCTGTCTCACAAAAACCTTCCAGGGGTTCGGGCATTTTGACTTCGATAATCGGCATGTCCGAGGGTCCCAGTGATTTGGCATAGGCTTCTCCGGTTACAGCTGCCACTTCATCAACATCAAAAGGCATGTCGAGGTCGATGGCATCGATAAACGCTCTTTCCTCTGGAGTGGTAGGGGCTTCCGTGAGCTCTCCGGCCAGGGCTTTTTCAACGGTGGATCGCAGTTCATCGGGAGTGAAAGGCTTGGGGATATAATCCAGCGCCCCCATTCGAATAGCCTTCACGGCCGTATCGGTGGATGCGTAGGCCGTCATCATCACCGCCTTGGTGAGGGGCCATTGCTGTTTGACAAGCTTTAATAGTTCAAGCCCGTTTTTTCCGGGCATGATGATGTCGGATATAAGCAGGGAAAAGGATTCGACAGCCATTTTCTCCAAGGCTTCATCTGCGGTTGTGGCATGTACTATTTCATAATGGTTTTTCTTTAAAATTTTTTCCACATTGCTGCAGATGCTTTTTTCATCATCCACGACGATGATTCTGGGTGTTGTTTCCATGGGACCCTCCTGGTGATTTCGGTTTGAATAGGGACGATGTCGTTGTTTGGAGGTTTATAAATGCACAAGGTGTGCCAAGCGGATTTGTTTTTATAATAGTTTGAAATTATAGTAAAAATAGGTTTATGTGTCGTCATGAGGGTGGGAAAGTGTACATAAAAAATATACAGATCGGAAAGGACCAACGCTGTAAAACAGTATGCTGAACCGGTCAAAACAATGGCATTTTCTGTAGGATTTTGGTGCTAACATACTAAAAATGTAGCCAATAGAAACAGTACAGAGGGGTTACAGCGGGCGAAGAGGGGTGCGGAATGTATAAAAAAAATATACATGTATAAATAAAAGTGCTGTGCACTTTTATAAAACGCGACCTTGTCGCTTTTTTAGATTATAGGCGTTGTCGTAAATATGTTCCGAATGCATCCCACAATCCCCTTTTCGGGGTAACCGGAACGTTATTTTGACAAATGCTATAGAACGCAACTTTCGCGTTTGCTGAGCCCAGAAAGTTACGTTAGAAGTCATCAGGATTCTCTGCTTGGGGGATGACTTGGCAGGGTAATGCCGTGCTTTTTCATCAAACTCTGAAAGTTGGTGCGTTGAAGACCGGTTTTTTCACTGGCATGGGTGACATTCCAGTCGTTGTTTATCAGGGCGTTGAGGATGAAATTTTTTTCAACCTTTTGTACGGCTTTCTGGCGAATCTCTTTTTTGATGGACTTGAGTTCTTCGTTGGTGGCGGGGGTGTATTCCACCAGGTTTTCCAGATCGCTGAATTCTCCCAGGATCGGTAGCTCTTTGACACCAATGATGTCCCTGTCGCAGAGAATGACCCCCCGTTCGATTACATTTCGGAGCTGTCTGACATTTCCGGGCCAATCAAATGCCAGCAGGCGGCTGGAGGCAGCTTCGTCGAGACCGCTGATGTTTTTTTTCATGGCTTGTCCAAACTGTTTGATGAAATGGTAGGCAATGGGGAGGATATCCATTTTTCTTTCCCTGAGAGGCGGAATGAAAATGGGATAAACATAGATGCGATAATAAAAATCTTCCCTGAACGATCCTTCGGATACCATCTCCTCGAGATGGGTATTGGTGGCAAATATAAGGCGAACATCCACTTTCTTGGGTGACGTTCCGCCCAGGGGCAGAAATTCACGTGTTTCCAGGAACCGCAGGAGTTTTCCCTGGACCTCCATGCTGATATTGCTGATTTCATCCAGGAAAACAGTTCCCTTGTCAGCCAGCGAGAAAATACCGTCTTTTTGCCGGTGGGCACCGGTAAAGGCGCCCTTGGTATGACCGAAGAGCTCGTTCTCGAGAAGGTTTCCGGACAGGGTGCCGCAATCTACCGCAAAAAATACATTGGATTTCCGCTTGCTGTTTGCATGGACTGCTCTGGAGATTAACTCCTTTCCGGTACCGCTTTCGCCGGTTACCAGAACCGTGGCATCTGTTGGCGCTACTTTTTCCACCATGGAGATGACTTTTCTGATTTTGGGGCTGCTGCCGATGAGCTGGTGGGAAGTGATTTTTTTTTGACCGACCTGGTTTTGCAGATGCCGGTTCTGCCGCTGTTGCTCGATGTCCGTCAAAGCCTGGTGTACAACCGCCCGGAGCTCTTGCGGTGTAAAGGGTTTGGGAAGATAATCATAGGCTCCCATCTTCATGACTTCCACGGCCGAGGCTACACTGGCGTACCCGGTGATGACGATGACGTGGGTATCCGGATGGGTTTCCTTGACCCTGTACAGCAGCTCCATGCCACCCAGACGACTCATCTTGAGGTCGGTGACGATGATACAAAACGGTTCATCCGCCATCATCTTCAATGCATCGTATCCATTTAATGCATACTGGACATGATGGCCTTGTTTGGAGAGGATTTTGACACAACTTTGGCAGATGTTGGGTTCATCATCCACAATGAGGATGCGCTGCTGTTCAGTGTTCATAAACCTTGTCCCTTGCAAGGGGGAGCCTGATGGTAAAGGTTGTTCCACGGCCAAGTTTGCTTTCGGCCCCGATGGAACCGTTGTGCTGTTCAATAATGCCGTGCGTAATGGCCAGCCCGAGACCGCTGCCGTCATCCTTGGTTGTAAAGAAGGGATCAAAAATTTTTACCAGGTCATTATCGGAAATACCTTCTCCGTTGTCGGCCACGGACACGTTTATTTCACGGTTTTCAGGAACATACCGTGTAAGGACCCGCACATAACCACCGGCAGGGGTAGCCGCTATGGCGTTGAGCACAAGGTTGATGAGGGCTTGCTGAATCTGGCCCTTGTCCACGTGAACACGCGGCAGACTGGACGCCAGGTCGTGTTCCACGGACACATCCTTGAAGGCCGCCTGTTTTTTTGTCAGCAGGAGACTTTCCCTGACGATATCGTTGAGATCGTTCTCTTTTTTGTCCGGCTTGGTCTGCCGGGCAAAATCGAGCAGACTGCTGACAATCTTTCTGCATCGCAGGGTTTCTTTGGCAATGGTCTCCAATTCCGCATACATGGGGTCTTCGGGTTGGGTCTCTTCCTGGAGCAGCATGGATGTTGTTAAGATGGTGGTGAGGGGATTGTTGATTTCATGGGCCACACCCGCCGAAAGCCGCCCAATGGATGCCAGTTTTTCCTGCTGCATCATGTTTTTCTGAATATTGATTTCATCCGTGATATCTCTCGATATCTCCACCACACCGATAATGTCACCATCCTCGATGAGGGGATAGGTAGAGATGGAATAGTATATTTCCTTGTCGTCTTTGTCCAGGTGAACGTGGGTGGTTTGAGACGGCTCGATGGTTTCCATGGTTTTTATCAGCGGGCAGGGGTGCTTTTCTCCGGAACATGGAAAGGATTGGCGATGGGTAATTTCGTAGCAGTATTTGCCAATCACCTCCTCTCTTTTGAGTCCCAGCCGGTTTAGAACGGTATTGTTGACGTCGAGGATACGGTAGTCATGCCCGATGACCAGAACATCTTCCTGAATCAGTTCGTTGATCATTGTTTTGTACAGGGCGTTGGTTTCGTAGAGTTCCTGGCTGGTCTTCTTATGCATGTTCGATACACGGGCAATTTCCCAGAAAAGCTGTGCGGTTCGGGTAGATATGGCCCGGACGTGCGGTCCCTTTTTTTTCAGGATGTCATAGATAATCTCTGGGTTGCCGGTGAGTTCAATAATCAGTTCGATATCGTCCCGGGAAAACAGGTCATCATAGTCGGTGGTGGTGAAGAGACCCTTTTCTTTGGCAAGAAGCATACCCGGGGCATGGGTTCTCAGGTCTGCCACCGCGACGATTCTGGGGTGTATTTCTTTGAATTGGTGCTGATCGATAAGGTTCAATAACTGGGCGCATTTTTTACCCCCCCCGACGACGGCGATGTTCATGGGTTTCTCCGGTCCAATTTGGCATGGTTACGGTTGGATCTGTTTTTGTTTCCGACTATGATATGCGCTGCGCGTGTCATTCGCACTTTGCGCGTTAGTTGATAGCGATAAGCTTTAAGCTTTAAGCGATAAGCCGCATAAAGCTTATCGCTTAGGCTTACGGCTTGTTTCATGGCTTATGGCTTGTATCCTTGACCCTGACCTGCTTGCTTTGTATACTATTATTCTGAATAAATATCAAACAGGTCTGGTCCGAAAAGGAAACGGGATAATTTTGATGGCATCTTCTCAATCAAAGCCAAAAGCGATCATCATCTGCGGGCCGACCGGCATCGGCAAGACATCTTTTGCCATTCAACTGGCCCGGTTGTTCCAGGGAGAAATTATCGGTGCGGATTCCATGCAGATATACCGGCATATGGATATCGGCACGGCCAAACCGACCCCGGCGGAACGATCCATGGTTCCCCATCACATGGTGGATATCGTCGAACCGGATGAACCATTCGATGCGGAGACCTACGCCACCCTGTCATTTTCCCTTGTCATGGCGTTGCAGGCGCGGCTGGTGCTACCGTTGGTGGTGGGGGGCACGGGTCTTTATATCAAAGCCTTGATTCATGGCCTGTTTGATGCGCGGCCCGGGGACGAAGGGATTCGGATGCGCTTGAAGCAAAAGGCTGAAAAAGAGGGAACAGAGGCTCTTTTTGAACGCTTGAAACAGGTCGATCCTGTTACTGCGCAGAAATTGCACGTCAATGATAGCTACCGTATCATACGTGCCCTGGAGGTGTATGAAACAGCGGGGATACCCATTTCCGACTATCAGCAGCGACACCGGTTTCAGGAAAGCAGGCTGACGACACTGAAATTCGGCCTGCATAGGGAGCGGGAACGGCTTTATCAACGGATCGATCACCGTGTTGACATGATGATCCAGACGGGTCTTTTGGATGAAGTCAGGCGTCTGCGGGAAGCGGGGTATTCAGGCGCGTTGAAATCTATGCAGTCCATCGGCTATCGTCACATGTGTGATTTTTTGGACGGTCATCTGGACTGGGCGGAAGCCGTCCGGACCCTGAAGCGGGACACCCGGCGATATGCCAAACGTCAGATGACATGGTTCAAGACCGACGGGGAAATCGTCTGGGTAGACCCGGTTGTTTCCAGGGAGGTGAAAACCAGGACTCGGGAATTCCTGTCAGATCAGTCAGACGGTTGAAAATAAATATCTGTATAGCTGTGGACGGGCGAAAAAAAGTCTTTGACAACCTCTTTTGGCGTGGTCATATTAAATAGGTACACGGGTGAAACCCGAACCGGACAGGCCGCTTGGAGATCTAAGAAAATTCTGCCGTTCGGGAAGAAAATAATTTTTTTATCACGAAAACACGAAAGGACAGAAACGCGAAAAAGACCATGAAAATCTAAGCATTTTCATGATTATTTTATTGTTTTGTCACTGCAGGAAAGGAAAAACCAATGACAGGTAAAAATTGTCGTAACCAATGGATGTATCGATGGATATTGTCAGTCGTTATGCTGCTTGCCATGGGAGCCGGCTTTGGTTTTGCAGAAGAACCGAAAGACATGGGCGGATGGGAATTGGGTAGTACCTACAACCAATACTACAACCCATCGGAGATGGACCGCATCAGATGCACCGTCAAGAAGGTAACCACCGTGGTGCCGCTCAAGGGTATGGCGCCGGGTGTTGTGCTCCTTGTGGAGGAATCCAAGGGGGACACGACACCGGTGCACGTCTGCCCGGAGTGGTATCTGGGAGTCAAAGATGTCGGGATCAAGAAAGGTGACAGTCTTAAAATAAGGGGTTCGTGGGCGGAAATCAACGGCGAATTCATCTTCATGGCTTCCAAGATCAAAAAAGGCGACTACTTTGTACTAAAGGTCAGATTGACAAAAGATGGAAAGCCTTTCTGGACCATGGGCCCCGAGGAGCTGGCCAGGGAAATAGCCAACACGGAATAATGTTCCGAAACTGCTTATGCCAAAACAAAAAAAATCGCAAAGCGATTTTATTTTTGGAAAGGGATTTTGATGGTAAACCGAGAGCCTTGTTTCTCTACGGAATCCACACGGATGGATCCGCCGTGCTGAGCGATGATCTTGTTGGAAAGAAAGAGCCCCAGCCCGGTTCCCTCACGGCCTTTTGAAGAGTAAAAAAGTGAAAACAGCTTGTCCCGGGTCTCGGTATCCATTCCGATACCGTTGTCACTGATGATAAAGAAAAGATGTGTTTTGTCATTTTTGACTGAAAACACGATCTTGTGCTGTTTCTTCTGATCGTCTTTGATACAGGCATCAATGGCATTTTCGAGGATGTTGATGAGGGCGGAATGGACAAAGCCTGTGTCGATATGAATTTCCTCGGCCGAGAAATCGAAATCTTTTACCAGCGTGATGTTGAGTGTTTTGCTTTTGGGTTCAACGACCCGGATGACATCATTGGCAAAGGTGAGAATGTCAACCTTGTCGTGTCTTGGATTTCTTTCTTTTGCATAGAACAGAATGTCGCTCACCATTCGTCGAATCCGTTCCACCATCATTTTGAGGATGTCACCGCCTTCCTCAATCTTCATGAAGTCCTTCGTTTTCAATCCTGATCCGAGAAGATAGAGACCCCCATCCAGACCGGTCAGCAGTCCCTTGATCCCGTGTGAAATAGATCCCACCATGAGACCCAGGTTTGAGAGATTGTCCTGGAGTTCGGTTTTTTCGCGGATGAGTCGTTCAAGATTCTCGGTGTATTCCTGGAGTTGTTTGCGGGTGATGATTTTTTCTTCGACCCTTTTTAGGGAGATTTCGAGTGCATCGATGTTGATGGGCTTGGTAATAAAATCGGTGGCACGGTGTTTCAGACTTTTAATGGCCAGGTCCATGTCACCGTGGCCGGTGATCATAATGACTTCCGCTTCGGGGTTTTGACGTTTGATGCGTTGCAAAAGATCGATGCCATCCATGAGGGGCATCTTGATGTCGGTCAGAACGATGGGAGGCCTCTCCGCCAGAAAGATTTCCCATGCTGTTTTGCCATTGTGCCGCCGTCAGCACCTGGTATCCCATGTCCGACAAGGTCATGCTGAGGACGTCACGGATGTCTTGTTCGTCGTCCACCAGGAGAATTTTTTTCTTGTCTCGGGATGTGTTCATTGGCTCATCGCTGATAGATCATAGTTGCTGTGAGGCCTGGAGGTCCGTAAGCTTGAAGACAGTTTTCAGTCGACAACTCACAGCTGTTACCGAACACATAAAACTCGTTGTCATTAACTATAATGCGCTTACCAAATTTAAAAGAAAATATCGAATATCGAACAAGAAATTTCGAACCGCAGAAGTATCATCAAATACTTCGAAATTCGACATTTCTTGTTCGGTATTCTGCGGTTCGTTTTGAAAAAAAAGTTTAAGTATTGACACTAAGCTAGAATATTAATTGATTGTATCTTCTCCTCTGGCCCCTCGTATGCTGGATAGCTATGAAGCTTGGAAGCCGGAAGTGCCATCCGCTGTCAGCTACCCTCGAGCCTATTATCACCCTTTGACCCTCCAACCCTTATATCCCCCTCGAACCCTTACTTTATGCTAGCGGAAACGACACAATAAAGCAGGCGCCCTGGTCCTTGTTGGGCAACGCCATGATCGTTCCCCCGCAGTCTTTGACAATGCCGTAGCTGATGGAGAGACCTAAACCGGTACCCGCACCCACTTCCTTGGTGGTGAAAAAAGGTTCGAAAATCTTTTCAGCAACATGTTTGGGAATGCCGACACCTGTATCGCAGACCTCGGCCACAACCCGGTCTCCATCCTGATAGGTTTTGAGTGTAATCCGTTCTTCAAGATCGGCCCGGCTTGCAGCAGACATTTTTTCCTCGATGGCGTCCCTGGCATTGAGAAGGAGGTTGATGAATACCTGTTCAAGACGACTCGGGTCGGCATAGATTTTGGGTAGTTCCGGGTGCATATCCTTGATGACCGCTATGCCCCTGACTTTCAGTTGCTGGCTGAAAATCTCAAATGCACTCACCAGGACGTCGTTGATGGAAATTTTCTCCAGTGCCATGTCTGTTTTTCTGGCAAACTGCCGCATGTGGTTGATAATCCGGGCAGCCCGGTCGACATTGCTGTCCACTTTCATGAGCATGGTATCGAGGATTTCTTTTTCAATCCCTTCACCGCGGCTGATCTTCTTGATGAAAAAACTGCTGGCCGTCTTGATAACGGACAGGGGTTGATTCAGTTCGTGGGCAACGCCCGTGGCCATTTCACCCAGCGTGGCCATTTTACTGGCCTGGATTAACTGTTGTTCCGCCTCCAGGCGTTTGGTGATGTCGCTTGTGGTGACCAGGAGCACCTCTTGTCCGGAATATTCGGAAAGAGATATACGGATATCCACAAAAAGCTCTTTACGTTTTGCGGCCAGATGCTTGGCCTGGTTTATGACGGCGGATGCCGTCAGCATGGAAGCGTAATGTTCCCTTTCCTCTTCACGGAACAGATCCAGAAATGATCTGCCGATGATATTTTCCGCAGCAAACCCGTACACGGTTTCAACACTCATATTGCAGTCCAGGATATGGAGGGTCTTGATGTCGAGTACAAACACAGGGTTCGGTATATTGTTGAATATGTCCCGGTATTTCTTTTCGGATCGCTCCAGGTCGACTTCGAGTTGCCGGTGTTTGGAAATGTCGTGGGAGATCTCCATGGCGGCAACGACCTCGCCTCTATCGTTGACAATCGGCGAAGTCCGCACGATCCAGTGTTTGATGGTACCGTCCTTGTCGACGCCGGTCTCTTCCGTGGAGTATGATTTGCCATCCTCAAAGGTCCATTCAACGGGACAGCGCTCACACTTTTTCGAGCGGCCTTTGTAGGCGTGGTAGCAGAAATCTCCGGGTTTGGGGTCGAACCGGGTTGAGAACTCCTTGTTGTAGCGCAGCAGTTTAAAGTTTCGATTCTGGACGGTAATGATGCAGGGGACCTGCTCAAACAACTGCATATATTCGTCCCGCTGCATGTTGAGGGCTTTTTCCTTTTGGGCGATCTCGGAACCCATTTTGTCGATGGCATCTCCCAACTGACCCATTTCATCCTTCTGCGAAAGTTGGGACTTGCTGTCATAGTCACCCTTTGCAATGTCACGGGTGAGGGCGATGAGCTTTTTGACGGGATGGTTGACAAATCTCATCACGAAGAAAAAGATGATGATGGATGTGAGCAGAAAAACAGAGATGGACATGCTGATGATGCCACGCTGAAGGCGATACAGGGACGCATCTGTTTTTTTCAGAGAGATTACCAGGTCCAGAGCTCCGAGAATCTTCTTGTCCCGGGGGTGGACATGGCAATCATCCGTGGAACAGCCTGGTTCGTTGCGGATAGGGCTGATGATGCCCAGGAGCCGATATCCCCCGGCATGGTTGAATATTCGCGTTCTTTCGTGGAGAGCGAGCTCTGAAAGGGGTGGCTCTGACCGGTGGCAGATGTCGCAGGCTTCGGCCTTGATGTTCGTGGACAGATCGACTTCAGAGGGTTGGTTCGAAAATTTGATTTCTCCTGCCTTGTTGTATATTCGGATATTCTCTATTTCGGGCAGCCGTCCGATGTTCATGATGATCTGGTTGATGTCATCCCTGGAATTGAGCATCATGGCATAATGTGTTCCCAGCCGGATAGTGGCAGTAAGCCTGTCGGTGGCTCCCACAATGTTCCGCATCTCCTTCTCCTTCTGGTAGCGCACATTGACATAAGCCCAGATGGATACGGAGAAGAGAAAGACAAGACCGATGGTCAACACAATCTTGGAGACGAGTTTGGTACGTAGTTTATTGAAAAAACTAAACATAAATGGCTCACAATTTGGGATCGCCGGGGCTGTCAAAGGACAGTGACGGCCAGGTGATCTCCATGGCTGCATCGATCATGTCCAGGACTTGATGATCGCCAAAGCCCTGGATCACGGATGCGCTGTTGGGGCACGCCGTGGCACAGTTGCCGCATCCCTGACACATGGCCGGGTTGACCACGATTTTCCCTTGATCCGAATCCAAATATCTTGCATGGTAAGGGCATGTATCGATACATTTTTCACAAAGACTGCAGAGGCTGTGTCGCACCGAGGCGACGATTTTCCCGGCAGACAGCTTTTCATGAGCGAGAATTCGCAATGCTCTTTGAGCGGCAGCCCCGGCAGTGGCGATGGTGTCCGGTATTGATCTGGGGGATAAGGCGATGCCACAGCCGAAGACCCCTTCTTTGATGGCGTCTACGGGGCGCCATTTGGATTCCGCTTCCAGAAAAAAACCGTCCTGGTCCCCTTGCACGCCAAAAGCATCTGCCAGGGTTGCCGGAAACTGCGGAACGATACCGGTGGCAAGAACCAGCAGATCGGCTTCTATCTCCAGGGGTCTGTTCAGAATGGGATCAGTGACGGTAATAAAAAGGGCTGCATTGGCTTCTGTGGGAACGGTTACCCGGGGCTTGTTGTCCAGGTCGTACTGGATAAAGATGACCCCCGCCTTGCGGGCAGCCGTGAAGTAACTTTCGGTGAATCCAATGGTCATCATGTCACGGTAAAGAATGTAAACAGCCATCTGCGGGTTCACTTTTTTCAGCTTTAAGGCGTGTTTCAACGATGTGGGACAGCAGACCCGGCTGCAGTAATTCCTCGGTTCCTGCCTGGAATCCACACACTGGATCATCACCACGGAATCGAGCTTCTGCGGGTCGACATCACCCTGTGCCAGACCCGATTCCAGTTCTTTCTGGGTGATGACGGCCTGACTGGTGCCATAGCCATACGCACGGGTTGTGGCTTCGTTGCCGCCGGTTGCCAGAATGGCGGTGCCGTGCTGAATCGTTTCAATGGTTCCGTCACCGTTTTCAATGCTTGTGTAGAAATCACCCACGTCACCGAAGGCGGCCGTGATTTTTGCTTGCAGGTGGATATGGATAAGCGGGTGCTTTTCTGTTGCCTGGACGATTTCGTGGAGATACGGCGCCAGAGAAAGACCCTCGATGGTTTGATGCAGCCAGATCAGGTTTCCGCCAAGTCTGTCACTTTGTTCTACCAGGTCCACGGGATAACCGTGATCCGCGATTGCCAGGGCGGCATGCATCCCGGCAATGCCACCGCCGACCACCAGGGCTCTCCTGGTGACAGGCAGCGTGCCTGTGGGTAGCGGATCCATGTTTTTCAGCCGGGAAATGCCCATGTTTAGAGCTGATAGCTGAGTGCTGATAGGGGACTGCTGGTTTGTTGGGTTTTGGGTGTGAGCAAAGATCGGGGACATGATATCCACCACGTCCATCATTTCGGCATCCAGATGAATTTGTCGGCTCAACGCTTTCAGTTTTCGGATGTAAAGATAGGGATGGCATGCGCCTATGAGGATCCGGTTGGGCTTGCAGTCTTCGATGATCCCGGTGAGTTCTTCCCATCCTGTTGCTGTGCAGCATTGCCGGAGAAAAACGACCTTGTCCACACATGGATCCTGTTTAAGCTGGCGTGTCAATGCGTCGACGTCCAGATGTTTCGAATAGTTGTTTCCACAATTACAGACGGCCACAAGCATCTTCGGGACGTCTCGTGAGATGTCCTGAAATGCCGGTTCAGAAAAGGATTCATCTGAAAGAGATCCCCCCGCTGCATGAATGATCCGGGAGGCTTCCAGGGACGCCGCAGATGCATACATCACGGATTCACTGATATCTTTGAGACCTGAAAACGATCCGCCGGCCAGTACACCCAATCGGTCGGTGGTCACCGGAGCGAGGGGGTCTGTCTGGATAAAGCCCCAGGGGTTCAGGGGAGCCTCGATCAGTTTCGATAACGCCTGGATACCATGGGCCGGGCGTTGGCCTATGGCCAGCACCACCAGATCAAAGGTTTCATTGTGGAGACTTCCATCGGTCTGAGCGTATCGGATAAGCGGTTCTCCGGTTACCGCATCCGTTGTGATGGAATGGATGCGGGCCCTTTCAAATCGTACGCCGTGTTCCTGCTCTGCGCTGTCACGATAGCGCTGAAATGTTTTTCCGAAGGTACGCATATCCATGTAAAAAATGGTGGTTTCAACGGGCGAGGGGTTCTTTTTTATCACCAGCAGGGCTTCTTTTATGGCAACCATGCAACAGACGGAAGAGCAGTAATCTGCGTTGAGCTGGACATCTCGAGAGCCTACGCACTGTATCCAGGCGATCTTCTCGATACTTTTGCCATCCTGGGGTCTCACCAGCCGGCCCTGTGTCGGCCCGGTGCCGCTCAGCATCCGTTCCAGTTCGAGGCTGGTGATCACGCCGGGGTTTGTCCTGTAGCCGTATATGTTTTTTGATTCAGCCGGGTCGAAATATGCCGTGCCACCTGAAAAAACGATGGCACCCACCTCAAGATGTTGAACGTCACCGGCTTGGATCTCTTCGTAAACCTGAACAATTTTTGCGATCATCTGCTCCGGGTCAAACGGTTTCATCAGATAATCCTGGGCGCCTATTTTCATGGCTTCCACGGCAGTTTCCACCGTGGCAAAAGCGGTCATCATCAATACACACAAGTCGGGAAAGCTTTCTTTGGCTTTCTTGAGGAGCTCGACACCATCCATTCCGGGCATCTTGATATCCGTCAACATGAGGTTGAAGGAGGCCTTTGACAGCGTTTCCAAGGCCGCGGATCCGGATTCGGCAACATCCACGAAAAAACCTTCTTCGTCCAGCCATTCCTTCAGGGAGTCGCGTACGATCAGTTCGTCATCCACCACGAGGACACGAAATTCTTTCCGTTTCTCAAGCGACAGCTCAATGGCCTGGGTAGGACAGATCTTTTGGCATTCTCCACAGTGACTGCAGGCTGCAAGATCGATAACATAAGGGTTGGGGATCGTGTGGGGAACGGGCAGGTAGATTGCTTTGCGCGTCGTCAAACCCTCATTGAACGTGTCGGGAATTTCCACCGGGCAAACTGCCTCGCAGACGCCGCAGCCAACACATCGTTCCGGGTCGACCCAGGTGGGCTTTTTGCGAACAGACACCGAAAATTTGCCGGGTTCGCCGTCTATGGCGATGACCTCGGTGTTGAGTAGGATATCGATATTTTCGTGAAAAAGACCCTTGCGCAGGCAAAACTGAGAGGACTGGTCGCGTTTGACGAGGGGCAGCATCTTGCACATACCGCAGTGGTTTGAGGGAAACTGATCGTCCAGCTGACTGAGAATGCCACCCATGTGCGGCTCGCGATCGATGAGGGTAACAACGTACCCGGTTTCGGCCAGATCGAGGGCCGAGCGGATACCGCTGATGCCTGCGCCTACTACCAGGGCTTTACCCAATTTTTTGCCCATTATAAACCTCCTGGGAATTTGACTGCGTCAAATTCAGCTCATAGCTGATAGCTGATAGCCCATAGCGCTAAGAGCTACGGCCTATCAGCTATCAGCTAATTGTGTATACCTACAATTTCAGCAAATTCGTCTTCCTTGAATTCAGACAGAGGCGGCTTTTCTTCCAGGTTTCTGCCGGCTTCGTAGTCGAATGCCTGCTGGGATTTGTGTGCGATCATACGAAAGAGCGGCATGACAGCTATGTCATTGGGGCAGGCATTGGTGCATTGGCCACATCCGACGCAGGCAGTGCTCATATGTGCCAGACGGGTGATGTGGTACAGCAATGTGTCCGTGGGCATTTTTACAGCCCCTTTTTTTTGGGCCCATCGCAGATACTGGTTGGGCTCGTGGTCGAACACGTCGGTCACGAAAACGCACTCTCTGCAATAGCACACAGGACATGCAACCCGACAATTATAGCAGTTCACACAGCCTGCCAGATAGGCGCTCAGTTTCTCTATACTGTCGGTCTTGTCGGCTGTTTCAGCGAACATGTTGTCTCGAATTGCCGTCCTTTCCGAAATCAAGCGTTCGATTTCTTTCCTGCGCGAGGCAGGTTCTTCTGCTGCAGCGAGATCGAGGTCTTCAAGGAGACGGTTTCCCTTGTCCGTGAGAGCCTGGACCAGGATCTGCTGACGGGTATCCACACCGAAAAAGCCGATGCTGATGTCAGCACCTTCGGCTACGGGAAGTTCGCAGGAGCGGCATGCCTGTGCCGGTTCGACACCACCCATGTCGGGGGTTTTTCCGGAAAGCACCTGGGCGGCAAATGTGTTCGCGGCCCCGTCGCCGTTTTCGCGAGTCCAGTTCAGATAATCCCTGTTCCCCATCGCCCCCAGGCAGTCAATGCCGATGAGTATCAATTCGTCGGTGCGTGCCTGTTTGAGTTTGACCAGTTCAACAAAGGCTCTGATTTCACATGGTCGCATCACGGCTGCGATGGTTCCACCCGAGGGTTTGCGTGTGAGCCGCGACACGATTTTGGCACTGTTCATTGGGAATGCCGGGGACAGGGGGTCCACGCTGTTCAATGGATCCGGGTCTGTCAAGAGAGTCGGCATAACCATATTTTTTGTGGGAACCCTTAAGGGAGCCAGGATGGCGCTGATATCTTCGTTCTCCAGGACATGTTTAAAAAGCGCCCTGAGCGCACCCAGCAGATCCTGATCTTTAACGTCTATTTTGGCCGTTTTTAGCATTCATACCTCCTAGGACAACCTGGCGGTTGTCGGCTCTTAGCTCTTAGCTGGTAGCTTTTAGCCGCCCTCGGACCCTTGGAAACTCGATTCCTGGAACCCTGGTCTTTCCCCTCCACCCCTCAAACCCTCAGACCCTCCAACCCTCTTTCACCCCACCCGCTGTATCCTGGTCTGGCTGGGTCCCAGGGTCTTGATCTGGGCCACGAGTTCCTGAAGGGTTTCAGCCAGCAGGACGCCATCGCTGGCCGCTATCCATGTGAGCCTCAGCCGTTCGGGCTCAAACCCAAAACTGGGCAGAATCTCTTTCAACAGTTTGATACGCCGGCGGGCTTTGAAATTCCCGTTGATGTAGTGGCAGTCACCGGGATTGCAGCCACTCACCAGAACCCCATCGGCACCTTCCAGGAGCGCCTTGATGACATACTTGGGGTCCACCATGCCACTGCACATTACCCGGATGATTTTTATATTCGGCGGATACGAGAGGCGTGATGTGCCGGCAAGGTCTGCCGCCGTATAGGTGCACCAGTTGCAGAAGAAAGCCAGGATGGTGGGTTCGAAATTGTCGCTCATAACGGGTCTCCTCTATTTGGCCTGCGGCCGATATTTACGCTTGCGCGTGTTCATTACGCCTTCGGCTGACATTTGCGCTGCGCGCGATATTTGTGCTTCGCACGTCATTACGCCTGCGGCTGACATTTGCGCTGCGCGCGATATTTGTGACGCTTCGCGCGTGTCATTTATCGTTGCGCACAGCCGATAGCTTGCAGCTACAATGAATGACACGCGCAGCGTAAATTACGCCCGCAGGGCTAATATCGGCCGAAGGCCAAATGACAATAAATACCAGCGAAGCGTAATGACCATTATGTTTAAAGATGTTGACGATCATAATAATTTTGGCTGAACCAATTCTCATGCAAACCATTGTTCTACCCCGCCAATAGTCCTTCAATTTCAGAAAAAATCTGCTTGTCCGTAAAATGCCGTACCTTGGCTGCCCCGCTGGGACAGTATCCGGCACAACTGCCACACCCTTTACAGATGGCTTCATTGACTTCGCTGATGCCTCTGCGTTCGTTGAATTCGATGGCCGTGTAGGGGCATAGACTGAGACACACCTGGCATCCGATACAGATATCCGGGTCGATGGTGGAGATCATCGGTGACACGGCCACCTGGCCGGAAGCACTGAGTGAAAGCGCTTCGGCGGCGGCCCCTTTGGCCTGGGCAACAGTATCCGGGATATCTTTGGGTCCCTGGCAGGTGCCGGCCAGGAAGACACCGCTCGTGGCGGTGGAGACGGGTTCGAGTTTGGGGTGCTCTTCCTGGTAGAAACCATCGCTTCCGGTGGAAATGCCGAAAATTCTGGCCACATCGTTGACATCGGGACGTGGCTCCATGGCCGTGCACAGAATCACCATTTCCACGGGGATTTTCATTAAACTGTCGGAGAGCGTGTCTTCTGCAGTCACCCACAGCATGTTGTCGACTTCTTCCACGCGGGAGGCTTTGCCGCGGATCATGCGAACGCCTTCACTCTGGACACGCTTATAGAATTCTTCGTACCCTTTGCCGAAGCAGCGCATGTCGATATAGAAATTGTAGATCTGGGTTTCGTGGCCACACTTGTCCTTGAGAAGATGGGCGTACTTCAAGGCATACATACAGCATGTGCGGGAACAGTACTCATGAGTGTTGATATCGCGACTGCCGATACAATGGAGGATGGCCGCACTTTTGGGTGGTTCGGTGAATTTGAGGTGATCGTCAGGGTCGCGTTTCAAAAGCCGGCCGCTCGTGGGTCCGGTGGCATTGGACAGACGTTCGAATTCCAGATTGGTGAAAACGTTGGCATACCGGCCGTATCCGTACTGTGTCATGGCGCTTGGATCCAGGGGATCAAAGCCCGTCGCAACGATGATGGAACCCACTTCGATTTCCTGTATTGTTTCCGCCATGTCATGATTGATGGCCTTTGCCTCGCAGGCATCCACGCACAGTTTGCATTCGCAGCACCCGCCGCAATCCAGGCATCGGGCGGCTTCCGCTCTTGCCGCTTTTTCTGAAAAATTGTGATCGACCTCATGGAAATTTTTCACCCGCTGTTGTGGGTCCAACTGGGTGGACACGACCCGTGGGCTAACTTCGACATGTTCAGGGACGGGCTTCCAGTGGTTTCCCGGGGGTGATTCGACCTCTGGTTGTTTTAGGATTTGATGGCGGTCTTTATCACGCAGATAACGATGGATGGCCCCCACCGCCTTGTGGCCGGCGGCAACTGCCTCAATGACTGTTGCCGGTCCGGTAACGGCATCGCCGGCGCCGAATACATGCGGGAGACTGGTCTGCATGGTCGCGGGATCGACCTTGATGGTATTTCGTGTGGTCAATTCAAGGCCGGGTTCTTTTGTGGCCCAGGATACATCGATTTTTTGCCCGATGGCGGGAATGACGGCATCGCATGGTACGACATATTCGGAATCCTTTACCGGCACGGGACGCCGGCGCCCGCTGGCATCCGGAGGCCCGAGCTCCGTCTGGATGCAGGTGCATCCGGTTACGTGCCCATCCTTGCTTTGTATGCCCACAGGTGCCGTGAGAAAGGAGAGTTCAATACCTTCCTCCCGGGCCCCGGCAATTTCTTCCTCGTAGGCAGGCATTTCCCGTTCAGAACGTCTGTAGACCACCGTAACATGTTCAGCCCCGAGACGTTTGGCTACCCGGGCCGCGTCTATGGCTACATTTCCACCGCCGACAACGATGACCCGCCTGCCCGGGGCTTTTCGACTCCCCAGGTTGATTTCCCTCAAAAACCCCACGGCATCGATGACCTCTGCGGCCTGGTCTTCTCCCTGGATCCGCATTTGAAGGGAGCTGTGGGCCCCGATTCCCAGAAAAACCGCTGAAAATCCTTTGGACTCGAGATCCGAGAGGGACAGGTCCTGGCCCAAGCGAACATTCGTTCGAACATCGATTCCGTGATGGAGAAGATATTGAATTTCTTTATCCAACAGCTTGGCTGGCAATCGATAGTCGGGGATACCCACACGAAGCATCCCACCCAGCTGGTCGAGGGCCTCGAACAACGTGATGTGGTAGCCTTTGAGTCTCAGATAATAGGCCACGGTGAGGCCGGCGGGCCCGGAACCGATAACAGCGATTTTTTCCGAACGATCTTCGATCTTTGGCAGGGGCAGGTCGAAGACATTCACCTGGTCGGCGGCAAAGCGTTTCAACTCACGGATGGCAACCGGGGTGTCCACGTCGACCCGGCGACAGACTTTTTCACAGGGTGCTGGACAGACACGGCCAAGGGTCCCGGGCAGGGGTATCTTCTCCATGATCAGCTTCACCGCCTCCCGGTATTGACCGTTTTTAATGAGGGCCACATAGCCCTGGACGTTCGTTCCCGCAGGACAGGTCTGAACACAGGGGGCCCGATCATATTTGTCGATGCAGTAGGTGATGGGAACAGCCTGGGGAAATGGCCGGTAAATGGCTTTTCTCAGCCGGGTGCCCACATCCCATTCGTTGGGGAAAGCAACGGGACAGACCTTTTCGCACTCGCCGCACCCGGTGCAGTTGGATTCGACATAACGTGCTTTACGGTGGATCTTGACGTTGAAGTTGCCGATAAATCCGCTGACATCCACTATTTCGCTGTAAGACAGGAGTTCGATGTTGGGATCCTGCCCCACTGAGACCATTTTTGGTGTTCCAATACAGGCTGCACAGTCCAAGGTAGGAAAGGTTTTGTCATACTGGAGCATGTGACCACCGATGGTGGGAGATCTTTCAACCAGATAGACCTTGAAACCGGCACTGGCAATATCCAGGGAGGCCTGCATGCCGGCGATGCCACCGCCTACCACCAGTGTGTTTGTGCAGACGGGGAATTCCGCCGGTGTTAAATCGTGCTGGTGAACAACACGCATAATGCCTGCGCCCGCCAGAATCTTGGCTTTTTGTGTTGCCTCTTCTTCCTCCAGGGTGACCCAGGAAACATGTTCCCGGACACTGACCATGTGGAAGGCCCTGTAGGGGTTGAGACCGGCGCGCTGGCAGGCAGCCCGGAAGGTTTTTTCGTGCATCCGTGGGGAGCAGGATGCCACGACCACACGTGTGAGATGGCGGGCCCGAATATCGTTTTCAATCAACTCCTGACCCGGGTCGGAGCACATAAACAGATAATCCCGTGATACAGCTACATTCGGGAGTGTCGCCACATAAGCGGCAACCTCCTCTACCCGGACACGGTAAGCGATATTGATGCCGCAGTGGCAGATGTAGAATCCGATGCGTTCAGGCATGCAGGACCTCCTGGTCAAGTTCTAAATTGATATGGACAGGCATAGGGTGTTCAAGTCTCATTTCGATGGATTGGATCAATAATTCGGCAATATCACGAACAACGATGCGGTCTTGGACACCGAGGGTCATGATGGCTTGCTGGAGCATCCGTGTGCAATAGGGACAGGCCGTAGCGATCACGCCGGCACCGGTGCCCAGGGCCTGTTCAATTCGCTGTTCGGCCAGTCGGCCATTGGATGAAGGATCATTGAATGTGCCCCCGCCCCCACCCCCGCAGCAGAGGCTGTTATTACGATTGTCAGACATCTCAACAAGGCTGAGACCCGGGATGCGCCTCAAAATACGGCGCGGTGCGTCGTAGATGCCATTGTGGCGTCCCAGGTAGCAGGGATCGTGAAAGGTGACAAGGCTATTTAATTCGAATCTGGGGGTCAGATCCCCTTTCGAGACGAGTCGATCCAGGAGCACGGTGTAGTGCTCGATTTCCATGTTTGCCTGCATGCTTTCATACGCTTTTCGAAAGGTGTCAAAACAGTGGGGTGAGGTCGTGAGGACGCTTTCAACGCCTCGACGCTGAAAAAGCGACATATTTTCATTGGAGAGGGTCGAAAAATGGTCCACAGCCCCTAACCTGAAGGCGGGGTCTCCACAGCAGCGCTCTTCTTTACCGAGGGTGCCAAAGGATACATCAGCCTGGTGCAGCAGTTTGAGCAGTGCCCGGCCGGCCTGGCTGCATGTGTGGTTTGGCGTGCTGTCATATGCCGTGGTGCAGCACGTGAACAGGCAGTAGGCATGCTCCGGGTTGAAATCAGGTATGTCGATATCTCCTGCCCAGTTCAATCGTTGCCCGGGGTCTCCACCCCAGGGGTTCCCTTTTTCCGCCAGGTACTGCAATGGTATTTCGAGTTGCACCGGGGTGTTTCCCTGACTGTTCTGGATTTCCCGGACGGATCTGATCACGTCGATAAGATGAATTCCCCGGGGGCAGGCGTCCCCGCAGGCATTGCAGGTGACGCAGTTCCATGCAGCGTCATCGACACTCTTTACGGTACCGGTACCCAGGCCGATGTGACGAAGGATCTGCCTGGGGCTGTAAACCGATACCCGGTTCCAGGGACAGGCAGCGGTGCAGGTGCCGCACTGCATACAGACCATAAACAGCTCTCCAATGCGTGTCTTGACGTTTTCCAGGTCCACGGAAGAGTGTTTTGCGGCCTTTTCCCGAACGGTTGTCAAAAAGAGGGCCAGGGGACGGTAGAAGAGGTGGGACCACTTTCCAAAAGGGACCTCGATGACCAGCATGGGTACGGCGATGGCCAGATGGATGACGTACATGACATAGGTGCCCATGGGCCAACCGGCCAGGCGGACGATGTGCATGATGATACCGGTCAGGGTTGTCAGAAAAAGGAGGATCAGAAAAAGCCAGTCGGAAAGTTCTGAAAAGCGGTGGATAGCCTCTTGTTTCCTGCGTCGGCTCTGGAACATTTCAATGGTAATGATCATGATGACGCCGGTGGCATAGTATCCGAAAAGACTCGAGAAATGCCAGCTGCTGTCATCCACCTGAAACCAGCGGATGAATACAATAATCAGGGTCATCATGGTCATGTAGCCGGATACCAGCAGAAAATGTTTCAGCCAGCGGCTTTTGTCCTCACTGCATTCCCGCCAGCGCTTCTGGGTTGCAAAGTGGAGCACAAAAGATTTTGCTTCGGTCAGGTAAAAGCGGAAGGGTACGGACGTGTCGAGCATGATGAACCGGAACATCCTGAATGCATTTGACAAGAGAAAGAGTGACAACACAGCCGCCATGCCCAGATCGCCGATTTCGATCCACACGACCGGTACAAAGGTGTTGACGGCCACATGGTCCGTAATGACGGGGCCGTGAAAAAACCAGAACAGACAGATAATGCCCAGGGCCACCACGCCCAGGGCGCCCATTTCCCATGCTTCGGAGAGATAGAATTTTTTGGCGAGACCGGTCCAGTCGTACTGGGTGGTCAGCCACCGGCGGGCTGCCATCATGGTTTCTGCGGGCTCGGCCCCCCGGGGACAATCTAAATTGCATTCACCACAATAATAACAGAGCCACGGGACGGGTGATTGGAGCAGCTTGTCTCTCAAACCCAGCTGAAGATAGCGGTATATCTTGCGAGGGAAGGTGTCTGTGCCGGTGGAGAGGGGACATGACGCGCTGCATGTGCCGCATTGCATGCAGATTTCCATGTCTCTGGCCCCGAACCTTGCTACTTCCTGGTAGAGTTCCGGGTCGACGTCCTTGTACATGTGATGGCCTCCCTAAGCTCGTGAAAACTCCCTATGAACAGCCTGAATCGTACAGCGTTTCAAACACCAAACACCAAACACCAAACACGAAACACGAAACACAAAACACAAAACACCAAACACGAAACACCAAACACCAAACACAAAACACCAAACACAAAACACCAAACACAAAACACCAAACACAAAACACCAAACACAAAACACCAAACACGAAACACCAAACACCAAACACAAAACACCAAACAATACCGGGCTCTTTGCCTCTGGTTATCCGCCTACCCCTGTTCCAGGGCGGACAACTCTTGGACCATTGTCAGTAGATCTTCGGTTTCCAGCGGTTTTTCCATGAACGTATCGATTAATTCATATGCTTCACATTGCCTGTAACCGTACAGGTTATGGCATCTCAGAAATGTGTCTTTATCCAGGTTAGAGAGCATGATGACCGGTACCTGCCTGAGGACCTCGT
Source organism: uncultured delta proteobacterium (assembly GCA_963744665.1). Taxonomy (GTDB): domain Bacteria; phylum Desulfobacterota; class Desulfobacteria; order Desulfobacterales; family B30-G6; genus B30-G6. Next base: position 157,108 of record CAVUUM010000003.1, on the reverse strand, counting down.
CCCGCTTGAGGTGTTGATACAGATGGATGCCGCTTTTTCCCGGCATCATCATGTTGAGGATGATAACGGACGGATGCTCTGCAACAGCCTTTTTGAGCCCATCTGTCTTATTGTTCGCTGCAATCGCATTAAACCCGCTGGCGTTCAGAAGATTTAAAAGAAAAATTCTTGTATCCGCCTCATCGTCCACCACAAGGATTTTTATTACGGTTTCTGCAGACACCCCAAAAGCCTCCCGGAAAAAATGCTTTCGACGGTTTCGGTCTGTCAGAGAGGAATACAGACAGTTCAGCCTCAGACCGTTGTTGCTAATAAGGTTTTGTTGTTTTGCTGATGAATTAGCACAGAACGTGCCAGAACCATGACAATATTTAACATATTGATATTATTGATATATAATGAGTATTTCCAAGCAGGTTCCTTCTTGTCGCCCCCACAGGTGTTGCAAAAAAATGCAACATATTCGATATAACAACTCGATAACATTGTTCAAATATCTATTGCAACATATCGCAACATATATGCAACATGCCTGCAGCGTTCAATTGCTTTCAAAGCGGTTCACGGAATCTAACAAAGGACCACAGCCAGTGTAGCCATGAGCAACAGATAGACAACTAACTGATATGTATTCATAAAAACTCTTTTTCAGGATTTTTATCCCCTCAGGTGTAAAAAAAAGCTACACAAATTGAATTTGTTGGATCAGGCAAATCATGCTGGAATCAAGGCATACTGATAGATAAAATTTAATAAAATCAAAAGGTAATAAGTTTTAATGATTCGATAATGCGGATTGGTATTGTTTTTGCTCTTTCTGATAGTGTCGGAAGGCGATTTGACGTGTGGATTGCCGGAAAAGAAACAGGGGAGGGCCAAACAATGAGAAAATTAATCAACAGAAGAAAAGGGCATGAAAAAAAAATCGTACAGGGATTTAATGTGCTGGAGGATGAATGCATCTGGATGAAGGCAGGCGTGGTCAATTTTCGTAAATGTGACAACAGCTTCGATTGCTCCAGCTGCCCATTTGACAAAGGTATGCGTAAAGCAATGGGTATTGATAAACACCTGAAAACAGAGCAGGTGGCGCCCGACTGGGTAGACTTTCTGCAGAAAAAATATTATGGCGCTTCAAGGCCCTGCCGTCATGCGCTCACCGGTCGTATCGATGCCCCCAAGATATGCGCTATGAACTATGAGTGCTACCATTGCTCGTTTGATCAGATGCTGGATGAAATGGATATTGTGAGGGCTCTCGAACCTCCGCAATACATCTCTGCATCAGGGTACCAAATGGCCGATGGATACTACTATCACATGGGGCATAGCTGGTCACGATTCGAACATGGCGGTCGAATACGGGTCGGTGTGGATGATTTTCTGGTGAAAGTTTTCGGCTCGGCAAGGTCATTGAACCTGCCGCCTTTGGGTGAGAAGATGCAGCAAAATAAGGTGGGGTGGGCCTTTGCAAGAAATGGTCATGAGGCAGCGGTCCTGTCTCCTATAACGGGTACGGTGCTGGCCGTAAATCATAAAGTCAGGAAACATCCTGAGATGATCCACGAGGATCCGTATAACACGGGATGGCTTTTCATCATGGAACCCATGATGCCCAAGCGAAACGTCAAGGGTCTTTTTTATGGTCAGGAGAGTGTTCAGTGGATGGAGAAAGAAAGCCAGCGACTGCTGTCCCTAATGGGGCCGGAGTACAAAGACCTGGCCGCCACCGGTGCCGAGCCCCTCAGTGATGTCTATGGTACTTTTCCGGAGATCGGGTGGGATGTCCTGGTGGAAGTATTTTTACGGACAGGGAGAAAATAAGAAAGAGGGTCCGAGGGGAATAGGGTTTATTGCGTTTGTTGCGTTTCTTGGGTTCACTGGTTGATGAAACGGAAACGCGTTGAAGGCTCCATACTGACGGCCATAAGTAACACAATGAACATCGCAACCAAGTTTGCAGGGTTCGAGGGTGGCTGACGGCTTGAAGCGGACAGCAGCATCCCAGCTTCCAAACATCCTGGCGTCCCAGCATACAGGGTTTCGAGAGTAGGATCTAATATTGATAACAATTGTTATTGTGACTTCATCGATTCGGGTTTATGTATGGCGTACCTCGCTATCAGTCTGGGTGATCTTATTTTACCCACCTCTTTTCCGGGAATAAATACCGCTTTGATATAAAGTGGTTGTGCCTGGTCCTGACCTGAGAAACTGAATTGCCCTTTTAAGATTCCCACACGCCAGCCGTTAAAATCAAGATATCGGGTGGCTTTCTTATAACCATAGACACCGGTTTTGTCTGTAGAGACCTTTGCCAGGAGCTCTGCTGAGGGTGAAATGCGATCCAGAAGAAACACAAAGACAGCATATGCCGTGCTTTCTTCCGCTTTTTCTGAAGATGGAGAGACAGCTTTATGGCCGGCAAATTCAAAAAGCTCCCTATAGGAATCAGGGAACTGGTTTGCATTTTTGGGTAAAGAAGCAGCCGGTACGATAAACATTACCGGTTCAGGTTTGGTTGAGTATAAAGGCTCTACCCGGGTCTCTTTTATGACGATATCGTTTTTTACAGAACTGAATCGACTTAGAAACAGGGCCGATGCTCTGCGACCCAGGGGCTCTTCGAATTCGATCTTTCCTGCAATGGTTTTTTCTGAAGGGTTGCTCTTTTCTATTTGGTAGATATAGAGTTCAGTTCCTGAAAATTTAAATTCCTTTCCGATCAAAAAAGAATCTGCGTCCATGTCCTTCTCAAATCTGACATGATCAGATGTGTATGGATCGGTCATCATCATTTTATTGTGTATGGCAGTCGTAACGATAGCGGCATCTTCCGGCATTTTGTCCAGGGAAACAGCAATTGGATCCGGAAGATTGATTTGACCCATTTGATTCATCTTCTGTTTAAAGTTTTGTAATTGTTCCTGCACACCTGCACAACCGAAGGTAAGGAATACCATGACTGCCGGTATGACATAGCGATATTTTAATAAACGAGAAAACATGTCTGTCCTCCAAAGAAATAGGTAAGGAGACCTTTAAATCAACGGTACGTTTCTATTTGTTAAATCAGGGGGTCGCTAATTCGTTGGGCCACATTTTTGTCTTGAATGTGTTTCTTAAACGTTTTTGTTCGGGTGACAATGGAGACACGTTGAGTTCACCGGCTTTGTAACCCTTTTGAGCAGGCCCCGATTGCACTGCTTTCTTTTGATCACGGGCAGGTTTACCAGTGGCTTTTGGTTTATGATCTTTTTTATACTGGTCTATGGCCTGATGCGTTTTTTTCCCCATGAACCCGTCTGCAGGGCCGGGGTTATAGCCCGCATTTATCAAATCAAGCTGTGCCTTTTTTATCAGAGGATCTGAAACCGGCTTTGCTAAACGTGTGTGAAAAAGGCCGGCCAGAACGGGTTTTCCCATCTCAATCCTATTGTTTTGTTTCATGCCGGCTTTAAATATCGCTTTGATATATAGCTTTTCACCGGTTAGGGAAATTCTGCATCGGGCGATGTCAACGTGCCAGCCGGAATGGTCGAAGTGCAGTCCGTTAAACCCGGTTTTGGCAATTCCATCTGGTCCCCGGAAGAGCAGTTTATCACCCGCCAGTCCATCTGGCGTTCTACTGAGTCTGAGTTCGGTTTGATCATCAGGGCTTAGGCGGTCGAGATAAAAGGCGAAAACATAATAATCCCGGATTCCCTTGGGTATCTGCCCGGGTCTTCCCGCAGGAACGCAGTTGTTGAGTATAAATTCCAATGTCAATGCATTGTTTGAAAATGTATCGAACTCTTTTTTTGTTACCTTTTCTGCCGGCACAAAAAAAAGATTCAATTCCGGCCTGAACGGATAGATCGGTCTTGTTTCCGCCTTGTTGATAAGGATGTTTTTCGCGGTCAATTTATATTCGGTTTCCAGCGCTACGATGGTTCTCCTGTTGGCTGCGTCAAGAAAATGAAGAAGTCCTTTAAACCGTGCGAACCCGTTGTTTTTGTTCGGAGTCAGGTATTCGTCTGCAATGGTTTGTAAGAGTTTAAAACCGGTATACCTGAATTGTGGTTCCAGCAGCTTTTGGGTTATTCCGGGGGAAAAAACGATTTCAGGCCAGTCTCCCTCGGGCTGAGGCTGGCCGCGCATTTCAAGTACAATGGCGGATATGACCATGACAAGCTCGGGGGGTGCTTTGTCGGTGTCCATACGGATAAGCTTGTCCTGGGGATTTTCCGCCCCAGCCGAAGTGCATACGCCATGAAGCATAAACAACGGCAGGAGCAAAATAATTGTATAGACGGTCATTTTTGGTGATTTCATCGTGTGCAACCTCACTCTAGTTTTATTTATCAAATAGGTAAATATCCCGGGCTTATACCGGTAATGTTTTTTGTCGATTGGTCTGCAGCAACGTTGGCGTAATTTTTGAAAGCGACTTCCGTCATTTTTTTGCCTTTTTTACCGAAAACTGAGCCAACTACTTTCTCATGGGGTCCCAAGAGTTTTCCTGTTGCAGTAACGACAAATGCATTGACGGCTGCCTGTTTCGTACCTACAGCGATAGCCTCGCCTTGCGAAGCGCCTTCATCAATCTTTTGTCCATACCCATCGGCGCCGGCACGCAAAGCCTGAATGGCTGTTGTCGCCCCCCATACAGCTTGGGCTGATTTAATTCCGCCACTGGCTAAGGCCCCGGCAGGCGTCACTGTAAGAACCCATCCTGCAGCAGTTCCGGCTGCTGCGGCTTTCTTCTAGGGCCTAGATCGTATAATCCAGAAATGGATTTAATGAGCCACCGGTGTGAATGTATTCTCTTCCCGGCCGGATGACTGTGCCTGAATCAAGCATAACAGTAACCTCATTGGTACCGTCGGGATTAACCGTTGTACGTACCCATGTGTCGTTTGAATATACAGCCCATGTGGATACGGAGCCGTCTTCTTCTTTTTCTGTGCTGATGCTTTCGAGCGTGGCGCTCCTGGTCCCCGGCAGTGTGCCCTGGGATCCTATCAGGCTTTGACCGGGGTTGGGCTGCCCGGTCGTTGTAGCTTCCTGGGTGCTGCCTTGAGGGTCTATATCGTCAACCGATGTTGCAACTTCTGTTTTTTTATCCCCCTGGTCTTCAGTGGGCATATTTCCATCAGGTTTTTTCTCAGCGGATGTAGTTTCCCCGTCAGAATCGTTACCATCGCCTTCGACGCCCCCTTCCTGGGCGGTCTCTTCCTCATTGTCCGATGCGGTTCCCTCGTCAGAACCGCTATCATCGCCTTCGACGCCCCCTTCCTGGGCGGTCTCTTCTCCATTGTCAGATGCGGTTCTCTCATCAGAACCGCTACCATCGCCTTTGACGCCCCCTTCTTGGGCAGTCTCTTCCCCATTGTCAGATGTGGTTTCTTCGGCAGAATCGTTACCATCATCCTCAGCATCCCCTTCCTGGGCGGTTTCTTCCAGGGTGTTTACTTCCTCAACCAACTCCGCCACCTCTTCTTCCTTACCCGGATCGGTTTCGGAAGAAGTTGTGATGTCGGAATCGGCACCTTCCTGCGTAATGGGTATGAACCCGGAGGGGGGCTTTGTTGTATCAGAGCTGGTGCTTCCCGTCATGGTCATAGGGTCGCCTACGTCACTGCTTTCGTCTCTGCCGCCGCCACCGCCGCCGCCGCCACCGCCGTCTCCGCCGCTATGCGCATAGACAGATGTTCCCGGTATGGTCAGACTTAAAAGAAGAAACAGAAGGATGCAAAGACAGTTTCTCATGATACCTCCTTGCTGAATGGTTAAAAAAATAAGTTGCGTGTTTTTTTCTTAAGGAGCGTTTTAGTCATAAGTAAAGGGTTTAGCAAGTTATTTTTTTGGGTTGTTCTCCCATTCATGCAATTTTCAGTGCACGCAAACATCATGGAAATTTAGGGTTAAATTTTGTCGCTTCCAGGATATACCGTGAACAGTACCGGCAGAAACCGAGGGGAATCCGGTCCAGATCCGGCAGGCTTCCGGAAAAATACATGAGGCACTGATGGCTTTCACAATGGGTCAGGTCGTACAGATGACACAATTCATGCAGGGCGACCTTGGCGGCCCGTTCCAGTGCAATGGAGGTGTCGCTGTTCGTATCCATGGCATTTTCTTTCAGTCGAAAGATGGACATGAGCGCAACCCGTCCCCCCTGTCTTGCCTCGCCGAACACATGCGTAAAGACCGGTACGAAGAGATCCACATCCATAATGCCCACCACTTTGTCTACAGAGTCAAAAAACCCGGATTCCAGATGTTGCAGGATGGAGCCGGCATCGTATTGACGTCGTTGTCTATCCAGTGCGTAGGAAGGTGTTTGCATGGGTTCCAGGAGAATTGCCTGCAGATCGAGATAGCCGGATATATGGGCGGCAATAACCTTGGGCGCAATATCGGGAATGTCTCCAATGGGGATTATGCCGATGCGTTGACGGTCCTTTCTCATTTTTTTAGTGTTCTCAATCCGGTGCGGTCAATTTTTTTGTGCAAGGTCACCCGATTGATACCCAGGATCTTGGCGGCGTGGGTGATGTTCCACTCGCACCCCTCCAATACCTCTAGGATGTAATTCTGTTCCAGCTCCCTCAAGGAGGGCGTTTTTTTCCCGGGTACGCCTGTGGAAAGAAAAGAGAAGTCCCCGGTTTTGAGCGTCCGTGAATCAGAAAGGACCACGGCCCGTTCGATGGCATTTTCAAGTTCTCTGACATTTCCGGGCCAGGGGTAACGCTTTAAGCGTGTGAGTGTGTTCTGGGAAACATGGTCCACATGTTTGGCTGTTTCCTGACTGTATTTATTGAGAAAATGCTGAACAAGCAAGGGGATGTCCTTTTTTCTGTCCCGGAGAGGCGGGATATGCAGATGAATGACATTGACACGGTAATAGAAGTCTTCCCTGAAACTGCCGGTGGCGATAGCTTCTTCCAGGTTTTTCCGGGTGGCTGAAATAAGTCTGAAATTAATATGGATAGGTTCCCTGCTTCCGATTCTGGTCATTGTTTTTTCTTCCAGCACACGTAAAAGATCGATCTGCATTTTCGAGCTGATTTCCCCGATTTCATCCAGAAACAGGGTTCCCCCGGCTACGACTTCCAGAAACCCTTTCCGGGTATGGGTGGCGCCTGTAAAAGAGCCTTTCCTGTGGCCGAATAGTTCGCTTTCAAGTAATGTGTCGGGAATGGATCCACAGTTGATGGCGATGAAAGGATATTGTGAGCGTGTACTTTTGGCGTGTACGGCCTTGGCAACCAGTTCTTTTCCGGTGCCTGTTTCTCCGGTCAGTAGAACAGAGGCATCGCTGGCTGCAATTTTCGGGATGAGTTCAAAAATCTCCATCATGGGGGAAGATTGGCCGATGATATTGTCAAAACGGGAGATCTTTTCCAGTCGCCCCTTGAGATAATTGCATTCAGACGTCAGTTTCCTTTGCTGCATGATCTTTTCCATCACCAGGGATAAGTACTTTGGCTTGAACGGTTTCAGAAGATAGTCGCTTGCGCCGGCCTTCATGGCATTGATGGCGGATTCGATGGATCCGTAGGCAGTGATGATAATAACAACGGTGTCCGGGTATTCCGTCTTAATTTTTTCAAGCAATTGAATACCGTCCATGCCCGGCATTTTGATGTCCACAAACATGAGATCAAAGGGATAGGCTTCTATCTTTTTCAAGGCCTCGAATCCGGAAGCGGCCGTGTCTACCGTGTAGCCGGCTTTTTCAAACCAGAAAAAGAGAGACTCTCTAACGATTTTTTCATCGTCCACAACCATGACACTCATTTTTTCATCCATGGTGATCCTCCACCTACAGCACCGGAAAGTTTAAAATAAAGACCGTGCCTTTATTTTCCCGGCTTTCAGCGCGAATTTTCCCACCGTGATTGTTCACGACCCCGTATACGATAGACAAGCCCAACCCGGTGCCTTCGCCTTCTTTTTTGGTTGTAAAGAACGGATCGAAAATGTGATTGATCTGTTTTTCAGGGATGCCGTGCCCGGTATCACGAATCTCGATTTGAATCTCCTGACTCTTTTTGACGAGACAAGATGTGATGTGCAGCTCTCCGCCTGCGGGCATGGCTTCGATTGCATTGAATATCAAGTTCAAGAGAACCTGCTGAAGCCGGTTGGCATCGCCTTTGATCATGGCGATACCGGCTTGGAAATCGGTTGACAGCCGGATATTCTGCAGCTCCATTTTGTGCTGTGTCAGACGGATGACTGCCTCCAGGATATCGTTAAAAACGATATCCTTGTAGGCGAGTGGATATTCGCGGGAAAAGGAAAGCAGACCGGTAATGATATTGCCGCAGCGTTCCAGTTCACCCGACATGATGGTGAGGAACCCTTTAATTTTTTCCAGGTTTTCCGGTGTCGGGTCTCCTTCCGCCAGGATATCCTGCATCAGGTCGGTGAATGTCAGTAATCCGTGAATGGGGTTGTTAATCTCGTGAACACAGCTGGCAGCAAGTTTTCCCAGAGAAATCATGCGGTCTTCCTGCACCATTTTATTCAAATCCGCTTTCAGTTTCTTGACACGTTTTTCCCAGCCGGTGGAGATGGCTTCCGTAATATCTCTTATAATTTCGATAACCTGAAATATATCTCCAGCCTGATTTTTTAAAGGATAGGTCACAATGTTGCCGTAGTAGGTGGCGTTCTTTTTGCCGGTGTATTCATGGACCACATGGGCGGATTTACCGGTTCTCAAGGTTTCAAGCATGGGGCACTGCATCATGGGGTATGAACTGGCGCAGGGTGCTTTTAAGTCATAATAGGCTTCGTAACAATGCGCTCCCAGTACGTCTTCTCTTTTCTTGTTGACGATGTTCAAATAGGATTCATTCGTTTCAGTGATGGTGAAGTCGGTGTTTAATACAACGATGGCTTCGTTACTTTGTTGAATCAGGAAGTCGGAAAACATTTTTTGAAGATTTGCCTGATATTCCGCCGATTTTAATTGCTGATCCACATTATAGAACAAACGGAAAAACTGACCGATATTATGTTCCAGGACACCCACACCTTTGGGACGTAATTTGACAAGATCCAGAAGCACATCCCGGCTATTGGTCAGCTCAATGATGCTGTCCAGATTTCTGAAGTCAAAAAAATCCTTGAAATTATCCGTTGTGTAGATGCCCATCTGCTCGGCCATGCGCAGACCTTCGGCTTCCGGGTCAATGTCGCAAACACCGATAAGATTGATGTCCAGGTATTTTAAATAATCTGTCTGCAGAAGTTCAAGGAAGAACTTACATGCTTTGCCACCGCCGACGATGGCGATATTCAACGGCAGACGGGTGGGGATTTCATTGGCAATTTTTTTCGTGGTGGGCATCGTCCGCCTCCAAAGGGGAAGAGATATTTCTATCGGACCCTTGTATGCTGGGTTGTTATACCGCTTGTCATAATAATGTTCCGAAAATATGATGGCGGTATAAGGGTTTGTAGCAGAAAAACGGTCCTCAATCGGAACGTTTTTCTGACAACCCCTATAGTAGGCTGGGAAGCTGGGATGCTGCTATCTGGTTTAAGCCGTCAGCCACCCTCAAACATCTAAAAGCGATGTCGCCGCAGTTATCGAATATTATATCGTTTCATCTTTCGCCACAAGGTGGTGCGATCCATATTCAAAACCCGGGCTGTTTCTATTCGATTTCCGCCCTGCCGTTCTAATGCCTGGATGATATTTTGGCGTTCTCTGGAGGCCGATGTACCTGCACTAAGATCGGATAAGACTGTTTGCGTATCCGATGCCGGGGTCGGGTACTGAACGTGCTCGGGCAGGTGCTCGGGTAGAATTTCCTGTTCCTGACTGATAATCAGCGCGTGCTCGAGAATGTTTTCAAGTTCTCTTACATTACCGGGATAGTCAAATTTGAGAAGTATTTCCAGTGTGGATTTTGAAATATTCACCGGATGACTGCCCCTGGCGGCACAAAGCCGTCTCAGTATATGCCGTAACAGCAAGGGAATGTCTATCTTGCGCTCTTTCAGCGTCGGGAGAGTCAGTCTGAAAACATTCAGTCGATAAAAAAGATCTTCCCGGAACAATCCTTCTTCAACCAGCTGGTCGAGTTTTCTGTTGCTGGCGGATAAAATCCGTACATCGACTTTACGGGTGTGGCGACTCCCCAGTGGATAGAACTCCCTGTCTTCGAGTACCCGCAGCAGTTTTGCCTGAAGCGACAAAGGCAGTTCGCCTATTTCGTCCAGGAAAATAGAGCCGCCATCCGCTTCGTTGAACCGCCCGGGTTTGTCCCGGTCGGCGCCGGTAAATGCGCCTTTGACGTATCCGAACATTTCCGATTCCAGCAGGTTGTCCGGAATGGCGGCGCAGTTGACCTTGACAAAGGGACAGGATGCCCGTTGGCTGGAGGAGTGGATGACTTTTGCCAGAAGATCTTTGCCGGTTCCCGTGGGCCCTTCAATGAGGATGGTCGCATCGGTTCCGGCAATGACGGATACGGTTTCAAACACTTTCTGCATCTCGGGGCTCTTGCCGATCATGTCGTGGAAGGTGTATCGGTCGCTGATAACCTGATCCAACTGGTGTTCGAGGGTCAGATCGTGAAACGTGGCCAGTCCACCGACGATGGCGTCTTTTTCATTTTTCAGGGCAATGATATTGGCCCTGACAGGAACCTTTTCACCGGCGTTGGAAATTATTTCTCCCTGCCGGACGCTCTGCTTGATTCCTTTTTTGATGGCGTCTTTTAAGAAGAAGAGGTCGTTGGTTTCGCCTTTTCCGAAAATAGCTGAACAGGATTTTCCGAGGACCTGGCGGCGGTCATAACCGGATATTTTTTCGGCTTTGTGATTGAAAAAGGTTATGTAGCCACCCCGGTTGACCGTAAAAATGCCCACATCGAGATTGTCCAGGATTATTTTCAGGCTGCGCTCCTCATAATGAATGCGGTCGATAAGGTCCGCGATGGGGGAATGATCCTGGAGAATCGTGAGGCAGCCCGCCAGTTGATAGCTGGCATCATAAATCGGGATGGCCATCCGGGTTAACAAGCGTGTGGTCTCATTCTCATTGATGATTTCCACGTCAGGCTCGTCCGTGACGGCGTTGCTGTCCCCCTTCAGGAGGCAGGTGGTCATGCAGGGAACACCGGTGAAGATATCACGGCAATCTTTCTCTTTAACATCGTTTTCTTTCAAACCCATGAGTGCCTGGGCCGTCAAGTTCATGGACTTTACCTTCCGGCTGAGATCCACAGTAAAGGCGCCTACGCCGAGCTCATCGAGGATTACCAGGGATTGATCGCTGCGTATGACATCTATTTTTTTTTGATCTGAGGGCATTTGAAATTTCCAATAAACTTGCTTCGCATTTATTAGCTGATAGCCCATAGGCTGCTATTCGCTATTTACTATTTACTATGACCTATGACCTATCACCTATCAGCTATGACCTATCACCTATCAGCTATGAGCTATCAGCTATCAGCTATGACCTATCACCTATCACCTATGAGCTATGAGCTATCCGTTATCAGCTATCCGTTACCGGCAGTCTGATGATAAACGTCGTACCCTGTCCCGGCCGGCTCTTGACGTCAATGCGACCGTTGTGGTGATTGATAATACCATACACTGTCGAGAGCCCCAGACCCACGCCGTAGCCTTCCTGTTTGGTGGTGAAAAAAGGCTCGAAGATGTGTGGCAGATTGTCTTCCGGGATGCCGACGCCTGTGTCTGTTATCGTGATGGTCGCATGGGATTTATCCGCATGGTATTGACTGTCAATGCGAAGCTTTCCCCCTCCGGCATGGCATCGATGGCATTGAAGATCAGGTTGATGATGCACTGCTGCAGCTGATTGGTGTCTCCCTGGATGGCGGGAAAGTTCGGTTGAACGTCGGTGGTCAAGGCAATGTTCTGCAACGCCAGTTTGTGCTGGCTCAAAGAGGTGCATTTTTGGAGAAGTTCCTGAATTCGAACAGGGCCCTTGGCCGGAGGTGATTTTCTGGAAAAGGCCAGGAGGTTTGAAACAATCTGTGAACACCGCTCTGTTTCGGACGCCACGAGTTCCAGGTATTGTTTGAATTTATTAATTTTTTCCGTTTTCAAAGGGTGTTTGCCCAGGATTTTGGACATGAGCCGGGTGTAGTTGAGAATGCCTGAAAGGGGGTTGTTGATTTCGTGAACCACGCTGGCTGCCAGCCTTCCGAGGGACATCATTTTATCCTGGTGAAGAATCTGGGCCTGGTCGGCGGCCTGTCTTTCAAGGAATTTTGTGTAATCCTGAAGTGTTTTGCGGGAGGTGTAACGTTGTTTTGCGCGTTCCAGGGCCAGGTGCAGGGCATCGTCACTGATGGGCTTGGTGATAAAATCGGAAGCATCGAGTTGAAGGGCCTGGATGGCGAGATCCATTTCTGCAAAAGCAGTACAGACGATCACCTCGATGCCCGGATCCAGCTTCTTGACAGCCTCCAAAACCTCGAGACCGTTCATCCCCGGCATTCGGATATCCGTGATAACAATCCTGGGAGGCGACTTGCGACACACGTCAAGACCGGTTGTTCCATCCGGAGCGGTTGTTACCTGGTAGCCTTTGTCGCTCAGGGTGAGACACATGACATCCAGAATGTCTTTTTCATCATCGATGACAAGAATGTGCCAGTCGGAATGATCAGACATGCGTTCTTCCCTCCGGTTGCCCGGTCCTGTCAGATCGGTTTACACGAGCATGAAACTGCTCATATCTTCCCGCTTCAGGCGGGGTCGGATAGATGATAACGTATTGTAAATCAGGGGCGTTGTCAAGAAAAGCAGGCAATGACGAAGCGGGACGATGGTTTGTCCATGGGTTATTTTTTGTTGTAAAAGCGACAACGTCGCGTCATATATCATCGTGCAACGATTTTATCAAGATAACCTGCCCTGGCACGTGTCGCGGCGTTCCAGTTCCTTTTGAATCCGAGACAGGGTTCCCCTCTTGTCCAGGGACCAGTGGGGTGCGACCAGTTCGTGCGGGTGCGGGTCGCTGGTGAGTCTTTGAACGATGATGTCATCGGGTATCCGCTCCAGAAAATCACACACCAGATCCACATAGGCGGTCTGTGTCAGGCAGCGGTATGATTTCTGCTGGTACATGGTTTCAAGCCGAGTGCCTTTGATGACATAGAGTAGATGGAGTTTGACGCCGTGGATGCCCAGGCGTGAGATAAATTTGGCGGTCTGGTGACCGTGGGCAGTGGTTTCACCGGGCAGTCCCAGGATGACATGGGCACATATCTGAATACCTCTGTTTTGGGTTTTCTCAACGGCTTTGGTAAAACAGGCTGTATCGTGCCCCCGGTTGATCAGGGACAGGGTGCTGTCGTGGGCTGACTGAAGTCCGTATTCGACCCAGACAAGGCACTTGCCCGCCATCTCCTGAAGCAGGGCCAGTTTGTCCTGGTCGATGCAGTCCGGCCGGGTCCCAATGGAGAGTCCCACGATACCGTTCACGCTGATGGCTTCCTCGTAGAGATGTCTCAGTGTTTCAACAGGGGCATAGGTGTTGCTGAATGACTGGAAGTATGCCAGAAACTTCTTGGCTTTGTAACGCTTTGATAGGGCTGCCTTTCCCTGTTCGAGTTGCTGGGTGATGGAAAGCCCTCTTTTGTGAGCCCCTGTTCCGGATCCCCGATCATTACAGAAGATACACCCTTGGGTGGAAATAGCACCATCCCGATTCGGGCATGTCATACCGGCATCGACGGTAATTTTCTGGACCCGGCATCCAAACCGCTTGCGCAAGTCGGTGTTGAGATCATTGTATCTTTTATCAGCCGCTGTCATAGGGCGCTTGACCTATCCCGAGTTTGAACGATATCTATATCCGGTATTAAATGTAGGGAATCATAACCCAAACGGAAATTTATAACCAATTTTGTTGTGATAAGCCCAAAATTCGAATATCGAAACAAAAAAAGCAATCACGAAAACACGAAAACTGAAAAACACGAAAATTTTGAAGACCCCCCCAGCAGGCTGGGAGGAATCTCCGACCGTAAAAAATTCTGTCTATTTTGCATTTGTGGTTCATGGTCTTTTTCGTGATTTCGTGATAAAAGATCTTTTTCTTTTCCGGTTTTTCCGTGTTAGGACTTATCTATAACGGATACTTCGTGGGTGCTTTGAATATAATAACTATGATTGCTGAATATTCTTGTATTCGTCAATGAATATCATAAAATCGTTCAACAATTTTATTTTTGGAGAATAATAATTGTCTCTCTACGCAACCATATACGACGTCATTGTCGTGGGTGCCGGGCATGCCGGTTGTGAAGCTTCCCTGGCGGCGGCCCGGATGGGTTGTCAGGTGCTGCTGGTGGCCATGGACCTGGATAAAATTGCGGCCATGCCCTGCAGCCCCTCCATTGGTGGTATGGCCAAGGGCCAGCTGGTCAAGGAAGTGGATGCCCTGGGAGGTGAGATGGCCAGAATTACCGACCGATCGGCCATACAGTACCGCTTGCTGAACACCAAAAAGGGCCCGGCTGTACACTCTTCCCGAACGCAGAACGACAAGATGCGTTATCATTTGGCCATGAAGCAGGTGATCGAAAACCAGCCGAATCTGGCGCTCAAGCAAACCATGGTGGAACGACTGGTGGTGGAAGACGGAATGGTCGCTGGTATTGAAGACCATACGGGTTTTGGCTACCAGGCCAAAACCGTGATTCTGGCAACCGGTACCTTTTTGAGTGGTCTTGTTCATATCGGATTTACATCCGTGAAAGCGGGCAGAGCAGGGGAATTTGCTTCCTACGGGCTTGCACAACATCTCAAGGATCTCGGGTTCAGTTTGGGAAGAATGAAGACAGGAACCCCACCGAGACTTCACAAGACCAGCATCGATTTCAGCCGGTTTGAGAAGCACGAAATGGATGAAACACCCAGGCTTTTCTCGTATTTTTCCAAAAAAGCCGAACTGAAACAGATGCCGAGCTATATCGGGCATACCAACAAGCGGTCTCATGAGATCATGGAAAAAAATCTCAAACACTCGGCCCTGTACGGTGGTATGATCAAAGGTGTTTCGGCCCGTTATTGTCCTTCCTTTGAAGACAAGGTTGTGAGATTTCCAGACAGGGATCGTCACCAGATCATCCTGGAACCCGAAGGGATCGAAACAAACGAGATCTATGCCAGTGGCCTTGGAAACAGTCTTCCCCTGGAGATCCAGATTCAATTCGTACGGTCGGTGGAAGGCCTGGAATCAGCCGAGATCATGCGTCCCGCCTATGCCATCGAGTACGATTATGTGAATCCGTTGCAGTTGAAGGCGACTCTCGAGACCAAACGGGTGCCGGGTCTGTTTCTGGCCGGGCAGATCAATGGCACATCCGGATACGAAGAAGCGGCTGCCCAGGGCTTGTGGGCCGGAATCAATGCCGCCAGCCAGGTGCAGCAGCGACCGGCGTTCATTCTGGACAGATCCCAGGCATATATGGGGGTAATGGTGGACGATCTGATAACACGGGGAACCCGGGAGCCCTATCGCATGTTCACATCGCGGGCCGAATACCGCCTGATGCTGCGTGAAGACAATGCAGACCTGCGGCTCATGCAGGTTGGAAACAGCCTTGGTCTCATCGACGACGACACGCTGAAAGATGTTCATGACAGGCAAAAACAGATCGCGGCGGAGATCAAGAGAATCAAAGGGGTGGTGATCAAGCCTACCGAGGCTGCCAACACGTATTTGCAAAGCCGGGGGACACGATTGCTGAACGACGGTATCTATCTGGACCGGCTCCTGAAAAGAACAGAGCTGTCCTATCATGCCGTCGAGATGTTGGCACCCGGGCCAAACCCAGTGAGCGGGAACGTTGCCAAACAAGTGGAAATCGAGATCAAATATGAAGGCTACATCCACAGACAAATGCGGGAAATTGAAAAATTCAATCATCTGGAAAAAATGAAGATCCCAGATACATTTGATTATTTTACCGTCCAGGGTCTTTCAAATGAATTAAAAGAAAAGCTGCACGCCATCCAGCCCGCATCCCTGGGGCAGGCCTCCCGAATGGAAGGAATAACCCCTGCGGCCATATCCGTACTCATGATAGCCCTCAAGGGCAAGGTCGATATTCGCTCATCTTAGGTTTTATTATCTTCAATATCAACAAGTTCAATAACAGCAACCACGCTTGACACGCATGGGCAAAGCGCTTAACTTAGACGTCATGAAAAGACAAATATAAACCAGGGTTCGAGGGTGATACGAGGGTTCGAGGGTGGCTGACAGCTGAGAGCTAACAGCAGGCATTCCGGCAGACAAGGAACTGAGGGGAATAGGGTTCATTGGCTTGATGAAATGGAAACGTGTTGAAGACTCTATACCGACGGCCATAAGCAACACAATAAACCCAATAAACTCAAACAACACAACGAACACAACGAACACAACGAACACAACGAACACAACGAACACAACAACACAACGCACTCGGCCCCTTTTTGCAAATAACCGGGAAAAGAGATAACAACGTTAATAGTATTTAACTATTGGGAATAAAGGTCAAATAATATGCCTGAAACGGATTACTACAAAATTCTGGGTTTGAACAAGAGCGCCAGCGCAGGAGAAATCAAGAAAGCCTATCGAAAGATGGCCATGAAATACCATCCGGATCACACAAAGGGCGACAAGGCGGCGGAAGAAACGTTCAAACAGATCAGCGAAGCATACGCAGTTCTGAGTGACAAAGAAAAGCGTAAGCAGTACGACACGTTTGGATCATCCGGATTTCACCAGCGCTATTCCCAGGAAGATATTTTCAGGGGATTTGATTTTGGTGATATCTTCAAGGAGTTCGGCTTTGGCGGCATGAATTTTTCTTCCGGCGGCAGAGGGGGAGGGCGCTTCGCCTTTGGTGGTGATCCTTTCAGGGGCCGGGCAAGACAGGCAGCGCAGACAAAGGGTTCAGATTTGGTGTATGAACTGCCTCTGACGCTGCAGGAAGTGGCCACAGGTGCCAATAAGGCCATCAGATTCCAGCACAATGACCGATCGGAGAATATCTCTGTCAAAATCCCCAAAGGAATGATTTCCGGTAAAAAACTGAGAATTGCCGGCAAGGGGGAAAACAGCCCGTATGGTGGACAACCCGGTGACCTGTTTATCAAGTCTAAGGTTCTCAAAGACCCTGTTTTCAGCGCCAATGAGTATGATTTGACACTCACACGGGATATCCGCTTGAGCGAAGCGATTCTGGGCACCAAGCTCTCGGTTCCCACTCTGAGCGGCCGGGAACTGAGCTTGACAATTCCCCCCGGCACCGCTCATAAGACCCGCATGCGGTTACCTGGGCACGGCCTGCCACACATGAAAGACTCCGGGAGCGGTGACCTGTTCGTCACGATCCATGTCAAGACGCCCAAAAACCTGACAAAGGAACAGAAAAAACTGGTACGGATGTTAGCGGATACTGGGATGTAACGAATTTAAATTATTGACAAGAAGGCAATTATCATGTAATTTCGTCCCCGGTTGCCGCGGAGATTACCCGGCCCGATTTCTGTTCTAACTGATGCGAAAATCCAAAGATCCCGAATCTACCCGAAATTTGTCATAGGAAATTTTAACGGGTGCCTGCTGACTCAAGAGAAGGCACTGACGAGCGAGGGCTTACCATGATTATCACCTGTGAAAACTGTGAAACCAGTTTTAACCTGAATGAAAAACTTTTAAAACCGACGGGTTCAAAAGTTCGATGTTCCAGGTGTAAGCACATGTTTACAGCCTATCCGCCGGCTTTGCCGGAACTTGAGCAAGGGGTTGTCGAAACGGTAGCACCTGAAGAGATCGAAGAAAAAAGTGAGGCAGCCGAAACACCGGAGCCCGAACCCACATCTGGGGAAACAGGCGACATGGCAGCCGAAACCATGGCATCTGAATCTTTTCAGGAAGATGCGGAGGATACCTCAGACCCAGCGATCGAGGAGGCGGATGTCGAAGAAGAGATAGAGAAGACAGATCTGCCAGATATCGCGGAATCACTTGACATGGACCTGCCAGCCGAGGAGACGCCTTTCGAAGATGTCTCTCTGGAAGATCTGGATCTGGAATTTGATGAGACACCCGCAGAGGAGACACCGACCGAAGGCGATACGATAGAGGCGTTGGATCTGAATCTTGACGAGGTGCCTGAAGATGCGCCACCTGTCGAAGAGGACGCCTTGGAAGAGCTGGATCTGGATCTTGATGTGACAGCTTTGGAGGACGTACCTGCTGAAGAAGATGCGTTAGAAGATCTCGATCTGGACCTGGAACTTGACGCGACACCGGAAGAGGAAATACCGGTTGAAGAAGACGCCACATCTGAGTCGTTGGATCTTTCTGATTTAGAGTTATCCATGGAATCCGACATAGAGGCCGATACCGATGAAGAGGAACTGGAACTGGAACTCGACCTTGACCTGGATTCAGAACCGGCGGCGGACTCAGGTTTGACCGAAGACCAGAACGACACAGATTCGGAAGAACTCGATTTTTCAGATTTTGAAGAAACCGTCATGCTGGATTCACCCCCGAAAGCCGAAACTGAGAACCTCGAGGAAGAACTCGATCTTGATCTCGACCTCGATCTTGAAATGGCGGATGATGCACGTCCGGAAGTTGACTCAGCGCTTCCTTCCATGGAAAAGGAGGATGTCGAGCTTGAAGACCTCGATTTTGAACTGGAGATGGCGCCCGAGGGAGAGGCTGCAGAGACTACCGATGATGAGGATAGTGAGGATGTTGACCTTTCAGACATCGAAAAGATGCTGGAGGGAGATGCTACAGAGGATGAAACCATCAGTCTGGTACCAGAGCTTGACGATATCGACACCGAAATAGAAAAATGGAAAGAGTCTCCCGACACCGACGATCTGATGGAAGAGACGGGTGAAATTGATCTGTCGGATATTATGATCGATGCAGATGACGACGATATAGAAGAAGACATCGAAGACGTGGAACTGGAATTGGACATTGACGAAGCTTCCGAACCGGTTATGGCGGCAAGTGGTGAACGTGAGCCGGAAGATATCGATATCTCCGGGTTTGAGGATTTCGATATCCCGGAGGAAGGGGACAAGGTTGAGGGACATATCAGCGGAGGAGATATCGAACTCGAATTTGAAGTCGATGGCGCTGCTGACGATCTCGATACAATGGCCACCGTATCCGATGCCGATGAGATCGGGGTGAGTCCTGAAACCGTTGAATACGCGGAACCCCTGGTGGATACCGAAGAGGCTCCGACCCAGAAAGAAGAAACAAAGAAGAAAGTCGAGAAAATAAAGCCTGTCAGAAAAAGCGGTATTCTGCGGCCAGTTTTACTGCTGTTGCTCCTGATATTGCTGCCACTGGTTGTGGTTATTCTGTTGGATAGATTCATGGGTATGAATGTGCCGTTTGTGACAGATTATTTGAAGCAGGTGCCTTATCTCAACCAGGTGATGAAGACCGAAGTGAAAGAGGTTGGTGAGATCAGCGTTGACAATATCAGCAGCATGTTTATTGACAATACAAGGCATGGAAAATTATTTATCATCACCGGCACGGTGAAAAATGAATTTTCTGAAAGCCGCAAGTATATCAAGATACAGGGCAGCCTTTTTTCTAGCGGCAAAACACTGGCAAAGGAGGTGACCGTATACGGCGGGAATGTTATTTCAGACCAGGACCTGTCTGAAATGTCGCTGACGGATATCAACCAGCGTTTGTCGAATCGATTTGGGGACAATAAATCCAATTTCGATGTAAAACCGGGAACGTCTATTCCGTTCATGGTCGTGTTCGCGGATTTGCCGGAATCTCTCGAGGAGTTTACAATCGAAGTCTCTGGATCTTTCCCGGTAACGAACCAGCAATAAACAGCTTGACTTGAGCATGTCAAGTTGGTAGGAAACCCGCTGTTAAATTTCGGGAAGCCTGATTCTGATTGGCGATGTAGCTCAGATGGTCAGAGCATGCGGCTCATATCCGCAGTGTCCGGGGTTCAATTCCCTGCATCGCCACCAAAAGTAAATCCGGCACAGTCCGGTAAAGTCCAAAAGGCCCTTATTTAAAGGGCCTTTTTTGTTTCTACCTGTCCGATAGCGTCTTATGAAATCCATTGACATCCAGGGGTAATAGGGGTAATATTCTATCAAACTTACCCCATATCCGAACTTGTTACCCCTATCGTTGGGAGGTGTTTATGCCATTGACGGATACCAAAGTCCGCAACGCAAAGTCAAAGGACAAACTATATAAACTATTCGATAGCGGCGGTCTATTTCTTTTGGTTAGTCCTGCTGGGGGTAAGTGGTGGCGTTTCAAGTACCGGTTTGGGGGTAAGGAAAAACTGGTATCATTAGGTACCTATCCTGACGTGAGTTTGGCCACAGCGAGGGAACGGCGTGACGCGGCTCGGCGGCAGGTTGCCAAAGGAATTGATCCAAGCCAAGCCCGTAAAGCAATGAAAACCGCAAAAGCCCAGGATGAAAATACATTTGAGGTGGTGGCGCGAGAATGGCACACAAAGTTTACTTCTACATGGACTCCAGGGTATGCAGCAACCACTATCAGCCGCCTTGAAAATAATATATTTCCATATATCGGCGCACACCCAATAAACATGGTAAAGGCAAAAGAGTTGTTAATGGTTCTCCGCCGGATTGAGTCGCGAGGAGCGCTTGAATCAGCACACAGGGTCAGATCTATTTGTAGTCGGGTATTCCGATATGCCATTGCCACGGGTAGGGCAGAAAGGGACTCAGCAGCAGATCTTCGTGGGGCCTTACCGCCGGTCAAGCCGAAACACCTTTCAGCTATTACCGACCCCAAAAAAGTCGCCGGATTGCTTCGGGCCATAAATGGATACCAGGGATCTCCGG
Organism: uncultured delta proteobacterium; assembly: GCA_963744665.1. Taxonomy (GTDB): domain Bacteria; phylum Desulfobacterota; class Desulfobacteria; order Desulfobacterales; family B30-G6; genus B30-G6. The sequence continues at coordinate 136,225 of CAVUUM010000003.1, read as the reverse complement.
TAACAAGATGTGCTTTGCATCTGGCCCCTCTGGTATTTGTACGCCCTGGCGAACTGCGCCACATGGAATGGGAGGAGATCGATTTCGACGCTGCAGAATGGAATATACCGGCCGAAAAAATGAAAACTCGGCAACCACATCTTGTCCCTCTTTCTTGGCAAGCAATCGAAACCTTAAAAGAGATACAACCATTAACGGGTAACGGCCGATATGTTTTCCCAAGCCCTCGGACACCTAAACGTCCGATGAGCAACAACGCGGTCCTCGCAGCCCTTCGGCGCATGGGATTTGAAAAACACGAAATGACCGGCCATGGCTTCCGTGCTATGGCGCGTACCATCCTTGATGAGGTGTTGCAGATAAGGCCAGATTATATCGAACATCAGTTAGCACATGCTGTTCGTGATCCTCTTGGACGTGCTTATAACCGCACCAAGCACCTACCCGAAAGGCGGAGAATGATGCAAACCTGGGCAGATTACCTTGATGGCCTGGCGGCTGGCGCATAGGTGGTTCCTATAAATCAAAAGGTTATAAAATGAGTGGTTATGACGAAGACGGAATACCCACTATAATTGATAAACAATGGAAGCCACCGAAGCCGTTGCTAAAAGCAATCATTGCCAGAATCCAAAATACAGAAGACCTTTTCTCCGATCTCCCATTCATGCAAATCAATGACAGCGGACGGCAGCAGAAATATATGGAACAACTCGCTCACCTAATAGCGAGCCATCTCCATGAAATCGAAGAAAAAGTCTACACCTCTCGTGAAAAACGGCTTGCAACGGATTTAGGGAGAAAGACCGAAAATAGGTGGATAAACCGCCCTTTGGAGGATTTTGAAAGAGAAGCTAAAATCAAGCATTTCACTAAGGTCACATTTAGAGAAATAATGGCAACCGAAAATGCCAAAGTAACCGCTGCAAAATCAATAATGGAAATGCGAGATTATTTCTCTGGTGTTGTTAAGGAATTATATTATTTTTTTTCACCTCATACGCCTCATCCCTATCGGTATATAGCCGCTATAACCGGTCTGTTTAACCTACACTCACGAGCATTTTGCGCTGATTGTGACTATTTTCCGGTACAGCGTAAAGATGCATCTCAACGCAAGATCCAAAGCCTCACTTTGAAAGTCCGCAGGGGCATAGATATGTGCAAGCTGCAACATATATATTGTTGTCCCAAGCATAAAAACGGACGAGCAAACCTGCGGAAGGCCATTTCCGCACAGATCAAGGCCACAAGCCAAAAAATCAGCGAAAAATCCTAAGTCAGTTTTTCCATCTTAATAATTCCTTATTATATCAATAAGTTAAATAATCCTGGCCCCATGAAGCCCTACCTTTGTCCGCACCCTTATACCTCTATAACACATTGAATTTATTTATAATATTAATATTTTGGCTTGATCGAGGCCATTTTTTGTGATCTCGTTAGATCCAATACGGTGTTTTTATCGAATAGGAGGTGGAGGCGTGAAAGATAATCTAAGAAATGATTCCCTACTGAGAATTTGGGATATTATTGGTAGACCGGGATCCAAAGACCGACCTGCTATCAAACCGTTAATCCCGATTTCAAAGTCGACGTGGTGGAGCGGTGTCAAAGAAGGAAGGTTCCCAAGACCTACTAAGCTCGGAAGCAGGGTCACCGTATGGAGGGCTTCCGAAATCAGGGAACTCATTGATGGATTGGGCAAGGATGTTGATAGCGGATCTAAAAGAGAATAATTCGATTGCGGATCAGCTTGTAGCGGCTGGGGTTAAGCTCCAGGAGCGCGGCGGCAGGCTGGTGGCCTGTTGTCCCCTTCACGATGACAGGACGCCTTCGTTCTTCGTGTTCAAGGACCAGCAGAGGTGGCGGTGCTTCGGCTGCCAGGCGTCAGGGGATGTGATTGATCTGGTGCAGCAACTCTACCACCTCGACTTCAAGGGCGCACTTCGGCATCTCGGTGTAGAGGGCGGTCGGTTCGAATTTACGTCTGAAGAAAAGCGAAAAATAGTGGCGGCGAAAGTGAAGCGGGATCGACGGCAGCATCGACGAGTTTGGCTCGAAACAAAGGTGGACGAGCTTTCCCTCTTCGTGCGGTGCAGTCACCTGCTGCTGGACGGTATAGGGAGCGAAGCCGACCTTGAGGAGCGGGCCTTCATTTACCATCTGCTACCGGTGTGGAAATTCCAGCTTTCCATACTTCTGGACGGCTGGAATTGGGAAAAATGGCAGTTTTATCAACATGACCAAAAACCCCCACAATAATAAGGGCCGAAGGGACAAGAAAATGGGAGACGGTGAAAATAAAAACAGCGAAGGGCAAGAGAAAACCAAAAAAAGCCTAACTTTTCTGGCCGAGGTTGAAAACCTCACAAACATAAAAAACGGTTTTGAATACGAAAAAAAGCGAGCCCGTATTTCCGATGAGTACGGCGTCAGAAAGAGCATCATTGACCAGTCCGTTAAAGAGATCCGGAGAGAGCTGGCTGATATTACCAGCGAGGAATCCGTGGTCATCGAGGCCGAGCCCTGGAATGAGCCTGTCAACGGCAGGGTCCTGCTGGACACTATGTCCTCCGAGATCAAGCGTTATGTCGTGCTGCCGGAGGGAGCTTCCGACGCCATCGCAGTGTGGGCACTTATGACCTACTGCCACGAAGCGTTTAGGGTGCTGCCAATCCTGGGAATCGTTTCCCCAGAAAAGCGATGTGGAAAGACGACATTGCTCGAAGCGTTGCTTGGCTTTTGCAACAAGGCGCTACCGGCCTCCAATATATCTTCGGCGGCGGTGTATCGGGCAATTGAAAAGTTTGGTCCGTCTCTCCTGGTGGATGAGGCCGACACTTTTTTAAAAAGCAATGAAGAACTGCGAGGAGTCTTGAACAGCGGGCATACAAGGTCGATGTCCTACACTTTAAGGTGCGAAGGCGACAACAACGAACCCAAAAAGTTTTCGACCTGGGGACCGAAGGCGATTGCCTGCATCGGCAACTTACCCGGGACACTCGAGGACCGATCCATATTAATATGTTTAAAACGCAAAGCTCCGGGCGAGAGCTGCCAAAAGCTGGACGTGGACTTTCAGCAAAAAAACGATGAGCTCCGGCAGCGTTGCCGGCGTTGGTGTGATGATCACCTCGAGGCCCTGAAGATAACCAAGGTTATTGTTGATGCCCACGGCAACGACAGGGCCGCGGATAATTGGACGCCGCTTCACATAATTGGTGAGGTTGCAGGCCATGGCTGGCGAGAGCGCATAGAGAAGTCCATGAGGCTGCTGCTCAATTTATCCGATGCTGACCAGGCCAACATCGGCACCATGCTGCTATCTGACATTAGGGATGTCTTCCTGAGCGAAAAGATGTTTTCGGCGGAGCTGGTGGACAAGCTCAACAGCTTCGAGGAGAGGCCATGGGCCGAGTGGTCAAGGGGCAAAGGTCTTTCTGCAAATTGGCTGGCACGTCTTTTGAGGCCCTATGGCATTGAATCAAAACAATTAAGAAAGGGGGGCGAAACCAAAAAAGGATATAAGCTTTCAATATTCCAAGACGCTTTCTTTCGTTACCTTCCGCCGCGGACCCCAGTTTCAAGCGAAACACAGAAACAAAGCAATGGTATCAACAAGATAGGCATAGAACCAAACGAAACACAAGAGAGCGATGTTTCGTTTCAAAAACAGCATGACCAGCTGGATTTATTTGAATGTTTCGGTGTTTCGCTTCAAAAGCGGGGTAACGGGGGCGAATGTATAAAAAAGAACGAAAAAGAGATGTCTCAGGAGAAGCTGGCCCGGCTACGACTTACAAAAGAAGAGTACGAAGAACTGGTTTCAAATTAAGTTTGCCGTCCATTATCCCTTCGGCGGCATTTGCTGGGTTGGCTGGTGTGGGGCCAGTCACCCAGCAAAAAATCAGAAAACATCTAAGAATATCAGGAGCAAAATGATTATGGCAATAAAACATACATTTATTCACAAACACGGCAAGAAGACAAAAAAACTAACCGGCATGTCCGCTATCCGTGAAAAATGCTTGGAGTGCTGTGCATGGAACTCAGCAGAGGTTCGCAAATGTCCGACGAAGGATTGCGCTGTCTTCCCGTTCAGATTCGGCCGCAATCCGCGTGAAGGCGAGTATATAAGGTAGTCCAGCGAAGAAAATGAAATAGCAATGCCACAGTATGGGGCGAGATAGATGATCGTAAAAACTATAATATAAATAAGATCATTGATTTTCATATTATGATAGCAGGTGATCGCAGATGAAAGCCCATGGAACCAAATTATCCCGAAAACGCCATCAGGCGATAGCCGCCCTTATCGAACAGCCGACGGTAAAAGGCGCTGCCCTTGCCGCTGGGGTTGGAGAGGCGACGCTCATAAGGTGGATGAAGGATGAAGCGTTCAAAACCGCCTATCGCGATGCTAAGCGGCGCATCGTCAACCAGGCCATAACCAGGCTCCAACGCTCCAGCGACAATGCTGTGCAGACGCTTGTAGCCATTATGAACGATACCGATAGCCCTCCGACCACAAGGGTGGTATGTGCGAAAACAATCCTGGATATGGCCCTTAAGGGCGTCGAGCTGGACGATGTCCTCTCAAGGATCGAGACTATCGAATCCAGAATTAACGGAGGGTATCCAAAATGAATTTAAAAACCAAATTGAAGCGGCTTGAAAAAGACTTCAAAAAGTCGACAGTAGGCGCCATACAGGAGAATTGCTTCAAAGTGATCTTCACGGGTGACCCCAATCACGAGGAACAGGCTGAACGGCATAAGAAAGAATGGTTAGAGCGATATGGTACGTTGGAAGGCTTGCGAATTATCTACAGTAATATTCCAGAGCCAGACCTGATCGATATGGATTTATACAAGGCCGAGGTCTGAGCGGAGGGCTATGTTAAATCACAGGAATTTGCGCATAAGAATATCAACCTTTTTTCAACATAGGGCTGTACGCGCTTAAACGTCCGGCGTTGATCTATTATGGCAGCTATGCTGCATAGATGGATTCGTCGCTACAACACCCACGCCGCATTGTTTAATCTATGGTGTGGAAATGCAAGAAAGCGCAAGTGCGATACCATGGCGCTGTAAGCTCTGTAGAAAATTGAGCGAGCTGAGCGCTAATGGCGGTGATTAATGCAGATCAAAGATATGAATGCTACATGTAGCTACCAAAAGCATTCCAGCCAAAGGCGATGGAAATAAAAGAGCCACAAGGTCGATGGCTAACGGGAACAGTTAAAGTTAAAGCGATATGAATTATTGCTTTGAAGAAAGTCCATATCTAATTTTACTTACAATATCCCTTTTCATTAGCCCATTTTAGACCTTCGCAGTCTCCTAGTTGGCAAGCTTTTTTATAATCTGGGCATGCTTTTTCAAGTTTATTTATACGACCCCAAGCATATCCTCTATATAGAAATGCTATAGCCATGTCAGGGTTTAATTCAATAGCTTTGCTATAATCGTGTATTGCCCTATCATAATCGTCTTTGTAATAATAAGCATCTCCTCTATATAGAAATGCTTTAGCCATGTCAGGGTTTAATTCAATAGCTTTGCTATAATCGAGTATTGCCCTATCATAATCGCCGTTTTTTGAATGAGTGATGGCTCGATTGAAAATAGCAAACGTAAAGTTTGGGTTTAGGTCAATTGCTTTATCATAGTCTGCAAGCGCCTTTTCGTGTTCACCCCTAAGTACCCACAGGTATGCTCGGTTGTAATAACTTTTTGGTTTTGTTGGGGTTAGTTCAATAGCCTTGTTGAAGTCAAAAAATGCACTATCATATTTGCCTTTGGTAGCCCAGGTCATCCCTCTGTTCAAATAAGCCTCGGCATAGAAGGGATTCTGTTCTATGATTTTGTTGAAGTCCGAAACCGCTTTATCATATTCACCAATACCATACAAAGCGAGACCTCTATATAAATAATAACTGGGGACATCTTGGTCTAATCGAATCGCCTTATTCAAATATTCCAACGCCCTATTAGGATCTGTATATTCATAGCTCTGCCAAAACGATAGAGCCCTCAGAAACAGGTCAGAAGCAGTCAACCTCTGGCTTGTTATTTTTATCTCTTCTTTAATTGTCTGCTTTTTTTTATCTCTTTGGGTTGGAGGAAGGTTCTTCAACTTTTTATTCTCTCGTTCAAGCTCCTTAACCTTTGATAATAAATCCTTTTCACGATTTTGATTATCTTTGTATTTATCTAAAAGCACTTTGTCTTCAAGAAGTGCTTTTACCCTTTCATCAAGGATGCTTGTGTCCACATCCACTTTCGTCTTAATAACAACTCCAAAACCCTCATCAGATGCATAATTATTTTGGGATACGATTTTGGCCTTGAGAACACCTGCCGCCAAAGCGAAAATATCATCACTTTCCACTTGGTGATCTTTAACAACCGCCATAGTTTCAAGATATGTCCCAGCCATTTCCAGTACTTCACGTTTGGCCTTTGCTATGGCTGCAATCCTTGCATCATCCGGTGACTGGCTACCACTAAATGGCTGTTTGACAGTATGTGTGTATGTTTTTATTTCGGCTTTGGAATTGTATGGGAATAAAATAAGAAAGAGGGTAAAAAAACAAACAATTTTCATCATTTTATTGCCCTGACTCATTTTTTTTATAATGGAACTTTTTATCGTAGCCTTTAGCCTGAGAAAACATTTATCAAAGCAAATAACATCAAAATCCAAGTATAGAATTTTCTTCATTTACGGTCTCCATTCACCTTGTTGCAAAATTATAGAAAGAATTTTTGCAAAAGTTATGCCGAATATCTAAATTAATATAAGATATAATAACAGATGGTTAGTGGGGATGGCTGGTGACGTGCATTTAAGGCTATAAAAGAATTACATAATTTACACTAAAAAGGCAGGGATGAGAATAAAATGTTTTATTGATGTTCCAAGTGACACAGGTAAACCATAGCCCATATTTGGGTAGATCATATTGCTCTACATGGCGCGAGTAGCCTCAACAAATATCTGCTCGCTTAGGGGTCGCAGGATGTCGCAAAGTGTCGGCTAATATGCCATGAATGTCGCCAGCGATTTGGCGCGAATGCAGCGCTTCACAATAAAGGTCGCTGCGAAAAGGCGCGACCATGCGCACAACAGCGACGGTCGCTATAGCGCTAAGATAAAAATGACCGCGCGGCGCAGATCTGCACTTGTTTTTTCACAAGCATTATCGGCGTCATAAATATCTGGTCGCTGTGGGGCGCAAGGTGTCGCATAGGCCGAGCGCCTGGAGATCTCCAACTTATCCATATCAGGATATAACCTCACACTTTTGTACGGCTTTCTGGGGCATATTTTGACACGTATAAAGGGGCGCATCCGGCGCTACTTGCTGGCGCTGGGTGACGCTGCAGCGGCAATGTCAGATTAAAATGGATTGCGCTGGGTCGCTGCGACCTGCGCGACTGTCAGCGGTGGCAATGGCGACAACATGTAACACGTATCGCGCATTAAGGCTGCGATATTTAGCGGTGCCGCATTGTGGCGGCCATGAAAAAATTCATCTTGAGAGGCCTTTTTTATGAGCGTGGCATATCTTTGAATGCGGTCGTTATCAATAAAATACCAGGGTATGCTCCGAGTTGAGAAAATACAATTGGAAAGGCATATCAAGGTATGGGTTGGAAATAACATGTGCTAAAAAACGTCATATATACGACGGTTTTGATATTCAGAAAATACATGCCAGAGAACCAAATGGCTCGAGATGTTACCATAATAAAAAAGCAGGGCCGTAATCGACCCTGCTCATGCTCTTTGACAATTTGTTAAGATTATTTCTTAAAGAGTTTTTTTCTTCCAACAGCAGCAAGACCTATAAGCCCGATGCCAAGAAGAAATGCAGTTGCTGGTTCGGGGACTGAATTACCGGCGTAAAATCCCGTCGTATGGGAAAGGCCTTTATCCATAAAAGTACTTGGAAGGGTGACATTACCTGAAAAACCCTCTGGACTATACCATACTAGCATTCCAGCGCTATTTTGATTATATTTGCCGATGATGTAGTTGTAATTGATAGAATTGAATGTAGTATTACCATTATCCTGTTTTTGAGAATCAGGGATTGTGAAACTTGTATCAATTAAAGGCAAATCTGTAGGATCAAGTGTAAAGTTCCCCGATCTAGCGTAATCATCACCTCCAAAAGTCTCAGTATCACCTGCAAGCATCTGTGAAAGATGGTTAACAGCTGCTGCCTCTTGGTTTGGATTTCCACCACCTGGTGTGACTGAGCCTAGATACGATGAGTCGGTGATGAGGAGTGCACTAGCCTGTGAAGCCATCCCAAAAACCAATAAAAATCCTAACAAAATAAGTAAATATTTCTTCATATATCTTCACCTCCTTTCACAATAAAAGTAATTAAGATCATATTTACCACTAAAACACATATGTCTTTTTTATATTTAGACACATGCTTGTTCAGATTCTGTTTTAAACCAGTTCTGGTTACGTCAGCATCTACGTGGTATCAGTACTAATATGCAAAAAATATACCCATTAATAAACAACGCCAGTATAAATATAATTGTATTAGAAATACAATAAGTTATAAAAACACACTCTTACAATATCTTATGCAATTATGAAGTAAATTACATAATTTTGTGAAATAAACTTCATAATTGTATATGGTGTAAATTGCACATCCTGAAAAAGAATAATACAATGGCGCGAATAAGATGCACGATTGATGTCGTAAGCCTTATGGTAATTTCTGTATGTAACACATGGACAAGATGCATAAGAGATCGATAGAAAAGGAACTATAAAAAAAAGAAATGGGGTAGCTTTGGGGGTAACCACAGATTGGATAATAAGGTATAGACAATAATATCTATATGTTAAAATTGATGTTCAATTCCCTGCATCGAATTTGATCATTAAATATTTATTGGTTTGAGGCTCCATCTTGTACAAAACCTTTGTACAAAAAGATGGGGCCTTTTATGTTTTCAGACACTTCAAAAACCAGATCACCATCGTATCTTTTCAGAAATCCACATTCATATTGATTCAGGATTATTGTTCCCAAAGATCTCCGGGAGGTCGTTGAAAATTGCGACCTTAGGTGCAGGCTAAGCCGGAGATGCAGATTGTAGGATGTAAAATGGCCCCGGCTGCTTATTACCGGAGCCATAAAAAGGAGGAGAATTGAAGATGATTAATTGCTATAGGGGTTGTCAGAAAAACGTTCCGATTGAGGACCGTTTTTCTGCTACAAACCCTTATACCGCCATCATATTTTCGGAACATTATTATGACAAGCGGTATAAAGTATCTTCATAGTTAAAATATACCACTGAGTGGTACTTGTCAAGTTGGGGAATGCTGGGATGTTATTATTAACCATGCAACTAAATATGCAAATCCGTCATGCCGGATCCCCGATCAGGTCGGGGACAAGCTTGATAAGCCTGCCCCGGCAATTGGTTAGCCGGGGACATCCAGTGTTTTTATGGATTTCCGCTTTCGAGGGAATGACAGCCTTAAGCTATTTAATTGCCGGAGTAATAGTGTAGAGGGCGCCATATTAATACAGATCAGGCGACTTTGAGCAGCTTCAGGTTCTCTTCTTCAGGGACAAACTGGAGAGCTTCACAGATGTAGTTGATGTTGCTTCGGATGGCCATGCGTCGGTGTTGTCCCACGGGGCTGCCTTCGGCAAAGGACTTGGCCATGATGGCCAGAAGTTTGACGCGCTGGTAAAAGATGTGGTCCACCTCGAGAAGCCTATTGGATTCCGGGTTCGATCTGAAATTTTTATGGTACCCGTGCCAGTCCACACAATCCCTGACCACGGTCTCGGCATTCCTGGCAATGGCTTTGAGCCGGCGTTCTCCCATGGGATAATTCCCTGTAAACGCTTTGGCCATAATGACGAGAAGTCTGAGTCTGGAAAGGAAGACATGATGATGCTGGATTTGTTTCATGCCTGAACGGGCTGCGCCGAATCTCTTCATAGTCAATTCCGAGGGGTTGATGCAGTTGAGGTTGAAGATAGGCTCACTATAAAATAAATCGACCAAACTGTCAAAGGATAAAATAAAATCCTTTATGGAATTTTTGACCCCAATTGAACGAATGCCGAGGTTGCCGTAGCTACAAGGAAGGTGCCGTTCCGCTATAGTGGACTATGCGGTATGGCATCTGACGCAGTAGGTGCGGTAAGACCGGCGATCGTTCATTTTGATTTGAAGATGGTTTCAGCTTTTAGATAATGGCTGCCGATATCCCTGCGCAGGTCGAGTCTGTTCCCCTGGGAATTTTCCCGGGGAATGACCCGTATTTTGCCATTATCGAATGCCGCCAGCAGTTTTTTGCGCAAGCGGTCCGCGATGACGCCGCGGGTCTCATTCTCCTTGACCGTCGCATTTGCGTTGAGAAATGCCACCCGTGTGCCGTCGGACTTGAAGATCTCTTTTTCATCTATCCAGGTCATAGCCGAAGGAATCACCTGGATCCCTTTTCGTTTCAAATATTTGATATCGATTTCAAGGGGCTCGCCCTTGGTGCAGGACCAGGGGTAGCCCTTTTGGCCGTCGGGACCGCCCGGGCCTGTCATTAATGCCACGCACAGCGAGACCTGGTTCTGTCTGACTTCCGGGAGCACCGTGTGCAGATTGCCTGTCAGTGTCGCCTGGATAAGAGCGCCCAGATTTCTGAGGCGTCGGGCAACGGGTTGGGCTTCGGGTTCACCCGGGCGGATGTTGATCTCGCTGACACGGATACGGGTGGGGTTCATGGCGCCGTCAAAAGAAACAAAGCAGCCGGGGTAAAGAATGGCGGGTCTTAAAAGTCCTTTCTGCTTCATGTTTTTTATGAGGGGTTCGGCAATGGTGCTGCCTGCCATTTCCAGCAGCGTGGGGGTTTCCATGGGGTGGGGTGACACCGCCCCGGTCCCGCCGGTAATGGGATTTCTTTTGCTGGCAGGTCCCTCAAAGCGTTCGGGGTAGTCCATGGCCGTGGGCAGGATCTGGTAGTGTCCTTGACGATCCACAAGAATGGTAAAGCTGATTTCAACTCCTGCCATGAGCGACTCGATCAAGAGGGGCCAGGCGTTTTTTTTGCCAAAGAGTTTTCGGTAGCTGTCTTTGTAGTCATTGATGAGTGTATCGTAGACTTCTCTTATTTCCCACGAGTTCAGGATGATTCGGGCACCTTTACCGCCGGCGGAATAAGGATATTTCAGAACAGCGCCGCCGAACTGCTGGATATAGGCCAGGCAGGTTTCCAGAATGGCGCCGTAATCCTTTGCATCGTTACTGGTCCAGGCATCGGCCACGGGGATTCCAGCCTCCATGCAAAGGTTTTTACAGGCGATTTTATCGCCTTCGATGAAGGCCGCAGCGGCATTCAGACCGAGGATCCTGTCCCCAAAGCCTTCTTTTTCCACGGCGTCCACCAGACCTTCAAAGAGAAGACCCTCGGGCATGGGGACTACGTAGTCCACTGTCTTCTGCCTCAGTGCTTCGACGATGGCCGCGGCATACCCTTTCGCAGAATTGTCTTTTGTGGGGATGAAGGCAACCGGCCAGTTCATGCGTTCAGCAAATTTTGGCATGGCGGGTGTACCCCTGAAAACCATGCCGGTGTAATCATCGTCATTGAATTCACTGGTGGCTGTGGAAACGACAAAGGCCCATAACAAGGTCCTGCCGTCAGTTCCTGCAAAGGCAATTTTTTTCATTGAGTTCTCTTTAGGTAGCGGTAAGCTGTAAGCGATAAGCGGCTTACGGCTTATCGCTTATCGCTTACAGCTTTATTAATATTGTACCTCGACATATCAACTGACGTCCCTAGGGTCAAATGATAATTGGGTAAAAGCGACGGTGTCGCGCCTGATAAAATCGTATTACGATTTTATGTTGAAATCGAATCCGGGATTGTAATATAAAAAGGTATGTTCGCAGGTTTTGAAAAAATAGTTGAGGAACGGATTCGCAAGGCGCAGAAGGAAGGCGCCTTTGATGACCTTCCCGGTGCCGGCAAACCGCTACCCAATGAAGACATGGATATACCGGAAGATATCCGGCTGGCATACAAAGTTCTGAAAAATGCCGATTTCATCCCCCCTGAACTTGAACTGCGTAAAAAGATTCGCAGTACGCAGGAGCTTTTGTCCGGTATGCCGGAAACCGCTGAGAAATATAAGACAGTCAAGAAACTGAATCTACTTGTCATGAAACTGAATGCGATGCGTAGTGCCAACATACAGTTCGATTTTCCACAGCAGTACCTGGGTCCTGTAACAGAGCGCCTGGGAACAGACCTTTCTTCAAACGATAACACAATCGATGCGAAAAAAAAATAAACCAGCGATCAATCAAAAAGATGGTCTTTTAAAGTCTGTGATGCTGGCGTATATGGTTCTGGTTCTGCATGTCCTGTTGATGCTGGGTCTGGGGCTCCTGGTCATCTTTTTCCGCGGTGTTATTCAGTATATGCTCTGGATTTTTCTATTTGGCGTGGTCGCTGTTGTGGCTTCCGGTTTCTATTTCTACCGGCGTATGAAGGCCGAAGGAAAGACATTAAAAGAGACGCTCTCATCGCAGATGTTTGCGGGTCGACCGGTGGAGGTGAGTCTTCTTGGGGGGATGGCCTCATTCAGGGTCGGTATGCCTGGACCTGCCAACGGTCTCGAAACAAGACAGGTGGGTCCATCGCATCAACTCGAGGATTCCAAAACCAGCCAGCTCCGGGATCTAACTCAGCTGGCCCGCCTGCTGGAAGAAGACCTGATTACCAGGGATGAGTACGACGAAGCCAAGAAAAACCTTTTCAAGTAAACGGGGGCAATGCCATGAAAAAAATCAATCTTGCACTCCTGTCCGGTGGTATTTCATCGGAGCGTGAAGTCTCTCTGAACAGTGGGGATCAGGTTTTTGATGCCCTGGACAAGGAAAAGTACAACATCATTCGCTATGACCCGAAAACAGATCTTCCCCGGCTGATATCGGAAGCCACCCGGATCGATGCAGCACTGATCATCCTTCACGGGCCTTATGGGGAGGACGGGACGATTCAGGGTTTGCTGGAACTGCTCCATATTCCGTATCAGGGATCGGGTGTTATGGGCAGCTCTGTTGCCATGAACAAACTGGCGACGAAACAGATGTATGAACTGGCAGGTCTGCCAACGCCGCCTTATATGGTTTTGAAACAGGGGGACCGGGTTGATGCCGTTGACTGTGAGGAAAGATTTGGACTACCCCTGGTGGTAAAGCCACTCGAAGCCGGTTCGAGCGTGGGAATGACGATTGTCAAATCAGCCTCGGAAATTGAGACGGCGGCTGAAAAAGCCTTTAGATACGGAGACGCCATATTGCTGGAAAACTTCGTGGATGGCACTGAGATCACGGTGGGCGTCATCGGCAACCAGACCTTGGGGGCCTTGCCGATTATTGAAATTGTTCCCGGGGATGCGTATGAGTTTTTTGACTACGAGGCCAAATACACCCCAGGCGCAACCAGAGAGATCTGCCCGGCCCGCATCAGTGATGCCATGACCGAAAAAGCCCAGACCTATGCCAAAATGGCTCATGAGGCTCTGTTCTGCGAAGGTTACAGCCGCACGGATATGATCATGCAGTCAGATGAGATTTATATTCTTGAAACCAATACCATTCCCGGTATGACCGCCACCAGTCTTTTGCCCCAAGCCGCTGTTGCAGCCGGTATCAGCTTTTCGGAACTCCTGGACCGATTAATCGAGCTGGGTATGGAGAGGCATCGATTGAAACGGAAGACCTGACCGGAAACCTTCATACCGGTGTCATTAAAGGTAACCCTGAATGTACATAATTGAAGGGCCCCCAATTACCGTTTCAATAAGCACCAAACACGAAACACCAAACACGAAACACCAAACACCAAACACCAAACACCAAACATAAAACACCAAACACAAAACACAAAAACACCAAACACCAAACACCAAACACCAAAAAAAGGAACCTGGTTTAATGGAATTCAAGAAATTTGAGAACAGCGCAGCCGTAGGCATCGTCATGGGAAGTGACTCGGATCTGGGTGTCATGCAGGAAACGACCCGTATATTAAAACAGTTTGAGGTGCCGTATGAAATAACCGTGGCATCCGCCCATCGGAGTCCGGAACGGGCGGCCGCGTTTGCTACAACAGCCCGGGAACGTGGCATCCGGGTCATTATTGCCGGCGCGGGACATGCTGCACACCTGGCAGGTGCCATGGCCGCTCATACATCCCTGCCCGTCATAGGTGTGCCCATTGATTCGTCCTGTCTTCAGGGTCTCGATGCACTCCTGTCCACCGTGCAGATGCCGCCGGGGATTCCAGTGGCCACTGTATCCATCGGCAAATCGGGTGCCAGAAATGCCGGTATCCTGGCCGTGCAGATATTGGCATTGTCCGATGGTGTACTTGAAACGAAACTGGCTGACTTTAAAATGAAAATGGCTGAAAAAGTGGCGCAGAAGGCCCAAAGCCTGGAAACCTAACATGGTGCGCTGGAATATTTCTGCAACAACACCCGACCCGGGCACCATTCATGCGGTTGTCCAGGTGATACGCAAAGGGGGGGTTATCGCATTTCCCACCAGCACCCTGTATGGGCTGGGAGCGGATGCCATCAATCCCCAGGCTGTCGAGAGTGTTTTTGATATAAAGGGACGTCAATCTCATCGCCCGCTCCTGGTTTTAATCAGGGACAAGGCATGCTTGCCCGAATTGGTCAGGGAGATACCCCCCAAAGCTGTTTTACTGATGGAGGCATTCTGGCCGGGGGGTGTTACGATGGTATTTCATGCCAGCGAACGGATGTCTAACCGACTGACAGGGAATACCGGCAAAATCGGTGTCCGGGTACCGAAACATCCTGTAGCGGCCGCTATTGTGGCCCAACTGGAAGGACCCATGACCGGAACAAGCGCCAACCTGTCGGGCGGGGAGGGATGCTCTGATATTTCTTGTCTGGAAGAACAGGTGTCGGCACAACTTGACGGGGTGCTAGATGCCGGTCCGTTGAAAGGAGGCAGGGGCTCAACGGTCATCGACCTGACCATGGACCCGCCACAAATCCTTCGGGAAGGCACAATTTCAGAACATCGGATATTGTCCGTACTGGCAAATTCGTGAAACGAATTTATTGACAATTGCATGGGAGTTCACTATAAACCCACCCAATGCCGGAGTGGTGAAACTGGTAGACGCAGAGGACTCAAAATCCTCCGACCTTACGGTCATCCGAGTTCGATTCTCGGCTCCGGCACCAAGTAAATTCAAAGGGTTAGCCAACATATCGGTTAACCCTTTTTTTCTGGAAAACGTAATTTAAGGCGTAGCGAAACCAGAGAGGCGGATGCTATAATGTAAGATGAACGTTTCAAATTTTAAGAATATGGGATATAAAAGTAATTTCAAAGGATTTGATTTATTATGGACAAAAAAAGATATCTGTCTGCCCAAGAACTGTTGAATGATGCCTTTGAGCTCGGGATACAAATATTCAAAAGCGGATTCAGACCCAGTTTTATTATCGGTGTCTGGCGCGGCGGAACGCCGGCAGCCATTGCGGTTCAGGAAATATTGGACTACTTGGGCGTTAAAACCGATCATATTGCCATTCGGACCTCTTCTTATTATGGTATCGATCATAGAAGCAAAGAGATCCGTGTCCACGGGTTAGAGTATGTTGTTCGACATGCCAACTGGGATGACGGACTGCTTATCATCGACGACGTATTTGATTCCGGCAGCAGCATCAGGGCCATTGGTGAGACGCTTCGCAAGAAAATGCGTCGTAACATTCCCAATGACATTCGTATTGCAACCGTGTGGTTTAAACCAAAAAGAAATGTGACGGAAATAATACCTGACTATTATATCCATGAAACCGACCAGTGGCTGGTTTTTCCCCACGAGCTGGACGGTCTTAGCCAAGAAGAGATATTCGCCAATAAACCGGGGCTGAAAAAGATGATCGAGGATGCGGGCTTAAGTTAACCCCATCGTTCATAACCAAGGAATAAACATATGAAAACCATCAAAAATGATCCCAAAACCTACGATGTCATTATTGTGGGTGGTGGGCCGGCCGGGCTGTTTGCGGCATATTATCTGAGCGAACATGCCGATCTGAATGTATTGCTCATCGAGAAGGGCAAGGGCATTTCCCGTCGTAAATGTCCGATTAAGGAAGATCAGGGTTGCGTAAAATGCAACCCCTGCAATATCCTCTGCGGTGTTGGGGGCGCAGGTCTTTTCTCAGACGGCAAATTGAACTACATTCACAAGTTGGGAAAGACCGACCTGACCCAGTTTATGCCTCAGCCCAGCGCCGAAGATCTTATCGACGAGACCGAAAAAATATTCAACCGTTTTGGTATGGACGGCCCTGTTTACCCCACGGACATGGCCGCAGCCAAAAATATTCGCAAACAGGCCAAACGGTACGGCATCGATCTCTTAATTATCAAGCAGAAACACCTGGGGAGTGACTGCCTGCCAAATCATATCCAAGGTCTTGCCAAGGAAATTAAATCAAGAGGTGTCGTGATACATACCTCCGAAGAGGTGAAAGATGTCGTCGTAAAAAAAGGAGCCGTTGTTGGTGTTCTTACCAATCGCAAGCGCTACAAGACCCGTAATGTCATTCTGGCGCCCGGTCGCGTGGGTGCGGAATGGGTTGGCAGTCTGGCCATGAAGCATGGTCTGGGGCTTGCACAGCGGGGTATTGAGGTGGGGATACGGGTGGAGGTTCACAACGATATTATGCAGGATCTGTGTGATATCATCTACGATCCAACTTTTTTTATTCAGACGGGGAAGTATGATGATGAAACCCGGACATTTTGTACCAATGCAGGGGGCTATGTGGCCCAGGAAGCCTATGCGGATTTCGTGTGTGTGAACGGGCATGCATATCTCAACCAGAAATCGAACAACACAAATTTTGCGTTCCTGTCTAAAGTGGTTCTGACAGAGCCTGTGACCGACAACCAGGCATACGGGGAAGCCATTGGCAGTCTGGCAAGCCTCATCGGTGGCGGTCGACCGATCCTGCAGCGCTTTGGCGATCTGAAACGGGGCCGGCGGAGTACCTGGAATCGGGTTCGAAAAGGGTATATTGAACCGACGCTGAACAATGTGGTGTGCGGGGATATCGCTATGGCCCTTCCAGAGAGGATTTTAACAAATATCATCGAAGGGCTCGACAAACTGAATTTTGTGGTGCCGGGTGTTTCCAACGACGAGACCCTTCTCTATGCGCCGGAGATCAAATTTTTTGCCACCCAGGTTGAAACAGACAACCACCTGGAAACCAAAATAAAAGGCATGTATGTGGCCGGTGACGGTCCCGGTGTGGCCGGAAACATCGTATCTGCCAGCGCCACTGGATTGATACCGGCCAAGGCGATATTGAGATAGGGTTTGAGGGTAGCTGTGAGCAATAAGCAATAAGCAGTAAGCATTATAGGGGTTGTCAGAAAAACGTTCCGATTGAGGACCGTTTTTCTGCTACAAACCCTTATGCCGCCCTCATATTTTCGGAACATTATTATGACAAGCGGTATAAGCAGCTAACAGCCATCCGCCGACAGCAGCCTCCCAGCTTCCAAGCCTCCTATCTTCCCAGCGTACTGAAGGGTTGGCGGATCAAGCCATAAGCTGCTTACTGCTTACCGCTTAAAGCTCATGGCTGCCGTCAACTAAGTCCTTGAGAAAACTGTCGATAGCCTGGTTGTAGAGACGGTAGAAATCTTTCCCCGGCAACAGGGTCGCTTCCATTTTTCTGAACTGGATCAGGCCATGCAGCGTTGCCCAGAGGATAACGGCATGGCGTCTTGGGTGGGTTGTGTGAAAGACACCCTGCTGTCTGCCGTTGTCGATCGCCGTCACCAGGATATTGAGGACCTGGCTGGCGTGTTCATCGATCTGTTGCTTGAGACCGGGTTCAAAAACAGTCCCCGGAGAGGACAGAAAAAAATTCAAAATGTCAAAATAATCTTTGCCCTCTTCACTGAACGTCAGGTAGGCAAGGGCAATGTTGCGGAGGCGTGTCAGGGGATTTTCGGCATCCTTGGCTGTTTTCTGTATTTCCTGGGCCAGCATCTCGAGCCCTTCTTCCTGCAGGGCGATAAAAATATCTTCCTTGCTTCCAAAATAGGAATACAGGGTTCCGACGCCCAACTCGGCTGCCTGGGCGATTCGCTTTATGGAGGCCATGGGCATGCCGTGTTTGAACAATACCTTTCTGGCCGCATCCATGATCTGGGCGTGCCGTTCGTGTATCTCCCGTTTCCTTCTTTCTTTGAGCCCCATATTACATAACCAACTTTTTTATCATATTGCATTTGTCGAAAAAATGTTCCGAAAACTCATCGGCAAATAACGTCAAATGGAACAATCTTATGACAACGGCCATAAATAAGCGGCGCAGCCGCGCCCGATAAAATCACCCAGTGATTTTATTCTGGTAGTGGAAACCGTGTAAAGATAAAGGCTGTAATGAGGCCGGCCACAATATGCCAGATGCCCCACCATCCAACCAGGATGGCCATACCCCCCAGACCGCCAAAAAAATTGAATACCAGCACGAGTCCCAGAGCCGAGTTTTGAATACCCACCTCGATGGCCACGGCCCGTGAATCCCTTTCCGGCAGGTGGAAGAGTCGTGCCGACCAGTACCCGATATTCAATGCCAGGGCATTGTGAAGCAGCACCACCAGGATGACCAGTCCGATAACGTCGAGGAAGATCTTCCAGTTGGCGGCCAGGGCGCCCAGGACGATCAGGATGAAGAAGACCAGGGTAAAAATTTTAAATGGCTTGCGAACCTTGTCGGCCAGGCCGGGGAAGATCCGGGCCAGAAAAATGCCGATGGCAAGGGGTATTCCCAGGATGATAAACACCGTGAAGAAAACATCCATGGGGCTCAGACTCACTTTCTGGAGGATGGGCGCGGTAGCCGGGTTGAGACTACCCCAGAGGGCCAGGTTCAGGGGTGTCATGACGATGGCCGCCAGGGTGGAAACAGCGGTCATACTGATGGAGATGGCTGTGTTCCCTTTGGCGAGATAGGTCATCAGGTTCGACAGATTTCCACCCGGGCATGCCGCTACCAGAATCATTCCCAGAGCGACCGACGGCAGCGGCTTGATGATCAGGGTCAGCAGGAATGTGAATGCGGGGAGCAGGATAAACTGGGCAACCAGGCCGATGGCCGGTGCCTTGGGTGCCTTGATGATCCGCTTGAAATCTTCCAGTTTCAGATCGATGGCAACACCAAGCATCATCAGGCCGATGGCGGCATTGATGACTAGCAATCCCTGGGCATTGAAATTGAGACGGATCTGATCGATGACTACGGGGTCCATAGTTCATTCTCCTGGGTCGTTCTTAAGGGGTTATGATCATAAGGGGCAATAGGGACATTGGGGTGGAAATTAATAGGGTCGGAGGGTTCAAGCTGTAAGCCTTAAGCTGTAAGCCTTAAGCAGCTTATGGCTTATAGCTTATTGCTTAAAGCTTACAGCTTATTGCTTGAACCATGCATTTATTCCATTTTCCCCGTCCGTGCCGCAGCCCAGAGCCAGTTGCCCGGAGGATCCACATTGGCATCCGGGTCCACCACCGCATGAATGACCGCCGGTTTTCCCGACTGAACAGCCCGTTCCAGGGCCGGGCGAACATCGTCACCGGTTTCCACGTATTCTCCATGACAGCCCATGGCGACGGCTACCTGATCATATCGGACCGGTGCGTGGTCGTGGCCAAACCAGTCAGCTTCCCGGCCGAATTGTCTCAGTTGAGCGCTTTTTTCCATGCCATAGGCACCGTCCACGGCAACGATGATGATGACCGGCAGGTTGTTGCGCACGGCGGTTTCGAGTTCCTGCATATTGAATCCAAAGGCACTGTCACCGGTGACGCAGTAGACAGGTCTGTCCGGGAAGGCCAGCTTGGCGCCGATGGCATAGGGCAGACCGGTTCCCAGATGACCGTAATTCATGGAATAGATCACCGATCGCTGCCGGCGGGCTATGTGGTAGTGGATATCCCACAGGGTTGTGTTGCCGCCGTCCATGACAAAGATGGCATCCTCGTCAAAGAAATCATTGCAGGCTGTCAGAATTTGACCGGTCAGCATGGGTTTTTTCTGTGTATCGGCCACCAATGCATCCAGTTCTTTCTGCCACTCATCCTGGATCATCCGCAACTCTGCGATTTTTTCGTGGGGCGGTCGTTTGTCGGTCAATGTTTTCACGGCCTCCGTCAGTTGCGAGAGGATGCATTTGGCATCACCGATCAGGGGGATGTCCGTGGGTTTGTTGAGACCGATATGGGTCGGTTCGGTATCGATTTGGATGAGTTTTTGTTTGCCGGGTTCTCCGAACATGGGGGGTTTTCCCCACATGTTCAATTCGCCCAGGCGTGTTCCAACCGCCAGGACCAGATCGGCCTGGGCGTTGGCGACGATACGAGACATGCAGGTGGGGTGAAAACTGAGTGCATGTGTATCCGGAATGATACCCCTGGCGCGAATGGTCGAAGTAATCGGGCATCCCAGGTATTCCGCCAGTTGAAGAACCTCTTTTGACGCGCCTGCGCGTTCGGCGCCGTTGCCGCAGTGGATGTTGACCAGTTCCGCATTCACCAGCATTTCTGCTGCCTGACGAATCAGGGCCGGATCGGCCGGGGCTGTGGCGGTCACGCGGTATTTTTCAGGGGGCCAGATGTCGACACTCGCCTCATCCCCTTTCTGGCTGATAATGTCTTCGGGTATGAGCACATGGGTCGGTCCGGGTCGGCCGGATGTCGCCATCCGGAATGCCTGGCGGATCATATCCGGGATCCGAGTCCAGTGATCGACCTTTCCGTTCCACTTGACAGCCGGTCTGAATATGTCCAGGTGGTGGCTTACCTGCATACCGCCTTGATGCACGTAGGAATCGGCTATATCACTGCGGCGGGTGGTGGTTATGGCAACGACCGGACTTCCTTCAGCCTGGGCACACATGAGTCCTGCCAGGAGATTGGCGGCACCGGGACCAGCACATGCCATTACCACGGCAGCCTTTCCGGTAACACGGGTGTAGGCGTCACAGGCATGGGCTGCGGCTGCTTCATGCCGGGGTACGATGAGTTTGATGCCCAGTTCGTCTCCCAGGCGTTCGATGGCTTCAATGACCATCATATAGGTTCCGTCGGTAATGGCATTGACATATTGGATACCCTCTGCGTGAAGACATCTCAGCAGCAGTTCCCCACCGGTGATTTCGGACATTTGGTTTCTCCTTATATGAAAAAAGGGTTCAAGGGTTCAAGGGTTCGAGGAAACATATGTTCTTTGGGTTTATTGGGTTCATTGCATTTATTGAGTTGCCATGGGTTAGCAAAATCAGCCAATATTTTTTCATAACCCAAAGAACCCAAGAAACTCAATAAACCTCGAACCGTTCTATAGCTCCATGGTCTGTCCCCCGGTGATGTTGAGGGCCTGACCGGTCATGTAACTTGATTCGCCCGAGGCCAGGAATGCCACTGTATTGGCAACTTCGTCGGCTGTACCAAGCCTGCCCAGAGGGATTTCTTTGCATTTCTCGGCAATACGCTCAGCGGCTGTGGCATTAAAAAACTGTGCCTCGAGGTCAAAGCGCCACTGAGTGAAATCGGTCATGATAACACCCGGGCAAACAGCATTGACGCGGATACCGCTTCCTGCCAGCTCCATGGCCATGACCTTTGTCATCATGAGAACACCGGCCTTTGCCGTTGCATAAGCGCCGTTGAACAAGGGCGGTTTTTTTGCGGCCTGGGAAGCGGCATTGATGATACTGCCGCCGTTTTCCAGCATCAACGGCACCACTGCTTTGGATACGCGGAAAACACCGTGGAGATTGACATCGATGGTTTTCATCCAGGCGTTGTCGTCATAGGCGTGTATGGTGTTGGGGACGCCGAAAACCGTACCGGCATTGTTAAAGAGAATATGGATGTTGTTGAATTCTTCTGCAAGAACAGCAGCCATGTTTTGCACGGATTCAGAACGGGTGACATCCAGATCCAGTGCCAGTGTCTGGACCTTACAGGTTTCACCCAGTGTTTGGGTCAGCCGCGCGAGCTGTGCTTTATTGCTGGTAAGGAGGGGGTCGTTTTTTTCCGCTGTGGCCAGATCAGCCAGGGCAACGTTAACACCGCAAGCCGCCAGTTTCTTCGCAACAGCATACCCGATGCCTGCTTTCTTGCCCGCCCCGGTGATAAGGGCATTCTTGCCTTTCAAGTCCTTGTACACGGGTTTCCTCTTTTCTGTTTGGCGTGAAAGTGATGCACGAGAAAACTCATCGAACTATGTTCGATAACTGAATAATAATTGGAAATCGAACAGCAGTCAAGATTAATTTAAGTTTAAAGGATAAGGACATCAACCTTGCCTGCCAGCTTGTCTCTGAAATGGGTTGCATCGGACTGGTCACCGACAATGGCGCCATAATGCATGGGGATGGCCAACCCGGGATTGATGGCCAGGGCCGCTTCCACTGCTTCATCGGCATTCATGACATAGGTTCCGGACACAGGCAGGAGGGCGATGTCGACATCCAGATCCTTCATCTCCGGGATGTAGTCACTGTCACCTGCATGATAAATTCTGACCCCGTCGATGTTGATGATAAACCCAAGCCATCCGTTTGCTTTGGGATGGAAGTCCTTGTTGGTGTTATAAGCGGGTACGGCCTCGATTGTCAGGTCTTCCAGCTGCAGCTGTTCTCCGGGCGTCATTACCCGGACATCTCCGGACAGTTTTTTGGCGGAATCCTTTTCGGTAATGATGACGGTTCCGGGCTGTTGTATTCTGGCCACATCTTCAGGCGAACAATGGTCGAAATGTTCATGGGTTACCAGAATGAGATCCGCGGGTTTGCCGCCATCGATCTGGTAAGGGTCGATATAAATGCATGTCGATGCGTCGATCCTGAAGCCGTCGTGACCCAGCCAAACAATGTTTTGCTTCATCTCCTGGATATGCATGGTTTACCTCCTTGGTTTGAAGCTCTAAGCCGTAAGCATTAAGCTGCTTACAGCTTATGGCTTATTGCTAAAAGCTTAAAGCCCTAAAGCCGGTGCCCAGACATAGTAAAACCCGGGTGACAGACGGGTTGCCGCATTCTGGAGCCCCAGATCGAGTAAAGGCCTGGCCTGAATATTCGAACGGGTGGTCAAGGGATTGTAAAGATTATCATTTGGAAATACGGTTCGACGATAGGCCACGACCTTGGCCTTTTCAGGGAGTCCCGATATTGCAATGGCCTCTGCTATGGCTTCATCCAGGTATCCGATTTTGTCGATGAGCCCCAGCGCCTTGGCTTCAACCGGAAGATAGACCCTGGCTGTGGATATCGTGGAAAGGGTGGTCTCTTCCAGGCTGCGATGCTTTGCCACGAGCGTGAGAAACCGATCTGCAAGATCGTCGGTCAAATCCTGCAACATCTGTGTTTCTTCTGCTGTCGGGCGGCGGAATGGCGAACCCATGTCCTTGTTTTTACCAGACTTATTGACATCCATGTTAAAACCGATCTTGTCGATGAGTCCTGCGACATTGGGCCGCATAAATACAACACCGATGGAACCGGTGATGGTTGTCGGGTGGGCAAAAATCACATCTGCCGGAAGGGACACATAATAGCCGCCTGAGGCCGCGATGTCCATCATGGACACCACAATTTTGACCTTGGTGCGTTCCTTGAACGCCAGGATTTCATTGTAAAGGATATCACTGGCAGTGGCTGTTCCGCCGGGTGAATCCACCTTCAGGAGAAGACATTTGATTTCCTTGTCCTTTTCGGCCATGCGCAGTTGAGAAGCAAGCTCCTGAACCATGCTCGGCATTGTTCGGAAGGTGCCTTCCCTGGGTCGGGTGGAGATGACCCCCTGCAGGGAGACTACCAGGACTTTCCCTTTTTCCGTTCCCTGTAGTATGGATTCCTTGAGTGGATCCGAGGCATCAGAAAACAGTTTTACCTGCGGAGCGGCACATCCACCCATGACAACGATGCTTGTCAGCATCAAAACAATAAACCTTATTTGATTCATCTTTTTCCTCCGGCTATTTCTTTTTGTTCAGTTTGTTGTTGATGCGGGATAATTCAGAGGTCATTGCCTGGACGGATTTTTCAATTTCCTGAATTTTGACGGCATGCGTCTGGGTCGTTTTCATCGTATTCTCTATGGTCTGGTTCATTCGTGTGTTTACACGATCGAAGTTCTGGATCTGGCGGTTAAGACTTACCAGGACACATAATAGGAAAAGACCAAAGACGGTAGCGACATAAATGGCCCACCATGCCATGGGTGTATTTTTGGCACGTGCTTTCAAGTCTTGAAACGATTCATGGGTCAGTTTCTGAGTGATTGATGACTTCCGCGATCGCAAACCGATTTCGATCCCTTTGGGAATGGTCCTATTGTCAGGGGGATTTTCAAGCGTGCTCAGGTCGTTGTGAAGCAGCAATGCATGGTTTTGAACCATGTTATTCTCATCTTCCAGGGCGAGGACTTTTTCAAGAAATTGGATGGCAGCGCGTGACTGGCTGAATCCTTCCCAGAGGATCTGTGCTTTCAGAAAGAGTGCATCGGCAAACTCAGGATCCTTTTCAAGAACCTTGTTTACAAAAGATAACGCGGCCTCGTAGTCTTTGTTTTCCTTGTTGAAACGTGCCTGGCTCAGGAATCCCTGGACCTGTTCTCGTATGGTCCAGACGGCTTCCCGCCGGCCGGAGAGGAGACTGCTGGCCGCGCCGCTTACAGCATCCATCAAAAACATGACGATCGTGGAGATGACCAGCCCGGCAATGGCAGCTATGAGCACGCCGGAAACCGCGCCGGGCATGCCCCGGTAAGCATAACCGATGTAGAGACCGAGAAGACACACAAAGGGTATGGTGAGACCGGCGACCCGCAGAAAATAGGTAACTGTCTTGAGATCTTGATCTTTTACAGGTTTATGGGTTTTGTTGTTGTGGAAAGGCATGGCATACCCGCTTGCGCTATATGGGAACGAACAGCAACCATGATTTTACTAAATTGCTTTTCGCATGTCAAAGTATTCCACCAGGTGTCAAAAACGTAGAGAGCGAAGGTGGAACAAAGATCCTGTATTGGTCAAATAAACACCCAGGCTGACCATGGCGGCACCTGCCAGGAGGGAGATGGTAAGCGGCTCGTCCAGAAATAGGAAGGCCAGCAGGATGGCACTGATGGGAACAAAATTGATGAACAGGCTGGCCTTGGACGGTCCCAGTTTTTTGATGCCCTCGTAATACCAGACAAAACCCAGAACCGTACCAAAGAAACCGAGATAGAAAAGGCTGAACCAGTCTGCCGGGGAATAATCGAAAATGGCCGTTGCCATTCCTTCGGCCAAAGCAGCCGGAAACAGCATTATGGCGCCTGTGACAGAGGCATAGGTAACCGCTTCAATCGCGGAGTAGTCCTGCATGACGCGTTTACCGATTAAAGAATAGGACACCCAGCTCAGGACCGCAAAAAAGATGAAAAGCTCACCGCGCCCAAAACTCTCTGTCAGCATGGTCTGGAGGTTTCCTCTGGTTATGGCAACCATGGCACCGGTCACGGACACCAGTATGCCGACGATTTTGACGGCACTTAGTTTTTCTTTGAACAGGAAAAATGAGGCCATGGCGATAAAAATCGGATTGTTTGCAATAATGAGGGATGCTCTGCCCGCATGAATGAGACGCAATCCTTTAAAGAAAAACACGTTGTAAAAGAAAACCCCCGTGAGACCGAGCAGGAACAGATAAAAAAATTTTTCTTTTTGTATAAGGGGGAAGCGGCTTTCCATTCGATACATCATGATCAGGAGCGGGATCGTGGCTATGACAAAGCGTAGAAAGGCAGCTGAAAAGGGGGCTACATGTTCTGATAGCGCCCTCCCGGCAATGAATGTTCCTCCCCAGAAAATGGCCGTCAGGAGGAGCTTTAAATGGATGAGTTTCATTTAGAGGCTACCTTAATATTCTATTTTTTAGATAGGTTCTATATATGTGTCATCAATGTCGAGGAAAGAATGTCGGCATAACCCGTAAAAAAATGATCAGCCCCCGGTATGATTTCAAATTGCGATGCCGGATTCCAGGAGGGCAGCCGTTCCTGGATCATGTGAGCCGGTGCAATGTCGTCCCCGGAACCGGTGACCACCAGCGTCAGGTTGGCTATCTCTTGAATGGAACCGAAATCCATAAATGCCACCGGCGGGGAGACCATCATCATTTCGGTAAGGGGTGCATCGCCCGGATGGATCTGGGCGTTTACCCATGCGCCGAATGAATATCCTGCCAGACAGATTTTATCCATGTTGATCTGCGCAAGATAGGCCAATGCCCGGCAGGCGTCCCTTCTTTCTCCGAATCCCTTGTCATAGCTCCCCTGACTATTGCCGACGCCTCTAAAATTGAACCGTAATGTCGTATATCCCCGATGCTGAAATGCCTGGGTGATGGTTTCCACCACCGGATTGTACATGTCACCTCCATACCTCGGGTGGGGATGTGTTACGACCACGCCGTTTACACCGGCACGATGCAGAAGTCCCTGTAATTGAAACCCATCGGATTTAAATGAGATTTTATCTTCCACCTTATTCGTCCCTGGGAGCGACATGGTCGCGTTTTATAAAATCGTGTAACGATTTTATTGGGGATTTGCATCAGCAGGATAAGTGCCGAGATTTTTCAATGAAATTGTCAGTTTTTCCATTTTATCCAGAACAACGGCGATCTTTTCATCAGATTCCGCGCCTTCAAAATCCAGGAAGAAGCTGTAGTTACTCGGCTCCGAGCGCAGCGGCATTGATGCAATTCTTGTCAGGTTGATATCGGCTTCAGCAAAGAGACGCAGGACACTGTAAAGACTGCCGGCCGTGTGGGGCGTGGCAAAGATAATCGAGGTCTTGTTGCCACCACTGACCGTTGCTTCCCTGGACAAAAGAAGAAAGCGGGTTGAGTTGGACGGTCCGTCTTCAATTTTTTCTTTGATAATTTCAAGATTGTAGAGTTCTGCGCTCAAGGCACTGGCAATGGCCGCCGCCGCTTTTAAATTTTCCCTTGCCAGCATTTTTGCCGCACCTGCCGTGTCATAGAACGGTCTTGGTTCGAGCTTGTTCCGGGTGAGAAATCCTCGGCACTGTGCCAGGGCCTGGGGATGTGAATAGACCATCCGAATTTCCCGGTAATCGGTATCTTCGGTTGCCAGAAGACAATGGTTCACTGGCACTTTGGCTTCGCCGATAACTTTCAGGCGGGTAGTGGTCAGCAGTTCATTGACCTGTGTTACGGCACCTTCAAGGGAGTTTTCCACGGGCACCACACCCAGGTCGAGAGAGCCTTCTTCGACACCGCGAAAAACATCTATAAATTCCATGCAGGGAATGTAGGCGCCCTCAGGAACCAGCCGGCGGGCTGCCACCTCCCCGTAAGCCCCGTGTTCGCCTTGAAAGGCCACCAGGGGGCGATCCTCTTCCTGGAGGCGTTTGCTTTCCGTTATAATGGTCTGCAGAAGTTGCCTTGAAAAGGACCCTTCGATGAGATCCAGGTTCATCCGTTCAATCTGGGCGAACATGGATTTCTCCCTTTCGGGATCGCTGATGGTCTGCTTGAATTTATTGGAGCGCAATGCCAGTCCCATTCTCTCCTGGAGAATGACCAGAAGTTCCCTGTCAATTTTATCGATCCGACTGCGAATTTCTTCCAGTTTCATGTGTCACCTCGTTGAATGTTTTTGTTTGGTGCTTTCCAAAAATGAATGCAAGGAATGAACGTGATCCATCAAGTGGGTGAACATTGCCGGTGTCAGTGCCTGGTCTGCGTCACAGAGTGCCTCTTCCGGTTTGGCATGAACTTCCACTATCAAGCCGTCACAGCCGGCTGCAACAGCTGCCATGCTCATGGGCTCTATCAGACTGAGACGACCGGTGCTGTGCGTCGGGTCAATGATGATGGGAAGATGGGTCAGTTCTTTTATTGCGGGAACGGCACTGAGGTCAAGGGTGTTTCGGGTATACTTTTCAAATGTCCGGATACCTCTTTCACATAGAATGACCTTCGGATTTCCCTCACTCAGAATATACTCGGCACAGTTTAACCATTCGGCCAGTGTGGAATACATGCCCCGTTTCAGCAAAACAGGTCGTCCGGATTTCCCGACTTCTTTTAACAGTGCAAAATTTTGCATATTGCGTGTTCCAATTTGCAGAACATCGGCAAACTCCGCAATCCAGCTGACATCGCGGGGATCGATAACTTCTGTAACGATGGGCAGACCGGTCTCATTTTTCGCTTTTTCCAATATTCTCAGCCCTTGAAGACCCAAACCCTGAAATGCGTATGGTGATGTCCGGGGCTTGAAAGCACCCCCCCGTAGCATGTTGGCTCCCGCCTGTTTTACCGCGTGAGCTGCCTCAAGCATCTGTTCTTCACTTTCGACACTGCAGGGACCGGCGATGACCACGAGCCCGGAACCGATGGTGACACCATCGATGTCGATAATCGTTCGTCTGCCGGGTTTCCTTGAAGCGAGTTTCAAGTTTTTCATGTGCTCTCTCTCCCTATAAAAAAAACCCCGAGAAATCAATTCTCAGGGCTTAAAAAAACCCCGAGCGGTCTGAAATATCCACCCGGGGAACTTGACTGTCTGTGGTTGTCAGATAGCCGGATGGACGCTTCTAAAGCAAAAGAAGAAGCGTCCAAAATGATAATATTTTGATTTAAAATGGTCTCTAACGATGTTTGATAGTTTCCTCATGTGAGCATGCAGACATATTTAACCGGAGAATGTTTGTCAAGAAGAAATTATCACTTGACCCATGTGGATTTTTTTTAGTATCAATTCCAAATGGTTAATGCATGCAGCATGAAGGGCCGGCGTTGAACGGAAAAACCAGGAATACGTGGTCTTTATGAAAACTGTAATGATTGTCGATAATGATCCGGTTATGCGTGAAATTGTAGCAAGCCTGTTGAGGGATCACGGTGTTTTTTTCCGGATCATAAAAGTTGAAAACAGTGCCAAGGCATTAAAGCTTATCGACAAGGTAACGGTCGATCTGGTGATTACCGGCCTCCGGGTACCAGAGGAAGACAGCATCCGTTTTGTTCAAAAACTGAAAGAATCACGGCCGGGGGTATCGCGAGTGGTTCTGACCGATGTGGTATCACCGACCTTGAAATCAAAAATTGACCAGGTTGGTGTATCTGCATATCTTGAAGAGCCAATCAATATGGATGCGCTTACCGAGCTGCTGCTGGCCGAGCTTAAGATAGCATATGGGGGCCGCATCCGCGGTATCAGTCTTTCATCGTTTACCCAAATGCTTGAGCTGGAAGGAAATTCTTGTGCCTTGCGCATCCGTGGAGGTCGTGAAACCGGAGAACTATACTTCAACAAGGGGGAGTTGATTGCCGCAAAGCTCGGGGAGCTGAAAGGCAAAAAAGCTGCCATTGAAATTCTGGCATGGTCCAACATCCTGATCGATATCGATTTTGAACCCTTTGAAAAAGAGCGGGAGATCAATATTCCCCTCATGAGTCTTTTGCTGGAAAGCCATAAAGCCGAGGATGAGCGGCAGGTTAAAAAGGCCGAGATGCGTCGATACCCACGATATGACTGCAATATCACGGTGGATTTTGATATCGGTGACTGGTCTTACGAGGGGGTTATAAAAAATATCAGCCTTGGTGGCGTTTATATCGAGACCCACCATCCAGTGACGGTCAGCAGTGAAATCCTGCTGGCCCTGACATCTTTAAATAACTGGCGGAATATTACGATCAAAGGTACGGTTGTTCGAAGAGACGCCAATGGGATCGGCGTTTCTTTCCAGAGCCTGAGCCTTTATCAGCAACAGGTTGTCCAATCTTATCTCAAATCGGATTTAAGCAAGCAGGTGGCCTGAACTAGATCAAGCGTCGGGGCGTTTTTCCGCCAAATCTCTAAAATTGTCTGCCCACATGGATTGGTAGTCGAACCTGCCCAGTCCAGTCATATTGTATTTAACAATCTCAGAGAATTCATTCAATGGGACCGTTGTCACCCCACTTATAGCTTCAATCAGCATGGATTCCTGATCCTTGCCACGGATACTGTTCAAGTTGCTTTTCACATGTTTCGGGTCGGAATATTTCAAACGATCCCCCACATAAAAGGCGGCATTGTAATATCAATTTGGATCAGCGCCACAAGCGTTGATCCAAATAATGGAAACAGGCGCATGCGCCTGAGAAACTGCTCAACTGGGTGGGCCGGTACCATACCTGGATGAGGGGATAAGATGAACAAAGCGGGATAGGAGGGGAAACAAGATGAATACCTATAAACAACCGTTGAATGCCAAAAAATATACGTGTTGGATTTTTTTCATTGGATGGATGTTCCTGTTGCCTGCATCTGTGGGGTCAGCGGAAGATCATCAAATTTTCGGTGAGCTTCTGGCAAAATACAACCAGGAAGGTCATGTGGATTATGGGGGATTGAAAAGGCAAGAGGCTCGTCTTGATGTTTACCTGGATGGTCTTGCCAAAATCGATCCTGAGTTACTTCCACGCAACGAACGGTTTGCCTTTTATGTCAACGCCTACAATGCCTGGACCATTAAACTCATTCTTTCCGGGTATCCGGGTGTTGGGTCGATAAAAGATCTGGGGAGTCTGTTTAAAAGTCCATGGGAAAAAAAAATTGTCAAATTAGGGGGAATGATAACAACCCTGGACCATCTCGAACACGATATTCTCCGCCCGGAATTTAAGGATCCAAGGGTTCATTTTGCCATCAACTGCGCATCCAAAGGATGTCCTCCGCTTTATCAGGAACCGTTTAGCGGCAATCAATTGGACATGCAACTGGATGAGGTAACCCGGCATTTTATCAATAACCCCGGATATAATCGTCTGGAGGGAAATACATTATATGTCAGCAGCATCTTTAAATGGTTTCTTGAAGACTTCAACGATGACATCATTGGTTTTTTTGAGCAATACGCATCTGACAAGCTGAAAAATGAAATCATCAAACAAAGGTCGTCCCTTAAAATTAAGTATCTGGACTATGACTGGTCGCTGAACGGTCAATAGACCTAGCGATACAGACAACTTGCAAAATGCGACCATGTTGGTATCCTCATGAAATCGTAAAACGATTTTATAAGGATGCCATATGGAAATGAAACGTGCGCTGAAATTGAATGCCGATACCTGGGTGGATCAATATGGCGACGCACTGTTTCATTTTGCTCTTGCAAGGGTCAATAAGAGAGAGATTGCGGAAGATCTTGTTCAGGAAACATTCCTGGCGGCTGTACAGTCGCAAAAGCGGTTTAAAGGACAGTCATCTGAAAAGACGTGGATAGTAATATATGAATACCCGTCCCCCATATCGGAGACACGTTATGGACGTTTGGTATTCCGGCCCAGGATGACCATCAGGATACCCCCCAGTGTCAGCAGGGCTGAGAGTGTCAAACGCAGGCTGATCTGTTCAGAAACGAATAATACGCCTCCGAAACCTGCAATGACAGGAACCGACAGTTGGACAACAGCGGCCTGTGTTGCGGATATCCCCCGAAGCGCCATATACCAGAGGGTGTAGCCAATTCCTGATGTAATGCCGCCGGATATGATCGCCAGAAGTATTCCCCCGCCGGAGATGTGCGCATTGTTAAAAAATAGCAGAGCCAGAACAATGGCAAACGGAAGGGAACGCAGAAAGTTATGGGTTGTATCAGACAAGGGAGATGTTGAATTTCTACCTTTCAGTGTGTAGAGACCCCAGGCGATGCCGGCCAATGCCATCAGAGAAAACCCCGTAAAAGAAGGCGCTGTGACACCGGGCAGGACAAGATAAACAATACCGGAGAAGGCGGTGACCACACCCACCCATTCGATTGGAAGCAGTCTGTTTCCTGAAAAAAGAGACCTTAAAATCATGGTTATCTGCACGGATCCGAACAAGATCAAGGCACCTGTTCCCGTGTTGAGGGTCAGATAGGCAAATGAAAAGGTAACCGCATAAAGAAACAGCATAAAGGCCGCAGACCAACTGCCTTTTGTGGTGGTTTTTTTATTGCCGCTCACTCTTAATATGCATAACAGGACAAGGGCACCGGATATCAGACGGATGGACGTAAAACCGGCCGCATCGATGGCTTTCCCCCCCAGTGCCAGCCTGCAGAGCACGGAGTTGGCGGCAAAGGCGATCAGCGCCAGGCTTGTGAAGACAAACGGTTTGATGAAATGCATTCCACTTTCAGGCATCTGGGGTTTCCTTACCTGATGTTTCGAAATTACGTGAGACATCCTATTTTCTGCGCCGGGGTTTGTAGAAGTGGGTAGCGGTGTGAAAAAAGAGGTCTGCCGCTTCCATGACGGTTTCCGTCAGCGTGGGATGTGGATGTATGGATAGTTTGAGATCCGTTGCGTTGGCTCCCATTTCGATGGCCAGTACGCCCTCGGCGATCATTTCGCTTGCACCGGGGCCGGCAATACCCAATCCCAGGATGCGTTCTGTTTGGGAGTGAATGATCAGCTTGGTCAGGCCGTCTGTGCGGCCGATGGCTATGGCGCGGCCGGATGCCGCCCAGGGGAATCGGGTTACCTGGAAATCGATTCCCTTTTCCCGGGCTTCCTTTTCGGTCAAGCCGGCCCACGCGATTTCCGGATCGGTAAATACCACCGCCGGTATCGCAGCAGGCTCAAAGCCTGCCTTCTTTCCGGAGATAACTTCCACGGCAGCCCGGCCTTGATGGGAAGCCTTATGGGCCAGCATGGGTTCGTTGGCCACATCACCTATGGCGAAAACATGCGGGGTTGACGTGCGGCACTGGGCATCGACCTTGATGAAACCGTTGTCATCGGTTTCGATACCGGTATTGGCAAGACCGATGGCTTCGGAATTGGGCCGGCGGCCGACAGCCACCAGAACCTTGTTGAAAAGACGGGTTTTTGATTCACTGCCCGGTCCTGTCAGGGTCACTTGGATGCCATTCTTCTTCATATCGAAATTGTGCGCCCGGGTTTCCAGGGCGATCGTTTCCAACAAGGGGTCCAGACCCCGTTTCAATATGGTTACCAGGTCCTTATCGACGCCCGGGAGCAGGCTCGGTGTGATTTCAACCACCGTTACCCGTGACCCTAAGGAGGCATAAACCGTTCCCAATTCGAGACCGATATACCCCCCACCGATCACCAGCAGATGCTCAGGGATATCGTCAAGCTCAAGGGCTCGTCTTGAGTCCAGAAAGTTGGGCGTGTCCCGCCACAGGCCGTCTGGTTTGCTTGAAACAGACCCTGTGGCGATAATGGCATGTTTGAAGGTGCAGGCAATGGTCGTGCCCGTATCGGTATGGATGCTGAGTTCGCGATCATTTTTGAACTGCGCCAGACCCTGGATATAATTGATCTTACGCTGGGCAGACAATCGGCCGAGCCCATTCGTCAGCTTGGTGACCACATTGTTTTTCCAGGACCGCAGTTTGTCGATATCGATGGTCGGTTTTGAAAACAGCACCCCCCATTTCTCGGATTCGGCTGCTTCCTGTATCACTCTGGCGGCGTGCAGATACGTTTTCGAAGGGATACATCCCCGGTAGAGGCAAACGCCACCAGGATTTTTATTGGGGTCTATCAACACGACATCCATCCCCAGATCAGCCGCTAGAAACGCTGCTGCGTAGCCACCGGGACCGGCGCCCATCACCGCGATCTCCGTGTTTATGCTTTTATCGGGCATGACAAGATCTCCTTGGATATTATTAAAGATGCATATTCAGTGGATGTTCCAGCGCCTGGCAGATCCATCTCAAAAACCGTGCCGCATCGGCTCCGTCATTGATGCGGTGGTCGTAGGAGAGCGCCAAGGGCAGCATCGTGCCTGGAACCCATTTTTCATCCACGTAGAGCGCTTTGGTGGCGGACCGGCCGACACCCAAAATGGCCGCCTGGGGCCAGTAGACGATGGGGGTAAAATAGGTGCCGCCGATTCCGCCCTGATTGGAAAGGGTAAACGTCCCGCCCTCCATCTCGTCTGGTTGCAGCCGTTTACGGCGCGCCCGATCAGCCAAATCAACGATTTCAAGAGAAATCTCTGTGATGGATTTGCGGTCGACATCGCGAATGACCGGAACCAGCAGACCCCGCTCGGTATCCACTGCAATCCCCACGTGGATGGTTTGCTTCAACAGAATCTGTTGCTTGTGCATGTCGAGACTGGCATTGAAATGTGGGAATCGCTTCAGACCCTTGGCAATGACTTTCAGGAGTATGGCAGTAACGGTCAATTTAGCACCTGATTTTGTCATTTTTAGGTTGACCGTTTCGATCCATTTTTCCACCTGGGATATGTCCGCCCTGTCAAACTGGGTTACCTGCGGGACAGTTCTCCAGGACCGGGTCATGCTTTCGGCGGTGATGCGGCGGACCGTGGTGATATCCTGCGTATCAACCGGCCCCCAGCGGGTGAAATCCGGCAGGTCAGGATCTGCACCGGCATCTGCAAAGGAAGCTGCACGGGGGATCGGGCCGCTTGCGTGGGCGGTTTGGATGTGGTGCTTGATATCCTTTTCAGAGATCCGCCCACCCGGACCCGATCCTTTAACGGCGTGAATGTCCACACCCAGCTCACGGGCCAGGCGTCTCACCGAAGGTGCTGCGGGCGCCGGTATGGTTTCCTTGTGGGTTTGAGGTGAATCGTCCTTCCCATCTCGGACCGCTATTTTTTCTGGCGGTGCCTTGTCGGCCAGGTTTTCCATGGCTTTCTCGTCCAATGGTACGGTCTTCCCAACCTCAGACCCTTGTTCAGGGGGCGGTTCCAGGCTTATTTCCTGATCCTTTTCAACCGTTTCCGTTGGCCGTGCGTCATCGTTTTGGCCGGGCGATGCTTCTTCGGGAGCGTCCGCGGCCTCACCTTCGGTCTCCAGTGTTGCAATGACGTCGCCGATTTTCAGCTCATCACCCGTCTTGACCCGTATTTCGACGATCTTGCCTCTGGCCGGGGAGGGGATTTCCACCACCGCCTTTTCCGTTTCAAATTCGATGATGCCGTCATCTTTTTCCACCCGATCGCCTTCGGAAACGAGAATGCCAACCACACTGCCCGACACGACATTTTCACCGATGTCTGGAACCGTTATATTTTCAATCATCTGCCTACCTCACGCTATGAAAAATAGGGGTTGTTTGTTTCGGGATCGATTTCGAGCTCTTGGCGCGCTTTTTTGACAACTGACATGGGGACGGATTTTTCCCGGGCCATGGCGGAAAGTGCGGCAAAGACGATGTGGCCGGCATCCACCTCAAAATAGCGCCGCAGGGCCTCACGCGTATCGCTGCGGCCGTAGCCATCCGTTCCCAGGCTGATCAGTCGGCCGGGTATCCAGCTGGCTATCGATTCCGGCAGTGCCTTGAGATAGTCCGAGGCCGCGATAAACACGCCTTTTTCATTCGATAATAATCCGGCAATATAGGGTTGCTGCGGGTTTTTTTCAGGAAAGAGCATGTTTTTTCGTGCCGTATCCATGGCATCGATATAGAGGTTCTTGTAGCTTGTCACGCTCCAGACATCCGCGGCAAGGCCGTAATCGTTTTCCAAGATGGTTTGCGCTTTCATGACCTCGTTGAGAATAGACCCGCTGCCGAGGAGGTGCACCTTTGCTTTGGGTGTCTTGATTTCGGATTTGCGGAAGCGGTACATGCCTTTTAAAATGCCTTCTTCCGCATGCGCGGGCATAGCCGGCATCTGGTAGAACTCGTTCATCATGGTCAAATAGTAAATGATATTTTCACCGGCTTCGAGCATTCGTCGGAGCCCTTCCCGGACGATCACGGCGATTTCAAAGGCAAAGGCAGGATCATAGGCCACCACAGAAGGATTGGCATAGGCGAGCATGTGACTGTGACCGTCCTGGTGCTGCAACCCTTCACCGGCCAGGGTGGTTCTTCCCGCGGTCCCACCCAGCAGAAAGCCGCGTGCCTGGCTGTCACCGGCCGCCCATATCAGATCCCCGATACGCTGAAAACCGAACATGGAATAGAACAGGAAAAAGGGTATCATGTTCACGCCAAAACTGGAGTAGGCGGTTCCGGCGGCGATGAACGAAGACATGGAACCGGCCTCGGTGATGCCCTCTTCCAATATCTGACCATCCTTGATCTCCTTGTAATACAGCAGGCTTTCTTTATCTACAGGTTCGTATACCTGGCCGACACTGCTGTAAATGCCGATTTTGCGAAAAAGCGCTTCCATACCGAAGGTACGGGCCTCGTCAGGGACGATGGGTACAATATATTGTCCCAGCTTTTTATCGGCCAGCAGTTTTCCCAGGAGGCGAACCATGACCATGGTGGTGGCGACTTCACGATCCCCGCTCCCTGCCAGAAATTCAGCATACAGCGAATCCCCGGGTGGCCGAAACGCCGGCACGGAAACATATCGGGCAGGCATGTACCCTCCGAGTTTGGCCCTGCATTCCTTGAGGTATGCTATTTCCAGACTGTCCTGGGCGGGCAGGTAGAAGGGTGCCTCCATGATATCGTCATCTGCAATGGGGATATCGAAGCGGCTGCGAAAATGGCGCAGTTCGTGTTCGTTCAGCTTTTTTTGCTGATGGGTTACGTTTCGTCCCTCTCCGGCCTCCCCCAGGCCATAGCCTTTGATGGTCTTGGCAAGGATGACGGTGGGTTTGCCTGTCTTTTCCATGGCACGTTTGTAGGCTGAATAGACTTTGAGCGGGTCATGTCCGCCCCTGCGCAGTTTTCTGATCTGCTCGTTCGAGTACTGGGCCACCATCTTCTCGGTTTCGGGATGCTTACCGAAAAAATCCTTGCGAATGAACTCACCCTCTGAAACGGAGTAGAGCTGGTATTGGCCGTCGGGTACCTCCAGCATTCTTTTTGCCAGCAGTCCGTTTTTATCCATTTTCAGCAGGGGATCCCAGTCATCACCCCATATTACCTTGATGGTATTCCATCCGGCTCCGCGAAACGCGGCTTCAAGCTCCTGGATAATTTTTCCGTTGCCGCGAACCGGACCATCGAGCCGCTGCAGGTTGCAGTTGACCACGAAGATCAGGTTGTCGAGTTGTTCTCTTGACGCCAGTGTGATGGCGCCGAGTGATTCGGGTTCATCCAGTTCACCGTCCCCTAAAAAGGCCCATACCTTCTGGTCGCTTGCATCTTTGATACCCCGGTTTTCAAGGTAACGGATAAACCGGGCCTGATAGATAGCCATGATGGGGCCAAGCCCCATGGATACCGTGGGGAATTGCCAGAATCCCGGCAATAGATAGGGATGCGGATAGGAGGGCAGCCCGCCCCCGGGCTGAAGTTCCTGCCTGAAATTTTCGATCTGTTCTTGGGAGAGGCGGCCTTCCAGAAAAGCGCGGGCATATATGCCCGGTGCGGCATGGCCTTGGAAATAGGCGATGTCGCCTTCCTGCTGATAGGTTTTGGCCCGATAAAAATGGTTGAAAAAAATTTCGTACAGGGTGGCGCTGGAAGCATAGGTGGAAATATGCCCGCCCAGACCGTCGTGCTTTCGGTTGGCCCGCACCACCATGGCCATGGCATTCCAACGGATAATGCTTTTGATCCGTCGCTCCATGTCGCGGTCGCCGGGAAACACCGGCTGTTCCTCCAGCGGGATGGTATTGATATAAGGCGTATTGGCTGTAAACGGCAGATGAATTCCTTTTGCCTGGGCGCTGAGTTGGAGGCGTTGTAACAGGGAAACGACCCGATCAGGGCCCTGATTTTCATACACGTAATCTAGGGATTCCAACCATTCCCGGTTTTCATATTCCATGTCTTCTCTTGAAATCCGATCATCATTCATTGTTCAGGCCTCTCCAACATTTGATGGGCTCATTATCTTGTAATATATTCATTGTCTTATCTAAAAACAACCTGTGAGTGAAAAATAAAGACTGCTGCACCTTTCCAGAAAATGATGAATCTTTTTAAATAACACTGAAATACATGTATACCGGTATAGTGTCTTTTCTTCTGTGGCATCAAAACGACCATTCCGGCGCCCTTTTTTCCAGAAAGGCGCCGATTCCCTCGATACACTGGCCGCTCAGGATATTGTCGGCAGCTTGTTTGGTTTCCAGTGACAGGGCTTCGGTTTCCGGTATATCCATGGCTGCAGCGACGATCTGCT
This sequence comes from uncultured delta proteobacterium, assembly GCA_963744665.1. GTDB lineage: Bacteria > Desulfobacterota > Desulfobacteria > Desulfobacterales > B30-G6 > B30-G6. The sequence continues at coordinate 97,981 of CAVUUM010000003.1, read as the reverse complement.
TGACGCATTTGAGCGCCTGGGGGCCATTGGCCACGAGGCGTTTAAGATATGTGTCGAGCTGTTGCTTGAAATTCTTTTTGGCAAAGACATGGTTGAGAAGCCCCATGACCAGGGATTCGTGTGGATCAATCGTGCGGGCTGAAAAGATCAGCTCCTTGGCACGTCCAGGGCCCACCAGCCGGGCCAGGCGAACCGTTCCACCGAGATCCGGAATGAGACCCAGGCGTGTTTCTTTAAAGCAGAGTACGGCATCGCTGCAGGCTATGCGGATGTCACAGGCCAGGGCCAGTTCCAGTCCGCCACTGTAGCAGAGCCCGTTGATGGCGGCAATGGTGGGGAAGGGGAGGTGGGCAAGCGTGGATAGTATCCCCTGCATGTAGCCAATGCCGTCCACAACGGTTTCCCGATTCTTTTCCTGGAGGCCCGTAAAAAGGCGGGAGATAAGTGGATCCGAAGGGTGAACATCGACCCCGGCCGAAAAAACGCCCGGCTCGGCGCCCGTGATGACCAGTGCCCGGACATCGTTCCGCGATGAAAGGGTGTTAAAATAGTTCTTAAACAAATGCCAGCATTCGGAATTGATGGTATTTTTCATGTCCGGGCGATTCATCCGGATAAAGGCGATCCCATCCTTTTCATCATATAGCAGGGGACTGCTGTTTTCCTTCATGCTTCCTCCTTGTTCTATTGATAGTATTCATGTAATAAATTCCGAGAGCAATTGCAATTGGTTAAAGGAGGACTGACATGTCACGTTCGCAAGCGTCAGCCAGAATGACAAGCCGTGGGCGCTTCCTGGAGGTTATGCGACTCGGGCACCCGGACCGGGTACCCTATTTCGAAGAGGGCATTCGAGACGAGGTCATCCATGTCTGGGAGACGCAGGGTCTTTCCGGAAGGCGTGAATTGGAAAAAGATTTCCCTTCGGATGTACGTGAGCGAATCGAACTGGATCTGGACCCGCGGCCTGAATTGAAAAAATGGCCCGCAACAGAAAAGGATTTGGATTTATTCAGACAACATCTAAATCCGGATGACCCGAAACGGTTTCCCGGGCAATGGAAAAAACGCGTCAGGAACTGGCAAAACCGGGAGCATGTACTGATGCTATACGTCCATGAAGGCTTTTTTTTGAGTATGGGTGTCGAAAGCTGGCAACGCTTTTATGAGGTCATGACCCAAGTGGTCGACAACCCGGATCTGGTGAGGAGAATGATGATGGCCAAAGGCCGCCTTGCCGCAGCGCTTACCGAAAAAGTCCTCAAGGAGATCAACGTGGATGCCGTCATTTTCAGTGAACCCATCGGCGGCAACGAGGGCCCCCTGGTATCACCGGAAATGTATGAAAACATCGTCCTGAGAAGCTATCAGCCCGTTCTGGATGTTCTGCACCAGTGCGGTGTGGAGACCATTATTTTCCAAACCTTTGCCAATGCCCGGATTCTCATCCCCAGCATTTTGAAATGGGGATTTAACGGGCTGTGGGCCTGCGAGGTCAATATCGAAGCCATGGACTACCGTAGTATTCGCAAAGAATTCGGCAGAGACCTGCGGCTCATCGGCGGTATCGATCTGGATGCGCTGCGCGGCAGCAAGGCAGACATCAAGAAGGAAATCCAGACAAAGGTACCCCTATTGATGGATCAGGGTGGCTATATCCCCCTGGCGGACGGCCGTGTGCGGGAAGATGTTTCCTATGAGAATTATTGTTATTATCGTGAGTTGTTGAGACGTATTGTCGAGAGCGGTTGAACAATATGTCTTACCGTTTTATTACAAAAGAAATGTCACTCCCACACAGGCGGTAGCCCAGATAAAAAGTACCTGGATTCCTGCCTGCGCAGGAATGACGAGTTGACCTATTCTGATCTATAGGGGTTGTCAGAAAAACGTTCCGATTGAGAACCGTTTTTCTGCTACAAACCCTTATGCCGCCATCATATTTTCGGAACATTATTATGACAAGCGGTATAAAACCGCCACTTCCGGTGGAGGACCCGGAAAGGTTCTACCGATCCGGTGAAAATTAAAAAGGAAAATATCGAATGTCGAACAAGGAATGGTGAATATTGAAGTGTTGTATCGCTGTGCTCTATCTTCCTTTATTCTAAAAGCTGGGAAGCATCACTTCGAAAGTCATGGTTTCGATATTGGATATTCCAGCCTCCTTCGCGGGGGCTTCTTGAGCCCACCCGCTCCGCTGTTGGAGGCTCAGTTCATCTAAATTTCAGTTGTTGAACCTCACAACCCGGTTCCGCAAGCAAAGAAAAGCGGCGCAGCCGCGTCACATAGCATCGCAATGCGAGGCTATCTGGGGATCAGAATGGTTGACCCGGTGGTCTTTCTTCCTTCCAGATCCCGGTGTGCGAGGGATACCTCTGACAAGGGATAGGTCTGGCCGATGGTGATTTTCACGATACCCTTCTGGACAACATCGAAAAGATCGTTTGCATGCGCCAGGAGATCCTCCCGCTTCTCGGTGTAGGTCATGAGACTCGGTCTTGTCAGGAACAGGGAACCTTTGGCCGCCAGAACGCCTAATTCAAGGGGTGGCACCGCACCGGATGACTGCCCGAAGGTGACCATGGTGCCAAAGGGTTGCAGACACGCCAGTGATTTCATGAAAGTGGCTTGGCCCACGGAATCAAACACAACATTGACACCTCTGCCGTTGGTAATTTCCCGGGTTTTTTCGACAAAATCTTCCTGAGAATAAAGAATCGGGTGATCGCACCCGTTGGAACGCGCTTTCTCCGCTTTTTCAGTCGAACCGACCGTACCGATCACGGTGGCGCCGATGTCGTGGGCCCACTGAGAGACAATGGATCCGACCCCCCCGGAAGCCGCGTGGATGAGGATGGTGTCACCCGATGAAACAGGGTAACAGCCCCGTATGAGGTAGCGGGCGGTCATGCCCTTGAGCATCATGGCGGCTGCCGTTTCAAATGACACCTCATCGGGTATCTTTACCAGTCGATGAGCGGGGATACAGCGAATCTGTGCGTAGGCACCGGGAGGGACTCCGGCATAGGCCACGCGGTCACCCACGGCCACGTCGTTCACCTGCTCTCCCACATCCTCCACGACACCGGATCCCTCCAATCCGGGTATGGCGGGCAGCGACGGGAGCGGATAGAGTCCGGTTCGGTGATAGACATCGATAAAATTAAGACCGATAGCCTCGTGTCGGATCCGAACCTGACCCGGACCAGGCGCGCCTGGATCGAAATCTTCCCACTTCAGAACTTCCGGACCCCCATGGGTAAAAAATTTTATGGCTTTGGGCATGGCATTCCTCCTTTTTTTGACTTGCCGATAAAAATGATTAATACATTATAGTATAGGAACGAAAACGGACAAATCAAACGGACTGTTTTTAACCATGAAACCCAATCTTACCATGTCATTGACCGTTTTAGCAGATGGTTTTACTTTACGGTAAAGGGTTGGGTCGGAATATAAGGCGGGAATGAACATGGAACAACATGGGGATAAATTTGAACTGGCGACATTTGCGGGCGGCTGCTTCTGGTGTATAGAATCAGATTTTAGAAAGGTAGAAGGTGTTGTGGGCGTCACATCAGGTTATACCGGTGGACGGGAGAAAAATCCGACCTACCAAGACGTTTCAGCTCACAGAACAGGCCATGTGGAAGCGGTTCAGGTCCAATACGATCCGAACCAGGTGAATTATCAAACGCTTTTGGATGTTTTCTGGCGTCATGTTGATCCCACCGATTCGGGTGGCCAGTTCATGGATCGGGGCCCACAATATCGAACAGCCATATTTTATCACACAGATGAACAAAAACGTGTGGCCGAAGTCTCCAGGGTGACACTTGAATCGTCCGGCACTTTCGACAAGCCTGTGGTTACGGAGATCATTCCCTATTCAGTCTTTTATGAAGCAGAGGCGTATCATCAGGACTACGCCAAAAAGAATCCCCAGCATTACCAGACTTACCGCAGGGGGTCTGGAAGAGATCGGTTTCTGTTATCCACCTGGAAATCAAAGCAAAAAATTACCGATGTCTCAAATAACCCAGTTCAATATGTAAAACCACCGGACAATGAACTACGGGAGCGCTTGTCACCCGGGCAATACAGTGTGGCCAGGCAAGACGCAACCGAACCCCCCTTTAAAAACGAATACTGGAACAATAAAAAACCGGGCATCTATGTGGATATTGTCAGCGGGGAACCCCTGTTCAGTTCCATTGACAAGTTTGATTCAGGCACGGGCTGGCCAAGCTTCACACGCCCCATGGCACCTGAAAATATTCTAGAAAAAAAAGATCGTAAACTTTTCATGACCCGGACCGAGGTTCGCAGCAAGCATGGCGATTCTCATTTGGGGCATCTTTTTGAGGACGGGCCCCAGCCCACGGGACTGCGCTACTGCATCAATTCCGCATCTCTCAGATTTATTCCCAGGGAAGATCTGGAGAAAGAGGGTTATGAGGATTTTTCAACTCTTTTCCAGGACACGTCAGTCTGAAGCTTTTCCCAATTTTTCCAATACCACCTGGGTCGTATTGAATCGGGGCCCATTGCCCATGGCCTGCGGCCGGCTGCTCATCAGGCTGTTCTGGGCGATACCGTCCAGATCCGCGGCTTCTTTAGGAGACCAGACAATACCTTCCGGTAGGGCTTCTGAAATGACAGCTTGCAACCTGAGACTGCCGAGGTGATTTTTCAGCAGGACATCTTCTCCATGGTCAATACCGAATCTTGCAGCATCTTTCGGATTGATATGAACCACCGGGGGAATGTTCCCGTAGACCTCTTGAAATTGGGTATGCGTATGCTTCGATATGGAACTGGTCATGAAGATGAATTGTTCTGTTTCCGCCACGCATTCTTTTTGCATCGGCATGGGGGACTGGCCCCTTGCCAGGGCTTTTGCGGCATAGAATTCAATTTTACCGGAAGGTGTTGGATAGTGATCCCTGGGTTTGCATGCAAGCCTGAGCCGCTTACCGGAAACCAGGTCCTGCATGTCTCCGTTTTCAAAGGCATCCGGCATGGCGGATGTGATGGCCGTGAGAGCATCTTCATAAAGCCAGGACTCTTTAAGCCCTAGTCGTCGGGCAATACCTGTCATAACCTGGATTTCATGGCGGCTGTCGGTCACGGGTGGGACGACCTGACGACTGTACTGGACACAATTATGACTGTCTGGAATGACGATATCCTCTTTCTCCAGGAATGTGGGCGCCGGTAAAACGATGTCGGCCAATTTTGCCGTCTCGGTCCAGTGGGTTTCATGAACAATCAGAAACAGGTCGTCACGGGCAAGGCCTTCTTGAAACAAATTTTGGTTGGGGAGGGTCATGGCGGGATTCATGCAGCTGACATACACAACCGAAAAGTCACCTTGCTTGATGTGATCGGCCACGGCAACCTGTTGGATGATTTTCGACTTTTTATCGGTCAACGATTTACCCTTTATGCGCGATTTGTCCAGAAGATAAGCGCTGTCGTTTCCATAGTAAAAGCCCCGGTGGATTCCCAGTACGGACGGTATCATGGCCACCGCCCTTGCCTGGTCCGCACCGTTTTCACAGTGCTGAAGACCATAGCCGATTAGGGTCATGCTCGGTTTATTGCCTGCATACAGGTTGGCCAGCAATTGCAGCATATCCGGCGAAACACCGGTTATTTGATGGACGGTTTCGGGGGACCAGGTTGCCGCCTCAGCTTTTATGCGATCAAATCCAGTGGTCCACTTTTCGATAAAAGAGGCATCGGCATTCCCGGATGTGATAAGCCGGTCCAAAAGACCGTAGACCAGTGCCACATCTGTTTCAGGCTTTGTCCGAACCCACAGGTCAGCCTTTTTGGCTGTATCTGTCCGGAGAGGATCTACAACAACGATCATGGCCCGTCCTTTCTTTTGCGCTGTGAGGGCCAGATGCCATATATGGGGTGCACTCACCGCTGCATTGAATCCCCAGAATATCAGGAGCTTCATGGAAGGTATCTCCAGGGGATTGGCACCGTAACTGTCACCATGATGCATGGATATGCCCGTATGTCCTGATTGGCTGCACAGGGCGCCGTCGGTTTGAGCCGCACCCAGGGCATTCCATAATCGTGCTGGAAATGCATTGGCGAGCAGACCGGTGTTCCCGGCATAGTTTAAAAAAAGAATCCTCTGGGGTCCCTGTTTGGCGATGGTATGGGCGAGCTTGCGGGATATGAGGTTGAGGCTACGATTCCAGCTGATTTTTTTGAAACCGCCGGCCTTTTTTATATAGGGGCTGTCAATGCGATTGGATAACAGTCTATCCCTGTCCCTGGCACTTCTGGGGCAGACCATTCCTCTCGTCAGCGGGTGTTTGGCATCGCCATGAACCGATGTGATGTTTTGATGCTCATCGACATGGAAAATCAGGGAACAGACATCATAGCAATCACGGGCACAGACAGTTCGGATTTTTTTCATTTAAGATCTCTATACATTTTTTTAGGCAGGCAAGTTACTTCTCTGATAAAGTATAATAAAAGGGTCCAAGGGTTCAAGGGTGATACAAGGGTTCGAGGGTAGCTGAAAGCAGTAATGAACAGCAGCATCCCAGTTTAACCATATGACCGGCGCTGATGTTAGGAGCCCTTGCGGCGAGTTCGCAATAGTGCCAGAGGATTATTCGATTTCGCGTTCAGCTGAAAACGCTCAGAAGTATTGACATTATAAGATGTGGGTGACTATTTGCTAATTGCTGTGAGCTACCCTTGAACCCTGGAATCCTCGAACCCTCGGACCCTATTTTTTATTGATACAGCGAATAATCTCTTCTCCAAATTCTCGGATCTGCCAAGACTTGAGGCTGGCGATGCCATCCAGTTCACCTATGGCAAGAGGGGAGACTCTGGCGATGTCCATTGTCTGGGATTTATTCAAAACCAGAGCAGGGTCAATGGCCAGGTCGGCTGCTTTTTTTTCTTTCCAGTTTTTCAGCTTTTTGGATAGTCGGATTTTCGACTCCGGCAACCTGGGGGCACGTGTCTTGGGGTAGATGGGGAGGCAATCTCCCGGCGTTTTCAGGCCTTTGCTGATGGCACCCAACAACTGGCGGCCATACATGCGGGTCTGTTTGGCGCTCAGGGCGCGACTCGCTTCCAGGCTTTCCCTTGTCTGGGGTTTTCTTCGAACCAGGGTCAGTAAGGCGTTGTTGCCGACAACTTTGAAAAGCGGAAGGTCCTTTTTTCGGGCAGCCTGTTTGCGCCAGGTCAGAAGTGCCTCGAGGACAGCCAGGTCTTCCGGTGGCAGTCTGCCAGCCCCTTTGAAGCTGAGAAACAACGGCTCTGTCTTTGTTGCGTTGGGTCGAACTTTGCTCAGCAGGTCACATTCTTCCTCGACCCAGGCCAAGCGGTTTTTTTGGGAAAGATCTTCTTCCAAACGTTTCGCCAGGGGAAGAAGGTGGTGAACGTCCTTGGCTGCATAACGTATCATGGCTTGGGGCAGGGGTCTCATGGACCAGTCTTTTTTCTGGTATTTTTTCTCCAGTTTGACATTGAAAAAAGTCTGAAGCATGGCATCCAGACCGCTTTGCTGGAAACCCAGAAATCGTGAGGCCAGTTCCGTATCGAAAAGGTTGTGTATAACGATGTCGAAGTCTCTGAAAAGGGAGCGAACATCATAGTCGGATCCATGGAAGACCTTTTTAATCCGATGGTTCCCGAACAAGGGTTTAAGAGCCGATAGGTCCCTGACCTGTATGGGGTCCACGATAAACAGGTGGCGGAGCGAGGCTATCTGAATCAGACAGACTTTTTCCTGAAAGTGGAACATGGAGTCTGCCTCCAGATCCACAGCGATGGCATCGACACCCCGGAGGGCTTTCAAGACAACCTCCAAGCCGGATGGTGTGTCTACGAATTCAAATTGAAATTCAGAATCTTGCTGCATGTCTCACCAATTTCTTCTTGACCCAGTGCTGCAATTGACCTAAATAAAAGCGTTTACGGATTATTAAACAGGCATTCGGGAATTTTCTTTAAAACATTGAGTGCTTAGGTGTTTGAAAAAAACGTTCCCATCTCCTGAAACACATAAAATCGAAAAACGATTTTATGACAAGGTGACCAACAATGATCAATATAACATTTCCAGACGGAAGCACAAAGTCTTTTGATGACTTTCCCACCGGTTTTGAGATTGCCGGAAGTATATCGGAAGGTCTGGCCCGGGACAGTGTGGCCATGGAACTGGATGGCAATCTAGTCGACATGAGCACGGTTGTAAAGAAAGATGCTGCGATCCGGCTGATAACGACCCGGGACAAGGAAGCCCTGGAAATCATGCGCCACAGTGCCGCCCACGTCATGGCACAGGCCGTGCTGAGAGTATACAAGGACGCCAAACTGACCATCGGCCCGGTGATCGAGGACGGGTTTTATTACGATATCGACATGGAACCGGTTTCGGAGGATGACTTCCCCAAAATCGAAGCCGAGATCAAAAAGCTGGTGAAAGAGAAAATTCCCATCCAGCGAAGTGAGGTCTCCAAAGCCGAAGCCCTGGCGTTCTACAAGGATGAACCCTATAAACTGGAAATGATTTCAGCGCTGGAAGACGGTCAGATATCTCTTTACGAACAGGGGGAATTCACAGATCTATGCCGGGGACCCCATGTGCCTCACACCGGATTTGTCAAAGCCATCAAGCTGACCAAGGTGTCTGGTGCATACTGGCGCGCCGACCAGACCAGGGCGCAGTTGCAGCGATTATATGGGACGGCCTTTTTCAACAAAAAAGAGTTGAAAGACCATCTCCGATACCTTGAAGAGGCAAAAAAACGGAATCACCGTAAAATCGGCGAAGCATTGGATCTGTTCAGCTTTCATGACGAGGCACCGGGTATGCCCTTTTTTCATGCCAAGGGTATGGAGCTCTGGAATTGCCTGTTGGAATACTGGCGTTATGAGCACAAGACCGCAGGTTATGTGGAGACCAAAACCCCGATTATGCTGAATCGTACCTTGTGGGAGCGGAGCGGTCACTGGGAAAACTATCGTGAAAATATGTACACCAGCATGGTGGATGAAGAAGATTATGCCATCAAGCCCATGAATTGTCCCGGTGGCATGTTGCTTTACGGAACACGACCTCATTCTTACCGGGAGTTTCCCATCCGGGCGGCAGAGGTCGGTCTTGTCCACCGGCACGAGATGAGCGGTGTTCTGGCGGGTCTTTTCCGGGTCAGGGCTTTTCATCAGGATGATGCCCATATTTTCATGACACCGGATCAGATTCGAGCTGAAATCTTGGGAGCCCTGCAACTGGCGGAACGGATATACGGGACCTTTGGTCTTGATTTCAATCTGGAGCTTTCCACCAGGCCTGAAAAGTCGATTGGAACCGACGAACAGTGGGACGTGGCCACAGAAGGACTGCGGGGCGCGCTGGAGGCCTACGACCGTGAATATCGACTCAATGAGGGCGATGGTGCCTTTTATGGCCCTAAAATCGATCTGCACATCCAAGATGCCCTGAAACGAACGTGGCAGTGTGGTACGATCCAGCTGGACATGTCCCTGCCGGAACGGTTTGATCTGAGTTATATTGCCCAGGACAATGAGAAGCATCGTCCCATCATGATCCATCGCACCATTTTGGGGTCCATCGAGCGATTTCTGGGTATTTTGATTGAACACTTTGCAGGCAAGTTCCCCTTGTGGATGGCGCCGGTTCAGGCCGTGGCCCTTCCCATCAATGACGAACTTATTCCCTATGCCCTTGAAATAAAGGGCGTTTTGGAAAAGGCCGGGCTGCGTACCGAGGTGGACAGCAGAACGGAAAGCCTCAACAAAAAGATTCGTGGGGCCCAACTGACCAATATCCCCTTAATTCTCACCATCGGTGCCAAGGAGCAGGCATCCAATACGCTTTCCGTGCGGACTTTGGACGGTCACGTCAAAATGGGTGTTCCCCGGGATGAATTTATTGAGGCGGTCTCTAAGCATATCCAGGACAGGGAACTGGCGCTGAATCTGTTTCAATAAAATCGGCACACAATTTTATGGCGGTATTTTGTATGGCAAAAACGAAAACAAAAGAGCCGGGCAATGCTGGCGTCACAACCCATGAGATTCAATGGTGTGACAACCGCTGCCCGCATGCCGACTTTGCCAAACTGGACGCCATGGATGGCAGCTGCCGCACATTTCGATCCTTGTGGTGTGATGTGTTGCAGAAACATGTGACCAAGAACGCCCCTTGTGAAAAACGATTCGGAAAGAGGCGACCGACAACGGGATTTTGAGATAGGTTCTAATCGTTTGATCGTACTCACTGGATTCTTGCTTCCGTGGGAATGACAGGTGCTGAGGCTGAATCGTCATTCCAGCGAAGGCGGGAATCCAGGACTGTTAGCCAAATTTATTGAAAAGCGGCGTAACGACATCCAAACATGGCGGTTTCTTCAAGCACACAACCGAGGATCTTTGTTTTTTACTGGCTGCCGGTAATTCTCTACTGTCTTTTGATCTTTATCCAGTCATCCTATCCGGCCACCCAAAGCCTTCCCTCGATTCCCCATATGGACAAGCTGGCGCATACCGGTGCCTATGCGCTGCTCGGGTTTCTTTTTTTTCGTGTGTTTCAAACGACAAGCATCCAGAAAAATGCCGTGCTGTTGGTGATTTTCAGTGCGCTGGCTTCGTCGCTTTATGGCATCAGTGACGAAATCCATCAGTACTTTGTGCCTTCACGAACGGCCGACATCGTGGATGTGCTGGCGGATGCCGCGGGAGGCATCCTGGGTGCCGTCACCGGGCAACTTCTCTTGAACCGTTAGGCATATGCCAGGGTTTCCAGGCGGTCCAGATCATCAGTGGATAGATATTATACCGCTTGTCATAATAATGTTCCGAAAATATGATGGCGGTATAAGGGTTTGTAGCAGAAAAACGGTCCTCAATCGGAACGTTTTTCTGACAACCCCTATAGTAAGAATACTTTCCATGATGATCAGATACGCTGGGACATCAGGCAGCCTTATTTTTTAGCGCCCTTTTAACACGCTCCGGTGTCATTGGGAGTTGGCGGACTTTGGCTCCGGTGGCATCGTACACAGCCGTGGCCAGTACGCCGCCCATACAGACAATGGCCGGCTCGCCACCGCCTTTGGGTCCAAGTGACGGGTTCGGTACAATCACGGTTTCGATTTTGGGAAGCCATGAAAATTGCGGTATGCTATAGGTATCGAAGTTGACATCCAGAAGGCGGCCGTTGCTGAAGTGAATCTCTTCGCTCAGTGCATAGCCCAAGCCCATGGTAATACAACCTTCCATCTGTATGGTAGCCCCCTGTGGATTGATTACCTGACCCATATCCTGCGCACAAACGACCCGTTTCACATCGATCATTCCACTGCTGCGATTCACCTCGACCTCTGCCATGGAAGCCACATACGTCTCTGCATCGATGCCGCAGGATATCCCGTAACCATGGCCACTGGGTGTTTTCGAGGATGTCCAGCCGAATTTTTCCGCAGCTGCCAGGAGAACCCCACGCATTCGATTGTCTTTCAGGTGGCGCAGGCGAAATTCCAGGGGATCTATGCCAGCCGTGGATGCCATGATGCTCATGTGCAGATCCCTGGCATAAATGTTGGTGTTTGCCGCGGGGGCACGCCAGGGGCCTACGGCAAAGGGGTGGACACCCGGGGCTATTCGCCATTCTCCGTAGACCGATTCACGATGGTGGGGAATTTCGTAAAAGTTCTCGCAGCCTCTTCGGCCGGCAAAATAGACATGGTAGTCCCAAAACGTCATATGCCCGGTGTCGTCGATACCCGACCGGATTTTGACCACAGCGGCAGGCCGGAAAGTGTCGAAAAAGAATTCCTCCTCACGGGTCCACATAACCATGACGGGTTTGGCGGATCGCCTGGATAGTCTCGCCGCTTCGACAGCCTGGCCAGATGCCGACTTACCCCCGAAGCCACCGCCCACGAAAGGTGTAATCACGCGAACATTTTCCATGGCCAGGCCCAGCGTCTGGGACAGGATTTTTTGAACACCAAAGGGCGTTTGTGTCGAGGCCCACACCGTTGCGCTGTTTCCTTGGACGGAGGCCAATGCTGCATGGGGCTCCATGGGCGCGTGGGATACATAACTGTTGAGATAGGTTTCCTCGACAATCGTAGCGGCCTGTTTGCGGCCCTTCTCGAGATTACCCGCTGCGGACGCAACGACCGGTTCCGGAGCCTTTTTTAGCAGATGCTCGAAGATGGTTTCGTCGTTGATGCCTGTATCCGGGAGATCAAATTTGGCCTCGACACTGGCCAGGGCCCTTGCGGCACCGTCCGGGTGGGGGTGCAGAACGGCAATCAGGTCACCATCGCGAACGACCTGGACGTCTTTCATCTTTTCAGCGACAGAAGTATTCACGTCTAGCAGTCTGGCACCATGGGCGGGGGGTCTCAATATCCTGGCATAGACCATCCCCGGCAGCCGGATATCCGCCGTGTACTGTGCCCGGCCGGTAACCTTGTCGAGCGCATCCCGCCGAAGATAGGGTTTGCCGCTGATGGTGTATTCGGATGCGGGTTTCAGGGGTGGCAGGTCCTTCAAATGTCTTTCGATGGTTTTCCCGGCAGTCAGCTCTCCATAGGTCACCCTGGACATGGGCCGATCTCTGTCGAAGATGTTGCCTTTTTCCGTTTCCAGGCGGGTTACAGGGCATGAAAGCTTCTCGGCAGCCAGCTCTTTCAGAACACCCTTGGCTTCACAGGCGGCTTCTTTGACGAAAATACCATAATAACGGGTTGAAAGGGATCCCCATGTTCCGGCGTCCCACGGGCACCGGTCTGTATCCCCCATGACCATGTCCACCGATTCATACGTGACATCGAGTTCTTCGGCCAGCATCTGGGCAAAGGAGGTGATGGGGCCTTGGCCCATTTCGATTTTTCCCACGAAACAGGTCACCCGGTTATCGATGCCGATGCGCAGAAAAGCATTGAAATCGACGGGTATATTGCTGCCGGCATAGCCCGTTCTCGGTGCTCGGGCTTGTGCTGATTTATCTCCCAGGGTGCCATAAATGATGAGGCCGCCGCCCATCAGGCCCATACGCTTTAAAAACTCCCTCCTGTTCATCAAAGCCAGCGGAGCGGCCAGTCCAGGTTTTTCACCCACAATATTTTCGTTTCTCCTCATAACCGGCCTCCTTTCAACGCTTTGGATGCGGTTTGAATGGCCTGAACAATCCGAACGTGGGCACCGCATCGGCATAGATTGTCGTCCATTCCCGAAATGATTTGATCACGGGTGGGTTCCGGGTTCGATACCAGGAGGCTGTAGGCCTTGAGAATCATGCCGGGGGTGCAGAATCCGCATTGAAGCGCGTCGTGCTTGATAAAGGCTTTTTGGATAGGGTGAAGCTGGCCGTTTTTGGCGAGTCCCTCAATCGTTTTTATGTTCCGTCCCGCGATATATCCCACGGACAGTTGACAGGATGGAACCGCCTCGTCGTCTAAAAGGACTGTACAAGCACCGCACAAACCCTCTCCGCAACCAAATTTCGCTCCGGTAAGGTCCAGATCGTTTCTCAAAACCCACAGGAGCGTTCGATCATCGTCAACTTCGATACGGACGGGTTTGTCGTTGAGGAAAAACTGGATGGTTTGAATCATTTGAAGCCTCCCACGCTTGAAAAGGTTTCGCCGGTGGCGTCGTGATTTTGGTTCATGGTTCGTCGTCCTGATGACTCATAACACAACCAGGCCCATCCTAGCAAAAAAAAATTCGGGGCAATGAGAGAAGAACAATCACAAGTTTTCACCGGCTATTCGGATAAATTTCTTTACATTATCGATGACACGTGTACAGGTAGTTGAACGGAGATAGTGAGCGCATTTTCCGTCGCTTGCTGCAGGGACCTCTTCAAACATCCCAGAATTGTTTGCATGGGGAATCGCCGATACGCAGATTCACGAAAGCTCGGTCTGTTTGAAACGCATTGTAAAAGGAAATCGTTATGAATGTTGTCTTTCTGTCGCCCCATTTTCCTCCCCATTTCTTCCGGTTCTGTCTGAACCTGAAAACGGTCGGTGCCAATGTTTTGGGTATCGGTGACGAACCCTACGACAACTTATCGGCGGATGTTCGCAGCGCACTGACCGAGTATTTTCAAGTCGATGACATGCACGACGATGATGCCCTGGTACGGGCCTGTGGTTTTTTTACCCACCGCTACGGAAAAATCGATCGTCTTGACTCCCTGAATGAATACTGGTTGAGCACCGAGGCCCGCTTACGGGATGATTTTAACATCTTCGGTGTTCGCGGTACCGACATCGATTTCATTCGCCGCAAATCTTTTATGAAGGACAGATTTCGCGATGCCGGCGTAGCCGTGGCACGGGGACAGGTGGTAGACAATATCGACGATGCTCGCTCCCTGATTCGTGAAACCGGTTATCCGGTGGTGGTCAAACCGGATGCCGGTGTGGGTGCCATCGACACCTATCGCATCGACAATGACCGGGAGCTCGATGTTTTTTTTAAGACCAGGCCCGGAACCGACTATATCATGGAAGAATTCATCGACGGTACCATCTATTCCTTTGACGGACTGACCGACCGGGACGGCAAGCCGGTTTTTTACACGGCCCACACGTACAGCCAGGGTATCATGGAAACCGTCAACGAGGCGCGCCACGTCTATTACTACTCCTTGCGGGACATGCCGGCCGACCTGGAAAAGATCGGCTTCGAATGCCTCAAGGCGTTTGACGTGAGAGAGCGGTTTTTCCACATGGAATTCTTTAAGACGGCCGAGGACCGTTATGTGGCCCTGGAGGTCAACATGCGGCCTCCAGGCGGTTATACCACCGATATGTTTAACTATGCCTGTGATATCGACATCTACCGGATCTGGGCTAACCTGCTGGTAGACAATCAAACAGATTTGAATTACGCACGGGACTACCATTGCTGTTATGCCAGCCGCAAAAGCAATCAACGCTATGCAAACAGCCATGAGGATATCCTGTCACGCTATGGCGCCTTTATGTTCCAGATCGAAAGTGTTCCCGGGGTATTCAGCAGCGCCCTGGGCGATATGGGCTATATTTTCAGATGCAGGCGTCTGGATGAACTCTTTGAAATTGTTCGGTTTATTCATCAAATCAAATCATAAGCCGTTCAAGCCGCAAGAAAAAAATGGATCACCCAAAGGAAACAGGAAATTCACATGCACATTGAAGAACACTGCTGGTGGAGCGAGCACCTGAAGCGTGATATGGCCCTGAAGATCTACGGTCATTGGGGGCAGCCAACTATGGTTTTTCCCTGCTCCCGTGGACGATATTTCGATTATGAGGGTATGGGAATGATCGACGCCATTGCCGGCTTTATCAATGCCGGTAGAATCAAACTGTTTTGTGTGGACAGTGTCGATGAAACATCCTGGTACAATTTTGCTGTTTCTCCCCATGATCGCAATGCCCGACACGAAGCTTACGATCGTTACATCGTGGAGGAGGTGATTCCCTTTATCCGCCACCACTGTCGCTCGCCGCATGCGCGGGTAATGGCGAACGGCTGCAGCATGGGCGCTTACCATGCGGTAAATTTTTTTTTAAAGCATCCGGATGTCTTTGACGGTACCATCGCCCTGAGCGGTCTCTACCGCCTGGACCGGCCCGAATTTCAAGTGTCGGCGGTTGAATTGTCCGACGTCTATTATAACTCTCCCTTGAGTTATCTGCCCGGCATGAACGATCCATGGTATCTGGATTGGTACCGGCGGAGCAGGGTTGTTGTGTGTGTGGGACAGGGGGCCTGGGAGGATGAAGCCATTGAAGATACCCGCCGCCTGGATTTTCTGTTCAGGGAAAAATCCATCCCGGCCCGTATCGACTACTGGGGCCATGATGTCAACCATGACTGGCCCTGGTGGTACAGACAGATGAATTATTTTCTGGAATCACGTTTATCAGGCAACACACAGCATTGACAAAACCATTGCTTTTGGTTACATAACTCCGATGGTATCAACCCGATTTATATAACGATTGGATGCAGGGGACTTGCATATGAATGATCAGGAAAAAATTATCATCAATGGAAATGCGTTTTCATTCGAACCCGGAGAAACCATTCTGGCGGTTGCCGGAAGAAACCACATCGATATCCCGACGCTCTGTCATCTGAAAGGGGCTTCCCCCACGGGCAATTGCAGGGTATGTGTGGTTGAAATAGAAAACGAGAAAGATCTTCTGCCTTCCTGTAACACCCTGGCGGAGGCAGGCATGGTGGTGCATTCGGAATCCCCGGAAGTCGTAAAGGCCCGTCGATTGATCATTCAACTCATGCTCTCCACCGGTAATCACAACTGCGCTATCAGGGGCACCAGCAGTGATGACTGGACCCAGTTCCAGATGCGTGTTCAGCAATATGACGACAGTTCTGAACTATGCCCGGTTTGGGGAGACTGCCGGTTACAGGATCTGGCCTATCGTTATCAGGTGGAACCCAGGAGATTTTCGGATGCGGGAACACCCTATCCCATGGAAACGGTCAACCCGTTTATCGTCAGGGATTTTTCCCGTTGCATCAAGTGCGGCAGGTGTGTTCAGGCCTGTAACGACATTCAGGTCAACAATGCCATCCAGTTCGGTTACACGGGCAGCGATTCAAAAATAATCGCTGCCGGCGACAAACCATTGAAAGATTCGGACTGTGTTTTTTGCGGTGAATGTGTTCAGGTGTGTCCGGTGGGCGCTTTGGTGGAAAAAGACGTTCGCTATCGGGTACGGCACTGGGAAACCGAAAAAGTCCGTACCACCTGTTCTTACTGTGGTGTGGGGTGCCAACTCTATCTGCATGTCAAAGACAACCGGGTTGTCAAGGTTTCCGGTGTCGAAGATGTTCCCCCGAACTTTGGCAGCTTGTGTGTCAAAGGCCGGTTCGGATACGATTTTATTCACTCACCTGAACGTTTGACCGCTCCCATGATCAAGGAGAACGGTACATTCAGGGAAGCCACCTGGGACGAGGCCCTGGATACGGTGGCCAGGCGGTTCAACGAAATAAAGGAAACCAGCGGGCCGGACAGTCTGGGTGTT
Source organism: uncultured delta proteobacterium (assembly GCA_963744665.1). GTDB lineage: Bacteria > Desulfobacterota > Desulfobacteria > Desulfobacterales > B30-G6 > B30-G6. Next base: position 80,897 of record CAVUUM010000003.1, on the reverse strand, counting down.
CTGACCTCCGCGAGAATAACGAACGAGGAGAACTATATCGCCAATAAGTTTGCACGGGCGGTGCTGAAAACCAACAACATCGATCACTGCGCCCGGCTCTGACATTCCTCGACCGTAGCCGGTCTGGCTGCAGCATTCGGAAGCGGTGCCATGACGAACACCATCAGCGACATCGAAACAGCAGACGTCATTCTTGTCACCGGATCCAACACCACCGAGAATCACCCGGTCTTGTCATCCTTTATCAAAAGAGCGGTCACCTTCAGGGGTGCCAAACTCATCGTTGTGGATCCGCGATTTATCCGGATCGCCCAATTTGCCCATCACTGGCTGCGGCAGAAGCTGGGGACCGATGTGGCCTGGATCAACGGCATGATGAACGTCATTATCGAAGAAAACCTTTATGACCGCACGTTTGTGGAAACACGAACCGAGGGTTTTGAAGAACTCAAAGAGATCGTGGCAAAATACACACCGGCCTATGTGGAAGAGATTACCGGTATCCCACAGGCGGACCTGGCCGATAGCGCCAGGATGTACGCAGGTGCCAGAGCCGGCAGTATCTGTTATTGTATGGGCATCACCCAGCACACTTCGGGGACGGACAATGTCAAATCCCTGGCAAACCTGGCCATGCTCTGCGGCCATATGGGTGTCGAAGGCGGTGGTGTCAACCCGTTGAGGGGTCAGAACAACGTTCAGGGTGCCTGTGACATGGGTGGCCTGCCGAATGTTTTTTCAGGGTACCAGCCGGTGGCTGATCTGGCTGTCTCAAAAAAGATGGCGGAGGCCTGGGGTGTCAGCGATCTGCCGACCCAGCCCGGTCTGACGGTTACGAAAATGATCCCCAAGGCACATGACGGGGAATTCAAGGGATTGTATATCATTGGTGAGAATCCGCTGGTATCGGATCCCGATCTGAATCATGCCAAAAAGGGTCTTGCCAATCTTGATTTTCTGGTGGTCCAGGATATCTTCATGACCGAGACGGCACAGCTTGCGGACGTGGTTTTACCGTCCAAGTGTTTTGCCGAGAAAGAGGGTACCTTTACCAATAGTGAGCGGCGGGTACAGCGTGTACGCAAAGCCGTGGAAGCACCGGGCCAGGTAATGGATGACTGGAAGATCACCGCAGAAATTGCCACGCGTATGGGGTTTGCCATGCCCTACGGCGACAGCCGGGAGATCATGGAAGAACTGACCGCCGTGACGCCGTCCTATGCCGGCATCGATTATGATCGGATAGAATTCGAGGGTATACACTGGCCCTGCCCCACCAAGGAACACCCAGGGACACCCATCCTTCACCGGGAGCAGTTTACAAGGGGCAAGGGTCTTTTTCACGCCATCGACTATACGGAGCCGGCTGAAAACACTGACACGGAATATCCCCTGTTTCTGACGACCGGTCGTCTCCTGTATCACTATCATACCGGGACCATGACCATGAAATCAGAGGGGCTCAACGAAAGGGCACCGGCCTGTTTTGTGGAAATTTCAACCGATGACGCCCAAACCTATGACCTTAAAGACGGTGCCATGGTCAAGGTTGAATCCCGGCGGGGCGATATCCAAGCGGCCATCAAGATTTCTGAAAAGGCAGTTGCGGGAACCGTTTTTATTCCCTTTCATTTTGCCCAGGCCGCTGCAAACAAGTTGACGAATGCGGCTCTGGATCCCGTGTCGGGGATTCCGGAGTACAAGGTGTGTGCGGTGAGGATCTCTAAAGCTGCGTAGCAGTTGGAGATAGGGTCCGAGGATTTGAGGGTTCAAGGGTCCGAGGGGGCTATGGGCTGTAAGCCATAAGTGTTTGCCGGCTTTAGGTTATGCCGCACCAAACGCAATAGACCTTATCAATATCACGTAACCAACAGATTACCCCACTGTCTCAACCCCTCAGAATTTGTATGAACTCACTAAACAGTATTATACATATTTACACCACAGTACTATCGCCTATCGTTACTTACGATCTTCCTCAATAGGAACACAAAGGACGGGTCGCTTTATAAACCGGAGGACCCTTTCGGTAGTGCTTCCAAAGAAAGTCCTTTTTATATCTCCAGATGTGCCACGTGTTCCCATGATCACAATATCGACATCCTTTTCAATTGCCTTTTTATTGATCTCAAGAAACGGTGTCCCTTCACAAATTTCTGTTTCTATGGAAGCGTTCATCATGTTATGAGTCTGAAGAAATTGCTTTAGCTTTTTTTTGGCCTCCATAAACAAGGTCTTTTTGATTTGTGATTCTTTGCCAAGTCTACTTGCTACGCACCTTTCAATAAAATCGTGATCTATTACGTAGAGGACAACAATGCGATCTGGCTTTCGACCCATTATTAATTTAGAGCTTTTTAAAGCACTAGCTGAACATGGAGAAAAATCAACCGCTACAAGAACCTTATATTCTTTCTTTATTCTTTTTTCAGCCATTTATGTTCACCTACATCCTAACAATTATTATAAACCTCAAAACTCAGATACCGGCATCATATTCTGGATCTTGTATTTGCCCACCAAGATAGTGCCGCACGGTATATGCCAGATCCTTATCAAGATCGGTACCAGCCAACCACTGAAGATAGTCCTCCGGCACTTCTGCCATCTTCAACCCTTTGTGCTTCCCAAAAGGCATGCGTGGCACTAACACAGGTGAACTGCTGATATTAATCATATCAGCAACCTGATCGATAGCCTGTCCTTTATACCGCTTGTCATAATAATGTTCCGAAAATATGATGGCGGTATAAGGGTTTGTAGCAGAAAAACGGTCCTCAATCGGAACGTTTTTCTGACAACCCCTATAAACTTGCATAGATTCTCTGAAACAGTGCTTCCAGTACCAGTACATCACCAATGGCAGTATGTGCCGTAGCATCGATATTAAGTTTCAAATAATATCGAAGATACTGGAGAGTGTATTTTGGTATCACACCATCCTTGTCCAGATAACGTGAAAGTTTATAGGTGCAAATGAATCTTTGAGGATAAAGGTTTTCACGGTTTAAAATGCTGACATCAAACTTGGCATTGTGGGCGACAAGAACAGCGTCATCAGTGGCGAAGAGAACCTGTAGCTTCTTGTATGCGTCACTGCCTTTGAAGGGTCTATTTCTAAAAGTTAAACACCTTAGCCTCTGCAGCCAAGTCAATCAAATGCGGTCCGCCATCTAACCTCATATTTGAGAAGAATTTTGCCTCGTCAACCTGACGAGCTTTTGCACATGGGATTCAGACTCCAATTGGCACTTGGTTATCAACAAGATAGGGCAGGTAATCATTCGAGCAATCACCAGTTGCTGTTTTTTCATCAAAATTTCGCTCAGAATTAGCCCACTTAACGCCATTATCAATAAAAAATAAATCCGTTTTGTGACCTTTTGAATGAGCGATTTTGGAAAATTGAAAGCACCTGGTTGCGGCCTCATTGTCATCCCTGCTTAAAACAAATAAAAAATTTGCCATAACTTAACTCCTTTCTTTGCTATCTTACGATTAAAATATTCATGCAATTACCAGTTTATATGCCTATTGTTCTCTATCACATTTATTCCCTATCATTATCCCTATGAACATCATCCACCCATTGATCAAACATGCAGTCGCAAATATGCACACAATCTTATGAAATAGGTGAGATGAAGTTCACAGCTTGCCAAATGCTGGAATGCTTTTTTAAATTTACCACGCATCGATTTGATACTGATATATGGAGAACATTCACAACTTGCCGAAATTACTGATAACATCATTCTGAGTTATCAAGTCAAGTATATCTTGTAAGGCGGGATTGTAAAGCAATGTTCGTCTTTTGACACTTAATTTCTGCAAACTTTTATATCCAGCTGCGAAAACAAGAAGCCCTAAGCTGTAAGCTGCTTACGGCTTAGGGCTTATTCTTTCGAACCCTTATATGCAGGATACTTGGAGGCTGAAATGCCGCTGTCCGCTTATAGCTGTCAGCTCCCCTCGAACCCTTGTATCACCCTCGGCCCCTCGAACCCTGCTCTACCTACTCTGTCTCCTGGGTTCTCTTCACGGTTGGCGACAGAATGTCAAAGTAGTAATGAATTCCGGCACCCACAAAAGAATCAGCCGTGGATCCAAAAGAACTGTCGTGGTCATAGTCCGTGAAGGTGACGCCGACCTCGGTTGAAAAGCCGAGGTTGGGCAGACCGCTGAAGAAATATTCGAGCCCGACACCCGCATTGACCCAGGTGCCTGTCTTGGTATTGCCCTTATCCGGATCGGAGCGGGAAAACCCCACACCTGCGATGATATCCACGTGGAGATTCTCTTCATCTTTGATTTTGAAATATGCCTTGCCACCTATATCCAGATCATCAGAAGAATCTGAAAAGTTGAACCCGAAAAGACCCTGTACGGCAAGTTCATTGTTGATCCAGTATTTCCCGGACAGAGAGTCCAGGTTCTCCGGGCTGAATTGAGAATTAAAACCGATCCCCAGATGGCCTTTCAAGTCTTTGGATAGAACGGGATTCGCAAAGACGCCGAGTATTAGGATTAAAGCGCAAATTATTTTGGTTGTTTTCATGAAACTCCTTCTAAAAAGCGTGTATCGCGTTTACCGCTAAACCTGCGGTCGCGGCAGTACTTTTGCCTGCTCGGCGATTTCCGGGACCTTGTGCTCCCACTCGATGGCCATGAGGTGTACACCGGCAACCCCTTTCATCTCCTTGAATTCCTCGATCTGTTCGCAGGCGGCTTTGATGCCTTCCGCCGCAACTTTTCCTTTTTCAGCCCCCTGGAGCCGTTTGATAACCTCGTCCGGCACATCCATTCCAGGTACTTTACTTTTCATGTACTTGGCCATACCGACACTCTTCATGGGGGTGACACCCGCCAGGATGTAGACCTTTTCGGTCAGTCCCATGTCGTTGGCTCTCTTGATAAACTCTCTGAACTTATCCATGTTGTAGATGCACTGGGTCTGGATAAAATCGACACCGGCATTGATTTTCTTGGCAAGTCTGTGAACGCGCCACTCAAAAGGGTCGGCAAAGGGGTTGGCAGCCGCACCGATAAACATCTTGGGGGCGTCTTCAAGGTCGGCACCACCCAGAAATTTGCTTTCATCACGCATTTTTTTGACCATGCCGATGAGTTGCATGGAGTCGATATCAAAGACACCTTTTGCCTGGGGATGATCACCGAATTTTTGATGGTCACCGGAGAGACACAGCATATTCTTGATGCCGTGGGCGTAGGCGCCCAGGATGTCGGACTGCATGGCCAGGCGATTCCGGTCGCGGCATACCATTTGAAAATTGGGTTCCAGACCCTCCTGCATGATCAGAAGACTGGCCGCCCAACTGGACATCCGTACCATGGCCGTCTGGTTGTCGGTGATGTTGACCGCATCCACCATCCCTTTCAGGTGTTTTGCTTTTTCCCTGACCTCTTCGGCATTGGAACCCCGCGGTGGACCCAGCTCACCTGTAAATGCAAAATGACCGGCCCGCAAGATTTTCTCCAAGTTACTTCCTGATTTGAAACCGTTTTCCTCTGTGCTCATATGCATCACCTTATTGTTCGTTCTTGGCTTTTTCAGGTTTTTTATATCCCGGCTGTACCAGTGTTCTTGGAACCTGGTCATTCCAGCTCACAGGCTCTTTGATACTGAGAATAGAATCGAGTCGGTCCTGGGTTGCCAGACGTTCGTAAATTTTAAACCAGGCGCAGGGCTGGTCATCACTGATTTCACAGTTGCCGTCGTTGGTGCCGCCGCAGGGACCGTTGTAAAGACCCTTGGCGCACATGGTGACCGGGCAGATACCCCCCGTCATTCCCAGAACACACTCACCGCAGGATCGACAGCGTTCTTCGTACCATCCCACCGCCAGGTTGGCCGACATGCCGGTGGTGTCTACCGCCGGGTAGACGGGTATGCCGGGAAAACGTTCCGCTAAAAACTGGATGCCGACACCACAGGCCATGGAGAGAATGGCATCGTAATCCTTGACTAACCCATCGAACGGCTCCAGGTATTCCACATCACACTGTCGTTCCACGGTGATGGTGCCGGTGTCCAGGGGCTTGTTTTCCAGCCGCCTGGCCATGTCGAGCTCTGCATTCAGAACATCGACCTCCTTTTCACCACCCGCAAGACAGACAGCCACACAGGTTCCACACCCGGCGATGAGGACTTTTTTATGCCCCTTGATCATCTCTTTTATTTCGTCAAACGGTTTCCTTTTGGCGACTATCATGTTTCCTCCTTAAAACCGCACCATTTCCTGCTTTCTTATGATCGGGAATTTATAAAATATTCAATTGCGGATAATAATGCCGATGGCCTACATTGCTGTTTCGGGGTGAAAAACCAGAACATCTTTAAGGTCATCGCCAAGGTATTCACGTTCGTTCGGCCCCAATATTCCCAAAGAAAGACATATAAGCGTCCACAAGTGGACCACGGGATAGTTGCCACCGTAGTGCTCGCTCAGTTCATGAATCTGGGCATGGCAGTTGTGGCAACCGGCAATACAATAATCGGCACCTGTTGCCTTGATCTGCTGATCTTTTAGTTTTCCGTATTCCAGACGCTCTTGTTTATACCCCGATTGCAGAAAACCACCGCCACCGCCACAACAGTAATTGTTGGACCGGTTGGGTTGCATGTCGATAAAGTTCTCTTCACCCACCACGGATTTGACAACAAAGCGCAGATCTTCGGCTATGGGGTCTCCATAGCTTTTGCGGACAATCTGACAGGGGTCTTGTACGGTAAACTTGATTTTAAGATCCTTGTTCCAGTCGGAATTGACTTTGAGTTTTCCCTCCCGGATCCATTTGGCATAATATTCGTAAATATTCTTTACCTCAAAATTGTGCTCAATTTTAAATTTTTTCAGTCCTGCCAGGACTGAGAAGGTAACGTGCCCTCACTCTGTATTTAGAAAGGTTTTACAACCTAGTTCGTTAGCTGAAGCGACCGTTGTCCGGGTGACCTGTTCCCATGAATCGTTGTCTGCCAGGAACATGCAGTAATTTTCCCCGGCCCAGCCCTTGCTGCCGTATGTCCAGTCAACCCCGGCAAGATGAAGGATCTTCCAGAGTGGAACCAGTTCATCGGGTTCGGTTACCGGTTCCCTGGAGTTCTGATTTAAAAAAAACTCCGCACCCTGCTTGTCGATGGGGGCCTGCATGTCCTTGAATTCAGGTTGTGCTTCCTGATACTCTTCCAGCACATCTTCGACAACGAATTGAAAATCTTCCGGCGTAGCCCCCATGGCGCTGGTGCTGTCATTTCGCAGGGCCATGTCACAGGATCCCAAAATTCCCTTGGGGCGTTCTTCCCTGGGCCTGAGTCCACGGGCATTGTAAATAAGCTGCGGGATATCTATTTTCATGGGGCAGACATAGATGCAGCGCTGGCACATGGTGCACATCCAGGGCCAGTCCGATTTAATGATTTCATCATCCATACCCAGCGCTGCCATGCGCAGAAATTTCCGCGGGTCCATGCCGGCGAGTCCGGTTGCCGGGCAACCCGACGAGCAGGCACCGCAGGTCAGACAAAGATTCAGGTTTCCCCCTTCCGGGAGAAGCTCCTTGACCTTGTCCAGGAAGATGCTCTTCTTTTTCCCGCCTAGTTTAATTGCTTCTTCAGCCATGATCATTCCTCCGTTTTAGGCTGTCCCCGAATCTTTTAATGGATTGGGTCCCATCGCCTTGATAAGTTCAGTCATTTCCCTGGCGTAGGCAGCAAAGGTAGGCCCTTCGCCAGAAGAAAGATTATACATTCTAACCCTGTCGGCTTCAAGGCCTATTTCCTCCAGGAGCATGCGCACATGCTCCACCCGTTCACGAGCCCTGAAATTGCCCTCGTTGTAGTGACAGGTCCCCTCCAGACAACCCACCACATAGACACCATCCGCTCCTTTCTGGATCGCCCTGAGTAGGTACATGACATCTACTTTTCCGGTACAAGGTACCCGGATAATCTTGATATTGGCCGGATAATCGAGCCGCATGGAACCTGCCAGGTCCGCTGCCGAATATCCTCAATAATCACAACAAAATGCGATAATCGTCGGTTCAAAATCCGTCATTATATGCCTCCTGCCAGTAGCGCGTCTATTTTGCAGAGAATCTGGTCGTCTTCATAAAAACTCAAGCTGATGGCCTGGCGTGGGCAAACCGAGGCACAGACGCCACAGCCATGACACATGGCCTCGTCTATGACGATTTCTCCTTTTTCGATGTCGAATTTGGGCACATCAAAGGGACAGGATCGGACACAGGTCAGGCATTTGACGCAGTGTTCCACATCCACCTTGGCCGTAATTGCCGACAGCTTGATTTCATCTTTTGAAAGAAAGGTCATGGCCCGGGAGGCTGCCGCCTGGGCCTGGGCAATGGATTCGGATATCAATTTTGGCGCATGGGCAGTACCACACAGGAAGGTGGCATCGCTTCCCATGTCCACCGGTCTGAGTTTTACATGGGCCTCGAGAAAAAAGCCTTCGGGATTCCGGTTCAGCTTCATGATTTTACTCAGTTCTTCCGTGTCGGCAGCCGCAACCCCGGCGCTCAAGGCCAGCAGGTCCGAGTGAATCTGGATCGGTTGCTGGAGAACGTGATCTTTGACGGTTACCATCAGACCATCGCCGGTGGCGTTGACTTCCGGAGGATGTTCCTTGTCAAAGCGAATGAATATGACACCCTCTTTCCTGGCCTGAGTGTAATAATCCTCCAGCAATCCATATGTCCGCATATCGCGATAGAGGATAAATACTTGTGTTCCGGGATTGGTCTTCTTGATGGCCAGTGCATTTTTTACAGCCGATTGGCAGCAGATTCTCGAGCAGTTGGGGTTTTCTTCATTTCGTGATCCCACACACTGAATCATGGTGACACAATCCAGATGTTCGGCACCCTCTTTGTGGAGGTAATCCGTCAGCTCCACCTGGGTTTTGACGCGTTCATCTTTTCCGTAGAGATATTCCTTGGGTTGGTACTCATTGGCACCGGTGGCCACCAGGATGACACCATGTTCGATGACCCTGGGTTCCCGCATGGGGCCGATACCGATTTCGGTGGCGAAATTGCCCTGGAAACCGTCAAAAGACATCACCACGGCATCGGTCAGGATTTCAATGTTTTCCCGGGCCGTCACTTCCTGGATAAGATCGTTGCAAATACTGCTGAATATCTCCGCCCTCAATGGTATGATGGAGATTGCGGGCCATCCCTCCCAAGGCGGATCCTTTTTCGATGAGGGTCACGGGAAGTCCCTGTTTACTGATGTTCAGGGCGGCATTCATACCGGCGATGCCGCCGCCGATTACCAGGGCCCGCTTGTTGACGCCGATAATTTTTTCTTTCAGCGGTCTCAGGTGGCTGGAGCGTGCCACGGCCATCCGGACCAGATCCTTGGCTTTCTGGGTAGCGATGTCGGGATTGTTTGCGTGGACCCAGGAGTTCTGGTTGCGTATGTTGGCCATTTCGAAAAGGTATTTATTGAGGCCGCAGGCTTCCAGGGTTTCCATAAACATGGGCGCATGGGTTTTGGGACTGCACGAGGCCACCACCACCCGGTTCAATTTTTCTTCTTTGATCTTTTTCTTGATGTCTTCCTGGGTGTCCTGACTGCAGGTAAAGAGGTTGTTGTCCGTGAATACGACACCGGGAAGGGTGGCGGCATAAGCCTGGACACCCGGTACGTCCACCACACCGCCGATGTTGATGCCGCAGTTGCAGACAAAGACACCGATTCTGGGTTCCTCCTCGCTCACATCCATTTCCTCGACCAGGGCAATCTTTTTGGTAACCGTTCCCCGGGCTTTCGCCACATCCACCCCGGCGGCGCTGGCAGCGGCGCTGGCCTCCGTGACGGACGAGGGAATGTCTTTGGGTCCCTGAAAAATACCACAGGTGTAAACACCGGGCCGTGACGTGGCAACCGGAGCAAAGGGGTCTGTGTTCACAAAATTATAATGGTTGAGATCAATTTCGAGTCGTCTGGCCAGTTCGACAGACGCCTCACCGACCTGCAGTCCAACGGACAGCACCAGCATATCGAAAATCTCTTCCTGCATCTGACCGCTTTCGTCCGCAAACGTAACTTTCAGATTCCGGGTTTCAGGATCATCGGCAATGGTGTGTACGCGGGCCTTGATAAAGCGGATGCCTTCCTTGTCCCTGGCCCGATCGTAATATTTTTCATAGTCTTTGCCAAAGGAACGGATATCCATGTAAAAAACAGCGCAATCCAGATCGCCCCCGGAGTGCTCTTTGGCGATCATGGCATCCTTGATGGCGTACATGCAGCAGACCGAGCTGCAGTAACCGTTGCCGCACCGGTTGGTATCCCGTGAACCCACACATTGCAGCCAGGCAATTTTTTTGGGTTCTTTTTCGTCCGAGGGTCGTACAAGATGCCCCATGGTCGGTCCGGAGGCGCTCAATATGCGCTCAAACTCCAGGCTGGTCATGACATTCGGGTTGACACCGTAATGGTAGAATTCTTTAAGACCACTGGGGTCGTACAGGTCTGTTCCAGAGGAAAGAATGACCGAGCCGACCTTGATGTCTTTGTCCACCGGTTTCTGGCTGTGGTCGACCGCTTCTGCCAGACAGGCCTTGACACACTGGTAGCATTCCGAGCAGATGCCGCATTCAAGACACCGCTGGGCTTCGGTTTTGGCTTCTGTCTCATCGTAACCGAATGAGACTTCCAGAAAATTGCACTCCCGTGCTTCAGGGTCAAGACAGCGCACAACCGTGCGATCTATCTTGGGTTCGTTTGCAACATCGGGTTTTTCAAATTCCCAGTTCTTTTCGCGGTCTGCTGCCAGGTCCTGGCCGTTCAGAAAGCGGTGAATGCTCTCGGCGGCTTCCTTGCCGCAGGAGACGGCATCCACCACGGACTTGGGACCATAAAAGGCGTCCCCACCGGCAAAAACCCAATCGATCCCGGTCTGCAGGGTGACGGGGTCCGCTTCGAGTCCACCCCTGGGCGTTACCGGAATACCCTGTTCCTTGATGAGATCGAGCTGGGCGCTCTGACCGATGGCAACGATCACGGTGTCGCCGAAAAAAGGCTGGCAGACATTGTCATCATACTGGGGGTCGAATCGACCGGCGTCGTCAAAAACAGCTGTGCAGGTCTTGAATTCGATACCGGAAACCTTGTTGCTCTTGTCTATATAAAAGGATTTGGGTCCAAAGCTGTTGACGATCTGGATATCCCCTTCCAGGGCCTCTTCGATTTCATGCTGCCAGGCCGGCATTTCCTCACGCGCTTCCAGACAGATCAGGGTAACGTTTTTGGCACCTTTGCGCTTGGCGGTCAGAGCCACATCGATGGCTACATTGCCGCCCCCCACCACCACGACGTCTTCACCGATGGTAACCTCTTTTCCCAGGGCGCAGTCCCTTAAAAAATCGACACCCTGGAGAACACCTTCGGCATCTTCATTTTCCACACCCAGGTTTCGGCCGCCATGCAGACCGATGGCCAGAAAGACGGCGGAAAACCCATCCTGCTTCAGGCTGTCGAGGGTGATGTCTTCGCCAAAGGTGACACCGGTTTTTATCTCGACACCCATCTTCTGGATGACCTGAATTTCATCAGCCAGAAGGTCCCGGGGAAGACGGTACTCGGGGATTCCCACCGCCATCATGCCGCCGGTAACGGGGAGTTTTTCGTAGATGGTAACCTGGTAGCCCTGCCTGGCGAGGCAATAGGCGGTAGTGAGGCCTGCGGGTCCGGATCCGATGATGGCCACCTTTTCTTTGCGGGCTTGGGCCACTTCCGGTATATACCAATCACCCTGTTGCCTTTCGTAGTCGGCAAGAAAACGGTGCAGCTCCCGGATGGCAAGGGGCTGGTCCACGTCGTTACGGGTACAGATCTCCTCGCAGGGATGGTGGCAGACCCTGCCGCAAATACCGGGAAAAGGATGCTCCTGCTTGAAGAGTTCAAGGGCTTCCCTGTACTTGCCCTGGTTGATAAGGGCGATATAGCCCTGGATACTTACATGTGCGGGGCAGGTGGCTTTGCATGGTGCGGTGCCGCGCTTGTCGATAGCAAAGGCGCCGGGAATGGCCTGGGGATATTTTTTGAAAGCCGCTTGGCGTTTCGAGAGCCCTTCGTCATATTCGTTGGCGCATGTAATGGGACATACCTTGGCACACTCGCCGCAGCTGGTGCACTTGTCCGGGTCGATAAAGCGGGGTTCCTGGTGCACTTTTGCCGTGAAATTACCGGGTTCTCCCTTCAGTTCCACCAGTTCCGTGTTGGTGAGCAGTTCGATGTTGAGATGCCGGCCGACCTCGACCAGTTTCGGTGAAATAACTCACATGGCACAGTCATTGGTCGGAAAGGTCTTGTCCAGTTGAGACATGAGCCCGCCAATGGCTGATGATTTTTCGACCAGATAAACATAATAGCCGGATTCGGCAAGATCCAGGGCTGACTGCATCCCCGCGATTCCGCCGCCGACCACCATTGTCGCACCTATTATATCCTTAGGCATGGTTAGCTTCTCCTGAGTGTTCTGGTTGGGTTTATTTCAAATCGCTGTCAGGACGAGACGCAACGAGGCGCTTCAAGAAGGCCTTGTCCGCGCGTTTTACCTTTTTGCCTGTCCCCAGCGCAAACCAACAAGAATGTGTATATAACGGACTGCGCCTTGTCAATAGAAATTGAACCCAATTAACATCAAACAACCGTAGCTACCAATCCCATTCTTTGCTTGCATGATACAGATTATGTGATTATGTTCGGTGCGAAAAACAGGATCCGATTATATGGGTTGTCTCCAAAAGTATTCGTCCGATGGGGCATGCCAACAACGTGAAAGCGAGTATCCAATGTCACCAGTCAATTACAAATCCTGGCCCTTCAAAGAGGCGTTCAAACTGCAAAAACGGTTTGCCCAAGCATCTGAGGCGCCGGTAAAATTTGAAACCGGATTCGGACCCAGCGGGCTGCCCCATATCGGCACCTTTGCAGAAGTGGCCCGCACCACATGGGTGCGCCAGGCGTTTGAATTTCAAACCCACTGGCCCACGGAGCTTATCGCTTTCAGCGACGACATGGACGGTCTGCGGAAAGTGCCCTTGAACATGCCGCAGCAGGAGATGCTCAAAGAAAATATCGGGAAACCACTATGTCAGATCCCCGATCCTTTTGGCGAGTGCGAAAGCTACAGCGGCTACATGAACCAGAAGCTGAAACAGTTCCTGGACAGCTATGGTTTCGATTACACGTTTCAAAGCTCCCAGGAGGCTTACACCAGGGGTGATTTCAATGCAGGTCTGACCATTATTCTGCAGAAGGTGGAGGCGATCAAGGCGATTATACTACCCACCATGAGCGAGGACAAACAACGGAATTGGTCACCCTTTTTCCCTGTCTGTGAAAGCTGTGGCAGAATCAACAGTACGCGTGTTACGGCGTATCATGTGGGCAGCAATACCATCGACTATGTCTGTGATCAGGAAGACGGGCTGCTGCAGAGTTGCGGTCACCACGGCACGGCATCGATATTTGACGGCAATGTCAAGGTGGGCTGGAAGGTCGACTGGGCCCTGCGCTGGTTTGCCTATGACATCGGGTATGAAATGTACGGCAAGGACCTGATTGAATCGGCAAAACTCTCGGGCAAGATTACGCGTACCATGGGAAAGCAGCCACCCACGGGCATCTTCTGTGAACTTTTTCTGGATGAGGAAGGCCGCAAGATTTCCAAAAGCGTGGGCAAGGGCTTGACCATCGACTCCTGGACCACCTACGCCCCCCTGGGTTCGCTGCTCTATTATATCTTTCAGAATCCCAAACAGGCCAAACGACTCTACTGGGGCATCGTTCCCAAATCGGTGGACGACTATCTAACGGGTTTGAAGCAATACCCGGCCCTGGAAAAAGAGAAACAACCGGATTCGTCTGTCTGGCATATTTTCGGCAAAGGCGGACAAATTCCTGCTTACGGTTCAGTTATCAATTTTTCACTGATCAACAATCTGATTTCCGCTGTTGGCGCCGATGACAGGGATTTGATCATGGAATACCTCAAACGCTATGATCCCGACCTGCGTGCGTGCCGGGATATTGTTACGGACCTGGTGGACAAAGCCATGTCCTATTACAGGGATTTTGTTTTGCCCCAAAAGCAGTACCGAACACCAACGGATACTGAAAAAAAGATGCTGGGACAGCTTCACGATGCCTTGACAAGGTATGACGGCACAGATGAAAATACGCTGCAGACCATGCCGTTTTCAGTGGCCCGGGCGTTTGATGTGCAGCCCAAAGATTTTTTCAAAATGTTCTATGAAGTGGTATTCGGCCAGGAGCGGGGGCCCCGTTTCGGCACCTTTGTGCAACTGGTGGGCAAAGAAAAGGCCCTTTCCCTATTGGAAAAAGCCGGTAGGACTTAAGTCGATACCCGGATTCAAAGCGCCCGGTTTTAAATGACGGAGTAAAATATACATTTTTGAGCTATGTTTTAGTCATCATGACAGTCATGGCAACGCCCCGGTTCATTTCCATAGGTTCTGTTGAGGCTGTGGCACTTATTGCATATGCTTCTACTGCTTTCATAACGCCGGTGTTGTTCGTTGTTGCCATGAACCCATCCCGACCCCAGGGGGGACTTGCTGCCGGTCTCTCCAAAATGGCACGTGGCACAGTCGGTGTTCAGGTTATGGCAGTCCGCACAGTTTAAATCACCGTTGTCCCCATGGAATTGCGCACTGTTTTTGTCCAGCCATGCCCGCCCGGTTAGATGATTGACCCCATCCCCGTGACAGTCGTGGCAGGCTGCCGGGTCCAGACCGTATCGACGTTCCACGGCATGACAATTATTGCAGACAGGTTCAAAGGACGCATATGCCCCATGTTGGTCCTGGCCATGAACCCAGTCGGATCCTTCGGGGTTCTTGCTGCCGTCGGGGCCGAAATGGCACGCATAGCAGCCGGGAATATCGTTTTCACCCTTTAGATTGGACCCATGGCATGTCCTGCACGAATCTTTCCCGTCTTGGGCGACGCGCATGCCGTGGAAAATATCTAAAGTTAAAAATTGTGGATTGTTAAAGGCGCGGGGGTGGGCAGCGTCTGACAGGGGGGCGTCCGAATTGGTTTCAGAGCAGTTTGAAAGACTGGCTGCCAGGAAAAGCATGAGGATCCAGCCAGTCATTTTGCTCGTTTTGTATGGGGTATGAGGTTTCATGGTTTTTTTTAGCCGTGACAGGTTTTGCATGTTTGGGCGGTCTTGGGGTTTCCATGACAGCGGTGACACGAAACCGGGTCTATCCGTCCATCGATGCGATGTCTGGACAGGTAGTCGCCTGGGTGAGGCATGCGTCTGTCCGGACGGGTTTGATTCCTGGTTGAAGGTTTGAGCTCGATGCCCACCCCATGACAATTATCGCAGTAGCTTGGTTTGTGACACATGTTGCAGGTACGGCTGTTCTGGTTTGCGACGAGTCGATGGTTTTCTGAAAAAAACGGTGTGTGCACATATCGTCTGTAAGGAAAGGTTTCATCTGCTGCATCATGACAATCCAGGCAGTACCGCAGATCTTCCCCTTCGTCCTGGACATGGGTTGCGGGCGGTGACCAGTTGTCCTGAGTGGTGGCACAGGCCAGAATGAGACCGATCAATGTGAGAGCCACAAGACCGGGCAGTGTATATTTTTTTAGTATTTCCATCATAGGGTCTCTAATAGTCGTATTTAAGGGCGATCATCAAACGGAAATCTTTGTCAAAATAGGGGTCTGAACTATAATCGCCGGATACATTCAGCTGGAGGCTGTTTTCTATGAGCTGTTTCCCTCCTCCCAGTGACATGAACAGAGAGCTGTCCTGCCCGTAAATATCTTCATTGTAGCGAACATAAAGCAAATTACCGCTGACAAACCAGTTTTCAGTGATTGGCAGCGGGGTGTCCCAATAAAAATAGCCCCTCATCAACGTGTAATCGTTTTCCGAGGTCTCTCCGTCCATTATTCCAATTTCCAGGCCCACCTGAGAATTCTTATCCCCATGGATGTTCAATACAGCTGTGTAGTTTTGGCTGGTTTCATCGCGCAAATCATAGGTATACTGTTTCAGTTTAATACCCACATCAACACGACCGGACTGCTGCCAGATCAGATCACCCCCCACAATGGACACCTTTTCATCGGTATCCTTTAAATAACGAAACGGTTGGGAACCTGTGTCGTCTTCTGAAAAGTAGTCATCAAACCGGTATGCCTGATACATGGGAATCAGGAGAAATTCATCCAGTACAAAAACAGCCTCATAGGTGTGTTCTCTCCATCCCCGGGATTCAAAGTTCCAACTGGATAACCCCTGGCATGTCAGAAAACTGTTAATAATCAGGTAGGTATCCAGACCGGCGGTGTTTTCCACTGTGTCACCATCGTCTGAGACCTTTTTGTAGGATATGCCCATGGTTCCGAGGTTGATATCATGAAAAGCTGTTCGGCCCCCGAAAATGGCATCGCCGGAGGTTCCGTTGTCTTCTTTGTAGGCGGTTGGAAAACCGGCAAAGGCTGTGACGGAAACATGCGCACCCAAAAGACTTTCAAGACCAAAGCCATCGACACTATCGTTGACAATACCCGAGAATATATGCTGCCTGCCTATCTTTATGCTTAATGGGCTGGATGGCGGCACGTACTCGACATAGCCGTATAAGAGTTCTCCGTCAGTCTCATCTTCATAAAACCCATTGTCGGCAATGTCTTTGCGGGCCCAGCCGTGAATATGCAGCGAAAGCCCAATGTTATCGATGTCGCCATAGTCCATGCGCATATACTCGTATAAGGGCATGGACTGGCTACTGTCGCCTTCTTGGTTTTCCCTCTCAAAGGAATATAAAATGGTCTCACTGGAAAACTGCAACTGGGGGTCGGCGGCAAACACAGGAAAAGACGTGACCAGCAATAAAAGAATCAAAATACCGATAGCATGTGTGCAGTTGACGTCTGTTGCCAAAGGGACGCTCCTGATTGATAAGATTGCCTGCTCATACATGCGTTTTAAAAGAGCAAAGCTGTCTCTGGGATTCGGTGCCGGCATGCCTGCGGCAACGAATTCATACCCATATACTAGGATATACATTTAGACAAGAAAATAGAGCTGAATGAACGAACCCTCATCTTTATATTTGTGTTTTGTATGACCTAAAATGTTAGGCGCAACAAAGGCATTTATTCTTTAATATGCTGATAAAATAGTTAATGTTGTTGTTTGCCGTGTCAATCAAAATTTTTAAAATAGGGGTTGACACGGGATCGTTACGCGTATTAAATGAATGAGTATTCATTCATAAAACAAGATCGATGTAGGCGGAGGTTCACCATCAATAAAAAGCGCAGAGAAAACGATAAATACCATCGGATACTCGAGGCAGCTATCAAGATATTTGCTGAAAACGGATTCTTTCAGTCGACCATTGCCCAGATTGCCAAAGAAGCCGGTGTGGCTGATGGCACCATCTATCTATATTTCAAAAACAAAGATGATATTCTGGTGCAGTTCTTCAATTACAAGACCAAGCAGGTTTTCGGACGTTTCAGAGAAGAGGTGGATAAGGCCGAAGGTGCCATTGATAAGCTTCAAAACCTGATCCGGCGACACTTGCAAGAGTTTCAGGCAGACCCGAATATGGCCATCCTCTATCAGTCGGAGACGCACCAGCGCACACGCATGGTGGAAGACCAGATTCGGGAAATGTCGGACATGTACCTGGACATTGTCACTGAAATCGTGGAACAGGGCCAGGCACAAGGGAGTATCCGCAAAGATCTTTATCTGAGTCTGGTCAAGCGGTTTATATTGGGAGCGGTGGATGAGGTCATCAATACCTGGCTGCATTCAGGCGGGGAATATGATCTGGTAAGCATGACCGACCCGCTGGTGTCGCTCTTTATTCATGGTATCGGCAGCACGGATAACAAGCCATAAGCATTAAGCTGTAAGCTATAAGCAGCTTAGTGCTTAAGGCTTATCGCTTACGGCAAAAAAATAACCCAAGGAGAGAAAAAATGGCACAAGTACTTGCGGATCGAAGGGACGTCGATTTTGTCCTACACGAACAGCTGGATATCGCACGCGTCAGCAAACATGAAGCCTTTGCGGAATTTAACAGAAAAACCATCGACCTGATCGTTACCGAGGCTCGGAATCTGGCCATCAAAGAAATTCTGCCCACACGGGAAATCGGCGACAGGGAAGGTACCCGTTTCGAAAACGGCCAGGTAACGGTCCCCAAAGAATTTCATAAAGCATATGATCTCTTCATCGAGGGCGAATGGCTGGCCATGACCGAAGACCCCGAATGGGGTGGGCAGGGAATGCCAAGAACCGTGGCGCTTTCGGCTGGAGACTATTTCAATGCCGCCAATTACGCTTTCATGATGTACCCGGGTCTTACCCACGGTGCCGGAAAGCTTGTGGAAGCATTTGGCACCGACAAGCTCAAGAAGACCTTTCTTAAAAAGATGTATACGGGAAAGTGGACCGGCACCATGCTGCTGACGGAGCCCGAGGCTGGCTCGGATGTGGGGGCTTTGACTACCACGGCGACCCGAAACGAAGACGGTACCTATAACATCAGCGGCAGCAAGATTTTTATTTCTTCGGGTGATCACGATCTGGCTGAGAATATCATTCATCCGGTTCTGGCGCGTATCGAAGGGGCACCGGATGGCACCAAGGGCATTTCCCTGTTTCTGGTGCCCAAAATATGGGTCAATGATAACGGTAGT
Source organism: uncultured delta proteobacterium (assembly GCA_963744665.1). Lineage (GTDB taxonomy): Bacteria > Desulfobacterota > Desulfobacteria > Desulfobacterales > B30-G6 > B30-G6. The sequence goes on along the minus strand of CAVUUM010000003.1, from coordinate 62,137 downwards.
CTGGGGGAACCCAACGACGTTGTCTGTACGGGTACGGAAGAAAAAATGGGGATTCATGGTAACTCAACCTGCTCTTTGACACTGGGCGGCAAGGGAAATTGCCGGGGCATGCTGCTGGGTGAAGAAAACAAAGGCATGCGGGCCATGTTTCTCATGATGAACGAAGCCCGGCTTCTTGTGGGACTTCAGGGCTTGAGTTGTGCAAGCGCCTCCTATCTGTATGCCCTCAATTATGCCCGTGAGCGTGTTCAGGGTAAAAATCTTCTGAGCTTCATGGACAAAAACGCACCCTCCGTACCCATTATTCAGCATCCGGATGTCCGGCGTCAATTGCTGACCATGAAAGCATACGTAGAGGGCATGCGAAGTCTGCTCTACTACGTGGCCTATTGCGACGACATGATCGAGATTTCAGACGACGATGCGGAAATAGCGAAGTACAAGGGTCTTGTGGATATCCTGATTCCCCTGGCCAAGGGATATGTTTCAGATCATGCCTATGATGTATGTAACATCGGTATGCAGGTGTACGGTGGGTATGGATATATAAGGGAATACCCCCAGGAACAGCTTGTCCGGGACTGCAGAATTACCATGATATACGAGGGTACCAACGGCATCCAGGCCATGGATCTTCTGGGCAGAAAACTGGGTATGAACGAAGGCAAGCCGATTATGGATCTCCTGGGAGAAGTCCAGTCGGTGATCGCCATGGCCCAGGCCATACCGTCTTTGACGGGTCTTGCAGACAGGCTCACCGAGACCGTCAACAAATTAGGTGAAGTTGCCATGCATATGGGCAAGACAGCCATGTCTGAAAAGGCCTTGGATGCGTTTGCCTATGCCTATCCCTTCATGGAGGTCATGGGGGATGTGGCCATGGCATGGATGCTTCTCTGGCGGGCAACCATCGCAGCCAAGCGACTGGAAGAAGGGGCAAAGAAAAAAGATCAGGCCTTTTATGAGGGCCAAACCAGGAGTGCTGAATTTTTTATCCATTCGATTCTGCCTGTCAGCATGGGTAAAATGAATGCGATTCTGAACTGCAACGATGCCATTACCCGGATTTCGGAAGATGCCTTTGGCGGGAAATAATGTGTTTTTTTAATTAGGGTTCAAGGGGTCCGGGATTCAAGGGTTCAAGCGTAAAGCGAAACGTCACACAGGTGATGCGTTTCAACCTACAATAAGATGTCCGGAACGATCGGTATCTAATGGGGTTGCCCGGGTGACTGTTTTATGGTATCGACGTTTGCGGTTACGAAAAAGATTTAGGATGAACCGTGGTTCAATAAAATCGTGTATACGATTTTATGAGGGTATAGAAAGGATACGATTCAATGGAAACTGTTTTGATTCCACCGGCCAATGCATATTTTCTCGGAATACCGACCATCGTTTTTTCGTTTCTGATTCCCATCGCGGGCGTCGTCATTTTTTCGTACATATTGGCCATGCGGGTGGTGCCGCTGCTGAAAGCGGCACCGGACAACCGCTGGAACCGCTTTGATGAACGATTCAGGCGTCTGATAAAGATCTGGCTGTTTCAATACAGGCAGCCACGCTATTTGTTGGCCGGTTTGCTGCACATCGTAATTTTTGCCGGCTTTCTTATTTTGAGTATTCGTTCCACTTCTCTGGTGATCATTGGTATTTCGGAAAATTTTGTTTTCCCCGGACTGGGAGGCCCTTTAGGGGTCGTTTACAATCTGTTTAAAGACTATGCCGCCACCATGGTTCTGGTAGCTTGTATCATCGCCATGGTCCGCAGGGGTATCTTCAAGCCTGAAAGATATACCGTGCCGGAACGTTATGGAAAAGATCATACCATGGAAGCTGTGTTCGTTCTATGCCTCATCTCGACGCTCATGATTTCCGAGAGCCTGTTTGAGGCCAGCGCAGCGGTAGCCCAATCCCAGAAGGGCCTGCATGCCGAGTTCATTGCACCCCTCAGTCTTGCCTGGTTCTTCAAGATCTTGCTGGGGAACACGACGATCGGAACACTGCAGGGGGTGCATCTTATCATGTACTATATCCATGATGTCACCTTTTTCTTTTTTCTCTGTTTTCTCCCCCTGGGAAAGCATTTTCATGTGATCACCTCGATTTTCAACGTGTTTTTCATGCGTATCGACCGGGGAAACATCAAACCCGTGCGGCACGGCGTCAGTGACGAACAGCTGGATGATCTGGAATCTTTCGGTGTGAAAAAACTGGAAGATTTTACCTGGAAACATCTGCTTGATTTCTACTCCTGCGCCGATTGCGGCCGGTGTTCTGATCAGTGTCCGGCCAATGCCGTCAAGCGACCCCTCTCGCCGAGATTCATCTCCATCAAGGGGAGGGACGCCATCTTTAAAAATTATCCCATCTATCCCGTGGGTGCCTTTGCTCCGGATAGAGAACCGCTCATGGGAAGCGTGTATCAGGAAGACGAAATCTGGTCGTGTACGACCTGCGGCGCCTGCGAACAGGAGTGTCCCCTGGGGATCGAATATATCGACAAGATTGTCGATCTTCGTCGGGGCATGGTTGACGAAGGCACCGTACCACAGTCGCTGCAGAAGCCATTGAGTGCCCTGGAAAAGAGGGGTAACCCCTGGGGCAAGATGGAAAAAAAGAGAGCCGACTGGACAAAGGATCTGCCGGAAGAAACCCCGATCAAGGTTCTTGGGAAAAAAGAAACGGCCAAGACCCTATATTTTGCCGACAGCATTACCTCCTATGATGACCGGATGCAGGATATCGGCAGGGCCAGCGCAAGGATCCTGCAGGCAGCTCATGAAGATTTCGGTATTCTCGGCAAAGCCGAAAAAGACAGCGGCAACGAGGTCCGGCGGTTTGGTGAAGAAATGCTGTTTCAAGATTTGCGGGATAAAAATACGGAAGCCATTCTCGCTTCGGGTGTGGAGGGGATTGTCACGGCTGATCCCCACGCCTTCAATGCCCTCAAGAATGATTATACTGAGTTGCCGCCGGTGGAGCATATCAGCCAGTATATCCTGCGACAGCTTAAATCCGGAAACCTGAAATTTGCGCCGGCCGGCAGTGACGGCAAGGTTTACACCTACCATGACCCCTGCTACCTGGGTCGGCATAACGGGCTGTATGAGGAACCCAGGGAGGTCCTCGATGCGATTCCCGGTGTCAAGCGAGTCGACATGAAGAAATGCCGGGACCGCTCGTTCTGCTGTGGCGGCGGAGGGCTGATGCTTTTCTATGAACCCGAAGAAGAACAGCGCATGGGTGTTTTAAGGGTTGAGATGGCAGTCGAAGCGGGCGCCGATGTCATTGTTACCGCATGTCCTTTCTGTCTCGTAAACATTGAAGACGCCATCAAGGTGGCTGGCATGGAAGGCAAGGTGGAAGCCATCGACCTGGCCGAACTGGTGGCTCAGCACATGATCCAGGAAACAGTGCAGGCAGAGCTTGAAGCTTAAAAGGAGAGTCGGCAAGCTTGTCGACGGTATATTTTCAAATGGAGAATTAAAAAAAACAGGGTATATCGTGCAACGATTTTATCATGGGAAAAATACTAAATGGGAGGACGGTTATGGAGATCTTGGTATGTGTCAAAAGAGTTCCGGATACAGCTGAAAATGAAATCGAGGTCAACAAAGATGGTACCGGCATCGAAACAGACGACCTGGTCTACTCGGTGAACGAGTGGGACAATTATGCCGTGGAAGAGGCGATTCAGATACGAGACAACGTGGGCGGAAGCGTCACCATCGTGTCGGCGGGTGACGAAGAATCCGAAGAGGTGGTGAGACGGGAAATGGCCATGGGGGCCGACAATGGCCTGCTCTTAACGGATGATGCCTTTGAAGGGTCTGACGGGAAAGGCACTGCAACCTTGTTGAAGGCCGTTGTGGAGAAGGGCAATTATGATCTTATCCTGACGGGCGCTCAGGCAGATGACGGGGCCGGTCAGGTCGGTGGTATGCTGGCGGCCATGCTCGACATGCCCTATGCTTCACTGGTAAACGCCATCGAGGTGCTGGACGACAAAAAACTGAAGATCGGCCGGGAAGTCGAGGGCGGCAACCAGGAGATGAGCGAAATGGAACTGCCCTGTGTCCTTTCCATCCAGACCGGTATCAATGAGCCGCGCTATGTCGGCATCCGGGGTATCCGCAAAGTGGCCTCCATCGAAATACCCGTCTATGGCACAGGCGACCTGGGTGTTTCCGCCGACTCGGTGGGAGAGGCCGGCGCCGGGGTCAAACGCTTGGATTATTTTGTCCCCGAACTTGGTGAAGGCGCCGAGATGCTGGAAGGCAGTACCGAAGAGATTGTTGAAAAATTGATCGAATTACTCAAGGCCAAAGGAGGGATCAAATAATGGCAAAGATATTTACCTATATTACGTTCAAGAATGGGGTCCCTGATGATTCGGCTCTCGAGCTGGTGAATGCCGCCAAACAGATAGCACCCGATGCATTACCGACTGCCGTGGTTGTAGGTTCGGGAATCGACGCGCTGTGTGGCGAGTTGGCTGCCTCTTACTCCGAGGTCTGGAAGATCGATAACGAGGCTTTTGCCCATCCCAATGCAGAAATCACCCGCAACGTGCTGTCCCGAATATTGCCCCAGAACAGCATTCTTCTGGTACCGCACGACACCTTTGGAATGGACCTATCACCGGGTCTTTCCATTAAAATGGATACGGTCTTTATGCCGGACACGGTCGGGTTTGAGGGTCTCGAAGGGTCGACACTGAAATGTATTCGACAGGAATATGGTGGCGCCGTCAGCACCCATGTGTCCTGCGATATCACCAAAGGGGCCATTATCAATGTTCGTCCCGGGGCATTCCAGCCGGATGAGAGCAAGGCAGCCTCTGGCCAGATTGTCGATAAATCGGCAGATACCGGGGATCTGTCCACCAAACGTGTTTATCTTGAAACCGTGGCGGCCGAAGTGGGCGATGTGGATATTACCAAGGAGGATGTACTGGTTTCCATTGGGCGCGGGATCGAGGACGAAGACAACATAGAAATCGCAGAAGACCTGGCAAAAGCAATGGGTGCCGTGGTCTCCTGTTCGCGACCGATTGTGGACGCCAAATGGCTTGAGAAGTCCCGCCAGGTGGGAACTTCCGGGCAGACCGTCAAACCCAAGGTCTACCTGGCCTGCGGCATCAGCGGTTCGTTTCAACACCTGGGAGGCCTCAAGGGGAACCCCTTTGTTGTGGCTATCAACAAGAACCCCAAAGCACCCATTTTTCAGATAGCGGACGTGGGTATCGAAGCCGACATCCTGGATTTTCTGCCGGAACTGACCGAAGCTATCGAAAATTTATAAAATTCGCTTGGCGATTTTAATCAATTGAGCGGCTTTGCCGCATGGATAATTACCAAAAACCCCCGATTGGTTTATATACCGATCGGGGGTTTTATTTTAAGGGTCCAAGGATTCGGGGGAGCATTTATACCGCTTGTCATAATAATGTTCCGAAAATATGATGGCGGTATAAGGGTTTGTAGCAGAAAAACGGTCCTCAATCGGAACGTTTTTCTGACAACCCCTATAGCTGTGAGCGATAAGCTGCCTTAGGGCCAATGGCTGACGGCAATCCAACGAACCCAACGAACGCAACGAACCCAACGAACGCAATGAACTCAACAAACTCTATTCGAGTCGATCGATGAGATCGCAGAACAGGCGGACGCCGAAGCCGGTACCGCCGGCCTCGCAGTAGGCACTCGCCTTTTTCTGGTAGGCAGGGCCGGCAATGTCGATATGCGCCCAGCGGGTACCCTCGGTAAAACCCGACAGAAACAGGGCTGCTGTAATGGCGCCGCCCCAGCGGGTACTGCTCATGTTGTTGGTGTCGGCAAAATCGCTTTTCAGGAGTTCTTTGTAATCTTCGGGCAGGGGCAGCCGCCAGATGCGTTCATGGGTCTTTTGACCGGAAGCCAGAATGGCTTCGGCCAAGTCTTCGTCCGGTGTAAAAAGGCCGGCAATTTTTTCTCCCAGGGCCACCACACATGCGCCGGTCAGGGTGGCCACGTCGACCATGACGTCCGGTTTGTATTTTTTCAAGGTGTAGGACATGGCGTCAACCAGTATCAAGCGGCCCTCTGCATCCGTGTTGCCGATCTCGATGGTTTTACCGGCATGGCTCTTGATAATGTCACCGGGTCGCGTGGCATTGCCGGAAATCATGTTTTCCACCAGAGGAAGAACACCCACGATCCTGACATGGGGTTTCAGCTTTGCCACTGTTATGAGCGTGGCGGCAACTGCTGCCGCACCGGACATGTCGCACTTCATGTCCTCCAGGCCACCCGTGGGTTTTAAATTGATACCACCTGAATCGAAGGTAACGCCCTTGCCCACCAGGGCAATGGTTTTTTTTGCACCCTTGGGGGCATATTCCAGAACCGCCAACCGGGGGGTGTTCTGACTGCCGGCAGCCACCGCCATGAGGGCGCCGAATTTTTCCTGCTGGAGTTGTTTCGGGTTCAAGAGGGTTGTTTTGAGATTTTCCTTATTGGCCAGTTTGAGAAATACCTTGCTCAACTGGGCCGGTGTTTTGTCATTGGAGGGCATGCTGACCCAGTCTCTGGCCAGAAGGGTTCCCTGGCTGATGGCTTCGACCCGTCTGGGCAGTTTTGCATAGGTTTTGACGGCACCCGGGGGAAGCGCCAGGGTGATATGTTTCAACGGTTTTAACGCTTTCTTGTTTTTATAACGGTCAAATACATGGTTGCCAAGACAGGCCCCCTCTAAAACAGCCGTAAGCATGTCTGCTTCAGCCATGGGCAGCAGATCCGATAAGGGCGTTCCGATTACAATATCTTTGAGGCCGTGTTTGATGTTTGCTTTGACGGCTTTACCCGTAAAAGCACGCAGTTTTTCAGGATCCAGTTCCCCTTGCTTGCCCAGGCCGATGAACAGCACCCGGTCCGCCTGGGTGCCGGGGGGCTTGTGAAGGGTGAGGGTCTCGTCCTTTCTGCCATGGAATTCTTCCAGTTTCTTGGCCTGCTCCACCAGTTTGGAGAGGGGACTTCCGTGGATATTTTTATCTTCGCATACGGGTACGGCCAGTGTGGAAATGCGTGTTTTTTTCAGGTCGATGGATTTCAGCTTTAGCATGGGTCACCTCGTAGGGATTAGAACAATCCTGCTGTTAGCGATTCGCTTTTAGCAATGGTTATTCGTAGTATGGTTTTCTGATTATTATACCTGCGTAATTTTCGATCTGCTTTAAGATATAAGGTCGATTGTCATCCGTGTCAACGAAGAAGCATTTGTCTTAAATATCCTGGACGGAAAAAGAGCGGACGCGACCGTGCCCGGACAGATGAAGCGCATGGGTGTGAGCTGCTTGACTTTTTCAAGGGAAGCATATTGATCTTGTGCACTTGAAACAAAGGTGTTGGATACGATCTTTCCATCAGGGACAACGATTAGATCCCCGGAAATATAGCGTCTTGTCAAAGTGAGGCGAGTGATGCCTGGGTTGTTCAGGCTATATAAATTCCTTGCACCAAAAACGATACTGTGACATGCCATCCATACGCAGGATGTTGAGGCAAGGAGACAAGAGCATGACACGCACAACCGGCGCCGGCGCAGCCATGGGAATGACAGCGGCTCTGGATTTGACCCTCGGGCATGTCCAGCAACTGGGGACAGTTCAGGTTCCATTGCCAGAAGGACTCAACCGGGTTCTTACCACGGATATCCGGGCCAGGGTCGATTCTCCTTCCCTGGATGCATCCCTGATGGATGGTTATGCCGTGAGGGCGGCCGATCTTTCCGGGGCTAAAAAAAAACGGCCGGTGGCACTGAAACTGGCCGGAACAGCGGCGGCAGGCAGTCGTCCAGACCGGGTTGTCGAATCGCAGCATACCATCCGGGTGTTGACCGGCGGGCCCATACCCATGGGTGCAGATGCGGTGGTTCCAGAAGAATTGACAACACAGCAAGACCGGCATGTTGAATTCTATCAAAGCGTTGAATGCGGCGCCAATATTCTGCCCAAAGGAAGCGACCTGACGGAAAGCCAGGTGGTTGCCAGGGCGGGATGCCTGATAACACCGGGATTGCTGGGTATCCTGGCCGCAGCGGGTCACAGCCACGTTCAGGTGGTTCAACCACCCGAAGTTGCCCTCATTGCCACGGGTGACGAGGTGACGATTTCGGGGAAACCCTTGCTGGAAGGGCATCTGTATGCCAGCAATATCACAACCCTGGATGGCTGGTGCCGGCGCTATGGTTTTCAAACACGATGTTGTGTGGTTGGTGACGAGCCAGAGGACATTTACCGGACGCTGAGCTCATCCATCGACCAGACCGATGCTGTCGTTACCAGCGGAGGTGCCTGGACCGGCGATAGAGACCTGGTGGCCCAGGGGCTCCGGGGTCTGGGGTGGACGCAGGTTTTTCACGGGATTCGCATGGTCCCGGGTAAAGGGGTTGGTTTCGGTTTGCTCGATCGCAAGCCTGTTTTCATGCTGCCGGGTGGACCGTCAGCCAATGTGATGGGCTTTTTACAGATTGCGTTGCCGGGGCTGTTGAGACTGGCGGGGTATCGCCATACCGGGCTGCCGGAATTGACTGTTCAACTGGCAGCGGAACTGAACGGCAGACATATGGATTGGACACAGTTCGTCTTCGGGACCCTCGAAAGACAGAGCAGCCGGCATGTTTTCCACTCCCTGCTGACCCGCAGCAGACTGAAGGCGGTGGCTATTGCCGAAGCCATCGTGGCCATACCCGAGGGGGAGAATCATTTGCCGGCCGGTACGGTCGTCAAGGCCCAGATTTTGGATAACTTGAATTTTTAAAGATGAACAGACATACTAAATGGAGCCATATATGTCGGTACCTGTTATCTCTATTGTCAGCAAAAAGAATTGCGGCAAGACCACACTGCTCGAAAAACTGATCCCGGAATTGAAACGGCGGGGGTACCGCGTGGGCACACTCAAGCACGATATCCACGGTTTTGATATCGATCACGAAGGTAAGGATACCTTTCGGCACAAAGCCGCCGGGGCTGATACGGTCGCTATTTCCTGTCCGTGGAAGGTGTCCGTCATCAAGGATGTGGCGGAAGAATTGACACCGCAGCAAATCGTTGAGCAATATTTTGAGGATGTGGATATTGTTTTGACAGAGGGGTATAAACGAGCAGAATTGCCCCAGATTGAGGTCTTTCGCAAGGAGGCCCACCATCAACCCATCCATTCAAAGGACCAACCAAAAACCCTTATTGCCCTGGTGTCTGATGTGCCCCTGGACCTGGGTGTACCTCACATCGATATCAACGATTTCAAGAGCCTGGCGGATTTTATCGAAGATAAATTCCTGTAGAATTGCTCCCGCAATTCTACAGGAATTTAGTAAAAAAATGATAAATTCGTAAACGAATTTATTGGTAGTATTCCTGCAGACAGTTATAGGTCATGGGCTGCCGCCGCATCATTTTCAAGCCCCGCACAATGGCTTCGGCTGCGGAGAGGGTTGTGATGACCGGAACCCGGTATTTGGTGGCAGCCCACCCGATGGCAAATTCATCCGAGCGGGCCCGCTGCCCCAAAGGGGTGTTGATGATGAGATCGATGTTGCGGTTCTTGATGTCGTCCACCACATTGGGGCGCCCTTCGCTGGCTTTCAATACCTCTGTTACGGTAATGCCCCTGTCTGCGATGTAGGCCGCTGTTCCACTGGTGGCTACCAGTTTGAAGTTCATCTTCTCCAGTCCGGCGGCAATGGGAACGATTCGCGCTTTGTCATTGTCGTTGACGCTCAGGAACACGGTACCGGATTCCGGCACGGTAATGCCGCTGGACAGAAAGGCCTTCATGACAGCCTCGCTGAAGGTGGGTGCAATTCCCATGACCTCACCGGTGGAACGCATTTCCGGGCGCAGGTATATGTCGGCCTTGTCAAAGCGTTCAAAGGGGAATACCGATTCTTTGACGGCGACATAGGCCGGCCGATCGCAGAAAGTGACATCGAATTGTTCCAGTGGTTGACCGGACATGACCTTGACGGCAACCTTGGCAATGGGATGTCCCGTAGCCTTGCTGACAAAAGGGATGGTCCTGGACGCCCGGGGGTTGACCTCGATGACATAGAGCGTATCAAACAGGATCGCAAACTGAATATTGAGCAGGCCCTTTACTTTCAGGGCTTTGGCCAGCAGGCGGGTATATTCCTTGATATCCTCCAGCTGGTTCATGCTCAAAAGATAGGGCGGCAGGACAGCCATGCTGTCACCGGAATGTACGCCCGCCTCTTCAATATGCTGCATGATGCCGCAGATGTCCGTTTTTACTCCGTCGGAGATGGCATCGACATCAAATTCGTAGGCATCCTCCAGGAATCGATCCAACAGGACCGGATGTTCTGCGGAAGCACTGACGGCATTCAGCATGTATTGTTCCAGGGATTCGGCGTTATAGACAATTTCCATGGCTCGCCCCCCCAGAACGTATGAAGGCCTGACAACCAGCGGGAATCCAATTTTGTGACCGACACGCATGGCCGCGTCAATGGACGTGGCGGTTCCATATTGGGGATGCGGAATATCCATTGAGTCCAGGAGGGCCCCGAAACGATCACGATCTTCCGCCAGGTCGATGGAATCCGGTGAGGTTCCCCAGATGGGCACGCCCGCCTCTTCCAGCGCCAGGGCCAGCTTCAAGGGTGTCTGCCCCCCGAACTGAACGATGACGCCCATGGGTTTTTCGAGTTCGATCACATCCAGAACATCTTCATAGGTCAAGGGTTCGAAATAGAGCTTGTCGGCCACATCGTAGTCCGTGCTCACGGTCTCCGGATTGCAGTTGATCATGATGGCTTCGATTCCCAGCTCTTTCAGGGCCAGGATGCCGTGAACACAGCAATAATCGAATTCAATTCCCTGTCCTATCCGGTTGGGGCCGCCACCCAGGATGATGACTTTTTTGTTTTCAGAAGGAATAGACTCATTTTCGGGATCATAGGTGGAATAATAATAAGGTGTAAAGGATTCGAATTCGGCCGCACAGGTGTCCACGATTTTATAGGAGGGCAGCACACCCTTTTCCTTGCGCAGGCTGCGAATCTCAAGCTCGGTTTTGCCGGCCAACAGAGAGAGGTGCTTGTCGGAAAAACCAAAACGCTTGGCCTCTCTGAGAGTCTCCGGTGTAAAGGTCTGGAGCTGTTTGAAGGTTCGGGACAGGTGCTTTTCAAAGTCGATCAGCTGTTGAAGGTTCTCGAGGAACCAGATATCGATACCGGATACCTTTGATACTTCGTTGGGGCTGATGCCGTTGGAGAGGGCTTGCCAGATTTTCAGGATGCGGTCCGGTGTTCCCCATCTCAGGTCATCCATCAAGTCGTCATGTGAGAGCCGGTCGTAAGGGAAGTTTCCATGGGCATGAAAACCTGACCAGCCGTTTTCAAGAGATCGCAGGGTCTTATTTAAAGCCTCTTTGAAGGTTCGACCGATTCCCATGGCCTCTCCCACGGACTTCATCTGCGACGTCAGGCGGTTGTCGTTTCCGGGGAATTTTTCAAAGTCCCATCGGGGGATCTTGACCACGACATAATCGATGGCGGGTTCAAAACAGGCCGGCGTCTTTCGGGTAATATCGTTGGGAATTTCATCCAGATGGTACCCGATGGCAAGCTTGGCGGCAATTTTAGCGATGGGAAATCCGGTGGCTTTGGATGCCAGGGCAGAGCTTCGGGATACCCGTGGGTTCATTTCGATGACGACCATTTTGCCGGTTTTCGGGTTGAGACCGAACTGAATATTGGCCCCGCCGGTTTCAACACCGACTTTGGCAACGATAATTTTGGCAGCATCCCGCATGGCCTGGTATTCAGCATCGGTCAAGGTCTGGGCAGGGGCAACGGTGATGCTGTCACCGGTATGGATACCCATGGGGTCGAAATTTTCGATGGAGCACACGATAACAAAATTGTCGGCAGCATCCCGCATGACTTCCAGTTCGTATTCTTTCCATCCCAGGATGGACTCTTCGATCAAAATTTCGTTGACCGGGCTAGCGTTCAGCCCCCACTGGGCTGCCTGGGGGAATTCTTCTTTGTTGTAGACGACACTTCCGCCGATGCCGCCGAGGGTGAAGGCGGGTCTGATGATCAAAGGAAAACCAATGGTTTCGGACAGGCTTTCAGCCTCTGCCATGGTGTGTACGCAGCCTCCCTCGGGAACGCTCAGACCGATTTCTTGCATGGCATTGCGAAAAAGATCCCTGTCTTCCGCCAGCTGGATGGTTTCCAGATTGGCACCGATGAGTTCTACACCGTACTGCTCCAGGACCCCGCTTTCAGCCAGTTCGACGGCCAGATTCAGACTGGTTTGACCCCCGATTGTCGGCAGCAGTGCATCCGGGCGTTCTTTTTCGATGATTTTGGCGATGACATCGGCCTGTAAGGGTTCGATATACGTTCTATCCGAAAATTCCGGGTCGGTCATAATGGTGGCGGGATTGTTGTTGATCAGAATGACGATAAATCCCTCTTCCCGGAGAGCTTTGCAGGCCTGGGTACCGGAATAGTCAAACTCACAGGCCTGCCCGATGACAATGGGGCCGGATCCGATAACCAAGATTCTTTTTAGATCTTTGCGTTTAGGCATGGAATTGTTTCATTTCCTCTACAAATTGTTTGAAAAGATAGCGACTGTCGTTGGGTCCGGGCGATGCCTCGGGGTGATATTGTACCGAGAAGGCCGGTTGATGTTTGTGTTTGAGGCCCTCGAGTGTATTGTCATTTAAATTGATGTGGGTAATTTCAACCTCGTCCGGGGGCAGGCTTTCGATATCGACATTGAAGCCATGGTTCTGGGAGGTGATCTCCACCGCCCCGGTCTTCAGATTTTTAACCGGGTGATTGGCACCGTGGTGACCGAATTTCAGCTTGGTGGTTTTGGCTCCCATGGCCAGGGACAAGATTTGATGTCCCAGACAGATACCGAAAATGGGTATCCGACCCAGGAGATACCGTGCTGTTGCCACCGCGTATGTCACCGGTTCGGGGTCGCCGGGCCCATTGGAAAAAAAGATGCCGTCCGGTTTCCAGGCCAGAATCTCCTCCGGGGGGGTGTGGGCTGGAAAGATGCGCAGTTTGCAGCCATGGTCGTGCAGGGCCCGCAAGATCGAAAACTTGACCCCGAAGTCATAAACGGCAACCCGGTAGATGCTTTGGCCAGTTTTAGCGCCAGGGTCGTCTATGGGCCAGGCATAACTTTCGTTGGTCGTAATTTCCTGAACGATATCCCTGCCAACCAGTTGTTTGCCGTCTGCCAGTTGTCTTAAAAGGGCTGACAGCGGTTCATCAGAGGTAGTGATCATGCCCATTTGAGAGCCATGGTTTCTCAGGTGCCGTGTGAGGGCCCGGGTATCCACATCGCTGATTCCACCCACACCATGGTGGGTCAAATACTGGTCCAGGGATCTGTCGGCCTGCCAGTGGCTGACAACCGGGCTGTATTCCCGAATGATAAAACCAGAGGCGTAGATGCGCCGGGATTCAAAATCGATGGGGTTGACACCGTAATTTCCTATCTGTGGGTAGGTCATGACCACCATCTGAAAATGGTAGGAGGGATCCGTCAGGATTTCCTGATATCCCATCATGGCCGTATTGAAAACCACCTCTCCGATAGTGGTTCCCTCGGCTCCCAGAGAAAGACCTTCAAAATGGGTGCCGTCTGCCAGTATTAAACGTGCTTTCATCATGTTATATTCTCAACTTTGCTAAATTATCCTGCTGCCATTTTTTTTGATAAGAGGGTTCAAGGGTGATACATGGGTCCGAGGGTCCGAGGGTGACATAGAGCTGTTTGCGAATGGTAGCCTCCAATTTTTTATCTCACATGGCCCTTTGTCTGCTGATAGCCGTCAGCTACCCTCGAACCCTTGTATCACCCTCGGACCCTCGAACCCTAAAGTTTTTTATATCATCCCAAATTTGTTGATAATGTCTGGCAACACCTCTGTGCCGGCGCTAGTCTCTTTTGAACTTGCTATAATCCGGCTGACGATACCGGCTCTCTCCACTACCCTCGATGTCCAGAAGGGCCTCCACTTTCAACGGCAGCCCAAACAGCTGGATAAAGCCGTGGGCATCCTGCTGGTTGTAAACATTGTCTTCCCCAAAGGAAGCATAGTCCTCACGATACAGGCTGAACGGGCTTTTGCGGCCTGCAATGGTAACATTGCCCTTGTATAGTTTCATGCGGACCGTTCCTGTAATTTTATGCTGGGTTGTCTTGACAAAAGCGTCCAGGGCTTCCCGAAGCTGCATGAACCACATGCCGTTGTAGACCAGTTCCGCATATTTGACGGATACGAAATCCTTGTAGTGCATGGTGTGTTTGTCCAGACAGATACTCTCGAGGGCCTGGTGTGCACGGTGTATGACAGTGCCCGCGGGTGTTTCGTAAATGCCGCGGCTTTTCATTCCCACCAGACGGTTTTCGACAATATCCACCCGACCGACACCGTGTTGACCGGCAATCGTATTCAGACGGGTGAAAAGTTCCAGGGCGTTCAGCTCCTCGCCATCAAGGGAAACCGGGTTTCCCTTTTTAAACCCGACTTCAACATAAACGGGTTTATCGGGTGCCTCTTCGGGACTGACCGTCAATTGGAACATCTCCTTGGCGGGTTCGTTCCAGGGGTTTTCAAGAAGGCCCCCCTCATGGGAGAGATGAAAAATGTTGCGGTCGCGGCTGTAAATGTCCTTTTCTGTCTGCTGGATGGGAATGTTGTATTTGATGGCGTATTTGATGGCATCTTCACGGCTCTTGATTTCCCACTCCCGCCAAGGGGCGATGACTTTCAATTTTGGATTCAGGGCCATGATGGTCAACTCGAATCTTACCTGGTCGTTGCCTTTCCCGGTACAGCCATGGGAAACGGCATCAGCAACTTCGGCCTCGGCAATATCCACCAGCTTTTTGGCTATCAGCGGCCGGGCAATAGATGTACCCAACAGGTACTCGCGTTCGTATACCGCACCGGCCTGCATGGTCGGGAACACGTAGTCCACAAGAAATTCTTCGCGCAGGTCCATCACGATCAGCTTGCTCGCACCCGATGCAATGGCTTTGTCTTCCAGACCATGCAGCTCTTCATTTTGCCCCACATCGGCAGCAAAGCAGATGACTTCGCAATTACCATAGTTGTTTTTGAGCCAGGGTACGATCACCGAGGTGTCCAGCCCTCCGCTGTAGGCAAGAACGACTTTCTTCACTGTTGTCATGTGTATGCTCCTTTTCAAAAAAAAACCCCGGCGATTGCCGGGGTTTTTTGTACTTTTTGAACTGCACTCATTATTTGTATTTCCACAAAAAACACCCCGGCAGTAAACGGATACGACGGCGTCGGCGGGTGCGATTTTGGGTTGTTTCGGATATCATGCACTTTCCCAATCTGAGATCAAATCTGGCGCAATATGTCAAAAAACAAAAAATCTGTCAATCATGAATTTTGTAATAGAAAAAAAATTTGGATTTTTTATGCAGAAGCCATGAGTCAGGAGCCAGGAGTCAGAATTGACTTGGCATATGAATTGAGTAGCATGCTAACCTCTTCAAATCAATTCTTGAAACATCTTGGCTGGTTGCCGTTTCATTCTATTCGATCTCCTGATTTCTGACTTCTGACTTCTGACTTCTGACTTCTCAAAATAGTCCCTGAGGGACATTTACCGGCAGCAAGATCCTGCAGCGTGGAAATGCCTTGCCACTGGACAATGTAAACGGCAGGCACCTGGTTTGCCAGTGCTTCAAATGCCGATGTCATCTTCGCAACCATGCCGCCCTTGATGGTCCCCCGGGCGATGCGTTCCCGGGCCCCCTGTTCGGAAAGGGTTCGGCAGACACTCCCACCGTCTATGACACCGGGTACATCTGTGATGAACACCAGCCCCACGCAGTCGATTTCAGCAGCCAGGGCTGCTGCTGCGTTGTCTGCATTGACATTGAAGCTGCGGTGGTTTTCATCTGCTGAGATGGGGGAAACAATCGGTACATGGCCTTGATTGAGGGCGCGCAGAACCACCTCGCCATTGACCTGTTTTATGTTCCCCACAAATCCATACTGTCTGCCGTCACGGGTCATGGGCTCTACCACAAAGAGCTGTTCGGTTTTTCCGGACATACGCTGGCAGGGCACACCGTTTTTTGTCAGCCAGGCCGCGATACGCGTGTTGATGGTTTCGGAAAGGACTTTTTCAACAATGACCATGTCCGCAGCCTGGGTGACCCTGATACCATCGACAAACAGGGTCTCACGGCCATGATCCTTCAGGGCTTTGGATATCTCGGCACCCCCCCCATGGACGATGATCGTCTCGATATCGGGGACGACCTTGATGGCCTGGGCCAGTTCGCGAAAACCCGCTTCTTTTTCAAAAGCACGGCCACCGATTTTAATCAGGAGTCTGGGTTTCATGTGAATTGATCCTTTAAGGTGTAAGCTTTAAGCTCTAAGCCATAAGCAGCTTAAAGCTTATCGCTTATGGCTTACCGCTTTTTATAAACAAAAACCATCTGGATGTCAAAGCAGGCTTTCTTTCGAAACACATTTCTGGTAATGACGACACGTGTATGGGATAACACGTACTCAAGGAGAACAGGATGAAAAGATTTGCTGAGACCACCCGACAAATATACGAGGGATGGGAAGAATTTTACAAAAAACCTGCCGATGAGAAAATCCGGTATTTTGAGTCGGACGGGAGATTGATCGACATTATATTTGCTCAGCAGTTTGACAGACCTTTTTTAGACCACATGAGTCGCCTGGGAGATATGATCCGATTGCTGGCAAAAACCAAGCTGGGGCAGAATCATCTCAGGCATCTCCTGCCCCACAAACGGGCCATGCTGTATTTTTCTCAACCATCGACCCGGACGTTTCTTTCATTCCAAAACGCCTGTTACATGCTGGGGCTGAGTGTATCTGAAATCCGGGGCACAACCACCAGTTCAGAGGTCAAGGGCGAATCACAGGAGGACACGATACGGACCTTTGCCAGCTATGTGGACCTGATTATTTCACGGCATCCGGAAGCCGGGTTTGCTGAAAAGACCGCCTGGGTCCTGAACCAAACCGACCGGGCGATTCCCGTCATCAATGGTGGATCAGGACCCGACCAGCATCCCACCCAGGCGCTGCTGGACATCTATACCCTCGAACGGGAGTTCAGCAAGAACGGCGGATTGGACGGCAAAAAAATTGCCATGGTAGGCGATTTGAAAAGGGGTAGAACCGTGCGTTCCTTGAGCTACCTGATGAAAAATTATCAGGATGTGGAGCTATACTTCGCCGCTCCGCAGATCTATAGGATGAAAGACGATATCAAGTCTTTTTTGACACGTCATCATATCCCGTACCATGAAACCGAGGATTTCAAAAGCATTATGCCGCTGGTGGATGCCATTTACATGACCCGAATTCAGAACGAATATTCGGAGGACCCAACCCATGAAGCGGAAACCTATCCCGCTTTTCATTTCAAGAAGGAGCATCTCGACAATATCCAGGCGCACTGTGTTATTCTGCACCCGCTTCCCCGGCGCTATGAGATCGATGTGGCCGTGGACAAAGACCCCCGGGCTGCCTATTGGCGGCAGGAACGCAACGGCATGTGGATCCGGGCGGCCTTGATTGCCTATCTTTTCAAGGTCGAGAATGAGATAGTGGATGTGTTCTCATGAAACTGCCGGTTCTAGGTGTTATGTTTTAGGAAAGCTTACAGCTTCTTTGTTTATAGCCTATTCACCATCTCCCTCACGGCTTCCTTGGTTAGCGAGGCCGTGTCATAGGGCGATATCCCCGCCAGATCTGCCTCGATCAGTGCATCGTCATAGGGCAGGGATCCCAGATAATCGAAATCAGCCAGGTGGCGCTTCAGAAAATCCTCATCCTTTTGATTCCTGATTTTATTTCCGACGACGGCAATGTTTTTGAGGCCGATTTCTGCGGCCAGATATCTGATATGCTCTGCCGTGTCGATGCTTCTTCGGCCGGGTTCCACAACCACCAGGAGCTTGTCCACCGCCTGAGCCGTGCCTCTGCCCAGATGTTCGATTCCGGCTTCCATGTCCATTACCACCACTTCATCTCTTATGAGAACGATGTGGGTCACCAGAGCTTTCAGGAGCGTACTTTCCGGGCAGATACAGCCGGCGCCACCTTTCTTGACACCCCCGAGACGCATGAGCTTGATATTTTCAAACCTGACGGACAGGGCGTCGGGCAGGTCGTCGACCTTTGGGTTCAATTTGAAAAAACCGCCGATGGTGCCGGGTCTGGCCTCGGTTCTTTCAAAAATGAGGTCTTTCATTTCGGCTATGGGTGTAATGGTTTCGGCTTTGTCGATGCCGATGGCCGATGCCAGATTGGCATCCGGATCTGCATCGATGGCCAGCACATGCCGGCCGTCGTCGTTGAGGGTTCGTATGAGGAGAGAGGAAAATGTTGTTTTCCCGACACCGCCTTTTCCGCTGACCGCTAGTTTCATGGGGTTCCTTTCTGTCTATGTTTTTAAACCGCAACAGCGAGCGCATTCCCCGTGGGTTCTGCCGTGCGGCAGTGCTTCACATGCCGCGGGGTTCTCCAGTGTTGCATGGCTACGTGTCATCTTTTTCTACAGCCAATCTATCTGAGTCGTTATATAATAATACAGAATGGATAAATAACAACTCACGTTTTACCCTTCCCATTTATCGACATTGTGGGGAGCTTTCGAGATGATTTTTTTTGGATGACTGGGGATATGTCCCCTGGGTGACAACCTGCTTCATCGAATATTTTCAAAGGTTTTTTCCGACCAAGACAAAAACACTATAACTACCATATTTTGTTATGATATTTTATTGACACACAACTTGTTGTAGGTTATGGTTATCAATCATATTTTATCGGTACGAATCAGATCGTCTGATTTTGTGGTCCGGAAGCCCTTTTTCATGCCCTAACGGGTAAAGGGACAGGTGTATCCATGACACCTTTTCAGGCATTTATCAGATAGGGGAGCAGGCCTCAAAAAGATGCTGAAAACTAAAAACAGTGGAATGACCGTCGTGCATGGGGACACGCTCTTTTTTGTCTCGTATGCTGGCGAAGCCATACAGGTGGACCATACGGTTCCCCTGGACCTGTTTTTGGAAGATGATTATGCAGCCTCTTCTATCCCGGCAGTCGTCCGGAGTAGAAAAAATCGACTTCTGGTGGTGCCGGATTACTGGATCGGACAGACAAACCTGACATTACAATCCCAAAAGCAGTCCATTGTGGCGCCGTTTGTGGAAAGAAAACTGGTCTCCGAGCATCCGGAGCTACCCGACATCGGCCTTTTTTTCGATTATGCTTTTTCAAAGAAGCCGTCGGAACGCGGTGATATTTATGCCTTCTTTCTTCAGGACCCCTTATCGTACCAGCTCTACCAAAGACTTGCCACGTTCGACATGGCTCCCATGGACATCACCATACCCGCATATGTCTGGGGAAAGAAACTCGAGAAACTTCACCCGGAACTGGTTGATTCCGGGAGCGGTCTGATACAGAAACTTTCTTCTGCATGCTATTTATATTTTTATCACAAAGGTCAGTTTCTGTTCTCGCGCAGCATTCAGTTCTCGGATTCTGCAGGGGGGGATACCGATGCACTTGCTGCGCTGACATATGAAATCAACCAGTCATTCTATCTTTTTTCGCAAAAGGAAAAAGCCGAGCTGGAGCATATTTTCATCCATTCATTCCGCAGGGAAGATGCCGCTGATCTGGCCGAAAGCCTTGGAAGAGAGGTTCATACCATAGCACTTGGTGCCGGTGGTGACGCGTCGGTTCAGGCCATGACTGAAACGTTGGGACCTTGTGGTGTTTTTACACCCAGCGATTTATTGCCTGCCGGCAACTATATGACTGTTGCACAAAGGGATCATGCCAGGGGCAGGGAGTGGCATCCGGTTCAGATGGCCGGCGTGATTGTCGGTATCCTGCTTTTGCTGCTTCTTGGGGGGGAACATTTTTTTCTGTTCAAATGGTCGAAACAGACCCCGGGACCGGAAATTTCGGGTATTTTGGCAAGTCAATCTTCCAGAGGGGTCATCCAGCAATACAATGAGGCACTCGATCTCATTTTGCAGGAGACCCAGAGACCATCTTCCTGGAAAACGATGATGGATCTGGCCGTTTGTTTCCCGATAAATGTCAGGATCAAGGAGATGACACTGTTGGTGACGGAAAACCCCAATCTGGACTTGACCTGTGTGGTCCGGGCGGAAAACATGGCGGAATTTAGAAGCACACTGTCCATGCTGCTGGAAAATATGGGGAAGACCTTTACCACCAGCCCCAGATTGGAGAAGCGGGATATTGAATTGGGTGCGGTTTTGCCCGGACAGGGCTATACAGATTATACGATTCAGTTTGAACTCAGGCTGTGATGAAAAATCGATTAACCCGAAAATGGATTGCCGTGGGTATGCTATGGGCCGGGGCCCTGACCATGACCTATTTGAATCTGCAGATGATTGAGCAGATCAGGTCGAA
Source organism: uncultured delta proteobacterium (assembly GCA_963744665.1). Taxonomy (GTDB): domain Bacteria; phylum Desulfobacterota; class Desulfobacteria; order Desulfobacterales; family B30-G6; genus B30-G6. The sequence continues at coordinate 41,597 of CAVUUM010000003.1, read as the reverse complement.
ACAGGAATCCATGGAATTCACGCAAATGGATGACACCTTTTTAAAGAATAACATTGAAAAGGTTACCCAGGTGCTCAAACGGCGGGCTTCCCTGCATAAATCCATCGATTCCATACAGATAGAGTTGTTGTCAATTGAGAACAGAATAAAATTGCTGGCGCAAAAAAAAGGCCTGTCCGAAATTCGCATGACCAGCGATCAAACAGCCATTCAAGGGGACCGGATCCCATTGGAACTTTATGTTGCCGGCACTTACCGGGATCTGGTTTTCTGGCTCCAGGCCCTGGAAAGCGATGCGCCGTTTCTGGTGGTGACGCGTGTCAAAATGGCTGAAAAAAGGGATGAAGAAGGGCACCGCTTCCAGGTCGGGATCGATTTTCGCTTCATCATAGCCGAAGGCGAAAACGGATCCGCATAAAACGGGTTGAAGCGCTCATTTTGGGGAAAAGAAAACAGGAACATGGTCATCAAAGGAAATCCCAAACGGCTCATCATTGGATTGTGGGTACTGGCGGCCCTGCTGATTCTCTGGTATAACGCCGCCGCCATGACAGCGTTGATTGACAAACCTCTTCCGGGTCTGTCGTCAGATGCGAGGGCAACGATTGCGAAGTGGCAACGTCTGGAAAACGATATTGCCATGCGGCTGAAAGAGATAATTGACTTGCAGGAAATCGAAAAAATTTTTGCCAGAATCGACTTCAAACAGACCAAGGCGGTTCTGCCGGCCAAAAAAACCGAGTCAAGACCGAAACCTGTCCAAAAGCCGGAACCGCTTATAAAGAAAAAGATCGAGCTGCCTTCTCTCAACGGTATCATGACCGTATATGGCACGGACGGGGATGTGGTCTATCTGGCCGTGATCGACGGAAAGACCCGGGAGACAAAAAGCAAGATCGGCGATTTTGTTATTCAAAGAATAGATGCCAAAGGTATTCTGCTGGTCCAAGATAAGGAGAGCTGGTTTGTACCGGCACCCACGGTAGAATTTTCGGTGGATACGAGTATGGAGGAATAATGCGCTGCATCGCAAGAAAAAGCGTCTGGTTTGGCGTCATCTTGTTTATGGTGGGGACGGTTATGGGTTGTTCGGTTCATGAGCCGCGACCGGTCGAATTGCAAGACATGGATGCCATCCAACCCAATGAAGTGATAAAAAATGAAATACCGGATGTAACACCCGGGTCGGTCGTGATAAAGGAAAAGCTGGCGCCCATTGTCCAGGACATGCAACAGGACGCAAGGATCTATTCCGGTGCATTCAGTGATGTCGTGCTGGCTGAAGTTTTAAAGGTGATTACGCGTGACAGCCGTCTGAACCTGTCGGTGGCATCGGATGTGGATCTGAATCGCCGTCTTACGGTCAATCTTCAGCAGGCAACACTTACAGAAGCACTCGATATGGTGGTGGTCAATGGCGCCGGTTATGCCTGGAAAATTGAAGGGGACAATCTTTTTGTCAAGGTGTTTGAAGAGCGGATTTACCAGTTTGATTACCTGGATATGGCCGGTGAGACCGATATCGAAATTGGTGGCGACATGCTTGCATCCAGTGTCGAACAGTCGGGCGTGAGCGGTAAATTTCAGGTCAAGGCCAACCGCGATGTCAAAATAACGGATGTGTGGATCAATATTCAGGAAACCCTGGATTTGTTTAAATCTGAAGACGGCATCGTGCGTATCAACCGAAATGCCGGTATTATATACATGGCGGACAGACCCGGGAAGATTGCCGCCATGGTCCGGTTTCTGGACTCCCTCATGGAGGCACTCCACCGCCAGGTGTTTATCGAGGCCAAGATCATGGAGGTACGCCTCAAGCAGGACAACAGTTATGGCATTGACTGGTCCAACGTGAGTATCGCATTCACCGATTCAGGAGATACACTTACGGACGTGTTCAACCTCAGCATCAACGGTGGCAGTTCCATTGTCAAGGCCGGTCAAAGTGGTTTTTCCGCCATCCTGGATTTTCTCGAGACCCAGGGGGACGTGTCCGTTGTATCGAACCCGCATCTTTCGGTGATGAACGGCCAGTCAGCGGTGCTTACGGTGGGTTATCAGTTCCCCTTCGCTGATGTGGACGGGGTTGATCGGGATACCGAGACCGGTATCGTCACATACGGCGCCTCTATCAAACGGGTCGTTTTAGGGTTGCAGCTTGGTATTACGCCTCACATTTCCAACGACGGTATCGTCACCTTGAATATCATTCCCACCATTACCCGTATTCAGGGTGAAGAGGATGTGGAAATTCCCACGGACTCCCTTAGAACCCAGACCATCAGCAATCCCATTATTGATCTCCAGGAGCTTTCCACCACGGTACGGGTACGGGAAGGCAACTCCATTGTTTTGGCAGGACTTATCACTCAGATCCGGCAGGCCAACCAAAAGGGGCTTCCAGGATTCAGGAGTATTCCGGGTTTGAGATATTTTTTCGAGCAAGTGGAAGATGTCATGGAAAACAGGGAACTCGTGATTTATATCACCCCTTATGTTCGTAAGGTTGAGTAATTAGTAATTAGTATTTAGTATTTAGTGTTTTGTGTTTTGTGTTTGTGGGTAGCGGTTCGGTTCGGTGGCATATGTTAAAAACAGCACCCAACACCAAACACCAAACACCAAACACAAAACACGAAACACGAAACACGAAACACGAAACACCAAACACGAAACACGAAACACAAAACACAAAACACCAAACACCAAACACCAAACACCAAACACAAAACACAAAACACCAAACACCAAACACCAAACACCAAACACAGATCACAGATCACAGCAACTGAAAGGAGTCTGATGATGAATCGCTTTAGAAAAAAAATGAAGGACAATTCCGGTTTTACCCTCGTGGAAATCGCCATTGTGATGGTGATTATTGGTCTTTTGATCGGTGGGGTCCTCAAAGGGCAGGAGATGATCAAGAATGCCAAGATCAAGCGTGTGGTCAAATCCTCGGATGAAATGCGGGCGGCCATTTTTACCTACCAGGATCGTTTTGGCTACTACCCGGGCGATGACCCCGATGCTGTCACCCATACGGGGGCTGCCGTAACGAACGGTAACGGCAATGGGCAGATCGCTGCGGCTGAAGACGAGGATGTTTTCGTACATCTGGCTACTGTGGGGCTTATTTCCGGTTCTCCCACCGGTTATGCCACCGCATTTCCGAGCCACCCGTTCGGGGGAACCTACTACGTGTTGTACCAGAACCGAAACGGCAAGGCGTCCAACTGGATTACTTATACCTTGGTGCCGGTGGATGTTGCCATCGCCATGGACACGAGCCTCGATGACGGGGTTTATACCACGGGGTCCATTCGGGCCAGCGCCGCTTACACGGGCACAGCACCGGTGACGGTTTACGTGGATCTTTAACCAGAATGTCTCACGAACCTGATCGATCCTGGCGCGAGGCATTTCAGCCTGAAGCCGTCGTGTGATCCTGGTTTTGAAGCTGTAACATAAACCTTCTTTTGGATTATGGTACCGAAAAAGGGTTCATGAAAAATCCGGGGATGCCTGTTCGGAAAGGCATCTCTTATCCGCCAACAGGCAAACGGCGAGGCAATTTCTATTGTCATGCATGGACAAAAAAGGGTTTACGATCATAGAAGTTGCCATCGTCATGGTGATTGTCGGGCTGCTGGTGGGGTTTGGCGCTACCCTGGTGGGTCCATTGACGGAACGGTCCAAACGAATGGCCACCACCGAAATCATCACAGGGGCGGTGGAATCGATTGTGGGGTTTGCATCGGCTGAAAAACGCCTGCCGCAATGGGGAGACAACACTGCCGATGGCACCCTGGATGAATTCTGTGAGGTTGTTACCAAAAGAAAAGACAGCGCCACAAAACCCATATACTATTTTCTTGACAGTCGTCTGACGGCACCCGAGAGTCTGTGTGGCCGCAAGACCACCGCTTTGACGGTCTGTCGGGACAGCGCCTGCACCGACCGCATACCCAACATCGCCTTTGTCGTTGTGAGCGGGGCCATGGATTATAACCCCCAGACCGGTATCGTGACGTCCGGCTGCCCGGCCGGGCAGACATGCATCGGCGTGTATGAGCCGGGTACAGCCGGCATCGACAACTGTACCAATGGAACCAACTGCCCCAACTATGATGGCACGGTTGCCAGGCTCAACCGGACCGAGGCCTATGACGATATTGTCGACTATGTCACCCTCGGTGAACTGCGAACAAAAGCCGGTTGCCAGGGCGCTCCCCTGAAGATATTAAACAATGAGCTGCCATCGGCCAGCATGAGCAGCACCTACTCCGCAACGATTTTTGCCGAGGGGGGGGTCCCCTTCAGCAGTGGCGGAAAGTATAAATGGTGTGTCGAAATCGGCAACCGCAGCGTATCCGCGGGCATCCCGGGCGGATTGGTCATCGCTCCGGGTTTTGTCCGCTACCCGGACGATGCCTCTCCAACCCGCTGCTCGGACCAGGCCGAAACAGCCTGGTCGTCCTATCAGGCTGATGATCTGGTCATTTCAAGGGGGTCGGGCCTGACGGAACCGGGCTCGTTTCTGATCACCGTCAGTGTTAGAGACGACAGCCGGAACGGCAATGATCCGTCTTGCAACAACGCAGGAAACGAAGATAACTGTGTGCGTAAGTCCTTTGTATTGACGGTTAATCCTTGACGGTTCCGTAAAAAGCCCAACTTCTGCGTTGTGCTGCATTTCGTAATCATTCAACGTACGATAGGTACGCCTCATGATTACAAAACTTGCACGCCTTGAATTTGAACTTTTTACGGAACCGTCTAACTCTGACTTTTATCGGAATCGTCATCCTTAAACATGCTTGTTCACAACAACAGGGGTATCACCCTTCTGCCCTTGATCCTCATGGTGGTGGTTTTCGGCGCCCTTATAGGGGTCGGCACGGGTGTCATCAAACAGCGTGTTCAAAAAAAACAGCTTCTGATGACGGCCGAAACCATGACTTCGGCAATGCAGTCCATTCTCAGCTGGTCCATTGAAAACGGCGCCCTGCCCATTTGGGGGGACAACACGCCCGACACCAACGTGGATGAGTTTTGTGAAATCGTCAAAAAGACCGATGATCCATGGCATCAGGGTTTTGTCTACATATACGCCGGTGAGTTGACCCCGGGAACCGGCGGGGGCATCTGTGGAAAGACAGGCACGGGGATTTCTGCCGCCGGTACCGGTAATATCGCCTTTGCTATCGTGAGTCCCGGTCAGGATCGCACGATTACCTCCACGCCGGGTGCTTCCGGGGCCTATGCCGGGGCCATGACCCTTTCATCGGCCGATATCACCCGTATGGTTACCCTGGAGCAGCTTCGTAATGCCATGGGGTGCTTCAGCATCACCCGGGGCAGGTTGACCCTGTTGAACACGGATCTGCCCGACGCATGTGCAGGGCAGGTCTATGAGGCGACACTATTTGCCGAGGGGGGTGCGCCTGCCGGCACAAGCCCTTTTTATACATGGGTCCATACCATATCTGCCGCCTGGATTACCAATGTCACACCGTCGGATACCCATCTCACGCTGCAGGGGACACCGCCATCCATTGGAACGGAAACGTTTGATGTGACTGTGACCGACGCAGACGGCAACATGTTTGTCCGGCATTTTGCCCTCGATGTGATATCCTGCGGCATGGGACCGGGCCCGTTGTCCCAATGGGATTTTGATGAGGGGGGCGGGCCCGTGGTGAGGGATGCTGCCGGCTCGAACGATGGCACCTTGAACGGAGATGCATCCTGGAGTAGCGACACACCGGACGGTACCGGGACATCCCTCAATTTTGACGGAAACGGTGACTGGGTCAGTGTGCCGGACCATGAAAGTATCCGTTTGACTGACGAATTGACATTGTCTGCCTGGGTCAAGGAACGCGTGTCACACAGGTATGCCAAGATTATTTCAAGACGCCTGGGAAGGTATTTTTATTTCCTGGGTGTGGACAATGGCCGTCCCTACGGTGGTGTCGGAGACGGCACGGCGTTTGAGGTCACGGGAAAATCGCTGCTTATGTCACTTGATCACTGGAACCATCTGGCATTTGCATACAACGACACCCAGGATCTCATGTACATGCATTTTGCCGGAACGGAAAGACCCTCCACGGTACCGCAGAATCTGCCGCCGACACCCGGCATCGATGTGTCCATCGGCGCTGATTCACAAGGGGCCAGCAATTACTTCATTGGTACTATCGATGATATGGCTGTTTACGATGCCGCATTGAGCACTACCGCTATCCAACAGCTGTATGAGAGTCATACCCATCCAGGTCTGGTGGCCGCCTACAATTTTAATGGTGATGCCGATGATGCGAGCGGCAACGGACACCATGGCAGCGTCAGCGGTGCGGCCTGGGTACCGGACCGATCGGGCAACCCTGATGGCGCGCTGAATTTTGACGGGAACGATTATGTGCTGGTGAGCGATCACGCCGACCTGCAATTCAATCAGCATCTCACCATTACGGCCTGGATAAAGGAAACCACCCGCCGCTCATACGCCAAACTCCTGTCCCGCCGCTCTGGAAGCTATTTCTATTTCCTGGGCGTGGACAATGGCCGCCCTTACGGCGGTATTGGCAACGGGTCGAATTTCACGGTTACCCGAAAATCCATCGACATGCCCCTGAACCAGTGGCACTTTATCGCCTTTGTCTACGACAGTTCGGCAAACCGCATGCATATCTATTACGACGGCATCCTGGACGAGACAACGGCCAGCACGAGTCTTCCGGTGATGACGGGAGTAGATCTGAGCATCGGGGCTGATGCGCAAGGGGGTGGCAATTTCTTCGAAGGCCTCATCGACGGCGTAGCCATTTACGACCAGGCGCTGAGTGCCGAGGAGATACGGGAGAGCTATTAGAACCCGTCTAAAAAATGTCTTTTGTCCCAATCTCTGTGTTGCTCTCTCATTTCAACTCCTCAAAATACAAAAGTATTCCTGCGGGTTGAAACTCGAGACCGCCTTGATCTTGAAACAAAATCCTATTTTTTTTGATGGATTCTAAAAAGAAGGATTCGAGGGTGATACGGGGGTTGGCGGGTAGCTGACAGTTATCAGCGGACAGCAGCGTCCCAGCTTCCCAGCGTATTAGGGTTTATTTTTCCTGCGGCGGAAACTGCATTAATATTTTGTTAACGGTTTTGTTGACCTCTTTGGTTAATTTTTCTGGATCAGCCGGCTGCACAAAGGAGCGGGTGCCGGTTCCCCGCCAAAGAATACCACCACTTCCTGAATCGATGACATCGATCACCAGCATGCTGAGATCATAGCTGTTGACACTGTTTCCGGTACTGAAACCGATCCCGCCATGGTATCCATAACTCCCCATACCAAATGCAAATCCGGACCGGGTTTGATCCACATTGATTCGGTTGTAAATTTCCTGATGGTACGCAAGATAAAAATCAGGCGCAACATCAGAAACCCGCTGGTATCCTTTTTCACTCAGAAAGGTATCAATTGCACCACGGATGCGCGTATCGAGAAGCGGATTGTCCAACCTGATATCGCCTGTTTTTTCCTGTTTTTCTGACTGCCAGGCATATGTTTTCAAAACCGAGTAATCTGTATTGAGTGGATAATCCTGGCTGACATTTATGTTAGCGCAACCAGGGATAAGCATCAGAAAGAACAGCATCATATGTGGTTTAAATAGTCGCATTGTTTTCCAAGACAGACAAATTTTTTTTGAAATTAGGGGTGTTCTTTTTCCAAATCAAGTTTCATGAAATGTTCGGGTTGGCCATTTTTTTGTTGCCAAAAAGAATGTTAACCCAGGTGATATCATCGTGTCAATCTTCGGATCGTTGGACGACATCCGAAAATCGGAATTGCCATGTCACAGAGTCGCGTGCTACAATGTGAATTCATGTTGACCGTTTCACAATGAAAGGGCGAGAATTTTGTTTTGTTGAGATTCAACCTGAACTGAGCGATTTTTCCCGAAGAGGTGTGCCGAGATCTTGATGGAAAAGGGTTCGTAAAAAACGCAGGCATACCCGTGGATCTGTCGAGGCTTTTTGCGAACCCTCGATCCGCAAAAGATCGGTGCAGATCGAGATAAAAATCGCTCAGTTCAGTTCAAACAACGATAACGTTGTCAACGATGACGGAGTGGGAAATGATTGAACTGAAAGTGTGCGGATTTCCTTATCCTCGCAGAGGTGGTTTAAACTCTATCCAGATGGAGGAATTACCGAACTGTGATTACTGCGAGGGGGAACCTAAGAAGGCAGGGTATCGTGTTGCCGGGTCCGACGACATGGGAAAACAGCATATTTGCAAACAATGTGTTGTTAATGCGACCAAGGTGGGCAACCCTGTCAAGCTTGCCGCTATTCTTTGGGAAAAACACAAAGAACCCTAAAAGCTATTGCAAAAACAGCCAACGTGCTTGCAAGTGGCTATAACACCCTTTTGATCACCCAAAACACGGCGTACCCGACGCCCAAGCCCAAGGGTAACATGATTCACGGTCGGCACAAGGGAGTTTCTTTAAATTTCCAGGCAAAAACACCTACCGCCAAGAGACCAAAGATAATACCTATGATTTTGGGAAGCATCATTATCATCCGTTTCAGTCGAATGTCAGATCATCAACGCCATATTTTTCTCTAACCTTTTTCTTGATCCATCTGACTGCTTCGATTCTGGTTCTAAATATCATGGTTTCCCAATTCGACCGATAAATAAACAGTTCATGCATTCTCGAAAATCGACTGATATGGTCGATATTGGCTCCTATTGAAACATTCGCTACCATTGCAGCGATAAGATCTGGATTGACTCTCGAGGCATCTGCACCTATTCCTGCAATAAATTCAACAGTTTCATCGGTGATATCCATCTTTGCTAATCCGGTATGATCAAAAAGAACATAGTTGTATTTTTTGAATTTTTCCTTGTCTTGCGTTAGGTGCACCTCAAAAGCGTCGATAAGTTCTTGATCGGCTATTACTCCCTTAATAACGATAATATTACCGATACCACCGTCACAATCTTTTATCTCAATGGGCATTGCCGATCATCCTTTGATACGCTGGAAAGCTATGATGCTTGGAAGCTGGGACGCTGCTGTCCGCTGATAGCTGTCAGCTACCCTCCAACCCTTGTATCACCCTCAGCCCCTTGAACCCTTGATTTCTCGTATCACCCTTGACCCCTTGAACCCTTTAGTTACTGTATTTCAGAAATCATGTCGTACAACGGCAGCATAATCGAAAGGGCGATCAAACCGAAAATGCCACCCAGGACGATGATGGACAGGGGTTCGAGGGCATTGATCATGGTTTCGACATTTCGTTTGACCTCTTTGTCGTAGTAGGTCCCCAGGCGCCGGAAGGCATCGTCTATGGTGCCGGTGGTCTCACCGTTGCGGATTGCCCCGATGAGAAGTGTTGGAAATCCGCCTCTGGCTTCCATGGCATCCGAAATAGACTCTCCCCGTTGAATATCTTCAAAAGCGATGGCCAACTGCTGTTCCAGGTAGCGGTTTCCAAGAATCTTGTCGGAAAGGATTTCAAAAATGTTGTTGATGGTCATTCCGGCCGTATACATGGTTGCAAAATTATGACTCAAACGGGCGATGGCGATGTTGTCAAAAATACCGCCGAACAGGGGCAGCTTCAACATGTACTTGTGGAACTGGATCTGCCCCTTGGGCGTTTTCATATAGAGATAAGCCAGGAACCCCGAGATCAGGGCACCCCCCAGTAACCAGAGCCAGTAATTCTGGAAAAAATGACTTATGTTCAAAACCAGTCTGGTGATGCCGGGCAGCGCCACACCCATTTCCGTGAGCAGATTGGCCATCTGCGGGAGAACGTAACCGACCCAGACGCTGATGACGGCGACAATAGCCAGGATGATAAAGCTTGGATAGATTGCCGCCCGCATAAGCGTCGAGCGGATGTCTTCCTTCCATTCGATGAATTCAGCCAGTTCCTTGAGGCTTCCGGGTAATACCCCTGTTTCCTCACCCAGTCTCACGATAGCCAGATCCAGAGGTTCGAAGACCCGGGGATACTGGACCATAGACTCATGGAGAGAACTGCCGGACTCGATGGCCATGCGAATCTCTTCGATGACTTTTCGAAAAAAAGGTGTTGAAATGATTTTTTCATTCTCTTCCAGGGCAGACAGCATGGGCAGACCCAATTCCAGTGTCTGGGACAGGCGGTAATAGAACTCCACCAACTCTCTTGGTTTCACACGTCTGCTGACGAAGAAATCGGCCAGCGGGTTTTCCTTTGACGGTGCCGCGTGAATGACGGTCAGCCCTTTTTGAAGTAGTTTCTCTTCTGCATTGGCTTCCGAAAAAGCGGCGATGGTGCCCCGATTTATTTTTCCCGCCGCATCAATGGCCTTGTAACGGTATTTAGGCATCGGCCACCACACGGTAGACTTCATCCATGGAAGTGACATGACTGATGACTTTTCTCAATGCCTGCCTGAACATGAGGCTGGTTCCGGCTTTGATGGCTGCGGCTTCGATGGTGCTCTTGAGCGCCCCTGAGAATATCAACTGCTCTATCTCCTTGTCTATTTTGATGACTTCATAGATACCGGTGCGTCCGGAGTATCCAGAGTTGAAGCAATGATTGCAGCCCACGGCCTTGGGTATCTTTTCGGGGGCCTCCAGATCGTTTTTGGTAAAGGCTTCTTTCATATCGAGGGGCATGTCGATCAGTTCAGAACATTGCGGGCAGATCTTGCGCATCAGGCGCTGGGCCACGATCAAGGTCAGGGAGGACGCTAAAATGCTGGTGTTGACACCCAGATCGAGAAGACGGTTGATGGCGGATGCTGCATCATTGGTGTGCAGGGTTGACAGTACCAGATGGCCGGTCATGGACGCCTGGAGGGCCAGATCAGCCGTTTCCCGGTCCCGTATTTCACCCACCAGAACGATATCCGGATCCTGGCGCATGGTAGAACGCAGGGCATTGCTGAAGGTCAGGCCCGCTTTGGGGTTGACGGCCGTCTGTCTGATGGTGGGGATGACATATTCGATGGGGTCTTCGACGGTCATGACATTGACTTCTGGACTGTTGATGGCCATAAGAGCCGAATAAAGCGTGGTCGTTTTACCGGAACCCGTCGGTCCGGTTGAGATGATCAGTCCATAGGGGCGATGGATGTTTTTCATAAATCGTTCAAGGTCTTCGGGTTCGAATCCCAGGACCTTGATGTTTCCCACCACCTTGCTATAGGACAAAAGGCGCATGACAACTGTTTCGCCAAGATGGGTTGGAAACGTCGAGACCCGGATGTCAATCTCGCCGACAACGCCGCGGTATTTGATGCGGCCATCATGGGGTATATTCGGATTGGAGATGTCCATATCACCCATGATTTTAAAGCGGGTTACCAGGCTTTTGCTGAAAGCCTTGGGAAAGAGATAGTTCTGGTGCAGAACACCATCGATGCGGTAGTACACACGCACCAGGTTGACATCGGGCACCACATGGATATCACTGGCACCCATCACATGCCCTTTTTCGATCAGCCGGTCGGCAAGTGTGATGATCTGGGTATCCTCGTATTCATCTTCAAGGGCACCGGTGGTTCGCGTGGCCTTTTCGATGTCATCGTCAATGGCTTTGGCCGTCTGATAGTATAGCTCGATATTTTTGGCGATCCATTCCTTGGGGGCGATATAGGTGGTGACCTGGTGGCCGGTCAGCCGGGCAAGCTCATCTCTGGCAACCACATCAAAGGGGTTGTTGGTGGCCGCTTTGATGACGTTGTCTTCCATGGCAAACGGGAAGATATTGTGTTTTAAAACAAATTTCTGGGGGATTTCAGAAAGCAGTTGTTGATCCACCTGGACCGTTGTTTGGTCCAGGAGTTTGGCCCCGCTCTGAACGGCAATGCCTAGTTGCAGCTGCTCTTCGGTGAGCCAGTCCAGTCGCAAGAGCACATCACCCATCATCTTGCCGGTTTCCCTTGATTCGGCAAGTGCCATCTCAAGCTGATCCTGACCGATAAACCCCATTTCCAGCAGGATGTCTCCCAAACGCTTTTTCATTCGATGTACCTCATACAATGAAAACCAAGTGCCATTAACTTAACGATGCAGTGCGGCGCTTTAGCTCTGCCGATACACTTGGAGATAAATCCACTTATTGCCCGGATTCTATCTTCGGCTTTCCCGCAGACCGGTCAGCCGTCTGTGCCAGATACGTCATCAGTTCTCTCACGCGTGTTTGGATTTCACGCCTTTCCGTTGTTGTCAGGGAAGTGTTACTGTCCAGAAAAAGCTGGTAGTGGCTGATGGCCTGGTTGTATTGTGCCAGGCTGTCGTAAACAATGGCCGTGTTCAACCAGAGTCTGGGATTCCCGGGTGCCAGTCTTTCCGCTTTCTGGTACATGCGAAGGGCTGTTTCAAAGTCTCCCATGCGACTGTAGGCGGCCCCCTTGTGAAACAGAATTTCGAATGTTGGCGATGCCACTCTTTTTTCGGCGCTGTCCAGAAAGACGAGGGCCTCTTCGGGTCTGTCCAGACCGATCTCCACCACAGCCAGGTTCAACAATATTTCCGGGTTGCCGGGTTCCTGCCGGTTCAGGTCTTCCAGAATGGTGCGTGCTTCCGTAAACGAAGCGATCTGGATATAGGCAGATGCCAGGTTAAAGCGAGTCGCGCGATGATCGGGATTTCTTTTCAGCACTGCCTGGTACATCTGGATAGCCATTTCAAGCTTGTTCTGACGATGGTAACTTAATCCTTTTTGGTAAAAGAGCTCTTCTACAGGGTTTGTTCCCGTGTTGATTGGGGTAACCGTCTTTTCTGTCTGATCCATATGTTTGTCCCCGGCCGATTCTGGCTGGAGGCTGACCTCTTCGGGCTCGATAACGGGAGGAGGAACCGTTTTTTCAGGAAGTGCTGGCTGCTGCGTCTTTTCGGGCGGCCGTTGGGAGGCTTTTTTCAGGGGCGCAGTTGCCGGAACCACTTTTTGTACCTCAGGTTCCGGTACAGGCAAAGCCGGTTCATTTGTTGTTGTTTTGGATGGGACATCCTGGTTTCCCGGCAGCGGGTCATTAGATGCCAATGTTTCAGATGATCCCGGCATAGCGCTATCCTGATCCGCGGATACGGTTTTTTCGGGCGGGCTGACACGGGGTTCTGCCACCAGGGGTGACTGCAGAGCGGGGGACATGGGTGTTGAAAGGGATATCATTTCATAAAAATAAAAACCGGCCATGCCACAGACAATCAGAACAATAGCTGCAATGCCATAGATTCTGATCTTTCTTTTGGATTTACGTTCGGAATCATCTTTAAATAATTCCGAGCCGGAAGGATGCTTATTTTCTTTTTTCTTTTTCCGCAAAGCATCGTTCATTAGACTCATATGATTCACCTGTGGATAACAGCGGGTTTTTCCCGTTCGACGTAGCGTTGCTCTATAACCGCGTCATAGAGCTCATGGTCGCTCTTGAACTGTTTGGCCTCTTCCAGGGTTTTGAAACTTCCGGTGTACAGCCCGTACCATTGACCCTTTTCTCCAAGATCAACAAGTTTCGAGTAGGATTGAATACCATTTTTACGAAGCTCGGCGGTGGCTTTTTCGACACGCTGCAGGGTCCTGAAAGACGCTACCCGTATGACATAGGCTTTTTTCTGCCCGTTCGAGGGTATTGGCGCTGTCTCCAGGGGTGGTGGTGCTTGGTTTTCAAGTTTGATATCGGCCATGTTTTTTCCCAGGGATGTACCAAGTTGGGATGCCTGTAACTTGGCCATCGCTATTGGAATCGGTTCGGGTTCGGTCTTGGGGACTGATTCAACCACCGGGGTCGATAAAAGATGTCTGGGTGCCAGATGCCAGACAGTGAGGACAATCCCTGAATAGACCAGGCTCAGCAGGGCTATGATGAGTAGCCACTTTCGCTTGCCTGATGAAGAGGATATGGCACTTGTATCGCCTTCCCAGAGCCCTTTAAGTTCTTTGACGGCCTTTCTTACATGCCCCTGGCTGATTTCATGTGTGTCGGCCACATAACCCGCTGTGAGGGCATAATCACAGATGCGGTTGATCAGTCTGGGGGTCCCTTTGGATATGGAGAAGATACGGCGAATGGCATCCGACCTGAAACGGATATGTCCCTTGTCTCCGGCTACAAACAGCCGCCGGGAAATGTATCCCTCCACTTCGGTTCTGGAGAGAGTATCGAGTCGACAGGTCAGGGCGACACGTTGTTTGAGCTGCCTGAGTTCAGGTCGGGAAAGCTGTGTCAACAGCTCCGGCTGACCCACCAGAAGAATTTGAAGCAGTTTTTCCTTGTCTGTCTCCAGGTTGGACAGCAGCCGCATATCCTCCATGGACTCGATATGCATGGTCTGGGCATCATCGACAATGATTACGACCGGTTTGTTGTTGTCGGTGGACAAAAAAAAGGTATTGAGGGCATCGATCAGTTCTTTTTTGGAGGCCTTTTTTGAATAGGAAATTCCCAGATCGTCCAGAATACTGGAAATGAGTTCGGTGCCTGACAGGGACGGATTGATGATATAGACCGTATAGGCCTTGTCCGCCAGGTTGTCCAGCAAGGATCGACAGATCGTTGTTTTGCCGGTGCCGACTTCTCCCACCAAAAGTAGAAAACCCATACGGCTGTCGATACCGTACAGCAGTTTGTTGATGGCATTTTGATGGGTAAGGGAATAAAAGAGATACTCAGGGTCAGGCGTAATGGAAAAGGGTGCTTCGTCTAAATTGTAGAAATCGAGATAAACCCTTTCTCTGGTGGAATCAGAAGTCGAAGGTCCTCTGGTGTTCATGTCACTTGTTATCCGTAATAAAATCGTAGCCACGATTTTATGAAACGCGACGTTGTCGCTATATTATCGGCAAAACATGGCCCCTTCAAGAGGCTTGCATCATATCCACTGTGCTGCTGATGGTCGGTGATTGGATAAGCAGCGTTGAAAAATCGAATTCCAAAAAGTGCAGGATTGGCTGCACGTCCGGGCATGGATAATAATTGTGTTGAACTTTCTCTGATTGTGAGCGTAAAATATATTAGAAAGCATTTGAAGTCAACCCATTAGACGTGGTGATAACGCCTTGTCCAACACCGTATAATCACCTCAAACATGCATAGAAACAAGACCATGAAATCAATTCAAGACGATGCCGTATCAAAACCCGAGATTTTGGCTCCGGCGGGAAACAGGGCTTCTTTTTTATCGGCCATAGCTGCCGGAGCGGATGCGGTCTATTGCGGGTTGAAACAATTTTCCGCCCGCATGGCAGCACCCAACTTCACATTTGAAGAGCTGGCAGCTTTGACACGTCTGGCGCATGCCCGGGGAATCAAGGTGTATGTGGCTTTTAACACGCTGGTAAAGCCCGAAGAACTGGAAAGGGCCGAAGCCTTTCTGCATCGATTGAAATTTGACGTCAACCCGGATGCGCTGATCGTTCAGGACCTGTCCCTGCTGACACTGGCACGAAAGACCGGGTTTAAAAAAGAGTTGCATCTTTCCACCCTCACAAACGTGAGTTTTCCCGAAGCTCTCAACCTTGTGCGGCATGACCTTTCTGTCGATCGGGTGGTGTTGCCCCGGGAACTGAACATCGACGAAATCAAAATGATGGCGGAGGCATGCCCGGATGGTCTGGGTCTGGAGGTTTTTATTCATGGCGCCCTTTGCTACGGCGTTTCCGGAAGGTGTTACTGGAGCAGTTATTTTGGTGGAAAGAGTGGTCTCCGGGGCAGGTGTGTCCAACCCTGCAGACGGCGTTATCGTGGAGAACATGGCAATGAAAGAGCTTTTTCGTGCCAGGACCTGAGTCTGGATGTCCTGGTCAAGGTACTTCTCTCGCTGCCTCAGATACGGACCTGGAAGATCGAGGGAAGGAAAAAAGGGCCTCATTATGTCTACTACACCGTAACAGCCTACAAGATGCTTCGGGACGAAGGCAGGGACCCCAAAAAAAAGCGTGCTGCACTGGAACTCCTTGCCATGGCTTTGGGACGGGTGTCCACGCATTACGGCTTTTTGCCCCAGCGGCCGCAGAATCCCATCAACATATCCGCCCAGACCGGATCCGGGTTGCTGCTGGGCCATGTCCAGGGTTCGAAACACCACTCCTACCTGGTTCCCCGGGAGGCTCTCATGACAGGCGATGTGCTCAGGATTGGTTATGAGGATGACCCCTGGCACGTGGTCAGACGGATGAAGCAATCTGTGCCCGCCAGGGGACGTTACCACCTGAAGGCACTTTCCCGGGATCGCCGGATAAAGGGTGCGCCTGTTTTTCTGGTGGATCGTCAGGAAGGCCATCTTCGGGACATGATATTGGAGCTCGAAAAGGAATTGGTCATCGGGGAGCCCTTAAAGCGTTACACAGAACAGGTTGCCACGTCTCTGGGAAAAACCCGCCAACCCATCAACCCAAAGGCGTCTACCGTGGATATGCGTGTGAACCGAAACGCGGTTTCCAAAAACAAATCAGGTGAAACCGGTTTCTGGCTGTCGCCTGAATCCATGGCTGCATGTCAAAAGAGCCACACAAAAAAAATCTGGTGGTGGCTCCCGCCCGTGCTCTGGCCCGGGCAGGCAAGAGCGTTGCATGAACTGGTCGGCCTGGCGGTTGGCTCCGGAGCCAGACGTTTTGTTTTGAACATGCCCTGGCAGTCCGCTTTATTCGAAAGACACAGCCGCTTGACTCTCTGGGCAGGCCCCTTCTGTAATATCACCAATGGGTTTGCTGTTGAGTCATTGATAAAACTGGGATTTTCGGGCGCCATCGTCAGCCCCGAACTGGGGAAAAAGGATTATCTGGCCCTTCCCGGCCAGAGTATTCTGCCTCTGGGAATCGTGCTGTCTGCCAACTGGCCGTTGTGCATTTCCAGAACGTTGGCGGAGCAATGTAATGAAGGGACACCCTTCACCAGTCCAAAGGGTGAAACCTCATGGGCCGCAAAATATGGCGAGGATTTCTGGCTGTTTCCCAACTGGAAAGTGGATTTCCGAAAAAAAAGAGAATTGCTGTCGACCGCGGGCTACACTGTTTTTGTGCACCTGTCTGAACCGGTTCCGAAAACGGTCAGCATCAAGCAACGGCCCGGGCTCTGGAACTGGAACGTGGGGCTTCAGTAGGACTGAGTTTTTTGTGTTTGTTGAGTTTGTTGGGTTCAAATCCGAAGCACGAATATCGAAATCCTAAATAATATCAAATGACCCAAATTCGAATGATCCAAACAGGGTATTAATACAAACGTCTCAAACATAGGGAGGGGCGCTTTGAAACCAGCGCATGTTTATTATGATTCCATGGAGGTGAGTCTTGGCATGACGGTAACGGACACAGTCATGTCCAGGCAGCCCTTCTGGGTCCTTCCATTACCATCGCGGTAAGAAACGGTCGACTAGGTCTGGGAACCTGGCAGCAAGTTGTGGTCATCAACCACGACAACCACGCCAGAAACCGGTCTATCGAAATAACCATTACCGGCACCTGACCCGAAAGAATGGCGTATATTGCAGCAAAACTTAGGTGAGTTCCGTCAAGTCGCCATGGGAAATGCGTCACTGTTGCCGTTCAAAGCACCACACTCCAAACCCAAAACCCAAAACCCAAAACCCAAAACACAAAACACAAAACACAAAACACAAAAGATCACTTATCCTTCAGACCGGATTTCAGTTTTTTTTCCAGATCGGCAAAGAGGTTCTTGCGCTTTTCTTTCTGGTCGGCCTGGATAGAGGCCACTTTTTCCGCGTAGCCCTTGCGGCTGGATTTGAACTGCTTCAACGCTTCGTCAAGCTTGCTTTCCTGGTCTGACCTGGGGATTTCTTCGAGTAGGGTATGGTCCTTGATAAAGAGACGCATGCCATACGCCCCTTCGACGATTTCGACTATCCCCATTTCCATGAGTTTATTACAGATGAAATGGCCTTGCTCCAGGGAAAAACTCAGGAGGCTGCAAACGTCTTCGATGGCTGGGGGAGTGGATTTTTGATGATCCAGAATCCGGATTGCCGAAACAAACAGATGAGAATGATGATAGGTTTTTATCGTTTTCATTGCATGCCTTTTCTTGACATAGAAATGTAATAAGCGTAACATTTATTTCCAAATAGTCAAGCATGCATCAACCAATCATTCAAATGGAAAGAGAGGCCTCATGACTGAAATCATTGATGTAATTGCCAGAGAGATTCTGGATTCAAGGGGAAACCCTACGGTGGAAGTAGATGTCGCCCTGGCCTGTGGTGCTGTGGGGCGGGCAGCCGTTCCATCCGGTGCATCAACGGGTAAACGGGAAGCGCTGGAGCTGCGCAACAAACGTTCGAAACGGTACGGTGGAAAAGGCGTGACCAGTGCTGTAAAGAATGTCATGAAAACCATTGCACCGGCGATTCATGGCATGGATGCCGCGGACCAGGTGGCCCTTGATTTTACCATGATCGCACTGGATGGTACCACCAACAAATCGAAACTGGGTGCCAATGCCATTCTGGGTGTATCCATGGCGGCTACACGGGCAGCGGCCATGGCATACGGGCTGCCCCTTTATCGTTATCTGGGTGGTATCAATGCCCGGTATCTGCCCATGCCCATGATGAATATCGTCAATGGGGGTGCTCATGCCGCTAACAACCTGGATATACAGGAATTTATGATTGTTCCCATTGGTGCAGGAAATATTACGCAGGCTGTCCAGATGGGGGCAGAAACGTTTCATGCGCTGAAAAAGATTTTGAAAGACAAAGGCCTGAACACGGCAGTAGGGGATGAGGGTGGTTTTGCACCGGATCTTGCTTCAAATGAAGAAGCGCTGCAATATATTGTCGATGCCATAGAGGCTGCCGGATATCGGCCGGGAAAAGACATCGGTTTGGCGCTGGATGCGGCTGCAAGCGAGTTTTATGTTAAGAAAAAATACGTTCTGGCATCAGAAAAAAAGAAGCTGACCGCCGATGAGATGATCACCTACTATGAGCAACTGGTGGACACCTATCCCATTTTGTCCATCGAAGACGGACTGGCAGAGCAGGATTGGGCGGGTTGGGAAATTATGACCGACCGGCTTGAGGGCATGATCCAGATTGTGGGTGACGATATATTTGTGACCAATCCAAAAATTTTCAACAGGGGAATTCAGGAAGGTATCGCCAATTCCATATTGATTAAACTGAACCAGATCGGTACGGTTACGGAAACACTTGATGCCATAGAGATGGCTAAACAGGCGGGATATACCACAGTCATATCTCACCGCTCTGGTGAGACGGAGGACACCTTCATATCCGATCTGGTGGTGGGTGTAAATGGAGGCCAGATCAAAACCGGATCCCTCTCTCGAAGCGATCGGATTGCCAAATACAATCAGCTCATGAGAATTGAAGAAGAGCTCGGCAGTGCGGCATTGTTTTCGGATGAAATATTTATTGCCCAGTAACGGGAACCCCTTTATGAAGATGTTCTCAATGTTGCGTTGTATGTTTCATGTGGCGATTCATCGATGGTTTGTCGCAATCCTGATATGCACGTTGTTCATGGTATTCCCCGGCAGACTGTTGCATGCCTACATCCTGAGGGGACCTCACCTGCTCACGTTGATGACCCAGCAGTACGGAAAATCCAAAAGCTTGATGGTGGTTCAAAAGGTCTTGTTTTATGAAACAATCCCGGGTGAGGTGAGCGTGGAAGCCCATGAAACCCTGCGGTATCTTTTCCCTGATATCTTCCGGTCCGACTCCACCTCTCAGTATGCTTCCAGGATCCATCTGGTATCCGGAGGAGAAACGCTTACGGTTGTCGACCAAAAAATTGTTGCCAATGATGAAACTTTATTTGACTTGTACAAGGACATTCTTTTATACCGGTCAGGGGAATCGCTGGGCAAAAGACTGGCTGCCGCAGGCATCGATACCGCACTGACCTGCCTGGGTCGATTCCAAGGCAGGACCGCCGTGGTACTGGGCTCCGAAAAACCGGGCGAGCGGGTGCCCCAGGTGTGGGTGGACAAGGAAACCTTTCAACCCATGCGCTGGGTGTTGGTGGGCGGAACCGTTGATGCGCCGGGGATGACCACGGAGATTCGATACGATGATTGGCGGCAGGTCAATAACACCTGGTATCCCATGCATGTTGCCATTTACAAAGATGGCGGAATGGTGAGGGAAATCATAGTGGAGACAATACGCGTGAATCCTTCTTTTCCAAAAGAGATGCTCGATACCGAACATCTGAAGATCAAATATTTTCAGTCCATGCCCGAAAGAAGGGATACGTCCGTGGAAGGGGAGTTGAGCGAAATAGAGAAAACGATTAACGAATTCAGAAAACGGATAGAGGAATGAGGGTGCTGAATGGATTATGATACGAAGTATATTTTTGTTACGGGTGGTGTACTGTCTTCTCTTGGAAAAGGTCTTGCCTCGGCGGCAATCGGTGCCCTGCTGGAAAGTCGGGGACTTTCAGTGACAATTCAGAAACTGGATCCCTATCTCAACGTGGATCCGGGCACCATGAATCCGTTTCAGCACGGAGAGGTGTTTGTTACCGACGATGGTGCCGAAACAGATCTCGATCTCGGGCACTATGAAAGATTTACCAGGGCCAAACTGGGCAAGGACAATAATTTTACCACCGGGAAAATATATGACGCAGTCATAACCAAAGAAAGAAGGGGCGACTATCTCGGGGGAACCGTTCAGGTGATTCCCCACATTACCGACGAGATCAAGAACAGCGTTAAGCTGGCGGCAACCGGCGTGGATGTTGTCATTGTTGAAATCGGCGGCACCATCGGCGACATTGAAAGTCTTCCGTTTCTGGAGGCCATCCGGCAGTTCAAGACAGATGCCGGCAAAGAGAATGTGATCTATATCCATCTGACACTGGTGCCCTATATCGGCACAGCCGGTGAACTGAAAACAAAACCGACGCAGCACAGTGTCAAGGAATTGCGCAGCATTGGTATTCAGCCCGATATTTTACTCTGCCGAACAGACAGGTATCTTTCCAAGGAAATCAAATCCAAGATTGCTCTTTTCTGTAATGTGAGCCAGGACGCCGTTATAACGGCCAAAGATGTGGATTGCATCTATGAAGTCCCGCTGGTTTTTCACAAGGAGGGCCTTGACGATAAAATTGTGGAATTACTCAAGATATGGACCCGGGCACCCATCCTGGACGCGTGGGAGGCTTTTGTCCAAAAATTCAAATCTCCCAGGTATTCGGTTAATATTGCCATCGTGGGCAAATATGTCGACCTGACCGAATCTTACAAGAGTCTCAACGAAGCCCTTTATCACGGCGGGGTGGCCAACAACTGCCGATCAAATCTGATCTTTGTCGATTCGGAATCCATTGACCAGGACACCTGCAGTGGTGTTCTCAGTGAAGCCGACGGCATTCTGGTTCCCGGCGGCTTTGGTTCCCGGGGTATCGAAGGCAAGATCTGTGCGGCAAGGTATGCCAGGGAGAATAACATCCCCTATTTTGGTATTTGCCTGGGATTGCATATTGCGGTCATTGAATTTGCAAGGAACGTATTGAAACTGGAAGGTGCCAACAGCCAGGAGTTTGACAAACTGACACCACATCCCGTGATTTATCTGATGCTGGAATGGTTCGACGAGCAGCTGGGTACCATTCAGAAACGGGACGAACATTCCGACAAGGGCGGTACCATGCGTCTGGGGGCTTATTCGTGTAATCTCAATGAGAACACGCTGGCTTCCGCTGCCTACGGTGTAAAGGAAATTTCCGAAAGACATCGGCACCGGTACGAGTTCAACAATCAGTACAAGGATCAGTTCATTGAAAACGGAATGGTCGTCAGTGGGATATCCCCAAGTGGTGAACTGGTCGAAATCATAGAGTTAAAAGGGCATCCATGGCTTCTCGGCTGCCAATTCCACCCTGAGTTCAAATCACGTCCCATGGACCCGCACCCACTTTTCAGGGATTTTATCAAAGCATCTCTCGGCTACAAGAACTGCTGAAACGGCTGCGACCGTTCCAGATACATATCTAAACCGGTTTTGTTTGTCAGTTGTTGCAACGGTTATTTTCAGGAGTGTAAACCCAAAGAAACGGCCCCCGGAAACAGCACTATTTTTTGCGTGGCCACAGCTGGGAGAGGAAAGAATGGAAAGTAGAATTTCTGGATCACTGGGATTTGCCACTGACTCCTGGCCGTTAAATAGAAATAAACCAACACTGGTTTTCATCCACGGTTCTTCCCAGAATCGTCTTTTCTGGCGGTCCCAGGTGCAGGATCTGGTGGATGTCGCCAACACCGTAGCCATCGATCTGCCCGGGCATGGGACCAGCCCGGGTCCTGGGAATGATCATGTATCCGACTATGCCCGGGCTGTGATGACGTTTATTGATGAGGAAAAAATTCCTCATCCCATTCCTTGCGGTCTTAGTCTGGGAGGAGCCATCACCCTGGAGCTGCTCCTGGACCACGGTGAACGTTTTCCGGCCGGTATTCTCATGAACACCGGTGCCAGGCTCAAGGTCAACCCCTTCATATTCGAAACCATCCAAAAAGATTTCAACAAGTTTTTAGAATCGCTGGTGGCTATGGGAATATCCGGAAAAAGTGACGCAGACGTGCTTCGGCCGGCTATTCAGGAAACTTCCGCCTGTCTGCCCGAAGTGGCATTGGGTGATTATCAGGCATGCAACCGTTTTGATGTTATGGACAGGCTGCATCTCATCAAGATACCTGTTCTGATATTGACAGCTACCGATGATGTCCTGACACCGGCCAAATATGGTCTTTTCATGGGTGAAAAGATCGCCGGGGCAACGGTGCTTTCTATTGAGGATGCCGGGCATTTGTCACCCCTGGAAAAACCGCATGAAGTGAACAATGCCATTCGGGATTTTCTGCAGCAGCTTCCGAACTGATCCTATCCATTATAAGGTTGAATCAGCGCCTCTTTTTGGACCCGGATATCTACCTGTTTCTCTGCTGATTCTAACCCAGATTGATCAGAAAAACCGACACACTCGCCAGGACCAGGAACGCATAGTTGGCCGGTCGCAGTTTTTCATGCCATATCAGCAGGCTTGCCAGGGTCGTGAGGGCAATGACGCCCAGACCCAGCAGAGGATAAGCCACCGAGCCGGGTAGATGGGTAAGGGTCCGGATCCAGAAATAAGTGGTCAGGACATTCGTTGTTCCCAGGACGACACCCCAGGAAAGACACTGTTTGCTGGGCCGGGCTCCTTTGAAAAGCTGGGGAAAGGTAAGGAGCAGTGCCGTACCGAAAATGGTTGCCATAAAGCTGCTGGGGTTGGTCAGGGGTTCCAGTTCTGCCTGGATTTTAAAAGTGAAATCCGTCAAACCGTATACCGCAAAGAGCAGCATTCCCCATAGCATTCCCTTCCAGGCCTCCTTGCCGGTCTGTCCAAAACGTATGGGTTCTTTGCTTGCCAGGGGCAGGCAGGCAAAGGCCAGAACGAGCCCCAGAACCTGAGTGGGGTTTGTATGCTCGGCAAAGAGTATCAGGGAACCCAACGTGGGAAGCGCTGACGACAAACGCATCAAGGTTGTGGAGAGGGCCAGACCCGTGGCTGAAATGGAACGGTTGAAGAGCCAGAGCGAGAGTACATACATAACACCGACAAAAATCCCCAGGGACCAGATAAAGATTGAATTAGAAACAGGTTTTTGCCAGAAGCCCCATGTAAGAAGGGCCAGGAGACACACGACATAGTTGACAGCCAGAAATTGCCCCAGCCTCAGCTTATAGACATTGGCAACCTTCATGGTAATGGCCACACCACTGGAAAAAATGACGGTCAGGATTAAAAATGTTATGCCACCCATGACATCCTTTTGTTTAGCTTATCGTGTACCATGTTTGCAGGCTAGGCGTTCCGACCGATTTTTATGCGCTCGGATGCAAGCATTTCCGTAAACCGCAAGACCATATTCTTTCAACCACGCTTCTATGCGATCCACTTCGTATCTGGAGTAGATAAAATCGGTGTTGAAGTGATAGGCCCAGTGAACATGACTGAACCCGGCGTCGGCAATACGACGGAGATAGGGTTCCGGGCACCCTTCACTTGTCAAATAATCGGCAGTTATGGAAAGTGTCATCGAAATTCCTTTATCAGTTTTCAACCAGAGACCGGGCCAGGTCACGGGCTTTGATTGTTCTACAAACCGCGTGATCGGCACGCGGTTCCGAACCTGAACTTGCGGAGACGTACCGTCTCCTTTGTCTTTCCCCCATTTTGGGGGAAATCCAAGCCACCCGTTTCACGGGTGGTAGTTGACTCTGATATTTTCCGGCAATGCGTCAGGGAATAGCTTCTAAATGAATTGTACGGGCAAAAGGCCCTGAGAGTGAAGCGTAAGAGGCATACGCAATATTTTTATAAATTGCAACATCGTAGATTTAAGGTCAGGACCGTAGCAGGGAAATATCCGTCATGCTGTATTTCAAAGCAAGATAGCATCACCTCTGAACGATTAACCATTGACAAGCTATTTCCAGGATACTACCTATAAGCTATCTAAAAAGTCCCAATCTCTGTGTCGCTCTCTTGTCAAACCTCTGTATGTAACCTATTGCCAAGACAGACAGTTCGAGAAAAGCCAGCATAACATCACCAATTGGTGATCGTTCAGGGACAATCCCAATATTTTCCCATCTTTTACACAGGAGCTGATTGTTGAAACCGTTAAAAGGACATCTTGAAATTTTGGACAGGGGCTTCGGCTTTTTGCGGTCCCTTGAAAAAAACTTCTCACCACGCACCAATGACGCCTTTGTGCCCGAAGGACTGATACAAAGCCACAACCTTCCGGAAGGGGGCTACATTGAAGGGCACGGAAAGAAGCAGGATGCCGCAAGCCCGAATGCACAGCTGCATTCTGTGGAAACCATCAATCAGATGCCGTTGCGCATGTTTTCCGGATTTAAACCGCTTCAGGATCAAACCAGTATCAATCCCACGGAACAGTTGATCATGACCCAGGCGGACGACGATTTCACCGGCAGAACCCTCGACATGATCACCCCCATCGGTAAGGGTCAGCGTGGATTGATCATCTCACCGCCCAAATCGGGAAAAACCACCATCTTGAAGCATATGGCCGCATCCATTATTATCAATCACCCGGATGTGGACGTGTTTGTTCTCCTGGTGGACGAACGTCCCGAGGAGGTAACGGATTTCAAAAGAGGCCTGAAAGGGGCGCATGTAATTTATTCTTCTGCGGATCAGAGCATTGCAACGCACATGCGAATGACACGGTTGGCTTTGCATACGGCCATCCTCTGCGCTGAAACAGGCCGGGACAGTGTGGTGCTGATCGATTCGCTGACACGCATGTCACGGGCATTCAATGTGGAAACCCCGAGCCACGGGCGCACCATGACCGGCGGTCTGGGAGCAGGCGCGCTGGCCATACCCAGGAAAATTTTCGGTGCTGCACGCAATGTCGAAGGCGGTGGATCACTGACCATCATGGCCACCATTCTGGTGGATACCGGATCGAGAATGGACGATATCATCTATCAGGAATTCAAAGGCACCGGCAATTCCGATATCGTGTTAAGCCGAAAATGTGCTGAAAAACGGATCTGGCCCGCCGTTAATCTCAACGCCTCAGGCACACGCCGGGAAGAACTTCTGCTGAACGATGAGATGTATCAGGAGGTAACCAGGATTCGCGGGCTGCTTTCGCCCCTGGACGAGACGACCGCCATGTCGACGCTGCTGGAATATTTTCAGCGGGATATTTCCAAATTTTGAAATTTCTAATCGATAGGTACTGTACGTTGTGGAAAATTATTTTGGGGCAGGAAAAAAATTACAACCATACCCAATTTAAGTGCAACCATAAATTGTTCTTAAGTTTTTATTTGACAATATGATGTGGCTTCAATATTCAATAATGATCCTCCATCCCAATGTGTAAAAGGCAAATAAATTGAATTTTCTATCAATAAATAAACCTTCGGAAAAAAAGCGCCCAATAAGTGATAAAGGAGGAAGGCGTCAATTTGCAAATCGTAGGTATTTCTCTTATGGAATATTTATTCCAGACCGTAGATCAGGAATGGATCGTAGAAACGGCTTAGATCGACGAATGGGATTAAGGCATTTTAAAAACGAAATCGTTACCGAGCATGAAAAGCGTCGACTCTGGTTCAAATTGATAAGATGATTATTGTGACAATTTCAGTATAAATACAATAAGCAACGAATTATGTTTGGTGCAATACTTCAAAAAAATAGGACGAGTGAATTGAGACCTTTGGCCGATAGAGGGGGCCAGAGAGTCATCAAAGACCGACGGTTCTTCCAATATGGTGTTTTTTCGCCTGATAATAGAAATTGGAAAGATCGCAGAAACAGTTTAGACAGGAGGAAAAAACCTCGATACGTCCACAGCGAAAAAATAATTAAACTGGATAGTGAAAAGTCAGAAGAGGTTCTTTTCAAAATTAGTGCCAACACAAACAGTGTTAGTCCTATACACTCAAAGGAAAATACTTTATCAAAAAACGCAAGCCAAAAAGAAACGATGTTCATCCAGGAAGAATATCAACCAGACAGCTATTACGGACTACCCAAACATTGGCATCTTCAAGATCCTTTGGATGAAGTTTACTTTTCAGAGGTGATAAGAAGAGATTTAGATGAAAATGCCTATATTACTTACTGCATTGACACATATAATTCCTATAGATTAACGGCTGAACAAAAAACGAAGTTCGAGTCATTTAACAATTCGACATTGAACAACATCAGAGTCAATATGTATTCAAGAAACGATCTAATTGATCATTTTAAACAACTATAATAACACATTAGGCAATATGTGCCTACAAAATAGACGGTTGCTCCCCCCAACACATCTTTAGAATAAGCCCAAACCCACTCAATAGCCAGGCATCATTAACATTGCCTGGAACAGCTTTTGTTTCTGCTCGGCTGTCAAAATGTCTTTAGCTTTGATGAAATGAACCACACGATTGTCCAGTTGTTTGGTGCCGAACGCAGTTATTTTTAAAATGCTTTTATTGATTTTCTCATTGTCGCAAGTGTCTTTGATCATTTCCTCCTGCAGGTCGATCATCTGAAGGCTGCGTTTCAGACTCAGGTCGATTTCTTTTTTCGACATCTGGGCCCGATTTTTTAATATCTTCTTGACTTGATCATAGGAGAGATCCAAATTTAGATTAAGCAATTCCTTTTCAACAATGCCAAACAAATCATCTGGTATGTTAAAATTTAAATTTTGTAGGTTTCTAAAAGCCAGGACACATTGTTTTTGAGTTAATACATCCTTGGCCTTCAAATAGTAGGTGACATTGTTTTTGAAGGAGTCACCAAATAACCGGCTGATATCTCGTACAATTTTGTTGATCTTGGCTATGCTGGTATCTTCTTTGTCTTTGGTTTCGAAGCGATCCTTTTTCATGAGTTCAAGTCTGAGTTCAGCCAATTTCACATTTACTTGTCCTTGTACCTTGAGCTGCATGACATTATATTCCTCGAACACCTCCTGTAAAGCCAGCACTTGCTCCGGAGTTGGTTCGAAGTTTACAAATGGATGATTGAATCCATCTTGACTTATAACGGGCTGAGTAGAAACCAAAAGAACGAACATGATGATTAAAAGAAATACATTATCACGAATTTTCATCGTAGTTCCCTTTAATAGAAGATTGATGATACTTGAAAAATATTTTCTTATGCCATCCGTTTGATGGCAGCTTTTTTTCCCTAATAAATATCTTACTAAAAATACATTATCAACTACATATTAGGTCTTTAGATTTGACCTTATAATCCATTAAAGATAGAAATCTATACGAAGGCGCTCTTGATCGTATTAAAAACCAAGGAAAAGGATGGATGTTATGACAAACCGATATGGCCCACGGGGGGTTTTCGCCATTGTCGCGCCACTGCAAAATGCCAATATGCAGCCGGAATTCGAACTGTTGAGACCCGACGGTATCAGTAATCAAATATACCGGTTTGATATTTCGAACCATGGTAGTGCGCCTGAGGCGGTGGTCTCGGCAATACCCGGAACGTTGGGCTGCTGGCCGGATTTGATCCTGTGCGGCAACTCTGTGGAAATGGCCGACTGGACCGTCGAAAAGCAAATGATATATCGCACCCGGCTCGAAGGGAAAGCCAATGGCGTTCCGATACTGACGGCAACGGATGCGTGCCAGGCAGCCCTTCAGACGTTGGGTGCCCGACGTCTCGCTATCCTTTCGCCGATGGGTGAAAAACAGGCGCACGGTGCGCAGGAATATTATAAGTCGCTTGGTTACGACGTGCCCCATGTGACCTGGCTCGATATAGAAAAATCGGAAGACATCATCAAGACAACCGATGCGCAGATACTGGATGCCTTTCACCGACTCGATCATGATGACGTGGATACGTTTTTGCATCTTGGTGGTGCCTTACCGCTGGTCAGCCTGATTTCAGGTCTGGAAAATTCTTTAGGACGTTCTGTCGTGTCGACCAATGCCGCGAGTTATTGGTACGCGCTACGGCGCCACGGCATAAAGGATCGTCTCGATGGGTATGGTCGTTTATTATTACAAACGGATATTGTTCTCGGCGCATGACTCAGGGCTGATGCGGATGGTGGTCCTTCACCACAGGACACCTTCAGTCCCTACCGTTTGCCGTTTTTAATCGGCGCTCTCAAGGACAGACTTGACTCTATGGCGATATCGGAACCTCGTAAATTGTTCTATATTAAGTGGTTGGATGGCTCGTAACCGCTTGTCTGCCGGACGGCGGGCGATTAGACTTTTATAGTGGTTATTAAGAAAGGATGAAACGTGAAAGTACTGGTTCTTGGCGGATGCGGTATCCAGGGAAGAACGGTTCTTTATGACCTGGCCTCTGATCAAACTGTCAGCCACATCATCTGTGCAGATCTTCAGTTTGACGAATTGTCAAAGATTGAAGCCTTTACAAATATGGAAAAGATTACCACGGCCAGAATTGATGCTGAAGACAAATCAGCTCTGTTGAATCTCTATGAAAAAGTTGATGTGGTCATTGATCTTCTGCCAAAAGAATTCAAAACCCATGTCAACGAGACGGCCTTGGAAGCAAAGGTTGATGTGGTGAATACAAGTTATATGTATCACCCGGAAGCCCTGGACAAAAAAGCGAAAGAGGCCGGAATCACCATCATGCCCGAATGCGGGTTGGATCCAGGAATCGATCTTGTGATTTACGGGGATGCCAGAACCCGGTTTAACAGCCTGTCCGTTATCAATTCCTATTGCGGTGGATTCCCGGAAATAAAAGCATGCACCAATCCCATGAATTACAAGTTGTCCTGGATCTGGCGGGGGGTTTTGAGCGCCACCACACGCGACGGAAGAATCATCAAGGATCGGCAGATCATCGAGATCCCCAGTGCCAAACAACATGATGAACCCTATGTGCATGAGATCGAGTTCCCGAACCTGGGTTCCCTGGAGGCTATTCCCAACGGGGATGCGGTTTTTTTTACTGATCGCATGGGTCTGACAGAGACCATTGTTAATACGGGCAGGTATTCCCTTCGATGGCCCGGATGGAGCGCCTTCTGGCGGCCCCTCAAAAAGCTGGGCTTTTTAAGCGAAGAACCGGTGGAAGGTCTTGAGGGTACTGTGTCTCCAATGGATTTCATGGAAAAACATTTAGGGCCCCAGTTGGCTTACCGGGATGACGAAAAAGATCTCATCGCTATGATCAATATTTTTGAAGGCCTGCAAGGGAATAAGAAAATGCGACTTACCTCCAGCATGCTCATTGAGCGGGATCTTGAAACAGGTATACTCGCCATGAGCAAGGGTGTTGCCTATACAGCCTGCATTGTGGCAAAGATGATTGCCAACGGTGAGATAAAAGAAAAAGGCGTGTTGTCCCCCATGACCCATATCCCGGTGGCACCCTTTATGGAACGCCTGAAAAAAAGAGGGCTTGTGATAACGGAAAAAATGGAGGAGCTGGATGACTGAAAAGAGGAACTAAAACCTATCCCAAAATAAAGATTAGGGTCCATGGCAAGACGCATAACAGCGAAAAAGCGGAGCATACACATAGTATGTGAGCATTTTGAGCTGCTATGCAACGCCGCAAGGGGCACTTAGATTATTTTGAGATAGGTTCTAAATATTAAGTATAGACTTTTACATACTTTGAAGTGGTAGAAGAAAGAATTCCGGGGTAAGTTGGGATGAATTGGATTTCATCACCAATATGCAATGCGGTATTTGAATCTGTAACGTCAACAACCAAATGATCACTACTGGCAGCAATGATTGTTATCCTTTTATCCAGCGGAGATAAATGATCAGGATATATATCCTGTTTTCCTATCGCCAGAATGGCTCTTTTTCTGATTCCATTCGCTTTAAACTTGGGAATCTTGCCAAAAGAATCTCTGACAATTGCTCCCTTTGGCGTTGATTCTTTTTGTTTTAATTCTATAATTTCTGCGGATACAATAATCGAATCCTGATACGTGTTTTCCAGATTGGTTAAAATATCCGAATGTCCTAAAAGTATTCCCTCGCCAATTCTTAGTTGATTGACTTTCTCAGGCATTGTGTGTTTCACGACCAAAGCCAATGAACTGGTACTACCACCTGAAAGTATTTCCAGATGAATTCCCAGTTCTTTTTCTATTGTTACAGATAAGGTTACCAATTCCATCAAATTTTCAACAGTGGGCTCAATGCCACTAAGACAATTGAAATTGGCCCCTAATCCTTTTAACCGAATGCCTTTCATGGTGATGATATCTTTAACAGTATCCAGGGTATCTTCAGGTAGAATACCTTCTCTTAAATCACCCAGGTCCACCATCAAGATGATATCATGTATTTTATCATTTTTGATGGCCGTATCTGAAAGTTCTTTTATAATGACTAGTTCAGAATTCAAACTGCAATTAACCAGTTTCAGAACAAGATTTACTTCATGCAGCATGGGAATCCTTGTCAGCACCATCTCTGCTTTGATTCCGGCAGATCTCAAGACTTGTATGTTTTCTAATCTTGAATCGCCAAGCGTTTTAATACCACCGTCGAGCATAGCCTGTGCAATTTCAGGAATGGCGGTAAACCCTTTGGTAACCCCAACAATATCAATTCCTTTGGCAGCACACATATTGTAGATTGCCCTAACGTTATGCTGTAATTTTACAAGATTAAACTCTATACGGGGGTTTTTCTTCATTTGACAACCTGACCCACCAATTTATTGGTATGTTTTCCCTTATCGATAATTATCTCACCGGATAAAATGACTTTCTCAATACCCTTTGAATATTGATGCGGATTTTCATATGTGGCGACATCGCAAACAGTTTTCGGATCGAAAATTGTTATATCCGCTACCTTATCAAGCGCAAGGGTTCCTCTATTGTCCAATCCCATGGTCTTGGCCGGCATTGAGGTCATTTTTTTTATGGCTGTTTCCAGGGATAAGACCTTCTCATCCCGAACATATTTACCCAATACGCGAGGAAACGCCCCATAATAACGGGGATGTGTAATCCCCTTTTTTAATTCACCATAGGGTGCGACGGCTCGCCCATCACTGGCAATAATCGTATGAGGGTGTTTCATAATCGTTTTGATATCCTCTTCGTCCATACAAAAAACCAATGTTTTTACGGATCCCCGCTCTTTGATCAACAGATCAAAGACAAAATCAAGCGGATCAATATTCAACTCTTTGGAAATATCAGAAATTCTTTTTCCTTCAATAGATTTGTATTCAGGCGATTTCACCATTGCGATCTGAACGTTTTCCCAGGAGGCTGTATTATACGCATGAATCCCCTTTTTAATTTCCTTTTGAATCTCCATACGGATCTTTTTTCTGGTTGCGGTATCACTTAAATACGCAATCATTTTTTTATGACCCTCCTGTATTACCCAGTGTGGAACATAGTCAGCCAACCCCGTGCCCCATGCAATATAGGGATATTGATCCCAGGATAGACGAACGCCCCTTGAAATTGCCTTTTCTAAAACGTCAAACAGTTGATCTGTTTTACCCCAGTTAATTTTTCCACCTAATTTCAAATGTGAGATCTCAACCTGGCATCCGGACTCTTCTCCACAACGTATGGCCTCTTCAATCGCGGGAAAAAGACCTTGTGATTCTCTCCTGATATGAGAGGCATAAAGCTTGTTCTGTCGTTTGACAACACGACAGAGCTGAATCAATTCCTCGATACGACTAAGAAAATCCGGGATATATTCTAGACCCGTCGATAAGCCGGCGGCACCTTCCTCCAGACTTTTTTCTAGCAGGTTTTCCATTTCCCTCATTTCGTCCTTCGTTGGCGGCCCGCTTTTTAATCCCATCACAGCCGACCGCAAGGTTCCTAAGCCAACCATTGGCATAATATTGATTCCCAACGACAACCCATTTAGAAACGTAATGTACTCTGCAAATGTAATCCAGGATTTCCCGATTTCATCCGCTTTCCCAAAATCAGAATTAACGGTCAGGTGATCTTTCACTTCCGATAAAAAGGCAGTTGTTAAAGGAGCCGCGCTGATGCCGCAGTTTCCCACGATTTCTGTCGTTATGCCTTGTCTGATTTTACTTTCCGCCTTGTGATTGATCATTATCGTGGCATCGGTATGTGAATGAATATCAATAAATCCGGGACATACGATCAGGTTTGAAGCATCAATTACTTTATCGCATTTTATGTCAAGCGAAGGTCCTATTCTTTCTATTTCACCATTTTTAACTGCAATGTCAGACAGATAAGCAGGAGATCCGGAACCATCGATAATATTGCCATTTTTTATTAAAAGGTCACACATCGTTTACCTTATCAACTCGATTTAATTTTTTGGTTCTTCTCCCAATTATTTGGGAGAAAGGGTCCAAGGAGTCGAGGATTCAAGGGTCCAAGTGTTGGGTTTCCGTTGACCTGTCATCCCGTACATTTCAAATTCACGGACTGAAATAAACAATGTAGAGCGAACTTTTATGCCGCTCGGCTGTGTATCGTGGCGCGTAAACGGCGAAGCTGATTATTTGTGAAATAAATCCGATCATTTCTTCTCTCAGGACTAGAATGAGTGATCGCTTTATTTATCTCCATACCTCCACACAGCTCTTTTATTTATTGTAAAACCGTTAACTCCTGTAACCTTTAAACTTATCGCTCGACCCCTGGAATCCTTGACCCCTCGAACCCTTCATTTGGATCAACTCTTTTGGAGATGATCCATATTTATAAATTTAGAGGAAAATGGCAGGCCACCCAACCGGCTTCTGCATTTTTTTCTAGCACAGGCGGTTGCTCCCGACAGAGGGTTTGCGCATATTTGCATCTTGAAACAAACACGCAACCGGGTGGCAAATTGAATGGACTGGGTACCTCACCTTCCAATGGGGGTGCCTGATTTTTTTGACCGGGCTTCGTTTGAAAGATGCTATCAACCAGCGCTTTGGTATAAGGATGTTGCGCGTGTTCCCCGATTAAATCTGCAGAAATAATTTCCGCAACACGCCCCAAGTACATGACGATGACCCGATCGCAGAAATAGCTCACCAAAGACAAATCATGTGAAATAAATAGAAATGTCAGATCCAGTTTTTCTCTTAAATCTTCGAGCAGTTTAATAATCTGGGCCTGGACCGATACATCCAGAGCGGCGGTGGGCTCATCCAATACGATAAACGGAGGTGTCAACGTCAAGACGCGTGCGATATCCGCCCGCTGTTTTTGCCCACCCGAAAGCTCGTGGGGATAAGCGAATCCGTGTTGTGGATCCAGGCCCACCAGTTTCAAGAGATCATCGATTTTTTTTCGCCGCTCCTCGTTATTGAAACGAGCATTCTGAATTTGAAAAGGCTCACTCAAACTTCTGAATATTGTATATCGGGGGTCCATGGCAGAATAGGGATCCTGAAAAACCATCGCCATACGACTCCGTTGCTGTCGCAGTTCCTTTTTAGACAACTGAAAAATATCGATCCCATCAAATTTGACACTGCCGCTTTTGGGTTCAATCAGACGCAGGATCAATCGAGCCAGCGTAGATTTCCCACACCCGGATTCACCCACAACACCTAAAATTTCCCCTTTCTTAATCGAAAAGGAGACATCGTTGACAGCCTGTATAGTCCCGATTCTACGCAACAAAATACCAGCTCTGACGTCGAACGAAACGGATAGATTTCTAACTTCTATGAAATTTTCCATAACCTCAGTCTTTTTTCCCCTGATATAGGTGGCAGGCAACCCGGGTGCCGCCTTCGATTTGAATCAATGCCGGCGCATTCGTTTCACACGGCGAAAAAGACTGCGGACAACGTGGATGATAACGACAGCCGCTTGGATAGTTTCCGGCACTGGGGACATTGCCGTCAATCGCGGACAAGGATCCCTTTTTCATTCCGATGGTGGGAATACATTCCAAAAGCGCTCTGGTATAGGGGTGACTGGGCGTATTAAACACAGGTTCGATGTCGCCGAACTCTACCATTCTTCCGGCATACATAACGGCGACTTTATCGCAAACCTGGGCAATGACACCTAAGTCATGTGTAATCAGAAACAGTCCGATCCCTCTATCACGCGTCATTTCACTGAACAATCGCATGATCTGAGCTTGCACGGTTACATCCAATGCCGTTGTCGGTTCATCCGCGATCAACAATTGAGGATTGGTGCACAACCCCATGGCGATGACAATTCTTTGTTTCAACCCGCCGGAAAGTTGGTGTGGATATTGTTGAAAAACGCGATCGGCTTTGGGGATACGCAGTCGCTCCATTAAATTAAGTACCTGCTGTTTGGCTTCTTTTTTACTGACCTTGGCATGCTGAATTAAACCTTCGACAATTTGATCCCCCACCCGATAGACAGGATCTAAAGAGGTCATGGGATTCTGGGGAA
Organism: uncultured delta proteobacterium; assembly: GCA_963744665.1. Classification (GTDB taxonomy): domain Bacteria; phylum Desulfobacterota; class Desulfobacteria; order Desulfobacterales; family B30-G6; genus B30-G6. The sequence goes on along the minus strand of CAVUUM010000003.1, from coordinate 6,664 downwards.
TGAATGCGATTTGACCACCGCGAACTGACTGCATTTCACTTTCTGAGATCGAAAGAAGCTCCCGTTCCTTAAATTTGACGCTTCCCTCGATTTTTCCACCTACCAACGTTGAAAGCCCCAAAATAGCGTGTGCTGTCAAAGATTTACCCGATCCGGTCTCTCCGACGATGCCCAGAACTTCTTTCTCGTTCATCTCAAATGAAATTCCCTCGATGGGCTTCACCGGTTTTTTATCAACCCGAAACGCTACTTCCAGATCTCTCACCTCTAAAAAAGCTCATTAATTGGACTCCTTATTTTTAACATCCATGATGTCGATCAGGGCATCACCAAACAAATTAAACCCCAAAACGGTGAGCATCATGGCTATACCGGGAAAAATAATTACCCAGGGAGAGATAAAGAGATAAGCTGTTCCACTGCTCATCATTGCGCCCCAGCTGGGTGTGGGGGGCTGGGCCCCCATGCCTAGAAACCCCAGGGTCGCTTCCAACACGATAGCGTTTCCGACACCGATCGTGGCCGCTACGATAACGGGTGACATACTGTTGGGGAGCAGGTGTTTGAAAAGAATGACAAAGTCACTGGCACCCATGGATTTGGTTGCCTCGATGTAAACGGCGCTCTTTAAGGAGAGGATCTGCCCGCGAACCAGACGAGCATATTGCGCCCAATAGGATAATCCGATGGCCACAATAACGCTTTCCAAACCCGCACCGATGATGGCCACCAACAAAAGTGCGATCAAGATCGCCGGCATTGACCAGGTCAGATCGGCAAACGTTGTCAAAACCAAATCGATCACCCCGCCGTAAAATCCGGCAATGGATCCGATCACGATGCCAATCATGACCGATATCATTACCGACAAAACCCCCACCACAAATGAAATCCGCGCCCCTCGAATGACTCGGCTTAACATGTCCCGCCCAAACTCATCCGTTCCCAGCAGATGGCTAAAAGAGGGTGGCGCATTCATAAGCCCCATATCCTGTTCTTTGAATGAATAGGGTTCCAACATAGGCGCAAAAATAGCAACGAGGATCAGGCATAGGATCAAAGCGGTTCCGATAACGCCCATCTTATTCCCGGTAAATCTTTTAAAGATGACAAGCCATGGGGATTTGTGTTTTCTTTCAATTGCTTGGTTTTCGGCCATTTTATTTACCCAATCAATGTTTACCTAATTTGAGCGATTGTTGAGATTGCCGCAGATACAAGGAAGATGCGATGCCGCTATAGTGAGCTATGCGGCTTCGCATCTGACGCCGTAGATGCGGTAATATCGGCAATCCCAACGGGTTTCAAATTTTAGAAGTCAAATGGATTTATTCCACTGATATTATTTTCTAATTAAATTTTCTTAAAATTTGAAACGCTCAATTAGGGTTTATTTATAGGCGTCCCTGACCCGTGGATCGGCATAAGCATACATAATATCGGCGATAAACGCCCCAATGATAACCGCCATGGTCAGAAAAATCAGCGATGCCTGTACCACCGGGTAGTCGCGACGGTATAGAGCGGAAAGCAGCATGTTTCCGATTCCGGGACGGCTGAAGACAATCTCGATGGTGACGGCCCCTCCCAGAATCCAGCCCAGCCGTAACCCGAAGATGGTAATGACAGGCATCAGGGCATTTCTGAAAATATGTTTTAGCGTAATGACACGTTTACTTAAGCCTTTGGCATATAAGAGTAAAATGAATTGTTTGTGGAACATCTCCAGCATGCTGACCCTGGTAATGCGTGCGATGAGTCCGGCACCACCCAAACCAACGGTTACAGCCGGTAACACCAGAGACTGGAGCGTGCCAGAACCGGAGACAGGAAACCATCCCAGCATCACCGAAAAAATCAACATCAGAATCAAGCCTAACCAGAAGGCTGGCACGGTCACTCCCAGCAAAGCAAAAACCATGCAGAAGTGATCAATAAAGGTGTTTTTAAAGGCTGATGAAATGATACCCAGAAAAATTCCCAGAACAAAGGAAATAACAAGAGCGGCCAATCCCAGGTTAATGGTAAAGGGCATGTTGTAGAGAATCATATCCACAACGGGTTGTTTTTCTATGATGGATTGCCCCATATCGCCGGAGAGAAACTTCTTCAGCCAGACAAGATATTGAATCGGGAGGGGTTTGTCCAAGCCATAAGCCTTTGTTAATTCGACTTTATCTGCGGCTATCGACCCCGGTCCCAGCAACGAGTCGATGGGATCCCCAGGCACCATGTGAATGAGAGCGAAGACCACAACGGAAATAATAAAAAATATGGGTATCAACATGAGTGTACGTCGAAGAACGTAAGTCCACATACCGCTGCCTCTTCCTTTTATTTTTCATGCGCATCGTTCGTATAACGAAGCATGACACAATCGTATTATAGAAATCGCTCGTCAAATTTCATGAAATGTCCGGGCTAAGCTCAGTCGAATCGCCACGGGGAATGCGCTCACTGTTGCGGTTCGAATTTAATGGTAGCAGAGAAGGGAGCTCGTGTTGATGACACCCCCTTCTCTTTGTCAGATTAATTAACCGACATATCCATAACGGGTGCGCCCATCAAAATCTTAAATCGTGGGTCGGAGGGCATTTTAACGTTATTACTTATCGCATGAATATTGACGGTATTGATAATGGGAGCCCAAAGATACTGGGAGAGCAGATATTCGTGATAATCCTTGAAATACTGAATCCGTTCTTCAGAATTTTTAGCACGCGTCATGGCTCTCTGCATCAAATAATCAGACTCATTGTCATGCCACATGGAGACAGTTGGATAACCGGGTCTGGTGGAATTGAAAAACCATTCCAGAATATCGGCATTGTCCCAACCATAAGACCGCACAACCAGATCATGCCGCCCTTTCTTGTACTCCGCTTTTATGGAGCTGGGGTCAAATTGCTCAATCTTGACATCAACACCCAATTTGGCAAGTTGGGCCTGGATGACGACGGCGACTTTTCGCTCAGCCGAATCACTTTTGCTCCAAAGGGCAAGGGCCAATTTTTTTCCGTCTTTGGCCAAGATGCCATCGCTGCCTTTTTTCCATCCCTCTTCTGCCATGATCGCCTTGGCTTGCTCCAAATCAAAATGGATTTCATACTTTTTGTCCACGTTTCGTGCCGGCAATCGATCAATCAGATAGGTATAGGCAGGGGCGCCATTACCTTGGAAAACTGATTTCAAAATGGCATTTTGATCAATGGAGAGAGCGATGGCCTTTCTGATGTTTACATTGTCCAGAAATTCGCGTTTGGTGTTCATGACCATATGAAAATTGGTATTGCTCGCCATGCTGATAACTCTCGCATTGGAATCCTCCTTGATCTTATCCAGGAAAACCGTGGGGGCTTTTTCCAGTATATCGACACCACCGGTTTTAAATTCAAGAAAGCGCGTCGAGTCTTCAAGGATCTCCTTGAAAATAACTTTGTCGACTTTTGCAGGCCCCTGATTGTCGGACAGCTCTGAACCCCATTGATAATCGGGATTTTTCACTAAAACAATTTCCTTTCCTTTTTTCCAGGAGGCAAACTTGAACGGGCCGGTGCCCACCACATATTTGCGGCCGAACTCGTCCCCGTATTTTTCAATGGCTTTTTTGCTGGGGATACCTGTAAAAGAGGAGGTGAAATTATATAAAATATTCGGATCGGGTCGGGACATGTTTAATACAACAGTTAAACTATCTATGATGTCAATGGATTCAACAGCGGCTACCATATATTTGGATTTGCCTTTGGCGATGTTCTCCAGAAACCATTTGAGGACTTCTGCATTCAATTCAGAGCCATCATGAAATTTGACGCCATTTCTCAAGGAAAATGTGATTGCCATGCCATCATCCGAGACTTTCCATGATGATAACAAATGCGGATAAATAACACCATCGGCACCCATTTCCACCAATCTGTCATAAATCAGATAATAGATATTATTCGTGCTATTGGTTGTAAATGGATTAAAGGTATCTTGACCGGCGTCAGCAGCATCCAGCGAAATTGTCAGAACTTTCTCTGCGGCATATACCGGGGAGCCAAATACACCCAAAGTCAAAATCATCAAACAAGTGAATAGTAAAATACTAATTCGTTTTTTCATAATTCCTCTCCTTTAATACGAACAGATTAAATTTTGATATTTCTTTTCCGATAGGTTCTTGCCTGTCATTTCACAGAATATCCCCAGGTTCTCCTGGCAATAAACCCCAGCATTGCAAAAGCCGGAGAGATTCAGAGCTAAGGCGTCTGAGGGTGAAGTCGTAGTTTTTTACTTCGAACCCTCAGCAACGCAGGATCTGAAGTTCTCCGGCTTTCCCGTAGGGGAAACAACATGGCAAAATAGACACCATCCTTAGAATTCACCTGGGAGAAAATCCAGGACATGGCGCTATCGCTACGATATTGTATATAATAACAACTCATTATATATACTTTGCCATGTTGTTTATGCAACAATGGGGTAAACATTATCATTGTCCACCGGAAAGCGATTTAACGCCCAATGTTTCGATCAAGCGGTTGATGTTTGTTGTCTTGAGATTCATGCCACCCTCTGAGACCGGCAGCAGTATGATACGCTTACCCTGAATCGCCTCGGCGATTCTCAGTTTCACGATCGCCTCGCCGCCCGATCCGGCAAGGGCGTTGTTCATTTCCTGGATTCCGGTCGCTTCTGCTATGCCTTCGGCCTGGATAGCTTTTGCAAGGAGCTGTTGCTGCTCCTGGTATACATCTGCCTCGATCTTGTCCTTGAGGTATTGACCGTCGGCGTCGGCCACCATCTTGTTGACTTCACCACGGGCTTCTTCCAATTTGCGCTTGTATTCCTCTGTGGCGGCGTGCTGGGCCGACTTGTTCTTCTCTACCTGTTGATCGGCCACTTTCTTGTCTTCGATGGCTTTCTGATATGCAGGGTTGAAACGATAATCATTGGTCAGGACTTTCTCCACGACGATACCCATGGGCCCCAGGATTTCCTGAAGTGCCTCCCGGGCCTTGCCGGACTGTGCTTCGCGGGCATCGGCCACATAAAAGGCTTCCGTTTTAAGTTCGCCGAAAATGTCTCTGGGTTTGCTGCGGGCAACGGTTCGAACAATTTTATCCCGCAAGGTTGCGTCATCCCGGGCTACGTACTGAAGAATGTGGGGTGCCTTGTTCGCATCGATGCGATAGGCGATGATCACATCCAGGCTGATGTCGTTGCCGTCGATTGTTTTAAGCACCAAGTCATCTCTGGATTTGCGGTCGCCCCTCACTTGTGAAAACGTCATCTCCAGATTCTGGAGCTTGGTGTCAAAGACATCCCAGTCGTTGATAAACGGCAGAAAAAAATAGGTGGCACCCGGAGCGTAGGCCCGATCTTCAACACCCTTTGGGCCGATAAAAGCTAATTTGCGGGTCCTGACACCCACCTCTGTCTCTCCGGTGGTATGGGGGACACAGCCGGCCACGGTAAATATGGACAACACTAAAAAAATCCATTTATAAAAGTGTTTCATTTGCCATCTCCTTTGCGAACGTCGAATAGTTGCAGGGTATTGTCCAGATTCAACGGGTTGACCCCGTCCGGACCGTCACTGGGCAGGATGATCACATCGAGCCCCTTGTAGGCATCGGCCATTTTCAGGGCCACCATGCGCTCGGATCCGATCCCTTTCAGGGCCTCATTTCTCAGGCGTACGCGTTCCGCTTCAGCCAGTTTCACCAGCAGGTCGGCTTCGGCCTTTTTCTTGCGAACATAAAAATCCTTTTCGGCAATCTTGCGGGTGACATAGGCCTTGCCCTTTTCAAGCTCAACGGCGGCGATGACCATCCCTTCCTGCACGATTTTCTTCAATTCGGCTTCTTCCTTGGCCGCACGGGCCGCTGCCTGGTTGGTAAATACCATCTGGTCCTGGAGCTTCTTTTCCTCTATGTTTTTCTGGATTTCTTTACTGTATATAAAATAGCGTACCAGCACCTGGTCTACTTCTAGGCCTTTTAAATTCAATTCTTTGTTGAGCCGTTGCTTGGCCTCTTCTGCTTTTTTGACACGCATGGGGCTGTTATAGAATTCTTCGGTGGTCAACTTTCCCAGTGTCTCCTTTAGGGCCGGTTCGGCCTTGGGGATGATGCCGTTGTCTTCATAAAGCGTTCCGGGACCGATGGTGGTAAAAACCATGTAGGGGTCCTTGATGTGGTAAAGAAAGGAAACGTCCACATCCACGAAAAAACCGTCCGATGTCTGAATATGCGCTGCCCGGTCTTTCCTGGCCATCGCTGCGGCGGTGTCGGGGAAATTGGTCAACTCCAGCACCTGAATGCCCTTGGGGAGCTGGTACATCTGCTGCAGCCCGAAGGGCAGAACAAACGTCAGGCCCGCCTGATAGATCTTTTTTTGAACGCCGCGGTTTATGCCGACTCTGGCCACCTTGATCCCGTATTGGTCGGGCTGCACGTAAACGAAAAAAAGGTTATAGCCGAGAATCATCAGGACAATCACGGCGATGAGGATCTTCAAAGCGCCGGCCAGTCTGAGATTAAGCTGGGGAAACTTGAATCGCGCTATCAATTCATTTATGGTCGATGAAATCTTATCCATCGGGTCATTATCCATGTTCGAACTCTCCTTTCAAACCCTCCGCCTCATAATAGTGACGTTGAGGTTTGCCTTAATA
>CAVUUM010000002.1:0-386251 GCA_963744665.1 uncultured delta proteobacterium | reverse complement strand
ACCTGTGTCAGGGCGGCCAGCTCCATGGGATCGCCCATCTGCGTGCCGGTGCCATGGGCTTCGATGTAGGAAATTTCCTACAGATGTAACATCAGCCAGGGCCTGGGCCATGGCGATAACGGCCTTCTGGCCGTTGACGCTGGGGGCGTGCTCGCCAACCTTGTCGGATCCGTCGTTATTCACTGCAATCCCCTGGATCACGGCGTAAATGTTGCCCATGTCTTTAAGCGCATCTTCGAGTCGCTTTAAAACAACGATACCGTATCCCTCGCCGAACACCGTTCCCGTGGCTTTTTTGTCGAATGTACGGCAGTAGCCGTCAGTTGAAAAAATCTCACCCTCGGCATACAGGTATCCTTTCATGCGGGGTGCCTGGATCGACACCCCGCCTGCCAGCGCCATGTCGCACTGATAGGTGAAGAGTCCCTGGCAAGCCAGCTGAACCGCCACCAGAGACGTGGAACAGGCGGTCTGAACATCGATGCTGGGCCCTGTCAGATTCAACTTGTACGATACGCGTGTGGCCAGAAAATCTTTGTCGTTACCGAAGAAATTCATCGCCATGACCACCGACTCCATGTCCGGGCCGGTGGAAAGCAGATTTTTCAACAGGTAGTAATTCATTCCGCACCCAGCATAAACACCGATGTCACCTTCGAAAGATCCCGGGTCATATCCAGCGTTCTCCAATGCCCCCCAAGCGCCTTCAAGAAACAACCGCTGCTGTGGGTCGATGGATTGGGCCTCTCGAGGACTATGCCCGAAAAAAGCGGCATCGAAAAGCTCTGGTCCCTTCAAGACACCGCCCTTTTTGACATACTTCGGGTTGTTCAGCAGTGTTTCCGGTACACCTGACTGCCGGAGGGCTTCATCCGTGAACGTATCTATGGAGCACACCCCTTGTATCAAATTCCGCCAGAATTCATATACACTGTCCGCTCCGGGGAATCGGCCGGACATTCCGACGATGGCGATGCCCTCGGCTATATCTTTGTCTTCAAATCCGTCTGAACTCATATATCTGCTCTTATTATATCTTTCGTTTTCTTGCTTTCATGGCACGCCGCTGCTGTTCTTTCAATCCGCGCTTCTGTTGCATGGCTTTAATTTGTACCCTTTTCGTTGCTGCCGGTACCAAATTGTCAATGTGGCCGGCAAGGGATGCGATGGTCGGAAATTGAAGCATATCGACAATGGATACATTCATGTCGAATTCCTTTTTTAACTGGATAATGATAAGAGGGATAAGAATGGACTTGCCCCCTATTTCGAAAAAGTTATCATTAACGGCTATGTCACCTATCCCCAGAACCTTCATCCATACCTGACTGATATTAGTTACCGTCTCCGACGATTCCATGGTATGGGATTTCGTGTGGAAGTAGCCTGTTTCCCCTGTGGCTGAATGGCCGCGCTGATCATGTCTACATCCGACAAGTTCTGGGCGATGTCCAACATGATTTCAGCCATTTCTACTCCCCGGGATTTGGGCGTTTCAGGCCGGGCCTGTTTGGCAATCGGTTTTTCGCCTGGTTGCTTGCCCTCCGACTGTAAATTTTCCGGCTTGAAGGTAATCCCTACCGCAATCCGACTGGGGATTTCATACAAAATGCAGTCATCCATTTGTTTTCGTAGTTACCTGCTACAGACTTGACAAAATCACGAATGGGAACGTTTTTTTTCGTAGCCACGTAGCGAAGGTAGAGATAGTCAAGGCCTTCCGCAGCAGCCATGTCTTCCATAAATGCCATCATGCGGTGCTCGACGCCGCGGCCCAGTGCCCGACAGCTCAACAACATGGTATCCACCAGAAGCGTTCCGGCCTCTTTTCCGGTAATCATAAGACCCACAAGACCGTAGTCTCCGAACCGATCGCGCACCGCCACCGTATGGCACTTCACGTTGCCCTGCCGGACCAAATTTTCAATTTCACCCTCTGTGCGTCTTATGGTTGTCAGGTTGAACTGGTTGACCCTCTGGGTCATCTGGGACACGCGCGGCACCACCTCCTGCGTGATTTCCGAATTTGGACATCAAGGTTAAGGCTCTGAATAAAAGCCGCAAAATAATCCGAACCGTCATCAGCTTTTCACGTTCCCGGTCACTTTGATAAAAAGCGGTTCGCTGTTTATCCTCACTTGTCACCTTGAGACGATCGAATGCCCAGATGTTTTCGAAAAAATGCGACAGATCGACGCCTTCCGAAGGCAATTGAATAGCCAGGACCTCAGGGCAACCTGCATTCACTTCCGCAATTTCAATCGGGCTGTCATCGATAAAGATAAAGCTGTCCGAACCCAGATTCAGGTCTTCTGCAAGCAAACGCAGGTTTTGAGATTTTGAGTTCCAGTTGATCCTGGATGCAGCTATGTGTTCGGGTCTCAAAATCATGTCTCAATGTTCGAATGCCTCATTCACATCCGCCTCCACATTTTTACTGCACAAACACACCAGCATACCGCTTTCATATTGTCTGATTAGAAATCGCTGAAACCATTTTTTTTGCTCATCGATTTTTACGCCCAATACTCCGTCTTCCCCGACAACCCCGGTCCACAGCGTGTTGTCGCAATCCACCACCACGGCCTTGAATGGTTTTGCATAAAGATTGAATATCTTGCGGGAAGCCATGGTGGAGACGGCTACAAAAAAATCTTCCGTGTACGGTATATGACCGACCGATTCTCCCATAGGTTCGTAGTATTCGGTCACGGGATAACACTTCAGGATCTCGGATGATGTCAACGGATACACCCCGCTCATTCGATTTAATTTCTCTTTCAACTCTGTTTCAATGTTCTGAATAAAGCCTTTGTACACCTCGTTTTTCAGCAACGAAGTCGATGGCGGGCAAAACAGAACCACCAAAGAGGCTGTCGATCTTTTGGCGGCGTTCTCAATCGCATTCATAAAACCATTGGCGGTTTTTTCAATCCCTTCCATATCGGCCTGCGTGGGTTCGAATGTATTCTTTTCATTGCGGTCGGCCGGCAGCCAATCGTCAATCCGAAGGAATATCAAATTAATACCATGTTTGCTCCTGTAAAAAAGACCACCGGTTCTAGAAGCTCCTGAAACACCTGATTGTAGGGTGCAAACTGGATGTCAATTTTCAATTTAACTTTTTCCATCCAATATCTTAAGATCGGTTCCACCAACTCTGCGGTAAAGGTTGCACCTACAATCACTTTGAAGTCACGCCTCTGCTCTGCAACCGTTTCCGATGTCTTTTTTTCTAACCCGGGCTTTCTTCTATCAATTGAATTAATATGATCAAATATCTTTAAGGATGATATTTTTTTGGAATGGTTTTCAATTGCCTCCATGATAAATGAATGGAAATTTTCTGCAAAATCATTGACCGTCTCATTTAAAAACAAGTCGCTATTGTATTCAAATCTTCCAACAAACGCATTCCCGTTTTTTCTAAACATGCTGAAAATGTCAAGTTGGGAGCACCCCGATAGATATCGATCTTTTGAACATCAAGTCCAATCGGATTTAGATCAATATCCGGTTCTAATGTAAAAGCCACCTGAAAAATAGAATTTATGGCAGAGTCGCGTACCGGTTTGGTTTGTGATACAATCATCTCGAATGGAATTTCTCCGTTTCTGTGTCCAAGCAGTAGTTTTTTTCTCAGATCTTGTACAATCTGATGGAAGGAGTCTTCGATATCGATATCATATGCTATGGGAACAATGTTCGCAAAACAGCCCATTACTTCTTTAGCTATGTCTTGTCTTCTATTTGAAAATGGGACACCTCCGATAATTCCAGATTAACCTGAGTATGCTCGAAGGAGTACAAAGTATGCCGACAGCAGTATAGTGAATTCATTAACTTTTTCATGTTCACAAAAGTTGAGTATTCTAATCCCCTGTTCTTCGCTGATTTCAAGTAATATTTCTTTTCCATTATTTGATGGCATAGCGGGTCTTCGAAAATCCGCTGGCAAATCAAGATAACCGGATTTTGAATTTAGCTCCTTTTTCCAATATGTCAGCATGCGCATACAGGCTTCGGTGTTTATGAATTGGTTCTGCCACAAGGCAAACCCCGATACTGCTTCGGGTTCGATCGCTCAGGCAATATTTTATTTTGCACCAAGGCGTTATAATTTTCAGATAATTCACTTACAAATAAGGCAACCGTTTCCAAATCGGATATTGTGTGATGCATGACGATAAGCAGAAGGTGTTCATAGCGCGACAAACGAATTAACGTAGCCCTTAACAGAGGTGACTTGCTAACATCAAAAGGAAGAGAAACCTTTCCATCGACAATCAATCTAATTTCTTCATCGTCTGCAGAATATTTCCTTTTAGATAGTACAAATTCCTCTATTTCGAATTTATGATTAGACATTACCTCCTGCACAAGTTCACCATTTTCAAGATACAAACAAGTTCTTAATATCTCATGACGCCGAATAATATCATTGACGCTTCGATTTAAGAATGCAGCATCGAGATCTCCTTTTATTAGAAAATATGCAGGTACATTATATGCAGGACTTTTCGGCCTAAATTGTTGCAATAGCCAGAATTGTCTTTGTATTATTGACGCCGGATATTTCATCACTAATTCCTTTTTGTACGACAAACCCAAAGATCACTAAAATGTCAATCGAACACATGATTACTTAATATGAATTCGACGATCTTGACCACAGAACCAAAATTCTCGTGTGACATATCGTCCTCCGTTACCGGAAACTCATAATTCTCTGTAATCCATGATGATATTTCTATTAAACCAATAGAATCTATGATACCGGAATCAACCAAAGACAATTCGATATCAATTTCCTCTTTTGGAACGAAATAGTTTTCACTTATAAAATACAGCAGTTCATATTTAATTTTATTAAATTTAGTATCCGTCATGATATGTTTTCCTATCAATCAATTATCTCAATTTTTTTAAGGGAGTTATCCAACCTTTTTTTTGGGGGGTGTTTTATATGATAGTTGCTCATTTGAGCCGACAGGATAAAAGTGATCAACATATTATCCCTATAGCCTGCATTTTCATAGCCTCTTTTTTCGCATTTTTCAACAAACCGCCTCACATAATTATGATCGAATATTCCATAGTCCTTAACTATTTTATCACTCAAAAAATATCTTGTTTTCTCTGATAATTTTCCACCAGAAAAGAAAGATTTTAAATCAGGCGCCTGATAAGGCATCTTGGGACGGTTTATGATGGGCTTCGGGATTAGATTCTCATATGACTTCTTTAGCAGATATTTTTCTGAAAACCCATATAACTTAAATGAATCCTTAAAATGAAATATTTTTTCAACTAATCGGTGATCCAAGAACGGGTATCGACTCTCGACGCTGTGTGCCATGGACATCCTGTCCCCTTGGGAAGAGAGGAGATAACCTGAAAGCAATGTTTTCATCTCCAAAAATTGATTCCTCTGAAGCAACGTCCAATTCTTGAAGTTCGATGGCAGTATGCTTTTAAGATGGTCAAGCGTATTGTCATAAACAAGTTCTTTATTGTCATCTTTGTTGAAAATGTTCTGAATTATCTTATTATTCTTTACCCTGATATTCAATCCAACTAAAGGATTATCAAATTTTTTTAAAAATCCCTCATAATACATCCGCATCAAGCCGTAACGCTTCGGGTCACTATAGTGCATCAAATGAGGATAAAGCCTTCGAATGAGCATTGGGCGTAAACGGGAGTTTGGATGCTTGCTCCAGAAGTTCAGCAAACTTAACTCCTTGTAGGAATCATACCCATACAATATCTCATCTGCTGCTTCACCCGTTAACACTACTTTGATTCCATTCTCCCGGACGTCATTTGAAAGCAAATATAGTGGAACCGGTGCCGTTCGAAATACTGGGCGCTCAAAATGATAGCATGCGTCAAAAAATGAATTGTTTATTGAATCATACGATATTTTCCTATCAATATGTTCTGAATGTAAGTGGGCAACCATTTCTTTTTGAAATTTTGATTCGTCAAATAATGGGTCGTCAAAAGAAACAGAAAAAGTTTTGTGAAATTTTCGATTATTCTGTCTGGTCAATAATGTGACCACCGATGAATCAATGCCGCCGCTTAAATAATTTGCAACAGGGACATCGCTTCTAAGTCTAAGCCTCACTGAATCATTTAAAAGTTCGGAAAACTCCTGCATCGCCGTCGAAAAATCTTTTGGGGAGGTCCCCTCTGATTCACCGATTTCATAGTAACGCCTATTTCGGAACGAACCAGTATTATTATATATTTCAATAGTCCCGGCAGGTAGTGATCGAATATTGCAAAAAACCGTCTTATCGCCTAACGTATTCCAGAGTAAACCATGCTCAAATAGATTTTTCAGGTCAAAAGATCTGTCAAAACTTTTTATTGTATCAAATCCTTTTAATTCTGAACAAAAATAAAAAGTTTTCTTATGCTCCAAAATATAAAGAGGCCGTATACCATATCGATCACGAGCCGCTATTAGTCTGTTTTTGGCTTTATCCCAAAGCAAGAATGCAAATTGTCCATTGAACATGGATATCGCATTTGTTCCATAAATATCAAAAGCCTTGAGAATAACTTCCGTATCACTTTTTGTTCTGAATACAGCACCCTTTTTCAACAGTTCTCGTCTTAATTCAATATAATTATATATCTCACCGTTAAAACTGATTACAAATCTATCGGTCATCATCGGTTGGGCACCGTAAGCAAGGTCAATAATTGAAAGCCGCGTGTGCCCCAATGCGATATGCTTTGAAATGTATAATCCCCAACCATCAGGGCCTCTATGGCACAATGTGGAAGTCATATCCTCAATTGTTTTTTTAGGAGGCTTTTTATCAATAAATGGAGAAAAAATACCCGTTATCCCACACATTATATCTCCTGACTCACACCACTTTTTTTGTAAAGTTGTATCCCTTTAAAACCACAGTTGAATATTTTAAATTAGTTGCCAGGTGACAGTAGCAGTCTTTGTTGACATTATTTTTAATGAAAAACCAGTCATCTTTTTCCAGAATTGCTTTTTTTCCTTTAATTTGGATATTCAAAATGTCTGCAAAAAAACCCCTTCCGTCAGCTTTCAATACGCTTTCCTTTATTGTCCAATACCTGTAAAAAGTTTTTAGAGGGTTTTTCGCGGATGTAATGTGATTCCATTGACTGGCACTAAACACCTTTTTATAGGCATCTAAATCGAGAGGTTTAATCTGTTCAATGTCGATCCCCACTTTCCCGTGGCGAGTCAAAGCACAGACAACGAAGCAACCCGATCTTGAGATATTAAAATCAATCGTGTCATCGATAAAAGGCCGCCTATAACGGTCATTCGATATCTTGAACAAACAGTCTTCTGAATAGCCATGCTGAATCAGACCCTGCCTGAGCAGCAGTCTTCCAAGCAGATGCATCTCCCGGTCCTGTCGCTTTTTATATTGCCCAATCCTTTCGACTGTTTCCGGCGGCATTATTGACAGGTACTTTTCCACAGACCTGCGGGCATCCCATTCAGACAGATAGTATACAATAAATCGATCCGGAGCATATGGGCATACTTCATTGCGAGTTGGTTCACCGGGCTTGTTGCAGAGTCAATATCCAAATGTGAAATATTTGATTTTGAATGATAACTGCTATGAAAAATTGTATAAGGTTTAAGGTGCCGGGGCTATGATTTGTATTTATAATTCAGCATTCATAATTGAAAAATCAAAATTGAAAATCAATCCATATTTTCTTATTTCATATCCTGAATCCAAAAGGACACCACATCTCGCGGCAATGCGATGCCAGTATTGGTCTTTATATGCAGTTTTAACATATTCGAGAAAATCGATGTAATAATCTATGGGATATTCTTCCAGGGACAGTTTTCTGCCTTTGAAACCCATGTAGTCGCTGTGGGTGTTCAACAACGCCATGCCGCTTTTTTCTGCTATCCAGTCCAGCTTCTTTTTCCAGATATCGATGTTGGTATGCTTCATGATGACATACAGCAGATGATCCTGGGGCAGCGTGTAGGGCAGTTCGAGATAGCCGCCATTGATCTGGCGGCTGTTGCTCACCAGAAAAGGGAAAATGGTGCGGATGGAATCGGGTTGGGGCTCGAAGGGATCCGTGTCAAAGGTGGAGGTGGAGTGCAGAATATTCAAAATGTGCATCCACTCCATGTTGTGGTGCATGGAGGGGGATGTGAAGCCTATGGATCCCCATTCTTTTAGATAGTTGTTTATCTTTTTTGCTCTTTCGTTGAAGATCTTTCTGGAAGAAAAGAGCTTACCGTCATGATAGAGGCCGTGCACGCATACCTGGAAACCGCGGTCTTTGACCTGTTGGATCAATTCCATGGACAGGTTGTATCGTTCCGGTACAAAGTTGATGGAGGACCTGAAGCCCATCTTCTCTTCGATATCCATGAGCTTCGGAACATCGTCGTGGCCCTTCTGGGTGTCCACGTCGTGAGAGAGAACCAGCGCAAACTTTTTGCCATCCGGCCAGCCTTTCCAGTTCTTGGGCGGTGTGGCCGATTTCGGGTCGATGGGCCAGATGTGCCGGTATTTTTTTTCTTTGTAGACGGCGATGCGCCGGCGGATGAATAGCTGAATTCTGCGCGGAATGATTGGTTTCAAAGTGTAATACATTTTGTTTATAAACATTATTCTCTCAACCTGTGATTATTTGTATTATTGAGTCACGCAGTTTATTTTTATTTCTGCCACGGACACACACGGACTGACACAGACAATCATCGATCGACTTGATCGATGATTTATCATCATGCCCTGCGGGCATTAAAATACTATATTAACCCTCTGATAATATTCTTACTATTTTGATATTGTTCCAGTATAATACTCATGTTTAAAGATGAGTTGATTATTTTCGCGATAGCGATGTTTGTTTTTTTTCGATCATATCGATCGAAAAAATAATTAAAATGTCCGTGGATGTCTGTGTACCCCTCAAGGGGGTATTATACAGAATGTGTCTGTGGCTAAAATGATCTTTACATAACGAATCGCTTAATTACAGCCTTTGGATGCGAAAAGTTCACTAACAGACCAATTTTATATCCAGTTGCCTTCAGGTAATTCAGTGTTTGTGCTTCATGAACTTTTTGTAATGCCTCTAAAGCTTTGATTTCGATGAGAACCGAATCCTCAACCACCATATCAGCTATATATTCCCCGACAGACATATTCTTGTATTCAACGGTGATTGGGACCTGGCATACTGCATTGATGCCTCGATTATTCAATTCAACAAATAGTGCGTTCTCATAGACTTTTTCGAGGAAACCTGACCCGAGTACCTTGTTCACTTCATAGATAGCGCCGTTTATTTTGTATGTAAGTTCTTCTAACTGAATCGTATTCGTCATTGAGTCACGAAGTTTATTTTTATTTTTGCCACGGATTCACCCGGTGAAATCCTCTCAAAGAGAGGTCTGCTTCGCAGAATTTCACTGGGCAGGCACGGACTGACACAGACAATCATCGATCGACCTGATCGATGATTACCATCAATGCCCTTTAGGCATGTGATACCTTTTATCATTCCAAGTCATATTACTGGCATATTTGACGTTTCTATTATTATTGGCCTATTCAACATCTTTGGTAATTTCGCGATAGCGAAGATTGGTTTTCTTTGATCATGTCGATCGAAGAAATAATTAAAATGTCTGTGTGTGTCCGTGTACCCCTCAAGGGGGTATAATACTGAATGGGTCTGTGGCTAAATAATAAATACCTCATGCTATATGACGATACAGCACTCTGCCGACTAACTTGAGCAGTGGCATGGGCATGTTTTTGAATATGGGATAGGAGGTCTTGATTCTGGGGTATTTGGTGACAAACTGTTTTTTGGACAGATCGTAATTGTAATAGTGAAGGGTGCCTTCCTTTGTACCCCAGCCTCTTTTGAACTGCAGCAGCCCTTTGTGATCCAGGTCCGTGCGTCCGAAATCAAATGTTTTGCAGTCGTTTTCTGAAAAATGCTTGATGGCTTCCCACATCACAAGATTGTTTGCGCGTAGAGAAATGATAGGCCTTGTCGGATGCCCCATACTTGTATATGGCCTGCCGATCGAATGAAGCGAATACGGCACCGGCAATCGGTTTTTTTGCATATTGCGGCTAGGAAAATTCGCCCTTTTTTTTCTGACACAATGTGATCAGACAGACGTTTTCAAAGAAAGCATCCGGTTGGGGTGGCAATCCGTGATCCTTTCGCGTCATACAGTTGAGACGGCAAAAGGCTTTGACCGCTTTGAGGGAGTTGTGTGGTTTTACCGTAATTCCCTCTTTTATGGGCTTTTTTGATGTTCCGTTTGGTGCTGCTCCGAAAGCTTGCCAGCAATAGATTCTCATCGGAATCCAGTTTCAGTTCATGCGTGTTAAAAAGGTTTCATCTGGTTTTTCATTCTTTAAAAAAAGAGCTCCCCCGCGAAGGCCCAGCTTTTTCCAGCCATGTTTCGATCCAAATGCGACCGCAAGTTCGAACAATGCCTCGAAGGCTTGCCTGTCTTTTGCAATGACCGGGCAGTGGTCTGCAAACGGCAGGGACACGCCCCGTTTGCCGGTCAGCAGGCTGTTGACCTCCATGACTGCCAGCAGACCGGTGAGCTTTCCGTTGTCTATCTGTGTAAAGTAGAGGGGTTTGTAGCCGTAGGATTCGGTCAAGACCTTTGCCCAGCCGGCAGTGTGGAAAAAGCTGGTGTTCTCGTTGGTGAGCAGCAGGTCATCCCAGCCACTATGCTTGGTGGGATCTATAATTTGTATGTCAGTTTTTGGCACAGCACAATTTTTAATTTTGAATTTTTAATTTTTAATTTTTAATTATTTTTTTGTGATGTTTTTACGATCGAAGTGAGGATTTTTATTAATCTCTTCACACTTTCCAATGTAGTCATCATAATCGATATCTATGAGAAATTTGCTGTCTCTGAGTAGTCGTAACCAATAATTCGTTTCCCTGGCCTCTTTTGATGCGATGGACATCTTTGATATGAAATCTTTTCGACTTTGAGCGGCTGTAGCTTCCTCTGTGTTCGCGCCAATAAATGTAGCTGACCTGACCAATTGACGTTTCATAATAATATCTCAGCCATGATATCGTCTGGATATCCTGCTTTTCCCTTTCCAGCTTTGTACTCTTTTTGGGCATCTTTTATTTCTCCATAGAGATCAATTGATACAAGTCGATATCTAAACACAATTTGATTTCCCGAAGAAGTATTAACCAATAAATGGAAGATTTCATGTTGTTTTTGATTTAACCGCAGACACTCGCAGACTTTCGCAGACAATCATCGATCGACTTGATCGATGATTACCATCCATGCCCTGCGGGCAATTTTTCATTTATCATTTCAAAATAATATTCTGGAGAATTTGACATTTCTATAATTATAGGCTCATTGAAAGGTTAATTTCGCGATAGCGAAGATTATTTTTTGTCCGTGGATGTCTGTGTGAGTCTGTGGCTAATCGATAAATGAAATTAACCGGAGGTTATAGCGCAGCGCGTTTCATCGGGGTGGCTAATTATTATTCGCCGATATTTTCTATTTTTTCACGAAACGTGGTCAAATCAGCCAGTACCATTTCTTTATTTGATATAGTCTTGCGGATCAGATAACCAATCCGCTCGTCATCGAGGCCGTAACTATATGCATGCCGGAAAACATGTCGAAATCCTCTCAATTCATTTAAATACCCGTAGCTGTCCAGAGACAGGAGTGCCGGACGGATATTTTTGATACTTATCATCATCCGTTTCAGAAGATTGACATGGTAATCGCCATCAGAATTCAGGTTATTCTCCCAAAAGGCAGATACCAGTTTGAACAAGTCTTCAAATGCGCAATAAAGATTGTGCATCCAGTAGCCTGTGCTATCGATCATTTCCCTGGATGGGGTCTCTTTTTCAAAAACAACAAGTTTGTCACTCAAACGCTGGTAGATAGTTTTTATCAATTCTACCTGGAATTCAAATTCCGACAAGAAAACTGCTATATCTTTTTCCGTGTCCATTTTATACCTTTGCTAATGATAGATTGAGAAAAGCGGCATTCTTCAAGCCTTACGACATCAACGCGCTTGTTCAGCAGTTCGGATATATCACCGATGAATGCAAAATAGTCTAATGTATCCAAACCGGACACTGAAATATCTATGTCTGATGCTGATCCATATCGACCTGGGCTGGTAACCGAACCAAAGATGTATGCATCTTCCCATGTATATCGTTTCGCGAGGTGATTTAATGCTTCTTTTATGGCTTCTATGGTGTTCAGCCGTGCCTGTTCAAATTGATGATATTTCCTCTGTCGTCTTTGGTGCCAGACAGATGGATATTTTTTAGCCTTTGAATTCATAAGATTTTTTCTAACGGATGTTGAGAATATTTAAGCGACTTGTGAAGATATGAAATATGCTATGTTCTTGCATATAGGAATATTTCTTTCACTTTTATAGCGACTTTTTCTTCGCTCCAGTGCGGGTGCTGCTGCCGTATAGCCGAGGCTTTCAACATCTTTGCTGAAGAATCAGTTTCTCAGCGATTTCAACTTTGCATGGGGGATAATGATTTTAGAGTTTTTATTTGTTCTGGATGCAAACCCATAATATATTAGATCAATTTTGAGTTTTGAATTTTTAGTTTTTAATTATTTTTGTTACGTGTTTTTTTATGACGTTTTAACGACTTTTGATTTTTACCGCAGATTCACCCGGTGAAATACCTCTCAAAGAGAGGTCTGCTTCGCAGAATTTCACTGGGCAGGCTCGCAGACCTGCGCAGACAATCATCGATCGACCCGTCTTCGCTAAAGCTTCGCCGAGGCAGGCTTGATCGATGATTAACCCTCATGCCCTGCGGGCAATTTTTCATTTATCATTTCAAAATAACATTCTGGGATATTAGACATTTCTATAATTCATAGGTTTTTGGATAGCCCTATCCGACAAATAAAGAATTGGAATTCCCGCGAAATATATCATCGTGCAGCACAGTGACTTTTTCTTTTATCTCTAAATTTTTCATGTTTTCTATCCATTTGATATCGCTGAGTAGCTCTAATGGAAACGCGCTAACTGTCCGGCATATTTCCAATGGATCAACCCAGAGGTCCTTTTCTTTTGCCTCTCTGACAATTTCTTCCCACTCAAACAAATAATTCTGTGAAATATAGATAATGTCTACCAAATCTTTAAGTTCCAACCGACTTAATGCACATATTTTGTTAGATAATATATTTCTCCAATTATCGACCCGGTGGAATAATGAGCATGTTTCAATCTTGCCATAATGGAACGGCACATCGTTAATGAACCACAACACCTCACACGGTGGAGTGGTTCATTGTGATAAATGATTCCGTGCATATAAATATTTTCTTTTAATATCCTTGGGATAGATTCCTTCGATGATCGAATCACTAAGTATTATATTTATTTTTTCTAATGAGAATCAGCTTTATCAATGTGTACCAATCACAGGATGTAAGCAGCCGGCGGTATAAATTTATTTGACGAATGCTTGTTACCTCTTCAATCGGTCTGTTTAACATATTGACGAATTTCATTCGGGATCAATATACAAATCCCAGAAGATTCTTGATAGCAGTTTATCTTTTTCTTTTTGTGATAATTTCTTCATTTTATTTTATAATTCCACCGATGATCATATAAGGTACATCCTGTTGCTTTAAAACCCTTGCCAGATCGTATAATGCATCTTCAAATATCTTTACGCCAGACATGTCAAACCTTCACGCATTTTCATAATGCCTTCCACATTTACCGGTCTTTGCCTGGCCTGATTAGGTATTAAATCATATAGTTCAAACACGGCTGCCAAACAGTCTATCATATCCATTTTATCCAGAATTTGCTTCTCCCATTCATTGAATCGGCCAAAGGCGTTACACTTCTCAACATAAGCCTTTTTCTGAATTACATTCTTATTTGATTTTCTACATTCCATCTCTCTTCACTCACCTGTCTTTGACATCCTCAAAGCATACCATCCACCAAGATTAACACCCAAGTCGGATTGGTATGTGATACTCCACAATTTTAAATTTTTAGTTTTGTCTTTTGTATTATATTTAGACAGGATTAACAGGATTTTACCCCGTTTAAATCTTCTTCGAATTTAACTTGGCAGACAGGATTATTTATTTTCTCCCTCTCTTTCCGGGCGAAAGAGAGGAAACTCAATCCATCTTCGATGGAACACGAACCTTTTTCTCCATTTATGATAATGATTCTGATTTTGTTGACCAGTTTGGATCAGGTATGCTTATGGTAGTCATTAATGCGTCAGGTTCAAATGGGACTTCTGTATCGAGCATATCTTGTGCACCAATTGCCAAAGATCTTAACAACTCTGTTTTTGTCTTTTCTTGAGCATTGACCCCGGGTAAATCCACAAGCCAACCTATCCACCAATTACCTGTTTTTTTTATAACTGCTCTGTATTTCATATTCTACCTCACAAATGGGATCCTGAGATCTTTACATATTTGATATTTCTACCGAAGTTGAGCGATTGTCGAGGTTGCTGTAGCTACAAGGAAGACGCTGTTCCGCTATAGTGAACTATGCGGTATGGCATCTGACGATGTAGATGCGGTAAGATCGGCAATCCCGAACGGGTTTCAAATTTTAAGAATTGAAGAACCTCGCAGCAAGCTACGAGGAATCTTCGACCGTAAGGAATTCTGTCTAATTTAGATTCGCTCGCTAACCCCGCAGCAAGCTACGGGGAATGCGCTCGCTATTGCGGTTCAAATGAATTTAATCCTTTGAAATTATTTTTAAATCCCATATTCTTAAAATTTGAAACGCTCAACTTGGGTTCTGTGCACGTTCTCTGAAGAGTTGATAGATATCCTTCCTATGGCCGACGTAATGTATCTCTAGGCGTTGTCCCTCTTCATCAATTTTATATATAACTCTGTACCGTTTGGCCCTTAGTGAAAAATAACCGGAAAGTTCTTTTTCCAGGGGTTTGCCTTCATATGGGTTAACTTCCAATTGTTTTAGGCGGGCACGTATGATTGATTTTAATTCGGGATGAAGTTTGCGAATCAGATTTCTGGACGCTGCGGAATATAGGAGGCGGTAAGACATCACCCTTGCCAAACATCACTATCTTCATATACACGTCTATTCTTGAAGTCATTCGCAGAGAGCGCAAGTACTTTTATGATTTCCGGATCGGCCAATATTTCAATGGTTTCCATCAATGAGTCATACCGATCCGGTGTCATCATTATCGACACGGGCTTGCCGTTTTTCGTTATGGTAATCGTGGACGGATCATCGGACATGCTTTTCACAATGTCCAGGAGATGCTTTTTCACATGTGTGACCGGCAGTATTTTATCGAGTTGCACCATCGAACAATCCTCTTTATGATGAAATTATAATGACCATAATAATTTCATTGTAGGTTTTTGTCAAGCCCCAATAGAATAATTTTGAGTTTTGAATTTTGAATTCTTAATTATTAGAGATTAAGACGTTTTTTCTATTAAAATAGATTAATCTTCTTTGCAGCACCATAAATATATTTAATAGCCTGGACACAGCTCCGCCCCTTGGATTCCAGGGACTACGTGAACCAACTTGCTGTTATTATATCCAATGTGTGGCTTAATCGTGAAAATAACATATTGCATGCCGAATTGATTCATATCCTGTAATGCGATTGTTATGCCAATAAATTCATTCAGTTTTTTCTGAATAAGTGTTTTGTATTTCTTTTCTTTGCCACAGACCCACACAGACTGACACAGACAATCATCGATCGACTTGATCGATGATATATCATCATGCCCTGCGGGCAACTTGATTTATTTTATCACTCCAATGAATAATTTTTGAAAAATTTGGCTTTTCTATCATTCATAGGTTTATGTCAATGTTATTGGTAGAGTTCGCGATAGCGATGATTGGTTTTCTTCGATCAGGTCGATCGAAGAAAAAGGCATAAATGTCTGCGGACGTCTGCGAGTGTCTGCGGTTAAATATTAATTGTCTGTGTGAGTCCGTGTACCCCTCAAGGGGGTATTAAACTGAATGTGTCTGTGGCTAAAATGAATTCACTTTAAGCAGTTTACTGGCTATCTTTCATTCAAAATTAAAAACTCAAAATTAAAAATTATGGGCTATCTTTTGTATCCATTCGGATGCGTCTTATGCCATTGCCACGCATGCTCGATGATCGTGTCAAGCTCGGCATATTGCGGTTTCCAACCCAGTTCATTCATGGCCTTTTGGCTGGAGCCTACGAGGATAGCCGGGTCCCCTGCCCGTCTCTCCGCAATCTCGAACGGTATGGGTTTGCCGGTTATGTCCCTGGCTTTGTCGATCACGTCCATGACGGAATAGCCGTTTCCGTTGCCTAAATTGAAATTCCCACCGGGATCGCCGTTCAAGAGTTTCTCCAAAGCCAGAAGATGGGCGGAAGCCAGATCGTTGATGTGAATGTAGTCCCGGATGCAGGTGCCGTCGTCTGTCTCGTAATCGTTGCCGAACACTTTGATATCTTCTTTCTGACCTAAGGCTGCCTGCAGCACCAGAGGGATGAGATGGGTTTCGGGGTCGTGATCTTCCCCCAATTGACCGTCCGGATCTGCGCCGGCAGCATTAAAATACCGGAGCGCTACCGATGACAGCCCGTAGGCATGGCCGAAATCCGCCAGGATCTCTTCCACCATGCGCTTGGTTCTTCCGTAGGGATTGATGGGATTGAAGGGATGATCTTCATTCATGGGTATTTCCATGGGTTCGCCGTAGACGGCACAGGATGATGAGAAAATGAAGTTCTTTACATCTGCTTCGATCATGGAATTGAGCAGGGTCAGGGTTGCGGCGACGTTGTTCTGATAATAGATCGCCGGGTTCTGAACGGATTCTCCCACATAAGTATAGGCGGCAAAATGCATGACGGCAGCTATGTCGTAGGTTTGGAATATGTGGTTCAGCAAATCGGTGTCATCCAAAGATCCTTTAATAAAGGGTCCCCACTGAACTGCCTGGCGATGGCCATAGACGAGATTGTCCAGTACAATGGGTTGGAATCCTGCCTGTGCCAAACACTTGCACATGTGTGATCCAATATACCCTGCGCCACCGACAACTAAAATATTCATTCTTTTATGATTACGACCAGTCATGATAAATTGAAGTGGTATGGTGTAATTGTGTCTTTTTTATTTAACCGCAGACACTCGCAGACTTACGCAGACAATCATCGATCGACCTGATCGATGATTACCATCAATGCCCTTCGGGCATTTTTAATACTTTATCACTTTGAAGATATATTTTGGAAAATTCGATATATATGTATTTCACAGGCTTGTTATAAGACTCGAGAAAATAATATATCATACGTTATTATGAACATTTCAAATAGCCGTAATAGTTGCGTAGAATCGTAATAAATAAGATAAATAATCTATGCCCGCAGGGCATTGATGATGGTTTTCGGCCAGGTTGGCCGAAAATTGTCTGCGTAAGTCTGCGGCAAAAATAAATATTCTTTTAGCCCACAACTGCGTCCGGTCCTCCCAGCTTCCTGGCCTCATAGCGTTTCGTCAGAAACTGATCCAGGAACATCACGCCGAAAAGGATGCTGAAAAAGACAAACCAACTCAGCCAAATATGCGGTTGGCGCTGCGACCAGTAGGGGCTTACATAATGCGTCATCATGAAAATGATGGTCAGCCGAAAGATGCTGGCCACATGGGATATGGGAATGGTCAGTGCAACGGTGATAATCCGCGCGGTTGTTGATGTTTTCATGATGTAGGCGTAGGCAATACCGAATACGAAGTAGGAGATCATATAGCGGATGCCGCTGCAGGAAATAGCCACTTCAAGCAATGCATTATGCAATTCGATCAGCCAGCCATCCCGCACATACGGGATACCGAAAAACGATATGATCTTGAGCGATCCACCAAAGGCAATGGTGCGGGAATAGTTTGCCAGGGCCTCGTAGAGGTTTTCAGGGATCGGCACCATGGTGATGAGGAAGAACACGGGAAAGGCTGTGTGCTTGAACATGTCTTTCCCAAACATGAGCATGACCAGGCCGGCGAGAACCAGGATATAGGCGATGAACTGGATCTGAAACGTGCCTATAGTCAGGACCGGAAAGAAGAGACCGGCGATCATGAGGGCAACGCCGCGGGGATCGGTCTTGAGATCGATCTTTTTGAGGGTGTTAAAGTTGAGATAGAGAAAGTAAAGGGCCAGGAACGGGACAAATACACCGTGGGACGAGCCCTCTCGGTGGATCACGACCGAGACAACTTGGGCAATTGCTTCTCGATAAAAAGTGAATCCAGCAGCAAATAATAGGATTATAAATATTAATACTCTATAACGTTTTTCCATCGCTCTGGTAAATCCCAATATCAGCAGACAAATCTCAAATTACAAGAACCAAATTACAAACAAATTTCAAGGTTCAATATATAAATAACAAACAAGACCAGCTAACGGGTTGATTTGGCGATAATTGAAGAGAATATTTTTAACAACTCGTTCGCTTCCTTTATTAACTTATTGGCATCATCAATATTCTTTATGGAATTTGTTTCATGGATCAATCTCAGCCAGTATGAACTTTCTTTTGCTTCCTTACGACTTATTTTCATTCTCATAATGAAGTCTTTCTTACTCAATGATTCATTGGCCTCTCTATAATTAGCACCAACTGATCCGGATGATCTTATTACCTGTTTACCATCTTCGATATTTGATGTTGTTTTGGGTAATGTTTTAATAAAAAGCCTGACCGCTTTGGCGAATTGAAATGTCCTCTCCTCCAAATTAAAAGCTTTTTTCACGTTATTATTTTCAACCACCTTGATAGCAAATCTCAATATCCAAGCACCAAATTACAAGCAAATATCAATACCGAATATCCAAAACACAATCTTTTGTTTGGAATTTTATAAATTGGTTATTGGAATTTGTTTGAGGTTTGTAATTTGTGATTTGGGTTATCAATATTTCCTGATAACCTTTGCCGGATTTCCTGCGACGACAGTCTTGGGCGGGACGTCTTTGGTCACCACGCTGCCGGCGCCGACGATGGCTCGCTCGCCGATGGTGATGCCGCAGAGGATGGTGGCATTGGAACCGATGGAAGCGCCCGTCTTGACTGTCGTGGGGACCACATCCCAGTCGGCTTCGGTCTGAAGCTCGCCAGCTTCATTGATGGAACCGGGGTATTTGTCGTTGATGAACATGACACCGTGGCCGACGAAGCAGTCGTCCTCGATGGTGACGCCTTCACAGACGAAGGTGTGGCTCTGGATCTTGCAGCGTTTGCCGATGTGGGCGTTTTTTTGTATCTCGACAAAGGGTCCGATGCGCGTGTCGTCGTCGATACTACAGCCGTAGAGATTGGTGAAATCCTGAATCGTAACGTTCTCACCAAGTTTTACATCTTCAGATATTTTTTTTATAGGGGTCATAGGTATAGGGTATAAATATATGGTGTATGGATTTGTTGGTGGGTTGTCAGTTACGTTTTGCTCTTGCCTTGATAAGGCTACCGAGCATACCGGATATTATTTTACATTCTTCTTCAATATGGTTGTAATTCTCATCTTTAAGGTAACCGATTTCCGCTGCGATAATGGCCTGTGATCGTAATTCAGCGGCTGAACCTTTTGCGATATAAAAAAATCTGATCGCTTGTTTATTTGTATCGAGCTCATCGCCTTCAGCGATATTGCTGGAGATTGACACAGCCGCTCGCCTCATTTGATCCCTTAAACCAAAGTCTTTTGCGAATCTTCCTTCATCCGATATTTTATAAGTATAAACTGCTAGGTCTTTAGCTCGCTTCCAAACATTCAATTCCTGAAACTTACCCAATCTTAATCCTATTCATTCTTGTTTTCAATTTTTGAACAATCACCTTATGCGCTCTCCACTAAGCCTTTTACTGCGAACCCCATCATGAACCTAACACCATTATTTACCTAATACCTTATACCCTACACCTTACACCGTCACTCAAGCTCCACCGGCGCCCCCTTGAGCTTGAGTGATTTTTTTGAGGCTACCAGGACTTTGACGACTTCCAGACCTGTCTTGCCACCGGTGATGGGCTCGGCGTTGTTCAGGATGCAGTCGGCAAAGTGCTCGGTTTCGAGGGCCAGCGCTTCCCTCGTGCTGAGCCGGGGTGCATACATGTCCCCTACCCTGTACTGCACCTTCAACTTGTAGAGGGCTTCCTTGGTGTCGAACAGGTTGACGCCTTTGTCGTATATCTTGATCTTTTCACTGGGTTCGTTGTCGTCGAAAAGCACCATCTTGGACGTACCGCCGATCATGGTCTGCCTCACCTTGACCGGGGACACCCAGCTGGTGTTGATGTGGGCAATGACTTCGTTTTCCATATAGATCGTCAGCATGGCTTTGGGTACAATATTTTTGCCGTAGTAGCTGGAGCCTGTTGCGGACACGGCCATTTTTTTATAGGGCATCAGATAATCCATGACCGACAGATCGTGGGGCGCCAGATCCCAGATGACATCCACATCCTGCTGGAACAATCCCAGGTTGAGACGGGTGGAGTCGTAATACATCAGATCGCCCAGATCGCCTTTGTCCACGAGCTCCTTGACCTTGATGATCGAACCCGTATAGACCAGGGTGTGGTCGATGAGCAGTTTGAGGTTCTTTCTGTCTGCCAGTTCGATGAGCTGCTCGGCCTGTTCGACGCTTTCCGTCATGGGTTTTTCAAGCCAGACGTGCTTGCCGGTTGTCAAGGCCTTGTGAGCCAGGTCGAAGTGGGTGGACACCGGCGTGGCAATGGCGATGGCATCCAGGTCCAGGCCGTTGAAGAGGTCGTCGGCGTTGTTGGTGACGGTTGCCTGGTGGTAGAAGGTTGCGGCGCGTTTGACACGGTCTTCTGAAAAGTCGCAGATGGCCTTGAGATTGAAGTCCGGGTTGTTGTTGAAGTTGCGAGCCAGGTTGGGTCCCCAGTAGCCGTAACCGATGAGGCCGATATTGATCATAAATTTTCTCCTTGAGATGGCGTAAGGTGTAAGGTGCAGGGTGTAAGGCGTAAGGCGCAGGACTTAGGGCACAAGGTATGTTAATAGCAAATCTCAATATCCAAGCACCAAATTACAAGCAAATATCAATACCGAATATCCAAAACACAATCTTTTGTTTGGAAATTTATAAATTGGTTATTGGAATTTGTTTGAGATTTGTATTTTGTAATTTGTGATTTAGGTTATCAATATTTTTTGACACTATCCGCTATTTTTTTCATTTTATAGCAAAAAACTTGCCATACGCCCTATGCCATGTGTCCTATACTACACTCCATATGCCTTACGCCTTGCGCCTATTTTTCTAAAAACTCCTTGATGCAATCCACGACATACTCGATTTGCTCTCGGGTCAGCTCGGGGAACATGGGCAAAGACAACAGGCGTTCGGCGACTCGTTCCGTGACCGGAAAATCGCCTTTTTTATATCCCAGGTGCGCATAGGCCTTCTGGAGATGCAGGGGCAGCGGGTAGTGCAGGCCGGTGGCGACGCCTTTTTCATTCAGGAATTTCTGTAATTCATCACGCTTGTCGACCAGGATCACATACAGGTGATAAACGGATGCCGTACCTTCGGCCTGCTGCACCACCTTGACTTCGGGGATCTCGGACAGCAGCTCGTCATAATATCCGGCATTTTCTCTTCGTGATTGATTCCAGTCCGCCAGTCTTTTGAGCTTGATTCTCAGCACACCGGCCTGGATGGCATCCAGGCGGCCGTTGTAGCCTTCCATGTCGTGAAAGTATTTTTTGGCCTGACCGTGATCCCGGATCATCTTGATCTTATTTGCAAGGGCCTCGTCGTTGGTAACCAAAGCACCCCCCTCGCCAAAGGCACCCAGGTTTTTTCCCGGATAGAAACTGAAACAACCGGCAGCACCCATGGAACCAGCCTTGCGGCCTTTGTAGGTGGCGCCGTGCGCCTGACAAGCGTCCTCGATGACCTTCAGGCCGTGTTTCTCAGCAATTTCAAGGATCGGGTCCATCTCCGCCGGCTGGCCATATAAATGTACGGGCATGACGGCTTTTATAGAAGGTGTAGGGTCTGAGGTGCAAGGTATAAGGCGTTTGTCGAGGAGTTCTTCCAGTTTGTTGGGATTCAAGTTGCATGTGTGTGGGTCGATGTCCACGAACACGGGTTGAGCACCGACTTGAGAGATAGCCTCAGTGGTGGCGATGAAGGTGTTGGGTACGGTGATGACGGCGTCTCCCGACCCTATTCCCAGCGCCATGAGGGCAAAACGCAGGGCGTCGGTGCCGGAGTTGACGCCTGCGCAGAATCGGCAGTCGCAGAATTCGGCGAATTCCTCCTCGAAACCGGCTACCTGCGGTCCACCGATGAACATGCCGGTGCTCATGGCGTCTTTGAGCATGGGCAAGACTTCGTGTTCGATTTGTTTGTACTGCACCTTTAGATCAAGAAAAGGAACTTTCATATGCGACTCCATTCGCAGTTCATAGGATATAGCTCATAGCTGATAGGATTTAGGTGATAGATTATAGGACATAGCTCATAGCTGATAGCTGGTAGGAGCTCACCGCTATTGGAATGAAAAGCGTTGAAATTAATCTTCGCTATTGTATCGAATTGATTAAGCCTGATATCATTTTGTTGATTTCTATGGCATCACTGTACAGGCTTTTATATTGCTTTTCTTGTAGCCAGGTTTTCTTCTTAAATATTTGCAGCAACGAAATTGTTTCGTATAGAGAACCTCGCGCAATATAGCAGAAATGTTTAAATTCTTTCCTTGAGTAGCGTCCCTTACCCTCCGCAATGTTAAGTGCAACCGATGAAGAGGCGGCCTCCAGTTGTTCGATTAATCTGAAATGCTTTCTGGGTGTATCCAACCCATCAATGACGTCAATCACCGATACCGCAAAATCCAACGCTTTCTGGTAAACTTTTAAATCCTCGAATGCAAAATTCATCTCTATAATACTAATCGTTGCCTATGAGCTATCAGCTAACACCTATTTCCTACATCCTATCAGCTATGACCTGAATGCACTAAGCAATAAATTGCTAAGTGCATTCATAGCTCCGCTTGGTCAATTACATTGACATATTCGTTTTACTATCTGATATTATTAATTATTATAGATTATTTTACGATTTTGGCGATCGCTATTGCACGACTGAGATAGCGTCAAATTCAGCATAAACTAAAGCAACTAACATACCAATATATTTCTTTTTATAAATAAATTGTAACCCTAAAAGGTAAAAACACTACATATTGTGGCAATATGTGAAAATTGTTAATTTCAATACCATATTTGGGCATTAAAATACAGAAATATAATCGATTTACGATTATATTATTGCATCTTCATCGTATTAAAACGTTCACCATAGAAGGTAAGCTTCCTACATATGAAACATGTTTTACACAATCAGTGCGAAGATTTGGCTGACAAATTGCCTGAATGATGCTTGAAGGCTATCAATCAATTTTGATTTCTTAATTTTGAATTTTTAATTTCTATGGGATATAGCTACTGGCTGAAGGTTCGTGTTTCTTTTCGCCGCAGACAAACGCAGACAATCTTCGACCGCCATGGTCGAAGATTCACTTCAATGCCCTACGAGCACTTTATCATTCATAACATATATTACGATTCTATCATCCATTTCAGCTCTTTGAGCGGCTAAAAATTCTCTTCGTTCACCAGGAACCCAAATAAAACGCCCACTCTTGCCAATAAAAGAGCAAGCGTTTTATTGAGAGGCAACCCACGTCACCCTATAACGCAGGAAGCACGGTTTTTTCAGAATTATATTTTAGAGCGGCAAAGCCGCGCTCCAAAAACTTGCAAAGTAAGTTTTTATTTGAAGTAACGCTTACGGCCAACAGCAACCAGGCCAAGCAGTCCCGTTCCTACGAGGAACATGTTGGACGGCTCCGGTACGGAGCCAATAAACACCTCATTGGCGCAAAATGGCGTATACCCGAAAATAATGCCGTCTGTATAAGCAATCCCTGATGAGCCGCCGTTTGTGAAATCGTATGTGACACCGGTTCCTGTCAATGTATAGCCGACAACCAAGCCATTGCTACCGTACCCTGTCAATCCATTGGGGTGCGGATCACGATAGTTTGGCAGACTGGCAAGGGTGTAATTCCAGCCAGTAACAGGTACACTGTATCCTGCTGCAGATCCACTCAGCGTGGTCACATAATAATCCCAATTGTCCCACACCTGACCACCTGCTCCATCGGCAACACTACCTATGGAAGATCCGTCATTGGTATTGATGAAGAGGGAATCCCAGTAGGTATAGGTGTTCGTGAAAATGGCATTGTCAAATTGACTGCCGATGATCTGTATCTGCTGGATATAGCCGCCTTCAACCGTGATGCTGGCACTATCGATGTATGGTACGCCATTGTGGTCGCTACTCTCAAGACCGGTTCCCCAACTGCCTGGAAACTCGTTATACACATCGTCTATTGTATAAGTTGTGGCCATTGACATTGCCGACAATAAAAATACAGACAAAAAAAGTAGAATCGGTACTTTTAAACATTTTCTCATGTTTTCCTCCATTATTTATACAGTTGGTATAAAATCGCAGCGTCCGATCATGTTGATATAAGAACTATGCAATTCTCACGCCATAAGCTAAACAATAATTTTTTTTATTTTTACTATTATTATCAGTTTGTTAAATAAATTTTTGATTGAAGTATCGTCTCTTTATCGCAAGGGAAACCACTGAAGCATCACGACGAATAGTGAATTGAGGAAATAAGGTAAGGCTTAATTGTGAAAATATTACATAGAGGGAAGACTATGCAGCGAAAGGGCATGAATGTAGCTCATAGCTGATAGCTGATAGGAAATAGGAAGCTATTACAATTTTAAATTTTAAATTCTTAATTTTTAATTGATTAGCAAAAAGCTGAGGGGTGCCTTGAGCATTTTAGTCTTGTGCCTTAAACCTTATGCCTTGCGCCCCAGGGAATTTTAAATTTTGATTTTTTAATTGGGGTACATCTCCTCGGATGGATCTTCATCTGACGAGATTCAATTTGCAAGGATGCTTATTTATGCTGGGAAACTGGAATGCTTGAATACTATTGTGTTTAACTATCTGATAGCTCACAGGTTTTTAATTAGAGCGTTTGTCATATTAACGTTCCGATTGCGGAGGTTTTTTTGGTTTTATCAGGATGATCAATAATGTCCAAAATAGCCTGATCCAAACGCTCTAATAATTGTTCTTCATTTTTACAAACATAGTTGTTAAACCAACGAGCCTTCATGTTCAGCCAAATGCGTTCGATAGGGTTGAGATCCGGCGAATAAGGAGGCAAAAACATTGGTTGCCAATTATGCCAATTCAGATCTTTTTTCTTATGCCAGGAGGCATTGTCGACAATCAAAACATTTTTTGTTACGCTCCATTTTAACCGATTTCCCGGCTTCATCCAAAAAAGCCTGGAACAAAACAGCATCTGAATGAGAGGCTTCAATCGCGAAAAATTGACCGGTGCGTGGGCATACCATGCCTATTACATTCATGCGTAAATGGTCGCCATTTTTTGTAACTCTGGTTTTTCGACCTTTCCGGTCCCATCGTCGTCGGGGTCTTGGATCGCCTTCAAACCCGGACTCGTCTGCAAACCAGATATCTATTTCGGGGTCTTGAAGCAACTTATGCAGTTGTTGGCAAAATGCTTTGCGTTGTTGTTCATCCTGGCGGTCTGGCCATGGCTGAGGAACCTTCAGTGCAAAGCCCTGTTGATGGAAAAAGCGCACAACAGTACGGTAGCTGCAATCTATTTCATAGGCTTTCGACAGATAACCATGAAAGCCTTTGGCTGTCCAGAAGGTCCGTTCTACACGCTCGGGCGCTTCGATCAACGCTACAAGCTCTTGTGCCTGTTTTCCTGATAGAATCCGCGTACGACCAGGGCGTTTATTGGCAATAAGACCGTCTATACCGTAACTGTTGAAAGCCTGGATCCACTTTCTTAAGGCACGTTCGGTGACTTCTAGTGCATCGCAAACTTGTTGTCGGGAAGTCCCTGCTAACAAAAACTGGATTGCTGTGCACCGGACCGCAGTTTCACTTGAACCTACGCGGCCTGTTTCTTTTAATTCGCTGATGGTCGCGTTGTCAGCATTGGGTTCAAGTCGTAGGCGTGCCATAATTTATTCATGGCACATTATTGCTTCAAAAGTCTAGCGGTTTTTTACTTTGAATCGGAACATATTTTTGGCAACTGCTCTAGATTCGCTCACGATAACCCGTGATAAGTCATGGGGAAGGCGCTCAACCCCAAGTGGGTACTGCCCTACAGGGCGCACATAATAAAAACCCGCTCATTTCTGAGCGGGTTTTTAGAGTGGCGAAGCCACGACATATAAATTTTTGGCTACAAAAATTTATGCGGTTCTCTATAAAGCTCAAGTAATCATCAAGTGTGACCGGATCTGTCAAACGCTTATGTTATAACAGCCTCAAAACTTCAAAAAAGGAGGCTGTTATGACAGATTTTACGATCACCGAAGATTTTCCAAAAAATGAAATTGAGTTTGATGAACGATTTTCAAACCCAACAAGCTTGTTACGATTATTTGTTCAAACAAAAATGGCCGAATGGCTTTATCTGTAAAAAATGCGGCCATTCAAAATACTGGTTAGCTCAAGAAATCTTTATATCTGCACCCAGTGTGAGCACAATCATTCTTTGACAGCCGGCACGATTATGGACAGTTCCAAAAAGCCGATCACCTATTGGTTCAAAGCCATGTGGTGGTTTACCACTCGAAAATCAGGTATCAATGCTGTGAATCTTAAAGAGCTTTTAGGTTTTGGCAGCTATCGATACAGCCTGGTCCTGGCTGCAAAAGCTTAGACGGTGCACCATCCGCCAGGATCGTGAAAAACTTTCCGGACGTGTTGAAGTAGATGAATTTTTCATTGGCGGCCAAAAATCAGGCAAAAGAGGCCGCGGTGCCGATGGTAAAACAATTGTCGCTGTAGCCGTTGAAAGATGAAACATAAAAAAGACGAATGGGTCGCATTCGCCTTCATGTAACATTGGATTGTTCAGCATATTCGTTAGAAACATTCATCCTTGATAATATTGAACCCGGCAGTACCATTGCCACGGATTCTCTGGCGAAGCTACAATTTTATTGATAACGAGCCTTGTGTTCATGAAAAAACGAATCAAAGCAGATAGCAAAAAGAATGAAAATCTATATGGCGTTCACCTGGTTACGTCCCTGGTAAAAAGGCTCATACGTGGAACCTTTCAAGGGCGCTTTGAACCGAAATATCTTCAAAATTATCTTGATGAATATGTGTTCCGTTTTAATCGCAGAAAGTCAAAGAGCATTGGGAAAAAATTTATGCGTATTGTTCAGCAAGTGGTTAAATCTGCCAAAGTTACCTATAAGGAAATCAGCTGGGATATTGACCCCATTTCTGAATTTTACGCAACTTGAGCTTTATAGAGAACCGCAAAAATTTATTATTTGAAGAATTTCTTTCTGCCAATCAAGCCAACCCAATCAGGCCAGTCCCAAAAGCATCATGGTTGCTGGTTCGGGGACAGCATTATATGTTATCTCTAATTCTGATCTGTCGATATAAAAGTCCCCTAAAAGGGAACCAGTACTATGCTAAACGCACCATCTGCAAGATATGATGCGGTCACATCGTATTCATAATCGCCTGTATTAACACCACCTATATCCCATGTACCATCTTCTGCCCATCCAACACCAATTTCCCATGTAAGGGGATTTAGTCTATCTCTTTCATCGTCTCTTAAGGAAAGAGTTAATTCACCTGAAAGAATTTCACCAGCCGGAGGATCAAAGGCAAAATGATGAGTCCATGCTAAATAATCGCCAATACCATCAATAAAAAGCGGGTCACCATATCCATGACTATCATAATCTTCATGAGACCATACATCAATAAGAACTATTGGGGCAGCATTTACGCTTCCAACTGCCCAAAAAACCAATAAAAACGCACTTGCCAAAATCATTAACTTTTTCATTTTACCTCCAATTAAATAAATTTTGAATTGTAAATGTTTAGTTTTGAATTACCTGGCTAAAAGTCCTGGGCCTCACCTCCTTTAACTTTAAGATAATTGGTGATTATTGGTGATTGGTGAAAAGGCAGTTAGGATATAGATAATAAAAAAGCCAAACTGCCTGTGATTGGCAACCCGGCCGTCTCATCTATTCTGTGGTTTTCGTTGCTATGAGACCCGTTGGCTTTCCGTCTCCCGGTCACCCGGGATTTGGTTTTATCCCTATCAAAGGTAAAGCAATTTTTGAGCCAGGAGAATGATAATTTTAATTTGTTGGAATATCAGAAGATTGGAAAACTGAGGTCCGCCGGAGTCCATCAAAATTATGTAATATATTTCACAATTTGGGGAAAAATGTGGAATTGAGGAAATAGATTGATTCTTCCACCCGCAAAGCAGGTGAAGAATCAGTTTTGAATTTTGAATTCTTAATTTTTAATTGATCGAGAGACCCATCTTCGCCTAAACTTCGCCGGGGCTGGTACCGAATAAATAAAACCATTCAATAACTCCATAGATACTAACGGTTTGTTTTTATATTTTATTTATGTTATCCATATGATGGAGTGGTTATTAACGATCAGTATCTCGCAAATGAAATTTTTAATTTTCTTAGGCTGGTCTACGCCTAAGAAATTGGATGGTTTTGTTTGGCCAGGCTTTCCTCGGCGAAGCTTTAGCGAAGACGGGTCGGCCAAACAAAAAAGGGTTCTTTCCGCGATTGTCTGCGTGGGTCTGCGGTTAAATATAAATATACGCTAAACTCATAATTATATATTATGTAATTTATTTCATACTTGAAACAGTTTCCTAACAGGCGATATTTATAACATATTGTAATTTATTCTATATTTATCTTGAGACAGTTTTGTATAGTTTTTGCATGCTCAGTATAAGATTGGCTACCTTATAATATTCTCTATTAACAACTATAAGCCATCTCAAAAAAGTTTTTTGGCCCAATTTCTGTGTTGGTTCCTTTCTTCAACTCCTCGGAATACTTCAGTATGCCTGCGGATCGAAGTTCGGGCCCGCCTTGAACTTGAACCAAAACCCTTTTTTTGAGATAACTTATAGTCTGAAGCGAAACTCATTCCGATTGCCATGCCGGATCCCCGATCAGGTCTGGGGCAAGCTTGATAAGCTGCCCTGCAAGCAGTTAGCCGGGGACATCCAGAAGACGAAGAAAAGGATCGAACACCTGGATTCCGGCTCTCCGCTTTGCTGCGGCCGGAATGACAAACGGCTAAGTGACAACTGTTATGAAAAATACCTCTATACTTTTTGGATCTGTTTATCTGATTTTTATCTTATTTGTCAGTGTTGGTAATGCAGCCAATTACACATTCACCTGGGACCCACCCCACCCAAATGACAATGTCGTTAAATACAAGATCTACTACAGGACGAATTCCAATACATACAATGCAGATAAATTTGAACCGGTGCCAAAGCCAAATAGCGATCAGAAATTTAATCCTGCCAATCCGGTCTGGAAAATTACATTGCCGGAGGTTGATGAAGAATACTGTTTTACCGCTACAGCGATCGACGATGATGGTTTAGAAAGCGATCCTTCCGATGAAATTGGCTATGGTGTGACCTGCGGTCAATTAGATTTCCATGACATTGAAGAAAATGATGGTGGAGGTGGTGGCGGTGGTGGCTGGATGTTTTATTTGGACGCAGGAGGCAAAATGATAAAGACAATTTTTACTTTTGAATTAATCAGCTCATTGCTCATAGCTGATAGGTCATAGGAGGCTTTTTAATGGCAATTTTGAATTTTGAATTGGTTGGCAAAAGGCTGAAATATGATTTGGGGAGTTTAATCTTGTGCCTTACGCTGTATGCCTTACGCCATGCTCCAGGCAAATTCTACCCTGCCCGCTTTTGTATCATCGTGTAGACGGTTTTGCAGTGAATAATTCCCAGAATTATAATATCGTCATGATCAATTTTATATACAATTCGATAGGCTCCTACTCTAAGCTTCCAGTAGCCTTTTAGAGTTCTCTGTAGAGGCCTACCATAGATATGAGGTTTTGTGGACAACCTTGTTTCAATGGCCACCTTGATGCTGCTTTTTCGTTTTTGGTCGATTTTGGGAAGATCGATCTTTTTAACATCGGGATGGTATAAAATAGAATAGCCCATTTTGTTTATTTCCATACATTCTCATGCTCCAGGGCATCCGATCGCTTAAAGGACGTCTCCCGCGTTTCAGCAAATTCGTTCAGCATTACATCTTCATGTATTTCCAAAGCCTCCTTCAAAAGGTCCCTGGCTTTCATGGAAAGCGAAACACCCTCTCTTTTTGCCATGCGTTCAACTGATTGAAACAAAGATTTATCGAGGACAACATTTATTCTTGGATTTTTTGCCGGCATGTTTTCTCTCCTTAAGTTGCGTTTTCGAAAAGTGTACCACTAGTGCCGCACCATGTCAATGCTTTTGAACTATGATGAAGGGATGCGGGGTTATGCATCTGCTTCTGTTTGATCATAAAGAGGTTCTTTCTGCGCATTTCTATAGGGGTTGTCAGAAAAACGTTCCGATTGAGGACCGTTTTTCTGCTACAAACCCTTATACCGCCATCATATTTTCGGAACATTATTATGACAAGCGGTATAATTGCCCTCAGATCGGATTGGTCTTCAAGACGCTTTATGAGATTACCGATAACGAATGAACATCGAACATCGAACACCCAACATCGAATGATGAATGATGAATGAGAAAGATGAAAAAAGAGGTAGGTAATCATGAAAACCTAGATATGTATTGACATATCCCATGACAATAGCCATGATAAACATAATTATAGCTATTATAAGGAGGATAACAATGCGTACCATACAAATGACCTTGGATGACGAACTTGTCTCGAATGTCGACAAAATAGTCAAAACCTTGAATACGACAAGATCGGCTTTTACCAGGGATGCCCTGAGGGACGCCATACGCCACATTGAAACACAACGCCTCGAGGCCAAGCACAAGCAGGGGTATCTGTCGCATCCGGAAAGTTTCAAGGAGTTCAGCGTTTGGGAAACAGAGCAAGAATGGGGGGATGAATGAAAAGAGGCGATATTAGATGGTACAAATTCATGGCACCCGATAAAAAACGTCCCGTACTGATTCTAACACGAAATTCAATCATAGAATATTTGGGTGAAATAACCATTGCCCCCATTACATCCACAATTCGTGATATCCCCAGCGAAGTATTTATAGCCAAAGAAGAACATGGACTGATGCGCGATTGCGCTATCAATTGTGATCACCTGCAAACGGTATCAAAAGCTAAAATCGGCACCTTGATCACAACGCTTGGTGCCGATAAAATGCATCAGGTTCGGAATAGTATTCAATTTGCCTTGGACCTATAACACTTTCTAATCCTAGCAATACAGCCTATCTCGTTCAACAAAATTTTATCCCCAACTTTCTCTTCTAACATCCTGCAGCACTTCGACAACCCAACAAACACAATGAAATCAACGAACTCAATTCAACGAACTCAATAAACTCCAGAACCCTCACCGATTCGCCAGATGGAAAAGCGCATGCAACTGTGCCAAGGGAACAATTGAAACATGCGTTCTTTGCTGTGCATCCTCACCACCATAAACCAGGCCGCTGCCTCCAGGGGTACAATTCGGAAATACTTTTGCGAAATGCGTCAGCCCTTTGAAAAAGTCTTTGGAGATGGTCATGCCTGCTTTGATCTCAATGGGAAAAAGATCGCTTCCATTGACAAACAACAGGTCAACCTCATTACCCTTACTGTCCCGATAAAAGGTAAGATTACTTCTTTGACCTTTGTTAAATCGGTATTTCAAGCTCTCGGCAACCACTATGTTTTCAAAAAGGTTTCCTCGCAGCGGGTCCCTTGAGACTTGCTTTTCGTTTTCGATTCCGAGCAGGAATGCTGCAAGGCCAACATCGTAAAAATAAAGTTTGGGTGATTTCACCAGGCGCTTGGAAATATTTCTGTAATACGGCTGTAAAAGGAAAATAATATAGCTTGCTTCGAGCACGGAAAGCCAATTCCGGGCTGTTGTGTGGGAAATACCGGTATCATTGGCCAGACTGTTGACATTGAGTAATTGACCGATGCGACCGGCACATAATTTGATAAAACGCTGGAAGGTGTTTAAGTCTTTAATAGCGACAAGCTGCCGCAGATCCCGTTCAATATAGGTTTCAAAATAGTCGCCCAAAGCATTGGTTGGATTCAGTTGCTTATCCCATAAGCGGGGATAAAAACCATGATAGATCAGACCGTCAACATCCGGCAGAGAAAATGCCGATTGAATTTCCTGGATGGTAAAAGGGAGCAATTTCACCAGGGCGGTGCGTCCTGCCAGTGATTGATTGATGGTGTTGCTGACTTCAAATTGCTGGCTGCCGGTCAGAATATAAAGACCCTCCCGCTGATCCTCGTCAACCAATGGCTGGAGATAGGAAACAAGGTCGGGTGTCCGCTGGATTTCTTCGAAAATAGCCCCATCCGGATATTGGGCAATAAACCCTCTGGGATCCTCAATGGCGAATTGACGGATATCCGGCGCTTCCAGGTTGGCATATGGTTTGTGGGGAAAGACCTTTCGGCAAAGCGTGGTTTTTCCACTCTGCCGCGGGCCCGTAATGGTTACCACCGGGTATTTGGCGGATAGCGCGTGTAAAACAGTTTCCAGGCTACGATCGATAAGAGCCATGCACATGTACTTACCTAAAAATGGCACAATTTGCAACTTCTATTTTCATATTGCACCATTTTATGGAAAAAAATAGCGGCACAAGCCGCGTATAATAAATTTTATGCTGAAAATTTATCTATATTATAAGTTGACTTTTAAAATATCCATGTTATTTTGAAATCATGTTTAAACGTTGGCTCGATATACCGCAAAATAGAAGCTGTCTGATTTTAGGGCCACGGCGGTGCGGCAAAACCACGCTGTTGCGTCATCGGTATCCGGATTTAAAATATGTAACCCTGGATGATCTTGATTTGTTGGATTGGGCCAGACGTGATCCCAAAGGCTTTGTGACCAGCTTGGAAGGATCGGCTATCATCGATGAAATTCAACGTCTGCCGATTTTGACCGTTGCGGTGAAATATGCCGTTGACAATGAAAATGCCCGTTTCTTGATGACCGGTTCCAGCAATCTCGGACTGCTTGATGCCGTTGCGGACACATTGGCCGGAAGAATCGACATTCTTGCTTTGCCCACACTGTGCTGGGGTGAATCTTATGGCCAGTCCACTCATTCAATTTTTGAGCAAGAGGCCGCTTTCTCGGAGATTAAAACAGCCCAACGGTCACTGGATGCGGCGCTTTCTTACGGTCTCTTTCCAGAGGTCGTAAAGCAGGAAAATGACAATGACCGGCGATCCCTGATTCAAAACTACAAGAACACCTATTTCACCCGGGACTTGATGCAGCTGTCCAATATCGAGAACCTCGACGGTTTGTTGGGTATTTTCCACAATATTGCACGATCCATCGGCTCGCATCTGGAAGTCTCAAATTTTGCACGCGAATCCGGCCTCAGCCATCCGACCACCAAAAAATATCTCAATGCATTGACCCAGGCCCAGTTGACATTCAAACTGCACGGTTTTCAATACGGACCGGCAAAGCGCTATCTCAAGGCCTCGAAAACGTACTTTGCAGACAACAGCATCCTCAGTAGCCTGAATGTGGATGTCGCTTTTGGCCAGCGCATCGAAAACTTTGTAATTTCAGAGCTTGAAAAACGGCGCAAACTCGGCTTTCTGCCGGTGGATACCTTTTATTTTTACAAAAGTGCTGCAGGCCAGGAAATCGACCTGATATTCGAAATGGAAAGCTGCCTGTATGCATGTGAGATCAAAGCAACAGAGCGGCCTGGTCCCAAAGATTTTCGCAATCTAAGAAATTTTAAAGACCGATTGAAGCGACCCCTCAAACGATTTCTTTTCTACCTGGGAGATGAATACAAGCAAAAAGACGACATCACCTTGATCCCCATTGCAACACTGTTTCGCGGCCAATAGCACAAAAATCATTCCTTCGCCAGGCGGATATTTAACCACCGGCGTAATAATTGAAGAACCTCGCAGCATGCGAAGCACTGCCGCACGGCAGAACCTACGGGGAATGTGCTCGCTGCTGTGGTTCAGACATCGAGTAAAGGCCTCTGGTTGGTGGCTCAACCTTATGATAAATCCAGAAGACCTGCATTTAAAAGCTTTTTTGTAATCTTGTAGATATCTTTTTTGTCACCCTGTTTTCTTATTCCCGCAGCATGAATTGAACGAAATTATGATAATGTACATATATAAGTACATCATTGCGTACGCTCTATCAATTTGTTTTTGGATACCCCGTCATATCGGAGCTGATAGGAAGCCAGGGGCAATTGTGAATTCTTAATTGAGGAGAAAGGTCTCGAATGATTCTATTTTCACCACAGAGGCTCTGAGAACACAGAGAGTTTTTTCTTTTACATCGATCGGGTGATACCGATCGATGTAAATCACTCATCCCTTTAAGATTAATTGTGCGAATTTTCAGCTGTTATATTTCATTCACGTTCTTAATCGTCTGATACCATCTTTTAAGACTCGCACGTTAAAATTAAGATAGAGTTTGTGTATTGCCACGCAGTGGAGATTTGTTATCCACAATCGGTATCTCCCGATTGTGGATAAATTATATATCTCTGTGTTCTCTGTGACTCTGTGTGAATTATGATTTTAAACTATTAAAAACGTAACAGTCTACCGTTTCAGATAAATCGGATTACGGGGTGTCAGGATAATGGTGAGAGATACGCGATTTTCGGTGTATTCGTCTTCTGTTCTCGTCGGACGCCACATTTCGGTAGGCATAGTCGATTCTGGCAGTCATGTAATCGATGCGGCTGAATATGAGACCGACACCTGCCGTGCTTGTTTTGTCTTTTCTTTCCGGGTTTACATCGATGTAATGATCCAAGCGATAACCGCCGTTGATTTCATAACTGATGTCCCGCAGGAACTCGTGATTGAAAACAGCTGCGGCATCATAATAAATGCGCAAGCCTAAATCATCCTGGTCAAAGGTTGCCTGATCATACCCGCTGGCGCCCGTTATGCCCAGGGAGGCCGTTCTAAACTGCCAGACCCTGCTGATATCGCCATTGACCTGAAAGCGCTTATCATCTTCCAAACCATCGGTCTCTTTTTCACGGTCTATCACCAGGTAGCCCGCACTGACATTGATGTTCGCGATATCTTCCCTTTCATAGGAAAAACCGATGTTGGGGTAGTG
Organism: uncultured delta proteobacterium; assembly: GCA_963744665.1. Taxonomy (GTDB): domain Bacteria; phylum Desulfobacterota; class Desulfobacteria; order Desulfobacterales; family B30-G6; genus B30-G6. The sequence continues at coordinate 350,771 of CAVUUM010000002.1, read as the reverse complement.
AAGCTCGTAGTTTGCGTCCTCATTATCCACATAATCCATGAATGTATAGCTGTAACCCACAAAGCCGCTAAAAGTGCGGGACAGGCGCTGGATCAGGCGAATAGAGCCGAAATAATTTTCAAAATCATCCGACGGCTGAACATTTTTATCGTTGTTGTCATAATCGGTCTGACTGAAAGAAAGGTTCGTTTCCGTTCCAAAGTTACGAAAGGGGTAGTATGTGATCGAGGCCGTGGGATTGTGTTCCACAGAATCATCCTCGGTGTCATCGTCGTTTTCAAGAACCCGGTAGTTGTATTCCAGGGTAAAGACATCCGAAGGCCCGAACTGGTTCGTCATGCCCACGGTGGCGGTGTTTGTGTAATAAGCTTCCCGGCCCTGCCGGTCTTCGGCATCGGTGTTGAAATCTTCCGCCCCGGGATCCTCGGTGTAGAAGAAAGCGTCATTGATGTAGAGCCGGGTGTTGCGGGTGGCCTGTTTCCATATTCCCAGATTGGCTGTGTGCCGCGGTGAGTTGTATTCCGAATTTTCCCGGTACCAGGCATAGGCGGGGTCGTAACTTAGATCCATGCCTTGTGTTTGCCCAAAGATGGAAAGGGTAAAGCCCGGTGACACGGTGGTGATGATGTCATCTTCCTCGTTATTGTTTTCCCTTTGAAGGTTGTCCGTGTATTCGGTCATCAGAGTTAACCGAGGCTGGAAAGTAGCTTGGTATGCATTTGTGGTAGATATCGGTAATAATATCGATAGAATGCAACCAATTAGAAAGATCAATTTATTATTCATAGTTAATTCACCACAAATGAGCTGATAGCTGATAGGTCATAGGAAATAGGATACAGTTTGAAGAAAAAGCCAAAAGTTGGCACTATCGTTTCAGATTATTGACTTAATGAGCCCTGAAATCATTTTATTGATTTCGACAGCATCACGATATAATCACTGTAAAATCCAATGCTTTCTGGTAAACTTTTAAATCCTCGAACGCAAAACTCATCTCTATACCGCTTGTCATAATAATGTTCCGAAAATATGATGGCGGTATAAGGGTTTGTAGCAGAAAAACGGTCCTCAATCGGAACGTTTTTCTGACAACACCTATAATCAATCAACCCAATAATTACCTGTGAGCTATCAGCCATCACCTATGTTCTACCACCTATCAGCTTTGAGCTATGACCTATCAGCTACAACCTATGACCTTTCTCAGGGCACAATAATCGTGTCATCGGGTTGAAGTTTGATATTCTGGCTGAAATCTTTGCCCTTGATGATATCCTTGTAGTTGACCCGGAAGATCTTTTCCTGGCCGTCTTCGTTGCGCATGAGAATGATTTCTTTTTTGGAGGCCCACTCGGTGAAGCCACCGGCCAGGGCAAAGGCCTGCAGCACGGTCAAACCCTTGACAAGGGGGTATTCGCCGGTGTTGACCACCTCGCCCAGGATGTAAAAACGCTTGCTGCCGGATGTGCGAACAGTAACGGTAACGATGGGGGACTCCACGTACTCTTTGAGTTTCTCCTCGATATCCTGCTTCACCTGCATGGGTGTTCGACCCTTGGCCTGGATGTCGTTTATCAGAGGAAAGGTAATCATGCCATCCAGACGTACGAGAATTTCCTCCCGGGTAAAATCGACTTCTTTCCAGGTGGTGATTTCGAGTATGTCACCACTGCCGATAAGGTAGGTGTCTTTGGCTTCCTCCTGGGCAAAGCATGGGTGTGTGGTGACAAGTATGAAACCGATGGACAAGACGATGGTTATATAAGTGAGGTATTTTTTCATTGGTTTTCCTTTTTATTAGACAGGATTAACAGGATTTTCAGGATTCATTTTTCTTTCTCTCATTCCAGATGAATGAGAGAAAACACAATCCACCTACGGTGATAAATTCCTTTAATGAATTTATTTGACGCGACGTTGTCGCTTTTTTTGGCCACGTACATCATTTATATCATTTAATTGGTATTATTCCTAACCAAATGATATTATATAATATATATAGATAAGTTGTGTTCGCCGAAGGCGATGGATATTTTGGGATTTCTTCTGGAAATCCCAAAAAAATCATGTCAATCCTGTCAATCCTGTCAAATTCTTTCCTATCAGCTACATCCTATGAGCTATCAGCTAAAATAATTCAAAATTAAAAACTCAAAATTAAAAATTGCTCTAAATATATCCTTTATGCCCTAAGTACAGCAGTACTTCCTGGGCGGCTTCTTCGGGGGTGATGTTGGTGGTGTCGATTTTCACTTCCGGGGATTCAGGCGCCTCATAGGGATCGTCAACCCCGGTAAACCCCTTGATCAAGCCTGCCCGGGCCTTGGCGTACATGCCTTTGCGGTCCCGCTTTTCACATTCTTCGAGGGGTGTTGCCACGTGTACTTCGATAAACCCCCCGTATTCTTCAATGATTTTCCTGATCTCCTGTCTTGTGGCCGTGTAGGGCGCAATGGGGGCACAGATGGCAATGCCCCTGTTTTTTGTGATTTCACTGGCCACAAACCCGATGCGTCGCACATTGATATCCCGGTCCTCCTTTGAAAAACTGAGCTGGCTGGACAGGTTGCGACGCACGATGTCCCCGTCCAGAAGCGTAACCGGTCGTTCGCCGATCTCCTGAAACCTTGCATAAAGCACCTTGGCGATGGTGGACTTTCCGGAGCCGGAAAGCCCGGTCATAAAGATGGTGACCCCCTGCTTTATGGGGGGGGGATAGGCTTTTTGAAGTTCGGCCATGACTTCCGGGAACGTGGCCCACTCCGGTATTTTTTTGCCACTGCGGATACGCTGGCGTATGTCGCTGCCGGAAAGGGAAACCGCCTGGGCGCCTTCGGGCACCTGACCCATTGTTTTGTATTCGTCCTCGAAGGGCAGATAGACCAGTTCCTCAAAGGGCACGATGGTCATACCTATTTCCTCGCTGAATGCCTCGGCCAGCTTCCGGGCTTCATTTTTATCGTAGAACAGTTCTCCATTACCATCGTTTCCCGGGCTGGCATGCCCTCTTCCCACGATAAAATGGGTGCAGCCATAGTTCTTGGCAATGATGGCATGCAGAAGCGCCTCCCGGGGACCGGCCAGACGCATGGCAAACGGCAGCAGATTCAACACCCAGCTGTTGGGTGGATAATGATCGGCAATGGAGCGGTAACACCGAACCCGGGTGAAATGATCGAAGTCACCCGTTTTGGTCATGCCCACCACGGGGTGAATCAGGATGTTGGCCTTGGCATGGCGCATGGCCCGGATGGTCATTTCGAAGTGGGGGCGATGAATAGGATTTCGCGTCTGGAAACAGACAACCCGCTGCCAGTTAAGCTTTTCAAAAAGCTGTCGTATCTCGAACGGTGTCAAGCGCAGTTGATTGAAGTCCGAATGGATCGGCAAGCTCAGAACATCGATCCGCCCACCCACATAATAGGTTTTGGTTGCTTTGAAAACACGCCCCACACCGTCGTGTTTGTTGTCCAGTGTGCCATATACAAGCTCAGCCTCTTTTTCCTTTTCTACCGGCCACAGGTCTTCGATGTGCAGGATAGCCAGCAGGAATCCTTCGGGATCCCTCAGGGAAACGGACTGGCCGACTTCCAGGGTGCCGGCCTTGGTCTCAGAAATATCCAGACAGATGGGGATGGGCCATAAGGTGTTGTCCTGCAGGCGCATACGGTCCAGAACGGATTCGTAGTCTGTCCGGCACATGAATCCCGTCAGCGGGCTGAAAGCGCCCGTTGCCAGCATCTCGAGATCGCACAGCTGACGATCGTTCAGTGTGATGTCCGGCAGACTCTGGGCCACTTCTTTGAGCTGGGTGGCGCGCTGGTGGTCCACAAGCAGGTTGATGAGTTTATCACCGTGAGGGGACTGGTTTTTGGCGTTCGTTGAGCTTGTTGGGTTTGTTGAGTTCATTGAGTTCGTTGAGTTTATTGGGTTTGTTGGGTTTTTGGGTTTTTGGGTTTTTGGGGTTCATAATAATAATTTTGAATTGTAAATTTTGAGTTTTGCGTTAACAGGCACTCTGTCCACGAGGCGTAGGTACCTATGCAACCGTGAGCCACTCGCGAATCAATTAAGAATTTAAAATTCAAAATTCAAAATTGCTCTTGGCCCCCTATCACCTATCATCTATGAGCTATGACCTATGACCTATGACCTATAAGCTAACATAGCCCTATTGTGTGTTGTAATATTTGCCGTACTTTCCGTATTTGCCATAGCCGTAATACGTTGACGAACTCAGATCAAACCAGTTCATCACGCATCCGATAATTTTTTCTTTTCCCAGGGTCTCCACCAGATCTTCTACCATCTCCCTGGGTGTGCTGCCGTATTTCAGGACGATGATAATACCGTCAACCTGCCTGGCAATGGCACTGGTCTCGGCTGTCAACTGCGGCGGCGGGGAATCGATGATGACATATCGATCCCCGTAGCGTTCCCTGACTTCTTTCAGCAGCGCCGACATCTTCTGGGATGACAACAGTTCGGCCGGGTTGTGGGGAGGTCTGCCGCCGGGTAATATGGTCAGTTTTTTCACCTGGGTTCTAACCAAAAGCGATTCCAGCGGTCACGTCATCGGCAAGATACTCGGCCAGCCCCGGCACATCACCCAAACCCAAGGAACGATGCACGCTGGGTTTACGGATGTCACAGTCCATGAGAAAAACATGCTCATTGATGTTCTGGGCGATACTGACAGCCAGGTTTGTCGCTACAAAAGACTTACCTTCTCCAGGTACCGCACTCGTTACCAGAATGGACCGTGGCGGCTTGCCGCTGGCGGGGAACAGGATGTTGCCACGCAGAATCTTGAACATTTCAGATTCGATTGAACGGGGATTCAGGAGCGTCACAAGGTTCTTGTCGATGTTTCCATCGAATGTCATTGTGTTGGGAGCATCTTCCTGCTCTCGGGACTTTCCCGTCTTGTCATAAAAGTCTACCACCGAACCCTTTGTCGTGTGAACGGTCGTTTCGCGATCTTGCAGACTTTTTTCCAGTGCATCGTGAATTTTACCCAAGGCTAAACCTCGCTTTGTTAATTTTCACCACAGAGACACAGCGTTCGCAGAGAGAAACTATTTTTCATCGATCGATAAATAAAACAATTCTGATCCTGCCGCAAGGCGGCATGAGGTTTTGAACATGCCGGTATCTTCCGGCATGTTCAAAGAGAATATTACTCTGTTCTTTCTGTGTCTCTGTGGTGAATATTGCACTTTATCTTTTAACAAGCTATCAACTATATCCTATCAGCTATGACCTAATTCTATATGTCTACAAACTGTCTCACAAATGCCAGTGTTTTGTCGACGCCTTTTAAGGTCAAAACAGCAAACCCTAAAAAGAGGCACAACGAGACCAGTGTTGAAATAGCAAAAAGCACATGCGTGAACCGCCTCAATTTCATTTCCTTGGCCTGATATAATTGTGGAATCGTGCACAGCACCGGTAAGTCCAGCGCTGCTTCCACCGCTTCCGGTTTTCGGAACGAGGTGTCCAGGTACTCCAACAAAAAGATCAAACCGGCACCGAGCCCCAGACCTGCCGCCAACACCATCACAAACAGCTTTTTCATGTCCGGCTCACTCGGTTTCTCGGGAAACTTGGCAGGGTCCAAAATACGGAATTGCTCACCTTTTTGCTTTTTTTCCATGTTGACGGCAATGTCCGACTCCAGTTTTCGGCTCAGCAGGGAATCATAACTCGCCTTGATATTTTGGTAATCCCGGTTCAAAGAAATCAATTCCTGTTCTCTTTTAGGCGTGTCCTCCACCATGCGCTGGTAGTGCAACATCTGATCTTCATTCTTTTTAATTTCGGACTCGAGACCTGCAATTTGAAGTTTCAAATCCTCCCGCTCCAGCAGCTGCCGTGATCGCTCATCCATCAAACTGACCTTGGCCGCTGGGACAGATCAACCGGGGTGACAGGTTTTTCCGGAAGTACCAGCAGCTCTCTGCGGCAATCTTGGCCGTCAAATCTTGGATCTGTTTTTTCAGTCGAATGATGTCCGGATGTCGCGCCGTGTAGTTCAACTCGAGCTCCGACAAGTTGATTTCGAGCTGTTCCAACCTGATTTGATTTTCAGATCTGCCTTCCTGGATAGTTGCGGGAGCGTTTTCGGTAGATAAGCCATCCACAATCGCGGTTTCTTCAATCTGCTTCTCCAGCAGCAACAGATTGTTCTTGGCATAACGCAAGGCTTCGTTCTTGATGTTCAACTGGAGTTGTAACCCTTCGAGAATACGCAAATTGGTTTGAAGCTGCTCTGGAAGCCCTCCCATGTACTGGGCCCGATATTCTTTGAGTGCCTCTTCCTGCTTTTCCAGTTTTATGCGGGTGTCGCCTAGCTCGTCATCTAAAAAATCACTGGTACCCGAGGCTTGTTCCTCACGAACCCGTAAATTCTCGTCAATGAAATAGGAGGCCAGGGCATTGGTGACGCGCATCACAAGGGCCGGATCCGTACCTCTGAATGAAATGGAAAATGCGTCGGCCGGACCGCGACGGTTTTCACGAATCAAATCCACCGATATCCATTTGCGCATGAGCTCGACCTTGTCCTCCATGAACATATTCTGTTGATTTACTTCGGAGAACAAATTGAATTCTTTGATAATCCGCTCGATGTTCGAGCGGCTCAAGATCTGCTGGGATATGGTGTTGATTCTGGAATCGATGTCGGTGGAAACGATGGAACGAACATATTCATCCGGAACCTTTTGTGGTTGTACCAAGATCATGGTGCTGGCCACATAAATTTTTGGCAATACAACGGCCAGAACAATTCCGGCAATCAAGGACAGACAAAAAGGCACCATGAGATACCAGCGCCGCCGCTTCACGATTTCGATAATCTGCATGGGGTGTATCGTATCTGTTGTCTGATTCATGAAACCAATCCATAATATTTGATTTTATTCAGCATCGACTTGTAGCTGATATTCAATATAGAAGCCGCCCTTTTCCGATTCCAGTTGGTTGACACAAGCGCGCTCTGCATCACTTTCTTTTCGACTTCGGCCATGAATTCCGCACATATCTGCTTCATCGGCATATTTCCGGTAAAGTTTAAATATTCCCTGGCTCTGATGGTTTCATCGATAAACCGCAGGCTTTCAAACCACATGTCAGACTGTCCCGTGTCTATAGGCGTCTCCTGGGGCAACATATTCTTCAGGAAGGCCTCATTTTCACCCCTGAGCACCATACGTTTGACCACTTCTTCAAGCTCACGGATGTTTCCAGGCCAGTGATATTGTAAAAATGCTTGTTTGGCTTTTCCCGGCATTTCAAAATAGCTTTTCCCATATCGTTTGCAATATCTGTACACGAAAAAATCGATTATAAACGGTATGTCTTCTTTTCTATGTCTCAACGGCGGCACGACCAATCTTTAGCACGTTGAGGCGATAAAATATATCTTTTCTTAGGGTCTCGAGCGGAAACAAATTTTTCAGTTTCCACTCTCGTACCGACAAGTAAGCGCAGGTTTTCAATGTCGATATTTTTTTTCTTTCTGCGATCTATCCCCCCGCATTCCATAAGCATCAAAATATCACGTTGTAGAAACTTCGGGATATCAAACAGTTCGTCAATATAAAGCGTGACCGGCACCCCTCTTTTCTCCTTGTCGCGACTGCTCGGATCCATGGAAGCACAGGTGTTCCGTAAGTTATCGATCAATGAAACATTTGACGCACAGCCATCGAGCAAAGATGCCGACATCTTGGCAAACATACCGCGCTCATAACGCTCTTCACCGAAGTGAATGATTCGAGCAAGATATTCCTTACCAGTGCCCTTTTCCCCCTGGATAAGCACATTTTCATGAGACCGGATCAAACCTGGTAGTACCGCTTTAATCTCCGATACCCAGGGACTGCTGCCGACAAGTATGGGTGAATCTTCTCCAGCATATAGGTGCTGATGGTTTTTGTGTGTTTTCGGCGCAGTATTTTTTGTACTGGGCGAGACTCAGTTCCGAATCACAAAAAAATATGCCGCGATCATTGTTGAGCTTGAGATAACGCTTTACGACCAAGTCTTTCGTGATCAGAATGGAAGGAAAATCACACTGTGTCGCACTATGGGCATTGATAAATCGGATAATATCCTCACGTGGCAAAGACCCCACCACGATGAGGTCCGGGTTGAGGTGGAACAGGTTGTCAAAACAATTGGCCACCTGCCCGAAACAGAACGACAGATCCGAGGCCTGCGATACGATGGACTTTAGATAGTCCCGACGGGTATGATTTTCTTCAAGAATGACGATTTTATTTTGTTTTTTATCAAGCATGAATCAGACCGAATTTCGATTGTATTAAAGGCAACGTTGTCATGGGATCAAGCAAGTTCCATGCCTTTCGGACAGATCGCTGGATAAAAAGGGAATACGATACGTGAAGATCATAGGTAAAATGGCTTCATTACAACATCGCACGCCAGATTGGTTTTTTTATTGTTGTTTCGTGTATTTTAAGCCACGGCTGACCAATAAAGCATATAACTTTATTTACATCATTATATCAAGTAGTTGTTAATGTCTTTGTTTTTAAAGTCATCACATAATAAAAATTCTGAAATCACTTCCACACTATGGAAAATCATTGCCAATTATCAGCAGATTTTTTCAGAATGGATAGCACTTTTTGAAATAATTGTCAATTTTGGACGAGGGATAAGAACAAGAGATGAAAGGACGATTGGTACATTTATTCGCTATGTATGACTGTTTTGAGTTGCAATTAGGTAATAAATGTAATAATAAATTTCTTTAATAAATATATAAGTCGCGGCCTTGCCGCTTATATTGAGGAATTGGCAAGTGGATAAAACGTATAGGCTACTGGTCATCGATGACAATGAGGAAATTCTCGTCTCTCTGAAAAGTTTTCTTAACAAAAAAGGTTATGTTGTTGTATCGGCATCAAATGGTCTGGATGCCTTGAAGCTCCTTGAAGCAACTACCGTTGATTTTGATCTGGTGATTACAGACCTTGTTATGCCAAATATCAGCGGTGTTGCCGTTACCGCTATTATCAAAAAACAAAACCCTGCGATCCCGGTAATCGCCATCACAGGCTACGGAGAACAACCCGAATCTTTGGCTCGAGAAGTTCACGCTGATCTCGTGATGGAAAAGCCATTTAAACTCGATGAGCTGGAAAATCATATTTCCAGTCTTTTAACAAAAATAAAATCGTAGAAACAATTTTATAAGAGTGGATTGAACAGCAGAAGGTAATAATAAAAAAATGTCTCGTCCAATAATCGGTGTAAGCGAAAATATTGTTAAAATCCGAGAAGTCATCAATCACATTGCCGATACCGGTCTAAACACCGTTATCTGCGGGGAAAGCGGTGTTGGCAAAGAAGTGGTGGCCCAGACCCTCTATCAAAAATCTTCGAGAAACGGGAAACCTTTTATCAAGGTAAATTGCGCCGCCCTGCCGGATGGTCTGCTGGAAAGCGAACTGTTTGGATACGAAAAAGGTGCTTTTACCGGCGCGGATCGAAAAACAAGGGGCAAGTTCGAGCTGGCCAACAAGGGTGTTCTCATGCTTGACGAAATCGGGGACATGTCCCTGCCCCTGCAGGCAAAGCTGCTGCATGTTCTCCAGGGCGGGGCCTTTGCTCCCCTGGGATCCGAAAAAGAGTTCAAGACAGACACGTGGGTCATCGCAGCCACCAACCATGAACTGGAAAAGGAAATTTCCGAGGGTAAATTCAGAGAAGATCTCTATTATCGTCTCAACATCATCAGGATCTACATCCAGCCATTGCGCGAACGACCCGAAGACATTCCCCACCTGGTGGATTACTATTTAAAAGAATACTCACTGCTCTTTAATTCCGACAAAATTATCCAGCCCAGCGATACCGTGATTGATGAGCTGACAAAATACCCCTGGCCGGGAAATGTTCGGGAACTCCAAAACATCCTCAAGCGTATGCTCGTACTTGGCGATGCTGAAAAAATCCTTGATGAGATGCATCGCAGAACAGGTGCAGACGCTGCTCATTCACAGGGGGCCACATCGGATACTTCTGCTACGGGCTATAACGGAATACTTGATTTCAACGGCAAGGATTCACCCGACGAGCCCACGTTCTCACTTAAAACTATCCGTAAAAAAGCTCTTGATAGGGTTGAGAAAGAAGTCATATCCCACGTATTGAAAAAAACAGGCTGGAACCGCAGCAAAGCCACCAAGATCCTGAAAATAAGCTATAAAACGCTGCTGTATAAAATCAGCGATCTGGGGATAACGCCACCCACCAAAGTTGAGTAGGGTATAGCTCATAGCTGATAGGTCATAGCTGATAGGTGATAGCTGATAGGATATAGCTCATAGGACAAAGTTGATAGGTCACAGCAATTTGGATGTTCAGATAAACTTGCTGGGCGATTTTATCTGACACGACTTCGTCACTATATTAGGGCTGCCATGAGCAATTGGCAGATAGGGGCCCCTTCCTTATAACTTCCTATTACCTATCAGCTATGAGCTATCTGCTATCTGCTATCGCTATCCGCTATCTGCTACGACATATTGCTGTACCAATTCAAAAAGCTCGTCGATATAAAACGGTTTGGCCAGAAACGCATCCGCGCCCAGTTCTTTGGCGACTTTTTCGTTCTTGTAATGGTGGGACATGATGATGCAGATTTTTTCAGGGAACGTCCCTTTGATATTCTTTAAAAGATCGAACCCGTTCATGATGGGGATTTCGGCATCGCATATAATGACATGCGCGTTATCAGGCGATTGAATATAATCCCAGGCGTCGCTGCCATTGTCGAAGGCCAGTACTTCCCTGTTGACGCAGAATTCCAGCACGTCCACGGTAAAGTCCCTGACCAGTTTGTCCTTGTCGACCACGACGATCTTAACGTTTTGGATCATTATAAACTCGCTTCGTGATTTTATTGTATGCGGCTTTGTTGTTTTTAATTCACCACAGAGACACGGAGATCACAGAGAAAATCTTTTTTCTTCGATCGGGAGGTGCCGATCGAAGAAAACCATTCTGCCCTTAGGGCGCCCTCATAACCTATTTAAATACGAATGGATTCCAATTTAAAATAATTAACTAAGATGACTGACAATGATTTATAAGCTTTTGCCACGAAGTGGCAGATAGTTTTTAGCATGCCGGCATCTCCCGGCATGCTAAATGTAAAAATACTCTGTGCTCTCCGTGTCTCTGTGGTAAATATTCTTTTTTATCAACCCGATACGGATAGTAGCGACATTTTAGCTTCCAAGCATCCTAACGTCTCAGCATCACATCCCTGTCTATGTTCTTTTCAGATGGGCTAACACCTGTTTGAGATTTCCAGGTGAGGCCACCAGAAGGTGCTCGGGTATCCGCCCACCGTCGATGTATTCGTTCAGATGGAAATCACTGCCATCCATCTTGCTGATCTTTCCACCGGCAGCCTCGATGATCACCCTTGTGGCAGCCAGATCCTGGTACGACTCATTGGCAATGACGGCTGCGTCTGCCCTACCCTTGGCCACATAACACATGTGGGCGGCCGTGCAACCCAGATCCCTTATTTTACCGGGAAATTTGCAGCTATAATGCCGATGGAACCTTGAAAAAGTCAACAGCAGGCTTTCGTCATCTACATTTCCTTTGGTATTGACATTGATTTTTTTATCGCCCCAGAACGCGTTCTTGCCTGCCTGGGCGTGAAACAAATCCCCTGTTGCCGGCATATAAAACACCCCTAAAATAGGCCAGAAATTATCAAGAAGCGACAGCGACATACCCCATATGGGTATACCCGCCTGGAAATTGTCCACCCCGTCGATTGGGTCAAAGATCCAGAGGTAACGCTTTTTGCCATGGGAATATTTATTACCGATGTGGCTGCTGTTAAAAGCTTGATGATCAGGGAATCGATGGTTTAACTGCTCCTGGAATAAATTCGACAATCTCAGTTCGGCTTCCGTAACAAGGTTTTGATCAAAAACAGATTGTGACCTGCCTTTGCCATAATATTTAAGGGCTTCTTTGCCTGCCTGTTGAACCAGATCCAAGGAAAATGCGTTCATCTCCTCCCATCCGGCACTATTGGTACTTGCCATATAGACTCCCACGAAAGATCAATTTTTAATTTTGAATTTTTAGTTTTTAATTTTGGAGCGACAACGTCGCGTTCGATAAAATCGTAATACGATTTTATTTTTATAAAGAAAGTAACTAGTTTTGTCAAACCTAAGTTGAGCGATTGTCGAGGTTGCCGGTTCTACAAGGAAGATGCCATACCGCTCTTGTTGGGGCGTAGCTTGAAGATCGAAGACCAAATAGTGAACTATGCGGTATGGCATCTGACGCCGTAGACGCGGTAAGATCGGCAAGCCCAACGGGTTTCAATTTTTTAGAATTGAAACGCTCATCTTCGGTTATACCGCTTGTCATAATAATGTTCCGAAAATATGATGGCGGTATAAGGGTTTGTAGCAGAAAAACGGTCCTCAATCGGAACGTTTTTCTGACAACCCCTATAAAATAAAAAGGGCCCTTGAAGGTAAAAATACTTTCAAGGGCCCTATTCAGGGATGCGCTTATCAACATTCACATGAAGGCCGCTTTTTAACAGGTCAGCAGAGAATTTTCGTTCAGTTCAGATTCCGATGAGCAACCTCTTCCACTTAAGCGCAAATGTTGTGTTACACAATATATGGTATGTGTCAAGAAGAAAAACATCCATATAGGCAAAAAATCGTGAAACGATTTTTTAAGACGCGACGTTGTCGCTCCATTTGGAAAGGCAAAAATCCCTATCCCTGTAGCAAGCTACGGGGAATACGCTCGCTGTTTCGGTTCAAATTTAATACTTGGATGCAATTTTGGACTATCGGTCAATAATACTGGAGTGATGGAAAAGTAAGATGAAAAAACTTGTATGTGGAAAGAATATAGCCAGGTTATTTAGTTAAATGCCCTGGCTAAAGGGTTCGAGAAATCCAGGCGTTGTGCTTCCACGGGTCTGTCGATGGCTTAAAAAGAAAAAAGCCACACCGTTAATGTGGCCAAATCTCATAAAATATTAGCGACGAAGTCGCGTCCTAAAAATCTTAATCCCTCATCGAAGATTATGGATTAAGATTTTTTAGTGTACCCATCTGCGTACCAGCCACCACCTTTCAGACTGAACGTGCAGGGGGATATTATTTTTCTTGCCTTTTTTTGGCACTTGGGACATTTGATTTCTTTGGTACCCATCTTGACAAACTTTTCGGTCACGGTGCCTTCCTGGCATTTGAACTCATACATCGGCATTTTCTTCACCCTCAAAGATAGATTCTTAGGTGTATAATATATATCAGTTTATATTTGTCAATACCCTATAAGCTATCTCAAAAAAGTTTTTTGGCCCAATTTCTGTGTTGGTCCCTTGTTTCAACTCCTCGGAATACTTCAGTATGACTGCGGGTTGAAACTCGGTCCCGCCTTGAACTTGACGAAGATCCCCGCTTTTGCGGAACCAAAACCCTTTTTTTGAGATGGCTTATAGCTAAATCGTTGTACGATTTTTTTTGGCGCGACCTTGTCGCTTTTAAATTGGCAATTATTTTCTTAACCTGACATCATCGATATAAATCGTTCTCGGATACAGCATTTCTGCTTGGATTGCAAAACATTTCCAATTATGCTAATTTATAGCATATTTTTTAGCCGTTTCACTTTATCATCAATATCGAATTGGGTAAATGAACTCGTTCTTCAAAGTCTCGAAGTCTTCAATCGAGTCGCCACAAAAAGCATGCTTGCTGCCGCGGTTCAAGTTGAGAGGAACATTTAATGAACAAAATAACTTTTGGAATCTTTCGTAGTTTTGTCTTCTGTTTTATGTCCTTTCTGCTCGGATGTGGTGGTGGCGGTGGTGGTGGTGGTGATAACCCGCACCACTCCGTCAGCGGAACCATCTTTGCGGCAAACAACTCCGCCATTGATAGCGATGTCAATGACATGCTCACCACACCTGTTTCAAATGACACATTTGCTACAGCTCAAGATCTAACAAATCCTGTAATTCTCGGCGGGTATGTCAACGAAACCGGTACCGGAGCGGAGGGCAACTTTTATGACGCGGACGATGACAGTGTTGCCGGTGACTTAAGAGACTACTATTCAATATCACTCACCGACAACCAAAGTATCACGCTGTCTATTGCCGATGATGCTGATATTGATCTGTTTCTGTTTGACGACAGCAATCCGCCAGTGGAAGTAGATAGTTCAAAAGGCACTGATTCAACCGAAACCGTATCCCCACCGTCAGCAGGCAATTACTTTATCGAAGTCCGTGCCTATGACGACGCCTCCAATTATATCCTGGTCGTCGGAAAGCCCATCACGTCAGCCTCGATACTGGACCCACGTATGGAAGAAGATTTTATGCCCGGGCATGTCATTGTCGCCTTTCAAGAAAAATCCCCAACGCTCAAACCTGGCACTAAAATGGTCAACCAAGGATCATATCAAGGCATGACCCAAAAGGTCATAAAAAAGAACAGCATACAGCTTTACAAATTTTCGGAGGATACCAAAACTCAAGTATTCCAGGAACTGCAGATCAGCCCTTTAGCGTCCAACAGGGCGCTATACCAGACTATCGATCCGGATAATCAACTCAAGCTGGACACGCTGCGGGTTATCGATGCGTTAAACAAAGATCCCCAGATCCGTTTTGCAGAACCCAATTATTTCCGCTACCCGCTTTTTGTTCCCAATGATCCAGAATACGCCATACAATGGCATTATCCCCTGATTAACCTACCCCAGGCATGGGAGGTTACCAAAGGCGACAGCGATGTAGTCGTAGCGGTCATCGATACCGGCATCCTGTCTCTACATCCCGATATCATCGGCCAGCTAACTGCGGATGGCTATGATTTCATTAGTTTAACCTCTATATCAAACGATGGCGATGCGGAGGACAATGATCCCGAAGACCCCGGTGATCAAATGCAGGGCGGTAGTTCTTTTCACGGCACGCATGTTTCCGGCACCGTGGCGGCAGCATCCAACAATAGTATTGGTGTCGCCGGCATTGCCTATGAAGCCAAAATCATGGCCCTGCGGGCATTGGGCGTGGGCGGCGGGCTGAGTTCCGACATCATGAAGTGCATTGAGTACGCCGCCGGCCTGACCATTGCCCCGGATCCGATTCCAAACCAGCCTGCAGATATCATCAACATGAGTCTGGGTGGCGGTTCGCCTTCTCAGGCTGAGCAGACGATTATCAATGATGCTCGTGCCGCAGGCGTCATCATCGTTGCCGCAGCCGGCAACGAAAGCACCAGCGCACGCAGCTATCCGGCTTCATACGATGGCGTCATCTCCGTCAGCGCAGTGGGGCCCGACAAATCGCTGGCATCCTATTCAAATTTTGGTTCGAAAATCGATGTGGCTGCACCAGGAGGCGATTTTGGCGCCAGCAATGATGGTGTCTACAGTACCAGTGGCGACGATACCGGACAGGGTGGCACGATTCAGAATGTCTACAGTTTTTCACGCGGCACCTCCATGGCCTCACCACACATGGCCGGTGTGGCCGCCCTGATGAAAGCGGTGCAGCCCGCCTTAACACCTGCAGATTTGGACGAATTAATATCCAATGGAATTATTACCGAAGATCTGGGAGCGGACGGTGCTACGGTGAGAAATGACAGTTTCGGGTACGGGCTCATCGATGCGTTTAAAGCTGTCGAGGCCGTTTCCGGTCCGCTCCCAGCCTACCTGCTTGCCGATCCGGTGTCCCTCAATTTTGGCAATACCACCACCCAGCTTACTGTGATCCTGACCAAATCAAACAGCAATGCCTTGACAGTTAATAATGTAAGCGATGACGCAGCCTGGCTAACGGTGACACCGGATCCCAGTACCTATGTTGAAGGTATTGGGAACTATACGGTGACCGTCGATCGCACAGGGTTATCCGATGGCCCTTATTACGCCACCATAAGATTTGATTCCACTGAAAATGATGTGGAAGTATCGGTTATCATGTACCAGGGTGTCGTTTCAATGGCTGGCGACTCCGGCTTTCATTATGTATTATTACTTGACGGGACCACCTTCGACACCATGTATCAGGATGAGGTGTCGCCCAATAACGGAAGCTATGCCTATAATTTCCCATCGGTGGCTGAAGGAAACTACATTGTTTTTGCCGGCACGGACTCTGATAACGATTATACTATTGGCGATTCCGGTGAAGCCACCGGTGCCTTCATGTCTCTGGATCAGCCGGTCGTCATAGCCGTCGACCAGAACTTAAGCGGGATCGACTTCAACACGGACTTTAATATCAATATTTCTGCAGATCAATTGACTGCTGGAAATAAATCCGAATCGGGTTTTTCAAGATTGGAAGCCGATTAATATCGTAATAACGATACTATTGAGTCCCACGGGCATGCCCGTGGTCGTCCTCTAAGGCGGATAATCGTGACGATGCCGCTCTGTTTTTAAGGGGTTCCCATGCAAAAAACACAAATCTGGCATTTTCGATTTTTTGTAATTATTTTCATCGGTCTGTTTTCCGGCTGCTGGTTCACCCAGCAACCGGAAAGCGCTGACAACGGTTCAGTTTCAGCAGTGCTGCTGTATAGCGGTGTAAGCGGTGTCCGCACGATGAAAGACGCTTCCGCTCTGTGGATCACGAATCGCAAGGCCCTGGAAGATGTATTCTCCGCTTTGAGTAGGCGCCAAATAGAAGACGGTGACATATTACTGGATATAGATTTTGATCGATATGGTGTTTTATATCTCGAGATGGGCCAAAAACCTACAGGTGGATACTCCATTGATTTTATCCCTTCTCTGTCTCGGGTGTTTGATAAGCAGGCTTTTATCAGTCTCTCCTGGAATACACCGGAGGAAGGCGTTTTTTTGACTCAGGCCGTGACAAGCCCTTTCATACTGATAAAAATATGCCGTGCCGATATAACTTCGATCGTTGTGGTCGACCAGGATGAACAGCCCCTGTTTGAACTCTCAATAGAATAGTGTAGCTATTTACAAATCGATACCGGGGAACCCTATGAAAAAACAAGATGATGTACCCCTTTACAGCAGCCGGATAACGAATACATATGTGGAATATCTTCAGAAATTCTATCCGGAGATCAATGTCGATGATATATTAGAGCATTCTGGAATGACCCGATACGAAGTTGAAGATCCAGGGCACTGGTTTACACAAACCCAGGTCGATCGTTTTCATGAACAAGTTGTTGAAGAATCGGGAAATCCAGAGATTGCAAGAGAAGCTGGAAGGTATACAGCATCCTCGGAAAGAATTGGCCCAATTAAACAATACTCTTTAGGGTTGATGACTCTATCAACTGTTTATCAAATGGTAGAAAAACTTTACTCCGTTATGTCAAGAGGAGCAACTGCAAAAGCTAAAGTTTTAGGCACGAACAAAGTCGAAATAACTGTAACCCCAGCATCGTCTACAAAAGAAAAACCGTACCAATGCCAGAACAGAATTGGTACTTTTGAATCATTAGCAAAATTGTTTGCAGAAAATTTTTCAAATATCAATGAAACACACTGTTTTCACAAAGGCGATAAATACTGCCGATATGTCATTGAATGGGATAAAACACCTTCCCTGATGCTAAAATTACTTAGAAACTATCTACTTTTTGGTTTCACCGTGTCAGCCCCAATTCTTTATTTTCTCATTCCTTTCAATATCTGGGCAAATCTCATCTTGAGCCTTATATCTGCCACGTTGCTGCTTTCAATTTATTCCGATATTATTGAAAAAAAGGAATTATACAATACCATTAAGACACAAGGCAATGCCGCCAAAGAATTGGTAAACGAAATCAATATTCGTCATAACAATTCCTTGCTGGTCCAAGAAATTGGTCAGGTAACGTCAACGATTGTCGACATCGATCTATTGATCAAAGACGTGATGGGTAGCATCATGCGACATCTCACTTATGACCGTACAATGATACTTCTGACTGATGAAACACGCGAAAAGCTTCAGTATCATACAGGTATTGGCTATGAAAAAGATATCGAAAGGGAGCTTGCCTCCGAAGATTTAAACGTAGCTGGCGATGGTCGCAGTAATATCATCATAAATGCGTTCAAATCCCAAGAGCCATACCTCCTGAACCAGATGGGCAGTTCAAACAAAAATAAATCGTTAGATAGTGATTTGTTCAAGCAAGTTGGGAGCTCTTCAATCATTTGTGTTCCAATTATTTATGAAAAAGAGAGTCTTGGCATACTGGTGGTTGAAAATATAGAAGACAAAAAACAGCTTACACAGAGTGACATGAGTCTTCTGATTGGTGTTGCTTCGCAAATTGCAGTCGGCATCAATAATACCCGTTCTTTTCAGAAACTGAGAGCCATAAAAGAAGAACTTCAACGCTCACATGGTGATTTAGAAATTCGTGTGGAAGAGCGAACTGCCGAACTCGAGAAACTGAACCGTACGTTGAGTATGGAGATTGCTGAAAGACTCAAATCTGAAAACAGACTCAAAACGATCATCAAGGAAAAAGACATTCTAATCAAGGAGGTACATCACCGCGTCAAGAATAATATGCAAGTAATATCGAGTCTTCTGGACATGAGTAAAAGCCGTGCCAAACATCCTGAAACCGTGGATTTATTATCAGAGGCACAGGCCAAAATATTTACCATGTCTCTAATACACTCCCAGCTTTACCAAAGCGACCGCTTTGACGAAATCAATATGGGAAGATTCATTCGGAGTCTGGTTGATCATCTATCGCAGATGCATTGTGGTGACAGAAACATAAACCTCAGTATCGAGGCGGCGGATATCCATTTGTCTGTCACCCAGGCCATCCCTTGTGGCTTGGCCGTCAATGAAATTATTTCCAACGCCTATAAACACGCTTTTGATGGAAAAGAGAATGGCAACATCGCTATTTCCCTCCAAAAAAAACAAGACCAAAAACTTCATTTGAACATCAAAGATAATGGTATCGGAATTCCTGATCGTGTCGATATCGGCAACACTGAAACCCTGGGCATCAAACTTGTCCGAAATCTTGTATTAATGCAACTAAAGGGGGATCTGCAGGTTAACAAAAACAACGGCACTGAAATTGATATTGAGTTCCAATTAATAAAGTGACGAAGTCACGTCATATAGATTCGTATGTAATACGAATCTATTGGGCTAACAGGGCAGCCCCGATAGCGCCAACAATCTGAGCCGATTCAGATATCAAAATTTTTTGCATCAGTCTTTTTTCAAGTGCCTTTACCAGACCCGTATTTTTTGCAACACCACCGGTCATCATCACGGGTGACACTATCTTGACACGTTTGGCCATTGACGCAACCCTTGCCCCTATGGCGTCATGAATCCCGGCAACGATATTTTCCCGTCTTTCACCCTTGGCAATTAATGAAATCACTTCTGATTCCGCAAAAACAGTACACAAGCTGCTTATTTGAGATGGCGTTTGTGATTCTAACGACATCGCACCAAAGTGTTCCAGTTCAATTTCGAGTGCCCGCGCCATAACCTCCAAAAAACGGCCGGTTCCTGCGGCACATTTGTCATTCATGGCAAAGTCCACTACGCGACCCTTGTCGTTCAGCAAAATCACTTTGCTATCCTGACCGCCAATATCGATCACGGAGCGAATTTCCGGATCGATGAAGAACGCCCCTGCAGCATGACAGGTAATTTCGGTAATAGCCTTGTCCGCAAATGATACGCTGTTTCGTCCATAGCCTGTGGACACAATTCCTTGAATGTCATTCCGACTGAGTTTCAAACTTTCCAATATCTGGTCAAAAACCATTGAAGCCGTTTTTTTTGCATCATATCCTGTTGAATCTATCTTCGACAGTTTCAGCTTGCCATCTATCACAACGGCGGCCTTCGTGGTAATCGAACCCACATCGATTCCAACTGTTATCATCTAAAATCCCCTATAAAATCGTTCCTACGATTATATTTTTGTAATAGAGTTAGCGGCGAAGCCGCTCTAAAATTTATTATGATTAAAAATCATAATAAATTTTCCATGAACGCATCGATACGTGTCTCTATCTGACCCTCGGAAAAATTCCTTTCATCCACCATATCCGCTTCAATCAGTAATGTGGGGATGCCGCTTTCCTTTTGTATAATTTTTTGAATATCGTATTGACCCAAGGAGTAAGGCTTGCAACTTCGGTTGGAATGCAGCACCAAGCCGTCGACATGATATTTGTCAATCATCTGCAAAATACTTTTGGCCATGGCGTCTACGCCAATATTGAGGTAGATGCGTGTATAACTCTCTGCCATACTGTCCAGAAAGTTATCTTCATCAATGTACTTCATGGACGCACACCAAGCCGATGTATACGTATCGGCAACCAGGCAGGCATCATGGGAAGCAAACTTGTCCGACAACCATCGTGTCCGAAACCAGATCGGGAGATTGTCCCACAACAACCGGTAACGCTCATTGGGAACCGCTGATATGTTATTGGAGATTCTTTCCTTCATCTCATTTAGCAAGCCCTGGTAGTATTCAATGGTAACCTGCTTTCCTCGGAGGGTCACAATAAGTGCCAGATGGAAAAAGGCATCAAAGGCGCTCATGGGTGAAGGTTTATGAACGCAGCTGTCCAGCACCGCCTGCCACAGGCGCTGGCCTGCGAGTGAGAGTTTCCCGACCTCCTTCAGCCGATCGTAATCAAAAGATTTGTCACATGCATCTGTCAAAAAATGAGCATATTCATCGAACTGATTTCGAACATATTTTCTGGCTTCATCTGAAAATTCCGTGTGGCAAAAAGGGGTATCTAAAATAAACAGTGGCACATTGAATAATCGTGCTTGTATTTCATACCATTTGAGAACGGTTCCGCATATATTGGTGCTGCAAACCAGCATATCGGGTTTAGGCAGGCCACCGATGGGCCCGCCATTTATGGGTGCACAAGCAATATCCGCCATGGCATAGGAGCAAAGATCTCTTGAATAGCCCATCTCTTCGGCCTTTTCACACAGATCGACACCCATTTTGGAAGCCCCGATCATAGCGCCGTGATTCTCCGGGTAAACCGGAATAACATCCATGGCGATCAACGGTTCGACAGGCCCACCACTGGTAATCCAGGCAACTTTTTTCCCAGCTTCTGCAGCTGTCTTTGCCTCGATATAATATTGGGTCATGATCTCTTTCATCTGCTTGACAGACTTGATCTTGCGTTTTTCCTTCTCCAGATCTTTTACTTTTTCCTTTTCGCTCATCTTTGTCCTCTTATACAGGTTAACACTTTTATAAAACGCAACCGTATCTCTAAAAAGAAGGGTTTTCCAGCCTGTCTGCTGACACCTTGAAATCCAATCTTAATTTGAATTCGTCCCTCGCTGCAGCGACAACCCAGGAATTACAAAAGCGGGAATGGATTAAACACATGTTATAAAGTTGCTACGCAATTTTATAACATTTCGATAAAGGCCTCACACCGGGTCTTGAACTGGCCTTCTGAGAGCAACTGATCTTCAATTTCAAACAACATGCTTGGTATGTCCTCATTGTCTAACATCTCTTTCATGTAGGGATAATCAAATGCATGAGGATCACAAAACTTGAGATATAGAAATATTACCCCATCCACGTCTTTTTCTCGGGCAAGATGTAGCACATGATCTCCTCTTGAATAGAGCGCAGAATGCTTGGCCGGACAAACAACCCGTTCCGCGTATCGATCCGCAATGGCCACCATCATATCATCCTGCATGGGAACCTGTCCGTCTACATAGCGCGACCCTGTGCAAAAATCATCCGATACAATGAATCCACCGGATGATTCGATAATTTCAAATATATCAGGCATATTGCACAAACCACCGGCAAGTAAAATCCGTTTCCCCCTGAAGGAACCTTTATATCCAGGGTCTTATAATATCCCAAAAGGTCCTCGAGCATATCCCGCACCTCCTGCCGGTCCATGATCATGCAGCCTTTGATAATGGCATTAAGATCCGACCCTGAGAGCAGCGGCGGGTTTTGGCACTTCATACCATATAAATCATCAAGAAGTTCTCGAATCCGATTAATCGTCTTGACGGATGATCGGATCTGTTCATCGCTTATGTCTGTCTTCATTTCTCTTTCGAGGTCGTACTTGAATTTTCGCATCACATCGATCAAATATTCCCGCGCGTTTTTTGTATTGAGTTTCACGGGCAGCACGACATCGATATGAAAGTCGAATCCCAGATTCATACGCCACATGTCGGATAAACGCATAATGGAGTCACAGGTATGTGGAAACACCGTCCCCTTTAAAAAATCAAGACCACCGGAAAGCGCATCCTCGAGAGCGCCACGTACAAGACTGCAACTGTATGCCTGAAGATGGGCATCCGCCAATGATATCTGTTTTTGGGCTCCAAACAGTCTGAAGGGCAGCGCACCCGTAGCCAATATAATCTCTTCTGGTGCATAGGAGCAAAAAAAACCAATAACATCTTTCTGGTTTTTCATTTTCCACCGCCTTGCATAAGCCCCCGGATCCTGTGCAGCCTCTTGGAACCGCTTTATAATTAACGCAATACCTTTGTGCATGGTCACTCCTTTTACATCTCATTTCTGTGGTGCAGAACTACAGTTCTAACCAACACTTGTCTGGCAAGGCTACCCAAAACATTTCATTGTAATTGTAGCCCACATTCTGTCTCAGTTTCCGAAACGGTTTAAATCATCAGCCTTAAAAAAGCAAGTCATTAGACACACGCAATAAATCCAGGGAAA
The DNA here is from genome assembly GCA_963744665.1 of uncultured delta proteobacterium. Taxonomy (GTDB): domain Bacteria; phylum Desulfobacterota; class Desulfobacteria; order Desulfobacterales; family B30-G6; genus B30-G6. Next base: position 327,966 of record CAVUUM010000002.1, on the reverse strand, counting down.
AATCATCAACCCGGTATCCCGATTAGCGGCAAAGTCGCGGCCGATACGGTCGTTTTTCATCTGAACGCTTCAAATGAAAAACGATCTTATGCTACGATACAGCTAAATAACAGCTAATATTTCTTGACCACCCATATGAGAAGTGTTAGTTTTTCAATTATGCGGTCTTGTAAAAAGTCCAACTTCTGCGTTGTGCTGCATTTCGTAATCATTCAACGTACGAACCGTACGCCTCATGATTACAAAACTTGCACGCCTTGAATTTGAACTTTTTTCGAAACCGTCTGATTCTGACTTTTTACCATTTCATCAATGTTGAATATAACTTTTTTGGGAATCAATGTACGGTATTCTTTGCCGTTATTGATAAATAATATGATAAATTATGTCTTCGGGGAATAAATCAATGGCCAGTCAGAATGCCGAAAACGATATACCAAGAGCCAAGGTCAAGTTTGAAATTTACGGCGAGGAGATGATCGAAAAAAAAGTCAAATCCAGCGGTAACAGCGGCCGGGTTTATCTTCCCCCGAACTGGGTCGGGCACCAGGTCAAGATCATTCGGATCGATTAACCTATTTGTGCTAAAAGGATCTTTTTGTGAAAAATATCACCATCAGAAAAATGGTAAAAGAAGACGTCGTTGAAATCAGTGCAATATACGGCGGCATTATTCAAAAACCCGTCCATCCTGATTTCAATGCCCTCATCGAAAAACATGCCCAAAGAAACGAAGATATCTGCTTGGTGGCGGAACTCGATGGGCAGATTGTCGGCTTCATGATCAGCTATATTTTAACACTGGGGTTTGGCATCGAAAAAAGCGCCTGGATTGCCACATTGGGTGTAAAACCTGAATACATGGGGCAAGACATTGGAAAAAATCTGGCCATGAAAATATTTGAATACTATAAATCCGAAGGTATCGAAAACGTATATACCTCCGTCAGGTGGGACTCGCCCGATCTGTTGTCTTTCTTCAAAACCATGGGATTCGACCGCAGTAATTTTATTAACTTGCGCAAATCCATATAAAAATATATTCGCTGCGCGACTTTATCGTATAACCTAAGTTGAGCGATTGTCGAGGTTGCCGTAGCTAAAAGGAAGATGCTGTTCCGCTATAGTGAACTATGCGGTATGGCATCTGACGCCGTAGATGCGGTAAGATCGGCAATCCCAACGGGTTTCAAATTTTAAGAATTCAAATAAATCAAATCCTTTTAAATCATTTCTAAACCCCCTATTCTTAAAATTTGAAACGCTCATCTTAGGTTAAATAAAATCGCCACTGGCAGAACATGTCTGAGGGGTGTGGGTCAGGCGGAGCAAATTGGCATTCCACCCTGATGCCAGGGTCGACTTCCTGCGCAAATCCTTCGAATTCACCTCGATGCATTTCCTTGCAGACAAATTCATCCAAACCACGACGCAAGCGTGCTTCCTGAGTGGGGCAGGAAGGAACGGTAATAACAACCTCATCAGGGTTTTCTTGGATATGATAGCCCACCAGAATGCACCAAGGGAAAAGTTTCAACGCTTTCACAAACCCTGATAGACCTTTTTCCTCAATCTGAAATCGTTTCAAAAGATCCTTGGAGGCCATTCCAGATACACGACGCCAGACTTTTTCGTTGATTCTCTCTGCGGTCGGTTGATCAAATGTCTCCCCGACCTTGATAAACCAGAATGCATCCATGACCCTATAATGCCACAATAGAAATTCCGTGTAGCGCTGCAATTCCTCCCGGTTCATCTTTTCAATACGCCGAAGATCCATGGGTGCTCCTTTCATCACAGTTCGGACAGCATCTGATCTCTATTCTCCATGAATGCCTTGTATAGTTTATAATACGCGGTTTCTTCGTATTCAATCTCCCGAATGGGATATTCATCGAAACTTAAAATCACGGCTTCTGGGCAGGCAAGCAGAATAGGTGAATGGGTGGCGATAATAAACTGGGCATGCCCCTGACTGCTCATTCGTTTCAGAACGGATAATAGCTCCAACTGGCTTTTGGGAGAAAGGGCGGTCTCGGGCTCATCCAGGAGATAGAGCCCCTTGATTTTGTATCGCGCCTTGAACAAGGACATCAACGATTGCCCGTGTGACTGGGACATGAGCGATTTCCCCCCGAAATATGACAGCATGGCAGGATCCATGGAAGCCCATTCATCCAGATTCCGTGCAAAATTTCGAAAGATGTCTGAAGCAAAAAATGACCCCGGCACGCGACCATTCTGCCAATCCAATGTAATATATCGGTAAAGTTCCTTTTCGTATGGGTTGTTGTTATAGCGTGAACGACTGTGACCCCGCCAGATGTGAAAACCACATCGGTGCGATGTGGCCTCGAGCAGGGTTGATTTCCCGGTACCGTTTTCACCCACCAAAAAGGTTAGATTGGAATGGAAAACGATCTCATCCGTGTGACGGAAAATATCCAGATTAAAAGGATAGATTTCTTTGTTGGGATATTTGTCCGGTAAAAACGATACGCGCTTCAGATGCATGTGACGTCCTCATAACATAACGGAACCATAAACAAAAAGAAGAGGCGTATTGCGACCGCTGGATAATCCCTGTTCGACTGTGAAAAACTCGTTCTAAAGTTTCACAACCGCTCAGGCTCACCCATCCGTCTTAGAGCCTTAATTTTATTTGGTTTATAGATCCTTAAAAAATATAGTGGTTTCACCACAATTATAGCATTTGTCAAAATAACGTTCCGGTTACGCCGAAAAGGGGTTTCCATATTTTTTTTAAACGGACATATCATTAATAATCGCATCAGCTCGTGTCGAACCGGATTGATGATGTTTCTGCAGCCTCATGTTACTACCAATCGGCCGTATGTAACCATCATCAATCCGGCATAGCACAAATTATGCGTTTGATTTGATATGTCCGTTTAAAAAACCAATATTTAAATCGCCTGAAACTGTAAATACGCAAACGGAACATATTTATGACAACCCGCTATTATAAATTCGCACAGCGAATTTATTTATGCTTTACAATCATTTCTTTTTCAACCATTAATAAAATCGTTACACGAATTTATTGATGGAGGAGATTGTTCATGACACTGGCCGACGACATATTGAACGGTGATTTAATGGCTGCGGGACGCCTGATGCGAGACATGGATACGTTCACACCCGAAGCCTGCGAGACATTAAAACACCTATACCCCCACACGGGTCATGCACATATTGTTGGTGTTACCGGCCCGTCCGGTGCCGGAAAATCCACTCTGATAGCTGGATTGATCCCTCACTTCCAAAAACAAAATAAATCCATCGGCGTCTTGCTTGTGGATCCCTCAAGTCCTTTCACGGCAGGTGCCGTATTAGGTGATCGCATCCGCATGCAGCGTCATGCCATGGACGAAGGTGTTTTCATCCACAGCATTGCAACACACGGAAATACAGGGGGGCTGTCGGCATCAGCCCCGGGAATTATCGCTGTTATGGATGCCATGGGAAAGGATATTGTCCTCATCGAAACGGTGGGTGCCGGGCAGGATGAAGTGGATATCATGCACCTGTCCCATACCAACATCGTTGTTGTCACCCCTTCCATGGGAGACTATCTTCAGTCAATCAAGGCCGGCATTCTGGAAACAGCCCATATTTTTGTACTCAACAAATGCGACCAACCGGAAGCGACAACCACCCTGCAGATGTTACAGATGATTACCCGGGCAGAGAACCCTGCATGCGAAACCTGGGTTTCACCCCTTGTCCAAACCCAGGCGATTCACCACCAAGGTATTTCTGAATTAGCAAATCAGATTGATCGTCATGCCGGTTTTTCTATCCAAATGAGACATCAGATACATGCGAACCCCCGTTTGCGCGGTTTGCTGATGCTGATATTAAGGGAGCAAGTGCTGGATAAAATCAGGTTGGAACTTGTTAAAAATAACAAATGGGACGATTTGTTAAACCGGATTAACAAAAAGCAGATCGACCCCTATAGCGCGGCAGAAGAAGTTCTAAATGCGATCATTCCCCGGAACGCACCTTGACACGGGTAACATAATCACCAAACGACACATTATTTTTTTGAAAATACCCTTTGAAGGAGATATTGGATGACCACCCGGGAAACAACACCATGGACAATGTCCGGAGACGCTAAAAAATTGATGGATGTCGCACTTGGCAAGACACCTGCCGATTTGGCGGTCGTCAATGCAACACTTCTGAATGTATACACGGGCGAGTTACTAAAAAAGCAATCTATCAGTGTCGTTGATAAATGGATTGCCTATGTTGGTGAAAACGCACAAGATGCCATCGGATCTGAAACCATCGTCATTGATGCCGCCGGGAAAACGGTTATTCCCGGATTGATCGACGGCCACACACATCTTGGATGGATGTGCACCATCGAGGAATATTTACGCTATATCATTCCGGGTGGCACCACCACCATTGTCACCGAGACACTGGAGCTTTATCCGGTGGGCGGGCTTGATGCTGTTCAGGAATTCCTGGCCTCTCTGGAAGATCAGCCCATAAAATTTCTCGCCACGGCACCTGCCATGGGTTCCATCAGTCGTAAAGCCGGTCATATGCCGATACAGGATTTGAAACGTCTTTTATCAACCAACAATGTTGTGGGATTGGGTGAATCCTATTGGCAGAATGTTTTACAGCAGCCGGACATCCTGCTCCCACGTTTTGCCGAAACATTGAAATCCGGTAAAATCCTGGAAGGACATTCCGCCGGCGCCAGTGATAAAAAACTGAATGCCTATATTGCCGCAGGTATTACATCGTGTCACGAACCCATAAAGACCGATGAAGTCATACAGCGTTTACGACTGGGCATTCACGTCATGGCCCGGGAAGGCAGCATTCGTAGAGATCTGAAAGAGATTGCAAAGATAAACAAAACCCAGGTGGATCTTAGAAGGTTGATTCTGGTTACCGATGGAATTCATCCGGACGATCTGTTGGAAAAAGGATATATGGATTATGTTGTTCAAAAAGCCATCGCGTGCGGTTTCGATCCTGTGACCGCTGTTCAGATGGCCACGTTGAATGTCGCAGAGCATTTTGCCGTGGATCACTGGATCGGCGGTATCGCACCAGGCAGATTTGCCGACATGCTCGTCATACCGGACATATCCACCATCCAGCCTCTGATGGTCATTAGCAACGGCCGTGTCGTCTTCGACAACGACGACCTTTTAGTCCCGGCACGTCCGCATGTCTTTTCCGATGAGAGTCGGCACAGTATCCACCTCTCAAGACAATTCGCGTCTGCCGATTTTAGGCTTGAATCCGTATCCCAAGATAAGATAACGTCTGTTCGCGCCATGGAACTGGTTACCGATCTCGTTACAAAAGAAATTCACCTGGCCTTGCCTGCCGTTGATGGCAGTATCCAGAGCAATACGGGTCAGGACCTCCTGAAAGTTGCCGCCATAGATCGACGCCATAACCAGGATAAAACCTTTGTGGGGCTCGTCAAAGGATTCGGTCTCACATCGGGCGCATTTGCCAGCAGTGCCGCATGGGACACCTCCGATCTCATCGTTATCGGCGCCAATGACCATGATATGGCGTTTGCCGTCAACCGCATACATACCTTGCAGGGAGGATATGTGTTATGTGACAATGGCCATATTGTGGCCGAAGTCCCCATGCCGATCTGGGGCTTGATATCGGATCTCCATATCACGGAACTGGTAACACGGATATCGACCCTGAAAAAGGCTTTGACGGACCGCGGTGTCCCGTTTCCGGACCCGCTATTGACCATTATTACACTCACGGGTGCTGCCATACCCTTTTTTAGAATATGCGAAGAAGGCTATGTGGATCTGAAGCGTGGCACGACCTATGGTCTTCATGTATAACCAGAGCATTTTTATTGCTCCAGCGGATAAATACCCATAGGGTGTCATTCCCGCTATGAAACGTAACCCGTTAAGGAAATTGTTCATCCATGAAAGAAGCGACAACGACAAATCGATCAAAACCAGACCAACAGCCACCCCCCCCATGGCTGAAAAAATGGATGGTTGCCACACGCCCGTTTGCTCTGCCGGCATCCACCATGTCGGTTATATTCGGCACTGTTCTGGCCGTCACTGTTGGCAACGCACCGTTCAACCTGCTGCACTTTATTGCCGCATTTTTCGGCATGGTGTTTCTGCACACCGGCAGCAACCTGCTAAACGATGTCTTTGACTTTAAAAAAGGAATCGACAGAACCGTCAATCCTGTGAGTGGTGCCGTGGTTCGGGGCTGGATTACGTCTGATCAGGCTTTGCGGGCTGGGTTGTTTTTTCTTCTCGTCGGTACGATCATCGGCCTGTTCATTGTGAGCCGGGTGGGCAAACCCATACTCTGGATCGGCATAATGGGTGTCGCAGTGGGTGGATTCTATACATGGGGGCCCATGCCCTTGAAATTCAATGCCCTGGGAGATTTGGCCGTTTTTTTAAATTTCGGTGTCCTTGGATCCCTGGGTGCCTGGACTGTTCAGACCGGCGCCCTTTCCTGGACACCGGTTCTCTGGGCCATTCCCATGTCCATCTTCGTCGTCGGCATCCTGCATGCCAATAACTGGCGCGACATCCAGAGTGATCAAGCCGGAGGTATAAAAACCATGGCCAGTGTACTGGGGGATGCGGCTTCCGAAGGCTACTATACCTTTCTGCTCCTCTCTCCCTTTGCCATCATTCTATTGTACCTGTTTTTATCCATCATCAATGGTCTACAGCCGGGAATGCCCCTGACGTTTCTGATCACTTTTATTGCGATCCCCAAAGCGATCAAGCTTATCAAAAAAGGCCAGCGTCGAAAAAATCCGGCAATGCCCCTTGATTTCATTGCGCTGGATGGGGAAACAGCTCAGCTCAACCTTTTTTTCGGCATCCTCTGCACCGTTGCACTGGGTATAGATGCCCTACTTTCGATGGTGTTGAACTAGGTTTGCCAAAAGATAAAATTTTGACACCAGGTATATAAACCTAATAATTTAGAAACATAAGTCAGGGGATACGGAAAACATGATTGAACATCGAACATCGAACGTCCAACATCGAATCCTTTGTAATGGGAAATTGAATGTTCAGTCTTTGATATAAACATACAAAACACGAAAGTTTTCATGGTCTTTTTCGTGTTTTCGTAATTTCGTGATTTCGTGATAAAAAATCTTTTTCTTTGCCGGTTTATCTAAGTTGGGTATTTATGAAGTTAATAATTTCAACCACCTTTTTGGCCATGATCCTTTTTGTACCCTTATTCATCACAAGGGGCTTGGGACCTATCGATTTCTGGTGGTGGCTCTCTGGCAACCTGATCATTCTTGTCTCCATCGCCGTATTTTTCGATCCAGCATGGCGTTCTTCCATTTACCAGGATATGACCGGGAACATCCCCTTCAAAATCGGCATGGGAATCCTCTCCGCACTCTTTTTATACCTGGTTTTTGCTGCCGGAAATTTTCTTTCAAGAAATATCTTTACCTTTGCAGGAAGTGGTATCCAGGATGTCTATGCGTTCAAGATGGGTGCATCCAGATTCCGCATCGCCGTTCTGATGATTTTCATTATCGGGCCCGGGGAAGAGCTTTTCTGGCGGGGTTTTCTTCAGCGCAGTCTTCAAAACAAGACCGGCAGATATCTGGGTTTTATCCTGGCAACCAGCATTTATACCCTCGTTCACCTGGGCAGCGGCAATGTTATGCTCGTGCTGGCGGCCGGTGTGTGTGGTCTGTTCTGGGGATATCTCTATCTCAGGTACGGTTCCATCACGCTGAATATCGTCAGTCATACCCTGTGGGATGTGACTGTTTTTTTGTGGCTTCCCTTTAACACGTAAAGTGTCAAATTGTTTTAACGCTGGGAAAACGAATGAACATCGAACGTTCAACATCGAATTTTGAATGGAAACGATGAAGAAACCGTTTTGGGACTCTGGGTTTGAACCGCAACAGCGGGCACATTCCCTTTGGCTTGTCGAAGATCCCGGTTTATCAGGGCTGTGGGTTCTTCAATATTTCTTTTGATTCATCATTGGACGTTCGATGTTCGATGTTGGACGTTCATCTTTTAATCATCGATGTTCGGGTTATAACATACTGTCCGCCACCAGCTCGGCGATATCCTGTGTCTTGATTTCCTCGTCTTTATCCAGTTCTTTCATGCCGTCTTCAAGCATGGTCAAGCAGAACGGGCACCCTACCGCCACATTGGCTACCTGCTGACCAACAATTTCTTTGGTTCGTTCCAGATTGATTCTTTTGCCGATGGTCTCCTCCATCCACATTCTTCCCCCACCGGCTCCGCAACAAAAACTTTCCCGACCGTGACGGTTGAGTTCTTTGAAGCCTTCTTTTGCTATGGATTTTAAAAGCGATCTGGGTTGATCATAAATTGAATTGTAGCGCCCCAAATAACAGGGGTCGTGGTATGTCAGAGACCCTTCCAATGATCTGTTTAAAGTAATCCTGCCCTCTTTCACGAGTTGAACAATAAATTCTGAATGATGGATCACCTGATAATTCCCACCCATTTGGGGGTACTCATGTTTGAGTGTATTGAGACAATGGGGGCAGGCCGCAATAATTTTTTTAACCTTGTACTTGTTCAAGGTTTCGATGTTTTCCTCCGCCATCATTTGAAACAGCATTTCATTACCCACACGCCTGGCAAAATCGCCGGTGCATTTTTCTTCCACCCCCAGGATTGCAAAGTTGACGCCTGCTTTTTGCAGGATCTTGACCAGACTGTTGGAAACTTTCTTGGTCCGATCATCGAACGATCCGGCGCAGCCCACCCAGAGTAAATAATCGACATCGGCGTCATCCGCCATTGTCTTCACATCCAAGCCATTGGCCCAATCGGCGCGTTTATCATACCCGATTCCCCAGGGATTGCCATTGCGCTCGAGTCCTTTGAGGGCCGTGTTCAACTCTTTGGGATAGGTTTCCGCCATCAGGGTCTGTCCCTGTCTCATGGCCACGATACGGGGAACATGTTCGATGGTCACCGGGCAAACCTCTTCACAGGCACGACAGGTGGTACAGGCCCAGAGTGTGTCATGGGCAATCACGTCACCAACGAGCTGTTTTTTGCTGTTTAGCACGGCCATTTCCGCCTTAACTTTTTCTGTTTGGTCGGCATCGTCATTTTGTTTGATCGTGGCTGACAATGTTGCTCTTTTGATAATGTTGTCCGCGTTATCGAAAAGTTCCCATTTCAGTTTGTCATTGAACTCATGCAGATTTAACGGTTTGTCCGTAATATAGGTGGGGCAAACCTCTTTACAACGGCCGCATTCGGTACAGGTGTAAAGATCCAGTCCCTGTTTCCAGTTGAGCTGATGGATATAATTGACTCCTAAGGATTCGTCCTCCCAGGCCGCTTCGTCTTCCAAATCCAAAAGTCTGGCTTTTTGATGAGGATATCCCAGTTTTTTAAAAAAAACATTGGGAAGCGCCGTGATCACATGAAAGTGTTTACCCAAGGGTAAAAAATTGAGAAAAGTCAGCTGGGTGATGATATGCAACCAGAACATACAGACCATGACAGTGCCAATGGCATTGCCGCTCATGCCGGATATTACGACTCCTGCCCCTACGGAAACAGGCGTCCAAAGAAACTCGGATCCATACTGGGGGTTATTGAAAAAATGTAGTTGCGCCAGGTTGCTATGGTGTACGATCAAGTTATAGCGGGCGCCGTCATATAAGAGATCGGAAATCATCAAAACGCCGATCATCCCCAAAACAAAATAGGCTTCCCAGGTATTGTGCAGTCGTGGCGGTTTAAGAACAGCTCTGCGGATGATGGCGTAAATAACCATCAGCAGGACAATGCCTTCCATAATGTCCTTCAGGGCGATATAGAGATACCCCAGCAAATAATGATCGCCCAATAAAGGCAATTGGAATCCGGGTAAAAACCCTTCGCCATATAATGTCAGGCTGCGGATCAGCAGAATGCAGAACCCCCAGAAAATCAAGGCATGCATTATTCCCGATGCCCGCTCTTTTTTTCTTCCCACCAATCGCTTCTGCCCCATGGCCAGAACCACGAGATTCTTAAGACGTGCCTTGATATGATCGACCCTTCCGGCAGGTTCAAGGGCCATCAACAATCGAATTTTGCGAATCATTGTCCGACCGAAAATCGCCAGGCCGACAATGAGCAGAAAAGACATGAACAGGGGATTCATAGGTACCTTGTTAATTTGTGTTTGGTATTTTGTATTTTGTGTTTGGTGTTTGGTATTTTGGTGTTTGGTATTTTGTGTTTGGTATTTTGTGTTTGGTATTTTGTGTTTGGTATTTTGTGTTTTGTGTTTGGTGTTTTGTGTTTGGTGTTTCGTGGTTCGTGCTTGGTGCTTGGTGTTTCGTGCTAAAAATATCACGAAAACACGAAATATCGAAAACACGAAATTATTATTAATTCAACTTTCGGGTTTCACAACAGATAGAGCGAAATGGGTGATTCAATGGCGATTTGCGCTGTCTGAGCCAATTAGGGCAACTTATATCAGCGCATGATAATGAACAATCCAATATAAAAACACGCTCATTGATAACGATGCCTGTTTAACCATATGGCCGGCGCTGATGTTAGGTGCCCTTGCGGCGAGTTCGCAAAGCGCCAGGGGATTATTCATTTCGCATTCGCCGAATCCCGAAAGTTGAGTTATTAACCTGCCAACTTATTAGCCACCACGTGGTTGGCACTCACTGTGTCGGTTCAAAGACTTTTTCGTGATTTCGTGTTTTCGTGATAAATTATTTTTTCCTCATTGACCCGGGACGGGTACTTCAAGCCATTATGCCTTGCCGGGTTAGGCTCTGAGCTTTCCTATTTCTTCTCTCAGAATCGGTACCACTTCGAACAGGTCTCCGACGATACCATAGTCAGCCACGTTGAATATGGGGGCTTCAGGGTCTTTATTGACCGCCAGGATCACTTTGGAACCGTTCATTCCGGCAAGATGCTGAATGGCCCCGGAGATACCGATGGCCATATAAAGAGATGGGGCAACGATTTTGCCGGTTTGCCCGACCTGCTTGTTGTGGGCCATGAAACCCGCATCCACCATGGCACGCGAAGAGCCAAAACCCGCTTTTAGATCGCCGGCCAGGTCTTTTACAAGATCGACACCTGCTTGATCCTTCGCGCCTCGCCCCACAGAAATGACGATGTTGGCATCGGCAAGATCGACTTCACCGCTTGCATCCGACACGAGTTCCTTGATTATGGCTTTTAAATCAGGCGCCGGAGGAGAGAGTTTGACTACGTTTTCAGTTCCCGTGATATCTTGTACCGCCTCGAACGCGCCTGCTCTGACAACCGCCACCAGTTTATCGGTGTTGATTTTAACGCGCTGAATCACTTTATTGGTGATGGCAGGCCTCACAACTTCGATCTCATCCCCCTCCAGCATCACGTCGGTAATTTCGGTAGCACAGGCGGCATCCAGTTGAGCTGCAACCCTGGGCGCGACGGCTTTGCCGCTTTCTGAAAAACCGAACCAAATCATATCGGCGTCAAATTTTCTGGCAGCGTCGACGACACAGGAGGCATAAGGTCCTGCTGAAAACAGCTCCATCCCCGGGTCATCCGCGATGTATTGTGTGTCGGATCCCATATTTGCCAGATCGGAGGATAGCGATTCGATATTGCTGCCAATCGCAACCACTGCGGTTTCTACTCCAATGGATTTGGCTTTTGATAGAAGTTCGCTTGTGCTGATCTTCAGATCACCTTGTTTGATATCTGCAACAACGAGTACTTTCGACATAATATTTTTTCCTTATCGATATTCGATGTAATGATATGTTACATGTTTATTTAACCCGAGAGCTTGAAAAACTAAAGAACCTTAGCCTCATTGGCCAATAGATCTACCACCTGGGCTGTAATTTCAGCTGGCTCGCCTTCAAATTTTTGCCCACCTTTGCGTGATTTTGAAGCCATGAATTCAACAATCTCCGATTTGGGTGCTGCTGCGCCAATATCATCTGCCGAAATTCCCAATGCCGTCAGATCCATCACTTCGATTTTCTTTTTCTTTGCCATCATAATACCGCGCATCTGGGGCAGTCGCGGTTCATTAATACTCACATCAACAGTGATGAGAGCGGGTAATTCTAATTCGATGATTTCGGTCCCGGCATCACCGGATCGGGATACTTTAATGTGCTGTTCATCCAGTACTTCAATGGCCACGACGTTACTGACGCACGGCAATCCTAAATACTCCGCTAAAATAATTCCGGTTTGTCCGCTATCCGTATCCTGCGCTTGTTTTCCGGTTATGACGAGATCATAGTCCCCCTTCTCATAAACCTTTTGCAGTACCCTGGCATAAATCGAAGAATCGGCTTTATCCAAGGCCGAATCTTCGATATGAATACCGTTTTCAATGCCCATGGCATAGCACCTGCGGATCATGTCGGTGTTGTCTCCCCCACCGACGCTCACCAATGTGGTTTCCGCTCCGTTTTTTTCTTTCAGTTGGACAGCGGCTTCCACCGCACTTTCATCCCAGGCGTTGATAACATATTGCATTCCGTCCTCACTAATGGCGCCATCTTCCACGCGCATGGTCAATTCAACGTCAACTACTTTTTTTACTGTTGTGAGAATCTTCAATGTATCCTCCTATTTTTTTAGCTATTCAGAACCTTGAATATCATATCTTGGGTTTCCAAGGGAAAAAATATAATCACGAAAACACGAAATTTTGGTTGGCCTTTTTCGTGTTTTCGTTCTTTCGTGTTTTCGTGATAAAATTATTTCGGAGAAAACCATTCAAACCCTTTCCCGTTGACCTGTTTCTTATTCAGAAGATGGGGGAAATGCAAGGGCTTCGGTCAAAACAAAAGCCGCCTGGAGATAGGATGTAGGGCAGAGGGGAAAACATTCCTTGCAGTCATTGCATTCCTTGGAAGCAATTTCCGGAATAAAACTGATCTCTTTTCTTATACCTCTGTCAACAAACCCAACCGCGTTCTTCTTCTTGACCTCGGCACAGTATCTTACACACAGGCCGCAATGAATGCAAAACGAGGCCTCTTTTTCAAAGCGGTTTTTATCTGCGCCATACTCTTGAGCCAAATCCTGCAACGCCGGTGAATCCGGAGCATGCGCCAGCAACAGCTCTATAATGGTTTTGCGTATTCTATCTATCTTCTCGGATCGAGTACGGACGATCAATTCTTCCTCTACCGGGTAAACACAGGAAACAACCAGTTTGGTCCATCCACTGGATTCAACCTCCACGATACAAATTCGGCAAGCCCCGAACGGCTCCAGTTTTTCGTGGTGACAGAGTGTGGGAATAAATATCCCGGCACTTTGGGCTGCCTCCAGAACGGTCATCCCCTTTGTTGCTTTGACTTCCTTTCCATCAATCTGTAAAAGAATTTCACTCATTTCTCTTTGCTCTTTCTGGTTATGAATCTTTCTTCTTCAGGTATAGGATCCGGAACAGGCTGGCCTGATAACTTTGTCACCGCGCCAAAGCGGGAGGGACAAACCTCAAAGCAGGTTCCGCAGTTTGTGCACTTCTCCTGGTCAATGATATGGATCTTTTTCTTGCCCCCGTCAATCGCCCCTGCAGGGCACTTTTTGCCGCAAATCCCACAGGCCTGGCACTTACCCGGGTCAATATAGAAAGCGATCAGGTCCTTGCAGGACAGGGCCGGGCATCGCTTCTCCTTGATATGTGCCTCGTACTCGTCCCTGAAGTAGCGTATTGTGCTTAAAAACGGGTTGGGGGCACTCTTGCCTAAGGCACAAAGGGAGGCTTCAACCGCTGTCTCAGACAGCTCTTCCAAAAGCGCGATGTCACCTTCTTTTCCTTTTCCTTGGGTGATATCCGTGAGAATCTTATGCATCTGCCGCAGGCCTTCCCGGCAGGGGACGCATTTTCCACAGGATTCATCCGTGAGGAAATTAATGAAGTACCTGGCGACATCCACCATACAGGTGTCTTCATCCATGACAATCATGCCACCGGAGCCCATCATCGAGCCCGCCTTGGTGAGTTCATCAAAACCCACTTCCAAATCCAACTGCCCCTCGGGAATGCATCCGCCCGAGGGTCCTCCGGTCTGCACGGCTTTGAATTTTTTACCATCCGGAATGCCACCACCGATCTTGTAGATAATATCTCTCAGGGTGATGCCCATGGGAACTTCCACAAGTCCGGTGTTGGTTATCTTACCAACCAGAGAGAAAATCTTCGTGCCCTTGCTGCCTTGGGTGCCAATCTCTGTAAACCAGTCAGCGCCCTTATTGATGATAAATGGCACATTTGCCCATGTTTCAACATTGTTCAGCACACTGGGTCTTTCCCAGAGTCCCTTGACATTGGAACGAACATATTTGGGTCTGGGCTCTCCAACCCTTCCCTCCAGTGCCGTCATCAACGCTGTTGATTCGCCACAGACAAAAGCGCCGGCACCTTGGTGGACAAAAACATTGAAGTCATAGCCTGAACCAAGAATGTTTTTCCCGAGCAGCCCATAGGCTTCAGCCTGCTTGATGGCAAGGATTATATTCTTCACAGCCAGAGGGTATTCCTGTCGAACGTAAATATAACCCTCATGAGCGCCGATGGCATAGCCACCGATGATCAAACCCTCAAGAATGGAATGCGGATTTCCTTCAAGAAGCGCCCTGTCCATGAATGCCCCGGGGTCACCCTCATCGGCATTGACAATCACATATTTTACGGGTTCAGAGGCATTCCGGGATCCTTCCCACTTTCTCCCGGCCGGGAAACCGGCACCACCCCTGCCTCTTAGATTTGATTTTTTGACTTCCTCTAAGACGTCTACATCGGTCATCTGAAAGAAGGCTTTGGCCAATGCAGAATACCCCTCTATGGCCAGATAGTCGTCGATACGCTTGGAATCAATTTTAATGTTGTTGCAGAGAAGCGTTCGTTGCTGATTTTTATAAAAGGTAATATCGGATTCATGGACGGCGCGTTCGCCTGTAACCGGGTCTTCGTAGAGCAGACGATCGACAACCTTTTTTTTCTTTATGGTCTGTGAAATAATCTCGGGCACATCTTCAGCCCTTACCTGAAGATAACATATCTCCTCGGGATAAATCACCACAACAGGTCCCCTCTCACAAAACCCGGGGCACCCGGTCCCTTTGGTGTCCACTTCAGCCTGCAAGCCTTCTTTTTCGATCTTCGATCTAAAAGCCGCAATAACCTCATCTGCTCCTGATGCGATACACCCGGCGCCGGCGCATATGGATATGCAAGGCTTGTTTGGATCTCTTCTGCGTAATACGTCCTGTCTGAAGCTCTCTAATTCTTCAGGCGAGCTAAACCGCGCCATAATATTCCCTTCCTCATTAATAAGCCTTCAAAACGTCTGCTGTTTTGATTGGCGACATCTTACCATGAACCTTTCCATCCACTTCCAATACAGGTCCTAGAGCACAACAGCCAAGACAGTTAACCGTTTCCAGACTGAATTTTAAAGCCAGGTCTGTTTCCCCGGATTTAATACCGGTTGCTTCTTCCACCGTATCGAGGATACGCGTGGCACCCCGAACATGGCATGCAGTCCCCACACAGATATGAACTTCATGACGTCCTTTAGGAACCAGGCTGAAGGCTTTATAAAAGGTTGCGATATGCTGTATCCGGCTTGCAGGAACATCGAGTCTCTCCCCGACCCTTTCCAAGGCCTCCTTGGGGAGCCAGTGGTTTTCACTTTGAATCTCCAGCAGTATTTGAATTAAGGAGCTTGCTTCAGCCTGGTGGTTGTCAATAATCTGATCGATTCTATCTATATCCATAAGCGCCTTCCTAACCTTATCATTCCGCAAACCTGATAAGCCGGTTTGAGCAAAGCGTAAATTCCGGCTCGTCGAAATACATTATAATGATTTCATCACGAAAACACGAAAGGACGAAATCACGAAAAATATGGTGCCTCAAATGTATTCTCCTTGTTAGATTTCGTGTTTTACGGTTTTCGTGTTTTCGTGATATTTCTTCTCCATTAAGACTGCCAACAATAAACCTAATTGTGTGAGGATAGCGCATAACAATTGCTGCTTGTATCGTACCTCACCAACCCGTGCATGGATGAATGGTTCATATGCTTTGACACATCCGATGGATTCAGTCCCAACTTCTCAGAAATAGCCCGCGTTGAAAGAGGGTTTTCCTTTAAGAGCAACAATATTTGGCTTACGGCCAGTTTGTCTGAAAGTATTTCATTAAATAGCTGCTGGGTCTCGTTACTTTCGAAAAAGTCTTTGTACGCCGCTTCCGATTTAACAGGTACCCGCAGCTTTTCTCTTTCAAGCAGTTTGATGTAGGGAATCAATTTTCTAGCTGCTTCGAGATTGAGCTTCAATTTGTTCCGGCCTATTCCTTCACCTTCGCCCAGCGGCCCTATGGTTTTCACCTTTTCGGTAAAATCATCAGTAACTTCCGCTAGAAGATTCCCGTCGGCGCCGGACATAAATTCGATCCTAAGTCTTTCCGGGTTCAGACCGATGTGTTCCATTATTTTTTTGCAGATATATGTATTGCTCAATGCATCGTAATTTCCATGCGTGATATAATTGCATTCATTCAAACGGCAACCACCGATAAATACCCCGTCTTGCCCATTTAAAAAAGCCCTGAGAATAAACTCCAGATCGACCCTCCCGGAACACATGACGCGGATAAGCCTGATTTCACTTGTGTATTGCAGTCTGGAAACTCCAGCCAGGTCAGCAGCGCCGTATGCTCACCAGTGGCACACAAAACCGAGAATCTTTGGTTTGAACTCAAATTCATTCGTCATTTGTATATTTCCCTGCAATTAGTCTTCATGTCAATTAACTTTTGATTCAATTCGAAGTACGAAATTACAATTCCTTTAGAATAGATAAACTTGAAGACCTGGATATATCTACATCTCTTTTTAGCCTCGCTGGCATCAATTTGACCCAAGATTTCTTCATCGGTAAAGTGTTTCAGCACAATGGCACTGGTTGGGCACTTGGCATTGCAGACACCGTCTCCTTTGCAGAGAATCGGATTGACCCAGGCTTTTTTGCCCTTGGGTGTATCGATAAATTCTATTGCATCGTAGGTGCAAGCTGTAATACATGCCCCACATGAGACACAATCGTTCTCTTTGACCTCGCAGACAGAACCCGAAGCAATGACGGTATCTTTTGAAAGAAGGGTTAAAACCCGGCCGGCAGCACCATACGCCTGGTTAATCGTTTCCGGTATGTGTTTGGGATAGTGAGCCGTTCCACAAAGGAATACGCCATCGGCAGAAAACTCAACCGGTTTTAATTTAACGTGGGCTTCCTTGAAGAAGTCGTCCGGGCTCAATGTCACCTTGAATAATCCAGCCACTTCTTTTGTTGTCGATGAGGGAATGACAGCGGCAGCCAAGGAAAGAACATCGGCATCCAATTCAAGTCGCTGCCCTAAAATGGGGTCAGGTACGGTCACTCTTAATACGGACCGACCGCCCTCTTCAACAGCTTCCACCTGAGGCTTGTCATCCGGCTCATAACGGATAAACCTTACCTCCTTGTCTGACGCTTCCCGATAATAATCCTCCCTGAACCCGTACGTTCTCATATCCCGGAAAAGAATGTATATATCCATCTCGGGATTGAGTTCTTTCAGTTTCAATGCATTTTTTACGGCATGACTGCAACACACCCTGCTGCAATAATTTCTGTCCTCATTTCTACAGCCGACACATTGAATCATCACCAGACTCTTGACATCAATTACCTTTTTGTCTCCTTTGGCAATCTGTTCACCCAGTTCAAGGTGGGTGAAAACCTGATCACTCTCTCCATAAAGGTATTCTGTCGGCTGATATACATCAGCACCGATGGCGATGATAGAAGCACCATGTTTTATTTTTTTTAGCCTGCCTTCAGTCTCTACCGTGGTGATAAAGTTTCCCACATAACCGCTTACGTCTTTGATGGTGGCGTCATGGGACACATGAATCAAGGGGTTGTTATAAACCGCATGTATCACGTCATGCAAATAGGCTTGAACATCCATTCCTTCCAGGGTGGTGGGAATTCTACGTGCCATTCCCCCCAGGTTTTTATCCTTTTCCACCAAATGAACTTCATGCCCCTGCTTGGCAATGGAAAGTGCACAGGTCATACCGGCTATACCGCCCCCCACCACCAGAGCCCGCTTGTTTACAGGCAGATCGAATTCCTGTAGTGGCTCTAAATAGCGCGCCCGTGCCACCGACATCCGGACGATATCTTTTGCCTTTTCAGTGGCCGCTTCCTTTTGCTTGGAATGAACCCAGGAGCAGTGTTCCCTGATATTGGCCATATCACAGTAGTACTGATTCAGTCCTGCCTCCCGCAGGGTGTCCCGGAATAAGGCCTCAAGGGTTCTGGGGGAACAGGCGGCGATAACCACCCGATTGAGTCCTTTCTCCTTGGCGAGAGTTGTTATTTCCTCGGCAGAATTTGTAGCACAGGAAAATAATTGTTCCTGAGCGTAAACAACATCGGGTAGGGTCAAGGCATATTCAACGGTGGAAGGAACATTTACCACGCTGCCGATGTTCGCGCCACAATGACACACAAAGACGCCTATCTTCGGCACTTCCTTGGAGACGTCCCTTTCAATAGGATATTTCCTTTCCTTGGCCAACTTTCCGCGTCGGTAGTCAAGGGATTCGCCACATTGGGCACCGGCCCCGCTGGCGGTAAAAACCGACTCGGGGATATCGGTCGGCCCCTGGAAAGCCCCACTTGCAAATATGCCGGGCCGGGTGGTCTCTATGGGATTGGCGTGTGTTGATTTAGAGAACCCATGGGAGTTGAGTTCGATCCCGAATTTGTCTGCAAGTGCCGCATAATCTGCCGGTGGGTTCAATCCAACCGACAATACCACCATGTCGAACGTGTCTTCTTTAACACCCTCGTCAGGGGTCGCGTATCTTACGACCACATTTTTATTTTCCGGGATCTCTCTTACAATGGCGGCATAGCTTCTGACAAACCGGACATCGGGAAGTTGTTCCGCCCTTTGGTAATAGCGTTCAAAATCCTTTCCATGGGAACGGATATCGTTATGGAATATGGTGCACGCTGTTTCTGGTTCATGATCTTTTGTCAAAATCACCTGTTTCTGGGTATAGGTGCAACATACGCCTGAACAATAGCTGTTCTCGTTCGGGGTTACCCGTCTGGAACCGACACATTGAATCCAGGCTATTTTTTGGGGATGTTTCTGATCGGAAATGCGCAGCACGTTGCCTTCGTAAGGCCCGGTGGAAGACAGCAGCCGCTCATAGTCCATACTGGTGACCACGTTGTCCATCTTTCCGTAGCAATATTCATCTTTCACTTTGGGGTCAAAAGGTTCAATGCCGGTTGACAGAATGATGGCGCCGACTTTCACTTCCACCTTTTTGCTCGTCTGGCTGAAATCAATGGCACCGGCCTGGCAGACGCTTCTGCAGATATCACATTTTTTATCCTTCAGAAAAAGACAGCTTTCATCAATATAGGTAATAAGGGGGATAGCCTGGGAAAAGTATACATGAACGGCTTTGTTTTTTGATATCTCCTGGTTGAAATGGTCAGGGTATTCCACTGGGCAGTATTCTACGCAGGTGGTGCAGCCTGTACATTTTTCCTCGATAATATATCGGGGTTTCCGGGTCAGGGTTACGGTAAAATCTCCTGATTTCCCTTCTACACCGTCAACTTCAGTATATGTCAAAACCTCTATATTTGGATGCCGGCCGACCTCGACCAGTTTGGGCGAGAGAATTCACATGGAACAGTCATTGGTGGGAAAGGTCTTGTCGAGTTGGGCCATATGCCCGCCAATACTCGGCCCTTTCTCCACCAGATAGACCTTGAATCCAGAGGTGGCAAGATCAAGAGAGGCTTGAATTCCGCTGACCCCTCCCCCAACAACCAGCACGTCTCCGAAATTGCTGTCTCCAAGACTTCCGGATATCTGTTGAACGATTTCTTTTGGCAATACTTCGTTTTCCACTTTCTATCACCTCATCTGGTTTCAACATCATGTTCGTCTGGTAATGGTCGTTTTTGGTTCAGGGCAAGGTCAGAGCCTTTTTGCAACCACCGGCATAGTCAGCCTATTCCGAGGATTACAACATGGTGATAACGCCGCCCTGTGCCAAAAGATGCCGTTACCAGGCGAACATTAAATTACTTCTTGGATGATCTCCGTGATATCCATAATCTCCAATACGTTCTCATATTCCAGATTCAACCGACTTTCCTCAAAATTGGTGATGCAGTACGGGCAGGCGGTAACCAGCACGTCGGCCCCAACCGCTTTTGCCTGTTCCAACCTGAGATCGGAAAATCTTTCGCCCCTTGGCGTATCCATCCAAATCCTTCCCCCGCCACCACCGCAACAAAGACTGTCTTTGCAGGAGTCAGCCATTTCAGTCAGTTGTAAGCCCGGTATTTTCTCTAAAACGCCCCGGGGTTCATCATATATGTCATTATGCCGGCCCAGGTAACATGGGTCATGATACGTAACCTTCTTTCCAAATTCCCCGGCAAGCTCAAGCCTGCCCTCTTTCATAAGTGTGACTAGATATTGGGAGATGTGAACCACTTCAAAGTTTACCATAAATTCGGGATATTCATTTTTTAAGGTGTGGTAGCAATGAGGGGAAGAGACAATGATTTTCTTCACACCGCTATCGATGAATGTCTTGATGTTATCCCTGGCCAGGCTTTTGAAGACATCCTCACTACCAGTCTTGCGAATGCTTTCTCCACAGCATTTTTCCTTGTCACCCAAAATGCCAAAAGCCACCCCTGCCTTGTTGAGAATATTGACGGTGGCAACAGCCACTTTTTTCATTCTTGGGTCATAACTGAGATAACAGCCGACAAAGTATAAAACATCCATTCCTTCAGCGAACGTTTTTACAGACAGTCCTTTGGCCCAATCTGCGCGTTTTTTTCCTTCCCCCTGCAAGGGGTTGCCTTCGGAAATGAGACTGGCTCTGGCGGTGCGGGCAGAACGAACTGAAGCAGGGAAAACTTCGTATTCCGTGGCAACCCTGCGTAAGGAGACACCGAGCTCTATCTGTTTAACACCCCTGGGGCAACGATCAGGACATCTTCCGCAGGTGGTGCATCGCCAGATATCTTCACCGTCTATCTCCGTCAAGCCAAAGGTGGCCTCTCGAATTATCCTGCGCATGCTGAATTGTCTCACCCTATTCCATGGGCAAACGACATCGCACAATCCGCATTGAAAACATAACTTGAAGGCATCTCCACCAGCCTCTTTTATCTCATCGAGTACTTCTTTGAAGGGGGCGACTGTTTCCACTCTCTTTATGTTTCCTCTTCTCTTTTTTTTTAATACCCAGCCCGGTTAATCCGGGAAATAGAACATTTATCACGAAAGGTCGAAACCACGAAAAACATTTCGTTTTGAAAGCTTGTTCAGTTCCATCATTCCAAAATTCGCAATGATTGAAACCCGTTGTTTAATTTCGTGCTTTCCAGATTTCGTGTTTTCGTGATGGATATATCCTTTCAAAAATTGCATACTACTTATAATTAAGAGGCTAAATCTGGCCAGGACGCTCTAATCCTTCTCTGACATCCGGGATACGGCATCCAATATCTTGTCCATGCCATATTTGTTTGCCAGCGATTCCAACCCTATCTCGAGTTCTTCCTTTTCCTCCTGTTCTTCAGCTTCCTCCTCTCTTTCCTCCAAAACCAGTGCATCATGTATGCACCATTTTACACACAGGGGTTCATCTTCGCCTTCACACATATCGCATTTCAGGGGAAGACCGGAATCCGGTTCTTTGAATTCGTCCCGGGAAGGACACGAAGCCCGACAGAAGGCACACTCGTCGTACTCCTTTCCATCAATGGTATATTTGTCTCTGCCGGCACATTCGGCGGGTGTGTACTCACCTGCATATACAGGGATATATATATCGGTGAGTGGTTCACGAATCACCCGAATACGAGACCTCGCCGGATTGTTGCTGCTATATTTCGGTGTGGCGTGAAAGGAGGAGCAGATCATCTCACATGCCCGGCAACCATTGCATTTATCAACATCGATTTTGATTGTTTTAATCGTTTTCTTTTTTTTTTCTTCCGTCAAGGTTCACACCCCCACTCTATTTTTTCTCTTATTCTACCGAATCCTCAATGCAAGAAGCATTCTCACCTTCCGTCAAGATCCCCCGCTGAAAAAAATCTTCGCTCACGTAATCCAATTCTAACTCATGTAGGGATTCCTTGGTCGGAATACCGTCATTGTTCCATCCCTTGAGTTTGTAATACGAATCCAAAAGTTCCTTCTCAAGTTCGGGTATCCTTTTCTTCCAGTGGTTTTCTGGCGGCTTCTCGTCTTTTCTACGCATGCCTCTTCTTATGTTGATGGCCCTGACTAAGGTGCGATAGCGCTTGGTTGCTTGTGTCAGCTTTTCTTCATCCATATCAATCCCGACACCAGCTGAGATAAATTTCGGATAATTATGTATGTGGTAAGGAGCCTTCAGGTGAAATGATGACAGGCCAGCGCACATGCCGAGGGCGTCATCGATGTAGTGCATTCTCTCCATCCAATCGACAATATCACATGTCATTTCAACCGTGGGGTAGTAAGGCATTGAGTTTTCTCCACGCGGTTCCCAGTCCAGGAAATACTGCTTAAACTTATCGTCAGGAACCTGGATCCAATCCTTTACAAACTTTTCCCTGTGCTCCCTTTTGGGAAAAGGTGCCTGGGGAAACTGCCCTTCAATTTGGGTGATGTTTATCTTCTCGCCGGTACAGTACATGAGGAAATAAATGGGATTCAGCATGCCTAACTTGAGTGGCAGCTGCTCATGTTTCTTGATGTTATTATGCGCATATTTTTCCGCACCGTTACCGATTTCTTTGGCCGCCCAATGCGTACCATTGGCTAATACATCACCGATTCCTTCCCGTCGGACAATTTTGTCAAGCAGATAATAAAATCTTCCCTCGTTGTCTTCCGGCATTTCGGGAAAATCATCATCGGTTAGAATGCCGTTCTCCAGAAGCTCAAGGGCAAAAGCCATCACCTGCGGGGCTGAGTATCCATCCACGCCATATTCCGTGGCACGCTGAGCAATTTTAAAACCAAAATCCAGGTTTGAATAGGCCGCCATGGTATACGTCAGTTTGGTAAAACATTTCATCATGAATGTTGACTGCCCAGGGGGTGTAATGGTTGCCCCACATTTCATTGGACAATTATAGCAACTGATCAGCCGCGTGCGCATACTGTTCATGGTATCCATCCACTCTTGTGCGATTTCTTCGGTCCAGAAATCTCTTCTGCGCACACGTGAATTTCCCCAGGAAAAATTTTCAGTGTGCCATTTTTCATCATGGATGGCCATCTCTTGCGGTGATCCCAGTACGGACAAAATGGGTATGACGCCCGGAATGGGGTTGTCTTCACGCCATTTAATATATTCCATCACCTCGTTGCAAAGCCCCAGATATTCTTCAGGATGGGCAACATTGAGGTCGTTTGTTCCGCGAACAACGATCGCCTTTACACCCTTGTCTCCCATGACAGCCCCCATGCCGCCGCGACTGGCACTGGACCGGCCCTGCTCGATGGAGGCATAAAAAACCCTGTTTTCACCTGCCAAGCCGATGGCCGACACCTGGGCCTTGGGCTGCTTCAACTCCTGCCGAAGGTGTTCTGCTGTTTCAGTAGCACCTTTGCCCTGCAAATGAGAGGCATCACGTATTTCTACTTTGTCATTGTGTATCCACAAATAGACAAGATTTGGGGACTTTCCGCGAAGGATCACTTTATCATAACCGGCATATTTCAATTCCGGTGCCCAGAACCCCCCCATCATTGAAAAAGCCATTAACTTCGTCTGGGGAGAAATGGTTGTAAGAATGGTACGGTTGCAACCGATTGCCTGGGTGCCGCATAAAAGACCGGCGCCAAATATGAGTAGATTCTCAGGAGAAAACGCTTCAACTTCAGGGGGAACTCTGTCCCATAATATCTTGGCGTTCGTACCTAGCCCCCCCAGGTAAAGCTCGGTGTCTTTCGGGTCAGTTGGAACTCGCTCAATATTTCCCCGGGTAAGATCAACCTCTAAATTAAACCCTGTCTCTGCGTACCTCATTTCTCTTTTCCCCTTCTATATGGCTATAAACTAGCTATATTATGATTATATTAAAGCTTTTTAAGCGTTTCCCCTGAATTTGTCAAGTAAAATATCATCCCGCGGGGGGCCGTATCCATGGATAAAATATTTGTCGCCAAAGAGGCTTTCCATATGTTAACATCTGCGTGTTCACTTTGGAAATTACGGATAATGGATGTATGAAAATCTTAACTGTTTCAGATCATGTGGAGCCGATTCTCAATGATTCGTTTGACACGAACCATTTTTTCGGAATCGACCTGATACTCTCCTGCGGAGACCTGCCACCGGAATACCTGACACTTATTTCCAACCGGGTTCAGGCACCGCTCTATTTTGTAAAAGGCAACCACGATATCCGTTATGAGTTGAGACCGCCCGCCGGGTGCATGAACATTCATGGGAAGCTGGTTCAGTTTCGAGGCGTTAAGATTTTGGGACTTGAAGGATCCCGATGGTACAACGGCGGCCCCAATCAATATACCGAGCGACAAATGCATCGGATGGTTCGCAATTTAAAGATGGGACTCTGGTGGAAAGGTGGTGTTGACGTGGTTGTCTCACATGCCCCGCCAAGGCATATACACGACGCAGAAGATCGCTGCCACAAGGGATTTAAAAGTTTCCACTGGCTTATCAAGCGCTATGCGCCCATATATTTCATTCACGGCCACATTCATGCCCATTTTGACAATTTTTCCGACAGGGTAACAAACATCGATAACACAAAGGTCGTTAACAGCTATGGCTACACGATTCTTGAAATCCCTATTTAAAAAGAAACGCACCCTGAAAACATCAGGCCAACCTCCGGCATCAAAGCCGGAGGAAACCAAGAGCTTCCGGGAAAACCAGATCAATGAAGGCGCTTTTGATACGATCAAACGTGGGAGCTGTTCTGTTCCACTAGAACAGATCACGGGCAGTGTGGGACGCTATCAGGACTTCGACAACCACTTTCGGATTAAAAAACATATTCCATCGGAGCGACTTGAAAACATCAAGGCTTCCATGCGTAGGGGAAAACAGCTACCACCTGTCAAACTTTATCAGATCAAGGATGAGTTTTACGTCCTGGACGGCAATCATCGCGTTTCAGCGGCCAAAGAATTCGGTCATGATACGATTCTGGCGGATATCGTCGAATTTATTCCGTCGAAAAATACACTCGAAAACATTCTTTATCGACAACGATCAGTCTTTCTCGAGAAAACAGGCTTGGCACAAGACATCGACCTGACTGAATTAGGTCAATATGCTTATCTCGAACAACAAATCAAAAAGCACCAGGGTTATCTCTGGCGGATCACGGGCAAAAAACATTCAACAAAAGAATCAGCACAAGATTGGTACAAGACCATTTACAGCCCGCTCATGGCTATCATAGACAAGGGGCAGCTCATCCGACACTTTCGAAACCGAACCCTGTCAGACTTGTATGCCTATATTTCATTTCATCAATGGGAAAGAAACCTATCGCGTAAATTCGGAATCGGCATCGACAAACTGATCCCCAAAGACATGGAGGCGTTTAGAAATAAAATGGCGGACCTTAAGGAACAACAGTATCCAGAAATGCAACGGGACATCACCGCCTTTGTTTTGATCATTGTCAAGGCAAAAAGCGAGTATCGTATCATTGACAAGTTATTTGTTCACAGCGAGGTAAAAGAACTTCACTCGGTTCACGGAGATGTGGACATTATCGCCAAGATCGTCCTGAGAAGAGACCTGCTCTCATCGGATGCCGAGATTATCGGGCAATTCGTTCATGACAATATCAGAGGCATCTCCGGTGTAAGCAGCACCCAGACACTGATTCCCGGATACTCGAAAATCAAAGCGCAATAGCCGTAAGCCATAAGCTGTAAGTTGCTTAAAGCTTAATGCTTATCGCGTACAGCTTTGGGTGATCCAATGTCAATTTGCGCTGTTTGAGCCGCTCAGGGCTCTGTACATCAGCGCATGACAATGAAAATCCTAATCTAAAGTATGACATGATAAAAAGGCTCACAAGCTATTGATATACTTGCAAGCCTTTATGTTTTAACTGGAGGCGGCAACCAGATTCGAACTGGTGAATAGCGGTTTTGCAGACCGCTGCCTTACCACTTGGCTATGCCGCCAAAAAAATGGAGCGGGAAACGGGATTTGAACCCGCGACTTCGACCTTGGCAAGGTCGCACTCTACCACTGAGTTATTCCCGCTCATTTGGTCTGCGTTTTCTAACGGGATATGGATCGTTTGTCAATATAAAATCGTAAAACGATTTTATATAACGCGACGTTGTCGCTACTTAGCAAAATGTTTGTCAGCCGCAGGCCGGTTTAGGTGGTAATGTACCTTCACTCGGCATACTACTCTACTGTTTCAAAAGATGCCGGGCCCGGATAAAATAATCGGCTCCCGACCAGATGGTAAATATAAGCGCACCCCACAGAAAAAAAGTTCCGATGGCGTTCATGCTGATTGTGAAATAATCATAATGAAAAAACAAGGGAATGATGGCTGCTATTTGAAAACCTGTTTTATACTTTCCCAACCAGGAAGCGGACACATCCCCACCGGTTTCAGCAATGATGTTTCTGAGACCCGTGACTGCAAGTTCCCGCCCGATGATAATACAGACCATCCATGCCGGCACCCATCCATGGTATACCAGCATGATAAAGGAAGAAGACACCAGCAATTTATCCGCTACGGGGTCCATGATCTTGCCGAAACTGGAAACCAGGCCGTGCTGACGTGCGAGGTAGCCATCCAGATAATCTGTTATGGCGGCGGCACTGAAAAAAAGACCGGCGATAAATGTACAAATTCGATTCGGAAAATACATCAAAATAATAATAATCGGTATTGCTCCGATCCTGCACAATGTCAAGGTGTTGGGCTTGGTCAAAGCCTCCTTTATTTTTTCATTCAATCGCATGATGTCTTTAGGCTTTCAACATGAGGGTAATCTCACGTTTCTTTGTGGGAATGGGTAAATTTTGCCTTGCATTCCTGACTGCAAAAAAAAAGTTCTTCACCTTTATAGTGCAGTTCGACACCGCTTCCTTTTGGAAAATAGACGCCACAAACCGGATCCTGTATCATGACATCATCGATTTCACCTGCAGAAGCAGATGAAACCTTATCTGGCGATGGCGAGCCGGCCATCATCCAGTTTTTCATTGCCCGGTAGCAGAAATATCCCACAACCAGAAGAATCAGCAGTTTCATTGAATTTCCATGACCCTTTGTTCCGAATCCTGCAAACCACCCAGGAGCGATTGCATATCTTTTCCCAGCAAGGGATGCATCATGGTCGGCTCTATATCACAAATAGGTTTTAATACAAAGCGTCTTTTATGCATCCGGGGGTGTGGTATTTCCAATGCATCTGTTTGGATCACCTGGTCATCGAAGAAAATGATATCAAGATCGAGAACACGCGGTCCAAATCGCACGGTATCGGTTTTGCGACCCATTGCCTTCTCGATGCCCTTTATCTCCTCCAAAAGATCAAATGGATTCAGGGCAGTTTTGATCTTTACCACCAGGTTGACAAACCAATCCTGATCTTTATAGTCGACGGGGCTTGTTCGATAAAAAGAAGAAGTCCCCACAAGAACCGATCGACCATCCACCAGCAACCCGTTGATACCTTTTTGGCAGTTTTCGATTTTGTCTCCCAGGTTCGACCCAACCGAAACAAATACCCGATGCATGTATCAACTTTTTACTCGACAATTTGATATCCCTTTAGACATAACACTCAACCCCTGAAATCATTGTGTGCTGTGGATTGTATTGTGGGGCTTAGGCCGTCGGTATTAGAGTCTTCAACACGTTTCCATTTCATCAACCCAATTAACCCTAGACCCTTGAACCCTTTTATGCTGGGATGCTAGGAGCTTGGAGCCGGATGCCGCTATCAGCTTTATCTGTCAGCCACCCTCGAACCCTTGTATCACCCTTCAACCCTAAACCCTTACTTAACGCCATGCCTCTTCCCAAAGTGACCCATGGTAGATCACCCGCGCATCCCCCTCCAGTTGGATCCGGGTGAACACCCCCTCTTCAAATGCATAGTATACACGAAGCATCACATTGCTGCGTGTTCTGACATTGACGGGTGATGGCCACTGATGCTTCAAGCACATCATCAAAGAGGCAGCCACACAGCCTGTGCCACAAGCAAGGGTTTCATTTTCCACACCACGCTCATAGGTTCTAACGGCAATGGTATTGTCCCCCACAGGTGCCACGAAGTTTACATTCGTACCCGCTGGAGAGAACGCCTCATGATGTCGTATGGCACGCCCCAGTTCAAGAACATCGATGCTCTCGACATCGCCGGTGCTTATCACCACGTGTGGCACACCGGTATTGATAAAATCGTATGGAAGTGTTGTCCCTTTCACAAGGAGCGCTCCGTTCTCTTTTAGATCCGTGGGATCGGTCATGCCGATTTTTACCCGGTCATGAATAATTTCTGCCGTCACAAGCCCCACATCGGTTTCAAAGGAAAGTTCCGATCCGGCAATCCCGGTCAGAAAAGCAAAACGGCTGGCACAACGGGCACCATTCCCGCACATTTCCGCCCGGCTGCCGTCCGAATTGTAAAACCGCCATTTAAAATCCGCCCGGGCGCTTTTTTCAACCAGAAGCAAGCCGTCCGCCCCGACGGACATCTTTCTCCGGCAAGCACCCACAACCAGTTGCTCCAGATATCGATCATCCACGATGCCGTCACGATTGTCGATCAGAATAAAATCGTTCCCGCTACCGCTCATTTTGTAAAAAGGTATTTTTTCCATTTCTTTCCTGTTCTCTGACAAAAAATTTAAATCAATCACGAAAACTGGAAAACACGACATTTTTTATGTTTTTTATTCGTGCTTTGACCTTTCGTGATTTCATGATAAAAGATCTTTTTCATTTCCGGTTTATCCCGGTCGGGTTTCCAGCAAAAAGTCCGGTATGGTTTCATTGCGTGTAAGATCTTCATAGCTCTGGCGTCTGTTCGTAACGCTGTACGTGTCGTCTTTGACCAGGATTTCGGGAACTTTAGGCCGAGAACAGTAGTTTGACGACATGACAAAACCATAGGCACCCGCACTCATGACTGCCAGGAGATCACCCTTTTGTACATCTGCCAATTCCCGATCAACTGCCAAAAAGTCCCCCGATTCACAGATGGGTCCCACCACATCCGCCTTGATGGGGTTTTTCTCATTTTTCACCACGGGTTGGATGGCATGAAACGCCTGGTACAAGGATGGCCGAATCAGATCGTTCATGCCGGCGTCTGTTATGACGAATTCTTTGTCCTTACCGGGTTTTCGATACAAAACACGGGTGATGAGGGTGCCAGCATTGCCGACGATGACACGCCCTGGTTCAAGAATTAATTTATATTCGGTGGGTTTCAATATTTTTTGGATTGCTCGGGCATACTCGGTGGGTTCAGGGGGAGACTCCCCTTGATAGGTAATACCCAGGCCTCCACCCATATCAAGGTAGGAGATCTCAATGCCTCTGCGTCTGAGATCACCCACAAGGGACAGAATGTTACCAAGGGCATCCTCGAAAGGTTTGGCCTCTGATATCTGTGATCCGATATGACAATCGATTCCCAGGATGTTCACATGTTGTAGTGTGGAAGCCATCTCGTAGGCTTTGATGGCTGTTTTGGTGTCGATACCAAATTTATTTTTTTTCAAGCCTGTGGAAATATAAGGATGTGTCTTGGGATCCACATCCGGATTGACCCGAATGGCAATGGGGGCGACGGTGTCCAGCAGGTCTGCACGCATGTCAATGAGGGCCAATTCTTCAAGAGATTCCACATTAAACATGAGGATGCCTTCCTGCAGGGCATAATCAATTTCGTCGACACGTTTGCCTACACCGGAATAGACAATCCGATTGGCCGGGAAACCGGCTTTCAGACCTTTGTAGAGTTCTCCTCCGGAGACAATATCAAGACCAGCGCCAAGATTTGCCAAAAGCGTCAAAATGGCGAGATTTGAATTGGCCTTGGCCGAATAACAGATCAATCTTTCAACCCCATCGAAAGCGCCATCAAATATGAGAAAATGCCGTTTGATTGTGGCGTGGCTGTACAGGTAAAATGGCGTTCCCACATTTTCGGCAATATCTTTTATGGAAACATTTTCACAAAACAGGTCATTTTCCCGATATCTGAAATGGTGCATTATTTTATCCTTACGTAAACGATATTGGAGTCCTCGCCGTTCTGATTCCCGGCGTCATATAAAACGATTTTATAATAATAACCAAACGCTTTATCCAGTGTGTCTTGAAATTGCATGGTTCCAGACCGGGCCGGGATCTTGCTCATTAGCGTAAATGTGCGTGGACAGTCCTGGCAGGCAATGTTCTTTAAAGACTGCTTCATGCGAAACACTTTCGCGCCGGCAATGGTAGAATTGTCGGTGGGTTGCATGAACGGAACAGACCAGGTCAGATTGAGCTGGTTGCCGGCCACCTGATATTGCAGATCACTCACAGCAGGCGGTTTTACATACACAGGCGGGACAGGCGATCCCTTGATACCGCAGCCTGAAAGCAGTAAAGCCGTTATGCTCAGGATTGCAATGGCAACATATGTAGAAGCTATCTCAAAAAAGTCCTTTGGTCCAAATCCTGTGTTGGGCTCGCGTTTCAAGTCCTCAAAATACTGCAGTATTCCTCCGGGTTGAAACGCGGGCCCGCCTTGACGTTGAACAAAAAACCTAGGTTTGAGATGGCTTCTGGTTAATCGATTCATAGGCTCATTTCGCATCCGCGATCTCTTTGTCTGCTTTTGCGATCTGCTCGACCACATTCTGTTTGGCTGTCCCGCCAAAAGATGTCCTTCTGCCGATCATCTGATCCATAGCAATGTATGAAAAAACATCAGCATCGATCAGTGATGAAAAATTTTTCAGTTCTTTCAAGGAAAGTTCATTGAGTTCTTTTTCTTGCTGAAGAGCAATACCAACGGCTTTTCCAACGCATCCATGGGCCTCGCGAAATGTCATGCCCTTACCCACCAGATAATCCGCCAAATCGGTTGCATTGAGAAACCCAACCGATGCAGCCTGCAGCATGCGTTCCTTGTTGACCTGAATGTTCGGCAGCATCCGGATATAGATTTCGATGCACTCAACCAGCGTATCAACGGATCGAAAAAGCGGCAGTTTATCTTCCTGCATGTCCCTGTTATAAGCCAATGGCAGTGATTTCATCAATGTCAGCACGCTCAGCAAATCACCAAAAACACCCCCTGTTTTGCCTCGAACGAGTTCCGGAACATCGGGGTTTTTCTTCTGCGGCATAATACTGCTCCCCGTAGCAAAAGCGTCCGGTACTTCGATGAAGTTGAACTCAGAAGAGGACCACAAAATGATTTCTTCTGACAACCTGCTGAAATGAACCATACAGATACTGGCATGGGCAAGATATTCCAGAATAAAATCTCTGTCGGAAACCGCATCCATGCTGTTGGGGGATACACGGCTGAATTCCAATAACCGTGCCGTGTAATGGCGATCTATGGGATAGGTCGTACCCGCAAGGGCTGCAGCTCCCAATGGCATGACATCGATACGCTCCAACGCATCCCGGAACCGTTCACGGTCACGCTTGAACATTTCATAATACGCCAAGAGGTGGTGGCTGAACAGCACCGGCTGGGCATGCTGTAAATGGGTATAGCCCGGCATGATCACGTCAATGTGAAGCCTGGCCATATCAACCAGTGTTTGACAAAGCGTTGTCAGGTGCGAAATCGTCTGACGCGTCTTGTCACGCAGGAACATGCGTACATCCAGGGCAACCTGGTCATTCCGGCTCCTGGCGGTGTGCAGTTTCTGGGCGACTTTACCCACTTCCTGGAGAAGCCGGGTCTCGATGTGCATGTGAATATCTTCCAGCGCATCATCGAACAAAAAATCCCCGTGAGCGATCTCACGTTTGACAACACCCAGCCCTTGAACAAGCGTCGAGGCCTCATCTTCTGTTATGATACCTGCGTTGGCCAGGGTTTTGCAATGGGCAATACTCCCTTCGATATCATAGGGGTACAAACGGCTGTCAATGTCTATTGAAGACGTAAAGTGTTCGACACTTCGGCTGGTTTTTTCAGAAAATCTGCCATCCCAGAGTTTTTCGGACATTTTCCATGCCTTTCAATCTGTCACACATCTTAGATACCGGGGGAAAGATTCGTCTCTGATTCCCCTATACCCGTTTGTTATACATATAGTTAGTGTCCGTCCAGAAATAAGGATTTTCGCGTTCTGTCAAGGCGGGCGTCAGATTTAACCCGGAGGAATAGCGAACTGTTTTGAGGAGTTAAATCATGGCGCCCAACACCGGCAGGGCGTGAAAAGACCATTTATGGATGGACACTAGTTAAATAGTTGCTTCCTGAAGCACATCATCCAGGCAATCCACCAATGCATCGATATCCCTCTTCTGCACAATAAGCGGTGGCGCAAACCGCAGGATCGACTCCTGGATACAGTTAACCAGAAAACCTTCTGCCAGGCATGCGTTCACCACGCTATCACCCTTTATCTTCAGTTCCATTCCGATGAGAAGCCCATACCCCCGGACATCTTTAATGACCGGGTGCTTCTCCTGCAGCGCCTGCAATTTCTTTGTAAAATAGGAACCCGTCTGCGCACAGTGCGCAACAATATTTTCCGCTTCCATGGTCTTGACCACCCCGAGTGCGGCCGCCGTGACAATCGGTGTTCCGCCAAAGGTGGTGGCATGTGCCCCGGGCGAGAAGGCCGATGCAACCTCTTCCCTGGCGAGCATCGCACCGATAGGCAGACCGTTTCCCAGGGCTTTTGCCAGCGTCATGACATCCGGTGCAATGCCAAAATGCTCATATGCAAACAGCTTTCCGGTCCGCCCCATGCCGGTCTGTATTTCATCGAACACCAGCAGTGTTCCGGTCTCATCGCAGATTTTTCGAACCGCCTGCAGATAGTCCGGAGACGGGCACCGGACACCCCCCTCCCCCTGTACAGGTTCCAGCATGACTGCCGCCGTAGATGAAGCAATTTTCTGTTTTAACGCATCCAAGTCAGCAAAGGGAACAAAGTCAAACCCACCCAGAACAGGGTCGAATCCTTCCTTGATCTTGTCTTGCCCTGTGGCGGAAAGTGCCGCCATGGTCCGGCCGTGAAATGACTGGGTCATGGAAATAATGCCATATCTTTCTTTTTCACCACGGTCATAAAAATACTTGCGGCACAACTTGATGGCCGCCTCATTGGCCTCAGCACCACTGTTGCAGAAAAAAACACGGTCCGCAAAACTATGACCTGTCAACCATTCGGCAAGTGCTGTCTGGGGCAGCGTGTAGTACAGATTCGATACATGCCATAGGGACTCCGCCTGCGTTTGTAATGCTTCGGAAACAACCGGGTGGGCGTGCCCCAAATTGCAGACTGCAATACCCGCAATGAAATCCCTG
The DNA here is from genome assembly GCA_963744665.1 of uncultured delta proteobacterium. Taxonomy (GTDB): domain Bacteria; phylum Desulfobacterota; class Desulfobacteria; order Desulfobacterales; family B30-G6; genus B30-G6. Next base: position 294,279 of record CAVUUM010000002.1, on the reverse strand, counting down.
TAGGCTCGCCCTTCCATATCCCAGACAACACACCCTTTACCTTTTACCAGAACCAAGGGAAAACGACTGTACGTATCCATCATAACGGCATCGGCCTTATGCCGCAGCTCTTGACTTGTCATCTCTTTTTCCACCTCTGTTGTAATTTATATGCAAACATTATCCAACTCGGACAAACCAGAAAAGAAAAAGATCTTTTATCACGAAATCACGAAAGGTCGAAACCACGAAAAAAAACATGAAAATTTTCGTGTTTTTCAGCTTTATCCCATATGGATACTTCGCGCGTGTTTTTGTGATTGTTTTTATTTTTTTTCACAAAAGACACATATTTTACATTTACGGTACTAAGTCTTGCACGGCTCGGAGGCTTCCATAGACATAGCATCCAAGAGTGAAGGTATCGTTCTTTTTTCCGAATTCTTGAACGAGTCGCAGGGCATCATAGGCAAGGCATCTCAGGGTGAAGTCGTAGCATCGCTACTTCGAACCCTGAGTAACGCCGCATAGGATGTCCTGCGACTCGCTCAAGTCATTTTCTGGGGTGCGCCTTGTCATACGCCTCCATCAACCGGTCGATGCTGACATGCGTATACTTCTGTGTCGTAGACAGACTCTTATGACCCAGCAACTCCTGTACGACCCGCAGATCAGCACCGGCATCCAGCATATGCGTGGCAAACGTGTGGCGAAGTGCGTGTGGTGACACGGGGATGGCTATCCCGCACTCCCGGCAAATCTTATCCAGTATGCGGGCAATCGATCGCACTGAAAGACGCGTATTGAATTTGTTCAAGAAAACCGGGCCTTCCCCCACCATTTTTATCGGAGATGGGGTCACAGGGTCTTTCCATTTAATCTGTTCTCGATAGGTCTCGATGGAGGAAAGTGCGATTTTACCGATGGGAACCATTCGTTCATGCCCGCCCTTGCCCTTTACCCGAATAACATGTTCTTGAAAATCAATATCCTGAATATCGAGCCCAGCCAACTCCGATACGCGGATACCGGTGGAATAGAGCGTTTCAAACATGGCGCGATTGCGTAAGCCCAGCAACGTATCCGTCTTGATCGAAGCCAGGAGTCTGAACATGTCATCAATGGGCAGATATACAGGAATGGATTGATCCTGCTTCGGTGTCTGAACAGTATCCGAAGGGTTGACATCAATATACCCATGTTTGACAAGGTAACGGTAAAACGACCTGACTGCCGATAATTTTCGGGCAATGGTCGATTTTTTGCAGTGTTGATGCAGATACCCGAGATATCCCCTTATGGCAATACCCGTAACAGCGCCGGCCGGCAGAGTGCCTGATTGGGACATGCGTTTCGATGCCTTGTCAGAAAGCCCGACACGGTTGATAATGTCCGCAAATTCGAGCAGATCGCTCCGGTAAGAACGGCAGGTGTTCTCCGAATATCCTTTGGCTGTGGAAAGCACCGCAACAAACGATTGAATCATCTCTTTCATGGATGAATTCGGCCCTTTAGGCCACCCGACGCGATTTCTTTTTCAACCGTGAAATACGACGGCGATAAATGGCTGCCATTTTTGCATTTTTTTCTTTCAGAGCTGCTTCACGCAATTTTTTGACGTTTTTTATCTGGGTCTTAACCGTACCGAGGGATGCAGAAGTCTTCTTAACAGGTGTGTCCTCGATTCCTTTGGCTTTCTTGACAGCCGCCAGCAGTTCCGCCTTGTTCATACCATGAACACCAGTTATCTCAGGCAAGTCAAGGGCGACCTCCCGGAGTTCCTTGACGGTCATTTTGTCCAGGGGTTTTTTCAAATCTTCCATTGTTTCTTCAGTCATTTTCTCTTTAGCTCCTTTCACAAAGTGTTGCCCACAAAAACCTTTTCTACTAATCGTTAATTTCTGGCGATGTCAATAGTGAAGGTTATAAATAGAGCGACGAAGTCGCGTTCTATAAATTCGCGCAGCAAATTTATTTATCCATCAATTTGAGAAACGGCTGAAATAAGTCAATGGGTATGGGAAAAATGGTGGTCGTGTTACTTTCCGTTGCCATCTCGTTAACGGTCTGAAGATATCGAAGCTGAAGCCCGATGGGATTTTTACCTAATATTTCACTCGCTTCACCAAGTTTTGTTGCCGCCTGAAATTCCCCCTCGGCATTGATAACCTTGGCCCGCCGATCCCTCTCGGCTTCTGCCTGGCGAGCCATGGCGCGTTGCATCTCCTGGGGCAGATCAATATGCTTCAACTCAACCGTCGCAACCTTGATCCCCCACGGGTCCGTGTGGGTGTCCAGGATTTCTTGAAGTTCCGAATTAATTTTGTCTCTTTCCGATAGTAGCTCGTCCAGCTCCGCCTGTCCACAAACACTTCGGATCGTTGTCTGCGCTAACTGCGACATGGCATAGCTGAAATCTTCCACCTCGATGATGGCCTTGGTGGAATCGATAACCCGAAAATAAATAACGGCATTCACCTTGACTGAAACATTATCTCTGGTGATGACATCCTGGGGGTCCACATCCATAACCACAAGTCTAAGACTGACCCTTACCATTTTATCGATCACCGGGATCAAAATGATCAGTCCAGGCCCCTTGGCCGTGATAACACGCCCCAACCTGAAGATTACCGCCCGTTCATACTCGTTCAAGATCTTTAAAGCGGCTGATAAAAAGAAGATAACCAATACGATGATGGCGATGGTTGTTATGGATAGCATAATGAGTCTCCTATAGTTTTATGGACGGTTAGTTTCTTGAGTTCAGCCCCTGGATTCTTAAGCCCTTGTATACTGGGACGCTAAAATACCTGGAAGCTGGGATGCCACTGTCCGCTTGCAGCTATTAGCCACCCTTGAACCCTTGTATCACCCTCGGACCCTCGAACCCTCTATTGAATGCGTTCCACATTCAGCACCAGATTCTCAACAGACACCACGCGAACCTGCACATCTTCTTCAATCGGTTCCTTAGCCCTTGCATACCAAAGTTCCCCGTGAATCAGGACCTTTCCCTCCGGGTCAATACGATTTTTAACGATGCCTGTTTCCTTAACCAGGCCACTTCCACCGGTTCGCGGACGCGACATCTGGGCTTTGAAAGCCAGGCTGGCCAAGGTAACAAAAAAGGCAGAAACAACCAATAGCGTTGGTATCAATACGTGCCATGACAGCTGTGACTGAGGGCCGTTACCTTCAAACAGCATGAGGGAGCCCAAAAGCAGAGACACCACACCGGCAATACTCAAAAGACCGTAGCTGACGACCTTTATTTCCAAAATGAAAAAAATAATGGAAAGAAGAATCAACAGGATACCGGCGGTGTTCACAGGAAGTGTCTGAAAAGAGAAAAAGGCTAGAATGATAGCGATGCCCCCAACCACACCTGGAAAAATCGCACCCGGGTGCGACAGTTCAAAATAGAGTCCCGCCAGTCCAATCATCATGAGAATATAAGCAATGTTTGGATCACTGATGGTTTTGAGTATTTTTGTACGAATACTCTCTTTGAGTCGGATTCTCAGGGTGCCTGACAGCTGCAAATCTCCCTTGCCCTCAACATCATATCCGTCAATCTGTCGGATGAGATCATCCATGTCAGCAGCGACGATATCGATAATATTCTCTTCAAGGGCTTCGTTTTCGGTTACCGACAAGCTCTCGCGAACAGCCTTTTCTGCCCATTCCGCGTTGCGGCCTCTTTTTTCCGCAATACTCTTCACATAGGCCACCATGTCGTTTGTAACCTTTTCCGACATGACACCACCGATTTCTTTGCCGCCGGTTGCCACCGGGTGTGCCGCACCAATGTTCGTGCCCGGTGCCATGGCCGCTATGTCGGCCGCCATGGTTATCATGACACCTGCCGAAGCTGCTCTGGCACCGCTTGGCGAAACATATACAACAACGGGTGTTTTTGCAGCATATATGGACATGACAATTTCGCGCATGGCGTCTGCCAGACCACCGGGCGTGTCAAGTTCGATGACAACACACGCGGCATTCTGATCATCTGCACGGGCAATACCACGCGAAACAAAATCAGCAATTCCGGGTCCAATGGCGTCGGAGACCGGTATGATAATGATCTCACCGCTGCCGGCGAATGAAACACCGGCGAACAGCAGGACCACCATCAAGGAAATGCGAACACAGTGTAATATTTTCATACGACTCTCCTTCCCAAGCCGGATAAACCGGAAAAGAAAAAGATTTTTTTATCACGAAATCACGAAAGGTCGAAACCACGAAAAAATCCCTTGAAATTTTCGTGTTTTTCAGTTTTCGTGTTTTCGTAATTGTTTTTATTTTTTGCCACAAAATACACGAATACGTTAAAGGGCCTAATTTGAGTGTTTCAATTTTTTGATCGCCGATCGCTCCATTTAGAAACCCAGGTGCCGCATAATCAGCTGCATGTCATTCCAGACATCGCGCTTGCTTCCGGGATTCCGCAGTAGATAGGCAGGATGATAGGTCGGCATCACATGAATCCCCTGATACGTATGAAAACGCCCTCTGAGTTTGGAAATCGGTGCCTGTGTCTCAAGAAGCGTCTGCGCTGCAAACTTCCCAAGGGCACATATACATTCAGGTCTGATGGCCCTGATTTGGCGTATCAGAAACGGCACACATGTGGTTATCTCTTCCGGTTTGGGATTGCGGTTGTTCGGCGGACGACATTTGACGATATTGCAGATATAGACATCGTCCCGGGAAAGATGCATGGCTGCCAGAATCCGATTTAAAAGCTTGCCTGCCGCCCCCACGAATGGTTTGCCCTGTTTGTCCTCTTCATATCCGGGTCCCTCTCCCACGAACACGAGCCTGGCTTTCCCGCACCCGTCACCGAAAACAATCTTCGTCCGTTTGCTCGAAAGACCACAGCGCCGGCAATCTTTCAAATCCATCTCGATATCGCTCAGAGATTCCGGGCGATCCGATCCATGAACACCCCAGTTGCGTACCATGTCATGATGGGAATCATCGCATTCAAATCCACGGCATCCCGCATCGGCCATGAACTGAAGGGTGTTGCCGACCTCGTTGAGGACAGAAGCCAGGGCCTGATCTTTTCTCTCTTTTTTCATTTAGTCCTTCGGGTGTAAGCTTTAAGCGATAAGCAATAAGCTGTAAGCGGTAAGCGCTTAAGGCTTAAAGCTTATTGCTTACAGCTTATTGCTTATCACATCCTTTCAACAATTCGATCGAGCAGCCTGTGGGCAAGACCTTCCTTGTCCATCATGGGCAAGGCTTCCTGAGTGCCGTCACGGTAATACAGCGATACGTTATTGGTATCTGATCCAAAAGCGGAGTCCTCGCCCTTGACAATATTTCCCACAATCATGTCGAGATTTTTTTTGCGCAGCTTCTTGCTTGCATTCTGATCCAGCGCTTCTGTCTCTGCCGCAAAACCCACCAGAAAACGGTCTCCTTTCCGTTGACCGATCTCTGCCAAAATATCCTGGTTTCGGACAAGATTCAGCACCATCTCATTCTTTTCCTTTTTCATCTTTTCAACTGAAATCTCCCTGGGTCGGTAGTCACTGACCGCAGCCGATTTTACGATGATATCCATCTCCTCGAAATGTTCAAAGACAGACGATGCCATCTGGGCGGCTGTTTGGATCCGAATCATCTTTACATCGGTAAGATCTTGAAGACTGACAGGTCCGGATATCAGTGTCACCAGCGCACCTCTCTGTTGGGCTGCCCTGGCAATCGCATACCCCATTTTTCCGGATGAAGGGTTGCTGAGGAATCGAACCGGGTCCATGGGCTCCTGTGTTGGGCCTGCCGTCACCAGAACCCGCTTGCCGGACAGGTCTTGGGGACACATGACCTTGATCAGCCGGCCCAGAATCTCTGCAGGGTCGGGTAGTCTTCCGGGCCCGGTAACACCACAGGCCAGCTCACCAGAATCGGGTCTAAGGATGACATGGCCCTCTTTTTCAAGCAAGGACAGATTGCGTTGAACCGCCGGGTTCTGATACATATCCGTATTCATGGATGGACAGATCAAGATGGGCGCCGTCACCACCAACAGCAATGTCGTTAACGCATCATCGGCAATACCGCCAGCCATTTTACCGATAATGTTGGCAGTGGCAGGGGCGATAATCACGGCAGCGGCATCCTTTGCCCATTCGATATGTCCGATGCTCGCATTCTGTCCTTCTTGGAAAAGATGCGTACAGACCGCCTTTCCAGAAAGCGCTTCAAATGTCAACGGCCCTACGAACCGACAGGCATTTCTGGTCATGAGCACGCGGACATCTGCCCCATGTTTTGTCAACAAGCGAAGCAACTCAACACTTTTGTAAGCCGCAATACCACCGCTGATTCCCAATATGATATTTTTTTTCTGCAGTATGTCTGTCATCTTTTGTCCCCAAATAAAATTGGTGCCCAATTTTATACAACGCGACGTTGTCGCTCCCACGGTGAAAAATTTAACTCATTTTAATAAGCCGGACGGCGGGGCTTCATTCTTTGGTGTCACCCATATTTCAACCTGTGTCTTGTAGCCGTATCGGTTATCCATCAAGGTTATCACACACCAGCGGTTGCCTTTCTCAAATTGAAGTATCGATCGAGGCCCTTTGAACATGCTGACGACCGCCCAGTTGTCTTTTGTCATGTTCGTCTTAAAAAATTCAATTAAGTCAACGACTTTAAACTTTCCACTCAAAGAAAGAACTCCGGCCGAAATGGTGGGGGTTTCAAATACGGATGACATCTTGCGATTCACCTGCATGTCCTTGGGAACGAGGATATCGTCAAACGCATGATACACCCCTGCAACCACCTTGCCTGGTTGGGAAGCGCCGCCCTCGCTATATGGCTTGTTGATCGGTTTCAGGAGACCACAGCCTGACACAATAAAGATTGCCAAGACCGCTATACATATACTGTTCAACCACCTTGTTAAGTACGGTGTGTTGCCCCCAGGGCCGATTGGAATACCCTGCCGGTTCACATCATCCAAAACCGATTTTAAAATTGGTGCCATACATATATTCCTAATTGCTTTCAATCGAAACCTGTTTATATTACCCTATTGACTTAAAACTGTCAAAATTAAACCTGAACTGAATTCAGGTTAGACAAAGGACAATGAAATATGGATACACAATCAGCAATACTGGCCTTCTCGCAAAGTGAAAAAATCAAGGCAGGTCTTATATGGACGTCCCAGACCATTGAAATGGTTATGGGGTTACCGGATCAAAACAAACCAGGTGCCGAGCAGATCATCACGGCGCTGGTAAGCATGGTTGCCAATGAAATCCATCTGGGCATGAAAATAGCACCCAATGAACACTGGGAAGCCGCCCTCAAACACATCAACAACGCCATTGTCATGCTCAATTCCAAGGTAATCCACGACGTCCCATTTCATCTCTCAAAAGCGTTGAGCCATGTGACAAGCATCGGACAGGCTGCCATGACCCGCTTAAGGGAGGATGACCTGGTGTAAGCCATCAACCCTTCTGGAAATTTTACGAATCGGATCGATTCCGGCGCATTGCTTACATATTTCCCCGGCGGTTTAAGAATTCCTCGGCAAGTTTCATGAACCTAAGATGAAATATCCGGAATCGTCTGGACAGGACGCCACGCTTTCAATCCAAGCATCAGCGAAACCAAGGCCAGGAGTGTGATGGAAGCAGACATCACGCCTGTAAGCCAGATGCCGCCGAAAAGCCATATGTGTCCCCCTATCAGCGCGCCTGTAACCCTGCCTGCACCAGCTGCTGCAAAAAAGGCTGCCATCATGGTGGCGCGATGAGCTGGAAGAATTTCAGTGCATAGAGACATACTGGTCACGATCATAAATTCAAAGCTTAGAAAAATCAGAAAAATCCCCACCCATGCAAGGGGCAGGCTCTGTCCATACAAGGGGATCAACGCATAATTGACAATGGTCAACACCAGACCGGAAAAAATAGATCTGCGCAGACCAAGCCGATCGGAAATCAAAACCGTAAGCCCTTCCCCGCACAATTCAGCCAAACCTATGACACCGGTACCAATGCCGAGAACGACAATACTGACCTGAAAGGATTGTTCCAGCCAGGCCCCATAAACAACGAACAGGTTATCATTGGCAACACTGATAAAGAACGCATAGCCCAAGGCCCCTATAGCGGATCTGTTTACGATCAGCTGCGGCCATGCGCTCCATAAGGTCTTTTTCTCTGCAGCAGGGATGCTGGCCCTTTTATCGTGGGGAAAAAGCAAGACCAGTGCAACGACGCCCACCAGACCGAGTCCGCCCAGCACATAAAAGGGGGCCTGCCATTCAAGTCGATTCATGAGGATGGCCACACAGGGGATACCGATCAGCGTGCTGCCGGCCCAGCTCGTTTCCAGAAATCCGATAACCATCCCCCGCTTACGATATGAAATCTGTCGGCTCACATAAGCTTGAATGGCCGGATCGAAAACACTCTTTCCCAGGCCTGCCAGAAACAAAGCGATCATGACGGCGTAATAGAATGGGAAAAAACCCGCCGCCAGCATACCCAGGGAGAGCATGCCCATGCCAAGGAGCATCATCCGGCGATATCCAAAACGATCGGCAAGCGGACCAAAGCCGATCCCTATAATGGCTGTCGCCTGATTGACGGCAATCAGAGAAGTGATGGCGGTCAGGGGAACCCCCAGGCCACGGCTCAGAACCGGGGCAAACGGATAGGCAAACCGCCTTGCTGTGTTCAAAAGCAGTCGGCATAAAATGGCGATGATGAGTCGCCATGCCATGTTACGCGGGTGTCTGGGTGGGGGTGATATCGTATGATGAAACGGTTTTTTTAGCATGGGTTGACGAAGTGCCGTATGCGAGACCTTTCATTCTTTGGTTTCCTTCAACAAGTTGGATTGTCTGTCGATCCATCTATCTACCTCGGCAACGTCGTCATGATGAATGGTTGCCAGTTCATTCAACGCCTCCCGGATTTTCTTGGCCCCTTTTTCGAATACCATCCATACGGATTCATACTCTTTTTTCAGGTCACGTTTGGAAAACTGTCCGGATGTTTTTATGATAGAATGGGATACCAGCTCCCGCACGGAATCCCAGCTGTCCCTGCGGGTCTGGTTCTCAAGAGGTGTCAATGCATCCAAGTGCTTCAGTTGCCGCTTTCTAAATCGACGATAAAACAATTTTTTGACATAAAAAATCCATGCTAAAAATATCACCACAGCGATGAGGCTACTCGAAATGATCATCATACCCTCTTCCACAGATGCAAGACCATTCAATCCTCTCAAACCGATTTGAGCCAAAGCACCGCATAAGACAGAGAATACAAATCCCGTCAGTAGATTTCGTATCTTATATTTCTGAAAGCGTTTCTGGTATGCCAGGAGCGCTTCCATTAAATGAGATAGACGTTCTGCATGGGTTTCAACAAAGGTTGCCAGATGGTCAAGTCTATGACGTGGCGCCATCAATATGGCATTTTTCAATTCCGAACGCTGATTTTCAAGATATTTTAAAAAACCCAGATCCCTTTCGAAACTGTTGGGTGATTCCTTCACCGCACCCGGTGAAAACGTCAGATGGATCGAAGGGATATCCTTGCGACCGGTAATTTGCGACAGATTCCAGCACAAGGTTCCATATACCTGCAGTAGATCCACAAGGGAAACACATTCATCGATTCTATTCAGCACAAACAATACGCGATCTTCAAATGTGCGGGATGGCAGAGTATCTCTCAAGCTGGTATGAGCCTCACGGACCGTGCCTGCCTTGTGCGAATCGAAAAGCACCAGGACGAGATCCGCTATCTGCGCCAAATCACCGATGACACTCTGATAATCATAACCGCGATCTCTTTCCGTAATACTGTCCAGCATGCCGGGCGTGTCGATCACCGAGAGATTCCTTAAAAATGGCGCATTGACTTTTTTAAGACGAAAATGTGAAAAAAAACGCTGGCCATGCTTCTTCATCGACCCAAACGGGTATTCGGGGTCGTTCAGCAGAAACTTGCCATCCCGTTCTTCGGTGACACGGATAGGTCCATCGGGCGAGGTGGAAGGGTCGTAGGTAATGACCGTAAAAGAATCATCCGTAGGTGCCTGCCCGGTGGCCTGGATTTCGCCGCCGAGAAAGTCGTTGATCAGGGTTGATTTTCCAGATGAATAGTTTCCGATGACCAGCACAAGCGGTTTCCATTTGATATTTGTCTCCAGCGGCGCTTCACTATATCCATATTTTATGGCAATGGGTGTTAGATGGTTCTCGACCATGGCCAGCAAATCGGTTCTAAGCCGATTGATAAAACTTTCACGATTCATACGCAGCTCCAACTCTTCCCAATGCTTATCCTTTTTGCCATAAGGGCGTGACAAAGGCCTTGAACTTTCCGCAAAGAAAAACGATTAAATTGGATTTAAAAATACCAGAGCCCTAACCCCTTGTCAATGAAAGGCTTTTCCATCAATCATCGGGTGAGATGGATGGCGCTCAAAGTCTTGACCTGCGGGATGGTTGGTGATAAGTGTAATTTGTAAAAAATCGATCTTTTCAGATGACGTTTTCTATGCCTCAAAAGGAGGAAGTCGAATGGGTGGCAACTCGATTCAGTGCCCAAAATGCGGAAATGAGAATGACGCGTCAGCAATAGAATGTGACAAATGCGGCGTGACCCTTTCCCTGGTCTTGAAAAAATCAATGAAAAAAAGCACGGCTCCTCCTGCCCCTGTTCAGAAAGCAGGGTCCCCGAACCCTGCAGTTTGTCCAAAATGCGGTCATGATGTCCCGTCTTCCGCGGCAGAATGCATCAAATGCGGTATTATTTTCTCAAAATATTTTGAATACCAGGAAAGACTCCAAAAAGAAGAACAGGAAAAAGCGGAAGCGGAAGCAATTAAATTAGAACAGGAAAAAAAAGAAGCCGAGGAAATTAAAAAAGCGCAAGTCCTTCAAAAAGAGCGGGAAAAGGAAGAACAGAAAAAGGCCGAAGCCCTAAAAAAGGAGCAGGAAAAAAAAGAAAGAGAGGAAAAAGAAAAGACCGAAGCCCTTAGAAAAGAACAGGAAGAGAAAGAAAAAAAAGAAAAGACCGAAGCTCTAAAAAAGAAGCAGGCAGAGCAAGAGGAAAAAGAAAAGGCCGAAGCTTTTGCAAAAGAGAAACAGACCGTCGAGCTCTTAGAAAATGAAATCGCTTCGTTGCAAATGGATGCCGCGTCACTGAAGATGGATACGGAAACGCTGAAGAAGGCCGAACAAGAAGCGCTGAAGAAAAACGAAGCCTCCCAGAAACAGATCGAACTTTTGAGTCAGGAAACCGATGCCTTGAAACTGGAGATCGGATCCCTCAAAAAACAAAAGAATGCGCTCGAGGAAGCTGAAACCAAAAGGAAAGAAGCACAGGAAGCGGAAAGGAAAGCAGAAGAAGAAAAAGCCGAGGCATTACGAAAAGAAAGAGAAGACAAGAAAAAAAGGACGGATACCATCTTGAAAACACTGGTGCCAAAACCCAACTTTGAAGAACTGTTGAAGAAATACGAAGGTGAAGAGATCGGCATCAACTATGACGACCCAGCCGAAATAAAAAGAGCCCAACTCGCCAAGGTGAATGCGGATCATTTCAGTGTGCTGGAAATGGAGACCGAGCTTCTATACAGCTATCCTTTCGGCAATATACTGTCAATTGTCGAGGCTGTCGACGGCGTCCCCGTGGACATCTCCGGGGAAACCGCCAATTACCCCATCATTGTCCGCGTTCTTCATCTCATGGTGAAAAAGAAATGGAGTTTTATATAAATTCAAACAGGATAAAATCGTTTTATGATTTTACCCTATGAAAATATTACTGATTTATCCCTACTTTCTCGACAAGAGAATCCATGCGTATGACATCAGTGTACCCCCCATCGGCATCTATTATGTGGGAGCACAGCTGAAAGAAAATGGCTACGACGTCCACATCTGCAACTGGCACGACGCCAATCGTACGCCAGACATCATTTCCGATACAATCAACAAAGAACGCCCGGACATCATTGGATTTTCCATCCTCCACGCCAATCGATGGGGCGGCATCGATATTGCGAAAATCGCCAAAAATCTGAACCCTGACATTAACATTGTTTTCGGCGGCATCGGGGCCACATTTTTGTGGGATCACCTGCTGACCCATTTCCATGACATCGATTATATCGTTCTTGGAGAGGGGGAAATTCCCTTTCTGCAGCTCGTCAAAGCCCTGGATACAGGGGCTCATGACAACATCCCGTTTATTCCCGGCATTGCCTTTCGCCATCAAGGACGGCCGCAGAAAACAGATCCAGCCGAACCCGTTGAAAATCTGGATCAATTCCCCAACCCTGCCCGTTATTTTCAATTCCAGCATGTGGCCTTTACCAGGGGCTGCCCTGGTAACTGCGCTTTCTGCGGCTCCCCCGGTTTCTGGGGACCACGGGTTCGGTCCCACTCTCCCGGCTATTTCGTGGATCAACTGGAATTGCTTGCCCGGAAAGGGATTCATTTTTTCTACTTTTCAGATGACACCTTCACATACAAAAAACAGTGGGTTCAAACCATCTGTCAGGAAATTATCCACAGACGGCTTCATATCACATGGGTCGCCATCGCACGCGTCAACCACATCCAGTCCGATCTCCTTGGATGGATGCGAAAAGCCGGTTGCATCCAAATCAGTTTCGGCATCGAGAGCGGTTCCGAAAAGATTCGTCGGAAACTGAACAAGCCCATAAAAACCGCTCAAATCAAAAAAGCCTTCGACCTCGTTAAACATTACGGTATCATGCCGCGTGCCTATTTTATTTATGGCTCCCCGGGGGAATCTGAAGAAACCATTCAAGCCAGCATCGATTTGATTCGGATTATCAAGCCTCTCAGCATCATCACCTATATTCTCGATATCTTTCCCGGCACACGCATGTATCAGGAGCTTCTTGAACAGGGCCGTATCACGGATAATATCTGGCAGAAACGTATAGAGGATCTGCTTTATTTTGAAATCGACGAGCGTCTGGACCCAAAAGACATCCTTGCATATGGGAATGCCATCAGACAGGCCTTTTATCAGAACCTGCCTTTGTTTGTCGACGCTATCGATCTCATCAAAGATCCAGCATTCAACCGGCTGCATGCCGATTTTTATTCCCGGCTCGCTATGACCTTCAGCCATGGCGATTATGCGAAGATCGATGCCATTCCCGGCAAGGCATCCATTGCCAAAGCACTTTTTCAGAAATCCCTGGTCTGTCATCCAGACCACCGAAGCTACCTGGGTCTTGGCCTGCTCTATCAGCAGGAGGGCTCTCTTGAAAAATCGATCCGGATATTGGATCAGGGGCTCGCCCACTTTGACAAAAGCATGGATTTAAATGTATGCCAGGGCATCAATTATATGAATCTAAAAAATTATGACAGAGCGCTGCGCTATTTTCTTGACTACAAGGATCACGCGCATGTAGGTCCCTACGTCACCAAGTGCTATGAAGCCTTGGAAGAATCTTAGTAGATACCCGGGTTCCCAAAGAGCTTGGCACCGGGTTGCCCATAGAAGGGTCTTTATTTCACCACTTATATGAATCAGAGAATTCCGGAGCCATAAGTCAGAATAACGAATTTCGAAAAGTGCTAAATTGTTTTAATGCTGGAGAACGAATGAACACCGAACATCGAACGTCCAACATCGAATTTTGAACCGAAATAGCGAGTGTATTCCCCGCAGCTTGCTGCGAGGTTCTTCAATTTGAAAGAATGAAGAAGCAGAAATAATTTGGTATTGGTTTTTTGTTTTCATTCGACATTGGACGTTCGATGTTCGATGTTCGATGTTGGACGTTCCTCTTTATAAAACCATCAATCGAAGGATCCCATATCGCATTATGCACCTCAGACCGTTCCAGCCACCGGTTTACCTAAAACCCGCTGTCGTCCAGACCATACTTGCCAGCCTGAAAATACGTACCTGGGGTAAAAAAACCATGCTTCACCGGGAACGGCAGATGGTTGTGGAAACCCAAAAAAGCGTGAGACTGCTGGGTGTTTATTCCCCCCAGCCGGAAGAGAATCACAGGGGTCTGGTTATATTGCTTCACGGATGGGAGGGGAGCTCGCATTCAACCTATATGGTAACCTGTGGCGATTTCCTCTACAGGAACGGCTACGCTGTATTTCGCCTCAATTTGAGAGATCACGGCAACAGTCATCACCTGAACAAAGGCTTATTTTATGCGACGCTGCTGGACGAGGTATGGGAGGCTGTCGATCAGGCTTCCAATCTTGGTCGGGGTGCTCCCGTATATCTGGTGGGCTTTTCTCTAGGTGGAAATTTTGCTATTCGTATCGCTGCCAGATATGCTGGTCAAGGCAACGGCAAGCTGTGCCGGGTGGTGAGTATCAGCCCGGTACTGGATCCGGACAAGGCAACCGACAGGATTGATGACAATCCCTTGATACTGAGCTATTTTTTGAAAAAATGGCGCCGGTCACTCATTTTGAAGCAGGCCCTTTACCCGGATCATTATGATTTTTCCGAACTACTGAAGATGAAAACCCTGCGGGAGATGACAGCCCGACTTCTGGAAAGACATACAGACTACGCCGACACCCATGAATACTTTAAGGCCTACAGCATTCAGCCTGAACGCATCCGACAGATCACCCTGCCCTTGAGCATTCTGACAGCGATTGACGATCCCATCATCCCCATCCAAGAATTCCAGCAGCTCAAGTCGAGCGCCAGTACCCAGGTCATCATGCATGAACACGGGGGTCACAATGGTTTTATTGAGGGTCTTTTTCAACCAACCTGGTATGACCGGTTTTTGTTGAAGCAGTTTGAAGTCTGAAGCATTAAGCCATAAGCTGTAAGCGGCTTATGGCTTATAACTCAACTTTCGGGTTTCACCACAGATAGAGCGAAATGGGTGATCCAATGGCGATTTGCGCTGTTTGAGCCAATTAGGGCACCTTACATCAGCGCATGACAATGAACAATCCAATATGAAAACACGGTCATTTAGCATTCACACCTGTTTAACCATATGACCGGCGCTGATGTTAGGAGCCCTTGCGGCCAGTTCGCAAAGCGCCAGGGGATTATTCATTTCGTGTTCGCTGAACCCAGAATATTGAGTTATAACTTACAGCTTAAAGCTTTATTTGCGCGTTCGAGCGGTTGTTTGACGTTATTTGCCGAAACAGTTTTGGAACTTCATCCTGTTCCTATACGCAGCTTATTTCCCCCCACGCCTCACAGTTTCCTTGATCCGTTGAATATGCCCCCGGCCCAGCCCTTTCACCTCGCATCCAAGCTCAAAGTATTGTCGAATCTGGTCGTCATCCAATAGTCCAAAACAATCTATGATCGCCACGGGTCGCCCGGTCATCTCCAGGATGTTCCCGGGTGAAAGCGTGCGGTACTGCCGGTGTCTCACCGCCAGGATAACGGCATCAACATCTTTTAAGGCGTGTTTGAGTTCACTGTGCATGTGAAGCGCTGTCAATCCCTCCTGGTTTCGAAAGAATCGGGCCCAGGAATGACCGGGTGCCGGGTAGGTGTCCTGCTTCTCGAGCTCCCACCAATGCTTCACATAGGGATCGTGAACAACAATGTCTCCTCCCATTTCAGTCAACTTGCGTACGATGAGCTCAGAGCCGCTGTAGCGCGTGTCACCGACATCTTCCCTGTAGGAAGCTCCCAGAAGTGCGATCCTGGACGCCGCCACGATCTTTCCCATATTTCGAAGGGCATCACGCACCAGCTCGGCAACATGCAGTGCACGGGTATCATTGATGTCAATGGCCATGGGTGTAATTTTGAAAATATCGTCGTCAAAACCCATCAGACGATTGTACGCCCACACCCCCAGTCCTCCGTCCTTGGGTAAACAGTAGCCGCCGATTCCGGGCCCGGGAAAGATGATATTGGAGTGCGTGGGTCGTACCTTGATGGCCTGAATGACCTTGGTAAGATCCACATGATTTCTTTCGGCAAACCGGCTCCACTCATCGAGAAATGCAAGGAGAGTCGCACGATAGGCGTTTTCAACAATCTTGCAGGTCTCGCTTTCGATGGGGCTGTCGAGAACCGTCAAGGGGTACTGATCCACATTGATTACTCGTGATAAAAACGCTGTTACGCGTTCTCGGGCCGGATGATTGATGCCACTGCAGACACGCCAGAAATCACGGATGGATGCCACGTAGTTGCGCCCCGGCATGACCCGTTCAAAAGAATGGGCCAGAAGGGGCTCCCTGTCCTTCAAACCACGATTGGCAAAGGCTTTTTTTATGATGGGATAGGCAACATACTCGGTTGTTCCGGGTGGTACGGTGGTCTCTATCAGGACCAGGCACTCAGGATCAACCCGCTGACCAATGGTCTCAAGACTCTCCTCCAGGGCATGAATGTCGGCGTATCCCTGCTTCACATCTCCAAGGGTCTCCTTGTGATAATCACACTGAACATCCACGACAACGATATCCGCAAGACTCAGTGCGTCGTATGAAAAGGATGCCGCCAGATTTTTTCGTTGTTTGACGCATCGCTCGATCATGGGAGCCACCTCCGGGTCTTCGGCTTCCACCGGGGCTATGCCACGGTTCAGATAGGGAATCTTCCAGAATGATCGAACCGAGGGCCGCTGCATGCCGATAACGAAATAATAAGGCTCCCCGGTGTCCGGATTAACGGAATCCGCCACCACGCCCGCCATGACGGCACCGACAAACCCGACACCCATGACCACGACAATCTCCCGATGCATTTTCCGATTCTCTTCCACAAGTGCTTTCAGGCGCTCGAACTCCGCCGGGTACTCGTCCGCCTGTGGAAGGGGAAAGGTTTCTCCGTTGGGGCAAACCGACACATCCCTGTCTTCCATATATTCGCTTTCAACCTTGTTCTTTCTCTGCACGCGTCTCCTCCTGAATCGGTGCTACCGATTCTGTTTTAGGCTTCATGCCGATTTTCCTTTCCAAACCTGTCAGGGTCTGTTTTCATCACCTGCCGGCTTTGGTTTCAATATGACTTCACCCTTTTTGATCATTCCGAGTTCTTTTCTGGCGATACTCTCGATATATTCAGGGTCGTTCTTAAGTCGTTCAATCATGCGATACATGGTCAGATTCTCACGCTTCAACCTGGCATTTTCCTGAAGCAGACGATCCTTTTCACTCTTTAGTTTGAACAGATCGGCAAGACCACTATCGCTGAACATGATAAAAACCAGCAGGGAGAACAATAACGCGATCACAATAGACAGCAAAATTTTCTGTCTTCCACTCATTTCAATCCTTGTCCTTGGGAGGTCGCGCGTCTGCCAAGCATTTTGGCCAGATCATACACCTCCGGACTTTTTACCAGGAATGCGCAGACCGTGTAGCAACCGATTCCCACCAGAATCGTTCCCAGGACACCGCTCAAAAGTTTACCAAAGCTTGCATGGCCCTGGGGAACAAAAATCATTGCCGTAAAAAAAGCAGCCAGCCCCATGACACTGGAGCAGAAAAGCGTTTTCCAAACGGACACCAAAATTTCACGCCAGTCAATCAAACCAACCTTTTTCCTGAGAGCCCTTATCAGCAGAAATAGATTGACCATTGAAGCCAGAGATGTCGCCAGTGCCAGACCCCCGTGCCGGAGCGGCCACATAAGTGTAACACCCAGGATCATATTGATGAGTATCGATATGGCAGCCATCTTCACGGGTGTCCGGGTATCCTGCAAGGCGTAGAAAAGTGTTACGACGATCCGGACGGCTGAAAAGGCCCAAAGTCCAATTCCATAGTAGAGAAGTGCCGAAGCTGTGAGGGCTGTGGTTTGACTGTCAAAAGCCCCGCGTTTGAACAATAGCCCGATAATTGGCTCTCTCAGCAGTATCAGTCCGACCATGGAAGGGATGGTGATGAAAAAAACAAGCCGCATGGCATACCCAAAGGTTTCGCTCAGAGCCTTGTTGTCCTGGACAGCGGCATATGTTGAAAAACTGGGAAGAACGGCCGTTGCCACTGCAATGGCAAATATTCCCAATGGAAACTGAACCAGGCGGTCCGCGTAATAGAGGTAGGAAACACTCCCATCGGGCAACAGGGATGCCAGCAGCGTGCCCACCAGGATATTGATCTGATAAACAGCAGCGCCAAATACAGCGGGCAGCATCAACATGCCGATGCGTTTCAGCCCGGGATGAAACAAACCGGCGCTTTCCCATAACACCACACCCTTGCGCAGGAGAAAGGGAATTTGCAGCAGCAACTGCAGCAATCCGCCTATCAACACACCAATGGCCAAACCATAGACCGGATATTGGAAGTGCGGCGAAAGAAAAAGCACCGCCGCAATCATGGCAAGGTTCAGCATCACAGGCGCCAGTGCAGGCGCGGCAAAGTGCCCCAGAGCATTGAGGATACCCATGCAAAGTGCTACCAAACCAATAAAAAAGATATAGGGGAACATGAACCGCGTCAAGGTTATGGTCAGGGCCAGTTTTTCAGGTGATGCCATAAATCCAGGCGCCATGATGCGAACGATCAATGGTGTCAGGAGGATACCGATGACGGCGGCAGCTGCCAGGAGAATGGATATAAGGCGTACGGCTGATCTGGCAAATACAAACGCGGCCGATTCACCGTCTTTTGCCAAATATTCCGTAAAGACCGGGACAAAGGCGATGGTCAAAGAGCCTTCCGCAAAGAGCCTTCGCAGCAGATTTGGAATCCGGAAAGCAACAAAAAAGGCATCCGATGCCATACCGGCCCCAAAATACCCGGCAATGACGACATCCCTTAACAGACCGAAAATACGGCTTAAAAATGTCGCAGAGCCCACCACCCCGGCCGCTTTTGTAAGCTGTGTTTTCACCTGCCTCCTTGTTACTTAAAAAAATATATTGACTTAGATTTGATAAATTTATATGTAAATAAATTTACATCACCAACAACGAACCAAAAGGAGTATGAAACATTGGCAAATCATAAATCCGCACTTAAACGTGCAAAACAGTCCGAAACGAAACGCTTGCGCAATAAAGCGGTAAAAACCAGGGTAAAGCATACTGTAAAGGCTGTTTACCAAGCAGCTGAGGGAGAAACCCCCGAAACTGCTTCAGCACACCTGAGATCCGCCACATCTGTTATCGATAAAGCTGCCAAAAAAGGTGTTATTCATAAAAAAACAGCCGCACGTAAAATATCAAGGCTGTCAAAGATGGTTAACCAGGCTGTCTGATTTTTTCTGATTTCCACTTTCTGTTGATCATATTCTGTGAACTTATTTTTGTGCGAACCCTTAAGGGCTTCACTGAACTACCCCGCAGCAAGCTGCGGGGTGTCTAATGTCATGGCTGAACGGAGAATGCGCTCACTATCGTGCTTCATGGTCCGGTTTGTCTAACAGCCGTGTCAAAAATCATCCGTCAGACGGTAAAACGATATTTCCGCAATTCTTTCGGCAAGATCTTTTAATGCCTTCCGCTTGTTTTGTTCGGTGATTTCTTTGTCTCCTGAAACCACCGTGTAGGTATCGTCCCTGCTGATGCCCTTGGCAAACCAGATTCGCTCGTTTCCGGATGTTTTCAATTTCAGATCGATGGTCATGGAAACGCTGCGCTCGAGAGCCGTCAAGGGGCCCTTTCTGGCAACGGTTTCGGTCCGAATTCCAACCACTGCACCCGAAAGTATCGCCTCTGCCGCCTCTCTGTCAACCAGAACGCCCCGATACTTCCGTATAAACTCATTTTTCAGCTCATTGGTGACGACAATATCGATACCCGGTTCGGTTGTTTTATTATCAAGCAGTTGGATAAAAAGCCTTTCAATGCCCTGGGGCAGTTCTTCACTGCCTGCAAACCGGTAGCCGCAGGAGGTGAGCGGCACAAGACAGGCGGCCATGATAAGCCCCCTGATCATTATGCCGAAAAATCCATTAAGGGCAAAGGCGGGCAAACAACCTATGTACGAATTCCACATGAATAACGATATCTTTCCAATATTTTATTTTTCCCCGCTGCACCACAGCGGGAAAAAATAAAATTTAAATAACAATATTGACAAGTTTTTTCCTGACGACAATCACTTTTCTGATGGGCTTGCCTGCCACAAATTTCAATGCGCGCTCATCCGACAGGGCTTTCTCCTTGATGGTTTCATCCGCTGCATTGCCTGCGATCGTAAAGCGGCTTCTGACCTTTCCGTTTACCTGAACCACAATGATCAGGTCATCCTTTACCAGCGCATCTTCACGGTATTCCGGCCAGGGTGTCAGCAGGATACTCTCGACATGTCCCATTTCAGCCCAGATCTCTTCAGAAAAATGCGGGACAATGGGCGCCAGCAAGACCACTGCTGATTCAATGGCAAAACGCGCCACACCCGGCCATTCTGGTGTGGATGACGCTTTTTCGGCGCTATAGAGTGCATTCACCAGTTCCATGACCGCACTGATGGCTGTATTAAAATGAAAACGGTCTTCGATATCCCTGGTGACACGTTGAATGGTTTCGTGGGTCTTCCGGTAGAGATCCTTGACAGTACCGGAAAGGTGATCCAGGTCTCCCGTGTAGGGTGTTGTATCCTTGATGGTGGTCATGTGCTTCGCAGCAAATCGCCATACCCGGTTCAGAAATCTGAAACCACCTTCCACACCCTGCTCGCTCCATTCCAGATCGCGCTCCGGAGGGGCGGCAAAAAGACAGAAGAGCCGTGTCGTATCCGCACCATATTTATTCAAGAGAATGTTCGGATCGATGACATTTTTTTTCGATTTGGACATTTTCTCGACCCGTCCTATGGTGACCGGTTTTTCACACTGGGTACAGACATCCTCCCCGTTGTCCCCTTGGGCAACCTCTTCAGGCAGCAAAAACCCATGTTCCGGGCACACGGCCGTCTCCTTGCAGACCATGCCCTGTGTCAATAAACAGGTAAAGGGTTCTTTGTATGTAACAAGCCCCATATCATTCAAGACACGTGTATAGAACCGCGAATACAGCAAATGCAAAATGGCATGCTCCACCCCGCCGATATACTGATCCACCGGCATCCAGTAATCAACAGCCTCTTTCTCAAACATGCCTTTGTCATAGTGGGGACTGCAGTAGCGTTCGAAATACCAGGAAGATTCGACAAACGTATCCATGGTATCTGTTTCACGACGCGCTTCAGGATCACCACACCGCGGGCATGTGGTACGGGCAAACATATCCAGTTCCGGGAGAGGAGACCGCCCCCCCGCCAGGAGATTGGCATCTTCAGGCAGGACAATCGGAAGATCCGCCTCTGCTACCGGCACAATACCGCAGGTCTTGCAATGCACCATGGGAATCGGGGCGCCCCAGTAGCGCTGCCTGGAAATACCCCAGTCCCGAAGCCTGTAACTGACGGTTCTTTTTCCGATATGATTGGCTTCGAGATAGTCGGCGATAACTTCCTGGGCACGCGTGTTGGCCATTCCGTTAAAATCCCCGGAATTAACCATGTTGCCGGGACCGGTATAGGCCTCAGTCATGGTCGCGCCGTCGAGATTCTGTCCCTCGGGGGCCACGACGACAGTAATGTCGAGCCCATATTTTCGTGCAAAGTCAAAATCTCTCTGATCATGCGCCGGGACGCACATGACGGCCCCGGTTCCGTATTCCATAAGTGCAAAGTTGGCCGTAAATATCGGTATTTCCCTGCCGCTCAAGGGGTTCGTACAATGCACACCGATAAAAACCCCCTCCTTTTCAAAATTTTCGACGGTTTTGGCGGACCGGTCCTGCATGGACATGCGATCCACAAATGCCTGGACACGCGCCTCCTCGGCCGTTCCCCTGGAAAGTGCCAGAACAAGTGGATGCTCCGGTGCCAGGCACATGAAGGTTGCTCCAAAAACCGTGTCCTGACGCGTTGTAAAAACAGAAATAGTCTCTCGCCGGTCTCCGGCGGGGTCTTGGATGGCAAACTCGATTTCAGCGCCGATACTCTTGCCGATCCAGTTTTTCTGCATGGTCGTGACCTTGTCGGGCCAGCCCGGCAGTTGGTCGCTGTGAACAAGCAGGTCTTCGGCATAATCGGTGATCTTGAAAAACCATTGTGAAAGATTTTTCTGACGAACCGGTTTTCCACACCGCCAGCACATACCGGCCTCTACCTGTTCGTTGGCCAGGACGGTCTGGCAGGGCTCACACCAGTTGACAAATGATTCTTTCCGATAGGCCAGACCCTTTTCGACCATTTTCAAAAACAACCACTGTTCCCACCGATAATATTCAGGTCTGCAGGTCGCCAGTTCCCTGTCCCAGTCATAAGAAAAGCCGATCCGCTTAAGCTGGGTGCGCATGTTGTCGATATTCTGGTAGGTCCACGTGGCAGGATGGCTGTCATGGGCAATGGCGGCGTTCTCGGCCGGCATCCCGAAGGCATCCCATCCCATGGGATGCAGTACATTGAATCCCCGCATTCTTTTATACCGGGCAACCACATCCCCGATGGTATAGTTTCTGACATGGCCCATATGGATATTGCCGGATGGGTAGGGAAACATTTCCAGCAGGTAATATTTTTCTTTTTGCGGATCCGCATCAGCTTTAAAAAGCCCGCTGCGTTCCCACAAGGCTTGCCATCTGGATTCTAGGGCCTTGGGATTATATTTTTTTTCCATCAGAAAAAGAAACCTCCGAAAAACAATGACGATAAAAATCACGGGCAGGCTCACACAGCCTGTCTCTTTATCAGGATGTTGTTCCTCATGCCACAATATCTTTTAAATATCAAGATGCATCTCTCTTAAAGACAACTACGGCCAAAGGCAATAAAATCTTGTAACGATTAGAATTTGTGACTCCCCGCGACCATGCGGTCTGGATAGAAATCGATTGACTTGATCATGCCAATCCCATAATACACACCAAGGAAGCGTGTATAAAGTAACAAGCCTGCAGGGCCTCCTGCATAGAAGTCAGAAAACAGAATGCAGAATTAAGGACAACAGTTCATGACCAGCAAAATCCTCATTAACGCCGTCGATTCCGAAGAGATCAGAATCGCGAAAGTTATCGACAACAAACTCGAGGACTTCCGCATCGAGAGTGCCGCCAGAGAAATTACCCATGGCAATATTTATAAAGGTATTATCACCCGCGTCGAACCGAGTCTTCAGGCGGCTTTTGTTGACTATGGCGCCGAACGCAACGGTTTCCTCCAGAAACAGGAGATCCACAGCGACTATTTCCAGGAAACACCCTCTGGTGAAGCCTCTTCCATCAAGCATATTATCAAGCGGGGTCAGGAAATCCTGGTGCAGGTGACCAAAGATCCAAGAATGAAGAAGGGCGCCATGCTCTCCACCTTTATATCGTTACCCGGCAGACACATTGTCCTCATGCCGGGTTCTAAGACCAAGGGTATCTCCCGAAAAATAGAGGATGAGGCAGAAAGACAACGCCTCAAGGAAATTATTGCCTATCTCAAGATCCCGGAAGGCTTTGGTATTATTATCCGCACAGCGGGCGAGAATTGCACCAAAACCCTGGCTGCCAAAGACCTGCGATATCTTCTGCGGCTTTGGAAAAACATCATGAACAAAGGCATGAAAGCAACCGCCCCCGCCCTGCTGTACAAAGAACGAAATCTTGCCGTCAGATCCATCCGGGATCACTTTACACCGGAGGTATCGGAGATACTCATCGATGATGAAGAAGTGTTTCATGAAATAAAAAGCTTTGTTCAGATCATTTCCCGGCGTCATCTCAATATCGTCAAGCTACACAAAGGCGCATCGCCTATTTTTTCAAAATTTCAACTGGAAGACCAGATAGCGTCGATTTTTGAAAACAGGGTCAACCTCAAATCCGGCGGCTCCATCGTCATTGACCAGACAGAAGCCCTCGTTGCCATCGATGTCAATTCAGGAAAAGCAACCCATCAGAAAACCGTCGAGAAGACAGCCTTGACCACCAATCTCGAGGCTGCGGAAGAAATTGCCAGACAACTCAATCTCCGGGACCTGGGAGGGCTGGTGGTTATCGATTTTATCGACATGAAAAACACCAAGAATCGGTCCGAGGTGGAACGGACATTGCGGCATCATATCAAGGCAGGTAAGGCCAAGGCCAATCTGGGCCGAATTTCAAAGTTCGGACTTCTGGAGATGTCCAGACAGCGGATTCAGCCTTCCATTGAGTTTGGCAGTTATGTAACCTGCGATCGTTGTCAGGGGAAGGGACTCGTGGCATCCAAAGAAACCCTGGGTGTGCGTTTTTTAAGAAAGTTGCAGATTGAGACCCTCAAACCGGATATCAAAAATATCACCTGTAGCCTGCCGGTGGATGTGGCCGATTATGTCCTCAACAACAAACGCAAGGAAATACTCGATCTGGAAGCACGGCGGCAACTTTCAATACGGATTGTCGGAGATAGGCAGATGCACCCTGCCGAGAGCAAATTTGAAACCCAAATAAAATCGTGATTTGAACCGCTCATTTTCGGAGGAACAAGAACATGATCGATCGCTACACACGTAAAGAAATGGGAGACCTTTGGACAGATCAAACCAAGTATCAAACATGGCTCAAAGTGGAGATCCATGCCTGTGAAGCCCTGGCAACCATCGGCAGAATTCCTAAAAAGTCCCTGGCCGTCATCAAACGCAAGGCAAACTTTTCCCTAGAAAGGATCGCGGAAATCGAAACCGAGACCAAGCATGACGTCATCGCCTTTCTCACCAGCGTTGCCGAATATGTGGGGCCGGACTCCCGCTACATTCACATGGGGCTGACCTCTTCGGACGTACTCGATACCAGTCTGGCCTACCTGCTGCGCAAGGCCGGTCTTATGATATTGAAAGATGTCGACAAACTGATGTCCGTTATAAAAAAGAGAGCCTTCCAACACAAGGAGACTGTCATGATTGGCCGTTCCCACGGTATTCATGCAGAACCGATTACCTTTGGTCTTAAACTGGCCATCTGGCATGATGAAATGAGACGCAACAAAGAACGGCTCACGCATGCCATCGAAGGCATCAGCTGCGGGAAAATATCCGGGGCCGTCGGCACCTTTGCCAACACCCCGCCTCTGGTGGAATCTTATGTTTGTAAAAAAATGGGGCTGATACCGGCACCGGCATCCACACAGATCGTCCAACGGGACCGCCATGCCGAGTTTTTCAGCGTGCTGGCCATCATGGCCTCCACCATCGAAAAAATGGCCCTGGAAATCAGGCACCTGCAGCGAACGGAAGTCCTGGAAGCGGAGGAATACTTTTCCAAGGGACAAAAAGGATCATCGGCCATGCCGCATAAAAGAAATCCCATCGGATCGGAAAATCTCTGTGGCCTCGCGAGGATCGTACGAAACAATGCTATCTCGGCCTTTGAAAACATCCCCTTGTGGCACGAACGTGACATCAGCCATTCATCGGTTGAGCGCGTTATCGGCCCCGACAGCACCATTTTGATGGACTACATGCTGCACCGCATGACCAACATGTTGAACAAACTTCTGGTTTACCCGCAAAACATGCGGGCAAACCTTGATAAATTCAAGGGACTCATTTTTTCACAACAAGTTCTTGTGGCCCTCGCGGAAGCGGGTGTAACCCGTGAAGATGCCTATAGGATCGTCCAGGAACAGGCCATGCTTGTGTGGCAGGGAAAAGGATCATTCAAGGACCTGATTCTGGAAGAACCCACCATACGAAAACACCTGGGTGAAGAAAAAATTAAAGAAATATTTGACGTGGGCTATCATTTAAAGTATATCAGCGCCATTTTCAGTCGGGTATTCAACTGAGGGATTTCTCCTGATTGATAATTGATAGCACCACAGGGGAAGATCGTTAATTATGCGATACAGTGCCGTAACAATCATGATGTTGGTGGTAATCGTGACGCTTTCCGGCTGCGCCGGGGTAAAGAATCAGGGAAGCGCAGAGCAACTGCCTGGACCAGAGAAAAAAACGATCTATCGGGATGTAATGGAGGCCTGGACACAGGAAGGCCGCATCTACGATGGATTATTGACACAGCTGATTTCAAAGGTAACCTTTAAATCCGCTGTGTTTCGGCAAGCCTACACAGAAGAATATTCGCGGTTATACAACATAGAGGGTTGGGAATACGATAAACGGGTGATGCAAGAACGGAAAGAAGCAGCCAAATACCACGACTTTGTGATGGCTGCGTATGTTCCCGAAAAAAAATGGGATGATTTCTCAAAAAAAACATCCATGTGGAAAATCTACATCACGCGAGACCATGTGGAACAGATTCGTCCTCTGGAGATCCGCAAGCTGAAAAAAAAAGATCCATTAATAGATTATTTTTATCCTTATGTAACCACCTGGAAATCGATATATCATGTCAGATTTCCAGTGTTTGACCCGAAATCAGACAGTCAGCCCATCGGTGGCACAGATGATGTGCTTACGCTGGTCATGACAAGTGTTATTGGGTCTGTTGAATTCAAATGGGAAACCAATCAAAAACAATAAAGGGAGGTTAACTTGTTCTTTTTAACAGAAAACATAGCCTATGCAATGGGGCCGGGCGGAGCAGGTGGCGAGGGCGGTGGTGGATTTTCAACATTCATTCCACTCATCCTGATGTTTGTCATCTTTTATTTTCTTTTAATTCGTCCACAGCAAAAGAAAACCAAAGAACACCGCCAAATGATATCCAGCTTAAAAAAAGGCGATCGCATTGTTACCAGTGGCGGTCTGCATGGACGAATCACCGGTCTGTCGGATACGACCCTGACGGTAGAAATTGCCGACAAGGTTCGAGTCAAAGTATCCCGGGGAAATGTGGGTGCATTGAACCAGGCCTCTGCCCAACCCCAACCCCAGCCCCAGACAAAAGACAAGAGCAAAACAGATTCGGACAAATCTAAATAGCGTTCCGGTCGCACCCGTCTGCACCAGCTCAGTTTTATGATCAGGCCGGAGACTCCGGTTACACCGGATACATGTGCAACGATATAAAAAATGGTGCAGAAAAAGATTCCCTGCTATTGCCGGCCGGGAATCTTGTATTTTAAATTGAAAGGAAACAGATTTGAAAAAACTCTCATGGAGACCCATAGCTGTTCTCATCGTTATCCTGACGGCATTCGTATATGTCTTGCCATCGGTGTGGCCGGGAGTGTGGCCCCATAAAAAAGTAAACCTTGGGCTTGACCTCCAGGGAGGTATGCATCTGGTACTGGAGGTCGATACCGATAAAGCCGTGGAGGATGCGATTGAGCGCATCGCCCAGGAGCTCCGATCTAGCCTGCGCAAGGACCGCGTGAGAGTCCTGGAACTGGATCGTGTTCTTGGGACACAGATCTCCGCCCGTATCACGGGGAAAACATCCATCGATCAATTTTACAAAACCCTGGATACGGATTTCAAGGAGATGCGCATTCGTTCCGAATCGGAAATCGATGAAACCCTCACCGTTGTTCTGGACCTGCCCGACCAGGAAGCGGATCAGATCAAAAAACTTGCCACGGATCAGGCCCTGGAGACCATTCGCAACAGGATTGACCAGTTCGGTGTGAGTGAGCCGGACATTCGAAATCAGGGTAAGAACCGGATCCTCATCCAGCTGCCGGGTATCAAAGATACCAAGCGGGCCAAGAAACTGATCGGAAGAACCGCCCTCCTGGAATTCAAACTCCTGGATGAAACCAATGACATCGGGGCCGCTCTGCAGGGCAATGTGCCGCCTGAAAGCGAGATCCTCTATGAGGACAACCAGGATCCGGCCACCAACCGCATTACAAAAACACCCTACCTAGTAAAAAAACGAACCCTGCTGACCGGTGCCCAGCTGATAGATGCTCGGGTTCAAATCGACTCACAGTACAATGATCCCTATGTGTCCATCGAGTTCGACAAGAAAGGTGGCAGAATATTTGAAAGCATCACAGAACAGAACGTCAAAAAGCGATTGGCCATCATTCTTGATGACAAGGTATACTCCGCTCCGGTCATCCAGGAAAAAATATCGGGTGGGTCCGCGCGTATTACCGGGCAGTTCACGGCGGAACAGGCCCATGACCTTGCCATCGCCCTGCGGGCCGGTGCGCTTCCCGCACCTGTAAATATCCTTGAAGAAAGAACCGTGGGTCCTTCCCTCGGTGCCGACTCCATACGCAAGGGTCTGATGTCCATGTGTGTCGGCGGTATACTGGTCATGCTGTTCATGATCATTTACTATAAAGGATCGGGCATTATTGCCGACCTGGCCCTGATGCTCAACATCGTCATCATCGTGGGCGGTCTGGCTGCTTTCCAGGCAACCCTGACCTTACCGGGTATAGCCGGCATCATCCTCACCATCGGCATGGCCGTTGATGCCAACGTGTTGATATTTGAACGTATCCGAGAAGAGATGAATCTGGGCAAAACACCCCGGGCTGCCGTTGACGCGGGTTACAGCAGAGCATCTCTCACCATTTTGGATGCCAATGTGACGACGCTGATTGCCGCACTTGTCCTCTTTCAATTCGGTACAGGACCGGTAAAAGGGTTTGCCGTCACACTGAGTCTGGGCGTACTGGCAAGTCTCTTTACGGCACTTATTTTATCGAGACTTATTTTTGACTACCTGCTGATCAACCGAAAGATTAAAAGCGTCAGTATTTAATACCTCCTGTTCAGATTCACCGATACCCCGTCGTGTAACTTAGGGAAAAAGGGATCTTAACGAAAATATAAGGATGCAACTATGCAGTTCATAAAACCAGACATCAACATCAACTTTATCGCAAAAAGATACATTGCCTTTGTCGTATCTGCAGCCATGATTCTGATGACAATCATCTCGCTGATCATTCATCACGGCCCCAAATACGGCATCGATTTTGCCGGAGGGACACTCATCCAGATAAAATTTGACGCCCCAACCCAGATAGCGGACATAAAAACCGGGCTCGGCAATCTGGACATCGGTATCTCTTCTGTCCAGGAATTCGGGGATGTCAGCGACCATGAATTTCTTGTCAGGGCCGAGAGTTCTGCGTCTATCTCAGAGGATGTGTCCCTGAAAATAGAAGAGGTTCTGAAATCAGCAACCGGTAGCCAGGTCGAAATTCGTCGTGTTGAGATGGTGGGGCCCCAGGTCGGCAAAGATTTAAGAGAAAAAGCCTTGTTGGCCATGTTCTTTGCACTGCTTTTTATCACCATCTATATTTCAGGCAGATTCGAACTCAAGTGGATGCTCAGCGGGGTCATGGCAGGCGCGCTAATGTTTGCCGTCTATATCCTGCAACTGTTTTCGGTCAGCATACCGGTTCTCATGGCAGGCGCCCTGCTGGTCACACTGGTCCTGTTCTGGTTTCTGGAACTGAAATATGCCATGGGCGCCGTTGTAGCGTTGATCCACGACGTCATGATTACCGTCGGACTGTTTTCCATCTTCGGCAAAGAGTTTACCTTGCCGATTATCGCAGCTCTGCTGACAATTATTGGATATTCACTCAACGACACCATTATCGTATTTGACAGGATACGGGAAAATCTTCGAAAACATCATAAGAAAAGACTCGATTTCATATTGAATAAAAGTATCAATGAGACCCTCGGTAGAACCATTCTGACCTCTCTGACAACCCTCATTGTTCTGTTCACTTTATTTATTTTCGGCGGCGGTATCATTCATGATTTTGCCTTTGCCATGATTGTTGGCGTACTGGTCGGGACATATTCCTCCATTTTTGTGGCCAGTCCGATTCTTCTAGCCTGGCAAAAACGTCAACGAGCCTAGTATCCCATGTGACGACATGGAACGTGTCGGTATTGTCACGCCAGAGGAGTGCCCGGCTTATGGAAAATCTGTTCCCATGGTTTCGATTGAAAAGCACACCGGGTGTTGGCAATCTGCTTTACAAACGACTCATTGATGTTTTTCATTCCCCTGAAAACGCCATCCATGCAACGCGTAAGGAGTTGCTGCAGGTGGAGGGATTGTCGGATCGTCTTATCACCGCTATTAAACGGCACACCTTGCCTGAGGCTTTCAAAAAAGAACTTGAAAACGTACAACAAAGGGGTATCAAAATCCTGACGCTCACCGACGACAACTACCCTGCCCTGCTGCTTGAAATACCGGATCCACCGCCATATCTGTATGTTTATGGCTGTATTTCGGCTACAAAGAAAAACATATCCATCGTGGGGTCTCGAAATGCCACCCAATACGGACGTGACACAACCCAGCGTCTTGGCCGCGATCTGGCTTCCCTTGGCATGACCATCGTAAGCGGTATGGCCCGCGGCATCGACACAGCCGCCCATGAAGGTGCCTTGATGGCCCGTGGCAAGACCATCGCCGTCCTGGGAAGCGGGCTCGAAAGAATTTACCCGAAAGAAAACAAAACACTCTTTCACCGTATTGCTGAAACCGGTGCGGTAATTTCGGAATTTCCCCTCAAGGCCGAGCCGGAAGCCCACCACTTCCCCATGCGCAACAGGATCATCAGCGGCCTGTCGCTGGGAACCGTCATTGTGGAGGCAACACTACGCAGTGGCTCTCTGATCACTGCCCGCTTGGCCGCAGAACAAAACAGGGAGGTGTTTGCCGTGCCTGGAAGTATCAATTCCTTCAAAAGCACCGGAACCCACACCCTCATAAAACAGGGGGCCAAACTGGTGGAGCAGGCCGGGGATATCATGGAAGAGATATCACACTGGACTGACCCCTCGGTGTCGGAGGACAACAATGACGTGGGGGTGAATAGAGTACCCGAAGCCGCCCCTTTCACCCTTGGAAACGTCTGTGTTGGGTGCACTGGAACATTATCCGCTTCATATTGACGATCTGATCCGAAAACTGGGTCTGGGGCCTTCGGATCTGTCCAGCACCCTGCTAAGCCTCGAATTGAAAGGTCTTGTACGGCAGGACCCGGGTAAATTGTTTTATCTTAGTGCCCAACCCGGACAAACCGGAAAAGAGAAAGATCTTTTATCACGAAATCACGAAAGGTCGAAACCACGAAAAAGACAATGAACAATTTCGTGTTTTTCAGATTTCGTGTTTTCGTGATTGCTTTTATTTTTTTTGCCACAAAATACGCAAATTTTCAGTTAAGGAACTAACAACAGAAAATATGAGGAAATCCGTGCCTTCAAAACCACTGGTTGTCGTGGAATCACCGACAAAAGTTAAGACCATCAAAAAATACCTGGGAAAAGATTACAATGTCGCCGCAACCGTCGGACACATAAAGGATCTACCCGTAAAAGAGTTGGGAATCGATATCGACAATGGGTTCAAACCACAATATCGACTCATACCCGGCAAACAAAAAGTGACAACCGCGCTAAAAAAAGCGGCGGGTGACACCAATGAAGTCTATCTGGCACCCGACCCGGATCGGGAAGGTGAAGCGATCGCCTTCCATGCGTCAGAGGTGCTGAAAAAAAAGGGTAGAATATTTCACCGGGTTCTGTTTCACGAATTGACCCGCAATGCCATTCTCGAATCAATTCAGAAACCAGAAGCGCTCAATCAAAGCAAATATGAAGCACAGAAGGCGCGCCGGATCCTGGATCGTCTGGTGGGGTATCAGATATCCCCTCTTTTGTGGCGTAAGGTCAAGGGCGGTTTGAGCGCCGGACGGGTCCAATCGGTAGCTGTACGTATTATCTGTGAAAGAGAGAGACAGATTCAGGCCTTTGAACCCGAGGAATACTGGTCGATTACTGCGCACCTGAGAGGAGACAGCCCCCCGTCTTTTGAAGCCAAACTGGTCAAACAGGACAAACAGAAAATCAAGATAACAAACGAAGCGGAAGCATCCGCTATCGTGGAGACACTGAAAGAGACGCCTTTCCGGGTAGAATCCGTTTCCAACAAGACAAAAAAACGAAACCCTTTGCCCCCTTTCATCACAAGCAAGCTGCAACAGGAATCGATCCGAAAGCTCAGATTTTCAGCCAAAAAGACCATGATGCTGGCACAACAGCTTTATGAAGGCATCGAACTCGAAGGTGGTGAGCCCGTGGGCCTCATCACCTACATGCGTACGGATTCCATCCGGATAGCCAATGAGGCGGCCCAGGAAGCACTGACGTTTATCCGGGAAACTTATGGCAGGGATTACAGCATGGAAAAGCCCCGGATCTTTAAAAACCGGAAAAAAGCCCAGGATGCACACGAAGCCATCAGACCGACGTCTGTCACTCAGACGCCCGACCGGATTAAAGCCTTTCTGACCAGGGATCAATATCTTCTTTATCGGCTGATATGGAATCGCTTTGTTGCCTCCCAGATGAAGCCGGCGCTCATTGACACCCTGTCCATCGGTATCAGATCAGGTGCCTATCTATTCACAACAGCCGGTTCGAACATAATATTTCCCGGTTTTATGGCCGTTTATATTTCAGTGGATGATGAAATCAAAACCAAAAGCGAAAAGAAAAAAGGTCAACTGCCGACCCTGTCAGAGGGGTTGCTGTTGCACCTGGAGCAACTGGACCCCAAACAGCACTTCACCATGCCCCCGCCAAGATTTTCCGAGGCTTCTCTGGTAAAAGAACTCGAAGAAAACGGCATCGGCAGGCCAAGTACCTATGCTGCGATACTTTCAACCATTCGCGAAAAAAAATACGTCGACCTGGTAAAGGGTTATTTTAAGCCGAGCGAACTCGGCATGATTGTCAATGACCTTCTGGTAGGGAGTTTTGACGATATTTTTAACGTTGCCTTTACAGCCAGAATGGAAACCTACCTCGATCAGATCGAAGCATCGGAGTCGGTTCTTGAGACTATTCTCGAACGCTTTTATTCTCATTTTAATCAGGAAATTGAAGCCGCTAAAGAGGGAATGCCGAGTTTGAAAGGGGTTGGGTTTTCAACAGAGCTTACCTGCCCTGAGTGCCAGAATGAACTCCGCATCAAGGTGGGTCGGAATGGACATTTTCTGGCCTGCAGCGGTTATCCCAAGTGCACCTATTCCCGCGATTACACCCGTGATGAAAAAGGCAATATTCAGCCGGTGGAGCTCGAGGCAGATGAAATTACCGACAGGGTGTGTGAAAAATGCGGGCAGCCCATGGTTATCAAGCCGGGGCGTTTCGGCAAATTTTTTGCCTGCACCGGATATCCAGAATGCAAAAACACCTATTCGGTCAATTCCATCGCCCCCGGGAAGGAGACCGGTGTCGACTGCCCGGAAAAAGATTGTGATGGAAAGCTTGTGGAAAAGCAGTCCAAACGCGGTAAAATATTTTACGGATGCAGCAAATATCCGGATTGTAATTTTGCGACCTGGGACAAACCCGTCAATAAAAGCTGCCCGGTGTGCAAGGCTGTATTTCTGGTGGAAAAATCAACCAAAAAGAAAGGATCCTTCCTGGCATGTCTCACGGAAGGGTGCGGATATACGGAGCAGCTCTAAGCTATAAGCGGTAAGCTCTAAGCTGGACTATTCGATCGTGGCTGTCGGTTTCTTTTGGCAATGGGTAAAACGGTCAACATTAAGCCATCTGCTGAGCTTATCGCTTTCGGCTTAATGCTTATAGCTAAAAAGATCTTGACATCCCAGCAATTTGTTGCCATTATAATTTTTTATAAATTAAAGGACATATAAATTGAAGAATATTTTCGCCATTAACATCATTATTAGCATTCTAGTCCTCGTCGTGGGTCTAATGGGCCTCGGCGGGGTGACAGGGTTGTTAATGGCTTAAATTAATTCCTCAAAAAAAATTAATCCGTTACCAGCCCTGAGCCGGTAACGGATTTTTTTTTGCAGAAAGGACTTATTATGGAGCTCACCGGCGCTCAAATTTTGATCAAGGTTTTTGAAGAGGAAAAAGTCGATACGATCTTTGGATTTCCCGGCGGTATGGTTATCGACATATACGACACACTTGAAGACACCAGCATCAAACATATTCTTGTCCGGCATGAGCAGGGGGCTGTTCATGCGGCAGACGGCTATGCCAGAGCCAGTGGCAAGGTCGGTGTCTGCCTGGTCACATCCGGCCCGGGTGCAACCAATACCGTCACAGGCATTGCGTCCGCCCACATGGACTCCATACCGCTGGTGGTCATCACCGGCCAGGTTCCCACCCACCTCATCGGAAACGATGCCTTCCAGGAAGTGGATATCGTGGGCATCACACGCTCCTGTACCAAACATAATTTCCTGGTAAAGGATGTGAAAGACCTCGCCAGGGTTGTGAAGGAGGCTTTTTATCTGGCAAGATCCGGCAGGCCGGGTCCGGTACTCATTGATATCCCCAAGAATGTGGGCAACACAAAGGCCCAGTATGAACCGGATCAGCAGATAAAAATCAAATCCTACAATCCCACCTACAAACCAAACATGAAACAGCTTAAAAAGGTGGTCAATCTCATCGCGTCGTCCGAAAGACCGGTTATTTTTGCTGGCGGCGGAATCATTCTTTCCGGGGCCGCCAAAGAACTGACAACATTTGCCAGAACCATGCAGATTCCCGTGACAGGTTCCTTAATGGGACTGGGCGGGTTTCCCGGCTCCGACCCCTTGTGGCTGGGTATGATCGGCATGCATGGGACGTACCGTGCCAACATGTCCACGAGTTTCTGTGATCTCCTCATCGGTATCGGAGTCCGCTTCGATGACCGCGTCACCGGTAAAACAGAGGCCTTCGCTTCCCAGGCCAAGATCGTCCACGTGGATATCGACCCCACGTCGATCCGTAAAAACGTGCCGGTAACCATACCCATTGTCGGGGATTGCCGCAGCACGCTGGAAAGCTTGAACACCCTCATCAAACCCCTGGACAAAACCACCTTGACGGACAAACGGAAACCCTGGATGGATCAGATACAGGCCTGGAAGGAGCAGAACACGCTCGCCTATAAACAGACCGATATTATCAAGCCCCAGTATGTTGTGGAAAAATTGTATGAACTGACCCGGGGCGAGGCCATCATCACCACCGAAGTCGGCCAGAACCAGATGTGGGCGGCCCAGTATTATCATTTTGACAAGCCCAACCATTTTATTACATCCGGAGGACTGGGGTGCATGGGTTTCGGTTTTCCTGCAGCCATTGGCGCTCAAATTGCCAGGCCGGACAAAACCGTGGTGGATGTGGCCGGGGATGGAAGTATCCAGATGAATATCCAGGAAATGGCCACTGCCTTGCAGTATCAGCTGCCCGTCAAAATCGTTATTTTGAATAACGGTTATCTCGGCATGGTAAGACAATGGCAGGAGCTGTTTTACGACAAACGTTATGCCAGCACCTGCATGAACTGTGGTCCGGATTTTGTCAAGCTTGCAGAGGCATACGGCGCCCTCGGTCTACGGGCCACAAAACCTGAGGAAGTCATACCGGTTCTTGAAAAGGGCTTGTCGTCCCCTACTACCGTCATCATGGATTTTGTGGTGGCAAAAGAGGAATGTGTCTATCCCATGGTGCCGGCCGGGGCTCCCATTACCGAAATGTTACTAGCATAAAATTGTTTCACAATTTTATGGAATGCGACGTTGTCGCATTTATATGGATCAAATGTTTAAAGGATTAAATTATGAACGAAGAAAAGCATATCCTGACCATGCTGGTGGACAATGAACCCGGTGTCCTGTCGAGAGTCGTAGGGCTTTTCAGTGCCAGGGGATACAATATCGAAAGTCTGGTGGTGGCTCCCACTATCGACCCACTGGTATCGAGAATTACACTGGTAACCAATGCAAACCTGCCGGAGATCGAACAGATTGAAAAGCAGCTCAGGAAATTGATCAACGTTATCAAACTGAGGGACCTTTCCGGTAAAAATGCTGTCAAGCGGGAGATGGCCCTCATCTGTGTGAAGGCCAAACCCGAAAATCGTGCCGAGGTTTTGCGAATCGTCAGTATTTTCCGGTGTAAGGTCGTGGACACCGGTCTGGAGCACTACATTATCGAAGTTTCAGGAAACGAGGATAAAATCAATGCCTTCATCAACCTTTTAAAACCCATGGGGATCAAGAAAATTGCCAGAACCGGGGCACTGGCGCTGTTCAGGGAGCCGAATTAATGAAGCAGTAAGCTGTAAGCATTAATCAATAAGTCGCTTACAGCTTAAAGCTTACAGCTTATTGCCTATAGCTTATAGCTCATCATTTAAAATTCATATTTAAAAGACAAAGGAGTCATTCATGACAACAATCAATTTTGGCGGTGTTGAAGAAAATGTCATCACTTCGGAAGAATTTACACTGGAAAAAGCGAGAGCCATACTGAAAAATGAAACCATTGCAGTCCTGGGATATGGTGTTCAAGGGCCGGGGCAGGCAATGAATATGAGGGATAACGGACTGAAGGTCATCATTGGGCAGCGTCAGGGAACATCTTCCTGGGATCGTGCTGTTGCCGATGGTTTTGTTCCGGGTGAAACTCTTTTTCCCATTGAAGAGGCAGCGTCTCGCGCCACACTGGTGCAGTTTTTGCTCTCTGATGCCGGACAGGTATCCACCTGGCCCATGGTTAAAAAGGGTCTGAATGAAGGCGATGCACTATATTTTTCACATGGATTTTCCATTGCCTTCAAAGACCAGACAAACATCGTTCCACCCGAAAACGTAGACGTTATCCTGGTGGCTCCCAAAGGCTCGGGAAGGAGTGTACGCAACAATTTCCTGGAAGGAAGCGGCATCAATTCGAGTTATGCGATCCATCAGGACTTTACCGGACGAGCAACAGACCGCGTCCTTGCAACCGGTATCGCCATCGGATCTGGATACCTGTTCCCCACCACGTTTCAGAATGAAGTTTACAGCGATCTCACCGGTGAACGTGGTGTGCTTATGGGTTGTCTTGCCGGCGTCATGGAAGCCCAATACCACACCCTGCGTAAAAACGGACACAGCCCCAGCGAAGCCTTCAATGAAACCGTTGAGGAGTTGACCCAGAGCCTGATCCGCCTGGTAGCTGAAAATGGTATGGACTGGATGTTTGCCAACTGCAGCACCACTGCCCAGAGAGGCGCCCTTGATTGGGCCCCCAAATTCCGTGATGCAGTGGCCCCTGTTTTTACGGAATTATACGAAAGTGTTGTTTCCGGAAAAGAGGTTGCAAGAACGCTCGACAAAAACAGCCAGCCCGATTATCGGGAAAAACTCCAGGAAGAACTCGATGGTATCAAGAATTCCGAAATGTGGCAGGCCGGTGCAGCTGTTCGCTCGCTAAGACCTGAAAACCGTGAACTGCATTAGCGAGCGCTTCCCATGGGTCTGCCGTCCGACAGTGCTTCGCATGCTGCGGGGAATCATCAATCCTCCAAGTAGGGAAAATACCAATGGAACCGATTTTCTTATATGACACAACCTTGAGAGACGGGACACAGGGAGAAAACATCAGCTTTTCTGCCGACGAAAAAGTCAAAATTGCCGAGCGTCTGGATAGTCTGGGCATTCACTATATCGAAGGCGGATGGCCAGGATCCAATCCAAAAGATATTCAGTTTTTTGATATGGCCAGGAGAGTCAAATTCAAACAAGCCCGACTGGCAGCCTTCGGTGCGACGCGCAAACCCGGTATTTCTCCTGAAGACGATACAAACCTGAAAGCATTGCTTGGAACCCATACCCCTGTGATGACCATCTTTGGAAAGTCCTGGGATCTCCACGTGGAAACGGTCATGGAGAACACGCTTTCCGAAAATCTGGTCATGATATCCGAGTCAATAGAATATCTCAAAAGCAAACAAAAAGAAGTCATCTACGATGCCGAACATTTTTTCGACGGTTTCAAAGAAAACAGTGATTATGCCTATCTGACGATTTCAGCAGCCATCAAGGCCGGTGCTGATATCATTGTTTTTTGTGACACAAACGGCGGTACGCTTCCTTTCGAGGTCGAGAGAATTATTCAGGAGATTTTCAGGCGTATCGAAAAAGACCGTGCACTTTCCACTGATGACCTGAGACCGAAATTCGGTATCCACACCCATAACGACTGCGGGCTTGCGGTGGCCAATTCAATAGCTGCCATCCGAATGGGCCTGACCATGGTGCAGGGTACCATCAACGGTTACGGCGAACGCTGTGGGAATGCCGATCTCACTTCCATCATCCCCATTCTCAGTGAAAAAATGGATGTACCCTGCATCCCCAGAGAACATCTTTCCCAGTTGCGCTCCCTGTCCAGTTACGTGTCTGAAACAGCCAACCTCGTACCCTTGAAATCCAGACCCTTTGTGGGAAAAAGCGCCTTTGCACACAAAGGCGGGATTCATGTAAACGCCATCATGAAAATACCCAGGGCCTACGAGCACATGCGCCCGGAACTGGTGGGCAATACCCAGCGGGTACTTGTCTCCGACCTTTCGGGCAAGAGCAACATCGAATACAAGGCAGCGGAATTCGGGTTGAAACTGGGCGGAAACGGCTTCGACAGCAAACACATCGTTTCCCGGATAAAGGAGCTGGAACAGGATGGTTATCAGTTCGATGTGGCCGACGGATCCTTTAAAATTCTGGCTGAAAAATTGACCGAACAGTTTACCCCCCTGTTCGACCTGGAATCTTTCCGGGTGACCATCGAAAAAGACAAGGATCAGCCCTGCAGCGCGCATGCCACGATCAAGATTTCCGTGGATGGAAACCAGGAAATAACGGCAGCAGAGGGTTATGGCCCGGTGAGTGCCCTGGATAATGCCTTGCGAAAAGCCCTCGACAAATTCTACCCGGATCTGGACATGATGCAACTGGTGGATTTTAAGGTTCGCGTCATTGACGGCCGGGTCGGTACCGCTGCAAAGGTACGTGTTCTCATTGAATCCAGGGATCAGGACCACCTGTGGAGTACCATCGGCGTATCCGAAGATATCATTGAAGCCAGCTGGCAGGCGCTTGCGGACAGTTTTCAATACAAGCTGGCCTATGAAGACAAGATCAGGAAAACACCATGAATCCCCTATTCCCCACAAAAGGAATCTCTACCGCAGGAAAGGCCTCAAGCCAACCCCTGCGGTCTATCCTCGCTGAATAAACCCAGCAAGAAGAGGATCGTTTATGATCTTTTCTATGATTTCGTCTTTTCGTGTTTTCATGATAATAGTACGTTTATTTTTCCGGCTTGTCCGGGACAGGAGATAACCCATGACCGACATCATCAAAATATTCGACACAACCCTGCGCGACGGAGAACAATCCCCCGGAGCGAGTATGAATACCGGCGAAAAACTGCGTCTGGCGGTTCAGCTGGAAAACCTCGGCATCGATGTATTGGAGGCCGGGTTCCCGGCAGCATCCGAAGGTGATTTCGAGGCAGTTTCAACCATAGCCGGACGACTCAAACATGTGGAAGTCGCAGCGTTGGCACGCACATCCAAGGAAGACATCGATCGTGCCTGGCAGGCCATCCAGCATGCAGCCAAGCCCAGACTCCATCTTTTCATTGCCACATCTGATATCCACCTGGAATACAAACTGCGCATGACCCGGGACCAGGTTCTTCAGTCTGCCGTAGATGCCGTCACCTACGCCAGAACCCTTACCGACAATATCGAGTTTTCGGCCGAGGACGGCTCCCGCAGCGACCGGGACTATCTCTGCAAGGTTTTTGAAGCCGCCATCGAGGCCGGCGCCTCTACCGTAAACCTGCCGGACACGGTCGGGTATGCAGTTCCGGACGAGTTTGCAGGACTCGTCACGTATATCATGAACCATATCCCCAACATTCAAAAAGCAAGACTTAGTGTTCACTGCCACAACGACCTGGGTCTGGCAACGGCCAACACCCTGGCTGCCATCAATGCGGGGGCTCGTCAGGCCGAGGTTACCATCAACGGGATTGGTGAAAGAGCCGGTAATACATCCCTTGAGGAAGTGGTCATGGCCATCAAGACCCGACCCAATTTCTACACCTTGTCAACGGGTGTCAACACCGAACTGATCTATCCCACCAGCCGCCTGGTGAGCATGATCACCGGTATGACTGTGCAGCCCAACAAGGCTATCGTGGGGGCCAATGCCTTTGCCCACGAAGCCGGTATCCACCAGGACGGGCTCCTCAAGAACCGCATGACATATGAGATTATGAAGCCGGAAACCATTGGACTCAGCAAAAATCGCCTGGTTCTCGGCAAACACTCCGGTCGTCACGCCCTTTACACCCACCTGAAAGAACTGGGATACGAACTTTCAGAAACGGAACTGAAAATCGTATTTCAACATTTCAAGGAGTTGGCCGACAAAAAGAAACACGTCGTGGATGAGGATCTGGAGGCCCTGGTCACAGAAGAGATCCTGCGTACCGAACAGGTTTTCAAACTGGAATACCTGCATGTCAACAGCGGAACCACGATCATGCCCATGGCCAGTGTCAAACTGTCCATCAACGGCCGATCCGTCACAGGGGCCGGCTACGGCAACGGCCCCATCGACTCGGCTTATAACACCATCGCCAAGCTCACGGGAACCGCATCGGAACTTCGCAGGTTTTCGGTCAGTGCTTTAACGGGGGGCACAGACGCCCAGGGCGAGGTTACCGTACGATTGAGGGAAAACGGTCTGGTGGCCCTTGGCAGGGGGTCGGATGCCGACATCATTATCGCCAGCGCCAAGGCCTATATCAATGGGCTGAATCGCCTGGAGTATCTGAAAGAGAATCCGGTAAAAACGTCGCAGTCCTTGTAGCTATTAACTAAAGGCTGTAGACTATAGACTGTGAGGCGGTAGGCAGCTAACAACCCTCAGTCTAATAGTCTACAGCCTGAAGAAAAGCTATAGCCCCAGCAATCCCTTCCGAACGCGTTCTTGAGCATTCTCGCCGACATTAGTGCGGTAATACATCTTCATGAATTCAGATCCTGGAATCGTACCCTTCATCATACCCTGGTAGGTATACATGAAACCTTTGCCCGGCACATACGTCGATTCGGCTGTTAAACCAGGGGCCATGTCCTTGTCCATCCAGGACACATAGCGGTCGATATCGGCCTGGTGGGCGGTCACCAGTTCCGGAGGATTGCACTTTTCCATGGCTTCCAGAACCCCTTCCTGTAGTTTCTCGACAGTTGCCTTATTGGTGAGATAGTGGGTCACCAGGTGCTTCACCTGCTCGGAGTTGATCACTTCATCGGCATCCTGGGTCGGGTTTTCCAGATAGAGTCCTTGGACAAAAACCTTAACCACCACGAGTGCCTTACGGTAGGCAACCCCATTCAATTTCAGTGTTTTACCCTCGATCACCTTTTCTCCCGGAAAGGTCACACCCAGGATTTCCATATCCTCT
Organism: uncultured delta proteobacterium; assembly: GCA_963744665.1. Lineage (GTDB taxonomy): Bacteria > Desulfobacterota > Desulfobacteria > Desulfobacterales > B30-G6 > B30-G6. Next base: position 253,123 of record CAVUUM010000002.1, on the reverse strand, counting down.
GCAAAACCCACGGACCCTGTCCCCACAATAAAAACCAGCACTGTCACCAGAACCAAAATTCTTTTCATCATGATATGCTCCTTTTAAAGTTGTTGCGTTGTAAAACAATATATCTTCATTCCAACCCGGATAAACCGGAAAAGGTAAAGATTATTTATCACGAAATCACGAAAGTCGAAACCATGAAAATTTTCGTGCTTTTCAAATTTCGTGTTTTCGTGATTGCTTTTATTCTTTTGCCATAAATTTCACAAATTTTCCGGTCAAGAGACTAATTTGAGCGATTCTCTTCGATAGAACTTTTTAGCGGCAACGCCGCGTCATATAAATTCGCGCAGCGAATCTATTTTCGTGTCCACACCTGCGTTCTCCCGATCAAGGATACGCCGATGAACCCGCGTACCTTCAAGCTATCATCTTCATTTAATTTCATCTTGCAAGAATAGGTCTTGCCGCTGTCGGGATCATAAATCGTCCCGTCCCCCCACTTGTTCTTGTCCTTGTAGACAAACCCGTTCACCAGGTTCAACCCGATGATGGGGTTGCCATGTTTGGCTTCGTCAGGATTGTTGGTATCCAGCTTTTCGGAACCGTCATCATTTTTCGGTTCCTTGAGCCAGACAATTTTGCCATTGTAGACATCACCGACCTTGTAAATCTGCACCAGCGCTTTACTCTCCTCGGTGTACCACTCCCCGACAATGGCATCCGCCTCCTCTGCCATGGCGCTTCCACCGATTATCGGCAACAGGCAGATCAACCAGAACATAATTCGCTTCATCTTTACATCCTTTCCATAAATCATTAAACGTTTACTTTTGATGAACTCGTTAAAAGTCTGAATTAGACGGTTTCGTAAAAAGTTCAAATTCAAGGCGTACAAGTTTTGTAATCATGAGGCGTACGGTTCGTACGTTGAATGATTACGAAATGCAGCACAACGCAGAAGTTGGACTTTTTACGAGACCGTCACTTTTAGAGCGCCGACAATGTCCATGATGCTCTCAAGTTTCCTCTGTTCAACAAAACCCTCCAAGCCAGCCACAATCTCCATGGTCGCCCGGGGATTGACAAAATTGGCCGTCCCCACCTGGACTGCCGTGGCCCCCACAATCAGAAATTCCAGGGCATCTTGAGCCGTCATAATTCCCCCGACACCGATCACCGGGATCTTGATTTTTTCGGCAACCTGCCAAACCATGCGCAAGGCAATGGGCTTGATGGCCGGACCGGAAAGACCGCCGGTAATATTGGCCAATTTCGGCTGGCGGGTTTCGATATCCACGGCCATTCCCGTAAGGGTGTTGATCAAGGATAGTGAATCAGCACCCGCATCCGCTACCCGAGCGGCAATTTCAACGATATCAGTGACATTTGGCGACAGTTTTACCATAACATGCTTACGGGTTTGTTTCCTCACGGCCTGGACAACCCGATGAGCGGATGCAGGGTCGGCACCAAAGGCGATACCCCCGCGCTTGACATTCGGACAGGAAATATTGACTTCCACACCGGCAATCCCCTCTGTTTCATCCACGCGTAGGGACAGGGCTGCGTACTCGTCAATGTTCCTGCCATAAATATTGGTAATGACCGGTGTCTTGAATTTTTTGAGGAAGGGTAGTTTTCTGGATATAAATGCCTCGATACCGACGTTTTCCAGACCGATGGCATTCAGCATACCGCCTGGGGTTTCCACGATTCTCGGGGGTGGGTTTCCCTTAGAAGGTTTCAATGACAGACCTTTGACAATGATACCCCCCAGATGGTTCAAATCAACAAATTCATGATACTCACTGCCGTAACCGAATGTTCCCGATGCCGTCATTACCGGGTTCTTGAGCAGAAGTCCTCTGCCGATATCCACGAGAAGTTTCTCAGTCATTTTCCTGTTGGGCCCAATTTCAAATAAATAACCAAATTCTGTTATGCCGGATCCCCGATCAGGTCGGGGACAAGCTTGATAAGCCTGCCCCGGCAAGGTGCTATCCGGGGGCATCCAGTGCCTTTCTGGATTCCCGACCCCTTTCTACGAAAGGAATGAGATTCGGGTATACCGATCTTTTAGCTATACTGCTTTTTGATTTATTTGTCCATCAATTGCGAACCGGTCTGGATTCTCGATTTCAACTATGGTATATCTGCAACAACTTCTTTCGGAACCTATCTCATAGATGGATGATGCCATCATGAAAGCCAAACGATCGACCGTGATAGACAGAATGACAGAATCCAAGGCTTTTTTTATCCTTTTCAAGCTGCCTGCCCTTCTGATCACGCCCATACTGGGGTTTATCATAGAATTTCTCTATGAACTTCCTTTCATGCTGGTTTGTCTCCTGGATAGGCGGTTAAAAAAATAGAGACCCGGGGCCAAAGAGCCCGGGTCTGTTTACAATCCTGCAAGCAACTGTTTATAATATTACATATTGGGCTGAAACAAATTCTAAATCCGAATATCGAAATACGAAACAAATCCAAATATCAAATGCTCAAATGATTGAAGAACCTCGCAGCAAGCTACGAGGAATGTTCTGTCATGCGGCAGAACCTACGGGGAATGCGCTCGCTATTGCGGTTCAAACATAGTGCTTGGATGTGTATCTCCAAGGTCTTGTTTTGAACATTCGAATTTGGGTAATTGGATATTGTTTCGAATTTAGAATTTCGTGCTTCGAATTTTAAACGGTGTTGGCATCGGCACAGGTAATTTTCTCTGGCCTTGATAAAAAGATCAGGTTTCCGATATTGAATAGTAAGATGACGATCATACCCTTTGCACAGTTGGAAGGTGTCAACCTGACGGCAGGTACTGTTTACGAAGGTGGTGACAGCGGCAATCTCTCTGATGATCCCCTTGCCAGATTGCTGAAAGGGGGCAATTCCGGCTGCTTTCGTTATTGTGGATCTCTGGATAGTTTGAATTATTTCATCATAACCATCAACACCGATAACCGGCAATGGACAGACACCGTCGACCCCGAATCCGGAACGGTTATCTGCTATGGAGACAACCGTTCCCCTGACCATGGCATCCATAACACACCCAGGCATGGAAATTTAATCCTGAGGAATCTATTCAAAAACCTCCACAGCAGCATAGACCCCAGATGCCATATTCCCCCGATCTTTCTCTTCAACAAGCATCCCAACAAGGCCAGCCCCCGATCGATTCGATTCCTTGGACTGTGTGCGCCTGGAGCACCTGGTTTGAAACCGCCCAGCGACCTCGCCCGCAAGCAGAAGCATTTGGAATCCAGGCGCTTTTGGAACTACCGCGCGACATTCACGCTTCTGGACATTCCTGTGATTAAAAGGGCCTGGATCGATGATCTGGAAACAGGCAGTAAACATTCGCCACATCGGCCGATTGTCTGGAAGATGTGGCTTAAAAGCGGACTTTATCGGCCCCTTCAGCAGGGGTATCGCTACCGTGTTCGATCGTCAGACATGCAACTGCCAAGGAACGATCTCCGCAAAGCCATGCTCCTCGAGCTTTACCGCTATTTTTCTTCGGAGCCGTATAAATTCCTGCACTTCGCTGCTGACATCTATGCCCTGAGCGATTCCAAAATTCTCCTGGAACGCGTCCAACGCCATTCATCTGACGGATCATATAATATCACCGGGAAATTTCGTCTGGGCATCGATGCCGATCCGGTTCACCTGGACTTTCTCGTTGAAAGCAAATGTTATAATCCCGGTATCGGGACCCGCAAACGCAAATCCATCGGCGTAAAGGAAATAATGAAAATGCTTTCCCGGCTGGAGGGTCGGCAGTTTGGCGTACTGGTGACAACGTCGGTCGTAACGCAAGAGGCCTATGAAGCCATCAGGGAACAGAGTCATCCCGTGGTATGTATTGCCGGCACCGACATCATCGACATCCTGATGTCAAATAACATTACCAGCCTCAGACAATTGACCGATTGGCTTTCCGATAATTACCCAACCGGCAGTTAAGCCCTGTTGCACTGTTTTTTAGTTTTGGATCCTAACGATGGGTGTTTATATTTCGCATGCCGTCGCTGATGCGTGTCTTGACGTGATCCCGAATGGTTTTCGATTTGATATGGATGACCTTGCGTCCATAACTGAAATTCTTTTCCATGATGTCGGGATAGTTTTTCAGGTTGGACCTCAGTTTGAAACTGCTGGATTGCACCTTCCGCAGAAGATCGATTTCCTTGCCGATAACTTTGTTTTGACCATTCTTCACAGCAGATAGAAATGCTCGCCGTTCATTCGTACATGCGGCATAGGTAACCACTCTCCCCAGTTGATACAGACTGTGACCGTCGCTTCCCCCACTGATGGCCTTGTTAAGATTAAAGCCAAGGAGAGCCGATTTCAAATTCCATTTGTTCACATTTTCCGAGTTGATGACTTCTATCCCATCCACCTGTTCGAAAAGTTTGTTTAAGCATTTCTGTTCAAAATGACGGTTGGTGGCAATACCGGTATAAATGCCGCAGAATGGGTGTGGAAAGATGGTGACAGCGCCCAGCTTTTTCGCACGACCGATAATGTCTTGCATGGAAATATCGATTGAACTCATCACCTCTCTGCCCATGTGGGGTGCGATATCCTGGTCGAAAAACCGGCGGAGATTGTTAATGTCATAAAAATAGACCAACAGATGCGTGCCCTCACGAGATGTCACTTCAATGCCCGGGATCGACAGCACTTTTTTACAGGCATCTATTTCAAGAGCCCCCTGAATTGCGTTATGATCCGTGATCGCGATCCCGATGCCTAAAAACTCCGCATATTCGATAATTTCGTCAACACGATTCCGGCCGTCTGAATAGATGGAATGAAAATGCATATCCACGACCGTGTTCTGTCGGGTCAGGTACTGAAGGTCCGGTTTTTCGAATACAATTCGATTGATTTCATTTCTCATTAATGTTCTCAGCCCAAATAAACCGTTTGGCGCACCGTGTGGATCTCGTATTGTTGAAAAAAAAGAAGGGTTTTTTTTATCAGAAAAACACGAAAGATCGAAAAAGGTCTTGAATTATTTCGTGTTTTCATGTTTTCGTGCTTTCGTGATTATTTTTTTTTACCCCGTAAATTGTCTATGCTTATAAATACGGAACCGAAAGTCAAATACCCATAGCCGATTGACACTGGTTTTGTTTAGCATGATACTGCAAGATGAAACCTTAAGCACTCTTTTATGCATTGTCCAATTTAGAGACGTAAAACCATGGATCCGAAAATCAAAAACGCCATTGTATCCGCAGTCAAGAACGAGTCACTGGCCCGCACCTTCAAGATCGAACTGGTGGAACTGGACACTGGAACGTCCGCAGTCGAAATGGTCTATGATCCCGGCATGATGGGCAATATTTATGACCGTGCCCATGGAGGTGCCATTTTTGCGTTGATCGACGAGGCCTTTGAAACAGCCTGCCAGACCCATGGAACCATTGCCGTTGCGCTGAATGTCAACGTTACCTATATTGTCAGCCCAAAGAATAAAACAAGGCTTCGGGCCGAAGCCTTTGAAATAAGCCGTACCAAAAAAACAGCCACGTATGACATCAAAGTATACGGACCCGGCAGAGAGCTCATCGCCACCTGCCAGGCCCTTGCATTTCGAACCGGTAAACCTATTCCTTTCCTTTAAATTAAATCGTTGAAACGGTTTAATTTAAAGGTATATGCTACGCATTTTACAAACCCAAAATCATAAATAAACCCGTGCTTGCATGAACCGGAAGCTTTCATATACAAGGCATCTGAGGGTGAATAACTCAACTTTCGGGATTCAGGAAACCCAAAAGTTGAGTGAATAAATAATTCCTCGTCACGTTTTTAAATGTTCCGGCTAGCATATTTCGTTCTAAATAGCGACACCGTCGCGTCCTATAAAATCGTAAAACGATTTTATTATTTTGTGAGGGCGACGACTACAAACCCCTCCCGTGCCCGCCGAATCAGGAATTGTACCTCGTCACCATCGTCTATTTTCTTTAGCTGACTGGTGTATTCCCGAACCGAAGAGACCTGTTCGTGGTTGACTTCCTTGATGAGATCGCCACGACGGATACCCGCTTCTTCCGCTTTGCTGCCGGGTTTGATACCGATAACCAGAACACCCTTCTCATCCGCTTCAAAGCCGAATCGGCCGGCGTCCTCATCAGACAAATCCATAAGCTGAATCCCGATATCGTCATTGCTTTCCTGGCCCGGTCCCTTGGCCATCATTTTGTCGTCATCACGTTTGGCAAGTTCCACTTGAACGGTTTTTTGTTTACCGTTACGTAAAAGTTTGATGGTGGTTTTCTTGCCGATTTCGGTATTGGCAATAATGCTGGACAGTTCCCGTGCGGATGTCACGGTCTGGCCGCCGATTTCAACTATAATATCATTGGGTTTTATACCGCCCTTGTCAGCCGGATCATCCTCGAAGACCTGGGTAATCAGGACGCCTCCATTGCCTTCGACACCGTAATACTGCTTCAATTCAGCAGAAAGGTCCTGTATGCCAACCCCCAGCCATCCCCGCGTGACCTCCCCGGATGATTTGAGCTGGGCGATAATATCTTTGGCCATATTTACCGGTATGGCAAATCCAATTCCCTGGCCACTGGCAACGATGGCCGTGTTGATCCCCACGACTTCCCCCTGCATGTTTATCAGCGGCCCCCCGCTGTTGCCGGGGTTGATGGATGCGTCTGTCTGAATAAAATCCTCGTAGGGTCCGAACCCGATAATACGGCCTTTGGCACTGACAATGCCCGCCGTCACGGTCTGTTCCAGTCCAAAAGGACTGCCGATGGCAACGACCCAGTTGCCTACATTGGCCTTGTCCGAATCCCCCATCTTGATGGGGGAGAGATCCGTATTGGCTGAGATCTTGATCAAAGCCAGATCGGTTTTGGGGTCCCGGCCCACAAGCTCCGCATCAAACTCTTTTTCATCGGCTAGTTTGACCTTGATCTGATCGGCATTTTCCACCACATGGTTGTTGGTCACAATATACCCTTCCTTGTCGATGATAAACCCAGACCCAAGACTCCGCTGCTTGAAATCCCGCTGGGGCTGGTTGTCCTGAAAGGGTCCCCAGAACTCTTCAAAGGGGTTTTTCTGGCCATTAGGGGGCGAGCCAAAAAAATGTCTAAAAACCCTTCCCCCACCCTTGACCGTGGTGACGGTTCGAATGTTGACCACGCTCGGCTTGGCATCCTTGGCGAGCTGGCTGAAATTGTTGGGCACCATAACGACACCCGTTTCCTGGGTTGCAGCGGATACGACCGGTATAAAACCGGCCAGAAAACCTGCAACCACGACAACCACTAAATACCTGACTATGTTTTTATTTCTGATCATATTCGTGTCTCCTATCTTTGGCGTTTGTCCGATAAAACCTCATTTGACCCCCATGTTAATGCAGTAACCTAACCATAACATGACCGCTATATTACCATTTGGTAATCTTTGCGGTTCCATCGCTGCTGTCATACGTATGTTCTGTTTGAATTTTAACCAACGCTTGGATGGGTGACGGCAAGCAACCGGTCACCTGTTTGAAGTAAATTTGCGATCGGTAGGAGGACCAGAGAAGTGTCTTATATTTACAGCAAATTCCCTAAAGCGGAAGTGACACCATGAAGGTACTCCCCTTGCCTGCTTCGCTTTTCACGGTGATTTTTCCCTGGTGCGCTTGGGCGATGGCATTGGCCAGACTGAGCCCCAGGCCCGCCCCGGTTGTCGAACGGCTGGGGTCGCAGCGGAAAAACCGTTCGAAAATGTGCGGCAGCTCTGTCTTTGGAATTCCCACACCCGTATCGACCACCGTCAAGGCAAGCTCATGCTGGTTCATGACACGAACCGACACATCCACACGCCCGCCTGTCTGTGTATATTTAATGGCATTGTCCACCAGGTTGGCCACCATACGCTGCAGCAGAGACCTGTCCCCTTTGAGGTTTGCTGTCTCTATTTCTTCACACACCAGATCAACACCCCTGTCTGCCGCCATGGGTTGAAACAGGTCGCAGGCATCTTTCACGATTTGTGTTGCATCCACATCTGTTTTTACCAATTCGCCCACACCCGCTTCTGTCTGGGATATCATCAACATGGTGTTGATCATGTCCAGCAGCCGATCGCACTCCTCGATATTGCTGGCAGCCATCTGCTCGAATTCCAGCATGCTTTTTCCGGTGGTGAGAGCAATCTCAGCAGCCCCTCGTATGCGTGTGAGGGGGCTCTTTAAATCGTGGGCCACGTTGTCACTGATTTCCCGGATACCTTCCACCAGGAGCTGTATCCGATCCAGCATGGCATTGAAAGTGGTTGCCAGCTGATCGATTTCATCACCCCGGGTGTTGACAGGTACCCGTTCTTGGAGAGCTCCTGCAGTAATACGACGCGCCGTGCGTGTCACAGCCTGAACACCGGATACCGCCCTGCGTGCCAGAAACCATCCAAAACCGGCTGAAAGCAGCACCAGCATGGCCAGTGTGGCGATAACAATTTTCCTGAATGCCTCCACAAAGTTGGCCACATTATCCAGGGATTGGCCCAACTGAAGAATCACACCGGCGCCGATGTTGCTGTAAAGAATTCGCACCTGCTCAGTCCGGTTCGGGATGGTAAGGGTTTCATAAATTTGAGAGTTGTCCTGCAAGGCCTGTTCGATATTGACCCGGGTCACCCCGATGTCCTGCCAGTAGGACATGTTGGAGGAAGAAAATGAAATCCCCGTCGGGTAGAAAAGTCGATAAAAAATCTTTTTCTCGCCGGAAGCCTGGGATTCCAGGTCAGCGAAGCGTTTGACAGCCTCAACACCGTCCGTTGCCATCATAGTGGAGAAAATACCGGCTTGCCGGTACAGATCCCTGTCTGTCTGACCCCTGAACATGGATGTCATGAGAAAATAAAAAAAGATAAAGGCAATACAGGTCGACAACGAGAAAATACCAGCGTACCACGAGCGTCAGTCGGAATGCCAGGGTATGGCGGACCTTAAGACCCTTCTTTGAGTACATAACCTACACCACGGACGGTATGAATCAGTTTGTTTTCAGATGCCTTGTCGATTTTATCTCGTAACTTGCAGATCCTTGCTTCAACCACATTGGTCTGGGGATCAAAGTTATAATTCCAGACATGCTCCATGATCATGGTCTTTGAAACCACTCTTTCAGCGTTGCGCATTAGATATTCCAACAAAGAATATTCAAGGGGCTGCAAATCGACCTTCTCACCATCACGTACGATCTCACGGCTGAGAAGATTCATGGAAAGCCCCTTGTATTCAAGGCTGGTGGGCTCTCTGGTACCGCTCGCACGGCGGATCAATGCCTGGATCCGGGCCAGAAGCTCGGAAAACGCAAAGGGTTTGGTCAGATAATCATCTCCCCCGGACTGCAGTCCTTTCACACGGTCGTCAATCTTGTTTCTGGCGCTCAGAATAATGACGGGTGTTTCAACAAGACGCTTTCGCATCTCCTGGATAACACTCAGGCCGTCTTTTTTGGGAAGCATGATATCCACGATGGCAGCATCATAGGGCTCTGTCAGCGCCAAATGAAGTCCGTCTTCACCATTAGAGGCCAGATCCACGGCAAATCCATCCGCAGTCAGCCCCTTTTCAATAAAAGAGGCAATTTTACGGTCGTCTTCTATTAGCAGAATGCGCATGTTTTAAGACCAGGGTTCGAGGGTGGCTGACAGCTAAAAGCGAACAGCGGCATCCCAGATTCCCAGCATAATAAGGATTCGGGGTAGAAGAATCCAAAGAGCCAGTCCACAGAGAAACCTAAAAAAATCTTAAAAACTTCCAAGTTGCTTACCACAAAATATGGTACAAATCTATAAAGCGGTATCGACCAAACGTTCTTGACAATATAATAATTCCTTGCGAAAAATCAATCTAACGACAAACTGATGATAAGGAGTCAGCAATGACCATTCAACAGCAAATAAAAAAAGACCTTATGGGCGCCATGAAGGACAAAAATGAGGACAAGAAAAGTACCTTGCGGGTCATCATGGGCGAATTCGCAAGAGCCGATGCAAAAGAGCTTTCCGATGACGAGGTAATCAAGGTTCTGAAGAAACTGATCAAGTCAGAAAAGGAAACACTGTCTCAAAAGGGCTCTGATGAAGACAGCGTCTTTATCCGGATCATTGAAACCTATCTGCCACAGATGGCCCCTGAAAACGAGATTATCGCCTGGGTCAATGACAACATTGACCTTTCACAATTCAAGAGCAAGATGCAGGCTATGGGCCCCATCATGAAGCATTTCGGCACCCGGGCGGATGGGAATGCAGTAAAAGCGATACTGCAGAAGCTATAGAGGGTTTAAGAAGACCCATCAAAGGGGCTTCTTGAATTGAAATATCTATTTTATTATATTTTAGATAGTTATAAGCCTAAAATCATAAATTACTTTAAACCGCCAACCTCAACCTTCTTCCTTTAAGAGTTCTTCCGCGATGTTGATATCATACACCTGCGCCGGGTTGAGGGCTTTGCCGCCATACATCTTACTAGCCTGTAGAATGGCTTCGTGGGCCACCCAGCCATGTTCTTCCCAAAGCTCGGGTATGTCCTGGTTCCATAGCCGAAATTGAATTTCGCTGCCGAACTTTCGAATATACATGCGCACACGCTTATTCTGCAGCTGTGGATGGTAATAGAGTCCTCTGTCGTCTTTCATGGCTATATTCCTTAATTGCGTCTTTCTACCTTAGATAAAATTTCACTTGCGTTCTTGAGCTCTCGGAATTTTTTATGCGGGACGCTAGGATGCCTGGAAGCTGGGATGCCGCAGTTCGCTTACGGCTGTTAGCCACCCTCAGACCCTTACAAACTTAGTTGCTTTGTTCATTGTGTTCTTTGAGTTTATTGTGTTGCTTAAAGTCATCGGTATAGAGCATTCAACTCGTTTCTGTTTCATCAACCCAATGAACCCAAGAAACTCAATAAACGCAATAAACCCTATCCCCCTCGAACCCTTAATATAAATCAGCTCTTTTGGAGATGATCTACATTACATCACCTGCTCTCTAATCCACTCCAAAAACGGACCATACCCGTCCATCACCGGCAAACAAACCATGCAGGGACATTCGTAACTATGCATGGCTTTCACTTTTTCCTTCAGTGCCGGTACGTTTTTCTCCGTGGTCTTGGCGAGCAGAACGACCTCATGGTCTTCCTGGATCTTCCCTTCCCATCGGTACAGAGAATTCATGTGATCGATTATGTTGACACAGGCCGCCAGTCTTGCTTCCACCAGGGCCATACCGATCTGCCTGGCTTCTGCCTTGTCACCGGTTGTAATATAAACCAGATAAATTGTCGTCATTGGATTCCCTTTTTCCTGCTGTTGTAGCAATTCTTCTCCCCATCGAGTGAAAAAGACACGCCAGGAAGTTGCTTTAAGCTTACTATAGCAATTTAATTGACAGATCAATGCCGAATCCTTAACTTGGTTCTTATTGTCTATCTATCAAAAGAGCATCCAATGCCCTCGACTGCTATAAAAACCATTCTCTGCCCCATCTGCCGCAAACTCATCAGCACCGATGAGGCCCGCTGCCCCTATTGCGGCACGTCAAAACCCGGATCCTGGATACACAACAATCTTGTCACACGCCTCTTTATTAATCCGGCGCGATTCATCAAGAGTATCATATACATCAATGCGGGTATGTTTGTCCTTTCGATTCTTTTCAGCTTTCAGGATCTCAGCCTATCCATTGGTAATCCATTGAAATTTCTATCGCCGGATATCCGAGTTATCGGTTTGTTAGGTGCCACTGGTACCGTTCCCATCGATCAGATGCACCGCTGGTGGACCCTGTTATCGGCCAGCTATCTTCACGGCAGCATCCTGCACATCCTGTTCAATATGATGGCCTTACGACAGATCTCGATACTCATCATACGTGAATACGGTATTCACCGGATGTTCAGCATCTACACCCTTGGCGGCATCATCGGATTCTGGGTTTCCTATCTGAGAGGGACACCTGTCACTATCGGCTCATCAGCAGCCATCTGCAGTCTCATCGGGGCCGCTCTTTACTACGGCAAAAGCCGTGGCGGTGTTTACGGACAAGCCATCTACCGTCAAATCGGCGGTTGGGTGCTGATGATTTTTCTATTCGGTTTTATGATCCCGGGCATCGACAACTGGGGACACGGCGGTGGTATTGCCGGAGGCATTCTTCTCGGATTTTTATTCGGCTACCATGAAAGAAAAAAAGAAACCCGGCTGCACAGGATGCTGGCACACGTGTGTGTCCTGGCGACAGGAATCGTTCTTTTTTGGGCCATTGGATCAAGTGTCTATTACCTGACGCTTGCATAGCGCCTATACCCGGACCTATTAGAAATTCTAAATCCGAATACTGAAATACGAAGCAAATCCAAATATCAAATGCTCAAATAAGCAAAACACAGCCCATGCTCTCAGGGAAATACGGTTTGTTTAGAATTCAGGAATTCGGGCATTGCGTGTAGGGAAATATGGATTCTTTGAAAGATACGGAAAATCATTTTGCTTTAAGACGCTGCATCCTGAAAACCCTGTATGACTTCTTCAGGGCATACCCTTTTGGACTTGCCGAGCTACGCACCATCGATGAGACCTGCCGGTCCGATCCTGAGTGGCTCAACTGGAACATCGTCTATCTCGAAAAGTGTGGTTATGTGGAGTTGGACAAATCCATGGACTGTCCACCGTATGTTTCCTGCACGGCCAGCATCACCGCAAGGGGCATCGACCTTGTGGAAAATAATAATAAATTTAAAAATAAATTCAATGAGTTATCAAAATGACCTGTGATTGTTGAATTTACTTTTCTATTGACACTCCCGGCATACTATTTTATACACCCTGAAATCACCTTTTGTGCAAACAAAGCGTAAGGTGCCTGGCCATCGTACATTCTGCTGCTGGAACAACATATGAGCCACTTTGAACGCAGAAAACACAAACGATTCAAGGTCGCCCAAGGGGTTTATGCGGTATTGGGCCCGGAGAACGCCAAGCTCGGTCAGATCAAGGACATCAGCATGGGGGGACTCGCTTTCAAATACCTTGCAGACGAAGCCCGGCCGAATGGTGCCGGTGAACTGGATATCATCATTCACCAAAACGGCCTTTGTTTAAAAAAAATCCCCATACAAACCGTCTCCGACTTCGAACTTGCCAGGGAAAATGCCTTCAGCACGGTACGGTTAAAACAACAGGGAGTTCAGTTTGGTAAACTGACGTCAGACCAGATGTCACAACTGGAATTCATCCTGAAACACCATACCTCATGGACCGAAGAAGCTTCTTAAAAACATGGTGCTTTTTTCTCCTGGCGCAGAGCCTGCCTGCCACCAGGATTGTCAGTGCCTTGGATGCGCCTACCTCATCCACGAAAAAATTCCCGGGAACAGCCCCTACAAACCACCATCTGTCCAGCGCTATTCATGATATCCAGCTTCCAAACTATGATTGGCCTTTACTGCAGAGCACCTTGGATCGATTTTCCCGTATCCAGGCCATCGTGGGATATGGCAATTTCTGTCTCCTGGGATTTGACGACAGCCAGCGGGTTGCCAAAGACTATGCGAAGGTCGGTGCATTTACCCAACAAGAACTAGAATTTATTAATAAACTATTTCAAACCAATGCCAGGACCTATGGTTTTCTTGGGGATAAAATTTTTCACAACATCTCGGACACCATTGCTGCATCCAAGACTCAAAAGCTCCCTGGAACCGGCAATTATCTTTTCAAAGGTCTTCCCCAGCAGATCTATCACCAGATATCACGCGATATCGGTGATCGGGTTGTGCTTACAGCCGGTATCCGGGGCATGTCCAAGCAATTTTACCTGTTCCTGAGAAAAGTCAAGAAAACCGGCGGCAATCTATCCTTGGCCTCCCAGGCCATTGCCCCCCCGGGCTATTCCTACCATGGGGTCGGTGATTTTGATGTGGGACAGGTTGGTTTCGGTGTCGCCAATTTTACCACCCGTTTCAGCCACACGCCTGTATACAAAAAGATGACCCAACTGGATTATGTTGTTTTTCGCTACCCGCAGAACAACCGGCTGGGTGTCCAGTTCGAACCCTGGCACATTCAGGTCGTTTAAAAAAGGTAAATTGATGGCCAGAGGCGACCAGTTAGGAAGACAATGGAAAATCATCAGGTGTTTGATTGCTTCCAAACATGGAAAATCAGTTCAGGACCTGGCCTCCGAACTCTCCTGCCATGCCAGAACCGTCTACAGAGACCTGGAGGCCCTCCAGGTCGCGGGATTTCCCATTTATACGGAGCGCAAGAACAAAAAAAACTACTGGTCCCTGATGGCCTCCGCAAAACACCAAATACCTATTCCCTTTAACATTACTGAGCTCATGGCTCTCTATTTCAGTAGTGATATGCTGAGGATGCTGAAAAATACGCTCTTTTACGATTCCCTCGCCTCTCTTTTTCAGAAAATCAAAGCTACCCTGCCACCTGAATATATGACCTATCTGCGGCATGTTGAGTCCAGCCTGAAAGTCGACCTAAAACCGACCAAAGACTACAGCCGCTTCAGGGAAATCATCGACCAGATCAACGAGGCGATTCTCAACCGGCAGCATGTCCGTATAAGCTATTTTGTCATGAGCCGCCATAAAATTTCCCAGCGGGTTGTCGCTCCCTACAAACTCTGGTTTTTTGATGGCACATTTTACATGCTAGGCTTTTGTCGTCTCAGGAAAGACATCCGACTGTTTGCCGTTGACAGGATCCGAAAGATGGTATTAACAGACACTACCTTTGAAACACCAGAGGATTTTGATATGGAGAACCTTCTGCGGGCTAGTTTTGGTGTCTTTTTTGGCGAGCAGGTTCAGGTGATTATCCATTTTTCTCCGAGAATTGCCGGCTATATTGTTGAAAAGATCTGGCATGAAAGCCAGGTCGTGGAAAAACAGAAGGATGGATCCCTGATTTTCAAAGTGCAAATCGCCGGGACCGAAGAAATAAAGTTCTGGATCCTGCGATGGGGAAAAGAGGCCGTTGTGCTGGAACCCGACTCCCTTCGCAAAGAGATCCAAATGGAAGCCCAAGGAATTTTGAGAGAATACAGAGCAGAATGATACAACTCGATTCAAAACTGCCTGATGTCGGTGTCACCATATTCACGGTCATGTCTCAACTGGCCAATGATTGCCAAGCCATTAATCTGTCTCAGGGGTTCCCGGACTTTGATGCCGTCCCCGATCTGATTCAGTGTGTGACCGAGCACATGAGAGCAGGCAAAAACCAGTATGCCCCCATGCAGGGGGTACCCGTACTGCGTCGGAAAATTGCCGAAAAGGTACGGAATCTCTACCATCACGACTACGACCCGGATACGGAAATCACTGTCACCTCCGGAGCCACGGAAGCACTCTATGCCGCCATCACCGCGGTGGTTCGCACAGGCGATGAAGTCATTGTTTTCGAACCGGCCTATGATGCCTATGCACCGGTGATAAGACTGAACAATGGCATCCCTGTTTTCCTGCAGTTGAAGCCACCTGACTATCACATCGACTGGGATGAAGTCACGGATAGCCTTTCTGAGAAAACACGCCTCATCATCCTGAACTCCCCCCACAATCCCACGGGCAGCATTCTACAAAAATCGGACATGATTGCCCTGGACACGATTCTGAAGAACACGGCAACTCTGATTCTGAGTGACGAGGTCTACGAACATATTGTTTTTGACCATCAGATCCATGAAAGCATCATCCGTTATCCCAGACTGGCTGCCAGAAGTTTTGTGGTAAGTTCGTTTGGCAAAACCTATCACACCACAGGCTGGAAAATAGGCTATTGTCTGGCACCGGCAACACTCTCCAGGGAGTTTCAGCGGGTTCACCAGTTTCTCACATTTTCCGCCAATACCCCCATACAACTGGCCTATGCCGACATTCTCGACCGGAAGAATCTTACCCATGATCTGGCTTCTTTTTATCAGGATAAGAGAGACGCCTTTTTAACCTTTATGGATGGTTCGCGCTTCAGACCCGTCCCCTGTAGCGGAACCTATTTTCAAATGATGCAATATAATGCTATTTCGGATTTGCCGGATATTGAATTTGCCCGCTGGATGACCATCGAGCACGGCGTTGCGTCCATTCCGGTTTCTGTATTTTACCACACCAAAACCGATCATAAGGTGGTGCGCTTCTGTTTTGCAAAAAAAGTAGAAACACTAGAAAGGGCTGCTGAAAAGTTATGCAGAATTTAATTGTGACCTTCATCCAAACGGAGCTGTTTTGGGAAGACATTCATGCCAACCTGGAAATGTTGGATAAAAAACTCGAAGCCATTGACAACCCCACCGACCTCATCCTCCTGCCTGAAATGTTTTCGACCGGGTTCAGCATGAGCCCAGTCGGACTGGCCGAAACCATGCAGGGAAGTGCCGTGACCTGGATAATGAAAAAAGCAGCGGAGAAATCCGCCGACATCACAGGCAGTCTCATGATCGAAGAAGACGGACACTATTTCAATCGCCTGGTCTGGGCAAAACCGGATGGCCGAATGCTCACCTACGACAAGAAACATCTTTTTCGGATGAGCGGAGAAGAAAAGGTGTATACGGCCGGAACCCATCAATTGACGGTTGAGCTGAAAGGGTGGCGTATCAGACCTTTTATCTGCTATGATCTTCGTTTTCCGGTCTGGATGAGAAATTCCGCCACGCCCTATGATTTGGCCATCGTCACCGCAAATTGGCCGGCATCCCGGGAGATACATTGGCAGACGCTTTTACGGGCCAGGGCCATCGAAAACCAGTCTTATGTCATCGGCATCAATCGGGTCGGGGTGGACGGCAATCAAGTCGAATACAACGGCTTTTCATGTGTTATCGACTATCAGGGCAATGTTCATTTTCAAGAAGTGAAAAAACCCCACACCCAAACAGCGAGTCTTTCTCTATCTACCCTGCAGAATTACCGAAAAACATTCCCGGTCTGGATGGACAGGGACACGGAACTGGACCAGCTTTTCCATGAATCAGATGAAACCTTCTGATATCCAGCTGCAGGAGGACATGGAACGTCGCATCGTTCACGGAATCGCCTGCGAGTGGGAAAATGCGCTCTGGGTGTTGCCCCCTGATGACCGACAGCAAATGCAACTGCCTCTTTTCAGTCTGCGGACGTTAAAAAGCCGGTTGGGTAGCTGGTCAGGGTCAAAAAATGAAATTACCATCAGCCGAACGTTTGCCTTGGATTACCCGTGGGACGATGTGCGGGATGTTCTGTATCATGAAATGGCCCACCAGTATGCCGAACAGGTTCTCAAGACTTCAGAAACGTTTCCCCACGGACCTGATTTTTTAAAGGCCTGCCATCAACTGAGGGCCAATCCAAAAGCATCCGGCCGTTATATGCCCCTGCATGACCAGATATACAGCCGGTCCATCAGCAATCAGGACCGAATTCTGCTACGCGTGAAAAAACTCATGTCCCTCGCGAAAAGTACCAATCGCCACGAAGCAGAATCTGCCATGACCAAAGCCCACGATCTGATGAGGAAATACAACGTCGAACTGCTGAACAAATCGTCCCACCGCAATTTTGTCAGCATGTTTATCGGATCGCCGGCATTGCGGCACCACCGGGAGGAATATCATCTGGCAAACCTGCTGCAGAAATACTATTTTGTCCAGGGACTCTGGGTATCAACCTATGTCCTCGCAAAAGAAAAAATGGGACGTGTTTTTGAAATCAGCGGCGTACCGGAAAATGTCAAAATCGCCTCCTATGTCTACGATTTCGTCAAAAACACCATCGACATGCGCTGGCGCCGCTACAACCGCCAAGGAATGTTGAACCGGTATCGCAAAACAGACTTTGCCGTTGGATTGATCGAAGGCTTTTGCAATAAACTGGCCGCCCAGAAACAAACACCATCACACAGGGGGAAAACAACGGCCTTGATAACCCTGGAAGACCCGATGCTCGGTGTCTATATGTCGCACAAATATCCCCGCACCAGAACATTCCAGAGATCTGCTTCGAGCCAGGATGACCAGGTGCTCAAACACGGGTTTGACATCGGTAAGACTCTGGTCCTGTCGAAAGGTATTGAGGTGACGAAAAGCAGTAAGAAACTTCTGACTGAGTTAACACCGGGCCCAGGGGACCCCGTACTGATTAAACCCGAATAGAATTTTCTGTTTCATATACTTGGTTTTTATAAATTCGAAATCCGAATATCCAAATACGAAAAAAATATAAATATCAAATTGTTAAATATCCATACTTATTTTTTTGATAGAAGTTTACAGATCTTGTTTTGATCATTCGAATTTTGGCATTTGATATTGTTTAGGGTTTTGTATTTCGTGCTTCGGATTTGTGATCGGCAATAGAATAAAATCGTTGGATCGGGAGATATCAGATGAGCAGATCATTAATTATCGGTGTCATGGGAGGCGGTACCACCGGTACCGCAGAAATGGAAGATGCCTATACCCTGGGGAAGCTTATTGCCAGGCAGGGCTGGATCCTTTTAAACGGGGGTAGAGAAACCGGCGTCATGACAGCCTCGGCCAGAGGTGCCAGTGACCAGGGGGGTATGACCATCGGCATACTCCCGGGCAGCAACCCCCAAGAGGCTTCCGAATACATCCGCATACCCATCCTCACCGGACTTGGCAATGCCAGAAACTGCATCAACGTTCTTTCCAGCGATGTGGTGGTCGCCTGCCCAGGCGGCATGGGAACCTTGTCTGAAATCGCCCTGGCATTAAAATGCAGCAAACCGGTCATTCTTCTGAATTACGAGGAGGAGAAACGATTTGAACCATTTCAACATGCCGGGCACCTGTGCTATGCCGCTTCTCCCCAGGAGGTCATTGAGCACATTCAGACATTTATTTCGAGGAATAAATAGGCTGGGAGGCTGAAACCAGCTGTAAGCACTAAGCGATAAGCAACTTATAGCTTACAGCTTAGAGCTTATTTGGGGTTGGGTATGTCTATCTGCTTAGGATCCATTTCTTTCAAGGCATATTCAAAATAGGCGCCACTACCAATGAGAAGATCAAAGAGATCCGGATCGATCTTATGATGTTCTTTCATAAATTGAATGATCTTGGTCACTTCGGAAAGTTTCATGGGCTCACGATAGGGTCTGTCACGGGCAGTCAGCGCTTCGAAAATGTCGACAATAGCCAGAATACGGGTCTGCAGGGGAAGCTCTTTTTCCGTAAGCCCCAATGGATAACCCGATCCATCCAACTTTTCATGATGCCCACCGGCAAACTCCGGAACCTTCTCCAGTTTCACTGGGAAAGACAGCTGCTTTAAAATCTTGAGCGTCATGGTGGCATGATTCTCTACAACCATGCGTTCTTCGTCCGTGAGATTGCCGTAGCGAACACTCAGATTCTTGATCTCATCCTCGGTCAGGTATGGGTGTTTTTCATTTTGAAATGTGTATTCTTTTTTTCCAATATCCCGAAGGCGTGAAAGTCGTTCTTCGGTCATGGGCTGATCTGCGCTGTTGCAGTCTTTGATAAATTCAAGTTCTTGAAGTAACATCTTCAAATTTTCAGATAGCACGCTGTCAGCCAACCTCATTTTCGACAGATCCACCTGACCCTTTTTCAGTAGCTTCAGCTTCGTGTCCAAGTGTGCATTGACCATCTCAGATGCAATCAAGGCAAATCGGGTTTCGACCAAATCCACACGATCGAAAATTGTTTCAAGTTTACTTGACTTGTTGACGATATTTTCAGGCGTCGTCACCTTGCCCACGTCATGCATCCATGCCGACAAACGCAGTTCTTCCAGTTCTTCCCTGGTAAAGTGGGTATCCTTGAAAACGCCGGTCTTATCTTCGTTGATCTTTTCGGCCAGCATCATACTCAGTTGAACCACGCGATTGATGTGGCCACCGGTATAGGGTGATTTTTCATCGATGGCGGTGGCAATGCTCCGGATAAAGGCATAAAAGAGGTTGTTCAGGTTTTCGATCAGCTGGGCATTGGTCAGGGCTACCGCCGCCTGTGATGCCAAGGCCGCTACCAGGTCAACATACTCTTCTGAAAAAGAAATAGGTGCACCACTTCTCCGGTGTTTGGCATTTAACAGTTGCAAGACCCCAATGATCTCACTTTCGTGATTCTTGAGGGGCATGACAAGCATTGAATTGGTGTGATAACCGGAAATAGCATCGTATTCCCTGGGACCTGGGAATCGCTTTCCTTCCGGCCCGTAAACATCTTTCACATTGATGGTCTCACCGGTCAAGGCAGCGGTAGACGATACATTGGCATGATTGGGTTCTCCATTGATGAACAACGGCACACTGGGCAACTCGGCATCCACACCACTCGTGCCACCTATGTTGATTTGCATGGAATCATTTTGGACAATTTCAAATGTCAGTTCCTGGGTTTCTTTATCCAACAGATAGAGGGTGCCGGCATCGGCGTTGGTAAGGGTTCTGGCCTCGATGACAATCCGTTCCAGAAGTTTTTTGGTGTCCTTTTCCGCAGACAAGGAAAGCCCGATCTGTGTAAGGGTTCGATACCAGTGTTCGTTTCTGATGAGCGTCTCGTCCGCAACTTTTCGTTCGGTTATATCTTCTATAATTCCATCATAATACTGTATATCACCGCGCTCGTCCTTGACAGCTACAGCTGATACCGCCCCGATAAAACGCGTACCGTCCTTCCGTTTGAGAGGCAGTTCGATGTTCTTGGCAAAACCTCTTTTCGCCAGTCCTTCACTGAATTTCAGACGCTGAGATGGATCTTCATAAAGATCGGAAACATTCAGTGTGATAAATTCATCCCGTGACTCATAACCAAACATTTGCACGATAGCCGGGTTGACTTCGATAAATCGTCCCTCTGCACCCACGGTGTTGCGATACACGCCCACATTCAAATTATCCGTCAGGGATTTGTATTTGCTTTCACTGTCTCTAAAAGCGGCTTCAATACGATTTCGATTTTTTATTTCCAAATCCAGCTGGCTGTGCTTCTGCATAAGCTCGGCAGTTTGATCCCGGATCTCAGCTTCCATGTCATTGTATGCTTTGATCAGTTCTTCCTTGGCTTTTTTCTTCTTATCCCTGGAGCGTTTTTTTCCAATAGCACCCTGGATGATGGTGGACAACACTTCCAAATCAAAGGGCTTGTCCAGAAAATCGTATACACCTTTCCGCAAAGAAGTGACGGCAGATTGCGTTGAGGCATGACCGGTCATAACGATTACATTGGTTTCAAGATCTTGATCTTTGATGAAATCCATAACTTCATAACCATCCATTCCAGGCATCATCAGATCGAGCAAAGCAACGTCAAATTTCTTTTTGGACAGTTGTTCCAGGGCGTCTTCCCCGCCACTCACAGACGAAACTTGAAACCCCTGTTTGCCGAGAAACTCCTCCAGAAGTCCCCCAAAATTGACATCATCATCCACAATTAATATTTCAGGTAACGACAATATCATTTCTCCTGCTTGATTTGCGACAAAATAACGTCTGCCAAAACCAGGTCGTCATTTGTCGTAATTTTAAGATTATCTTTTGTGCCTAGCAAGATGTTTACCGGAAATCCCATCCGTTCCAGCAACGCAGCATCGTCCGTGGTTTCAACACCTGCTTTGGCGGCGGCGTCATGGGCATCACGAATGAGTTGGTAGTGAAACGCCTGGGGCGTCTGAGCGGTCCACAGTCCCTCACGGTTGATGGTTCTTTGTATCAGGCTGTCACAATCCACCATTTTGAGGGTTTCCTGCAGGGGCAGACCCAAAATACATGCGCCCGAGGTCTTGGCTTTGTTGATACAGCGCGATATCATCTCCGGTCGTATCAAGGGGCGCACACCATCATGAACTACCACGATACTATCCCTGTCGTCAATGGATAGAATGCCGTTGAACACCGAATCCTGTCGCCGTTTACCCCCGGCAAGAACATTGACCGGTGTATCTATTCGCAAATCTGAAAGGAGTTGCTCCTGACAGTACTGGATATCCTTTTCCGGCACCACCAGTACAATCTTATCCACCTCCGGACACTTACTGAAGGCCATGACGGTATGGCACAGCACGGGTCTTCCCTGCAATAAAAGATACTGCTTGGGTGTAGACCGATTCATCCGAACGCCTTTTCCAGCGCTGACAATGATGGCATGTGTCTGCATTATCTCAGGTATTTCAATTCTCCCGGCAGTGGCATATCTTTTCCCATGGTGTCTTCCCCGTAATTGGCACCAGCAAGGATCTTGATGTCTTTCAAGGCCCGAACATCACCTTCAAACTGCACGTCAGTAATGTTTTCCTTTTGAATCTTTCCCCCGGCCCACTGGATATCAAGAACACTGCTGGCGTCAAAACGATCTTGGCCAACACATAATTCCACTTCGCCACCGTAGTACTGTACGATCTTGGCAACCAGGAGGCTAGGTCTCATATGAAAACCGAGGGCCATTGGGACACCTACCCTGATAACCGACCGTTCGATATTTTCATTCAAGATTTCTTTTGCCAGGTCTATTCCGGTCGTCAGAAAATGGCAGACAAAGAAAAGGCCATAGTTGATGGTCCTGTCCAGCAATTTTTCCCGATTGACCAGATCAGACAACTTGCCCTGAACCTTCTTATAGATATCTTTATATCCGGCATCATGGAGATGTCTCTCGTAAAGATGCAGCAACCGACCAATCATCTGCAGGAGATGAAATACGACTGAAAAATAGCTTCTCAGCTGTTTGAGTTTTCGATTTCCAAATCGATAGCCACCATGTATCACATACGTATCGAAAGACGACTGAAGATTATGAACCAGCATTTCAAAACGCCGAATTTCAACTTCGTTTACTTTTTCGGGAACGAGTGTCCGCATCTCATCTATGTTGTAATGTTCATAAAACACGAACTCGTCAAATGAATGGGCAATTCTTAACAACTCACCCGATATTTTAACGATGTTTTTCTTTTGAACATCCTTGGATTCATCATCAATGTCATAGTTCAATATTTCCTGGGTTGTTATGGTCGGGAAATCTTCCTTTTTAAAGGATGATGCCGGAAACGGAATCTGGAGCAGACGCGCCTCCTGTAAGATAACCGGTGCCAGTTTGATCAGTGAACGGGTCAAAAATCGGGACGTTCTTGCACCTTCATCCTTAAATTCCTCGGTTCCCGGCAAGTCATAAAAAACCAGTCGGTTCTGAATATGCAATTGTGAATAGGCACCCAGACTCAAGTGGCGAATGGCTGCGGTGAGTTCTCTGTAAAAATACCAGGCCTTGCTGTTTTTTGCGCCATGAAAATCGAGAAAGTCCTCCAAGACTTGAGAGACACCGATAAGCCGGGAGTAGAGATTCTTGGTAAAATGAGCCGTGTCCACATCGCATGTCGCAATATAAAGACAGCATTTGATATAATCATGAGAAAATATGCGTACTTTTTCGAGAAAAGAAAGATTATTTTCAATAGATTCCATAAATAAACATGCTCTCGTTTTAGGTTTTAGGTGTTAAGTTTTAAGTGGCATAGAGCTTAGCGCTAATGGATGGGATTCTCTGTCTGTACCATTCGGAACGATACAGTGACATCCACAATATCTGTTGACGACTGATATCCTGTAGACGAAACTTAAAACCTAAAACGTAACACTTAAAACCTCAGATATTGGCCAAAGCAGCTCATAAGCCGAATTTTGTGCCCGAATCAGGTTTCCCTGATACGGGTAACGATCATTCATCTAGGATGACAGTTGCCTGCCACCTCTTGCGACCTACCCGGAAGCTCGAACGGGCCGTTCTCAGACGCTCCCCTATTTGGTCTTGCACCGGGTGGGGTTTACCAAGCTTCCCCGGTCACCCGGGGAACTGGTGCGCTCTTACCGCACCATTTCACCCTTACCTGGTGCTCTTTCAAGCACCGGGCGGTATACTTTCTGTTGCACTTTCCTTCGCGTCACCGCGACTCCACGTTATGGAGCACCCTGCCCTTTGGTGTTCGGACTTTCCTCCCGGTTAACCAGGTTAACCCAGCGATCGTTTGATCTGCTTTGGCCAATAATTTTTTAGCGTTGACACGCGGTTTTAAGTTTTAGGTGTTAGGTTTTAAGTTTGGTCTACAATCTACTAGAAGCCATCTCAAAATAGCGGCTATCTCTAAGCATTGGACCACCTAAAACCTAAAACTTAACACCTAAAACGATTGTTTATAGCTTATCGCTATAAATAATCCGCTGACATTGCGGACAATGCATGAGGGATTCAAATCGCTGCAGTTCATTGTACATCTGGGGCGGTATGTTCATGTGACACCCTGCACACACGGCATCTTCAACTTTTGCTATGGCTGGATTCCCGATGCGACTCCGGACTGATTTGAATGCTTTTAAAATGTCCGGGTTTACTGCCTCCAAGACTTTCTGAAAATCCGCCTGAAGCTCAGAAAGTCTTGAGTGATCCTCCTCGGCAGCCTTTGCGATGCTCGCCTTTTCTGCAGCCACTCTAATAATAGCCGCCTCAAAGGCCTGCTTTTTTTCACTTAGTTTCGTCTCGGCAGCATCGCTCTGCTCTAAGATATCCAACATCTGGTCTTCTAACTTGGAATTGGCATTTTTAAGATCTTCGATCTCTTTCAGCAAGGCCTGATATTCCTTGTTGGTTTTGACGGATGTCAGCTTTTCTTTGCTTTTGGCAATTTTAGGAAGATTCATGTTGGTATCCGATTCCAATGACCGGTATTTCTTCTGGTATTCTTCACGTATGGACATTTTTTCTTTTATCGCCGATTCAAAATCTTCTAGTTCCAAATCAAGGATAGCCATTTCCCCATCCACTTTTCCAAGTCTCTTTTTGATTTTCTGGATATCTGAATCAATAGCCTGAAGCTTTACCAGTATCGCTATTTGTTCCCGCATAGCCGCGCTCTCTCCTATTTCATTCATGGCATTGACATATCAGGATCTTCTCCCAATTAGTTGGGAGAAAGGGTCCAAGGGGTCCAGGATTCAAGGATTCAAGTGTTTGTTTTCCAGGGATTTGATCATCGCTTTGAGGATTCGCTCGACATCCCCTTTTGGAAAACGTTTCGTATCTTTATATATATGCAAATCATTTGAATACGGTATCGCCTGCCATGTGTCATGAACTGCCCCGGTCATAAAATCACAAAAGGGTCTTTTTCATATCGATAAGGCTCCACTGCCAGAACCAAGCCTTTCTCATGAAAATGACGATTCAGTTGTTCAGCAAATATTTCTACTATCAGATGCTCTGACGCAAAATGGCCGATATCGATGAGTGCTTTTTGAGCAAATTCAAAATTCCGTGCATCATGGTATTTCAGATCACCACTGATGAACACATCTGCCCCGGCATCGAAAAAAGCACTGACCATACTAGAACCACTTCCTGAGCAAACAGCCACTTTTTTAACCCGTGTATCCAGATTCCCGGCAACCTTGACATGATCGATATCCAGTGTCTGCTTTATCGTGCTGACCAACAAGGCCAGGGGTGTTGGCTGCTCCAGATTTCCTATCCTTCCAAAACCGGGCTTTCCTGCCCCCCCCTCAATGGACAAGGATGTGGTATTGCACAAACCAATCCTGGATGCCAGGGCATCATTTACGCCATCCTTGACCCTGTCGAGATTGGTATGGGCAGCATAAATTGCCACCTGACGATCCAGTGCCTGCTGGATAATAAAACCCTCCTGCCTGCTGACATCGATGGTGGAAAGGGGCTTAAGTATCAAGGGATGGTGGGTGATAACAAGATCGACATCCGTTTGACAGGCTGCTGCTATCACTTCGGGTAGGGGGTCAAGAGCCACCCAGATCTTTTCAATCCGCCATTCGGGATCTCCCAGCTGCATGCCGCAGTTGTCCCATTCCTCGGCAAACTCGCCGGGTACTATCTCTTCAACGGCGTCAATGACCTCAGCCAGTTTACAGCCCATCCTATCTCCTATACGGCATACCATCCCGGGAAATTGCACCTATCAGGAAATAAAAAAAGGCGTGGTTCGGTTAAACTGCCACGCCTTTACATCAACTTTTCCATTGGCTAGAAAAGTCAAGCATCCAATCACCCGACCCTGATAGGTCTATTAAAATTCATCGTACTCACTTCCTGTTTTCTTTGGTGGGCCCACCTGGGATCGAACCAGGGACCTACCGGTTATGAGCCGGTGGCTCTGCCAGCTGAGCTATGGGCCCTGAGCACCCGCGAATAAAACCGTTGAACGATTTTATAAAACGCCACGTTGCCGCTCCTATGCCGAAAGGTTTACCTGCCTGTTTTTTAACGATCTAATAAATCTGTTCCATAGAAGCATCAAGGGATAAAGTAAGACCGTTAGTATCCGTCAAGATGGTTTTTGTCAAGGATTAGGTTTCAATGAAACTCTTTAATTTTCGACTTCTTGTGGGATGTCTCAGTTTCCGGAGCGCCTTGGCTTCGATCTGCCGGATCCTTTCCCGCGTGACGGTAAAATCCTGACCGACCTCTTCGAGCGTGTGGTCCGCTTTTTCACCGATACCGAAACGCATTCGCAACACTTTTTCCTCTCTGGGTGTCAGGGTCGCCAGCACCTTACGGGTCTGTTCGGCCAGATTCAAATTGACGGCCGCATCCGAGGGCAGAACAAATTTCTTGTCCTCGATAAAATCACCCAGATGGCTGTCTTCTTCTTCTCCAATGGGTGTTTCAAGGGAGATGGGTTCTCTCGCGATTTTGAGCACCTTGCGCACCTTGTCCAGGGGAATTTCCATTTTTTCGGCAATCTCTTCGGGTTTCGGCTCTCTGCCAAGCTCCTGTACGAGGTATCGTGAGGTCCGTATAAGTTTGTTGATGGTCTCGATCATATGGACCGGGATACGGATCGTCCTGGCCTGATCGGCAATGGCCCGTGTAATTGCCTGTCGAATCCACCAGGTGGCGTAGGTCGAAAACTTGTATCCTCTTCGATATTCAAATTTATCGACCGCCTTCATAAGCCCGATATTACCTTCCTGTATCAAATCGAGAAACTGTAACCCCCTGTTGGTATATTTCTTGGCAATACTGACCACCAAACGTAAATTGGCTTTTATCAGTTCACTTTTGGCCAGTTTCGCCCAAAAACGCCCTTCATTGACATTGGCAATGATCCGTTTCAGGGATCTGCCATTGGCTTTTGTCGCTCTCTCTTTCTCTTCGATTTCATCGCGAATTTTGGCCAGGCTTACATAAAGGGTTCCCAGTTCATCCCGAGTGAGTGCGCAATGTTTTTTCGCCCACTTGGAAAATGTCGTCTTGTTTTTCAGGTTGGCTCGAAGATCCTTGATGGGCATGCCAAGGGCTTCAGCGGATAAGGCCGTCAGTCGGTGCATCGCATCAAACCAGTCGTTGAGTCTTCTGAGATCTTCCTCCATCTGGTCGATAACTGAACCTTCCAGACGCCATCCTTTCAGCGATTCAAAAAGTTTGGTGTTTCTGCGGGAAATACACCGCCGAATCCTGCGCTGCTCATCTGCCCGCAGGTTTTCTGACGTAAGCTGTTCTCTGAAAATTTTATTTTCATCGTTGATCGCTTTTATCTCGGTTACGGTGACCACAAAATTTGCTATTTGAACCACTTCGTCGATAAACGTGTCGCCTTCGTCGATATCCCGCAGTACATGCTTGGGACGCAGTTCTCCTTCTTTGATGTGCTCCCCCAGTTTCAGGAT
This sequence comes from uncultured delta proteobacterium, assembly GCA_963744665.1. Taxonomy (GTDB): domain Bacteria; phylum Desulfobacterota; class Desulfobacteria; order Desulfobacterales; family B30-G6; genus B30-G6. The sequence continues at coordinate 225,401 of CAVUUM010000002.1, read as the reverse complement.
ATAGTCAACCCCCATGGTGGTTTCAAGAAGTGACTTCAGCACATCCTGTTCGCCGGCCTCAATTTTTTTGGCGATCTCAACTTCCCCTTCCCGGCTCAATAAGGTAACCAGTCCCATCTCACGGAGGTACATTTTTACAGGATCTGTGACTGTGCCGAAATCAGGCAGCGCTTTCTGAGCAGTTTTGGCAGTCTTCTTTTCAGTTGCCTTAAGCTTGACAATTTGCTTGGGAATGTTTTTTTTGTCGGTGATCGTGATATTCATTTCATCAAACATGATCAAGGTGTTGTCAATCTGTTCGGCTGATACTTTACCATCGGGTATTAATTTATTGATCTCCTCATATGTCAGAAAACCCTGTTTTTTCCCCTTGGTAATGAGTGTTTTTAACTTCTTCTGGTTCTTGATGGCCAAATCTTTCTTTGGTCTAGTTTTCTTGGAAGCCTTTTGTTGCGTTTTTTTCATCTTAGGCGTTGCCTTTTTTGTTAGAGCCTTTTGTTTTTTCTTGGCCACGGATTTCGTACCAGATGCGGTCTTTTTGGGTTCGGGTTTGTCCGTTTTCGTCTTTTTGGTCTTCGGCTTAACTGTCTGCACTTTTTTGGATTTTAATTTGGCCGTTTCCTTGGATGTTTTACGGGTTGCTTTCGGCGTAGCGATCTTTTTCACGGCACGTTTTCTTTTTTTCAACGAGAGGACGGACTTTTTCTTGGGTTTTGCCGGGACAGCTTTTTTTGTTTTGACGGCCCCCCCTTTCGGTTTCTTGACCGCCTCTTTGGCCGTGTGCTTTTTTGCCGGTTCTTTCTTGGATGTGGTTTTTGGGGTTGTCTTTTTAAGGGTCTTTTCTTTGGGTTCTGCTTTTTTCACCATTGAATCCAGCCTCCTGCCATCTATACTATGGCCCGAATTGATGCGATTTTAATATCAGCGCATTTTCATTCGGATAGTTCCTGCTTCTGCCGCTCATTTGAAACAGCGATGTTCTGTTTTTCCTGAAGCAATTTAAATAAAAGGTCCTGATTGTTATCTTTTTCTGCCGCCTTAATTTGCTCCGTCAGGGAAATGCTGTAACGTAGAGGGCTGTTTTGAATAAACTTGGTAATAACTTTGCGACAACCCTTCCTATTCCACATTTCTTCCTTTATAGATAACGAAGCTAATATATTCCTTTTTTCGTCTCCGTCAACAATGGAGATCAAATTAGATACATGGCGATCCTTTTCATCTTTCATGGATAGGATCAATTCCCCGAGTGTTTTTAAGGTTCCGCTTACAAAGTGATCTAAAACGTTTTCTTGAATAATATCGGGCAAAATTTCAGGGTACTGAAGCATCATAGCAATGATCTGCCGTTCCAGCCGGGAACCGATTGCCTGTTGTCTGCCCGTTTCTTGTAGGGGTTGTTTGGAATGGTTGCTTTGCTGACCGCGGCCTGTGGGTCGGTTACGATGGGCTGCATCCGATTTTTGCATCGCTGCAACAGCCGCATCGACTTTTTCCCGGATATCGTATTCTTTTACACCAAGGTGTTCCCAAACCTCCTTGATGTAACTATTTCGTGCGCCCATATCCTGGATGGATGCCAGGGGCATTTTTAACTCCTCGATAATTTGCATTTTTCCTTCCACCGAAAGACCATATTTTTTCTGAGCCGATTCCATGATGAACGAAATAACACTGCGGGATTTGTCAGCAATCGCCTTAAAAGCTTCTAACCCGTATTTCCGCATAAACGAATCAGGATCATGTCCCCTGGGCAACAGCATCACCCGAGCCTGCATGCCTTTTTCGATAAATATTCCCACACTCCGCAAAGAAGCCTGTATACCGGCATCATCACCATCGAATACAAGAATCACCTTTTCCGCAAAACCCTTGATCATATGAATGTGCTCGGTTGTCAGAGCTGTTCCCAGCGTTGCACCCGCATTTTCTACGCCATATTGATGCAGGGCCAGCAGATCAAAATAACCCTCCACGATATAGACGGTCCGGGTCTCCCGGCACTTGTTGCGCGCAAGGTGCAGTCCGTAAAGCAATTTGCTTTTACTGTAAACCGGTGTCTCGGGAGAATTCAGATATTTCGGCAGCGATGCATCCAGAACCCGGCCGCCGAATCCCACCACCTGTTTGTTGAGGTTGTATATGGGAAAAATAATCCGCTCCCTAAAGCGATCGTAATATCCCGTACCCGACTTCCGGGGAATCACCAACCCTGATTTCTCCATCAGGTTCATGGGCACGCGCTTGCTCTGAAGATAGTTTAGAAGCCCGTCCCAGGAATCACGTGCATAACCCAGTTGAAATCCGTCGATAATCGATGGTGCCATCGCTCTCTTTTTAAGATATGCCATGGCCTGTTTACCATAAAAATCATGCAGCAGGTTCCAATGATAGTAGTCCATGGCCATGCGGTTAATTGCGAACAGCTTTTCTCTTTCACTGATCTGCTCACGCATGGCCTGGGACATTTTCCGTTCCGGCAGGTCGATGCCGTAGCGTCTTGCAAGAAGTCTTACCGCTTCGGGAAAGGATACGCCGTCATGGCGCATGAGAAAGTTAAAGACATTACCGCCGGTATTGCATCCAAAACAATGAAAAATCTGCTTGGCCGGACTGACAGTAAAGGAAGCATCTTTTTCGGCATGAAAGGGGCAGAGGCCACTATAATTTTTACCCGTTTTTTTCAGCAGGACATAATCTGATACAACTTCAACGATATCTGCGGCGTTCTTGATTTCTTCAATTTTTTCTTCTGGAATAAAATTGGACAAAAAGAGCGCCCCCCATGGCCTATAAGCCGTTGAACCTGGTGATACTGGCAGGATCTCATGCCGTTTCCAGCAGAGAAATGGTTCCAGATTTTAAACCTTAATTAATAGTTAATTTTCGAATTTATGTCAAGTGGAAGGTTTTATTGAGAGGCTCCCGTGGCTACAAAAATAGCCTCCGCCAGGTTCAGGCTTTCCGTATAAAGCGCTTTTCCTGTAATAACACCTGTAACGCCCAAGGGCTCCAACGGCAGAAGATTGCGGATATCCTGAAGCGTGGAGACACCGCCCGAGGCAACAACGGGTATGTTGATAGTTTCAGCCAATTTTCGGGTCTCTTGGATATTGGGACCGGTCTGCATACCATCTCTGTGAATATCCGTAAAATTAATCGCTGCAACACCCTGATCCTCGAGCTGCAAAGCCAAATCCACCGCCTTTGTCTGCGTGTTCTCTGTCCATCCCTCGATAGCCACCAGGCCGTTTCGCGCGTCGATACCCACCACAATCCGGCCGGGAAACAGCCTGCAGGCATCCTTGACGAGCTGGGGGTTGCGAATGGCTTCGGTACCGATAATGATACGGTCTACGCCCAACTGGAGATAGGTTTCAATGGTCTTGAGATTTCGGATGCCGCCGCCAACCTGAACATGTGCTTTGACGCTGTCTACGATATCCCGGATGGCTTCTGTATTTTTAGGTCGTTTCTGGACGGCGCCATCGAGATCGATAACATGGAGAATGTCCACACCGAAGGCGTCCCATTTCTGTGCCATGGCAGCGGGATGGTCGGAAAAAACAGTTTCGGCGTCCATCCGCCCCTGAGAAAGACGTACACATTTGCCGTTCTTGATGTCGACAGCAGGAATAACAATCATGGTTTTGGAAGTGTTGAAATCAGAGTTTCAAGCCCCTCGGCAGCCAATTCCCTGGCTGTAATCCAACGGGCTTTTCGTTTGATAAAGGTGCCGAGCTTGAGAATGTTCTCAGACAGTGACTGCTGCGTTTCTTCAAAAATACCCCGCCATACGATATGTCCATCCGTCACCCTCACCAGAAAAAGACTGAAGGATACCGACGCCGGCGATTCAACAGAATAGCGGGTTCCCACACGTTCCTTGAAGTGGAAAAGATACCCCATAAGGACTGCATCCACCGCATGTGTTTCCCCAAATGTCGCAACAAGTTCCGTCATCCTGACAACCCCGTTCTGATCGGCCGGCAGATCTGGATGCATCTCATCCGTCGGATCAGGAAAAACAAACCGGTAAGTCATATCATTCACCAGCAAGCTTTTCAAGTGTTCCGTCATGAATCCTTCAGTCCCTTCCGGTACGTCCGCCACAAGATGACGCCGATTGCAAAAAGAACAATCAATATGCATCTTGCCGCCATTAGCTGCATACAGGTTTTGAAACGGCATGACCAGAATCGTTTCAACGCCCTCCAAGGTTTTATCCGATGAAAATTCCTTTTGGGGTAACTGCACAGCAGACCAGAAGGAAAAAACCCAATATAAAAATAGCACGCATGATTTTGGCCTAAATTTATGGATAAATGCAGTCTTTTGGGAAGCATCCCCATCAACGGCCCTATAGGGATCCTTTTGTGGAATGAACACCGACAATACGGGTATCCAGTGAAGTGGCCGTATCAAGGGCTCTAGCGGCAGCCTTGAACATGGCCTCGATCATATGATGTTCATTTTCTCCGTATCCCACATCGATGTGCAGGTTCATACCGCCCCGTGTGGCAAAAGCCCTGAAAAATTCTTTGGCCAAGATGGAATACGATTCTCCGGTCTTGGGTATATCCGATGGCAGGCGATAAACTAAAAAAGGCCGCTTGGACAAATCGACAGCAACAGATGCAATGGCTTCATCCATGGGTGTTACAGCATATCCGTACCGCTTAATTCTTTCCCTTTTGCCGAGCGCCTGGTCGAAAAGATCTCCTAACACCAGACCGACATCTTCTATGGTATGATGAAAATCAACCTCGATATCCCCCTTGGCATGCATGGTCAAATCAAAAAAGCCGTGGGCTGCCAGGAGGGTCAACATATGATCAAAAAAAGGGATGCCTATAGCAATTTCACCGATACCCGTACCATCAATATTCAGTTTGGCTTCAATAACGGTTTCGGTGGTCTTCCTCGAAAGCTCACTTTGGCGATTCATGGTCTCGATTTCCTTGTCATTTCATAACCTATTGATATAATTGGCCCTATAAGATCTATTCACGGTTGACATCTATACCATAATCATATAGAAATCAAGATAAAGTTCATTATCCCAATCCGTAAAGAGGGGGCATCCCATGAATGCCATTGAATATTCAGGCCCTGAAAGACGCACCTTTGTCCGGATCGTCTACAAACCCTCCCAAAGAGCTATCCTGAAAATAGCTTCCCATAAATTCGAAGTGCTCGATGTCAACGAATCCGGCATCCGCTTCGCCAATCCATCCGACAAGACGCTGGCAACCTTTGTCCGAGGCGTGCTGATTTTACTCAATGGCGACCATCTTGAAATCGACGGTAAAGTGGAATGGGTGCGAAACCCGGAAGTCGGCATGAGCCTTAACTTTGTGATCCCTCCGGAAGCCATTGAAAAAGAGCAGCGCTATATCATCCTTAACTGCGACTAAATTCGCTTCGCAAATTTAGATGTCGCGACTACGTCGCTTTTAAATAACCATCATTTTTACTCTCTTGCATTTCTAAACATCCCAATTAATGCCTGCATTTCTGCTTAATCAACGTTGCTCGCCTGGTGGTTGTCATGAATATATTCCCTAAGACGTTATTTGACAAAGCATATTGGGAACGTCAATCTGGCAAGGCTAAAAAAGCGGCAACGCCGCGTCATATAAAATCGTGTAACGATTTTATTGTGGCATTTAGTTCATAGTTTCTATAGAAAATTTTGCCATACAACACGTCAAATAGTTTCCCACATGACAGGTATCCACAACATATGGGTCAATTTGGAATTTTTTCAGTGTGGCCCGATAATTGCTTATTACATACAGAAGTAAGTGTTCCCGTTTATGCACTGTAAGACACGAGTCTGGTATCTCATGGCAAATGGAATGGTTCTCGATAAGTCTTAAAAAAATGTTCAGATCAGGAAGGTAGGATATATGCTTCGATTGGGGTCCAATCTCTTTCAGATGAGAACGGTACGCGATGATGATATTCTTATTTCCAGGCTGAGGCTGCTGATTGTCATGGCCAAAGCCTACCTTCAAGATGCATCCCTGGGAAACCACAGCCTGCGCTCCATTATTCGCAATGCAGGTCATGTCAGTTACTTTCTATCGGACTGGCAAACGTATCTCAATCACCTTGAAAGCAATCAGAAATCTCCAGTAAATTTTGATACCGATCACATTTTTTACCAGCGCATCAAGCTATTGTCGGTCATGGTAAAATCCATCGCCCAGGGAAATCCCCTGGGAATTCACCGCAGAGTTGCTCTCAAGAGCAATGTCGAATACATTTCTGAAATACTCCCTTACCTCCAGCCGTTTCACCGAACCGCTCTTTCAGTGGTTAAATAGCCTTCCTTGACCGGAGGAACAGCATACCCATATCGAATATCGATACAAGGGCTTGTTTCAGGTTCGATCGTTTGGTTGGCGCACCTTGACAAAGCGGTTTCGGAACATCATTCCGGAAAACGCTATAAATGTTGGGGTAGGTGTTTGAACGTTGTTTGACGACGTTGTTTTGAAATGGTTCAATTGAAGAACCCCGCAGCATGCAAAGCAATGCCGCACAACAGAACCTGCGGGGAATGCGTTCACTGTTTCAGTTCATTGACTGCCCAAGATTCTTCCCGATAAAAATCACCCCGGGTCCCTGGGTTTTGAATTCAGACAACCGGCGCTGCAGCACTTCCTGACCAAATGGGTGGATGTTGTTCAATTCCGTGGTGTTGATGAATATCTGATAGTATCTGCCTTGATTTTCTGCTAAGGCATTGACAAGCTCGGACGCTGAACTACCATCAAAATCCCCTGTGAGCTTGACATGGAGGGTCTCGGTGGTCTTGTGCGTAAACATATGAAAATTACTTGCCATGGTATTTCTCCTTTCAATATTCCAGGCCATCTTACGATGAAAAGAGGTGATGTTCATATTTCATGGATATAGGAATGCAAGAAGTGTGCACAATAAGACCCTAAAATAATTTTATCTGACGTAACGGCGGTATATCGGCACAGAGAGCCCGTTCATCACTCATTTTCAGGGCAAGCGAGTTGGATCGTGACATGGAGAAATCAGGTTTGGTCGTTAAGAGGGCGTTGAACCGGGTATCTATTTATGTAATTAATTACATAAATAGTTGAACAACAGATGGTGGTATGAAATGTTTTACATATGCCTCGTCTCATATCACTGAAAAACAAAATGAAGAGGACATTCATTTCTTTTTCTGATTCTTTTGTTAAAGAAAAGATCCTGCCATAAGAAAGGGGAAATGGCGAGTTATCGTTTCGATCTTTCGAGTTTGATGGTTACGAGATTGTGGGTGTCTGCGCATTGTAGATGAATAATATCTCCATTCCACCAGGGTAAGGATCCACCAAATTGAAATGTCTGGAGACTTGGAAAAATATCATGATAGAACCAACCACATAAACCTGCCGGGTTATGACAACTTATTTCAAAGGAATCACCAATGTTATGACCGGCACTACATGTGCCTTCAGAGCCGGTAACCGTTGCAATTACTTTGTAACCAATCTTGGGATCTTTTGCCATGTGAATATCCTCCCTTCCTCCAATTGTGTCTGGAATGGATCAAATCCTTTCTGATCGTGTCATGACACTTCCTGCACCAACTTCAAACCGATCAGCACTTCCCCATCACGTCATCATAAACACCAATCAACTTAATATATGCGTTTCTCTTAAAGATTTTATCGAGTTCTATTTGTGTGGTACCGAGATCGAGAACAGATCGCTTGTTAACACAGACAACAAACCCCTCCGTTTTAATTCTAACACCGATATGACCCCAAAAGGTGCCATCCTTGATAAACCAGCCCCATTTTCTATATCTACTCCCCCCTATCTCATCTTGCTTCTTGTTAATCTTGAGATAGATATTTTGAACCTTTCCACCTTCCAGCAACAGTCTGTCAAAGTAGCGTGTCAAGTATCTGTCAGATTTCTTTTTTATGTACTCTGCTCTCTGGTAAAATGTCGTTGGTGTCATGTCCATCCTTGATTATCATTATCAATTATGAAGTTCGTTGCATCGTAGCAGTAAATATGCCAGCTCCAATTAACGCACTCCCACCAAACCGGTTGAACCATCTACGAACGTTACCCTTTTTCATGTGATCACCCAATTGACCTGCAAATATTGCATATAGAGATGCATTGATAGTCGCCAATACCAAAAAAGTTCCGCCCAGTAGCATTAACTGAGAAAAAGCGGGTTTGAACGGATCGATAAACTGTGGGAGGAAGGCTACAAAAAAAGCAATGCCTTTGGGGTTAAGGGCTGTCACGATGAACGAACGCCTGAAGAGTGATCGTGCTGAACTATTTTTTGTATTATATTGGCCAGAACTATTTTCAGGGCTTAACTTCCATAATTTTATCCCAAGATAGACCAGATAAATTGCGCCAATCCATTTGAAACTAGTGAACATGGCTGCCGAAGCAGACATTAACGCCCCAAGCCCTAAGAGAGAAAGCGTCATTGCCGTAAAATCCCCCAAGAGAACCCCTATTACGAGCGGAATCACCGACCTGCGCCCATGGGTTACAGCTTGGCTGATTACTAAAAGAATTGTCGGGCCTGGTATAATGAGTATTAACGTTGCAGCAAAAACAAAAGGAATCCAAAGCTCCATATTTATTGTTCTCTCCTAAATCAATCTATATTCAACCATGAGACAAGAACAGGTACGACTCCTTTACTTATCAATGGCCTCCGGGGAACGCTGTACCGCCAACAGGGTGATGTCATCCTCCTGGGCGGCGTCATTGGTGAAAGTGAAGAGATTGGATTTGATGTGTTCGATTAAATCTCCTGCGGACGAGAAGGTTTCTGTAAGCAACATCCCCAATCGGTTTTTACCAAAAAGACTTCCTTCAGAAGAACGGGCCTCAGTTACACCATCAGTGTACCCGAACAAGGTCGCTCCTGGTTCGATATAGATTTGTTCAGTGCGAAACGTTGCATCAGCAATCAACCCTACTGCCGGGCCGGTGTGCGTCAGCCGTTTGGTACGACCCGATGAACCGATAACGAAAAGGGGTTCATGTCCGCCGCTGATGTAGGTGAGCAAACCAGTATCGGGACACAAAACACCGAAAAACAGTGTGGCAAACATGCTCAGTTCGTCATGATTCTGTACAATATAGTTATTGGTCATACGAACCGCTTCTAACGCATTGTTATTGTACAATTCTGAATTATCCCTCATTGTAATAGGCTGGGCAGAATCTGGTATCGGGTTTTCGCCGGATAGTCTCAGGCCTTTGAGTTCGGTCTGGCCCGAAAAAACACGGATCAGGCTTCGGAAAAGAGCCATAAACAGTGCCGCTCCAACACCCTTGTCACAGACATCGGCGATGACCATTCCTATTTGTCCGCTGGGCAGTTCAAAGATATCGTAGAAATCCCCGGAAACTTGTCTAGCTGGCTTAAAAAAGGCTGCAAATTCCCACCCTGCTTTGTGGGGAAGTCGATCCGGGAGAAAATTAGCCTGCATATGCCTGCCCTGTTCCAGTTCTTTATTTTGAGCCTTGGAATACGCCTCCACCTGCCGGAGGCTTTCTTGGAGCGACCCCTCAGCTCTTTTCCTTTCATTGATGGCACCGATGATCTGTTTGTACATTTTTACAAATGCCGAAATGACTTCACCCAACTCATCTTTACGTTCTATGGATGAGGCATAAAAATCAGGCGGCTCCCTATCTTTTTTTATTGCTTCGCCGGCGTTGATCAAATCACCGCGGAGTCTGAGAATAGGTGTTATTACGATCGGTTGTAATGCAATCAACGCTCCGGCCGTTACGAAAAATGATATAATGACCACAAGCCCGGCAATGCGCAAAAAGTAGGCCAGCAGTTCTTTTTTCACAGGAGTTGCATCCTGCCGGATGATGAGTGTGCAGTTGTGTTGAAGTATTTCCGCCATCCACGCGGAATCATATCGCGTACCGTCCATACTGACGAAATTCTTTACACCCATATCAAAGACCTGAGAAATGGTTAGATCCGGGTACTCGCCAAACTGCCCAATCATTTCACCGTCCGGCTGGTAAATCGTCCCACCGAGAATATGGGGATCCATCTCTAGCTGTTCTAAATGTTTCATCAATTCTTCATTGGTTTCTATTTGGTGGGCCAGTTTCATCATCATCGTGATTTTAGCCGTTGAAATTTCACGAATCTGATCGAGCAGTTCTTTTTTACGGTTGTGATAGGAAGGAACAAAGATGATGGTTTCAATAACAATCACACTGACAAAGACCCACAGTGCGATTCGACGCGACAGATGGCCTGTGGGAAGCTTCAACAGCCATTTTAGATTAACCGGCATCATGTAGAAATCATTCCTTTTTAGATCTGAGATGGTGATAGATATGAAGAACATCTTTCTAATTTCAATTTTACGAAATATCGTCGATACGCTTTGGTCATCACCACAGTATCATGGAAGGACCCATTGATGCAAGATTCGGTGAGTTGTTATGCCGCTTATACGGATCTTCGGGTAGGTGAACTTCTAAGACCACCCATTTCGAGCCGCCAATCTTTCCCCGATTTGGAGTCCGGTTTTGGACAAGGAGGCTATCTAATGCTCAATCTCCAAAATACCAGACATCTGTACTGCGGTACAACACTGATCTCTCATCAGAATAGTCATTTTGTCCAACGGAAGTAGCTCCAACCTTGACCCACCCCACTTAATCTTGTATGAAATTATATTGCAGCTATATCACGTCTGATCTGATGCTGATTTTCCAGATTTGAGCTTGATCCGATCTCACTCTTGGCTGTCCTTTCATCTTAAATTCCATGTTCTATTTCTACATTTGAGAAATGGTATATGAAGCGAAGCTATCTGCATAGGTTTCATTTTGTAATACCAAAAGGAGGCACCATATGAAAAAAGCACTGATAGCATATTTCTCGCAGGGTGGAACTACACGGTCAGTTAGCGAACAAATTTTAAAGGGATTAAACAACCAACAGATCCAAGTCGATTTGTACGATATTGATGAAGGGCCTCTTTTTGATCTCAGTTCTTATGACATGATCGGTATTGGATCACCAACATATATTTATCGTCCACCGTTTAAGGTGATTGAATTTATTAAAAGCCTGCCTGACCTCGATGGTCTTCCCTTTTTTACCTTTGTAATGTATGGAACCAGGCCTGGAAAAACAGGCAATGTTATAAGGAACCTTCTCACCATCAAAGGAGCCAAAGAGATAGGTTATGCAAAGTTCAAAGGGGCTGATTTTTGGGTTGGGTATTTGCAAGGTGGTTATCTTTTCTCACCGGATAACCCTAATGACAATGAATTGGAAATGGCAATTAACTTTGGGCGAGAAATTGCAGCCAATTTTTCTGATAACAATTATATTATACCGCTTGTCATAATAATGTTCCGAAAATATGATGGCGGTATAAGGGTTTGTAGCAGAAAAACGGTCCTCAATCGGAACGTTTTTCTGACAACCCCTATAACCCTGACATGGATTCTGGACCTGGGATCGTCTATACCGTTGAAAACCTGATCACAAAAAAGTTCCTGACTAATTATGTTTACAGTTATTTTTTTAAAGCTGACGCTGAAAAATGCAATTCCTGTAAAATTTGTATTGAAAAATGTCCGAACAACAATATTCAACTCAATAAAAATGGAATCCCACAGTGGGGCCGGAACTGTCTATTCTGTTTGTATTGCGAGATGAAATGTCCAAAAGATGCTATCAAATCTCCAGTAGATTGGCTTATTATGGCCCCATTCATGAGCTATAATATATACCAGGCTGACAAAGACCCTTCGATTGATCAAGTAAGGGTATGTTATGTTGCTTTATGTGAATCTGACCGACACTCCACCTGCTGACTTGATAGATAAAAGCTCACCGACTATATGGTGCACACGCTTATAATGGAGGAAAATCATGCTCTATAAGATATTATGCCTGAGGGTTGTTTCTGTTCTACTATGCACCGTCGTTGGTGGCTGAACACCGCTGGCAACGGAGGGAGAATAATGGGAAAAAATAGTTCTGAATACGCAGGCGGACAGCAAGAAACCGGTAAGGCCATCCATTCCTTTATGGACATGGTGGCGGGGGAAGCCGAACAATATGCCGCAGACCACACCTCACCCATGTCTCCGCTTCTTGAAGAGATTGAGAACTACACTCTCAAGAATACCGAGTATCCCAGCATGCTTACCGGCCGGGTTGAAGGACGTTTTCTGCAGTTGATTATCGTCCTATCGGGATTCAGGAATGTGATCGATATCGGCACATTCACCGGTTACTCGGCCCTGGCTATGGCCGAATCAATTCCGCCAGACGGCAAGGTGCTGACAATCGAACATAATTCCGCCAATGCCGACATCGCTCAAGGCTTTTTTGACAGGAGCCCGCAGGGCTACAAGATCAATCTGCAGCGGGGGGAAGCCATTAATATTCTCAAATCCCTGCCGCCCGAAGCAACCGATCTTGTCTTCATTGATGCTGATAAAGCCAACTACCTAGCTTACTATCACGAATCAATGAGGATTCTGCGGAAAGGCGGCCTCATTGTTGTTGACAATGCCCTGTGGTACGGCAGGATCTTTGAACCCAAAGATAAGGACAGTAAAGCCATAGCCCTCTTTAACGAAGAGGTAAACGCTGACAACAGGGTGGAGAAACTCTTCCTCACCCTCTGTGACGGCATCTACCTGATCAGAAAAAAAACAATCTGATATAATTCAAACAAGAAACATGCTACGGTCAAGCCGTAGATGTTTAAACGTTATCAAGATGCCTCCAAGTGCGCCACGAGCGCACTTTTAATATAAAGTGTGCGTAACTGCACAGAAGATGAGGGCAGGTCCCTCGGAGTCGGCTTACAGGAGCAGGCTCCAAACCACCTTAAGCTGCATCGGTAAAGAGCCGTTGTGGTGAGCGTTAAGGGAAAGGCATGGCTTGAGACCGTGAGGGCTCAAGAGGAAGGCTGGCAGGAGCGGTATGACGGGAGACTGTCACGTACCGATCTGTGAGGGCCTGGGGGTGAAATTCCCCCGGGCTACTCGACCTCATCAACGGTGAAAGGGGCCTCTGAAAAGCTGTGATAACATACTGTCCAGCGATATCCTGTCCTAAATGTCAGTGCCGTGTTTTGTTATCCTTCCAGTTGAGCCAACATGATAGGCCAAATGCCAAGAGCCCCAAAGATACAACTGACGCGTCCACCCAAAAAGGATTCCATGAAATCCCTGTTATTTTGTCCATGTAATATTTGACGTATGAATACGGCAGGTCAATTTCACCAAGTTTGTATTTGATCTGCCAGTGCCACTCCGTACACGGGCAGTAGCCCCAACCATAGAATATTCCTAATCCAAACCAAGACAGGATAGTCAGGCCAATTGTGATTAGGTGTATACGCCTTGTCTTTTTCCAAGTCCAGCCAGTTAGATTAAACAGAGTCAGGCTGCCATGGAACACGAAAAAGAAAATATCAAGAATCGTGTATAGCTGTTGCATACCTTATATTAGTGCTCAATAGTTGCAGAGATACCGCCACTAAACTCAAATTGTGTTTTACCAGCTTTCTTCATCTTCCTCCACTCCCATGGCGGTACTGGATCAGGTTCAGACCATAGACCCTTTTTCATTACACGTGCTTCCATTTCCAGTGCGGTCAGTAAAGAATCAGAGAAATATTGACGATAGTGCCATGCTAAGCCAGCCCTCAAGAGTGCTTTGCTAACGTTGATCACTTCAAAGAATACCCACGCAACTATTCTACCATGACGGTTTTCATCAACCGGTAGCACCGATACGGTCTTATTGAGGAGCAGAAGGGAAGTAAACTGTTTTGCCCTTTTACTCCATGGCTGGCCTTTCTCTGGGCAATCTATTGATGCCTAGTCTGATCTTTACCTGTATGCCATCCTTTAGGACTTTGATCGTGTCACCATCAGTTACACCAACAACCTTGCCCTCCCATGCGAATAAAAGGGTTGGATAGACCAAAGCACCTAAAATGAATAAAAATGTAATCGTACGTTTAATATTTACCATTACCTTTTTTACTTAATCATGTTTTTTAATTTCGTCCACAATCCTGAGCCAATCATCTCATCGGCTCTTTCAAGAATACGCTGTATTAATTCAAGAACATCTCCTTCACCTGCCCAGTGCCTCTTTATGACTTCTGGATCTGTGTTGTTAACAATTTGATTAAGAACGTAAGCAGCTAACGATATGTCATCAATGTAACCTATCGGCCCTACAATTGCTTCAGGGACTAAATCTATCGGAGAAACGAAATATGCTATAACACCTGCAAGTTTAGCTTTTTCTTTAACAGGAACATCTTTGTCGATTGAAAGCTTGCATAAAAGATGAAATAAATCGGGGGCTGCTAATAGATATTCTGACCATTTATGATCCCTGCCCTCTTTTGTTTGAATCCATGATTTAAATTTATTACGGAGTTCTTGGTAATAGCCGGTATCTTGGTGTGCCATTCTTACCTCCTGATATTTATATTCGTTGGATGATGTATTCTACTCCAGCACTCTCAGTTTATGCGTCTTTTTCAACCTTTCCCAGATTCTTTTTACAATCACCATAGCTGGATTGGACTCATCCAGACCTTCCTCCCTACATGCCTTTATACAAGATTTCTTAAGAGATTCATTAATTGACCACACTTCCATCTGCTGTTTGATGTACAACCCAAGTGTTTGCTGTAGTGGGTCAAGATCTTCTTCCGACAGGTTTGCTATCATCGCACGATCCCTGAGATCCATTCCGTTAATTATATCTAAAGCAGCCTCATCAACTGTCTTGGGCAAGTCCGATGGATGGTCTACGTCATCCCATTTTCTGGCAGTATGCATGAAGTTGTTTTCGGAGAAGCAGAGGAACAGCACAGACTCAATTATATCCAGTGTTGATTGATAGATCTTGGAGTCCTTGCTTGCTCTTGGGCCAGATACATTCATTACCTTGATAGCGGCATCGAGTGCTGCTTGATCAGCACCTGTCTGGCCTCCTGATATTATCTTTTCAATCATGTTTCTCCTGCGCTATGAGTGGTTCAAAAAAATCTTTGATATGATCGTCATCCACAATGCCTATTCTTTTAGCCAACTTTGTTGATAGGACAGTGAAATCTCCTTTTGATTTTGCGCACAGTTCATCCTGTTGGTTAAAAAGAAAACCCTCAACCAAAACGGTTCGTTTCCCATTAAATTCTATCACCCTGCCTTCCGCTCTCAGTTTTTCACCAACATAAACTCCTTTGATAAAATCGACCGTCATTGAGTTCGTTAGGGTATTCGATCCTACAAGTTCATGGATTGGTATTAGTTCTGGTTGGTTAGGTTGTTGTGCCATGGAATCTCCTTTATATCTTTTGTAACGATGTGCAGCTATCGCAGAGGGAATTTAGTTCCGCCACATCAATGCTCTTTATCTTCATTTGTGTGGTCTGATGAAATTCCTTTCATCTTATAGGCCACTCCCAGAAAGGCAAATAGTAGTGCGATTACCCCGATTAGAATTGTTGCCTTCTTTCCAAGGATGGATGACAGAATAAATATCACGAAGATCAGAAATACAGCAATCTTGATGTATTCATTTTTAGAGCCAATATTAGAAAATAATTTCTTATACTCATCCATGTCTAATCTCCACACAAGCTTTGCAAATCCGATTCAGTTCCCCAACAGTCCGATCATTCAGTATACACATTCTAAATAAAATTCCTTACATCCATCACACAGTTTATTCAGCTTCTCCACGGTCTGATCATTCAGCAACCAGTGCTTCGGGGAATTGATAATGGACAACTGCATCTGTAGATCGTTCAGGTGTGGGCAATTCTCGACATTCCAGTTGGCACATATGGTGAAAGTCAGTATCTCTGTAAATGCTGGACCAGACATTGGTAAAAACTCCTTCAATTTATTTGGTATGAATCACATTGGGAACATATGTTATTCAGTTCTTGCACCTTCAGGTCATCTATTGCAAAATTGGCAGGATCACTTAACAGGGACAGTATTGTTTCAGGTTTCTTTGTATACAGGCAGTGTTCTGAATTGAGATTAATGCATTTGGTGAATAGTAGCGTATCATTTGGTGCTTGGTTGGGCATGGTAGAACCTCCTTGGAAGAGTTTTGGTGCTTTTGAGATAGTGCCAGAATGGGTGGAGATGATCAAGACTGATTTGATTGAGATTAAATGTGGATGGGGAATGGGTGTTTCTGGTTTTTGAAGGACGGGTATGGTATAGTCCCAATGATGGTATCTGTAACCGGAATGTCGGTGGCATATGCCCATTGAGATACAAGATTGTGATGGGGTATAGGTAGTATCATTGTAAGTCGAGGGATGGTTACCATTTTGACTAATTTGTCATATCATGACAATCTGTTGACATAAAAATAAAAAATTCTCGTCAAGTTTCATGAAATGTTCAGGTTAACATAAAAAAGGGGAGTATGCCGATCTCCCCTTTTTTGGCGTACGAATTATACTCGGTATTAGCTGTTAATATGTCAATTCAATAAAAAATCCATACTGCGTGACGGTATACTCATCCTCGTCGTATTGATTGGTGTCTGATTTCTTGTCCTTATACGATAACGTCAAGCCCGCATCCAGCCAATCGTTTAACTCATAGTCCAAACCACCCCGCAGCGTATTTGTTATCAGTAGTTTGTCGTCATTACCCTAACTGACATCCAGATAGTCTTCGACATTTCTCTCATATTCAATATTCACGGAAAATTTGTTCATTATTTTTTGGGTAACCCCTACGCCCCCGTAGGTGTTCATGTAAGAACTGGAAACATCATTGGCATTATCCGCCGTTACAGATGTGTTCAGACTCCTTCCGCCAAAAAGATTGAAGACTGTCCGCTCTCTGAGAAAATATTTCAAGTCTGCCTCCCCAATTATCTGGGGGTCATCGTCATATTTGTTTCCATTTTTATCTTCATTGTTTTCAAATGACACCGTTTGGTAGCCAATCTTGGCATTCCCGACAATTTTCCCGCCCGGCTGAAACCGAAAACCAAAAAGGACCTCGGTCAGGGTATGATCCTGGGAGTTGTTATCGTCCCATCCATCGATGTCGTCGTTCTGTTCATCGAATTTCACCGCAGCCCGACGAAGTTCACCCAGAAGCTGCAACTTATTAAACCGATAAAGGGCCATACCGCCAACCGTGATGCGTGTCCTGTCCTGGTATTTATCGACCTTTTTATCGTATCGCTCAACAAAGTGACGAGCATAGGCTCCCACCGTATAGGTATTGGCAAAATCGTAGCCGGCGGTCGTATTAAAGGTATTGTTCCAGCGCTCTGTCTGAACGCCATCGTTGTAAGTGTTTTCAGATCCGTAAGGGTCAGCAGTGTTCTGATATGCATCATCCGCCATTACGTAAATACCAGCCGGGGATCGGTATCCAAAACCGCCAAAAAGTCTGTGATCTTCGTAATCCGTATCTGAATAATCGTTGTATCGAACGATGTCGACACCATATCTGGCTTTTATGTAGTTACCCGTGTTTGCGCCGGGAAACTTCAGTTTTATACTGGGGGTGATGGTGTGAATATAATCACTTTTTTCATTGTCTGGATCGCGAAAAATATTATCATTGAATTCACCGTTATATTCAAGTCCGGTGACTCCGAAAGGAAGTGCGTCCTCTGCACGTGCCGAGGCATTCCACGCAAGCATCAGGAAAACTGACATTAAAATACAAGCTTTTACCAAATTATTATTTGCTGCTTGCATGCTCATCTTCCCTCCGTTGTCATATCGACCAGTACTTTGATAGTCAGCCATTTCATTTTACAAACGCTGCGGATCTACTGTCCGTAAGAACCTTGGTCTGAGGATCTACTACCCTGACCGTAAGGATATTCGTTTGCCGATGTCTTGGACCCTGCGTTCTGCTCGTTCGCGTTCGCTTGATAGGCCGCATAGATGGAAGCAGTCACGTCACCGGAAGAAGAGTCCGGAAGTTCGGCAAGAAAAATGTTTTTGACATCATCTGGATTTTTCGGTGCATACACAATCATGTAATACCAGGCAAAGTTGGCGGCGCAGGACACATTGGCTTTGGCAAGTGCCACAAAACAGTCCAGATCACCTGCACTACATGAAGCCACTGCGGCATCGATATGATGTAATCGCTATCAATTGGTAAGAATTGTGTCAAGGACCGTCTTCTATTATTCACCTTTTGGAGTATCTGCGATAGATCACATGCTTTTAAAACCATAAAATGTGGTGATTTCTCCAAATGCGCCACGAGCGCACTTTTAATATAAAGTGTGCGTAACTGCACAGAAGATGAGGGCAGGCCCCTCGGAGTCGGCTTACAGGAGCAGGCTTCAAACCACCTTAAGCTGCATCGTTAAAGAGCCGTTGTGGTGAGCGTTAAGGGAAAGGCATGGCCAAGACCATGTCAGGTATGGATCGAGGAGATGAGTAAAAGCGAACCATTGATGAGGTGTCGAAATATCTGAGATGGCGTCAAAACTGCGGATGCTTGGAGGTCTGCAGGATGAGCCCAGAGGGAGCCTGTTTATTGTCTGGGCGGCGTCCGGCATAGAAATGGCATGAACTTGATCCAGGCTTTTGTGCGGAACGTGGGAACCTGTCGTTCCGATGATAAGGGAGAAACGCAAGTGGAGGCCCCACAAGCGTGAGAGTACCAATGCGGAAAACAGGGGCGGATCATCCTGTATTAGTATCGAAGGCCCTGTAATGGGGTTGGAGCGAAGGGGATGAGTCAGCTCGCAACCGGCGATGGGCAACCAGGAAACTGGGAGGAACCGGGTTTCGATTGCGTAGGCTTGAGACCGTGAGGACTCAAGAGGAAGGCTGGCAGGAGCAGTATGACGGGAGACTGTCACGTACCGATCTGTGAGGGCCTGGGGGTGAAATTCCCCCGGGCTACTCGATCGAAAACAAAGATATCATGCCCAAAAAAACCACCGGTGTGCGATTATTATCACAACAGACCGAATCTTGCATTGATAGGCCCCTCCGTGGTACCGTAGGAATAACCAAATGGTATCGGCAATATTGCCTTTGAATTTGATAACTGGACTTTTCTCCATGTATCTGTATCTCCCCGATATTCGATTTTATGATATGGTATCACAGGCGGTGGGGGTGATTCTGCCTGACCAAAACAAATAGATTTTCAAAGGAATAGCTCTCGCTACAAATATTGGTAAGTAACAACAAGAATCGGCGGGTTGCCTTTTTGTATAATAGCTATTACGTGCCTGTCTGGACATCAAGATTTGAGTTGCTGGCCCGAAGACCAGTTATCCCAATATTTGACAAGAATTAACAGATTAAGCTACTCTCAATGTGTCCGCAGCAGCACATGTTTGGTTTTCTGGCCGCATTTTCAACAGTTAGAAATTAATTGAAATTTTCACAATAATTTTAAATTGCTTGGCAAATCGATTGATCATACCGGAAAAACTATCCTAAACTATCGCCTCAAATCGAAGACCGGCCAAATTACCGCCCTTGACATTTCTCCGGATGGTCAGATGATTCTTGCTGGAGATAGTGAAGGAACCATCGGCCTAATTGATCTTGCGGATGGGCATTCGATGCAAATCCTTGGCCACCATTCTTCGGTGGTTTCGGCAACGAAGTTCTCCGCGGATGGCAGTATGGCAGTATCCGGCTCCTTGGACGGCTCAGTGAAACTTTGGGGAATTTATCCCCGACGCGAATTGCAATCATCCAAAAGCCACAAAAGCAAAGTGATATCCGTTGGATTTAGCCATACCAGCGATTATATTCTTTCTTGCTCAGCCGACGGCACTGTAAATCTTTGGAATATCACGTTAAACCTTTTAAAGACAACTCAAATAAACCATCAGGCGACCGTCTATGCTGCCGCATTCTCGATTGACGACAGGTTTATCATAACCGGCAGCCGGGACCGCACATTGAAGCAATCATGGATAAGCACGGGCCAAACTGTCAATACATTTGAAGGGCGCTCTTCAAGAATCCACTCGGTCGTATTTTCACCCGATGGTCGCCTACTGCTTTCGTCAATGCGAGGGCAAGTAAACTGCTGGGATATGACTACCGGAAGGCTGCGCCAGATTTTCAAAGCAACACTTTATCAGAAGAATCTAAGAGAAAGATTTATCGATAGCCATGCTCTGAGTATGCATCCGAATTCAATCGGATTTTCACCGGACAACAGCAAAGTTGTTTCTTTGGGGTGGGATGGCACATATCACATATGGGACATTACATCCGGAAAAGAGATAGAACCAACTAAGAGGTATGCAACCAAGTTATCATCAGTCGCATATTCACCTGATAAACGCTACTACGCCAGAGGAACAAGGTCCATCCATGTGAGAAATACAGCCGATGACCGTATTGTTAGAACGCTGAACGGGCATAAAAAATGGATTACGGCCATTGCCTATTCCCCCGATGGTAGGTCCATACTTTCCGGTGATGAAGGCGGAAATTTAATCCTGTGGAATGTCAAATTCGGAATTGCTGTAAGTAAATTTTCAGGGCATTTAGCAGCCGTCACTTGCATTGATTTTTCAGCGGCCGGACACCTTGTAGCCACAAGCAGCTGGGATAACACGTGTCGAGTTTGGAATATCGATAGTGGACAAGAGATTGTCAAGCTGATTGCTTCTCCGGACGGCGAGTGGATCACATCCACCCCGGATGGGTTTTACATTAATAGCCCGGAAGGAAAAAATTTGATTCATTGGAGTGTACCTGGTGAGCTTGAAACCTACAGCTTTGAACAGTTCGAATCTAAATTTATGAAACCGGATGTTATTGCTGAACGGCTCAATAGGAAAAATGATATCGACCTGATCTCTCCTGATATTGCAAAACCACCCCGGATTGCTATAAAAAATCAGAACGAAGTCAAAACTATCTCGGGAAAACAATATTCGCTGCAGGTAACCACTTTAGGCATTGAAGCGATTGAAACATTACGCGTATTTTCAAATGGGAAGCCGATACATGAAATTTCAGTAACACCGGGCCAGACCGAATTCAATCTTCAGATACCGCTTGTTTTCGGTGTCAATCGGATTACGGCTGTTGCCTTCAGTGCAGGAGGGTTTTCAAGCAATCCCAAATTTGTAGATGTGGTTTCTATAAACCATGAATTGCAGATGCCGAACCTTCATATTTATGCTGTGGGAATAAGCCGCTATGCAAACATGAGAGCTGAGTGGCAATTGCAGTTCGCCCATACAGATGCCAGAGCAATTATAGAATCCTTTAAAGGCCAAGAGGGTAAAATGTTTGGTTCGGTATCCAGCACGCTGCTGGTAAACGAGAAAGCAACAGCAGATTCAATTATAGAGAATCTATGCGCAATTGCGAAAAGCGGTGAGGCAAATATTTTTGTTATATTTATGGCCGGACACGGCGTTAAAACCAAGGATGGGGAATATTACTTTTTAGGTTATAATGGAACATTTGATAATCCTGAAAACGACGGGGTAAACTGGAAGCGGCTAAAAGAATGCCTCTCCCGTGTCAAAGGTCGCACCACCTTGTTTTTGGATGCCTGCCATTCAGGCAGTATCGTCAACGAAACGGTAGTACCAAATGAGGAAATGGCCCAGCAATTTTTTAGCGGAGAACGCGCCGGCATAATGGTCTTCAGTGCTTCAAAAGGGCGGCAATATTCAATGGAAAGCCCTGATATCGGGAACGGCGCCGGAGTGTTCACCCATGCCCTTTGCCAGGGGATCGGGTCGAACTCAAGAAAAGCAGATACAAGCTCCAATGGATACGTAGAGTTTGTCGAGTTGGTGAATTACGTGACCACCTACGTTAACCGCATCACGGGCGGGAGACAGACACCCTGGGTCTCGAGGAAGGAACTGTTCGGAGATATGCCAATTGCAGAAGTGGTTCGATAGGAAAAGAGAAAATAGTGCATAGATCGACATATCTGCACCCGAATCTGCCGGATTAAATCTTTGATCTCTCCAACAAAACGGTAGATATCAGATGTCCCAAAAAGTGACGATGTGCGGAAATAATCACAGTTAAATGGATGGTCCAGGGCATATGTTAGGATCAATAGTTTTTAACATGTAGTACACAGGGGATACTGATGGGAATTTCTCCGAAATGGTTTAATATATTGATCTTGTATATGATACTGCTGGTCCAATCTTGCGCTTCGACAAAGGATACTTTCATTCCTACAGATTCGCCAATAGGTGCCAAGTTGAGAACTGTTGTGCAGACCGGCCACTCTGCTTCAATAACATCCATAGCATTCTCACCCGACGGGCGTTATGTATTAAGCGGCAGTAAAGATCATATCGTAAAATTGTGGGATGTTTTTTCAGGGCGTGAAATCAGATCCTTTAAGGGCCACACCGATGTCGTTAGTGCGGTAGCGTTCATACCGAAAAGTAGACTTATCATTTCCGGCAGTTGGGATTATACATTGAAAATATGGGATGCAACAACCGGTGAAGAGATTCGTACTTTAAAAGGACACGCCGACAGGGTTAATTCTATATCGGTTACAAAAGATGGCGACTATGCACTCTCTGGAAGCGGAGATTACTCAATAATCGTGTGGCGTATACCTACTGGGTTCAAACACAAAGTACTGCGAGGGCATCAATTTGCCGTAAGGAGCAATCCAAATCCTGGATTGACGGCAACAGGCTATGAGGATCGTGATCACGGCAGCGCTATCTAGATTTTACAACTACAAAGCTCTGGTGAAAGATCCCAAAGGTGCGAAGCACTACTCAACAATGGGTCACATCGATGCCATTACAAGCTCTGCCATAGATCCATCCGGGCAATATATTTTATCGAGTAGTATGGATCGCACCCTAAGGTTGTGGGATCTTAACTCGTTTGATCGAAAAAAAGTGCATTCGTTACGAAACGCATACGTTTTGTCAGTGTCTTTTTCTCCCGATGGGAGGTATGCGATTTGCGGTGGAAGCGACAATTTGCTTAGGCTTATTGACATCAAAAACAGTAAACTGGTACGCACCTTGCCAGGTCATCATGGGGAGGTGAATTCAGTAATGTTTTCACCCAGAGGACAGCGTGTGCTCTCTGCAAGTAGTGATGGGACTGTAAAATTGTGGGATATTGACGTAGGAAAAGCGATTAGAACCTTATCTGGTCACAAAGATGGCGTGAACGCAAGTGCTTTTTCTCCTGATGGTCGATACATCATTTCCGGAGGGGATAATGGGGAAATAATCCTCTGGGAAACGAATACAGGATTACAGGTAAGATCATTGAAGGGTTCGGCGTCAGCAGTAAGCGCTATGGCCCTTTTGCCAGGAGGCAAATATCTGCTGGCGGCGTACCCGGATCGCTCCTTAAAGCTGTGGAATACAATAACCGGACACCAGGAAAAAATATACAGAGGTCATCTGAAATCTGTGACTGCGCTATCTATTTTCTCGAAGGGCCGAACGGCAGTCTCAGGTAGTATAGACGGTCATATAATCATCTGGGATATCTATACTGGTGAGAAACGATTTAATTTTAAAGTGACCGAGGAACCGATCAAGTGTATTTCAATTTCGCCTGATGATCACCGTATGCTTGTGGGAACCGAAAAAGGGGCCTTGCTGATGATTGTGACATCCACGGGCCAGGTCCTGTGGCAGGTCAAGGAAACAGAAACGGTTAACAGTGTCGCTTTTTCCCCGGATGGACATCTCATTCTTAGCACGAGCCCAGCCAAACGATTTGCTATGAGAGATGCATCTTCAGGTAAAATTGTTCAAATGTATCAAGGGCATTTTTTCGGTGTTCATACTGCCGTCTTTGCTTTTGAAGGCCGCAAGGTTATTTCAAGCGGAGGTGATAAGATCGTTAAGGAGTGGGATGTGGAAACAGGACAGCTACAAATGAACTATAAAGGCCATTCTGGTAATGTGACGGCTGTTGCTGTTTCCCCGGACGGTAACTTATTGCTATCAGGAAGCACGGATCAAAAGTTGATACTCTGGGAACAAAAAAGCGGCCGTCAGTTAATGACGCTCAGCGGTCATTCAGATCTTATAAATGGTGTGAGTTTTTCACCGGACTCACAGTATATTTATTCAGGCAGCGAGGATGCGACACTTCGAAAATGGCATATTCCCACCGCCAGTGAACTAGGACGAATGCACGGGAGCCAGGAAGGGGAGTGGATAACCACTACACCGGATGGTTATTACACCAAAAGCCTTGAGGCAAACAATTTGGTTCATTATGTCATACCTGGAATATTTGAAACCTACTCCTACGAGCAGTTCGAAGAATTGTTCAATAAACCGCATATTGTAAAAAAGCGGCTTGAAGGATGTGTAAGCTGCGGCAATCCTTCACCTGAGTTGTCTCAACCACCACACCTTTATTTACAGAAACATGGTTCTGTTGAAAAAACAACAGCAAAAACATATCCCCTGATCCTAAAAGCTACATCTAAAAAATTAGTCAAAGTGGTGCGAGTTTTCGTCAATGGAAAACCTGCAAAAAAGGTATCCGTAAATGCCAAAGGGATGGAGATTACCATAGATATCCCACTTTTTTCCGGTGCTAATCGCATCACTGCGATTGCATTTGATGAAAATGGTTTCTTTAGTAATCCAAAATACTTGGATGTAATTTCTGAAAACCTCTATATAGCCAAACCAAATCTCTATGTAATAGGAATGGGTATTAGTGACTATCCAAAGCTCTCCCGCCAATGGCAGCTGGATTTCGCTCATACCGATACCATATCTTTGATAGAAAAGATGCAAAAAGATCAAGACAAGCTATATGGCCAAATTCGAAATAGTCTTATTATAAATGAAGATGCAACTGTTGAAAAGATTTCAGACGTTCTCGAAGCCCATAGTAACGTCAGTGAAAACGATATTGTCATTATCCACATGGCCGGTCATGGTATAAAGGATAAAAGCGGAACGTTTTATTTTCTTACCTCAACTGTGAATAACATTGAGGAACCACAGTATGGTGGTTTAAATTGGTCTCTACTGTATAGCTACCTTTCTAAAATAAAAGGTCGGGTGATCCTTTTTCTTGATGCATGCCATTCGGGAAGTATTGTTACGGAAGCGGTTGTACCCAATGATAATCTTGCTCAAGACTTTTTTTCTGGAAAACGAGGAGGAGTAATGGTTTTTTCAGCCTCTAAAGGGCGACAAAATTCACTGGAAAGCCCCGATATCGGCAACGGTGCGGGCATCTTTACCTACGCTTTGTTGCAGGGCCTTGGTGAGAAATCTAATGAGGCAGATTTAAATGGAAATGATGTCGTTGAGTTTATGGAATTAGTCGATTACGTGAAAAACTATGTGAATGAAATAACAAATGGAGAGCAGACACCTTGGCTATCACGCAAGGAACTTTTCGGTGATTTACCTATTGCAGTTGTCAATAACTAAATACTGGAGGTAGCAAGATGGCTAAAACTCTAATTTATATTGTACTTGCCCTTTGTCTAATGTCAGGCATGGTTATAGCTAACGACCTTTTTTTCCCACAAACCGAATCTGAAATAGTAGCTCTATTGAGTAAGGATATGAATACGTCTCTTACCGCATCAAACGGTACTAAATATATTGCAGAAAGAGGAATGGTGTATAAAATCATAAACGGCAAGAGGTTCAGATTAAGAGGACTCCAGGTTGTAGAGGCGTTAGATATTCTCCCGAAAGCAGGTGCATTAATCAATTTTGACTTTGATTCGGCTTCAATTAATGCTGATTCGCTCCCATTACTTAATGAATTTGGAAATGCTTTAAAAAATAGTTTTACAAGTTCTGTGATTTTAATAGCAGGACACACCGATAGTAAAGGATCAAATGAATATAACCAAAACCTCTCAGAGATGAGGGCAGAAGCCGTTGTAGAATATCTAACAGAATCTCATAAGATTAGCCCAGCAACGCTTCGAGCAAAGGGATTTGGAGAAACTCAACCAATTGCTGCTAATGATACAGAAGAACACCGATTAAAAAATCGAAGAGTCGAGTTTGTAAGAATTGAGTGAGACTCATATTATAGAGAATATTAATTTGTTTTATCATCATTCCAGGAAAATCCCTTGGACCTTTTATATATCATGGCTATCGACCGAAAATCGCACCTCCCAAAACTGCAGATATCTGGTACCTCCAACTCATCAGCGGTGAAAGGGTCTTCTGAAAATCTGTGATAACGTATTATTGTATAATGTAAACTCCAAAATGCATAGGACGCAGAATTTGAATTAATAGCTGAAAGCCGTCAATCCACCATCAATCGACCACGCAGCTCCTACTACAAAAGGTGCTAACTCAGATGTCAGAAAACATATGGTTGCCGCCACCTTTTTAGGTGTCCCGACCCGGCCCACAGTGTAATGGCACTGCATTTCTTCAAGATAACTCTGCGGATCATTGGAACAAGCTGCTTCTTTATCCAGTATCGGTGTCAAAATATCCCCAGGACAAACACAGTTCACCCGAATGTTGCCTTTGGCCACATCGATAGCTATCCCTATATTCTGAAGATGTAGGTAAAGAGCTTGTCGATATTATTGGTGTATCCGTTAATAGATTGAGCGCATCATGCGAAGAATATCCGCTGAAGACTTATGCGGTGGGGGAAAAAAAGGTGTCGCGGAGTTATGCCTGAGGATCGGCACTGGGAAGGCCTCAGAGGTAGCCACAGGCCAGCGACGAATCCCCACTGCACAGAACACTACACATTTGCTTTCCGCTAAATCAGGATTATTCAATGATTTCAATTTTTTGGTGGAGATGAGGGGGCTCGAACCCCTGACCTCAGCGTTGCGAACGCTGCGCTCTCCCAGCTGAGCTACATCCCCTTTTTCATAACCTGTTTTGCGTTTGTTTAAGTTATTTATACGGCAGAGTCAAGCAAAATAGGATGTTGCGTAGACTGCATATCATGCTTAATATACCTGGTCTGAACGTTTTTTCATTTTTACACAACGTTCGGGTTTCACTATAGAAAGCGCGAAATGAGCGATCCAATGGTGATTTGTTCTGTTTGAGCCGCTTAGGGCACCTTGCATCATCGCGTTTGATAACATCGTGTGACGTTTTATTGGGAGAGCCTCATGAGCTACCGGATAACACTGGAAGACGCTTTTAAAAACTATACCCTGGACCAGGATAAAAGCCTGTCTCCCGAAGATACCATCGAGCGTTTCAAGGAGAAATTGAAAGGTGTCGATCTTGACATCCTCGAGAAAACCGAACGGATCGATAACGGTCGCCTGGGCATTCCGGTATTCTTCAGCCAATGTGGAAAAGACGCCCGGAATGTTATCGGCACAAAAAAACAGATGGGCAAAGGGGGCACCCCTCAGCAGGCCGAAGCCAGCGCTGTTATGGAGCTGGCAGAACGTTTCAGTTTTTTCAGTTTTTGCAAGGATCCGCAAAATTTTGTGACCGGCACGCCCACGGATATGAAAGAAAGTGCCCTGCCCTTTGAAGAAATTGCCAAATCGGTTCACGATAATTCAAAAGAACTGGATATCAGTCGCAAAATCTATGAAACACTTCCCATGAAATGGACCTGGGGTTTCAATCTCACACGCAATAAACCGGTTCTCATTCCCTTTGACTGGTTTTTCACCATCAATGAATTCAATGGTCCCTCTGCCGGAAATTGTGTGGAAGAAGCCATATCCCAGGGAATCTGCGAAGTGGTTGAAAGACATGTCTCTTCCCTCATAAGCCAAAAAAAGATATCTGTTCCGGCCATCATACCCGAGACCGCGACAGATCCTCTGGTCAAGGAAATGCTGGGGAAATATAAAGCCAACAACATCCATGTCTTTCTGTCTGATTTTTCCCTGGACATGGGGATTCCCTCCATAGGGGTGCTGGCCTATGACCCCAGCACTTTTCCGGAAAAAAGCGAAATCGTCTGGACGGCCGGCACCACTCCCGATCCCCAAAAGGCATTGAGCCGTGCCCTTACCGAGACCGCCCAACTGGCAGGCGACTTCAACTCCGCTGCCAATTATGTGGCCAGCGGTCTTCCGAAATTCAGAAATCTGGAGGCTGCAAAATATATCACAAACACGCAAAAGCACGTCAGTATGGAAGCATTGCCCGATATTTCCAACCCCAATATCAAGATAGAGGTGGAAAACAGCCTTGCCGCCTTGAAACAGAAGGGTTTTGACGTACTGGTGATCAACACGACCCATTCCCTGCTGGACATACCGGCATTTTACACCATCATACCGGGAGCCCATTTTCGTGAAAGAGCCGCCGGAACAAGTGTGGGCATGTTTTCCGCCAAACTCATTACAGAAAAAAATTCACCTGACAAGGCCTATGCCAGGCTGCTGGAGATGGACCGACTCCTTTCCGATAAATATTTTGTCCATTTCTACATGGGTACCTGCCTGCTGTCCATGGGACAACCTGAAAAAGCCCTGCCCCTCCTTGATAGCGCCCGGCAACTGGACCCACCGGCCCAGGATATCCCGAGTATCTATTCATACCTGGGGGTGGCGCACAAGGAAATGGGGTCCTGGGAAAAAGCACTTGAAGTCCTCAAACAGGGAGAAGCTTATGACAAGGAACGCACCGACATCTACAATCTCATGGGATTTTGTCATTTCAAACTGAAACAGCACGAACAGGCTATAGAAAATTTTGCCAGGGTTTTGGATCTGAACCCGGGCTCTGCCATAGACTATGCCAATATCGGCTCCAATTACCGGGAAATGGGTGAGAAAGACAAAGCCATATATTTTTATGAAGTCGCCCTTTCAATAGACCCGTCTATCCAATTTGCCAGGGAAAACCTGGAAAGGTTGAAGCATGCCAAGTAAATCGACTGACAATCCTCATGAAAATGAACGTTTTCTTATCACCTCACTTCTGGCAGCCATCGAAGCTGGAGAAGCCATCCAGAAGATCTATCACACCGGCTTTCAGGTGGAATATAAAGCGGATCATTCCCCACTGACCCTGGCAGACAAAACTGCCCATGACATCATTGTCCGCCATCTCATGGAATCCGGCATACCGATCCTCAGCGAGGAAGGCAAGGCCATTTCGTTTCAGGAGCGAAAAACCTGGGAAACCCTGTGGATAGTAGACCCACTGGACGGCACCAAGGAATTTGTCAAAAGGAACGGTGAGTTCACGGTCAACATCGCCCTGGTAAAAAAAGGCACACCCATCATGGGAGTCGTTTATGCACCGGACAGAGATCTTCTCTATTTTGCCATACAGGACCTGGGCGCCTACAAAATTGCCGACCCGGAGATTATCCGTGAATCTCAGGATGGAATAGAAGCCGGCCGTATCACGCTGAAAGATATGTTGAAAAATGCCCGGAAACTCCCCCTGCTTGACCAGCAGGAAAGACCCTACACCATCGTGGGAAGCCGTTCCCATTCAACACCCGATCTGGAGAAGTTCGTAGAAGATAAAAGAAAAGCTTTCGGAGAGGTCGACTTTATCCCGGCCGGCAGTTCGCTGAAAATATGCCTGGTGGCTGAAGGCCAGGCTCATATCTATCCCAGGCTGGCGCCGACCATGGAGTGGGACACGGCCGCAGGCCATGCCGTCGCAATATATTCCGGCGCCCGGATTTATGAGTACGAATCAGGGATCACACTCACGTACAACAAAGAGAATCTTCTCAATCCCTGGTTTATAACTGAAAGAACATAAGGGTTCGAGGGTTCGAGGGTCCGAGGGTGATACAAGGGTTCGAGAGTAACAAGCCTAAAACAGAATGTGCAATAAGCGATTTACAGTTCAACGTCCCTCAAACCCTCCAAACCTCGAACCCTCGGACCCTTTTCTCTTAATATTGGTAAATGATCGTTTATTTAAAGGTCGAAAAAAATGAACGAAATAAGACTAACAGTGCCTATCACCGGCATGACATGTGCCAACTGTGCCATGAATATTGAGCGCAATGTTGCCAAGCTGAATGGGGTGGATGGGGTCAGCGTCAATTTTGCATCGGAGCATGCCTCGGTTCAGTTCGATCCCAAACAAACCAGTCTCCAGGATATTCTATCCAAGATTGAGAGCATCGGGTTTTCAATCCCCAGGGCCGACATCGATTTCCCGGTCACGGGTATGACATGCGCCAACTGTGCTGCCAATATAGAACGCACTTTAAATAAAAAAGTCCTGGGTGTTACCGGGGCATCCGTCAATCTGGCCACCGATCGAGCGTTTGTGGGATATATCCCGGGAATCGTTACACCGGATGATATTTATGCTGCGGTAACCAAGGCCGGTTATGGTGTCATTCCCCCCGAAGATGCCGGAGAAGAGGATGCGGAGCAGGCTGCTCGAAATGCTGAAATTAAAAATCAAACCCGAAAATTTTTCATTGGCGTGATCTTCACCCTGCCCCTCTTCATCCTCAGCATGTCACGGGATTTTCATCTGACAGGCCCCTGGAGTCATGCAGTCTGGGTCAACTGGCTTTTCCTGGCCCTGGCCACACCGGTACAGTTTTATACCGGCTGGGACTACTACGTGGGGGGCTTTAAGAGCCTCAAAAACAAAAGCGCCAACATGGACGTTCTGGTAGCCATGGGTTCGTCCGTGGCCTATGTTTATTCGCTGGCACTGCTCCTGTTTTCCTCTTTGGGGAATCACGTCTATTTTGAAACATCTGCTGTCATCATCACCCTTATTAAGCTGGGAAAACTGCTTGAGTCCCGCACCAAGGGGAAAACCGGTGGTGCCATTCGCAAACTCATGGGGCTACGGCCCAAGACCGCCACCCTCATTGAAGATGGTGCCGAAAAGGAAATTCCCCTGACGCGTGTCAAAAAAGGTGATCTGGTCCTGGTTCGCCCGGGGGAACAGATGCCGGTGGACGGTACCATCGAGGCAGGTGCTTCAGCCGTGGATGAATCCATGTTGAGCGGTGAGCCCTTGCCGGTGGATAAAAAAATCGGAGATACCGTCATTGGCGGTACCATCAATGGCCAAGGCATGCTGCAATTTACAGCAACCCGCGTGGGCAAGGAAACCGCCCTGGCTCAGATCATCAAACTGGTCCAGGACGCCCAGGGAAGCAAAGCACCCATCCAGGCATTGGCTGACAAGGTAGCCGCCGTCTTTGTCCCCACCATTATCATCATCGCCTTTCTGGTCTTTTTTCTCTGGTGGTGGGCAGGTGGCGCATTCGTACCGGCCATGATTCGAATGGTGGCAGTTCTGGTGATTGCCTGTCCCTGTGCTCTTGGTCTGGCCACACCAACGGCTATCATGGCGGGGACTGGAAAAGGCGCTGAAAACAATATTCTTTTTAAGGACAGCGCTGCCCTGGAAACCGCATCCAGCCTCGACACCATTCTATTGGACAAGACCGGCACCATTACCATGGGCAAACCAGCAGTGGTGGATGTGCTGCCTTTCGAACCTTTGTGCAACACACCCGATGCCTTGCTCAAACTCGCTGCATCGGTGGAAAAAGGCTCGGAGCACCCGCTGGGGAAAGCGATTGTAAAGGAAGCTGGAAATAGATCCATTGAACTGGCGTCACCCCAAAACTTCAAAGCTTCCGGTGGGATGGGTGTTGAGGCCGACATTGATGGGAAAAAAATCAAAGTTGGAAAACCCAAATGGTTTGTCAATGGCGATACTGCAGAATCAATAAATCCGGCGGCAACGGCTGACAGGATCCATACACTACAGTCTGAAGGAAAAACCGTCATGGTGGTGGTTGCCGACAAACAGATCTACGGCCTCATTACCGTGGCCGACACCATCAAGCCTGAATCCAGGACAGCCATCAAAACCTTACAGGATATGCACATCAATGTGGGCATGCTTACAGGTGACAACCAGCAGACGGCCCAGGTAATTGCGAATCAATGCGGAATCCATGATGTGTATGCGGAAGTACGACCTGATGAAAAAGCATCCATTGTAGAAACAGTTCAGAACAAAGGCCACAAGGTCGGCATGGTGGGGGATGGCATCAATGATGCCCCTGCTCTTGCCACGGCAGATGTAGGTATGGCCATCGGCAGCGGTACCGACGTGGCCATGGAAACCGCCGGTATTATCCTCTCCGGCAACAGCCTCACCGGTGTTTCCAGAGCCATTCACCTCAGCAAAGCCACCATGCGGACCATCCGCCAGAATCTGTTCTGGGCTTTTTTCTACAACCTCGCCCTGATACCCATTGCCGCCGGTGTCCTCTATCCGTTCGAGACGGCGCCTGGTTTTCTGCGGGAATTACACCCCATCATGGCCGCATTGGCCATGTCCGTCAGCAGTGTCACGGTTGTAACCAACAGCCTGAGACTCTATAGAACAAAGATTAAATAAAATTATTATGATGAATAGGGTTGCAATACAAAAAAATGGAATTACTATATCCACTCACCCTGCCAAACTGCGGCGGGGTGTTTTTTTATGTCAGAACGCATGGTCTTAAACACTCAGGAGAATAAAAATGACAGACATTTCAAAAATTACACTTTACAGTGGCGGCCACAAGGGAGCCGAGGCGGAATTCGGCAGACTTGCCGAAGCCTGGGACATCAATGAGGTAACCATATCATTTGAAGGGCACAATGCCGAGCGAACCCATGGTGTCTGGGTGCTGAGCCCTGAAGAACTTCAAAAGGGCGATGTCAGCATGGAAATCGTATCCAAACGTATGAATCGCACGTACTCCCGGACAAATAAAATCCGAAAAGTAATCCAGTCCATTTTTCACATGGTCAACAGCGGCTACCACGTGATTGCTGTCGGCTGGATACAGGCTGACAACACTGTCAAGGGGGGAACCGGTTGGGGAGTCGAGCTGGCAAAGCTATTCAACCGGCCGCTGAGCGTCTATGATCAGGAACGAAAGGGATGGTTTTCCTGGGAAAACAGCCAATGGGTCGAGAGCACACCGGTTATTACATCAGATACGTTTGCCGGAACCGGAACCCGCTTCCTTTCCGAGGACGGCCAAAAGGCTCTTCATGAGCTTTATGTGCGCTCTTTTGGTCCGGTGGATAACAACTAGCAGCTGTAAGCGCTAAGCTTTAAGCCATAAGCTTGCTTACTGCTTACTGCTCAAAAATTCATCGGCAAAGGTCTTGTAATCAAGAGCACCAAAGGAAGTGGTCCGGTAGAATACCACGGGCTTGCCTACTTCGGCAGAGTCGGCAATGGTGGTGTTTGAACGGATAACAGTGCGATACATGAATTCTTTGGTACGCTGGTCGTTTCTGAGTCTGGCCAATGTGTTGTGGCTTACACGGGTCCGCCGGTCAAACATGGTCGCAAGAATTCCCGACACTTTCAGCTCAGGATTGATTTCACTCTGGACCGTCTCGATGGTGTCGAACAACTCCGATAGTGCATCAAACGCATAAGGGTGGGTCTGGCATGGTACGATCACGGACCCGGCACAGGCAAATACGTTTACGGTCAACAGCGACAGACTCGGGGGGGTGTCCAGAATCATGAAGTCATATGCTCCCCCCAGGGGTTCGATGGCCTGTTTCAGCCGGTTTTCACGACCAACAACATCCACCAGTTCCACTTCCGCACCCGCCAGATCAACATGGGAAGGGATCAGATCCAAGCCTTTCCATTTTGTTTTAACAGCAGCATCTTCGACGGTAACCGATTCAGGCTGACACACCATATCATAGGCCGTCATGTGGTATTCATCCATGTCGACTCCCAAACCCCGGGTTGCGTTAGCCTGGGGGTCCATGTCCACCACCAGAACCGTTTTCCCTTTCAACGACAAGGCTGCCGCCAGATTAATGGCTGTAACTGTTTTTCCAACACCCCCTTTTTCATTGGCAACAGCAACGATTGCGGCTGATTTATTCTTCATGTTTTCCTCCTCTGGTCCGTGTTAGATCCTGTCTGTAGAACCCATCTCTAAAATGTCTTTTGTCCCAATCTCTGCGTTGCTGTCGCGTTTCAGGATCGATTCGACATCTTCCCTGAGTCGCTCAATCCGCTCCAGATAATTCCTGGCGGTTTCTCCAATTTTCTGCAAACTTTCTTTGACCCGTTCCTTATCAATATGCTCTTCTTTTACCATCTCAATCATTTTTGAAGCGTCCGTAAAATAGACCTGAAAACATTCCCGCAGATCATCATTGAGTCGATGAACCATGGCATCCGTCAATCGAAACAAGTACTGGAACTTGATATTCTCCTGATAATCTCTGAACTGCATGCTGATGGATCGTATCGTCTCCAGTTTCATGCGTCTGAAGCCATCTTCCAGAGCCTTTTGTTTTCTACGAGTTTGTCGAGCTTCCGTTTTTTTCAGCAGTTTCTGAAAGACCTTCATGGCCGAATAGAGTCCCAGGCGCATAACCGCCTCTGTTTTTATTCTGGCAGAATAGCGCATGGTTGTTTCCACGAGTGGCAGGCTCAGCTTATCTCTTAATTTGAGAGCCTTCAGGTCCGTCAAAACCATTCTGCTTCCAAGGCTGTCAATCTGGGGTGCGCCCGTCCCTGCCATGGATGCCTGGTAATCAGACAAGGCCTCCTCCACCATAGAAACATAAGGTGTTGCAACCGATTCAAGGTGAGACTTGATTTTCTCCTCTTCCTCCCGGATAAACTTGACGAATCTGGGATGAATCGTTTCAGCCAGATGGCTGTCAACCGCCGTCTTGAAATCCTGGAAAACCATGTAAAGCATCTCTGTAAATCGGGATGATTCAAGGCTTGATTCGTAGGCTTCAAGGTTGAGTTGAAAGTTTCGGATAAAGGCAACCATGTCTTTTACTACCGTACCATTCCGGCGATCAAAAAACCTGTCAATGGTCTGCTTTAGATTCTGTTTAATATTCCGGGATGTGCCCTCCAGGGTATTTTTGACCAGCGATGAAATCTGGGTCATCTGCTGTTGGTGGAACGTCATTTTACTGATAAGCGATGCTGCCCCTTCTGCATCCCCGCCCAGAATCTCCTGATGAATGTCAGCCCAGTGAACCAGAGACTCGGACACAATACTCAGGCGTTCAATATTGTTTTTCACCAATAGAGAATAGTGTTCTTTCCCCAACTTGGCAGAAAAATCAGCGTTGAATCTTTGGGTTTCACCGTCTGAAAACGCTATAAAAGGTGTCTCTGTCTCCCATTGTGAAAACCGCATCTCATCCTTCCGAGACATGGATTTGAAAGATGCCTTGAATAAATTATAGAGGGATGAAAAGATGTAAATATCCGGATCAGGCAAAATGACCGATAAATCTTCCCTAGTACGGTCCACCAGTGAAACAAGTCCTTCCAGGGTTTCATGTTCGCTGAAATCGCTGTTGAGAACAAAAAGGATATTTTCTAGTATTCCCATGTTTCTGATAATGGAGAGAAAGCGTATATCTGCCTGACGTAATCCCGTACGACTGCTGATGACATAAATGATAAGGTGGGTCTTTAACAGGTAATCCTGGATCATGGACAGATGGAGCGGATTTGGCGAATCACTACCCTGGCAGTCTGCGATTTCAATATCCTTACCCATATCCCCACCCTTGATCTCCAGAAGGACATCCTTCAGATAGACTGCCAGATGGTCGCTTCCCACAAATGTCTTCTGCTCGCCAAACAGGTCATCTTCGTAAACCTTGGAAAGGTCGTCCGAAGTGATGATACCTTTTACCAGATCATATCCCTTTAAATAGGAGTCGATAAGAATACTATTGGTGTTGCGCAACCCATTTGCCAGCAAGAGATTGGATTGAATATTCTTAAGAGCTGTGGTCAAAGCGCGCCGGTCACTTTCCCTGCGAATGTCAAATTGGGCCTCTTCCGACTCCCATGCATGCGCGGGAAATAGCGTCAAAGCCCGGGACATCTCTTCGTTCACCTCATCCCAGGATTTGAAATGGAGTTTTGCCTTCAAATACGGGCCCTGCCGAATTCTCGTGACAATCGATGTTACCACACCGGCTCCCCGATTGAGGTAGTCGGCCTTGAACAGTGAATTGACAAATGTACTTTTACCGGATTTGATGGCACCAACCACGGCAACTCGAATGATTTCCTCATCCAACTGCTTCTTGATTGTCTGACATGTCGTTTCCCATTCTTTGAACGAAGTCATGCCAACACCCGGTAACTCCCTTGCGGAAACAAGATAGGCGGAAATATCTGTACAGAGCTGCTGAAGCTCGTCTTTTACTGTATGAAATGAGGTCATCATCATGGCCGGTCCCGGCTAATCCCGATTAATGTAAAATGATACCATACCAATGAACCATTAAGTCCTATTTACATGGAGTGGAATCGATTGTCAAAGGGAATGGCTTGTAAAATCTATGGGTTTGTGGTATGCAATAAAAATAAAAAAAATGATTATCTAAAGGGGAAATAATATTCATGTCAGAAAAACATCCGGAATGCCCGCTCTACAATCCTTTAAACTGTAAAGAGTATTACAATCCGAAACTCTGTGCATTTGTAAGGAAAGATAAAGTTTGTCTCAAGAAAAAGAAACCAAAGACGAAGCCGAAGAAAAAAGTCGAATCCGCAACCTAGATCCAACAAGCCTCCCACCACGAATCGATCCATCAGATCGAGCTTATCCGGCAGGAGGCTTTTTCTTCAAGCATGACCGGGTGTGTCGGATAAAAGCATCGGGTCGATTCCCAGCAACCTCACCGCAGCATGCCATCGCTCATCGATCTTAGATTCAAAGATAATTTTATTGTCAACAGGACATGTCAGCCACACATTCTGCAATATTTCGGTTGCCAGTTGCCCTTTCCCCCAGCCGGCACAACCCAGTGCAATCAGGAAGGTTTGCGGCCCTTTTCCCTTTGCGATGGCCTCAATAAGATCCATGGTGTTGCTCATAGCCAGTGTCGGTGTAATCATGAGACACCCCTCCCAAGAGAACGGTTCACCATGGAGGATAAATATTTCATTCTCATGAACCGGCCCACCGATATGAAGCGGAATCATGGCTGTCGAAGCCGTATATTCAATATTTAATTCTTTAAAGACGGCACCGGCCGTGAGGGACGGTATCACACGGTTGACAACGATGCCCAGGGATCCGTCCTCTGTATCCTCTGACATACATGTTACGGTGTGAGAAAAGTTGAAATCCAGCATGGATGGCATGGCGATCAGAAACTGTCCCTTCAATGAGTCCATATTCGGTTTCTTCCATATATCAAACAATTCTGAAATATTCAGGATAGAACCGAACCTTCCTGAAGGCTATTCGACGTTCCATCTCGCGCTGCTGTTCCATGCGCCGACATGCAATACCACTACGCCGATCCCTTTCTATGAAACAGCTGACCTTTCTTCGGTCATTAGATTCTCTTTTTTCAGGCGGGTCCATATAATGCGTTCGATAACGTACCTGATCAGATGTTTCGTTTTCAGCCATGCGTATAAGCCACCGTGTATCATTTAACCTAAGATGAGCGTTTTAACTTTAAAGAATTTATACCATCTGTGTCAATTTTTATCAAGCTTGTATTCCCATTTGACGGGAAAACACAAATCCTATATGGTTGCTGACCGGGTATTGATAGCGATCCCCTGAACCAGATTCTCTTCAGGTTCAAATTTTCCAAGGTGACCAATAAAGGAAAACAGATGAAAATTATCGAAGATGCCATTAAAAGAGGAGCGGACAACCTGTCGGAGTTTGAATCGAAACAGTTACTTTCAACCTATGGGATCCCTGTTACCAAAGAAAAAACAGCAACAACCATCGAAGAGACCGTCTCAGTGGCAAATTCCATTGGATACCCGGTCGTACTGAAAGCGTCTGGTGAAAACCTGCAACACAAGACCGAACTCGACCTGATACGACTCAACCTCAAGGATGCGTCCCAGGTCAGACAGGCCTATACAGAACTTTTAGAGGAAAGTACTGTCCCAATCACAGAAGTGCTGGTACAACAGATGCTCAAGGGCAACCGCGAACTTTTGGCGGGCCTCAAACGAGACAGCCAGTTTGGCCCTTGCGTGGTGTTCGGTCTCGGCGGGATACTGGCTGAAATACTGGAAGATGTGTCGATCCGGGTGGCACCCATCACTACCTTCGATGCCATGGATATGATGGAAAATATACGGGGGAAAAAAATCCTGGAGTCCTTCAGAGGAAAACCACCGGTCGACCGGAACGCCCTGGCAGAACTTCTGATTGCCCTCGGCAGGATCGGGCTGGAAAATAACGCTGTGGGCGAAATTGATATCAATCCCATCAAATTGATCCAAGGGCGACCTGTGGCGGTTGATGCACTGGTCGTGCTGCAAAAAGAAAGTTAAACGCATTTTTGTAGAAAGTTACCTTATCGCCCCGCTGTATGTGTTAAGATGTATGTGTTAAGATGGACCAGGATAATCCAATGGAGAAAAGCGGTTTGAATATTGAAGATATGGAAACGGGTGAGTTTGAACGCCGAATCGCGTTGGATGGTGCGGCAAATTTTCGGGATATCGGTGGGTATCCAACCAACGGGCATAAGCGAGTCAAATGGCGCAAGATTTTTCGTTCGGGAAACCTGGCATCACTGACGGACAACGACCACCGGATTTTGAAGGACATTGGTCTCCAGTCCATTTGTGACTTTCGGTCAACAGAGGAAATAGCGCGTCAGCCAAACCACCTGCCTAAAAAAACTGCTCTCCAATGCATGCACCTTCCCATTGTGAACAAAACCATGGAACCCACCGAAGCTGTCACTAGAATTATGAAAGGCGACATTGGGTGGCTTACACCGGATTTCATGGTCAACGCGTATATAGAACAAATCGAAGCCTTCCATGATGTCTGGCATTTATTTTTTAAATACTTATGCCAAAGATCTTTTCGCCCGCTTCTGTTTCACTGCACAGCCGGAAAAGACCGCACCGGCGTATGTGCGGCCTTGAGTCTCTTGAGCTTGGGCGTATCCGAAAAATGGGTGATTTATGACCACGCCCTTTCGAATCTTTACAATGCAAAGCAGACAAAAAAGATTAAAGACAACCTGCAAAAAATGGGGATAGACCCTGAAAAGTTAATGGATTACCTGACCGCCCCCAAAGCCGCTATCGTGGCCGTAATAGAGCATATCAACAATAAATATGGATCCGCCCGGGGCTATCTCTTCCAAAAGGCAAACGTGAAAGCGGTCTGGATTGAAAAGCTTGAAAAAGACTTGCTGGAATAAAATAAAAAGGGTTCAAGGGTGACTGTGGGCTGTGAGCTATAAGCGGTAAGCAGCTAACAGCCTACAGTCTAAACAACCTAATACGCTAAAGTCATGACAATCGACATCAGAGACAAACCGACCTTGTCGCACGACGACATCATACGTCTGAATTTTATCAAATACCCTTCCAGGTACTTTTTCCGCAACCACTTTAGGGAAGGCCTCCGCTCCCGTTTGATTCAGGTCCTTAAACTCTCAGACGTCGCCCTCGAAACCAGAGGCATTCTTCAACAAGGTATTTGCATGTTTCCCATAGCACAGCCGGTGGCCATGCTCAGAATTTTCAAGAATAAATTCTCCTCACTAAGTGATATCCAGAAAGAAATAGACAATTATAAGATTCTTCAGCAGTGGCTGTCGAAATTCCATTATGCGGTGTCATCGGAATTTATGGTAGACTATATAAGGGGGCGACATAAAAGCATTCTGCTGTGCGGTCTTCAGGAGTATGTTCAGGGAGAATCTGTGGACCCATGGCATGCGAATGCACGACTTAAAATCGAAGGAATCGTAAAACGTTCTCCTGAAGGAACGCTTGAGACAGCTCTCGAAAACCTGGCATCCTTCGTCAACTGCATCAAAAACATCATCATGAAGACGGGTACCATTCCAGACCTCGCCGGTGTGGGTAACCTGATCATGACGGCTTTGGGTATTGTCAAGCTCGTTGATATCAACAATATCTCGAAACTCTCCACGGATCATCATATCCCAGTGGACGATAAAGGGTATCCGGTTTCCGACAAATCCGTTCAGGCACTTTTTCAGATAGAGACGCAAATTCTCGATCGTACAAAAAATCCAGCCGATACCCTATACGGTTTTTTCCTCGATCCTAAGCGTATGAAAGCGGTCAGAGAACTCGAAACATCCTTCCATCAGATAACGGCCCACACAGGGAATTATCCCTCTGTTAAATAATACCTGAACATTTCATGGGACTTGACAAAGCATGCCGGGCATTATACTTAGGTAATCTAATTGTTTTATAATCTAAATAATATTTTTTACTCGGGTTTCGGTTTTTGAACCGATGGAGTGAACCCGATGTTTGCAAATATTTTTGGTTTGGTGGGAGCCCTCTCTGATGAAACAAAAGGATGCACGCCGATTGGCCCGCTACATTATGACAACTGGAAAGCTCATTCGGGATCGGATGGTTACATTACAAAATCCCCATTTCGGTTCCGGTAAAGGCAAACAGATACTGAAGGAATTGTCCCTTTCACAACTTCAGACCATCATGACAGTCTACAGCAGCGGACAGATATCCATGACCGGGCTTTCAAAAAAGATGGGTGTGTCTCCCCCCTCGTCTTCGGCCATGGTCAGCCGGCTGGTGGAAAAGGGCATTCTGATTAGAAAACACAGCCCGGGGGATCGACGGAAAGTGATCGTTCAAATCGCCCCCCCATTTAAAACCCATATACAAATAATTGAAGAATCCATACTTCTCCGTTTTGTGGAGCTGGTAGAGAAATTGGGTCATGAGACAACGGTCCAGTGGTGTGATGTGCTGGAAAAAGTCAAGGCAATCCTGGAACAAGAGCAATAGCCCGATAATGTCATGATGTGTAAGGTTATATGGTCAATGTATCATGGGCTGGGTCCCATTGTCATATTGGAGTAAAAAATGGAATCTAAACAGTCGAAAAAAGCACCGGTTCGGGCAAGACAAATCGTCATCCGAGTCATCATCTGTCTGATCGTTCTGCTGTTCGGGCTGCTGGTCATGAACAGGTTGTCGGCCTTGAAAAAACCACCTGTGGAAGTCAAACGCACGGAGCAGGCCCTGCAAGTCGAAGGTACCATTGTCAAAACAGAAGATATCAAGGTCATCTTAAACGGATACGGCGAAATAAAGACGCTCAACACAGTTTCCATCTCCCCGGAAATTTCCGGTCGTGTTGTGGATGTCCATCCACGTCTTGAGTCCGGCGAAATCATACCCCGGGGCGCCATCCTCTTTAAAATCGATTCCAGAATATATACCGCCACGCTGAATGAGGCAAACGCTGCCCTCCAGCAGCTGGAAAACACTGTTTTGAGGCTTGAAAAACAGTTCGCCCTCGATGGGGAGCGCCAGAAAACCATCGAGCGCAACCGGGATCTGGCCCAACTGGAGTTCAAACGGATCCAACAACTGTACGAGACCAGCGATGTCGGCACCCGTTCGGGTGTTGACAAGGCTGAGCAGTCCTACAACGCAGCCGTGGACCAGGCCGACCAGATGTCCCGGGCGCTGGCTCTTTACCCGCTTCAAATTCAGGAAGTCAAAAGCGGTATAGAAGCTGCAAAGGCCAGGTTTGCCATCGCAAGGGTAAACCTGCACCGGTGCAAGGTGATATCGCCATTTACCGGACGAATCAAAAACGTCTCCATCGAGATCGGTCAATACGTAACACCCGGGCAACCCGTCGTGACCCTGGCAGATGACACCCTTCTGGAGATACAGGTGTCCCTGGATGCCAGAGACGCGCGCCAATGGCTCCTGTTTGACAACCCTCCTGCAGAAGAGTCGACAACCTGGTTTTCGAAGCCGACTCCTGTGGTTTGTAAACTTCGCTGGACGGAAAACCCCGAAGCCGAGATCTGGACCGGTATCATGGACAGAGTCGTCCAGTTCGATCCCCAGACCCGAACACTGACAGTTGCCATAAAGCTGGATTCCCCCGGCCCACAATTGACTGAACACAGCCCATTTCCACTGGTAGAAGGCATGTTCTGCATCGTCGATATCCCCGGGAAAACATTAAAAAATGTCGTCCGTTTGCCCCGCTGGTCCGTAAGCTTCGAGAACACGGCTTTCCTGGCAACCAAAGAGAGCCGTCTGAAAACAGTA
Organism: uncultured delta proteobacterium; assembly: GCA_963744665.1. Taxonomy (GTDB): domain Bacteria; phylum Desulfobacterota; class Desulfobacteria; order Desulfobacterales; family B30-G6; genus B30-G6. Next base: position 183,328 of record CAVUUM010000002.1, on the reverse strand, counting down.
CCCGTGACAGTTATATACGCTGAAGGAGAAAATGTGTTTGTTTCCCAGGGATTGACACCTGGTCAGACAGTCGTCACCACCAGATTGAGCGATCCCCTGGAAAATGCGCTGCTGGCGGTGACCGTTAAGTAGATACACCTAACAATAAAGTGCAAATTGATCGTGTAAGCTCTAAGCCGTAAGCTGTAAGCCGTTACCAGCTTAGAGCTTAAAGCTCAACTTTCGGTACTCAGGAAACGCGAAATGAATAATCCCCTGGCGCTTTGCGAACTCGCCGCAAGGGCTCCTAACATCAGCGCTGGCCATATGGTTAAACAGGCGTAGCGATTAAATGATCGTGTTTTCATATTGGATTGTTCATTGTCATGCGCTGATGGTAGGTGCCCTAATTGCCTCAAACAGCGCAAATCGCCATTGAATCACCCATTTCGCTCTATCTGTGGTGAAACCCGAAAGTTGAGTTATAGCTTACAACTTAGAGCTATTACAAGGAAAACCGGCATGAAACGTGTCCTGGCGGCATTTGTAAGAAATATTGTTTTCGCAAACATCGTCCTCCTGCTCATTTTTATTGCAGGTGGATTTGCCCTCAAATCGATGGTGCGGGAAAACTTCCCTGAATTTTCCCTTGATATGGTCACCATAACCGTGCCCTTTCCGGGCGCCGACCCCGAAGAAATTGAAGAAGGCATCTCCCGAAAACTGGAGGAAGCCATCGAAGGCATCGAAGGTATCAAGCTCTATACAACCTATTCGAGCGAAAATTCCGGTACAGCACTCATAGAAATACGCGAAGACTATGAGTTGGACAAAGTTCTGGACCGCATCAGGACCGACGTCGATGCCATTTCAACCTTTCCTGTCGATGCGGAGAAACCGATTATCACGGAACTGTTATTAAAAGACCCCGTGGTGCTGATGTACCTCTCGGGTGCCATGTCGGAACGTCGCATCAAGGAGTACGCTGAACGAATCAAGGACGAGCTACAGGAGTTGGACAGTGTGTCCCAGATCGATATTTTCGGGGCCAGACAATATGAAATCGCCGTGGAAGTTTCCGAGGAACGCCTTCGTGAATACAGTCTCACATTCTCATCGGTTTCAAATGCCATCCGCCAGAGCAATCTCAACCTGGCCGGTGGCACCATACGGACCACCGGTCAAGAGATCCGTATCAGAACCGTGGGCAGGAGGTATACCGGTCAGGAATTGGCCCAAATTGTGGTGCTGGCCGATCCGAACGGCAACATCATCACCCTTGATCGCATTGCCACGATTCAGGATGGATTTACAGAAGACCCCATCCAGGCCATTATCAATGGAGAGCAATCGGTGCTCATCGTTGTCAACAAAACCAAAGAAGAAGACGCCCTTGCCATTTCAGCTTCCGTGGCGTCATTTATCAAACTGAAGCAGCAGCAACTCCCTCACGGCATTCATCTGGACACACTTTACGACAACACCGAAATTTTGAGGGACAGAATCAACCTTCTGGTAAAAAATGGTCTCATCGGTCTGATGGTGGTCTTTTTGCTGCTATGGATTTTTTTAAACGCACGGCTGTCCTTCTGGGCAGGACTTGGAATTCCTGTCTCGATATCCGGCGCCCTGGCTGTTTTGTGGGCGGTGGGAGGAACCATCAACCTTATTTCTCTATTCGGTCTCATTATGGTACTGGGTATCGTTGTCGATGATGCCATCGTGGTGGGTGAAGCCATTTATGTTCACCGCAAAGGTGGTAAACCACCTGTAAGAGCAGCCGTGGATGGCGTGGCGGAAGTCGGTCTTCCTGTCATTGCCGCCGTGATCACCAGCATCGTGGCATTCATTCCCCTGGCATTCGTAGGCGGGATTATGGGAAAATTCATTGCCATTCTACCCGTAGTGGTTATTGCCTGTCTGGCTGTTTCCCTGGTGGAATGCCTGATTCTTTTACCCGCGCACCTGGGCGATCTGCCGGATTTGAATACCAATGGACAGCAGATGAATCCCCTGACCCGCAGACTTGAAATGTTTCACCGAATCACGCGTTCGGGTATGGAGTGGTTTGTCGAGAAAATTTATATGCCGTTTTTAAGCAAGGCATTGTACTGGCGCTATGTATCTTTATGTGTGACCATCAGCATCCTCTTTATCACCATCGGTCTCGTGAACAGCGGCTTTATCAAATTTCTGATGATGCCCGAAATCGATGGGTTTATTATCACCGCAACCGTGGAGTTTCCGGAAGGATCGCCCTCGGCCACCACCCGACAAGCGGTCGAGCAGATCGATGCTGCCCTGTTACGTCTGGCCGAAAAAACCAAGACGATCTCGGGCGAATCCATGATCCGGTCTAGACTGGCTCTGGTGGGGCAAACCCTTGGTGAGATACCCAAGTCAGGGTCGAATCTCGGTGCCGTACAGGTCATTCTGCTTGAATCCGAAAAACGAGGCGTGCACACAAAAGACCTGATGGTGGCATGGGAAAATGAAATCGGCACCATACCGGGTGTCAAGGCACTGACCTTCGAGGGAATGTCCATGGGCCCTCCCGGCGCCCCCATCGAAATCTGGGTTCAAGGGTATGATATGGATGTCATTTTGGCGGCCTCTCAGGATATCATGGGCAGACTGCGACAATTCGATGGCGTCTATCAGATTCGATCCGACTTTTCCAAGGGAAAAAACGAGATGCGCCTCAAACTCAAGCCTGAGGCACGAACACTGGGGTTGACTGTCGATGATCTGGCCCGACAGCTCTACGCCGGTTATTACGGTGATGAAGCCCTTCGTCTTCAAAGGGGAAGGGACAATATTCGTGTCAAGGTCCGTTATACGGCAGATGAAAGAATCCGCTTGGCAGACGTTGAGAATGTTCGTATCCGTACACGCACCGGTTTTGAAATTCCACTTTTTTCCGTTGCCGATATCTCTTTTGCACCGGGTTATTCAACGATCAGGCGTACCAATGGCATGCGCCGCATCGCCGTGAGTGCCGGCGTTGATACCAACAAGGCCAATACCAACGAAATCCTTTCTGAGCTATCAAGCGGATTTTTCACCGAACTTCAAAGCCGTTATCCTGAAGTTCGTATCGCCATACAGGGAGAGCAGAAAAAAATGCGGGAATCCTTTAGCAGTCTGTATATTGGTTTCCCCCTGGCCCTGATAGGCATCTATATCATTATTGCAACCATGTTCAAGTCCTACGCCCAGCCCTTTGTAATCATGTTTACCGTGCCCTTCGGGATCATCGGTGCGGTTACCGGCCACCTAGTGTTGAGCTACGACCTTTCCATGATGAGCATCTTTGGAATGGTGGCTCTGACCGGTGTTGTTGTAAACGACGCCATCGTACTCATCGAGCGGATCAACGAAAACTTTGCTGACGGTATGCCTTATTTTGAAGCTGTTCTAAAAGGGGGTGTACGGCGTTTCCGGGCAATTATCCTCACGTCCTTCAGTACCATCGGTGGCTTGATGCCCTTAATTCTGGAAACAGACCTTCAAGCCAGGTTTCTCATTCCCATGGCATTGGCCCTCGCCTCCGGTGTTTTGTTTGCCACGGTGCTGACACTTGTCCTGGTACCAAGTCTGCTGACGATTCTGAGTGATTTCAGGTTGCTCATTTACCGATTCAAACACGGTACCTGGCCCGAGCGCCTGGCAGTGGAACCTGCCAGAAATCGGCACGAAGACCCTTTAAACATAGGAGACATAAAGTCATGACTCCCAGCAAAACAGGGAAAATGGTTTGCTGCTTGATACTCGTTCTGGTTCTGCTTCAGGGTTTTGGTCACCATGCCGACGCGAGCAGTGATGCATTGGAAAAGACGGCTCCTCCCCTGGATTGGAGCCGGATCACCGTTCTTGATCTGGAAACGGCACAGCGGTTAGCCATGGCTGACAATCCTTCCATTCAAGCGACAGAGATACGCATCCAGCAGGCCAAGGAACGGATTTCCCAGGCACGGGCCGCCTACTGGCCCCGATTAGACGCCACCGCCTCCGCATCCAGAATCTGGATGCCTGATAATGAATACCAGGACAACCTCTATTCTGCCAGAATGTTTGATCCCGGCGCCACCATCGACGATCCCCAGGATTATTACCAGGCAGGTCTCACAACCACCTGGCTGTTATTCGATGGATTTGAGCGCCGATACAAAACCCGTCAGGCCCTAAATGTGAAAGATCAGACAATTTCGGCAAGGGATGACGCCAGACGCTTGTTATTGTCCTCGGTGTCGTTATCCTTTTTGAGCGCGGAACTGGCACGGGAAAATATCGATATTGCCAAGACCGATGAAGCATTTTTCAACGATCTCTTGGAAGAGGCCAAAAGTAGGCGGCAGATCGGTACGGGCTCATTGAGCGATGAACTCAACTTTCAGATTCAGGCCAACGCTGCCATCTCCGATCGGATTCGAGCGGAAGGGGTGTACAAGACCGCCCTGCACAGTCTGGCGGCTTTGCTGGGTCTTGCAGAAGCCTCACTGCCCGCACACGTGGAACTGGCACCCCTTGAAGAGGCGACCCCGGAAGAAATGCAAGTACCGGATACCAAGCAGATGGTGTCCTATGCCCTCGAACACCGACCGGAAATTCTCCAGGCCCGGCTGGCCATTCAGAATGCGTCTCTCGAAAAAAAAATGGCCAACTCAAATTATGCACCCACCATCAATCTCACGGCATCCGTAAAAGGAGAACGGGAAGCGGATGCCCGATTTGAGGGTGATGATTTTGGAAACACCATCGGTCTCAACATGACATTTAATCTATTTTCCGGGGGACTGTACCGCGCCCAGTCACGGGAAGCCATGCAAAAAGAAATCGAAGCCAGAAAATTACTGGAAGACCTGAAAATAAACATCACCGCTGAAATCCGTACCACCATTACGAATGTCATCACTTTCCAGACCCAACTCAAGCTGCAGCAATCCATTACCCGGCTCAGTCAGGAGAACCGTGATCTTGTTGAAAAGGAATACAAGGCCGGTCAGGCTTCCCTGGTGCGCCTCAATGAATCACAACGGGAACTGACATCGGCACAGAACCGAACTGCCCTGGCACTTGTGGCACTTCGGCAGTCATGGTGGTCCCTCATGTCTGAGACGGGAATGATAACGGAAGATGAAGCGTTCAACTATTTGAGTAATAGTAATTAACTGAGCCTCCACCCTCAGAGCGGGTGGGCTCAAGAAGCCCCCTCGAAGGGGGCTAACATATCCAATATCGAATATCGAAACCATGAATTTCGAAGTGATGCTTCCCAGTTTTTAGAATAAAGGAAGATAGAGCGCAGCGATACAACACTTCATTATTCTGCATTCCTTGTTCGATATTCGATATTTTCCTTTTTAATTTTTACCTGATCTGTAAAACCTTTCCGGGTCCTCCACCGGCGGTGGCGGTTCTAGATCAGAAGAAGGGAGCCCTCAATGCCTACACAACGCGATCAGCTGGATGAACTGCTGCAGATCCTCGGTGACATCTATGAAAACAGACTCCCCTTCAACCGGGTTCTGGGTCTGCGTGTCATCCACTTGAAACCCGATCTGGTTGAAGTGGCCTTTGACATGACCGATTCTCTCATCGGTAATTATGTCCAGGGTTCCCTGCACGGCGGTGTGATTTCATCTGTTCTGGATGCCGTTGGCGGTTTGACAGCCACGGCAGGAATGATTCAAAAAAAAGTGGCTCGTCCGAAAGAGGAAATCGTACAGAATATCGCCAAAGTCGGCACCATCGATCTACGGGTCGATTACCTGAGACCCGGAAAGGGCAGCGCTTTTACATCATCCGCATCCATTATGCGTATCGGCAAAAAAGTTGCTGTAACCCGGATGGAACTGCGAAACAACCAGGGCCGGCTGATCGCCGTGGGGACAGGAACGTATCTGATTGCCTGAGATTTCAGGTTTCGCCTTGTTATTGGAGCCGTCAAAATATGCAGATCGACTTTCACCATACCGCAACCTATGTCACGGCAAGGTCTGCCGGTTTCGGCCATCGCGAGGCCGACACGGTCGCCTACGCAGCTCAGTATGTTGATGATGCCATCAACAGCGGTACCCTTAGATTTCACAATGGGGCCATGTATACCCACATCAGCTCGGCCCACAAAATGCTCGATTACCGGAATTTTGAAAAACTGGCCAACCATCATGTGTGGATTCCCTTTCACTTCCTGCCCGGCAACGGCGGGAAAAAGGCCGGTGAAAATCCTGAAGGAAAATTTATCGATAAAATCATCTGCCGACCCGGCAGCCACATTGCCCGCGACATGGTTCGGGCATGTATCGAAGCCAGAAATAAACGCTACGGGCTTCACCGCCTGGGAATCACATTGCATGTACTGGCGGATTCGTGGTCCCATCAAGGGTTTGCCGGAGTCAACAGCTATGTGAACGATGTACGTGCCCTGGACGAAGCCACCGCATCGGGCACTGAATTCATGACACGAATGGAGCAGTTTTTCGGCACATCCTTTAACAAGGCAGCCAGCTCTTTTGTGGGTGATGTGATGCCGCTGGGACACGGTGCGGCATTGAGTTATCCGGATCTTCCTTTTTTAAAGTGGTCCTACCATGACCATACCGGAAAACGGGTTGTTCGCAACAACCCTGACGCATTTATAGCCGCAGCCGATGCCATGTGCAAGACCATGCAGCGTTTTAGATCGGGTGATCCTGACAGGGATGTGCCGGGCTTGACATATGACACCCGCAACAGACTGTTAGCCTTTTTTCAAAACAACCGGGACGAAGACAAAACCGTGCGTCATCTGGAATGGCTCAAACAAATTCAAAGGGGACGCTTTGGATTTCCACCCGTCAAACTATCCTACAGGGCAAGAGGTGTGGGTTCCTGGAAAACCATAGCTCTCGGCACCCGAAAACTATGGGATAAGAAACTCGACCTGTTTCAGTACGACCCCTCTTTTCTGGATAGTGACTGGAAGCTCTTTCACGATGCCTTGCTGGCACATCGCTTCAGCATCATCCACGATATCCTTCCCAGATATGGTATTTGCGCTGCTTAACCCGAACATCTCATGAAACGTGAGAGGACAAACCCCATGCAAAAAGAACCAAGCTATCATGACCTCCTGGAAAGAATGCAAATCATCATCGAACACAGCAGCGAACTGTTTTCTCAACATAACCAGGACCAGGGCTCACAATCTCCCCGTTGGTCAGTATGTTAAACTCGCGGTTACCGACACGGGTATCGGTATGGACAAAGCTACCCGCCAAAAGGTGTTTGATCCGTTTTTCACCACCAAAGAAATGGAAAGGGGTACTGGATTGGGTCTGGCCTCTGTCTACGGCATCATACAAAACCATGAAGGCATGATCAATGTCCACAGCAAACCCGGCAGTTGACAGTATCTTGGTGTAACACCGGTAAGCGGCTGCCGTTCATGTCAGCAGCATTCTTCAATTGACAGCGGGGACTGTTTTCCCTATATTTATTCATTCCGCCAACGGAGTACCAGAACCCTGAATTGAAGAACCTCGCAGCAAACTGCGAGGACTCTTCGACCGTAAGGAATTCTGTCTAATTTAGATTTGCTTGCTAACCCCGCAGCAAGCTGCGGGGTTAGCGCTCGCTCTTTCGGTTCATGCTGTACAGATCGTATCCTTAACATTCAGATCCAAGTGGCGAATAGATGCGTTCGGAGATAGGCACGACCGTCCGAACATAAACTGAGACGGTAATATGAAAAAGAAGATTCTCATTCTGATCTGTCTTGCCGCACTGGCAGCCGCCGGTTCTTTCGCCTATCAACACATCTACCAGAATCAGGTTATCCTGTTAAAAGACAAGCGGGCCATCATCACCAAAGAGGCCTGGGTTGTCGGTGACAGTCTTTTCTACAAAACTGCGGATGACATACATTTCATCAACATGGATCTCATTTCCGATGTCAAACAACGCGGTATCTTCAACAAGGGTTACGGTATTGTCGTCATCATCAAACATCATCTGGCGCCATGGAAACACAAATCTCTGGAGATCGTCTCCCAGACCCCTGAAAAAAAAAGAGCCATTAAAAAATGGACACCGGTGGTCGGCGCTGTCATCATTGGCATTCTGTTTTGCATTGCCATATACTTCCTGTCGAAAAAGGTAACGGGCACGATAAAAAAGAAAAAAGAACGGGTTGGTGAATCCGAAAATCCTGCAATTAATGAAAGGAAATATGAGGGCCAGGAACAGATCGCACAGTTTTTTTTATCTGTTTTCAAAGCCCAAAAAGGGGTAGAACCTTCGGCTGAAGCCACATTCCGGCCAGTGGATGCCCGACGACCGGACAGTAATTTTATCTATGAATTGCGTGTCAACTGCGATGGTGACTGGGCGACGAGGCGCATGACCATCGGTCCCATCGGTGAAGACACTGGCAGCAGAAGTACCTGTTATTATGTTATTTATGATGACCACATGGTGATCAAGATATCACCCACCCCACTGACTGATTTCGGCAGATATGTCAAAAGTATCAACCGTGACAACCGCATCGCCAAAAAATTGTTCCCCCGGGAATGCCTTGTACCCCGGATCTCCGTTATTTTAAAAAAGATCCATCCGTTTCAGGAGGGTCACAAACTGCCGATTGAACTCATGGAGGAAAAATATATTCAATTACTGGAAAGCAACACAGAACTCCAGAACTACCTCAAGATTGGTGACGGATTTGCCTATTTCATGGATCTTTCCAGGTACTTTTTTCTGGGACATATTCTCCATCGCATACACAACATCGAAGACAAAATTACCAGCGAAATATCAAAACAGCCTGGTCTTTTGTGGGACGCTGCTGAATTTGAAGCTCGCTACGGATCGCAGCATGTGAGCATTTATGACGGACTCAATCCTGTCTACACATCTTTTTACAACCGATGTTATGATCTTCTCCAGCAGCACCACATCGAAGGCACCGTTTCCGAATTCAACATCAAGGAGTGGTTCCTGGTTTACCTGTCCGGCGGTAAGCTTTCCATTGCGGATTTCGATACAAAGCCGCATCTTGCTTCCGAGATGAATGCCAGCATTTTAAAATTATTTACCGACAAACGGCAACCTATCCAACGATATCAGCGAATGGTTCGTGCCTTTGTCATTGCAAAAAATCTGAAACAGCATAACTCACAGATTTCGAGTATGGTCATCAATCTTCTCAATTTGCTCTTCTGGTTGAGTGAAAAAAAACTGGCCATGCGGGATCTGAAACCCGACAATCTGCTCATAGCCGGGAACCCATCGAAATTTCCGCAGTTTCTGGGATCTGCCAACATGTATTCCATCGGTCTTATCGATGTCGAAACCACTGTATCCTATGATTTATCTGAAAAGGATACAATCCGGCAGGCACCGCTGGGTGGAACACCGTCCTATTCAACCCCTACCCACCAGTTGAAAAACGATACCATTCGGAAGGTTTACACGGATCTCCCACTGATCCTTCACCTGCAGGACTGGTTCGCCACCGTGGGTATGATCTACCAGACGGTAATCGGAGAACGCTTATTTGAAAAGACGGCTATAAACCTGTTGACCCTGAAAAAGACCATCAGAGAGTACTCCCGCAAGAATGGAAATCCCCAGGCAATACTGAAGGAGGCCAGCCATTCTTTCTGGAAAATGGCCCTGTCCGAGTTCAATTTGAAAACACAGGAAAACGAAAAAAGATTGCAATTTATCCGTCTGATCATCAGTCAGGAATCCAAGACAATGCTTCTGGACACCTTCGCCGATACCCAAAAGTGTATTTCGAAATTCATCCACAACCTGATTCTGACCCAAACAGCCTTCCCAAGCGAAAAGATCCAGAAGGGTCTCTACGGTGCGCCCTCCTTAAAGATCCATCATTTAAAAATCAAATTTATGATGGGGAAGTGGAAGCAGCTCCCCCCTGAAAAAAAAGACATTACCCTGAAAGTGCTGGATGACCTGGTCTTTTTGAAAAGACAATCCGAGCAGCTTATCCAGATATCCATCCTTTTAAAAAAATCAATTTCAATTGTCTCCACCTTTGACCTGCTCAAGGCCATGTTTATTGTCGTACTTGTACACATGTATCAAAATTGCTGGGGTGTGGTTTCTTCAGACAAATAAAATCGCTGCGCGTTTTTATTTAAGCAGTTCAAATCTGATGGGAAGCTGAATGACAATGGAACCGTTGGGTGGCTTTGCAAAGGGTGATACTTTTTTCACGGCATCCAGAGCTGTACGGTCAAGAATCCGACTTCCAGAACTCGTAACAATCCCTGCGGAAACCATCTCCCCGTCTTTCCCGATGGTGAATTCAATCTCGACGACCCCCTGCACAATACGGCGGCGGGATATTCGTTCGTATCTTTTGAAGGCTTCCGTCCGGACCTTTCCGCTAATCAGCTTGTAGTACTGGGTCATGGCGTCATCACTACTGCCGGTTTGAGTCTCTGCCGGCAACAATTCAGTTTCATCCTGCCACTCGGCAACAGGGATATCTTCCACAACAGGAATTTGGGGTGTCCGTTGTCTTCCCCTCAAAACATTGGAATCGACAGGGGCCGGCAGGCTATATTGAATGGGTTTCATGGGGGTGTATGGCTCATCGGGTGTGTCCGCCAAAGCCCGCTCCTGTGGATCCGCGAGCGGTTTAAACCGAGGTCTGAGTATGGGAATCCGTCGTTGAGAAGGGCTGGATACCTGTTTTAATGTCAGTTCTATTCTGGATATATCCCTGGAACGATAGAAATGGGGCAGATGCATGATCAGCAGCAGATGGATCCCCACAGAAAGGAAGATCAATCCCCGAAAAAGCCAGTTCGGTTTCGTTGGATTTATTGCGTTCGTTGGGTTCATAATGCTGAGTCAAATTGCTGAGCCAAGCCTGTCATTCCTTTTCCGTCGCCAGCACCAGACGGTCGGCTCCGGCGGCTTTGACCACATCCATGACCCTCACAGCTTTGTTCAAGATCACTGACTTGTCGGCTTTGATAACCACAGGAATGTCGGCTTTTTCTCCGAGTTTTTCTTGTACTATCGAAAAAAGCTCGTTCAAAGGAACTGCCCTGTTGTCCACAAACACCTTGCCCGTGCTGTCAACATATAGGGTGATCTCTTTCTCCGTCTGTGGAGACGTGGCATTGGCCTGAGGCAATTTTACCTGAATCCCTTCATCCACCATAAAATTGGTTGTCAGCAAAAAATAGATCAATAGCAAAAAAACAATATCGATAAGAGACGTCAGCGGTGCCTGCAATTGATAGTAACTACGTTCTCTTTTTGGAAACAGCATAACGATTCCTTTTATTAGATACTATTCCTATTTACGATGCTAATTATAGGTATTGTCATAAATTTTCATGACCGGGCGAGCACAACGAAGCATGAAACAAAATCTTTATATTGAATTGTCATAGCTATTCTCTAAAGGTTAAGCTTGAAATTTATAAATAAAAATTGAACATGTTGAAAACGAGATTGTGTCAACTACGCTGCGACTGGATCTGTTTTTGGCTACCCTTGGACCCGCGAAACCCTGGACCCTGACCTTACACGCTCCGACCCTTTGACTCTTGGACCCTCTTTGACCATTACCGCTTTTAAGAAAATAATGGCACCCCGTTGCAGTCTTGCTTCAGAATGGTTGACTTTTGAAACCAGATAGCTGTGGGCAATGATCGTTGGTAAGGCTACGGCCAGTCCCAGGGCAGTGGTGAGCATCGCTTCCCAAATACCACCGGCAAGAACGGCTGCGTTGACCTTACCACCCATTTCCTGAATGACCATAAAGGCCTTGATCATCCCCACCACAGTCCCGAATAAACCCAGCAGAGGGGCAATGTTTCCTATGGTTGCCAGTGCCTGCAGATACCTGGACATCCCCCTTATCTCTTCTTCGGTGGCATGCACGATAATGGCTTCCAGTGTTTCCTGATTCTGATCCTTTACCTCCAATGCCTGAGCCAGCACCTTGCCCATGGGAGAATCGCTCGCATCCACCAGGTTTCGCGCCTGTTCGTCGTCACCTTTCTTGACGGCGGCGGCAACCTTTTCGGCCAGTCCGCGGCCCTGTTTCCTCAGATGAATAAAGCGGATCAATCTTTCCAAAAAAATTGCCAGTGCAAATACCGAACAGAGGAGTATCGGAATGACCAGCACACCTCCCTTATAAAGAAATCCCAGCATGTGTATCCCCTTGTAAAGCTTTTAGCGATAAGCGAGAAGCAATAAGCTGTAAGCTGTAATGCTGTAACTCAACTTTCGGGTTAGACCACAGATCGAGCGAAATGGGTGATCCCATGGCGGTTTGTGCGGTTTAAGCCAATTAGGGCACCTTACATCAGCGCATAACAATGAACAAACCGATTTAAATACAGCAAAAAAAAATATAGCCTGTCAGGAAAAAAAAAAAGACCCGTTATCACAAATCACGAAAGTACGAAAACACGAAAACACGAAACATATTTTGTTATAAATTTTTGTTATGCTTCAGTATACGTTACGTTCTAATATTCAGTTGGAATGAAACCCCTTGTGTACTTTCGTGTTTTCTATTTTTCGTGTTTTCGTGATTATGTTTCCCCTTGCAACAAGCCGTCAACCATGAGCCGACAGCTTGCCTAAAACTCAATATTTAACACCTGGCCCGGATATTTCACAAGCCTGATCGGTTCTGGCGCGAGGCATTTCAGTCTGAAGCCGTAGTAGTTTACCGCGAAGGCTGAATAACACAGCGCCAGAGCCGATCAGGAAAGCCCGGAGGGTGAAACTTGACGAGTCAAATAGCCAGTTATTCCTATATTACAAACTAAAATATTCTGAGTGACCGCCAATATAATGGCAACTAACTGCTACACTAATGTAGATTAAAATTTCTCGTCAAGTCTCATGAAATATTCGGGCTAAAACCGCTCCTCTATATCCGCCACGCCATCAAAATCAAGATCCTTTTTTCGCTGGGTCATGATTTCCGATGTGTCATAGACTTCCCACACGTCCGGCCGACCATCGCCATTGGTGTCCTCAGAAACCCCTGACAGTCGTCCGTCTTCATAATAATACCAGGTATCCACACGGTCGTCTGCATCCGTATCCTTTTCTGCCCGCTGAACCCTACCCTGGACATCAAAATACCAGGTCATGTCCCATCGGCCGTCAGCATTGCTGTCTTCCAGACTGTCGATGAGAAGACCTTTCTCGTTAAAATTTTCACGCAGTTCAACGCGGTCACCACGCTTTTCCAGGGTCTCTCTTCTACGCAGGGTATCATGCATGAAATAGGACCGCACATCAATAGTTCCACTCCCATCAGAATCCAGCTCCGTCACCCGTGTCCAGGGCGGTCTGTCATACCAATGGGTCGTCTCAAACCGGCCATCATAATCAAGATCCCTCAAGATACTTTTTTTTCTGCCGACATCATACCATATTTTGGTATCGATCTCCCCGTCAGTATTGGTGTCTTTTTCCACAAATACAAGCCGATTGTCTTTATACCGTTGGAACATATCCATGCTACCGTCCATGGAAAGATCTTTTTCAATACGTTCTGTTTGGCCGCCAGCGTTGTAGAATATTCTGAGTTCCGCCTTGCCGTCCTGATTTGCATCCACCGTCTGAACAAAAGGCCTCCCGTTGCGATAGGTCACCACCGTTTCCCGGACACCATCCCTGTCCGAATCTTCCTCGATTCGAATGATGTCACCTTTTTCAAAAAAAGCGATTTTCTCATATTGCTTGTCCTGATCCTGATCCCATTGCTGTATATGGATCAGGCCATCCCGGTAAATTTCCAGCATATCTAAATTGCCATTCTGATCGGTATCCAGCTGACGCCTGGCCAGAGATCCGTCTGCATGAAAAAAAACCCACTCTTCCAGCACGCCGTCCCCATTTGCATCATTCCGGCGCTCCACTAGCGTTCCGTTCTCATACAACTCAAGAACATTGGTGGTTCCATCGCCATCCGGATCGCGGACGATACGTGAAATTTGCTCTTTTTCAATATGAGTCACCGTATCTATCTTTTGGTCCGCGTTGGTATCCTCGCGAATCTCAAATGGTTTGCCGGTTGCATCCAAATCCATTTCCTGGTGGATATTGCCTTGATCATCCAGGCGTTCCTGGCGGATTTTTCGGCCATCTTTGAAATAGATTCTCATATCGATGCCGGGTTTGGCATCCATGTCTTTTTCCAAGCGCACGATCTCACCATGGACATAGTACTGAAAGGTATCCATCACCCCATCGTGGTTGTCATCGACGGCAAGCGACATCAACCTGCCCTGATGATCAAATTCTGCTACCTGATCGATCATACCGTCGTTGTCGGCATCTCGTTTTCTGATCGCTCCGCCGTCTGACGCAGCAACTGACGAACAGATGGCCAATAGACCTGCAATGATCGCCACCAACCCTTGGCACATGCACCTGGTATAAATATTTTTCATGAATAAAGACTTAAGCCATAAGCTATAAGCTTTAAGCCGTAAGCTGCTTATAGCTTACCGCTTAAAGCTTTGTTAAACGCTCACTTTAGGTCCGACCTAAATTGAGCGATTGTCGAGGTTGCCGTAGCTACAAGGAAGATGCCGTTCCGCTATAGTGAACTATGCGGTGCGGTATCTGACGCTGTAGATGCGATAAGATCGGCAATCCCGCAGGGTTTCAAAATATAAGAATATAAAACGATAGAATCCATTTAAATAAATTCAATATCCTTATAATTTGAAACGCTCACTTTAGGTCCGACTTATATGCTCCAAGCTAGGCTGTCAATATATTTCAATTCCCAGAAAATCGTGCTATAAACGGCGCATGTCTTTGATAGTAAATGAAATATTCTACAGCATACAGGGAGAATCGACCTATGCGGGTCTCCCGTGCGTATTTGTACGCCTCACCGGTTGTAACATGCGCTGTGTCTATTGCGACACTGTTTATGCGTATGATGAAGGATGCCCCATGCAGATTCCAGAGATCCTGGACCGTATTGGGAACTTCCATTGCAACATAATTGAAATTACGGGCGGTGAACCTCTTTTGCAGGCTGAAACACCTGACCTCATCGATGCTCTGCTCCGGAAACAGTATCAGGTTCTCATGGAAACCAACGGCAGCCTTGATATCCGAATGGCTGATTCCCGGTGTGTCAGGATCATGGATGTCAAGTGCCCGGGCAGTGGTGAACATGAAAAATGCGATTTCCGTAATTTCAGGCATCTCGGTAAAAAAGATCAGGTAAAATTCGTTATCTGTGACAGACAGGATTACGAATACGCCCGGGATATGTTGAAGCGGATACCAGGGGACATCCCCAATGAAAATCTCCTTTTCTCGCCCATCAGGGAAACGTTAGTTCCTGCAGAACTTGCCGGATGGATACTCCAAGACCACCTGCGTGTCAGGCTTCATCTCCAGCTCCACAGGGTTGTCTGGCCTGAAATCGAGAGGGGGGTGTAAAACAAAGGGGCCGAGGGTTCGAGGGGGATACAAGGGTTGGAGGGTTGCTGAAAGCCAGGTGCTGATGACAGCATCCAAGCCTCCCAGCTCCAAGCTTATAGCCTATACACTTAAAAAAGCCGGTCAATGGTGAGAAAATCATGGACAAAAAAGAAAAAAAAAAGCCATTATCCTCTCGAGCGGGGGGCTCGACTCCACCACGGTTATGGCCATAGCGAAACATGCAGGGTATGACCTGTATGCAATGAGTTTCGATTATGGCCAGCGGCATCTCTACGAACTGGAAGCCGCCGGGAAAATAGCCCGTGCATACGGCGTCAAGACGCACATGGTGGTAAAAACCGACTTAACGGTCATCGGGGGCTCCGCCCTCACCGATGCCATTTCAGTTCCCAAAGACAGAAATATGGTTGACGGTGAGGATGAGATACCTGTCACCTATGTACCAGCCAGAAATACCATATTTCTTTCCTATGCACTGGCCTGGTCCGAGGTGCTGAACGCACCGCATATCTTCATGGGTGTCAATGCCATCGACTACAGTGGATATCCGGACTGCCGACCGGAATACATTCATGCCTTTGAGCAGATGGCAAATCTTGCTACCAGAGCCGGTGTCGAGGGGTCATTCAAAATAAAAATTCACACCCCGCTGATACGGATGACCAAGGCAGACATCATCAGAAAAGGCCTCGAACTGGGTGTTGACTACGGGTTGACCCACTCGTGTTATGATCCAGATAGCCTTGGAAACGCGTGCGGACGGTGTGACAGCTGTCTCCTGAGAAAGAAAGGCTTTGCAGATGCAGGCGTGGATGACCCGACAAAGTATAGGAAAGTAGGGTCCGAGAGTTAGGAAAAGGGTTTGAGGGGCCGAGAGTGATACAAGGGTTGGAGGGTAGCTGACAGCAATGAGCGATAGGCACCTAACAGTCTACAGTCTGAACCCCTAATAGGCTATGACCTATCCCCTGTCAGCTATGAGCTAATTACCTGGAGGACAACCATGATCATGATTCTTCTCATACCGGCCATCGTACTGCTCGCGCTTCTTCTCTTCTTTGAAAAGCGGGAGAATCGCAAAGGCATGCTGCCAACCAAAACAGTGCTTTCACTGCTTTTCATAGCCACCGCCATTTCTCAGACCCATTTCATGCAGCCATATACGATTTTTATCCTCATCGGGTTGCTGTTCTGCCTGGGGGGGGATGTTTTTCTGGCATTGCCACAGGACAGAATGTTTTTATTTGGTCTGGTCTCTTTTCTGCTGGGACATATCTGCTATGTGATCGGATTCGTCTGCATTGCCGATCCGGGCAACATGACACTCATAGGCATTGGCGTTACCATGCTCCTCGGCGCTCTTATTTATACCTGGCTGAAACCCCATCTGGGCACCATGAAAAAACCGGTCATCGCCTACATCCTTGTCATCAGCTTCATGTTCATCGGCGCCTGGTCTGTCCTGGGCATGCAGCAGCAACCGATTATGGCCCGGCTGCTAATCTTCGCGGGGGCCGCCAGCTTCTACATATCAGACATCTTTGTCGCCCGGGATCGATTTTTAAAAAACGACTTTATAAATCGCCTTTTGGGTCTGCCGCTCTACTACATGGCTCAGTTCATGATCGCATTTTCCATTGGTATTGTGCGTTGAGTAGCAAAGTAAATATAGCGTCGGATGGTCGTGTTATTCCCAATGTGCTTTTTCCTACTGGATCTTTACTGAGTTGGTATGCCTAAACCTGAACTTACCAGCTGACCGGCACCCGTACCGTATTACCGGCCTTGTTCTGGAACAACAGATAACCGTTTTCTTTTCCGAAACAATATATTTCCCATGTGATGCGTACATCCTGCCGACAGTAGTCGATGATCTCCCGAATTTTTCCCTGTTTCCACCAGCGTAAGGCCTGGAGCCCATCAGCCGATTTTTGTGAGCCCAGGGTTACTCTGGCAAGATGGTCCAGAGACAATCGATAGCCCAGTTGCTTGTGAATCTCTGCCAGTAAATCGAGGGTGGGGAGTTTCCTAAAATCAAAATCCGAGTATCCACTGAGGACCTTGTAGTCAAAACGCTTGATATTGAATCCTACCACGCACTCATATCCCTGGAGGTGTTTGATGAACCGTGGCATGTCTTTTTCCAGATATTCGTGATACACCTGCTCCCTGGCGTCGTAAAGTACTGCACAACTGACCTTCATGAGATCCGCCCGATGCCAGCCCCCCACCTCCTGGGCAGATCGTTGTGTCTCGAGATCGAAAACACCCAGCCTCTTCATGATCGCCTCTCGGCTCTGTGACCGCTCCACCGGCATGGGCGCCGATGACGCCGGTTCTTTTGTGCCCTCGCCTCTCCTGGAATTTCCCGGAACTACGCCGGATTTTTGACCGTTTTCCAATAGTTCCTTTAAAATGAATATCGCCGATGCTTTGTCGATGGGACGGTTTCCGGATCCACACTTGGGCGAATGAACGCATGAAGGGCAACCGCTTTCACAGGGACATGTCTGAATGGCTTTCAGGGTGACGTCCAAAAGATCTCCGGCCCTGTGGAATGCCTGTCGACACAGGCCTGCACCACCCGGAATCCCGTCATAAATAAACACGGCGGCCGTTCCGATCTGCGGATGATACGGAATAGAGATCCCCCCGAGATCATTTCTATCCGTCATGACAATCAAAGGGAACATCCCGATGGCAGCGTGCTCCATGGCGTGTATGCCCCCCATAACGTGCAGGTATCGGGATTCCGCCTGTGTCTGTATGCTAGAGGGAATCTCGAACCAGATACCATCTGTTTCAAATGTCTGCTCGGGAAGATCCAAGGGCACCCGATCAATGTGTTTTCTGCCCCGTATACGCCAGCGATCAAATCCGGTCACTTGTTCCGTTACCTTGAGTTTACCGGTGGATACCCGGCTACCTGCGACCTGTTTCACATCGTAAATTGCCATGATTTCGGTATGCTTGTGTGCCCTGGCCCGGGTATAATAGTCCACCTTCGCCCGGGTAACGCTGACAGTATGGGTTTCCAGATCCAGTGTATCCACCAGATACGTCTCACCTTTGTGCAGGTAAACAGCACCGGGATGGGTCTCTTTGAAAACCCGAAGACCGTCAATCTCACCCTTGTTTTCGCCATCGGAACTGCCGATGATGGTGTATGACTTACCGGCGCCACGCAGAGGCACCTGACGATGGGGAGCCTTCCGACTCGAAAACCATTGATCCCCCTTCCCGCTCCTGAGAAGTTCACCCTCTGTTTCAAGTGTGTCTACCGCTGCCGCCACCCCTCCAGCCTGCATATAGGCTTCATTCTTTGACAAAGGCAGCTCGTTTGCAGCACAGACGACATGCCTGGCAAGAATATTCGGGTTAAAAGGATTGACCACCGCCGCTTCGGGGCTTCTCTGGATAAAATCTTCCGGGTTTCTCATGAAATACTGGTCCAGGGCATCTTCACCGGCAATAAGTATCATGGCCGATTCCTGGCCACCCCTTCCGACCCTTCCTTCTCTCTGCCAAGTGGATACGATGGTGCCGGGATATCCCACCAGCAAACACAGATCCAGGTCACCGATATCGATACCCAGCTCCAGGGCGCTGGTGGATATAACCGCCAGAAGTTCTCCTCTGCTCAGTTTAGACTCGATCTCTCGTCGTTCTTCTGCTAAAAAACCGGCCCGATAGGCACTGATCCGGTCTGCATATTCCCCGGCCTGGGTTCCGGCCCATATGGCGATCAGTTCGGTCATTTTCCGGGATTGTGTGTAGACAATGGTCCTCAAATTTCGCTGCAAGGCTGCTTTCAGCAGCAAAATAGCCGTCTGGGCCGGGCTGTCGATGGGATCGATAAACAGAATGTGCCGCTTTCCTTTGGGTGATCCACTTTCGCGAACCGTTCGAACCTCAAGACCGGTGAGCTGTTCTGCCAGTTGGTTTGGATTGGCGACCGTTGCCGAATTAAAAATAAAAACAGGTGCTGAACCATAGTGTCTGCAGACCCGCTGCAGCCGTCTGAAAACCTGGGACATATGCGATCCCAATAGACCCCGGTAGGTGTGAACCTCATCCACTACAACGGTTTCGAGCCCAGAAAAAAATGATGCCCAGCGTGTGTGATGCGGCAGAAACGATAAATGAAGCATCTCCGGGTTGGTCATGATAACATTGGGTGGTCTCTCACGAATGCGCTTTCTGTGCCATGCAGACGTGTCCCCATCGTAGATGGTGGCAGTCGGTCTCCTGCCTTCCAGAGAAGCGGTGAATTTATTTAGATTGCGGAGTTGGTCCTGAGCAAGCGCCTTTAAGGGAAACATGAAGAGGGCTTTCGAATCCGGCCGCACCAAAAATTTCTCCATGACCATGAGGTTGTAGATCAGGGTTTTACCACTGGCGGTTGGCGTCGCCACAACAACATGCTGGCCGGTTCGCACAAGATCGACAGCTTGAGCTTGATGAGCAAAAAGATTTTGGATGTCCACATCGCTGAGCATCTGCGCTATTGTTCCAGGCCAAGCATCTACGGGTTTTCCCCAGGTCGCCGGTCTCTCAGGAATGCGTTTGTGGTACACAACCTGCCCTCCCAGACGTTTGGAAGCCTTCAAGGATTGGACATATTCTTCAATATCTTTTGACGTTTTCATCGGGGTCTTTTTTCCACAATAGGCACCGGCGTATACAAAATATCTATAATAACTTGATCTTTCGAAAAAGTGGGTTATAATAATAACTTAACTTTTCCCAAAAATAGGCGTTTTGAATTTAGGTATTACATGATCCCATAGCCATTTCAAGAGGATGTCACAAATCTTGCAAGACCCATTTTTATGCCAGCCCGCACGAAGAACATGTTATCTATTGTTCTTTTCGTCCATGCATCACCGTGAGAACAAGGTAAGGAAGCAGCCATCATGACTGACCAGGTGTTAACCCTATTGCTCTTGATCATTCTATCCGGTTTTTTTTCATCGGCCGAGACAGCGCTTTTTTCCATCAGTAAAACCAGGGCCATCCATATATCCAAAGACGGAAAAAAATCCTCCTTTCTGATCAAGAAATTGAAGGCAGATCCCCATACGCTTCTGACAACCATCTTAATCGGAAACAACCTGGTCAATGTCGGTGCCGCAGCCCTGGCCACCACTCTCGCCATAAAGACATTTCCGAATTTTGCCGTGGGTATCGCCACCGGCGGTATGACCTTTCTGATACTGGTCTTCGGGGAAGTTTTCCCCAAATCCATCGCAACCAGGAATAATCTTCTCATCGCCAGAATGGCCATCTACCCGATATACTGGCTGTCACTGCTTTTTTTTCCTGTGATCAAGTTTCTCAATTTCATCCCCTGGCTCACCGGTCGCATTAAAAAGCAGAATACCGTCACCGAAGAAGAACTGATAACCTTCGTGGAGGTGGTGGAGGAAGAAGGAGAGATCAAGGAGGAGGAAAAAGAGCTGATACACAACATCTTCGAGTTTGACGATACCAATGCCTATGAAATCATGACACCCAGGGCCGACATGTTTGTGGTGGACGCAGACACGCCTTTGGACACGAAACAGGTCATCGATTCCGGGTTTTCGAGAATTCCTGTGATAGAAGACTCCATCGACAAGGTCATCGGCATCCTGAATATCAAAGATCTTTTCATGCATATGGCCAAAGGTGAACCACAGATGGATGTTCGAAAAATCATGCGGACACCTTATTTCATACCGGAAAACAAAAAACTGGACACCCTGCTCCATCAGTTTAAGAAAACAAAGAACCATATGGCCATCATTGTAGATGAACATGGTGGCGTGTCCGGTCTGATTACACTGGAAGATGCACTGGAAGAAATTGTCGGGGAAATCGAAGACGAAACTGACAAGGACGAAAAACATATTATTTCTGTGAAAAAGGGTGTTTGGATCATCCTCGGAAAATCAGACATCGAAGATGTCAACGAAGCCACCGGAATGAACATCCCGGATACCACGGCCTACGACACCTTCTCTGGTTACGTTTTGGACAACATTGGAAAAATACCCAAAGAAAAAGAGGAATTTACCATCGGTGACCACACCATCATCGTCGAAAAAAAGGATGGCAACCGGATCAGCAAGTATCTCGTCAAAAAACACGCATAGCCCGAATATTTCATGAAACAGGGATAGAAAACGCTCAGTTCAGGTTTAAATTTGCTCGCGGTACCATACAGGCATGGGTTACGGATACTCAATGAGAGGATGCCATATGCTAAGCGAAAAAGAGAAACTTGACAAATTGACCTACCTCGGAATTGAACTCAACCAGGTTCGTGACCTGGACATTCTGATGGAGCGCGTCTTGGAATGCGCCAGAAGTTTTGTCAATGCAGATGCCGGGTCAATTTATATCAGGAATAAAGATACGGATACACTTGAATTCACCTATACCCAGAACGATACCTTGCAGGAACGCCTCCCCACAGGTGAGAAACTCATTTACGCCACGTTTACGTTGCCCATAAACACAGAAAGTATGGCCGGATACGTGGCCACCACGGGTCAGCTTCTCAACATCCCGAATGTTTATGCGATTGAACCGACAGCACCCTACCATTTTGGAAAACAGTTTGATGAGGAATCGGGCTATCAAAGCAGGTCTGTCATCACTGTCCCCTTGAAAACACGCAGGGGGGATATTCTTGGTATCCTGCAGATTATCAACGCGCAAGATGAAAACAAGAAAATTGTTCCATTTACGGATAGCGACGAAAAACGCATGCGCCACTTTGCCAGTACAGCTGCAGTGGCTCTCGAACGTGCCCAGATGACGCGATCCATTTTGCTTCGTATGATCCGCATGTCTGAAATGCGAGACCCAAAGGAGACCGGGGCACATGTCAACCGTGTGGGTGGTTATTCTATTGAGATTTATGAGCAGTGGGCGAAAAAACACAACCTGCCCAAAGAAGAATTTGACCGGAACCGGGACAGCCTCCGTATGGCCGCCATGCTGCACGATGTAGGGAAAATTGCGATTTCCGATGTCATTCTCAAGAAACCAAGCCGCTTCAATGAGGATGAATTCGAAACCATGAAACAGCATACTTTCCTGGGTGCCCGTTTATTTCTCAACGCCCAGTCAGATTTTGATGAGGCTGCCTTTGATGTTGCCTTGAACCACCATGAACGCTGGGATGGCCGTGGATACCCCGGTCATATTGATGTGGCGACAGGAAAGGCGTTGGCCGGATTTATAAGCCCCGAGGAAAAACCCATGGGTAAAAAAGGAAATGAAATTCCTATTTTCGGAAGGATTGTCGCCCTGGCTGATGTATATGATGCCCTTTCCTCCAAACGGGTATACAAAGAAGCCTGGGATGAGAGTGACGTTCTCAAAACCATTGAAAAAGAAGCAGGTGCCCAGTTCGATCCTGAACTGATCGAAATATTCTTCTCCAGACTCAACATCTTGAGATCTATTCAACTGCGATATGCGGATGATCCCTGAGCGGTAAGCTCTAAGCTGTAAGCATTAAGCTGTTTACCGTCGGCAGACTTATGGCTTATAGTTTACGGCTTAGAGCTTATTGCTTCACCCTCTCCACATATTGTCCTGTCCTCGTATCGATCTTGATGGCTTCCCCTTCCTCGACAAATGGCGGCACCTGAAGCACATAGCCCGTTTCCACTGTGGCCGGTTTTGAGTCACCAGAAGCCGTATCCCCTTTTGCCCAGGGATCGGCCTGGGTAATGGTCAGTTCGACAAAATTCGGCAATGTCAGGTCAATGGGGCGCATATCATAGAACAACATGTTGACGGTTGTGTTCTCCTTCAAAAAATTCTTTGCATCCCCGATCTGTTCCAGATTCATAAACTCCTGTTCATACGTGGACGTATTCATGAAGCAGTAGCTGTCGCCATCGAAATAGAGATACTCCATTTCGTGCTCTTCCAGACTGGCCTCGTTGAATTTTTCCCCGGATCGGAATGTCCGGTCAAATTGAACACCGGTCAGCAGGTTTTTCAGTTTGCATTTATACAAGGCCTGTCCTTTGCCGGGTTTTACAAACTCGAACTGAACAATCATAAAGGGTTCTCCATCTATTTCGAGCTTCAGACCCTTTCTCAAATCACCACTTTCCAACATGCGTCACCTCTCTATCTTTTGATAAGCCATAAGCCATAAACTGCAAGCAGCAAGCTCTTAAGCAGCTCACTGCTTATGGCTTACACCTGAATCTTCTAAAAATAGTTGACTTTTTTAGCCGTCTCTAACATATTCACCATGATTTCGCAAACCTAGAAAAGGGAAACCCTATGATACTGATCATTGACTTCGGATCACAGTTCAATCAGCTGATAGCACGCCGGGTCAGGGAGTGCCATGTTTACTGCCAGATTGAATCCCCACGGATTTCCATCAAGGATATCAGATCCATGAAACCTGAAGGCATCATTTTATCCGGTGGGCCTTCCAGTATCTATGAAAAAAACAGCCCCCGTATCGATACGGACATTTTCAAACTGAAAATACCTGTACTGGGCATCTGCTACGGTATGCAGTTCATGGTGGATGCCCTCGGCGGGGTCGTAAAAAGCACCCGGAAAAGGGAGTATGGCTTTGCTGAACTGACCATCAAAAAACAGACAGGGCTCTTTAAAAACATGGACCGCAAGACCCAAACCTGGATGAGCCATGGGGACTCGATTCAGAAGCTGCCCAGAGGGTTTGTCACTACGGCCACCACCCGCAACACGCCCATTGCCGCAGCCCAAAATTATCGCAAGCGTTTGTACGGCCTCCAGTTTCATCCTGAGGTTGAACATACACCCAAAGGCAAGTTGATGATCGAGCATTTTCTCTTTGATGTATGTGCTTGCCGACGCTCATGGACCATGAAATCATTTGCAAAGACATCCATAGCAAAAATCAATGAACAGATCGGCAATCAAAAAATTATCC
Organism: uncultured delta proteobacterium; assembly: GCA_963744665.1. Lineage (GTDB taxonomy): Bacteria > Desulfobacterota > Desulfobacteria > Desulfobacterales > B30-G6 > B30-G6. Next base: position 158,940 of record CAVUUM010000002.1, on the reverse strand, counting down.
TTGGTTTGAGCGGCGGGGTTGATTCCTCTGTGACGGCTCTTTTGATCCACAAGGCGGTTGGCAAGAACCTGACCTGCATATTTGTAGACAACGGGCTTCTGCGAAAAAACGAGGCATCACAGCTTAAACAGCGTCTGAAACAGCATTTAAATATCAACATCAAATTTGTGAATGCCAAGTCAAAATTTCTGAATGCCCTCACCCGTGTTTCCGATCCGGAAAAAAAGAGAAAAATTATCGGCAGGGTCTTTATGGAAGTCTTCGAAGCCGAGGCCAAAAAAATAAAAGGGGCTGAATTTCTGGCCCAGGGTACCCTCTATCCAGATGTTATTGAATCTGTATCCGCCTTTGGCGGCCCCACGTCGGTCATAAAATCCCATCATAATGTGGGCGGCCTCCCCAAGAAAATGAAGCTCAAGCTCGTGGAACCACTGAAGTTTCTGTTCAAGGATGAGGTCAGGGCCCTGGGCAAGACAATCGGACTCCCCGACGACCTCGTCTGGCGCCAACCCTTCCCGGGCCCGGGTCTCGCCATCCGAATTATCGGTGAGATAACACGACAGCGGCTTGCTATTTTAAGAGAGGTGGATTCTGTTTTGCTTGAAGAAATACGAACCGGCGGCTATTATAAAAAATTATGGCAATCTTTTGCTGTGCTATTACCCTTGAAAAGCGTCGGAATCATGGGAGATAGCCGGACATATGAGCATATTGTCGCCATCCGCGCAGTCACCAGCAAAGATGCCATGACTGCAGACTGGGCCAAATTACCCCATGCATTTCTCGGTAAAATATCCAATCGGATCATCAACGAGGTTCGGGGCGTCAACCGGGTCGTGTATGATATCAGCTCAAAGCCGCCAAGCACCATAGAATGGGAATAAGCAATGATCGAAGAAAACGACAATTCCAGATTTCAATTCAGCGCAGACGAAGACGAACCTGAGGCCATTCTCCAGGATGAACTTCGGGAATTCAAAATTGAAAAACTCGGCCAGCGTGTAACCTTGCTGACCATTCTCATTCCTTGCATGATCGGGGTCATTCTGGTTATCACCTATCTCGACATCAAAGACAGGGTCACACGCTCTTACGATACCGGGGCCATCGGTGTGCAGAAGCTTTCCAAGGATCTCGCATCGAAATTTTCCTCCCTTTCACTCGAACAGGCAAAGATAAAAGACATCCAGGCAAAAAAAATTCCGGAACTGGAAAAATCAGCTGCATTTTTAAAGTCCAGGATTACGAAGCTTCAGGAATCAATGACCCAGATGACCGCTTCGGCAATTAACCGAGATGAATTGGCGCGTGTAACCAAAACCTTGACGAATAAGCTTGCCGATATTCCACAGGATTTAAAGCCCGATTTTGAAGCACTTGCTCTGGTCGATGACCGGATCGTTAAGGATTACAACCAGATGTCAAATGACATCAAGGTGTTGTCCGACAGTATGATCGAGATCGATACCAGGATGGATACCATCAGAAAAGAAATTGGGATTCTCACTGAAAATGCCATCAATAAGGACGATCTCGAACTGACACTCAAACTCAAGGAGATCGGGTACCGACAGGCACTTTTAGAGAAAACAGCCGTATTGGAAAAAGAAATTCAGGCCGTTCGGAAAGAAATCAAAGATCTTCAGAAAAACAATAGCAGTTCATCCGGCGTGGCACCCGCTACGCAACCGCCAGCGCCGGTTTTGCAAAAGCCGGTGTCCGAAAGTGAAACCAACGAAAACCCAGCGACTGAATCGGGCGGTATCGTGGAGCAGACCATCGAATAATAAAATCGTTGCACGATTTTATATGACGCGACGTTGTCGCTGATTTAATAACTCAACTTTCTGGATTCAGCGAACGCGAAATGAACAATCCCCTGGTACGTTGATATTTCTTTGTTACCACCGCCGGTAGAATCGGAAAGAACGACTTTTCATTGCAGAACAGACCGTTAAAATAGGCACCCTCTATGGACCAGGAAAGACTGAACCAGTTATTGCATGCCGTAGCCGATGGAAAGACGTCCATCGAAGACGCATCGGATTTGATCAAGAAACTTCCTTACGAAGATATTGATTTCGCACATATCGATCACCACCGCTCCCTTCGCAAAGGTTTTCCGGAAGTCATTTTCGGTCTGGGAAAAACAGCCTCGCAGATCATCGGTATCATGGAAAGGATGATCCCCCAGGAATCCGTGATCCTGGTCACCCGTGTCGATGCGGAAAAAGCAGAGAAAATCATCCCCACGTTTGCAGAAGCAGCATATGACCCGGAAGCCGGAATGATTCTTCTGGGAAAACAAGAGCCTTCACCCAATGCCAAGGGTGACATACTGGTCATATCCGCAGGCACATCCGATATCCCTGTTGCCAGAGAAGCCTATCTGACAGCCCAGGCCATGGGAAACAGGGTCGAAGCGCTTTACGATGTGGGTGTGGCCGGTATCCATCGCCTGTTCGCCCACCAGGATCTCATCAAAAAGGCTGCCGTTCTCATTGTGGTTGCAGGCATGGAAGGAGCACTTCCGAGCGTGGTGGCCGGGATGGTGTGCCGGCCGGTAATTGCCGTACCCACCAGCATTGGTTATGGCACGAACCTCGGAGGTCTGACAGCGCTGTTTGCCATGTTGAACAGCTGTAGCTCCAATGTGGCCGTCGTCAATATCGACAACGGCTTCGGGGCGGGGTATATGGCAGCCATTATCAACCGCCAATAAATTCGCTCAGTGGTTTCAAAGGTGTTGTTACACAACCACAACCTAAAGGGTATCGCCAGGGATGATGTAATCACCTGGTTTTTACCAAGCCTCATCTTCATAGGCTTCTTCTATAAATCAAAAGGCAGGTCTTTTCTTTTCCCAGGCGGTTAATTAAACTTGATGGAATCGATCACGTTATCCTTTAGTGTCGATTCCGTCTCTGTAAGGCGGTTCTCGTGATAATCGGACAGCAGCTCAAGCTTCACGATATTGAGATCGTACTTGACCTTTATGAATCCATTCCTCCGATTTTAGCCCAAACCAACCGTTTAGAACAGGTATTCTTCAATTTGCTTGCCAACGCCAAAGATGCCATTCAACAAAAACGTGCGACTGCGGGTAAAACACTTCCCGAGCAGATCAATATTTCTTCTTACATCCAGGATGACCATGTAATTGTAACCGTATCGGATACTGGCATAGGTATTCCCGAGGAGATCAAAGAAAAAATTTTCAAGCCCCTCTTCACTACGAAGGAGGTTGGAAAGGGAATGGGGTTGGGGCTTTCTATTCTCTATGGTATTGTAAAAGAATACGGTGGTGAGATCGATATCGAAAGTGTACCAGGTAAAGAGACGACATTCAGACATATTTTCCCCATAGCTGTTTCTAAGGCTCCAGTTGAATAAGTGATCGCGGTTTTAGACAATATTGAAGAACCTCGCCCACCTTACGACCTCATCTGTCTCTTTTTTCAAATCATGGGCAGGTTTCATGTTTGAGTTTCCTTTCTTGTATGGTCAAAATGGGTGGTGTAGAACATAATTATTGCAGAGACAGTTCATAATAATCGATGCAATTATTTCTAGTTTAACGAGAAATTATAACCATTTTTCCCAAGAAAGATGAAGTTGTCGGTTTTCTGGCCGTAGCTATTTATTTCCTTTTGGAACACTTCCAAAGCGAATGGATAGATAGTTTTAAGGTTATTGACATCAATAAAGATCTGATCAAACCCTGCCTTTTGCTTTTTTAGGGTTTCGAGCAATTGAAAGGCGGACGTTCCATCAAAATCACCCGATAACCTTAAATGCAGTGTATCTCTCGTTTCATAAAAAAAGACATGGAAATTTGATGCCATTTCCAACCTCCTTATCGTATGGGCTTTTTCACGTTCGAGTGAAATCAAGAACGCTGTTTTTAGTCCCAAAGCAGTTCAGACACGTTAGACAATTCTGGGGATCTTCTTTCCATTGACCGTCAACTAAGAATTTATATTCGTGCATTCCGGGAGGAATTATCACAGTCTTTTCCCATATCCCGTTATTTTTCTTATGCATGGGGTGTTTTTTAGGACTCCAGTTGTTGAAAGATCCTATCAGGTATACTTCTTTGGCGTCTGTTGAATGTAGCGAAAATGTAGCCTTATGTTTTTTGATCTCTGGTCTTGTTTTGGGTTTTCGCATAGCACACCTCCTTATTTGAATTATAAGCCATTTGTTCTATACATTACAAAGATTATGCCAATCAAAAAACAATTAGTGATATGGTATAACCTATTGATATAGTATTTATTGTAGGTGTGAGTATGTCGTTTAATAAAAAGAAGAAAGGGATGAATGTATCGATTTTTCTAAAAAGTTGCAAAAATTCTAATGGTGGATGAGGAAGTAAACCTGAAAGTTTCACACTTTCCATCTATTCTTTCGATTTCAGACCCAATGATTTTCAAGAATTCAGTTTGAATCATTCAAACATTCCCCCTCTCGACAGAAGGCCCCTTTTTGTTTTAATTAAGTATCGATCCTCTACCGGCTTTTCTTTTCAACACAAATTTCCCCCGGTACTCGGGGATCTCTTTCATGGGCGGTCGCTCGTGCTGTTCGAGGGTGTGGATGTCCGATTTGATCTGATTTTGAAGAAGACTGTATTGAATCATTTCATCAAACAGGTTCTGGCGAATAGCGATTCGCTGCTGTCTTGTCATGCGATTCAAAAATGTCTTGATGATCACGAACGCCATCCGCCCCAGAGCCTTGGTATCCTGATTCTTGTGAACCCGCCGGTCCAGGTCGACCTGGGCCATGACATCGAGCCCCCATTTTTCATGAATGTCCATGAGCATGCCGGTTTCCACGCCGTAACCGATCTGAAAAGGAATGCTTTCAAACACACTGCGATACCCGGCATATTCTCCCGAAAGCGGTTGTAGAATCTGGGTAAGGTCCGGCATAAAGATTGAAAAAAGAGGACGGGTCACCAGTTCTGTCACCCGTCCGCCCCCGGTGGGACGCCATTTGTTATCCCCCACCGAGATGGGTCGGTCGTAAAACGCCTTGGTAAACCGGATCCCATCTGTAAGCAACAGGGGCCCCAGCAATCCGTAGGCAAAACGATGATGAATGTTTTTGATGTCCGCGTCAATGTAAACAACGATATCGCCACGAGGTCACATACAGCGCCTTCCAGAGATTTTCCCCTTTGCCCTTGAACGTCTCGAGATGGGGCAGGATCGTGTCGGCCTCATGCACGTTTACGTCGTAAGAACGCGCTATGTCACGGGTTTTATCCGTTGATCCGGAATCGATCACCACGATCTCGTCCAGCAGGGGATAGCGGATCATGAGTTCCGATTTCATGATAATGATCTCTTTGGCAATCGTCCTTTCCTCGTTCAAGGTGGGAAAACACAGGGAGATAGTAAGCTCTTTACGCTGTTTCTCCGCCACCAGGCGGCCAATGTCCTTGAAGGCTGAATGGTGGAAGGTGTTCGATTTGATCCATTTTTTATTCATCACACACCCCGTTGTCCATGGCCATGAGCAGGGCCGGTATCTGGGCAACCCCTTTGTACATGGGCTCGATTTCGATCATGGCGTCGTCCTGGTGAAAATTGTCTCCCCGGGTAAGACCCAGGGTGATGGCGGGAATTTGCCGATGCAGAAAAATAGACAGGGTGGATTCACTCGGTACGCTGAAAATTTCAACACCCAGACGATTGAGAATCCGGGAAGCGCACTTGACCAATGGGTGGTTGTGCTTCAGGCGGGTGGCGTTCAGATTGCTGATACGGCAGAGCTTTACTTCCACATCATATGTTTTGTTTACGCCTTCCACAATATCCCGAATTTCTGCATAGAGGTATTTCACCATGTCGTCCGAGTCGCTTCGAATCTCGAACCCGATGTTGGCGTCATAAGCGATCGCACCATGGTTAAACCCGCCGGAAATCCTGCCGATCACGATCTGTGTCCTGGGCTTCTGAGGTAGACGCAATCCCAGAATAGCATTGATCACATCGTTGATGACCAGAATGGCGTTGGGCTTGTGATGAAGTCTTTCATGGTCATCCACGGCAATACTGCACGAAATTTCACTGCGGATCATACCATAGGAATAATAATTGAGTCTCCCGAGATCGATGCTTTCCAGGCAGATAGCCCCCCGGATGGGCGAGGGCCAATGACCAAGAAGCCGGCGGATGCCCTTGAGGTTGCCCCGACCCAGGGAAAGAATCGGTGCCACCAGTACGATATCCGAAGCAAACTGCAGTTCCAGGCGTTTGAAAATCTCCGGCAGGGACACCAGCACACCCACGGCGGCCGAGTTGTCCGAAACCCCGATGCCGCTGATGATCTTGTCTGTCACCTCGTAATGCAGATCATTCTGCACCTCGGAGAATGTATCCAAATGCGCAACCACAAATATGGATGGTTTGGTGGGGGAAGTTCCGCGAATCACCGCTATGGGGTTCCCAAAATCATCGATTGCACACGCATCCACCTGAAACTCGGCCATGCGCTTCACCAGAGACTCTGCACGCTGTCTTTCATGAAATGTGGGTGCAGGGATCTGACCCAGGAGCACGATGTTGCTAATGATAATCTCCCGGATCTCCCGGATCTTTTCCACGAACACCGGAAGACCATCAAGGTATTTGTCCATGACATCTCCTATCCCTAATGTTAAGAATTGCCGGTATCGACAATTAATTGCCGCAAATCGGTGACAATCATGTCCGGCACAAGATGCCTGCAACGGGCATCGTCGGCTCTTTTTCGCAGCGAACGCCGGTCACCTGCAAACAAGGCGGTTTGGAATCCAACCGTTTTGGCAGGCAGGATGTCGTTGCGCATGTCGTTTCCCACATACAAAACAGAGACCGGAGAAATCGCCCGCTGGGAAAAAATATCCGCCGCCATATCGAACATGAGACACGATGGTTTGGCAGATCCCAAACGATAAGAAAAAAAAGTCAATTGCGGGTCAAATCCACACAAGTCCAGGGATGTGCCCAACAGGTATTCCAGCAGGCGTGGTGTATAAAATTGCGCATTGGAGATAATTCCCATCAGCAAGCCCTGTTTCCGGCATGCCGACAGCAGTTCTGCGAGCCCCGGCATGGGGTAAACCGGATTGACCACCATTTCGTATTCCAGTGCAAACGCCTTCACCCGGTCTATGTTACCCGTACCGAGCAGGCTATGCCAGATCCGGACGATGTCGATTTCCGGATAGTCAATCCCCTCCTGGCGCAGCCTTTCATGAACATTTTCTGTGGATCGACGCAGGGCATTCATAAGACTTTCCGGTGTTCTGTCAATGCCATGGCGCTGCAGCACGCCTGTGAGCACCCGCTTCCGCTCATTGCGCATGGCATGAAAATCCAGATCACCCGACCCGCTGATCAGAAGCGTACCATACACATCGAAAAGAATAGCCTTCACCCGTCTATCTTTGAAAACCCGGTGGGGGCCTCCCCTGTTGAAACCGGTGCCAGGGGACGGATGTGGCGCTCGAACACGGCATCTTCACGCTTCATATGCCCCCCATTTGAGCAAGGAGAATCGGTCCAGATCAAAAAATGCGTCCAGAAGAACCTGTTTGTCCACATGCTGATAAACCGGCTGGTGAACAACCCGTTCGTATATCGAAAAAAGTTGCTCCCGGTATGTTTCAACATTGTAGTGCGCCGCCACAGCCCTGCGGTTGTTTTCCAGCATCTTTGACACGTCGCCTCCCGGCGAGGAAAAGGAAAGTCGGGGGTTCAGATATTTCAGGTGACGCTTTGCTGCCGGGTTCGACAACACGTGGGAGAGAACCTGTCGCTGGTATCTTTCGTTCAGAAGACCGAAATCAACCATGCCCCGGCGTGCCAGAAGAGCCGGATATTGACGCATGCGTTCCAGGTCAACAGCGAAGCGATACGTGTCTGCTGCATGTATGACGGTCTTTTGCCATGTTTGATAAAACCGATCCGCATCAAACCATGCCAGGGGAACATCGAGCCTGTCATAAAGAAAATCCAGACAAAGACCGTTATTCTCGAAATCCTGACAGATATCCCCAAGTCTTCTTCCCCGCAGCATTTTACCGGCGGTCCAGGGTTCGAGAAAAGAAAAACCAAAACCTTCGGTGATGCTGGTAGTAAGCATGGATGACGCAGCCCCCACCAATTTGGCAAAGTCATGCCGCCGTCCGATTTCAAAGTGGACATTCAGATGTTTTTTTTTCACATATGCCCGCCAGTCCTGGTAGCTCGCCATATCCCGTTGGCTGTTGGGTGGTAGCGTAACACCCAGGTGTTGACCTGGTAACAGATACAAGGACAGCAGTATGGCCTCGCCGATATTTTTCCGCCGAATGGCACGCACCGGGTAAAGGACAAACTCGTCGGGAAAACGCCCTGTCGTTACCGGCAGGCTATGGATAGCGTTGGGGATGAGATGAACCCCGGATGGTTTGAGTCCTGCATCAACAAGAATCTGTTTGTCCCGGGTATTGATCACACCATAATGACAGTCTGCCGGGTAGGATTCCTGGGAATAAGCACCGGGACGTCCGTCTTCGGCAAAATCATGAATCTGTAAAAAAAGAGTGACTCCCGACGCCTGCAGCTCTTTTATGCACCCAATAAAATTTTGGTTCTTGGCCAGTATTGGGTTGTGGATATGCAGTACGTCACATCCCCCGGGCCATATATCGGAAAGGGTTTTCAGTATCCTTTCGGCAGTGGATTTCGGTGCCGAAGAGGGAATATCCGGGTGATCATACCCGAGTCCCGGAATCTCCACGACACGACATGGCAGCATTGTGTCCGCACGATCCCCCGTCAAAACAAGAACCTCGCATCTGTCCTTTAGGGCTGTGACCTGCCGCTTCAAAACAGTGCTTACACCACCTGTTTTGAGATGATAATGCAGAAAAGCAATCTTCATGATACATCCCCGAATAAATTCGTATCACGAATTTATTTAACGCGACGTTGTTCCTCTGAAAGCCTCGTTCGTTTGGAACATCACGTAAAAACCGCACACACTTAAAACAATTGCTAATTTCATGCCAAATGACAAATGGCCCCGTGTTTTGAAGTAAAACAGTAGCGGGTTATTCATATTTTTGAATTAAATATCTATTCGTTATAGCAAATAAGATAAACACATATAAAGTTTATGACCCGCTGAGGAGGTTCTTGATGGAAACAACGCTAAAGAACCTTTAGTTCGGGGGCAGTAGAGAAATAAAGCATTATTTCTTATGGTTACTTTGAAAAAATGATTTCGAAAAATTGCGAAGTAGATGTCTATGTTTTTATAAGTTGGCCCGACGCGTTTGTCAAAAGCATTTCGGAAACCTTTCCGACCATCACACCAACCCGCCTATTTCATGAAAGTGACAGCTCAGAGCAAGGTTCCAGCCATAACACCTCATAGGGGGACATGCTTACGGCTTCGGCCATAAACCTTCCACCACTCAGAAGATCGGTGAGAACAAGGTCTTTTTCTGCTATGGGAAGGGCTATGGTCAGTCTTTCAGCAGATAGATTGGTCAGGGCATACAAGGTTTGATCTTGGCAAAAACGATGAATGGTCAAGACCCGGTCATCAAGGTGGTAAACCCGCATGTCGGCACCGGGGTGGAAGGCGGGCTGGTGCAACCGGATACGGATCATCTTCCGGTAGGCTTGAAATACCCTTGCCCGAATGGTTTGCGGGTTTGCCAGTTCCAAAGCGATGGTGTCCACCGACAGCTTCTCCCGATTAATAGCCCGTGCCTGTCCTGTCGCTTCGACCCCCGCAGTCCAGTTGTGGGATCCGAGAAGACTGTGGATGTATACGGCCGGAACGCCCGGCAATACCAGGGCCACCGCCTGGGAAGCCAAAAATCGTGTCACATGAAACGGATCGTTGGCAAATCCCGGGTCTTTGAGTGCATCAAAATACGCAATGTTGAACTCATAAGGTCTTTTGGAGCCACCCATACATGGACGTGAGGAGACATGCCCGCCGTTACGGCACACCCGGTCTGCCAGTTCGTCGATTTCAGACGGTGGCAGAATCCCCTCGAGAGGGCGTACACCAATACCGTCGTGAGAGGCCGTAAAGTTGAGAAATGTCGTTTCCGGGGAGGGTGTCGACAAGGTCATGACCCATTCGGAAAGCACCCGGGCACTCCCCGTTGCCAGGGCGTGCAGCAACAGCGGCGGAAGGGTGAAATTGTATACCATCTGGGTCTCGTCGTGACCGTTGCCGAAATAACGGATATTTTCATCATGGGGAACGTTGGTTTCGGTAATCAAGACCACCTGGGGGGCTACCATGTCCAGAATTCTGCGAAACAACCTGACCATGTCATGGGTTTGGGGCAGATGAATACAGGCTGTTCCGATTTCTTTCCACAAATAGGCTATAGCATCCAAACGGATTATTTTGGCTCCCTGGGACACATAAAAAAGCAAGACCTGTACCATGTTTTCCAGGACATCAAGACTCCGGTAGTTGAGATCCACCTGGTCCGCGCTGAAGGTGGTCCACAGGTGCACCCGACGATCGGAATCTTTTTTAAATGCCGTCAGCAGGGGAAAAGACCTGGGACGCGTCACAGAAGAGAGATCCACTGCGGGGTCAACCTCGATGGCCAGGTCTTGGAACCCTTTCTCATGAGCCAGATATTTTCTGAACCAGGAACTCTCAGCGGAAACATGGTTAGCCACGAGATCGACCATGAAACGGAAATGTCCGCCAAGAGAGCGAATATCCCCCCAGGACCCCAAATCAGATCGCACAGAAAAAAAATCCGTAATTGAAAAGCCGTCATCCGACGAATAGGGAAAAAACGGCAGCAGGTGAAGACCGGAGAACACCTCTTTGAGGTGTTTATCCAAAAACTTGTGAAGGGTTTGTAACGGCAGTTCCCCTTCTCTCAAGAGTGTGTCTGCGTAGGTAATGAGGATGACATCCGACGGTGAAAAGACAGCCGCTTTTCCGACGGTGTGTGTCTTTAAAAACACGTCCAGAATGGCCGTGATTCTGGAAAAGGCAAGGTCTCCTTTTGGCTTGCCGTAGATGTTTTGCAGAATCGATCGCATGGCAAAACCCCCATCAAAACAATCGGCCGCACAATGTCATTGACTTTTTTGGTGTTAGATGTTTTTTTTGTTTTGTCGAAAAAACTCAAAGGAACCGATTTTTTGATCGTGCGGACGCACAATGTATATTCCCTTCGACAAGGTTAACAACATCGGATTCATTTCCACCCGTTTAGCCGGGACCGACGGTGTATCACTGGAAACGGGAAAATGGGCTCGTGTTTTCGAAAAAGAAGGCTTCCGCTGTTTCTATTTTGCCGGTGAACTGGACAGGCCCCCGTCACAGTCTCATCTGGTAACGGCCGCCCATTTTATGGACCCGGGAATCCGGTCTATTTTCAATGCCGCATTCAGCAGTCATGCCAACGGGGTGCGCACACGGCAACTGACCACGGAAATTTATAACTTCAAGGAACTCCTTAAAGATGCGTTATACGATTTTATTGCCAAATTCAAGATCGATCTACTGATTCCCGAAAATGCCGTGACCATCCCCCTCAACATCCCTCTGGGTCTGGCCGTCACCGAAGTTATCTCAGAAACCGGTCTGCCTACTATCGCCCACCACCACGATTTTTTCTGGGAACGACCGCAGTTCAAAACCAATTCGGTGTGGGACTATCTCAACATGGCTTTTCCTCCCCATCTCCCGACCATCCGGCACGTGGTGATCAATTCATCGGCCGCCAATCAGCTCGGTCTCCGAACGGGTATTTCCTCCATGACCATCCCCAATGTCATGGATTTCGCGCATCCGCCCCCGCCACCGGATGCCTATGCCAGCGATGTCCGGGAAGCCCTGGAACTCGACCCGGATGAACGTCTCATCCTTCAGCCGACGCGGGTGGTCAAACGCAAGGGGATCGAGCATGCCATCGAGCTGGTGAGCCGCCTGAAAATGAAAGCACTGCTGGTCATTTCTCACGCTTCCGGGGACGAGGGGCACGACTACGAACAGCGGATCATCAGCTATTCACGACGCATGCAAGTCAACACCCGCTTTGTGTCTCAGATCATCAACCACCGCCGGGGAACCACCCCGGACGGACGTAAGATCTACACCCTCCAAGACATCTACCACCACGCCGATTTTGTGACGTATCCCTCGACACGAGAAGGATTCGGCAATGCCTTTCTGGAAGCGGTCTACTTCAGGAAACCGATACTGGTCAACCATTATTCCATCTATACCTTTGACATCAAACCCAAGGGATTTTCAGCCGTGGAAATTGACGGATATGTCACCGATGAAGCCGTCGAAAAGACACGCGCCCTGATGGAAGACACCCGGCTCCGGGAAAATATGGTGGAAACCAACTACGCCCTCGGAAATAAGTTTTATTCCCACGGTGTGCTTCGCAACAAATTGATGAACCTGATGGTGTAATGCCTTTCTTTCCGGACTCCAGTTTGAAATATCTCTCAATGATTTTTCGCAAAACTTCTAATATTACCTCCCCTTATGCTGCGCCACACGCCAACCATATTTTAACTGATTGATTTTATAAGTTTATTTATACATATCCTGTCCTGGCATATTTTATGCTAATTATTGGGGTAGAAACTCGATATTCTCATAAATCCTTAGAGATGCATGGAGGCGACACGATGTATAAAACAATTCTGGTCCCCCTGGACGGCTCCAAACGGGCTGAAAATATACTGAAGCATGTTGAGCAGTTGGCTTTCTGCTATGGTGCCAAGGTCATTTTTCTTCAGGTACTCAAGCCCCCCACAAGGACCGACTATGCCATTCCCCACCCTGAGATTTTCGAGAGGCAACGCAATGACGAGCTAAGGCAAGCACAACGTTATCTGGACGGCCATAAAGGACAATTTATGGAAAAAAATATTGAATCAAAATCATGGGCGGTATTCGGATCGGTGGTTAAAGAGATCCTGCGTGTGGCCGAACAGGAAAAAGCCGATCTTATCGCCATTTGCAGCCATGGCCGCGGTGGTCTGTCCCGCTTGTTTTACGGCAGTGTGGCCGCGGGCGTACTCAACCGGGTAGATCGTCCTTTGCTTGTCATACGCGCCCGGAACGATATCGAATAGGAATTTTTGTCACATGCCTTCGGCAATACACCATTAATTAGAAGCCACCTCTTCAAAGGCAAGGCGGGCTCAAGTTTCAACCCGCAGGAATACTAAAGTATTTTGAGGATTTGAGACGAGAGCCCAACACAGGATTTGGGCCAAAAGATATTTTTGAGATAGCTTCTACTACAAAGAAAAGGAGACCTATTATGGATGCCCTAATTATCATGGTTCTGGCATTTGTCGGATACATCGTTATGTATCAGCTCTACGGCAAATACATCGGCAGTAAAATATTTGCCTTGTCCGGGGCTGCCAAGACACCTTCCGTCGAACTGGAAGACGGCATGGATTATGTTCCCACCAAAAAGGAGGTGATTTTCGGTCACCACTTTACGTCCATCGCCGGTACCGGTCCCATTGTCGGACCGGCCATTGCCATTATCTGGGGGTGGGTGCCGGCGCTGCTGTGGGTGTTTTTGGGCAGCATTATTATGGGTGCGGTGCATGATTTCGGATCCCTGATCATTTCCATGCGGAATCAGGGCAAATCGATTTCGGAATACACCGCCAAGTATGTGAACGATCGCACCAAGTTTCTATTCTTCTTGGTCGTTTTTCTGGAGTTGTGGATTGTGATCGCCATCTTCGGGCTGGTAATCGCGGTGATTTTCGCCATGTATCCCCAGTCTGTGCTGGCGGTCTGGGTGGAAGTACCCATTGCCATATACCTGGGCTATCTCATTTATAAGAAAGGGGCCAACATCATGACATGGTCCATTTATGCCGTCATTGCCATGTATGTCTGCGTGTTTCTCGGCCCCTATCTGCCTTTTAAAATGCCGGCCATCGCGGGGATACCCCCCACGGGTGTATGGACCATTATCCTGTTGACATATGCGTTTATCGCTTCGATTCTACCGGTAACCACCCTGCTGCAGCCGCGTGATTTCATCAATTCCCATCAGTTGGTGATCGCCATGGCGCTTTTGATGCTGGGTGTGCTGGTGGCAAGCTTCGGCGGCAACCTCAACATCGTGGCGCCTGCCGTGCAAACAACCCCGGCTGAAGCCCCTCCCATGTGGCCGTTTCTGTTCATCACCATCGCCTGCGGTGCCATTTCGGGCTTCCACTCCCTGGTTTCTTCCGGCACCAGCGCCAAACAGGTCCGCAATGAAAACGATGCCTTGTTTGTGGGCTACGGCTCCATGCTGATGGAAGGCGCCCTGGCAACCCTGGTCATCATTGCCGTGGCAGCCGGTATCGGTATGGGGTATACCACCAAGGCAGGCGAAACCCTCACCGGTGTAGCGGCCTGGAGCACGCACTATGCATCCTGGGCGGCTGCCGCCGGTCTCGGGTCCAAAATTGCCGCCTTTGTGGACGGTTCTGCCAACATGATCATGACCCTCGGTATTTCCAAACAGTTCACCCTGGCCATCATGGCCGTTTTCGTGGCATCGTTTGCCGGCACAACCCTAGACACGGCCACCCGGATTCAACGCTATGTCATCGGAGAACTGGGCCAAAGCCTCAAGCTGAATTTCTTAAGCGACCGCTATGTGGCCACTGCGGTGGCCGTTGGCAGTGCGCTGATCCTGGCCTTTGCCACCGGCGCCAGCGGCAACGGCGCACTGAAACTGTGGCCGCTTTTTGGTGCCGTCAACCAGACACTGGCAGCCCTGGCCTTGATCATTATTACCCTCTACCTGAAATCCAAGAACGGTATGAAATGGCTCGTTGCGGGTGTGCCGGCTGTATTCATGTCGGTCATGACCATTTGGGCCCTGGTAATGAACCAGTTTATATTCGGCACGGCGCACAATGGCCTTTTACAGATTGTCAATCTCATCATACTGGTGATCGCGGTCTGGATTGCCATCGAGGGTCTGATCAAATTCTTCTCGCCGACGCACATCGCAGAAGATCCGGCACCGGTGGTAACCTAAAGCATGACACCTTAATCATTATAACCGGGGTATCGGCAACACACGATACCCCGGACAAGTATTTTCGGGGGGCCTGATCAAAATGCACCACCAATTGAAAACAATCTATAGCGTCATCCTGTCGCCGGCTCTGGCCTGTTTTATTGCCGTGTGCGTGCTTCGACAAATTTACCCGCCCATGGATATCTCTATGCAGGCCAGCGCTTTTATCGCACCCATGATTTTTATATTGAGCGCTGTTTTTGCGGTTGCCGGCCCGATTCTATACCGCTCATTTTTTGCCCATTCACACAGGCATGTCCATGAAGTCCCACCCGAGGCGCTATTCATATTCGAACGCAATCTAACCGGGATGACCCTGGTAACACCATACCTGGCGCTGATTGCCTATTTTCTGCAGCTACCCCGCTTTTATCTTGCGGCAATTCTTTTAATGGCCCTGTACGCTGTTTATTACACCTATCCCTCTCATAAACGCATTTCGTTTGATGAAAAAATATTTCGGACACCCCATGTGATACCGGTTGACCCGACCTATTCACATGACAAAAAGAGAAAAAAAGACAATGGTTTCAATACTCGAAAGGCTTAAAAACAAGATGATCACGGCCGTTAAAACCACCGATGCCGTTATGCGTGGCAGGGCCATCGAAACCATAGAATACGAGCTGGGTGAACTGGACAACATTTTCGGAGTTCTGGTCCTGGGCGCACTGATCGGAATTCCATCACCGCCCATCCATATAACCATGGAACTGTTACCCCTGATGAACCGGGAGCTGGATCTTATGCTGGAAAAAATCTCCACTGCCCAGGATCCCTTGAGCGATCTTTTTTCAGTACTACAAATTGATTGAAAGGGTGAAATGACGCCTGAGTTACATTTTTTTATTGGAAAAGGTGGTGTCGGCAAGTCCACAACATCGGCATTAACCGCCTTGAAATTGGCCCATACAGACCGTGACACACTTCTGGTATCCATGGACCCGGCCCATAACCAGAGAGACATCTTTCAGGAACCTTTCTCTGAAAAGCCAAAGCAGGTAACACCTCTTTTGGCTATCAAAGAGATCGACACGGATTACTGGATCAAAACCTACCTGAAAGAGACAGAGTCACAGCTGAAAAAAATGTACAGCTATCAAAGCGCATTCAATATTCAGAAGTATTACCATGTGCTGAAATATTCCCCCGGGTTGGAAGAGTACGCCATGTTGCTCGCCTTTGAAAATATACTTCAAACGGCAACAGACATTAACACCATTGTTTTCGACATGCCCCCTACGGCATTGACCCTGCGATTTTTTTCGTTGCCGTTTATTACCCTTGTCTGGTTGAAGGAACTGTTGCAGCTGAGAAACAATATTTATGAGAAAAAAGAAATTGTTTCCAAGATTAAACTGGGTCATAAACGTATCGAGCAGGACAAGGTGAAAGCCAGATTGGAAACACTGATCCAAAGTCATGAGCGCCTTATAAATCTGCTTTTTGCCGAAACCACTCACATCAACCTGGTAGTCAACGATGATCCTCTTTCATTGGCGGAAGCCATCCGAATTCAGCACAAACTCAAAGATATCGGCATCAAGATCAGCACTCTAATTCTAAACAAAGTGAAAGAAAGCAAAGTGAATAGTGACATTGCTGGCGCCTTTAATGGATACCCCATAAAGCGCTTCCCTGACAGTTCCCGGGACCTTTATGGCATGGACGCTCTTAAAGCCTATATTTTAGAGAATCGTGAGTTATGACATTCAGGATTCGTTTGCAATCAAATGGTATGTTTATACCAGAAACATAAAGGAGAATAGAAATGAAAATTGCCGTTTCATCCACAGGTCCGACACTCGAGGACCAGGTCGACCCCCGTTTTGGAAGATGCCCGTATTTTTTAATTGTCAATCCGGCCACCATGGAATTTGAATCACTGCCCAACACCAACGCAGAACTAGGCGGTGGTGCGGGGATTCAGTCTGCCAAATTAGTCATGGAAAAGGGAGCCACGGTTATTTTGACCGGCAGTTGCGGCCCCAATGCTGTCCAGGTACTGGAACAGGGAAGCGCTCATATCGTTACCGGTGTCAGCGGTATGGTAACACAGGTTGTTCAGCAATTTGCAGCCGGTTCTTTAAAACCTTCCAACACGGCACAGACAACAGGTCGTTTCTCAGGTGCTGGTGGCCGTGGCATGGGCGGTGGTGGCCGCGGTGTCGGTGGCGGTGGTGGTCGCGGTATGGGCGGAGGCGGTGGCCGCGGTATGGGCGGTGGCGGGCGTCCCAGATAATCGAGTATAAATTTCGCAAATATGCCTTTCCATTCAGCCATACGATATTTTTCACCAGATAATCAGCATAACTGACAACCATATAGAAACTGGAATTGGGAATGAATGTAAAGGAAAGCCCAAAAAGGTGACATGAACAATCAAAATGCCTATATCCTTGGCGGCGGCTCTTTCGGCAGCCGCGCTTTCTCTCGTCTTCAGACCCAATATAAACCGACGAACCTTACCGTCATTGATATAAATCACAACAAATTAGAAAAGATTATTGCTGAAGATGGTAATGCAGTCGTGATGGATGCCATTTCATTTCTTCAAACAACAACTAAAAAAATGGATCTTAACAGTTGGATCATCCCAGCGGTTCCAATCCACGTAGCCTACGAATGGCTTCGCCAGGAATTGAGATCAGAAACTATGGTAAAACCCATCCCGGTTCCTAAATCAATTGAAGCCGTTATGCCAAATCCAATATACGGAACGGATGGCCAACTCTATGCCAGCAACGCTGATTTTCGATGCCCAGATAACTGTTCGGAACCGGACAAATATTGCACAGTTACCGGTAAACTGCGGCCACAGATTTTATACGACACCTTGACCGGACTGAAAGAAACCGGTTATCATTCAATTTGTATCGTCAGTACCCAGTTGGCGCCTGGCGTTGGCGGGTTTCTAATGAGAACCCTGCACGAAGCATTAAAGGAAATTATAACAAGACCAGGTAAAATCCTTGTTAGCACCTCTTGTAAATGCCACTGTGTGATAAACGCAATCCAGGTTTCATACGATTGAATCCTTATTTCGAATTTCTTGTAAATCTACGTTTAATTTTATCGAAATTTAGCGGCCGAATATGATTTACCCCAATCACTAAATCCATAACCCATAGAATTTATAGATAAAATATATAATTCATACAATGGCATGAATTATGCTGTTAAATATTTATGTATGTAAGGGTGTGCTTACCTAATTGATTTTATTACCCGGGATAGGCATATGCAAATGTGACATATCACCAATATCGATACCAACAATTAATAATCTTTTATCAAAAGGAATACTACCATGAAAATTTCGGTCTGTGGCAAGGGAGGCAGTGGTAAAAGCACTGTGGTTAGTTTGCTGGCTAATCAGGCTGAGGCTTCTGGCTACAAAGTTTTAGTAGTCGATTCGGACGAATCCAATACCGGTCTTTTTCGTATGCTAGGATTTTCAAAACCTCCAATTCCCCTAATGGAGCTTGTTGGGGGAAAGAAGACAGTAAAGGGAAAGATCGGTCAATCCAACATATTGGTTGAATCACAGATTACCACTGCCGATATTCCGTCCCAATTTCTTCTCAAACGAAACGGCTTAAAATTGGTTAGCATTGGAAAAATTCTTCAGGCGATGGAAGGTTGTGCTTGCCCGATGGGGGTGTTAAATCGTGAATTTCTAAAAAAAATCAAGCTCGATAAAAACGAGCTAGTCATCGTGGACATGGAGGCCGGTGTGGAACATTTTGGCAGAGGGATTGAAGACAGCATTGACACGGTTCTACTTGTAGTGGAGCCTTCGATGGAATCTATTGCTGTGGCTGAAAAAATCAGGGACATGACCGTTGGGATTAAAAAAAACCTCCAGTCAGTTTTGAATAAAATAGGCTCGAAGGATATTTCTTCAGAGCTGAAAGCAATGCTGAAGGATAAATCTATTAAAATCGCCGGGGTCATACCTTACGATCCGGCCGTATTTGAATCCGGTTTTAAAGGTCATGCTATGGCCCATGGAACAGCCTTTCAGGCCGCCGAACAAATTCTGAAAGCTTTGTTGCCTCTGACAACTGAGTGATAATTGGAGGTCCTTATGTGTTTGAGCACGGTATATATTGATTCGGATGGAAATCTCAAGGAGGTTATGCAGGATGTAGCCAGCATGGAAGCTGAAAATGATGGCTATGTAATGTCAGACCTTTTTGGGGTTAAAAAATTTGCTCAAGGAAAAATAAAACGTCTGAATTTCGTTGATGAGCACGCAGTGCTGCTTGAGATATAGATTTTAATCGATAGATACTTTGATTGAATATCTTTTTTAATCAAAGGTTATGAGTACAAATTCTTGACGGCAGAGGATGGTAATGCAGACATCAGTACCATGACAAGTCATGGCAGCGGCGGACTCATCCGTGTTTTTTCGGCAGTGTGGCTGCCGGTGTCCTGAACCGAGTGGACCGTCCCCTGCTTATTGTTAGATCCCGTCAAAAGGGGTAAATGATCGCTTTTCCCATCGAACCCAAACGCAGGACAAGGCACTGCTTGTAGGCAAGCTTGATTTGATTTGCCATAAATTGATGTTAAAACCAGGCATGACTGTTTTATACCGCTTGTCATAATAATGTTCCGAAAATAGGATGGCGGCATAAGGGTTTGTAGCAGAAAAACGGTCCTCAAAAGGAACGTTTTACTGACAACCCCTATAGACATCGGATGCGGTTGGGGCGGATTCGCCAAATGGGCAGCCGAAAAATATAATCAAGGCGAAATCAGGTGTGGCAGATTGTATTTTCGAGAAATGGTATAAGTGGCGGTTATCAATACAGAGGTGAAAATCCTTACAGACCTGTGGTGCTCCAAGAAAAATGACCTAATAGCATCGCTATCCTATTGCTGCCTTGTAAATGCCCCTTTCTATACTTTTACGACGCCTCCTTTGAATCTGGAAACTTGCTTATATAGGCCTGGTGGATGACATCCGCAGCCCATTCCGGTTTGTGAAGGTAATCGCAGTTGATAACCAGATCGAATTCATCGGGTGGTGCATCCTTTTTTCCGAAGGTTTTCTGGAAGAAATTTCGCTGCTCTTTATCGGCTTCATCCAGTTCTTTCCGGGCGTCTGCTTCCGATACACCGAGGATATCTGCCACTCGCAAGATGCGATATTCCCGGGAACTGATGCAGCGGACGGCCAGGACCCGATCCCTCGGCAGGATAAGATGAGTGCCGCGCCCCACAAATATCGTGGGTTCGGAATCCGCCAGGCTGAAAACCGCGCTGATGAGATAGCGCATGTAGTCACTCATGACAAAGGACTTTTTGCCAAAAAGAAATGCCCCAAGTTCGTTTATCTTGCCGGGGTAGCGTTCATCGAAAAACTTCACCGTTTTATGACTCAATTCGGCATCTGTGGCGATTTTATCGATGATGATTCGATCGGCCACCCGATGGCCAATTTTTCGGGAGAGGATTTCAGCAATTTCGAGTGCACCCACCCCGATTTTGCGTGAAAAGCTGATGGTTGCCAAAAGTGGGGTAAGAGCCTTGCTCAGGCGTTTTCTTTTCTCTTCATTCTCCACCCATTGACGCGCTAAGTGCTCCGCCCTTTGGGTCGCATCAGGGCGTCTCTGCACATATGTACCTGGAATATAGCGGTTACCCGCAACTCTTTTTGTCATGACACACCTCCGTTGTTTGATAAGCATGTTCGGATCGACATGCAATTCGTCTTCCATTTTTGTAGTATTTCTATGATCGCGTTTAACCTCCTCTTTACACCATTCCTTTCAGATTATTCCCTCAAATTGTTAATTTATTCCTTATTTTTATCAAGCAATGCTGCATGGGCGGCGGATAGACGAGCGACAGGCACCCGATAAGGGGAACACGAAACATAAGTCAGGCCGATCTCATGGCAAAGTGAAATTGATTTGGGATCACCGGCGTGCTCTCCACATATTCCGCATTCCAGTTCAGGATTAACGGACCGGGCTTTTTTTACGCAAAGTGCCATAAGCTCACCGACGCCATCCCGGTCGATGGTGGCAAAGGGGTTTTCCGGTAAAATGCCCGTACGCATATACTTTATCAAAAACCCGGCTTCGGCATCATCTCGGGACATGCCAAAGGTTGTCTGGGTTAAATCATTGGTACCGAAAGAAAAAAATTGCGCATGTTCGGCAAGCTGGTGGGCAGTCAGCGCGGCCCGGGGGATCTCAATCATGGTACCAATCTTGTAGTCTATCTCTGTGCCCTGTTCCCGCATCACTTTTTTGGCCTCGATCTCCAGAATTTCGCGTTGGGCTTTTAATTCATTGACGTGGCTGGTCAGCGGGATCATTATTTCAGGATGTACCTCGATACCTTCTTTGGTAACCATACAGGCTGCCTCAAAGATGGCACGCACCTGCATGGTGGTCAGTTCCGGGATCTGAATTCCCAGGCGTACGCCTCGCAGACCCAGCATGGGATTACTCTCGTGCAGGCGTTCAACTCTTTTTAAAATCTGTTCTTTTTCTTTGATCTGCTGCAAAAGGGTATCGACTTTCTCAAGGGTATCGGCATGCTTGAGGCGAATTTTAAGATCGGTGAGATCATGGTTTAACTCCATATGATTGGGCAAAAACTCGTGCAGCGGCGGATCAATCAGCCGGGCGATTACCGGGAGCCCATCCATTGCCCGGAAAAGACCGGCAAAATCATCTCTTTGAAACGGCAGTAAGGCATCCAGGGCTTCACGCCGCTCAATCGGCAGGTCGCTCATGATCATTTTATGCAGATAAGGCAGCCGCCGGGCTTCAAAAAACATGTGCTCAGTGCGGCACAAGCCGATGCCCTCAGCGCCATAAGTCCTTGCGCGTTGTGCATCTTCAGGATTGTCGGCATTGGTCCAGACACCGAGACGTCGAAATTTGTCAGCCCAGGAAAGCAGCTTAATCAGCCAGGGATCCATAATATCGGGCACCACTGTTTTAATTTTTCCGCGGTATACTTCGCCGGCGGTCCCGTCCAGGGATATCCAATCACCCTCTTTAATGATGTCATCGTTAATTCTCATATGACGTTTGTTAATATCGATCTTCAACTCTGATACGCCGACCACCGCAGGCTTGCCGAACTGCCGGGCAACCAGGGCGGCATGACTGGTACGCCCGCCCCGGCTGGTCAGAATTCCCTGGGCCGCCAGCATACCGTGCACATCATCCGGTTTGGTTTCGGGGCGCACCATAATTACGTCCTTATTCTGTTCTTTGGCCCACATTTCAGCTAAATCAGCATCGAAGGCAACAATTCCCACCGCGGCACCGGGTGAAACATTCAGACCGGTGGCCAGCATGGCCCCTTTGGCTTTGGCCGCGGCTTCGGCTTCACGTTCAAACTGGGGGTGTAAAAAGAAATCGACCTGTTCCGGTGTGATACGCAAGACCGCCTCCTGTTTGGTAATCAGCTTTTCTTCGGCCATTTCGACTGCGATGCGAACCGCAGCCTGGGCAGTGCGCTTTCCGCTGCGGGTTTGCAGCATCCACAACTTACCCTTTTCAACCGTAAATTCCACATCCTGCATCTCGCGATAATGCTTTTCCAGTCGTCTAACAATTTGTTCAAATTGGGCATAGATATCCGGCATCTCACTTTTTAACTGTGACAGGTCATTGGTCTGACGGATGCCCGCCACCACATCTTCACCCTGGGCATTTTTCAGATAATCACCTTCTATCCGGCTTTCCCCGGTGGTACCGTTGCGAGTCAACGCAACACCGGTCAAGCTATCGTCACCTGAATTGCCGAAGACCATGGTGACAATATTGACCGCTGTGCCCAGATCGTGTGGAATAGCGGATGCGTTGCGGTAATCAACAGCTCTTTTGCCGTTCCAGCTTTTGAAAACAGCATCGATTGCCATTTTAAGTTGGACGTGAGGCTCGTCGGGAAAGCTAGTGGTTGTGTGGCGTCTGAAGATTTGTTTGAATTCTTGCGTTAATGCTTTCAAATCTTCAGCAGATAATTCGGCATCGGTTTTAACGCCTGCGCGGGAGCGGAGTTCAGAAATTTTTTCTTCAAAGACTTCATCGGGTATTCCTCTCACGACACTGCCGAACATTTGAATCAGACGGCGGAATGAATCATAGACAAAGCGTTCATTGCCGGTCAATTCGATCAGCCCTTTGGCTGTTTCATCGTTGAGGCCGATGTTTAAAATGGTATCCATCATACCGGGCATAGAAAATTTGGCGCCGGAACGGCACGAAACCAACAATGGATTTTTCCGATCACCGAACTTTTTCCCGCTTTCTTTTTCTAATCCTGCGACCGCCTGCAGGACCTGATCCCACATTCCCTCCGGGAAGGTTTCCCCGGACGCCAGATAAGCATTGCACGCTTCAGTGGTTATTGTAAAACCGGGTGGCACCGGGACCTGAATGCGAGTCATTTCGGCCAGGTTCGCGCCCTTGCCGCCGAGAAGAGCGCGCACGTTTTCCCATTCACCGCCGACATATTTTTCGGCCTGATCAACCTCGTTAAATAGATATACCCATTTATTCGGCATATTAAGCCTCCTGTGTACCAAGTCAGCGCCGGATGCTTCGAGGGGGCGGTTTCTTGGAAATTTTAATAATCAACAAGTTTCCTCTTTTTCAAGGTCATTACCGGACCTGATCAACAAAATTGGAATATCCGCCGCTTGCAACACCCCTGCCGCCACGCTCCCGTAAGATACTCGGGCCAGACCGCTCAAACCGTGGGTGGCCATTGCAATAAGATCTGAGCCTGTCTCTGTAGCCATATTTAATATTGCTTTAACAACCGAACCAAAAGCCAACTGTGTAACAGCCTGAATACCTTTTTCATTAAACCCGGCCTGGAGGTCATCCAGATACGCTTGCGAGAGCTGATTTTGCTTATCAAACACTTCATGATACTTCGCAATATCAATAACTTCGTCACGTTCCAGCATAATGGGTTCTTCCTCAACCTTGAGGAAAAATACTTTGGCAGCATTACTTTTAGCGATGCTTTCAGCATGACTCAATATTGCTTCAGCTCGCTTCGACCCGTCTAGCGGTACAAGTATTGTTTGATACATTGCTACCTCCCTGACAAAAGCATTTGGTTTCTATGTTCTCAATTAGCATAATGCATGCCAAATACATGTTGGGTGAAGTATTTAATTATTTCAAATAATTAAAGGCTATTGGAATTTATTTTATGCGAGTTAAGAACAATCCAATTTCGAATATCGGAATATTCCTACAGCTCACTTTCTAAATTTTCCTAAATTTAAAACCTGAACTGAAGCGAATGTTTTCGAAGAGGTGTGTCGAGATCTTGATGGATAAGGGTTCGAAAAAAAGCATAGGCATACCATTGGATTTGTCGAGGCTTTTTGCGAACGCTTATAATACAATTGTTCGGAAATCTCTATTTTTCCTCGCCGGCAAAAGTTCTAATTACGTGGGATTTGAAGGGCACGCCGGCGTGTTTGGCAATAACCGGGCATTTGGCCTGAAAAAGAAAAAAGATAGGCCCCGATACATCGCTGAGGGTCTCGAAATTTCCCTGTCCCTTTGCGATGATCAAATCTGCCTCCATAAACCCTTGCCTGAATTTATCACTGCTGTCATCCAGAAGGGTGCCCGGGACATCGGAACCGTTACATCTCCATTGATCCCCATGTCGATCACGTTTCCAGCAATGGCAATACCTGCCGCAGTTATCAAGGGGTCATCTAAAGCGTCGATTTCGGATTTCAGTTCGCCAAGAATACGCATGGCCATGACAGGCGGTGACTGGCCCATGTCTATTTCCACCGCCATGATAGCACTTCACGTAAAATCCGTTCATGAACACCCGCGTCAGCAGTCACCATTCGCACTATTTCAAGTGACTGACGGACCAGGCAGGGGATACAATCTAAAGAAGCTTTCATGATTTTTCTTTTATCTAACCATCACTCAATAGCTTTGCCGAATCGTAATCTGCAAAACCTTCTTTAGTGTCTTGAAGGCATTTAAAACACCCTGTCAGGGGACATCTTTCCTCATTTTTTTCACATCGAACAATGCCGATATTCATGATAATTTCCTTTCACATTTATTGCACATCACTTGGCTATTATAGGTATATGATTCTAAGCAGCAATCGCTCGTCGCCGGTATATCGCAGCATGATGTCGCTGCTCCCAGTCACTTCTTCGACCGTGTGGATACGGCACGGGATGAAACGGACGCCCAGATCCTGTGCGTTCTGATAATAACGGTCAAAATCTTTTCCCTGGGTGCGCATGTCCATGTAGAACACCGCACAATCCAGCGGTTTCTTGCTGTGGTCCATGGCCATGACCACCTGTTTGACGATGATCATACAGCAGACCGAAGAGCAGTATCCGTTGTTACAGCGATTAATATCGCGGGATCCGATGCATTGCAGCCAGGCAATTTTTTGCGGGTGCGTGCCCACGGCCTTTTTACCGCGCATGCTGGAGGGCCTCAGCAGCTGGCCGTTGTAGGGGCCGGTGGCGGAAAGGATGCGTTCAAATTCGAGCGATGTCACCACATCCGGCTGGGCACTATAAGCCAAGGAATTCAGACGCGATGGGTCAAAAGGCTTGAATCCGGGCGACACAACCACCGATCCCACATGCAGGCGGATTTCCTTCTCGGTGTCCTTGAAGTTGATCGCATGGGAAGGGCAAAATTTTTCGCATGCGCCGCACTTTCCCTCGTTTAAAAAAATTTCTATTTCGTAAGATTTAGAAATATTTGAAGATATGGTGAACTTTCAGGTTGCCAAGATTTGGCGTTAAAGATCCGCTCTGGTTTTGGTGTGCACGCAAGCTTGTTTGAATGTTCTCAATTTTCGATCATCTTGAGTGGAATAAGCTGCCCATCTTCCCTTTTCAGTTGCCCCTGGGGAGAAACGATATCTATTCTCTACAAAGGCTTTTTATTGGGAATATTCCATTTTTTCATATACTTCCAAATAGAAGCTCTGCTCAACCCAACCCTTCGTGCAACTTCAGCTTTGTTCCAGTCACATTCTTTGAGAAGAGCAAACAGTGTTTCATGGGTAAGCTTCCGTTTCGGCCAAGATGCTTTTTTTAATACGCTGGGTGATTCAAAATAAGCATAATTATGCCCTGACCGCCGCACTTCCTCGGGAAGGTCAAGCACATCTATCCTGTCTCCGTCGCAAAGAACAAACGCATGCTCAATTGAATTCTCCAATTCGCGTACATTCCCGGGCCAGGGATAGTTCATAAAAATGCTCATAGCAGGCTGTGAAACGCCTTGAATCCGCTTGCCTGTATTTTTATTGTTGATATCAATAAAGTGATTGACCAAAAGCGGGATATCGCCCCTGCGTTTTCGTAGGGGAGGCAGGTAAATGGGAAACACCTTCAATCGATAGTATAAGTCCTCACGAAAACGCTCCTCCTTCACCAATTGATACAGGTCTTTATTCGTAGCGGCAATAATTCGGATATTAATCTTTCGTTTTATAGATTCACCCACTCGCTCAATTTCTTTTTGCTGCAATACACGCAGCAATTTGATCTGTATTAATGGACTTATTTCACCAATTTCGTCCAGAAAAATTGTTCCTCCGTCGGCCTCCTCGAAGCGCCCGATGCGATTGCGTATCGCGCCGGTAAAAGCACCTTTTATATGGCCGAAAAGCTCGCTTTCAAGCAAAGACTCTGAAAGCGCACTGCAATTGACCGTTATCAAATGTTTCTCTTTGCGTTCACTGCAGGCATGAACGGCGCACGTCACAAGTTCCTTGCCTGTTCCGCTTTCGCCCTGAATCAATACCGTAACCTCGCTTGCAGCAGGAAGCTTTTATGGCGGCAAAAACATTTTTCATCGCCCGGCTCTTGCCGATAATGCCGCTGAACCTGTTCAACTTATTGAGACGAAAGGTCGCTTCCTTCATTTTCAGCTTTGTATTATGCAGCTCCGTGAGATCCGTCACCGCCTCAACAATTCCAGTGACGGACTCATTTCCCTGTTTGATGACCCTGGCATTTTTTATTACCGGAACAGCATGACCATCTTTATGGCGCAGCAAGCACTCCACAGGTCCTAGTTTGCCCTTATTGAGAATACCACACTCCATGAAGCCGTTTGGGCAGGCTTTGCCGAAGCATTGACTAAAACCTAAAATGCTACAGCTTTTGCCCATGACCTCTTTTTCCATATAGCCGGTAATATGCGCCATCGCCGGATTCCAGGATGTGATATGCCCGCTGGTGTCAAGGGCAAAAACCCCGTCTCTTATGGATTCCAGAAGCATCTTGACGAACTCGTTGTGACGGATATCCTGAAATATATTCTTCATGCTGTTTTCATCCTTGGCCTCGGACAAGTAGCGCTGCAGTGGCGCCATTCAGCGCCACTTTTACTATAGCCGATGCCCATTCAGCTTGTCAAATCTGTAATTTTTTTTTCTCAACGATTTATTGCATTTTAAGGAAGATTTTTTATTAGTGTTTACGAAGTGTTAAGGTTTAGCCTGTTTAAGCTGAAGCTAGCATTGAGGTATATGGCATGGTTGTTGATTTCTCATAAGGTAAACAGGGTCCCAGGATCCATGACTTGAGACACGCTGGAAAAAAAGGAGGTATAAAAATGGAAAAAATGAAACGATTTATGGCCTATCACCATGATCCGGATCTCGATTTTAAGATCGTGCAATCAAATTGGAGAAAACTAGCCAAAGTAAAAAAGGCCACCTGGATTCGGACTTGCTACAATGAGGATAAAAATATGCGATACTGCATATGGTTAGCGCCGAGTGAAGAGGAATTGAAGAATATTTTTACCGATATGGAGGTTAGCTGGGAGACGATAGTGGAAGTCAAGGAAACTGTTCCGGATCTCTGGGGAGATGATTGGGAAAAACACCTTCAAGCAGAAGCAACGGCCTCCACCAAAGGCAACTGATGCATGTGTGTTCTTGGAACTTAATTACCTTTGCAGTCCAGTAATTATTAAATTTGTTCTTTACTGATTTTACCTCTTTTGTTTGTTCTATTTTGCTTGGCTATCCGGAGAAATAGTTCCCAAGGGAGATCTGCATCCCAACTCGAATTTTGTCCATTAAACATCAGCCAAGGCTGAGAAAGGAAACAGAACATGTTTGCACTAATTTATGATGAACATGATTTGGCCAAGCCGAGAAAATACGTCTTGTCCTTACACGATACCAGGGAAACAGCGGAAATAGCTCTTGAAAATCGTAAAAAGGAATTAAACAGAAAAATCCAGGATTGCTACACCCGTATCGTTTGGACCGAAAGCAAAGATAAAAGAGGGTGAAAACATCTCTCCAGATCAATACGTTAACTTTCGTCCGGGAGAAGTTGTCCCCTATGGGGAAATGTATTCCGATGAAGACTGAGCCTCACATGTATTAAGAATAAAAGGATTGAAAAAATCTGATCAAAAACCCGTGGCAAAAAGCAGCAAGCGTCCATCTGGCATATGCTCCGGGAAAAAATAAAAAAAAGGAGGCATACCATGTACAAGAAAATTCTCGTCCCATTGGACCGTTCAAAAAGGGCTGAAAAGATACTTCCCCATGTGGAAAATCTGGCATACCACTACAAAGCCGAAATTATTCTTCTCATGACGATACCCCATTTCCAGGCGGCGGCCGTTGACGGATCATTTATCGAGTTCAGTGAAAAAGATTTCAATGCCCAGTTGAAAAAAGCGAAATTTTACCTTAAAGATGTTGTCGAAAATTTTCGTCAAAAGGACATTAATTCGCATATGGTGGTTACAAAAGGCCCGGCGGTAGAAAATATCATTCAAACTGCCGAGAAAGAGGATGTTGGTCTTATCGCAATGACAAGTCATGGCCGTGGGGGACTCACCCGTGTTTTTTATGGTAGTGTGGTGTCAGGAGTACTAAACCGGGCAGATCGACCGCTGCTTATAGTTCGAGCCCGTCAAGAAGTATAAATTATAATTTTTTACCGCATGACAGTATAGAAAAAGGCACCTTGGTTTGCGACTTGGGAAAGAGAGGCGTCGAATGGCAAGCAATTTTCATTAAGACAACTCGTATTGAAACGTAACAGCGAGCGCGTTCCCCGCTACTTTCAGCGGGGATCGTTAAGCCTCGACTATATGATGTTAGTCACCGCCCACTCCAGTAAGGCTTTTTTCCGCTTTTTGCCGCCTCCATAAAAATTATGTCGGTTTTTCTAATAAATGGTGGAAATCAATTTTTTTTATTAGCGACTTTATTTCATTGACTTATTCATCCACAGGTCCGACACTCGAAGATCCCGGTTTATTGGGACTGCCGGGATCTTCAATTGAGCGAACAGAATAGCAACCTTTTCCTTTAAGAGTGAGAAAATCTCGTTTCATAAATTTGTGTTAGATAAACTTCCATAGATATCTCGCAAAATTTCTACAATCTTCAGCCACACCGGACACCCCTTCACCAATCGATTCTAACAATTTGATTTTAAACCTAATATTATACCCATGCGGTGGCATGTTTTATGCTTTTCTATATCGATAAAGGCCGTGGGAAATCATGGAATATTAACTGAATATTTAGAGAAAAAGGACGAAACTTCATGGCCTATCAATATTCCATCGATGATGAAAGGTGTAAGGGCTGTGGATTGTGTGTTGCCGTATGCCCTAAAAAGGTGCTGGAAATATCAACTGAAATTAACAATAAGGGCTACTTCCCCGCCTACCAGGCCCGGCCGGAGGACTGTGTTTTTTGTGCAATGTGCTGCCTGATGTGTCCGGATGTGGCCATCAGCATCAAGGCCGTCCCAGAGGACACAGCCAACAAATCAATACGGGAGAAAAGCCATGGATAAAGTATTAATGAAAGGAAATGAGGCTATCGGCGAAGCAGCCATACGTGCCGGGTGCACCAATTATTTTGCCTATCCCATTACGCCGCAATCCGAAGTGGCCGAATATCTTTCCCGCCGTCTGCCAGAAGTCGGTGGTGTGTTTCTGCAGGGGGAGAGTGAAATTGCGGTCTCTTACATGATCTTCGGTGCCGCTGCCGGAGGGGCTCGTGTGTTTACCACTTCATCCAGCCCGGGTATCAGCCTTATGAGCGAAGGAATCAGCTATATTGCCGCCGCCCAATGCCCGGCGGTCTTCGTGAATATCATGCGCGGGGGTCCCGGTCTGGGTGGTATTCTCCCTTCCCAGGCGGATTATCTTCAGGCTACCAAAGGTATCGGTCACGGCGATATGCGATTATTGGTCTTGGCCCCGGCGAGCGTCCAGGAAGCCGTGGAAATGGTCATGAAGGCGTTTCCCCTATCAGAAAAGTATCGTAACCCGGTGATGATCCTTGGTGACGGTTTAATCGGCCAAATGATGGAACCTGTAGAATTCCCGAACGATTTGAAAACCGAGCCTTCTGACAAAAATTTTTGGGCCACCAACGGTATGTCTACTCGTGGTGATGATCAACGCAATCTTGTAAAGTCCTTATATCTGGACCCCAAAGCATTGAACAGTAACAATTTGGCATTGAAAGCAAAATACGATCAGATGAAAAAGGAGGAAATCCGATTTGAAAAAATCCACACCGCACAGGACTATAAAGTGTTGATCGTAAGTTACGGTACCATGAGTCGTGTGTGTCGAACCGCCATTGAGAGCCTCAACAAAGAAGGCTTTAACGTAGGCATGATCAGGCCCCAAACACTTTTTCCCTTCCCTGAAGAGGCCGTTGCTCAGGCTTCATCCAAAACCAGTTGTCGACATATTGCCTGTATCGAAATGAGTATGGGGCAAATGGTGGAGGATGTGGAAAAAGCAGTAAAGGGCGAATGTCCGGTTTCCTGGTTTGGAAAATGTGGTGGTGAAGTACCCACACCGGAGGAAGTTGTCGAGTTTATTCAATCTTTGAGTTGATCTATAGGGGTTGTCAGAAAAACGTTCCGATTGAGGACCGTTTTTCTGCTATAAACCCTTATGCCGCTATCCTATTTTCGGGACATTATTATGACAAGCGGTATAAATGAAGGGTTCAAGGACTAAATTGAAGAAAATCCATTTTTAATAAATGGCAAGGAGCAATTCATATGGGTAAGATATTTCAAAAACCAGAAGCCCTTTCCGACGTCATTACTCATTACTGCCCGGGTTGTACACATGGGGTAATTCATCGGCTCATAGCTGAGGTCATCGATGAGCTTGGCATCCTTGGAAAGACCGTCGGTATCGCTCCGGTAGGATGTGCGGTGCTGGCCTACAATTATTTCACCTTTGACTTCCAGGAAGCCTCTCACGGAAGGGCTCCGGCCATGGCAACCGGTTTAAAACGGGTCAGACCCGACCTGGTGGTATTCACCTATCAGGGAGACGGTGATCTGGCCAGCATCGGTATGGCGGAAATTATCCATGCTGCCAATCGCGGAGAAAAATTTACCACGATATTTGTCAACAATGCTGTTTATGGTATGACCGGAGGACAAATGGCCCCCACGACCATGCCGAATCAGAGAACCACAACCTCCCCATTGGGGCGTAATGTTGAAGAGGTTGGCTGGCCCATAAAAATGGCCGAATTGCTTGCAGCACTGGAGACCCCCGCCTACATCATCCGTCAATTGGAAAAATTTGCCCCTATGGTGAGATCCAACGGTCTCATATTGATCAACAGCTCCCTTATCTCAATTCATTCCAAACGTATCGATGTCCTCCAACTTCGTATACCGGTAAATGACTTGGCATTGAAATTGGGGAATATGCGCACTGCAAACATCATTGCCCTGAGTGCGCTTGTTTGTAAGACCAACATCGTAAGCAATCAATCCTTAACAGCCTGTGTAAAGTCTGAATTTGCAAACAAACCGAAAATGATTCCGCTGAATGTCGCAGCCATAAAAGTGGGGCAAGAGGCGGTGATGGCACATGCTGTTCCAACCTGATAATATCCGGTTCGGTGAATCAGCATGATGTTATAATATACACGGTGTTGTAGGATATGGAGGAAAAGTTTGTTAGCTGCCATCCTCTTTATGTTTTCGCTCAGTATAACATGCGCTTGTCTACTCGCGTTCGCTTCTCGAATATTTTACGTAAAGGAAGATCCCCTTCTTGAAGCTATTAAGATCGCCTTGCCGGGGCTCAATTGCGGCGGTTGAGGATTTGCCGGTTGTCAGGGTGCAGCCAAGGCGATATTGGAGGGCAAAGCGTCCATTGCAGTTTGCCCAACCGGTGGTTCAGAAGTAGCCGCTGCATTGGCACGCATAACCCATGTTGAGTATTCCTTTACGGAAACACGCAGGGCCGTAATGGGTTGTTACGGGGTTAACCGGCTTGACTCCCGTTTTCACTACCTGGGATTACAAGACTGCCGTGCAGCCGCGCTGTTATATGGCGGCCCCGGCTGTTGTGAGAATGAATGTCTTGGCCTAGGAACCTGTGAATCGGTGTGTCCGTTTGGGGCCATCCGTTTAAGAGCCGACCGGTTACCGGAAATCTCTGCTTCTAAATGCCGTGGGTGCGGGCGCTGTGTTGAAGCCTGCCCGAATGGTGTGATCAGCCTCTGTGGAATGACGGAAGGGCTGTTTCACCTAAACAGAACCAGCGAGTGCCTGGCACCTTGCCGGCAAAAGTGCCCCGCACAGGTTAATGTCCCCGCATTCATCCGACAACTGTTGAAGAAAAATCTGACAGCTGCCCTTTTAACCACGAAAGAACGCAATCCATTCCCTTTAACAGTGGGTCGGGTATGTCCGCACCCATGTGAAAACATCTGCCGCAGAAATCTCGCCGACCAGGGTGTGGCAATCAACCATCTTCTGCGTTATCTCGGAGAATGGGAACGAAGTTCAGGAAAACACCTACCCATTCCCTGTGCACCGAACACGGGTCACAAGATCGCTATTATCGGTGGGGGACCTGCAGGGCTTAGTTGTGCCTATTTTTTGAGACGTGCCGGGCACAGGCCTGTGATCTTTGAAGCCAAACCGCAACTGGGTGGTATGTTACGCTATGGCATACCGGAATATCGCCTGCCCATAAATATCGTTGACTGGGAAATCGAAGGGATTCTGAGACTCGGTGTGGAAGTTCGAACTCAGGTTGAACTGGGTCATGACATTTCACTGAAGGCGTTGGAACAGAAAGGGTTTGAGGCTTTCTTTTTGGGTCTTGGTGCCTGGACCATACCTCCTCTGTGCATCCCCGGTGAAGCTGCCAGGGGCGTGTATGGCAGCCTTGATTTTTTGTCCAATGTATCTATGACCACAAAGACACTGGCAAAAAAGAGCATTGTCGTTATCGGCGATTCTAACACAGCCATGGATTGTGCACGTTCAAGTATCCGTCTGAGTGCCGAATCGGTTACCGTTTTT
This sequence comes from uncultured delta proteobacterium, assembly GCA_963744665.1. Lineage (GTDB taxonomy): Bacteria > Desulfobacterota > Desulfobacteria > Desulfobacterales > B30-G6 > B30-G6. The sequence continues at coordinate 125,479 of CAVUUM010000002.1, read as the reverse complement.
TGCTCCTGCAATAGAAAGGAGATGTCGGCGCGTAAACGCGATGTGGATCGTGCCCTGGAAGAGGGTGTCCATATTTGCATCATGACCCTCCCGGTTCAAATTATAAGCGATATGAACGGAGATGTTACCGGTTTTGAGTACTGCCGATTGGAGGAAGATGCCGAAGGACCAAGTGAACATAAACGTAAGAAGACAATCAAAGGCTCCCATACACTGTTGAATGCCGATTTGATAATTACCGCCTATGAAAGAAAGCCGGATTTGACCGGTATTCTTGAAGGGAAGGACGCCAATCTATCCTTTCAAATTACCAGCAAAGAAACCCTGGATGCCGAGAGATTCAGCCAGTTGGCAGCCGCACCGAACATCTTTGCTGCCGGGGATCTGCACACGGGCCGCTCAACAGTAATCGGTGCTGTGGCCGGCGGTCGCCTGTCTGCCCGTTCTATTCACTATCTCTTGACTGCCGGATCCATACCACAGCCCGACAACCTCGCAAAGAAAGTAAACCCCAAAAGCATTCTGAAAAATATTTGTGTATCCAAGACCATCGATAAGATAACCATTCCTGAGCTGCCGGTTGCGATCCGACGAAATTCTTTTGCCGAAGAGGTTGTTTCGACTATCGGCGACAAACAGGCACTGAAAGAAAGTTCAAGATGCTTGCAGTGCGGTACATACTGTTATGACAAACCCAAGAAGAAATCACTTTATCTCACTTGATCGTTGCGCGCAGCCTCGCCAGAGCCTGGTGTGCGGCGTTAATTATTGGATGTATCGTGGGGGCCGATGTCAGCAACGGGTGGGTCGCAATCTGCATCATATCCAGTTCGCGCACCGTGACCTTCTTTTGAATCGCCAGCGCGATCAAATTAATCAACTCACCTACAGATGCGCCACCGGATACCTGTCCCCCGAGAAGAATACCCGACCGATCGGCAAAGATCAGTTTGACTTTGAGCTCACTGGCTCCGGGAAGCAAACCGGGATGACGATCCGGGGCAACGGCGGTTGCTGTAACATAACGAAATCCTTCCTTTTTGCAGGTTCGGCAGGTCATCCCTGCGCTGGCAAATGATTTTCCCCCTATCTGCGTAGAAAATGCAGAGATCGTCCCTTGAATCTGGTGCAGAACCCGAATACCGTAGATATTCGTGCCTGCATTGCGTGCTTCGGCTGTTGCTGTTGAAGCAAGCCAAACAGGTGCGGCTTTACGCGTAAAAAAATCTCGTTTCAGTGCACAGTCACCAACAGCAAATACATCCTCGGTATTGGTTCGCATGTAATCATCAACCCAGATAGACCGGTTCTCTATGATTTTTAAGCCTGCCTTTTCAGCCAATTTGCTTGACGGTTCGGCACCCACACTGACCAATACCAGGTCAGCCAATATTTTCTCTCCGCTCTCCAGGAGAACCGAATCAACATTTTCGTCACCATTTATGGAAACAACACGGTTACCAATGCGAAGGTTGATCTTCTGACTTTCTAACAACCGAGCGATCTCATCACAGAATTCATAATCAAAGGCGGTCGACAGCAACTTGGGCAAAATTTCGATCAGGTAGATATCCACATTGGGATCTTTGGATAGCTCGTCGGCAAACTCTGCGCCGATGAAGCCACCACCAATAATTACAATTTTACTGGCCTGGTGCACCTTTTCTCGTAATACATTCATCGCCGACATACTTTTTTTAATGGTAAAGACACCTTGCTTATCCACACCTGGAATGGGTGGCATGCACACTTCCGTTCCAGTGGCCAGAACAAGCTTTTCATAGGAAATAATCTCATCCTCATCCAAAGTAACCGTGTGTGCTTTTGTATCGAAGGAAACCACCCTACCCACTTTAATGTCGATACCGGCGTTTTCCAGAGGCATGTTGCCCATGGCGTTTTGCGTCGTATCAGATAGGGTGTGCATCATATAGGGTATGGCGCAGGGAATAACCCCATCCCCGATTTCTTTGATAACACAAACAGATTTTTCAGGATAAACGCTTTTGGCAGTTAATGCCGTAATAATTCCGGCAGGTCCTCCCCCGACGACAATTACATTACTTTTCACAATTGGCCCCTTTCATTGTTATTTGCTATAAATGGTTTCGTGAAATTGCAAATACACTGCCCCAATTACTTTAAACGAGAGACAGTATCGAACGATGCCGAATGACCGATGGGGACGACCTGTCGACGAGTCGGTCCCGATGGTGTTCTTGGCTAGCCGCTTGGGGTTAGTCCCGCATTTTTTCCCCTTCTAATCGTTCCAATTGAAGAACCTCGCAGCTCCGATAAATCGAGATCTTCGTCAAGCTGCGAGTAATGTTCTGCCGTATGGCAGCGCTTGGCATCGACCGTAAGGAATTCTGCCTGAATGAGATTCGCTCGCTAACCCCGCAGCATGCATAGCACTGCCGAACGGCAGGGCTACGGGGAATGCGCTCACTGTTGCGGTTCATAGTTCATGCCGCGACGGATCCAGCCTCCCGTATCGTAATCGCTTCTTGTTCACATACTTCGATACAGCTTTCACAACCAACGCATTCCTCCGCATTGACCGGTACGGATTTTTCATTCTGCAGCTCATAAACTTCGACCGGACAAATATCCACACACTCACCACAACCCATACATTTGTCATTGTCTACAGTAACTTCATACATTTTTTTACCTCCTTGTGACTTTAATTTTTTCCTCCAACAAAACCATAGGACTTGATTTCTACATTCTTAGGAGCATAAAGTATGCCATTTTGTTGTGGATTACTTATAGAGAATAATAACAATCAATTATGCCACGCATACAAAATAACCATCTTGCTTTGGTTGTTAAAATTAGAATTTTTACTAAAAGGTTTTTGAAAAATCGTGATGCCTTAAGCACTTGTTTTGCAAATGTATAACACGCGACCGTATTGCTCCTTTGACGAAAGGTTTATTGACATAGACGAGGTTGTGTAAGTTCTATTCGGGCAGGAGATTTTTCTGTGGTAACAAAAAACGTGATGCTGGCCGGACAACAGCCGGGCAGGCTATCCTTTGGAAAAAACGACAACTGCGGCCACCAAAACACCGGCACCCATGGCCAAAAGGCTGTATCGTCTCTGCTCCGTTTCAGCTTGGGGTAAAAGGTGGGTGGCCCCCACGTAAACCAGGGCTCCGGCGGAAAACGCCAGTAGGGCGCCCAGGAGTGTTTTGTCAATTTTACTAATGCAGGGGTATGAGACAAGCATGCCCAGTGGTGTCGTCAAGGCTGCAGCAAAAAAAGCAAAGAGCAGCGATGTTCTCTCCTGAAACCCTCCCCGTTTCAGCAGCAGATAGGTGATGATCCCCTCGGGAAATTCGTGAAGAACCATACCAGTAGCTGCCAGGACCCCTGTAAATATACTGACAGTGAAAGTAATGGAATAAATAAAGCCGTCGATGAAGGAATGGAAGCCGATCCCAAGCATGGGTACAAGGCCAATTGTGTACTGCGTATCCGATTCCTTATCGCACACGAAAGCATTGACGAACCGGTTAAATAAGTACAGGCATAGGTACCCGGCCAACAGGTAATAATGGGCGTTTGAATTCATGGAAAATGCCGTCGGGATGATGTGCAGAAATGACACTGAAATCAGGACGCCGGCAGCGAAACAGATAAAAAAAATTGTATTCTCACGACCCCATTTCTCGAAGCGACGTATGACATAAATGCCCATCGAGGTTACGAACGCGGCTAAAGAACTTGCTCCCATGGCCGTCCAGAATGTATTTTGCATGGTGTCCTCATGTGAACCCCAGCGCTGCAAAAGCCCTAGGGCTTCAGAGTCAAGACGTCTGGGGATAAATGTTATGTAATGTAACCGAGGTGTTCCGCTATTCGACTCTCCGTGAACTGATGATCAAGAAGAGTCGGTCTACACAGTTCAATACTCGGCAGCCGCTGCAAATACTTTCTTCATCGTCAATTACCACAATGGTTCCGGGGCAAGTGCTGGTGCCAATATCACGCATCAATCAGTCGGTTCTTTTTCAATTTGATATTGTTTTTCGAATCTTCTTATTGCTTTCATGCTCTTAACACCTTTGTTTTCGCATATAATCATTTAGGGCCGCGTGAAGGGATTCAGCTGCTAAATAGGCGCAGTGCTCATAGTCTTCGGGAAGTCCCTCCAAGGCGTCTAAAATTGCAGCACCACTTATTTCCAACAACTCTTCGGCGGTTTTGCCAAAAGCCATCTCTGCTGCATAGGATCCACAGACGACACTCGTTGAACAACCGTCCGTCAAAAAAGAGGCATCCGCTACTCTTTGGTTTTCAAACCTGAGAAAAATTTCAATGCTGTCTCCACATGCACCCCTGAGGTCTGCATGGCCATCAGGTTTTTCCATGGCCTGCATGTAAAGCGGCTCGCGCCAGCGCCTGTATACCTTTTCGCCAAAAGTCTCGCGGGTTTCTGTAAAAATCTGTTCTTGAAGCGCCTCGACAAAACTATCTAAGTTATCGCTCATTTTACTCTTTCAATCTCATTATAATGCCTTTCAATATCAGCGGCCTATTTAAATGACACCCCTGGGCATGGAACATTTCCTTAAAACGTTTCCACCTGGTATCCCACCGGTAGATGTGCACTTCCCTTTACACATGGCAGGCCTGTTTCAAGGGACAATTTTTTTAGTATGCCATCCGTATTGTCGCAATAACCCTCTCCAAGTACCCACCCGCCTTCTTTTTTCTTGGAAAAGGCGCAAGTGCAGAAATGAATTGCTTGCACCCCTTTGGCCTTCAGTATCTTTCCCAACTTAATGACATTGTCGCCAGGACAACGGCAGGTAAAAACGCCTACCAGTTTTGCCACATCATAGCCGGTGAATGCTTGTTCTGTGTTGTCCAGACATTTTAAACAACCTGTAAGAGGGCACTGTTCCTCATTTTTTTCACATCGAATGATGCCAATTTTCATGGTTTTTTCCTTTCAATTTGATTCATTATGGCAACACCTGGCTCATGAAACATCCTGGATAAAAATAGCGGGACAACAATTCATCTTTATATTGTTCAACGTTAACGCCTTTGGAAAAAAGAGATAAATAGAAGCCGGCATTGGATATGTCCTTCAACAACACAAAGCCTGCAATTTTATCATCCTTTAAAAATATTTTACGCAAAACGTCTTTGGTTTTATATTTAAGCTCCTCTCCTTCCATCTTTCCGACGACGACCAGTTTATAACTCAATTTTTTCAATGAGTTCATATTGACTTGTTTTTCATACTCTTTTTTCAAGCCCATAATATTGTATGCCACTGTTTGAGCATGATCTACGGCTACTGGAAACAAGCCATGAATTTTTCTTTCTCCGGAAACGCGCTCAATGGTTTCGGCAACATCCCCGCAGGCATAGATATGCGGATATTTTGTCTGCAGGTATTCGTTCACGATTATGCCCTTATCATACTCGATATCCGTGTTCTGAATAAGATCGATGCTGGGCTTGACACCTGTCGCCGTAATATAAATATCTGCCGTTATTTTTTTTCCATCCGTGGTCAGGAGGCCTTCGACACACTCGTCGCCAATAAACTCATGTCCTTCGGTGTTCAACAGCACATCCACCCCCTGAATCCGAAGATCGTTTTCAACGTATTCGGCTGTTTCGGGGTCTATCAACCGTGGCATGATCCACCCGCGCCTGTTGAGCAAGGAAGATTTAATCCCGATCTTCGCCAGGGACAAGGCGATTTCAACACCAATAAATCCGCCTCCCACAATAACGGCGGTTTTCTCCCGGCCCTCTTCGGCCATTTTTTTTATCTTGTCCGTTCCAACAAATGTTTTGAAATCGAAAATCCCTTTCTTGTCAGACCCCTTAACCGGCGCATACAACTTCGTACCCGTAGCGATGACCAGATAATCAAACCCGACAACATCATTCTTTTCGGTTTTCAGCATTTTTTCCTTTGGCAGAATTTGAACGACCTTTTCACCGGCCCTGCAAGCAACGCGATATTTTTCACAAAAATCCTTACCCTCCCAGAACAGAACCTCTTCATCACCCGTAATCAGGTATTCCCCAAGGGCCGGTGGTGAATAGGGTGGGGTTTTTTCAACCGAAAACATGGTAATGCTCCCTTCAAACCCCTTGCTTCTCAATGTTTTGACAACGTTTACACCCGCGGGCCCCATCCCTGCTATTGTTACTTCCATGGTTTGCTCCTGTCTGCCAGGCCTGACTCGACAGCTATGGTCATTTATCATATTCGATGGCTCACGGTTTCCGACTTCAGCCGGAAACCGTTAACGTAAGTGTGTCTCCTCATTTGAAACACTCAACACAACCATCTTTCTATATTCCTAAATTCTTCCTCTTGGTTTCGATGTGCTCGGCAATCAGGTTTGCGGCGGAAACCGGGTCCGGTTCAACGGCAAACTTGGCATTGACAACGTTTTCCAAATCTTTGGCTACCAGGTTGACCACATTACTGCTCCCGAAAATCTTTGGTGGAATCCCAAGAACCGTGAAAACACCTGAGGACACAAAATATGAGCCGATGGATACCGCTTTTTGGGAATACCATTCAGGTGCAGCGCCTGCCAGGGGAAGTTGATCGATGCCCACATCCAGAGCCTTGCCCAGCGCAGCCCCCAAGACCAGAATTCTCGAGCAGTCAACACACGAACCCATATGCAGGACCGGAGGAATGCCCAGACTCTGGCACACCTCTTTCAGCCCATCGCCGGCCAATTCAGCGGCCTCCGGCAACAACAAGCCCTCCTTGCCCGAAGCAATCGCCGCACATCCTGTTTCCACAACCAGAATATCCTTTTTAATGAGTTCTTTGGCCAGCTGAATGTGACCGTAATCGTGCTTGATCTTGGGATTGTTGCACCCCACAATACCGACGGCCCCTCTAATCTTGCCGGATGCGATGACATCCACGAGCGGCTTGGGTGTGCCGCCCAATGCTTTGACGATGGATTCCACGGAAAACCCAGCCATCATTTTCATGGGTTTTCCCGGAATAACCACCCTATCGGCGTTGCGGTTCGGATAGTTTTCAATCGCCATTTTTATAATATCCCTGGCTGTCTCGGATGCGGTCTCCGGATGAAATTCCAGGTGCACCGCCCCGGGGACTTTCGACTTTTCGCTGGTGGAAACAATTTTTGAATGAAAACAGCCCGCCGTATGGGTAATGGAGGGGAAGATACACTGGTAGTCGACCACCATGACTTCCACCGCTCCCGTGGCCAGAATCAATTCCTGGTTCAGCATATTGCCGGCAACAGGTACGCCCTTTCTCATCAGAAGTTCATTGCCCGTACAACACATACCGGCAAGATTAATGCCTTTGGCGCCCTTTTCTTGGGCCAGTTTTTTCATTGCAGGATCTTCTGCGGCCGCGACAACCATCTCAGATAGAATCGGATTATGCCCATGCAAAATGACATTTACCTCGTCCTTCTTCAATACGCCCATGTTGGCCCAGGTTTCCTTTATTTCAGGCGTCCCGAAAAGGATATCGGACGCTTCGGTCGCCATCATGGATCCGCCCCAGCCATCCGACAGAGACGTTCTCAACCCATGCAGAAGAATATTGGCATAATCCGCGCCTACCCCCATATGGATGCGGTGCATGGACTCAACGATTTCCCGGTCAACACTCCGTGGATAGATACCGGCCTTTTTCCAAATGGCCTTGGTCTGCTCCGGCGCTCTTTCCACAAACTGGATGCTGTTTTTGATCGTTCCGTATTCTTCCAGCAGGGCAAGGGCCACATCCTTGGCGATTTCATTTTTATCCCTCTGGTCTGTTTCTATTCCCAATTCAGTGGCAATCGTGTTCAATTTGTCGACATCGGTAATTTCATAGCCATCGATCTTACCGGTTGCGGTTTCGTACAATGTCTCAAGGACCTCGCGACCATGATCAGAATGGGCTGCCGCCCCTGTGGAAAGATCGTCCAAAAAATTCCTGGCAACAATCAGATCCGCATCTGCCCCGCACACACCTTTTTCCGGACCACCTTCAAAGGGGTTGATTCTACACGGCCCCATGGTGCAGCGATTGCAGCAGACCCCCAACTCTCCAAAACCGCATTGCGGCTGCTGCTTTTCGAGCCGATCCCAGGCGGTTTCAATCCCCTCTTTGATGGTGATTCCCAAAATCGGTTTGGCATTTTCATCGATGGTTCGTTCATCCACTGTCTTTTTTATCTTATCAGCGTCATATATCAGATCAGCCATTTGTTACCTCCTTATTTGGATGAGGGCATCGGCCCGAATTGTGCTATTTTTTCTTTGATACCTTGGAACATACTGACATTCACCGGCACTTCAGATGGTTCCATACCTTTGATGTTCTTGGTTATTTCCATGACAATATCTTTTTTTAATCCATCGACAATGTCGTTCACTTCACCAAAGACAAGCGCGCCGGCTTTACAGGCTTCGACGCAGGCAGGTTGTTTTCCTCTTTTCTGGCGTTCGATGCAGTCATCACATTTATAAGAAACAGCCTTTTCTGAAACCGGTGTCCGATAAAAGGCAATCGCATTGAAAGGGCAGACCATGGCGCACATGCCACACGATATGCAACGGGCCTCATTGACAATCACGGAACCCAATAGCTCATCTTTGTAGATAGCACCGGTAGGGCACACCTGCTGACAAGGGGCGGGATCGCAATGTCGGCACCGATTGGGAAACTTCATGAAATCGATACCCAAACCGACACGTATTCTGGGTTGGGGCTGGGGATCGTCATTCAAAATGGAGAGCATGTCTTTATTGGTTGAATGCTCTTTTGCGCAGGCAATCTCACAATGCCTGCAGCCGATGCATTTTTCAGCATTTACGAAAACAGTTTTCATCAAAACCTCCTTTCATTGTTATAAAAAACAAAAACCCTTGCTTTTATTCTAAAGCAAGCGCTTTGTATGGTGCTCTTTTCCAAGGAGAATACCATGCCGTTGCATGGCAGTATCGATGATATTAAGGACAGCAGGTCTTCATTTTCAATACGCTACCGGCTTCAATTTTTATCAAATGATCATCAATGTATTCATCGCAATGCGGATAATTTAATGCTCAGCCAGTTCTATAGGAGTTGTCATAAATATGTTCCGATTGCGTCTAACAGCTATAGGGAAATCCCTTTGGGCGTAACCGGAACGTTATTTTGACAGGCGCTATAATTTATTGTTAGCATAAAACATGCCAAGAATCCTTGCCTCATATTTGCAGGTTATTACAGGGAGATATGATTGTGATACCTGAAAGAGGATGTTGCCATTGAAGAAGAAATAGAAGATTTTGTATTTCGAGTTAGATATTTTTCTACTGGGTGACTGTGTAGTAATACATGGTGGCTGTCTGTCATACATATTTTTCATGTAAAGCCACTGAAAACAAATATATTACCTTCATGTCGTTCAGCTTGGCATAATGTATGCAGAATTCGATTGTCGAGAATCCAATGACGATGAAGACCTTTCTCATATATGGTGCTGGCTGGATCGGTATGGCAGCCATAGGGATATTCAATGGAATTTTACGTGAGTATTCAGGATTATAATTTACTAGAAGGTCGAATATGGTCATTGATACTGATTTGGACAACCATAGCCCCTTACATATTTTATCGAATTCGGTCCTAACCACGTGCCTGGAGGTGGTAAGTAAGTATAGGGCAAACGAAGGATGCTGAAAGGAAATATATCATGAAAAATTGCATGCAAATCTTGGTAGGGAATCATCTTCACTATCTGGTTGAAAATGGACAAAAAAAACGATTTAAACCCTGGCTCGGGGATTCTGTTTCATTTCTGTATGACCTCATCATGAGACATTCAATTTTTCCTAAAAAGCTTGGGGCTGACATGGTCAGGCATTATGAAATTTTAAAGCAGGTCTTGAAAAACATACATGGGAAACCTGTCCTTGAATTGGCCACAGGAAGCGGAAGCGCCGTCAATTTCCTCCCCAATGACAATTTGTATACCGGTACGGATATCAGCCCGGGTCTCCTTAGAAAAGCCGTGAGGCGTTTCGGTTCCGCCGGCTTCAAAGAGGCCGACTTCTATGTCACACCTGCGGAGGATCTTCCCTTTGATGACAAGCGGTTCGCTGTATGTCTTTGTATTTTATCACTTAACTTTTTTGACAATGTAAACGATGTTTTCCAGGAAATAAAAAGAGTGTTAATTCCTGGGGGCGTTTTTATTTGCAGTGTACCTGTCCCAGAGCGAAAAAAAGCGTCAAAGACTATCAGAGGCACCCTGTATTCGGAAACTGAATTGGAAGATATGTGCCGAACCCATGGTTTTGCATTCGAAAGCATATCATTTGAAAACGGGGCCCTGCTTTATTTCAAAGCAGTAAGGAATTCTACCAATTTCAGATTCGCTCGCTACCCCCGTTGAAACAAACGGGGGTAGGAGAGCTGTTTCATTTCAGAAAGGATACCATTTACATATCTTCTATGGTGACAAAGTTCGCTTATGCCGCTTCAATATCCCGTCGGGCCGCCATATCCACCAAAATTCTTTCTCTGGTCTTATCGATACCAAGTGCGCTGACGTTTCTTATCAATATGGGCGATCATTTTGTGGGCATGTTTGATGGGATCGATTTCCAAATCCCACATACCGCCGTACATTTTTTCAAACTCTTCGAACAAATATTTTTGAAAGACCGGCGCACCCGTAACAGGAAGCGTTACCCCAAATACGGTGTAGACACCTGAAGCCACAAAATAGTGACCGATACTGATGGCTTTTTCACTCATCCACTCCGGCGCGCTGCCGGCGGCCGGCAGATCGCTGATGTCTTTACCCAATCCCCCTGCTTTGACAACCTCGGTTGCCGCCAGAAGTATCCGGCTATTGTCTACACACGACCCCAGATGCAGCACCGGTGGAATGCCCACTGTTTCACAAACTTCCGCCAAACCCGGTCCACAGAACACAGCCGCTGTTTCCGGGGTCAACAGTCCTTCCATGGCACACGCAATCGCATTGCATCCTGTTGTCAAAACAATCACATCGTTTTTAATGAGTTCTTTAACGATCTGGACATGGCCTTCATTGTGTTTTGTCCGTGCATTGTTGCACCCAACGACACCGCCGATGCCCCTGATTCTGCCATTGATAATATTGTCGTTCAATGTGTAGTAGGAACCACGAAATGTGCCACCGAGGTGATACTCAATGGATTCCACACCAAATCCGGCAACAATCGGCGATTTCTGTTTGGGGATCATCACTTCCGCCCCTCTGTTTTCATAGTTATCGATAGCCAGTTTAACAATTCGCTTTGCATCCTCCAAAGCATGGTGTTCGTCAAATTCGATATGGATCACATTGTCCTGCTCCATTTTTGCAATGGGGTGGGTGGTAATCAGTTTGGTGTGAAAACACTTGGCAACATTGGCCAGGTTTTGGAAGATACATTGAATATCAACGACCATGGCATCGCATGCCCCGGTGATGACGGCAAGCTCCTGCTGAAGAAAGGTTCCACACAACGGTACGCCGTGACGCTGCAAAATCTCATTGGCCGAACAACATATACCGGAAAGTTGAATGCCTTTTGCTCCCTTTGATTTTGCGTATTCGTCCATTTCCTTGGTTTGTGTCACAGCCACGATCATTTCAGAAAGAACCGGTTCATGCCCATGAATAACAAGATTTACCATCTCTTCCTTCATAACCCCGAGATTGGCCTCCGACACTGCCGGATAAGGCGTCCCAAAGAGGATGTCTTGAAGATCGGTTGCCAACATGGATCCACCCCAGCCATCGGCAATGGCGGCACGGGTACCCTGTTTCATCAGATTTCGATAATCCTGATCAACACCGATGTGGGTGCGATGCATGATTTCAACAATTTCTCTATCAATATTCCGGGGAACGACACCTCTTTTTTTCCATATCTTGTATCGCTCTTCAGGCGCTCTTTTGGCATAAAGAAGTTCGCCACCTGCTTTACCCCATTCATTCATTGCCTTTTCACCCACTTCCAAGGCAATTTCGTCCAAATCTCGATCCAGTTTTTTCCCATCAACTTCAACTTTGGTGGCAACGTCCAGGTGCTTGGCAACCTCAACCAACTTTTGTGTATCTTTAATTCTATAGGCATCGGTCTCTTTTCTGGCAGCGGTTAAAAACACTTCGGCAACGGATCGACCATGATCGGAATGGGCAGCCGCACCGCCCGCAATCATGCGGATGAAATTCCGTGCGGCAATGGTATTGGCTGTTGCACCACAGATTCCTTTGCGTTCGTCTTCACCTTCTATACCGCTTTTTGGTAAAGGCAGCCGACAGGGGCCCATGCCACAATTTTTACAACAGGTGCCCTGCGTCCCTATATTACAGGGTTTCATTGTCACAGCCCGGTCAAACACCGTTTCAATACCCAGGTCGTGAGCGCGTTGAATCATTTCCTGACTGGCCGGATCGATCGTGGCGGCCATCGGGTCTGCTGTTTTTGCGGTCTTGGTTTTTATAATCTTCTTTTCTTCCGCCATTCTATCCTCCTTCGGTTTCAAAGATCTACATGTCAGTTAATAAGGATGCGACGAGAAGGCTTTATATGATCGCGCACCAATTGTTATGGGACAATGCTCATAAATTATGTGAAAGAGCATGGACTATGCCACAATTCAATAAAAATATTATTCTATAAAATATCAATGTGTTAGAATATTATATGAGAACAAGAGCAACAAGGCAGACTGGTCATATTTAGAGTTTTTAAGACAATGACCTTAGAAATTTTTCTAAATTGCAATACCGATCTGGGTCATCTATCATTGGATTAATTTTATCTGCTCGATTTTATAAGGTTATTTGTCTTGATCACATGATGGCATATTCCATGCATTTTCAATGATACGCGCTCGATATAGTTATCAAGGTGGCACGTGGCGATAACTTTTCACCTAAATCGCTCAAGTTGGGTTACAGTCTCTTGTCGAAAATTCTTTCATCCTTCTGTAAATTGTGACTCACAGAAAGGACGACGCCCATGAAACACGCAAGTTCAAAGCAAGTTTTTCAGAAACTATTGGCGCCTTTGGATATTCAGATTGATGGCAACAGACCCTGGGATATACAGGTAGACAACCCAGACTTTTTTAACAGGGTCTTAGGGGGGGGGTCTCTTGCTCTGGGGGAAAGCTACATGGATGGCTGGTGGGACTGTGAAGCCCTTGACCAGTTTTTTGACAGGGTCCTGAGTGAAAGGGTTGACAAGCGGGTAAGGAAGGAAAAACACATTTTAGCAGCCATTCTGAGAGCCAAGATCATCAATGCCCAAAGCAAGTCAAAAGCTTATATCATCGGAAAGCGGCATTATGACATCGGCAATCGTCTTTTTTCCATGATGCTGGATAAGCGCATGAACTATTCTTGTGGCTACTGGGAAAATGCGACAACCCTGGATCAGGCCCAAGAAGCCAAGCTGGATTTAATCTGCCAAAAATTGATGCTGAAACCGGGCATGACGGTTTTGGACATCGGCTGCGGCTGGGGCGGGTTTGCCCGTTGGGCGGCTGAAAAATATGACGTCGAGGTCCTTGGTATAACCGTATCCCAAGAACAAGTGAAATTTGCCGGTAAAGCCTGCAAGGGGCTCGATGTCAAAATTGAACTTCGGGATTATCGGGATATAAGGGAAACCTTCGACCGAATTGTTTCCATCGGCATGTTCGAACATGTGGGTTCCAAAAACTACAAGACTTTTATGAAAATAGCCCGCCGCTGTCTGAAAGCAGACGGTCTTTTTTTGTTGCATACCATTGCAGGAAACACCACCGTACATGCAACGGATCCATGGATCGGAAAATACATCTTCCCGAATTCGATGCTGCCGTCGGCAAGACAGATTTCCTCGGCAGCCGAGAGACTATTGATGCTTGAGCATTGGCACAGCTTTGGGCAATATTATGACCAAACCTTGATGGCCTGGCACCATAATTTCACAAAAAACTGGGCTAAGCTTAAAGATATGTACGATAAAAGATTTTATCGTATGTGGACCTATTATCTTCTTTCATGCGCGGCCAGTTTCAGATCAAGACGGAATCAGGTGTGGCAGATCGTGTTTTCGAGAAAAGGCACCAGAGGCGGCTATCAATATCGGTGAGTCCATGGATCCCCGCAGGTAAACCCGTGGTCCCATTAAAATACCCTTCTTCGTCGGATGTAATAAATCCTAAATCCGAATATCGATCTTCAACTCATATTCATTTGCCCCTATCACTTTTTGACGCTTGAATCCCAATTTATTCCCCAAAGATAGCATTTGCGTATTTTCCGCCAGCACAATTCCATGGACCCTCTCGAGTCCACGTTCCCCGGCAATGGACAGGCATTTTTGCAGCAACACCGCACCTATACCCTTACCGTGCCAATCATCAGCAACAACAACCGAGAATTCAGCGTCTTTGAGGTTTCTTTCAGAAATTATTCGGGCCACACCTAACATTTTTTCCTGAGATGGAGGACCAGCGAGTGCAACCATCGCAATTTCACGGTCATAGTCTATCTGGGTAAAGCAAACGAGCATGCTATGCGACAAACGTTTCAGCGGTGTAAAAAACCGTAAATAAACACTTCTGGGTGAAAGCGTATCAAAAAGCGCCGTCAGCAAAGGCGCATCTTCCGGGCGAATGGGTCTGATAAAAAGATCCACTCCCATCGTTGTTTGTACATATTCTTCATATTTTTCCGGATAAGGACTGATAACCAAATGAAGGGGGGCTTTTTTCTGAGATGGTTTTAGAAGGATCCGGGCATCCACCGCACAAACCATATCCTCTTTGATAAAAAGAGGGTTGATATCGAGTTCATCAATTTCCGCAAAATCAGTTACTAGCTGTGACAAACGGATCAGTATCTCTTCAAGCAATTGAATATTGGCTGGTGGAAAAGACCTGTAACCTTTCAACAACTTGAAAAGTCTGGTTTTCCCCATGAGCCTTCCGGCCAATAGACGATTTAAGGGTGGCAGGGCAATGGCACTATCCTGAAGGATTTCCGTCAGGATACCTCCCATCCCAAAAAGTATGCTGGGCCCAAAATCCCGATCATTTTTTGCGCCAACGATGATTTCATGATCCGGATGATTGAGCATGGGCTGGATGGTAACACCCTGGATCTTCGCCTTGGGATTGTAGGCTGTTGCATGTTGCAGAATATTCTCATAAGCCGCTAAGACTTCCTGTTCATTTTTTAAATCAAGACAGACACCCTTGGCGTCCGACTTGTGGGTAATGTCCCTGGAATTAATTTTCATGACAACCGGAAAACCCAAATCCGCTGCTATCTTGATGGCATCCTCTTTTGTTGCGGCATTTTCAATTCGATTCACAGGAATCCCATATAACGAAAGCAGTTTTTTAGATTCCGGTTCACTCAACATATAATTGCCCCTTTTAAGGGACTCATGGATCATATGTTTTGCCGTTGTTCGATCAAATTCCAACTTGTTGTGAACTCTGGATGGAATCTGTTGAAGCATCTGCTTGTTTTGGGCATCACGATAAATATCGACAAATGCGCGCACGGCCCGCTCTGGTGTGTCGAATGTGGGGATACCGGCTTGATTGAATACATCCTGGCCCTTGTGCATATTCAATCCACCTACCCAGGATGTGAAAATGGGTATGGTCTTGTCTTTGAGAAGCTCCACCAGGGAAAGAGCCAGTTCGGTTGTGTCAGTGAGGGCCTGAGGCGCGGCCATGATCAAAAGTCCATTAACTTCTGAGGCGTTCAAACAAATGCTGACCACTTTCCTGTATGTTTCCGGTGTGGCATCACCGAGCATGTCGATGGGGTTTCTCTTGCTCCAGAAAGGGGGCAGAACAGCATCCAGTTGTTGAATGGTTTCCAGGCTCAATTCAACCGGCTCGAATCCATAGTCGTCCAAGGTGTCCATGGCTATAACACCCAATCCACCGGCATTAGTAATAACCAAAAGACCGGGGCCCTTAGGCCTGGGTTGTTTGGCCAGCATTTCTGCACAGTCAAAAAGTTCTTCAAAGGTTTTCACCCGCAGAATGCCGGCTCTTTCAAAAGCCGCGTCATAAACTGCATCCTCCCCTGCCAGTGCTCCCGTATGTGAAGCCGCTGCCAATGAACCTGCTTTTGTCCTCCCAGCTTTTAGTGCGATGATGGGTTTTAAACGCGATACGGCACGGGCAGCACTCATAAATTTTCTGAAATGTGTGAGACTTTCCACATACATCACAATACTTGTCACATCACGTTCACCGCCCAGGTAATCAATCATATCACCAAAATCGACATCCAACGTGTCTCCAAGACTCACGAAGTGGCTGAACCCGATCTTTTCTTTGAGCGACAAATCCAGAATTGCCGTACAAATAGCCCCACTTTGAGAAATAAAGGCCATCTTCCCAGGCAACGGCATCGTCTTTGCAAAACTGGCATTTATATTATCACGTGTGCCGAGTATGCCCACGCAATTTGGGCCAATGATACGTAAGTTAGAGTTTCTTGTTTCTTTTTTTATTGCAGCCTCGATCTTTTTACCTTCTTCTCCGATCTCTTTGCCGCCGGCAGATATTATGATCGCCCCCCCTACTTCCTTGGCACAGCATTCTTTGATGATTTGAGGTACCGACAAAATCGGTGTCGCCAAAACAGCCAAATCGACACCGGTATTCAGGTTCTCAATTGATGCGCATGAAGGCTTTCCCCATAGTTTTTTGTGCTTCGCGTTAATGGGGTAGATATCCCCGGGATATTCGCTTTTAATGAGGTTCTGCATGATGGCATGACCCACACTTCCTTTTCTTTCACTGGCACCAACGACTGCTATGGATTTTGGATGAAATATTTTATCCAGATTATCGACACTCATGTCTCATTTTCCTTTTATATCGGAACCGATACAAATGTGTTAGCGTATGATCCAAACCGAGCGGTCACGTGCCAGATGGATGACCTTGTTGGTTACCCTGCCGATAAAAAACTCGCGCACGCGAGAGCGCCCCTTTCTTCCCATCACAATGGTCCCGAAACCGCACTGACGCGCTTCATCTGAAATGGCTTTTGCACGGCTGCTCTTTCCGATGATCATCTTGGTAGAAATCGATTTGGATTTAAAACCGGCTTTGATCAACTTTTTGGTGGCAAGATAAAATGACGATGTCATTTCTTCTTTGGTGGCATTGGTGATTGTCTTTGATGGAGGCAGGGAAGCCATCTCCGGCAACCTGAGTTCACTCCCCCGAATCACATGCAGCAGTACCACTTCATATTCAAAACCGGCCAGAACAGATCCCACAAAATCGATCGCTTTCATGGCATCCTGAGACCCGTCAAAACCTATCAGGATTTTATTGCCCGGTGGTTTCTTACCCACTAATATCAAAGGAATAAACACGATCTTGGCCACAAGCTTAGCAGCAACACTGCCCAGCACCACATTTCGTAAGGCGGTGGTACCCCGCCGCCTGGTGACCACAGCAGAATAGCCGTTCTGGGCTTCCTGTATAATATCCCTTGCGATCCCTTTTTTTCGATTCTGTATTTTTATTTCAATGGAGGCCGTGGGGATTCCGGATTTCTCCAGCAGACCTTTGGCCATTTCCATGTGGTCCTTGACCAATTTTTTCTGGCTCAACTCCCAGGCCCTGGCCTGTTTGGCAACAGCCCTACTTGCGGCACTGTCTTCCAGGTCCCAGTAGCTTTCCGGTACTGAGCTGAACACGTGAAACAATACGATTCGCATCCTGTGGAATGGCTCATTTCTAGCAATATATTTTACCGTGTTAATGGCGCGATCTGATCCATCAACCGGCACCAGTATTTTCTCATCCGTTCTATTTCTCATCATTTCTGCTCCCATTGAAGAATCTGACAGAAAACTATGAGGAATCTTTGGCTGTAAGGAATTCTGTCTAATTCAGATTCACGTGCTGTTGCGGTTCGGTTACACTCTTTAAAAAAATTCCCTTCGGTTTTCTCGCTGGTCGATCATGTATAGTAAGGTTGCATTTTTCATGAGCTTTTTTTGGAGTGATGCCAATCGGTGCCGATCGATATGACGCATACGGATATATACCATTCGAAATCCTTCCGGGACCTTGTCATAAGAAGAGAGGATGCTGACCATCTGTCCCCCGAATTCCCTGATGACATCAGCGAGTTCCTTTATGGTTCCTGGGTTGTCTCTGGTTTTGAAGGCAAACTGGATGCCACCGGCATTGATGCCGGTCAGTGAAATAAGCACCCGGAACAGATCCGTTTGGGTAATCACACCCACCACCATATCTTTTTCGTCTACCACCGGCGCGCCTGATATTTTATTGTTTAGAAGCAACTCAGCTGTTTCTTCCACCGTCCAATCCAGGGGCACTGCGATCGGGTTTCTGGTCATGATGTCTTTGATTTTTATTGTCATCAGAAGGTACAGCAGTTCATGAACTTCCAAGGTCGTCGCATCCGATGCAGATGCTCTTTTCAAATCACGGTCGGTGATGATTCCCACCAGCTTGCCTTTTTTCACCACGGGCAGAATTCGAATACGATGTTGTTTCAAGATCGCTGTAGCGTCCTGCATGGAATTGTCGACACCAATGGTAATGACGTTTTTGCTCATCCAATTTTTAACCAGCATGATGTCCTCCTGTCATAAAATCCTATGAACGATTTTATGAAACACGATGTTGTCGCTATTTTATTTTAGCTAAATACCTGTTTCCTGCCGATCCTCGTCTAAACCTTTGCCTGTCGTCAAACGGGTCAGACATGCCTCGATGGTCTTTGATGTGAAAGGTTTGGGAATGAGATCCTGTGCCCCCGCCTGTTTTGCTCGACGAACATCGACTTCGGATGCATAAGCGGTTATCATTATTTTGACAGCATTCGGATGAGATTTTTTAACTTTCTCTAAAAAAGTAATGCCATCCATACCGGGCAGTTTATAATCGGTGATGATAACGTCGAACTCACGACGGTCAAGTTCCGCCAGTGCTCTTTCAGCCGTCTCATGGGCGGATATGCGACAGTCCTCTGACTCAAAATAAATGGAGAGAGAATCCCTTATCCACTCGTCGTCGTCAACCAGCAATATGTTCATATTTTTCAATTTGAGAAAGATATCCATGATGCTTTCTATTCTTCCTGGAATGGTAGGTCCAATTTCCCTTTGGGAAGCGGGATGATAAAAATCGGTTTTCTTGTCCGTCGCAGGACCCTCTTTGCGGTGCTGCCTAGAAAGGCATGCCCCAGAACGCCCTTGCCGTGGGTTCCCATGATGATCATGTCGCATTTTAAATCGTCTGCCATGGTCAGGATGGTCTCTGCAGGGTATCCTTCGCAAACCTCGATAGAAATCTTGGTATCCGCATATGTAGGATTTTTCACGAGTTCTTTGGCGTAAATAGTTTCGAGTCGTTTTCTGACCCTGGTCTTGACATCCGCTGCGTGCTCGTTGAAAAGTGCCTGACGGTTCTTATCATCGACATACACATCCAGCATGGGAGCGTAACCGATTGTAGGCCGGTCAAACACATGCAGAATGACCATTTCGGCATGGTTGAGGCTTGCCGAGTTCAATGCAAAGCCCAGTGCATAGGCTGAGTTCGCTGAAAGATCCGTGGCGTATAAAATTTTTTCGATTTTGGGTATCATGGTGACCTCCTAGGATATGTGAAAATAATATCAACCTCGCCCTATCTATCAGCATATTGCGTGCCAAAACTTACGAATGATCAATTAACGAATTTTATCAGTATGTTATATTGGAATTCTGTCGTCTGTCGATACAGACAACCATCTGAAAATAGAAAGTTTTCTAAAAGGTATTCGCAAAAGCGCGAAGAACAACTATAATTGTTTGTTGAGTTCGTAGATTGGGTTTGTTGGGTTTGTTGGGTTTGTTGGGCGGCTTATGGATATGTGCTTTTCGTCCTAATGACGTCGCATACGCAAGATAACCATGTAATATTGGATGAGCGTGAAAATAGCGACAACGTCGCGTTTCATAAAATCGTTTTACGAATTTATTGGGGTAAGAGTTTTTTCCTGCGGTAACGGAAGGTGTGATGATTGATGTGCAACAGCCGGGCTGCCTTGCTTTCATTCCCCCGGGCCATCTTTAGGGCTGTTTCGATATAGTGTTTTTCAATAGCATGAAGCCGGGTTTCTAGATGAATCCCCTCCGGTGGGAAAGTATTCAGATCCTGCACATGGGTTAGCGGTGCCGGTCCTTGCGTGTAAGACAGACACGTCGCATCCAGATCGTCTACCACCAATTCAGGTCCTTTGCCCACCAGAACGGCAGCTTCCATTAAATTTTTCAATTCGCGCACATTGCCGGTCCAGTCATGCGCCAGCAGCACGTCCTCTGCTTGGCCTGATATACGTGTAAATTTCTTGTTGAACTTATCAGAAAATTCTTTCAGAAAATGCTTTGCCAGGGGCATGATGTCATCGGGGCGTTCGTTCAGGGAGGGAATCTGCACTTTAATGACACCCAGTCTGAAGTACAGGTCTCTTCTGAACTGGTCCTCTTCTATCATTTTGATAAGGTTTTTGTTTGTCGCAGAAACAACACGGGTCTTGATCTGCAATTTTTTCGATCCACCCACCCGATAAAATTCACCCAGTTCGAGAAATCGCAACAGCTTGGCCTGTGCTTCCAGTCTAAGATCCCCCACCTCATCCAGAAACAGTGTTCCGTTGGCGGCTTCTTCGATCAGACCTTTTTTACCGCTTGCCCCGGCGCCGGTGAAAGCCCCTTTCTCATAACCGAAAAGCTCGCTTTCAATTAAATCCTTGGGAATGGCAGCACAATTGACTGTCGCAAGGGGTGATTTGAAGTTGGGGCTGTTGTAGTGGATGGCACTGGCAATCAACTCTTTGCCTGTACCGGTTTCACCCTGAATCAGCACAGGCGTGTCCGGACTCTTTGCCACTGTTTTGATAAAGTCCATCACATTCTGAATGGCATTGCTCTCACCGATGAAACAGGGGATGTGTTCGTTGAGATACCTTGCCTGCAGCGCCTGAACTTCCTTTCTCAATCGGATGGTGTCCAGCGCATTCGCAATGGTTTTTTCCAGGCTTTCCATGTGAAGCGGTTTGACCACATAGTCATGAGCACCGGCCTTCATGGCGGATATGACCGTGTCAATATCCTCAAAAGCAGTGATCATAATCACCAGTACGTCGGGATGTTCTACTCTGATTTTCTTCAAAGCGTCAATACCGGACATGCCAGGCAGACCGATGTCCAGAACGACCAGATCAGGCGGGTCTGTTTGCATGGCATCCAGGGCTTTCTCGGCGTTGGCAAATGCTGCTGTCTGATAAACCCCATCAAGCGCCATCATAATCCCATCTCGGATGGTCTGCTCATCATCAACAATGATAATTGAATAACTAATCACCGGGAAACATATCCTTTCTAATGGGAATTTCAAACCGGAACTCAGCACCGCCCAGAACGCCTTTCATCGATAGACAGAAAACCGTTGTGATCGCTGGCGATTCTGTGGCAAAGACTCAGACCGATACCGGTCCCATCGTTTTTGGTGGTAAAAAAGGGATCGAAAACCTTGTTTCTAAGTTCCATGGGTACGCCTGGGCCGGAATCGGAAATCTTGATAAAAATATAATCTCCTTTTACCCCGGTCGCGACGGTAATTTTTTTATCCGTATCCATTTTGCGCATGGCCTCGGCAGCATTGTTAAGCAGGTTGAGCACCGCTTCTTCGATGAAATGTTGGTCTGCATAACAGGGGGGTAGATTTTCAGCAAAGTATTTTTCAATCTCTATGCCGCTCTTCCGTAAGGTGACCTCCGTCAAACTCAGGGCATCCTCAACAGACTTATTGATCTGGATCAGGGCAAATTTCGGTTCTCCGGGTTTTGCAAAATCCATGACCTTTTTGATCACCGATTCAATTTTTCTTGAAGCCGATTGAAGCTGGCTGATAATCTGATCGATCTTTGGCCGGCTGTCGGGTCTGTCAACCAATTTTTCCAGCGCATTCAAGTAGATATTGATACCCGAAAGCGGGTTTCTGATTTCGTGGGCAATACCGGCTGCAACCCTGCCCAAAGAAGCCATTTTGTCCTGTTTGAATAAAAGTTGCTCCAGTTCCATGCTCTTGGTCATATCGATCATATAAACAATAATCGATTCCCTTCCCTGGTAATCGATGAACATCACCCGGCAGAAGACACGTTTGAGGAGACCCTTGTCCCTGTCACCGTTTGCAGGGAACAAACGAAAGTCAAGATCCAGTTTTGGGACCCTCCCCATCTGGATATCCCGACTGGCCTGCCTGATTGTTTCGACATCATCCGGATGAATGTTCTCAAAATCACCCAGAACGTGCTTTCTAGGTAAAGGTCCCAGGAAATCTTCCTGAGCCTGATTTTGATAGACAATCTGGTTGTTTTGAACGATTGAAATACCGGTAATCGAGTTTTCCACCAGATTCCTGAAGCGCTGTTCACTTTTTTGCAGCGCCGCCTCTGTCCTCCGGCGCTCGATCATCTTCCCCAGGCGCTCGGCAACAGCTTCCAGCAGGTCTGCTTCCTCTTTCACGAAAGGGGGGACGTTGTCTTCAATTCCAAATTCCCGGCAGTAGATTTCCACGACACCTGCAGGCTGACCATTTATCAGCAGGTTGCATGCCTGCCGCCACGAGGTCTCTGCAAAATGGTCTGTCGTGAACACCTGGTTTTCGAGGGTAATTCGTGCGCAGGTATGTTCAGGGTACTGCCAGGCTGAAGGAAGGATATCCACAACCTGTTGGAGAGTCTCTTCCAGCGAGTGGCCCCGTCGCTCGATGATCCTGGATATGGCGTAAAGACAATTCAGCTCTTTGTTGCGCTCGGTCAACTCGGCGATGATCTTCTTTAGAACATCATCCGGTTTTTTTTGTGCATCCCCGCCATGCTTCATTTTCTGTCCCTGAAACAATCAGGATATTCCTGTCTGAGAATATGGGAAGTGACTCATTTCTTGTATCCTATGGCGTACTGTTTATCAACCACTTCTCTTATTAATGGGCTGCCGGTACGCTTCTAAGATTTTCGAAAATATTTTCGCTTTTTTTCAAACAAGACGACAAACATGCTGCCAACTAAATTCAACCATCTGTTTTATATACATTTTTCAGAGACAGCATAATGGCATATTTCATGCAGATTGTCTGAGTATAGGCTGCGGCTAACCACTTGAGCGATCATCTATGCGACTGGAATTCATAACCCATGAAATCTTCAGATCAAAAGAAAAATACTAAAAGAGATGTGGCTTCCCTGTCAACATTTCCTGACATAGACAGAGACGTCTTTCGACACCGGCACCAAGGTTTCCTTTAAAAAGCTGGGAAATCGATTCAAAACAGGTTTGCTGTTGGCATTTCTTTTGCCCATGGCCGCCTTGTCCGCATATTTCCATTTCCAGTTTACATTCACGTTGAAAGAGAGCGCCAAACTCAATCTGGCTGCTATTTCGGAAAGCCAGAGAAATACGGTCGATCTTTTTATTCAAGAGAGAATTGTCAATATATTCAGTCTTTTTCAAAGCAAAGGATTCAATCTGACACCTACCAGGTTTATCATGGAGAACTACCTGCAAAATTTAAGACAGGTCAGCGATGCATTTATCGACGTGGGTTTTTTGAATAGTACGGGTCTCCAGATCGGTTATGCCGGACCTTTTCCGTTTCTGCAGAACAAAAACTACGCCAATGAAGCATGGTTCTCGACCCTGATACAGCAAAATCGAAACCATTATATCAGCGACATTTACCTGGGATTCAGGAATAAGCCCCATTTCACCATTGCCGTAAAACAGCTCATAGACGGCAAGCTCTATGTGCTGCGATCGACACTCGACCCTGACAAATTTTATATGTTTCTGCGCACGATCAATCATGCAAAAGGTGTGGAATCCGCTCTCATCAACAATGCCTTCATATACCAGATAGTAGATCCTGATCGTGGCAAACTGTTTGGCTTAAGCGATTTTCGACCTTCGACCATGACCGGCACAGGCGTTCAGGAAATGAAAAAAGAGGGTGATTCCATCCTGGTGGCCTTTTCATGGCTCAAAGAAACGCCCTGGGCACTGATCGTGAAAGAACCTTTAAATATAGCCCATGCGCAGATGTACCGGGCAAGGAGAATCATGATCGCCGGCATCGCTGTTATAGCAGTCATGGTTTTTTTGGTCATCTGGCTCACCACCAACAACCTGATAAACAGAGCCCGGGACAGTGCTGAAAAACGGGATGAACTTCAGACACAGCTTTTACATGCTGCCAAGCTGGCTTCCGTGGGCGAATTGGCAACCGGTGTAGCACATGAAATCAACAATCCACTGGCCATCATCATGGCCACAACTGGGGTCGTCAGGGATATGCTGAATCCTGAATTCGGTCTGGATGCAGGTCCTGAAAAGATCCTGAAGGAACTTGGTACGGTTGACGCGGCTGTTATTCGCGCAAAGGGAATCACTCAAAAGTTGCTCGATTACGGACGCAAGAATCCGCCTCGTCCGGTTTCCTGCAACATCAATCGTCTTCTCGATGAAGTGTTGGACGGCTTCAAGCAGCACGAGCTGGAGATCCAGAATATTGAAATCTGCCGTCAGTATCACCCAACATTGCCTGAGGTTGTTGTGGACCCTGACCAGGTCCGGCAGGTGTTTCTGAACATTATCAACAATGCCGGAGATGCCATCGACGGCTCCGGCACCATCACCATTTCCACTGATATCAATGCAGACCATGTTCTGGTGACGGTAACAGACACCGGCCATGGCATGACATCGGATCAAATAAAAAAGGTATTCGATCCATTTTATTCCACCAAAGAAGTCGGAAAAGGAACCGGTCTGGGTCTGAGCGTATCGTTGGGTATCGTGGAATCAATGGGTGGATCAATTGACGTACAGGGCATACCGGGCGTCGGCAGCTCATTCACGGTTTCATTTCCGGCTCATATGACAGAAAGGGGCGAACATGGGACAGAGTCAGACAGAACACAAGCATAATTCCAAACCAACGCATTCTTCTTGTCGATGATGAAGACCGATTTCGCCAGGCTCTGGCCCGTCAGCTTGAACTTCGGGATTTCAAGGTGCTGGACGCCAGCAACGGGGAAGATGCCATCAAAATTGTAAGGCATAAAAACCCCGAGGTCGTTATCCTGGATCAGAAAATGCCCGGGATGGACGGCATCCAGACATTAAAAGAAATTAAGAAGATTCGACCTGAAGTTCAGGTAATCATGCATACCGGCCACGGCTGCATCGAATCAGCCCGGATAACCGGCAAGCATGATGTCTTCAGCTACATTGAGAAGCCATGTGCCTTGGACGTTTTGATAGAAGCTATCCGGAACGCACTAAAGGAGCGTGTGAACGCCCTGGCCCGCCACGAAATTCCCGAAGTTCAACAAAGCGGGCTCAAAGACTGGTTTATCGGTGTTCACAATGCCCGCCCCGGAATCATCATTCTTGGCCTTCTTATTTTTGCAGGCATCGCCTTTATGCCCGTTCCTCATGGGCTTGAATCTCTGTTGACCATGAAAAAAACAGGTGACGTGGGAGAATCTATCGCCGGATATTCGGATTATCACCAGATGGAAATCGGTCAGAGCGTATCAGATTTCTATATTCGAAAAGCAAAACTGTTCCATCAAACAAAACTGCCCAACGGCATGGTGATCAAGACACCCCTTACGACCGAGTCATGCTGCCCTGCGCGCAAAGGTCATGGTCGCCATTCTTTTCATCGCCGCACTTTTCTGGGCAACCGGAGCGGTCCCCATCGGTATTACCGCTCTGCTGGTAGGTGTTCTCATGTACTTTTTTGGCGTGTTTCCGGCGGATCAGGTGGCCAAGGCCTACGCCAAGGATTCGGTGATTTTTATTTTCGGTGTCCTGGCCCTTGCAGCCGCCATCAGCAAAACAGGTCTTGACCGCAGAATCGGCATTCTCCTGCTCGGCACAAGCACATCCCTTCTGCGTTTCTGTCTTATTTTCGGTCCCCTGTTAGCGGTCACGGCCTCTTTTCTTTCAGAACATGCCCTGGTGGCTTTTATAGCGCCTATCCTGATGCTGGTCTATCTCGGCGTGATCAAGACGGCCGGTGTAACAAGGGATAAGGGCTTGGCTGTCATGCTGCTGCTGATGCTGACCTTTTGTGCCAATATCGGTGGGCCCGGATCCCCTGCGGCAGGGGGACGTAATGCCGTCATGCTGGGTATTTTCTCTGATTACGGTGTCAACATTTCATTCGGGCAATGGATAAAAATGGGAATGCCCTTTGTCCCTGTAATGGCCCTGGTGATTGGTGCTTATTTTTTAATCGTTTTCCGGAACAAAGATAACGGCCCAATCGGTCAATATTGCCGCGGAAGTCCGCCGGGAATCCGATAAAATCGGTAAGATGACCCTTGATGAGTACAAGGCTGCCGGGGTCCTCATACTGGTAATCATTTTGTGGATGACGCTATCCGACCGGTTCGGCATGGGCGGACCGGTCATACTGTGTCTGGTGCTTCTGAATATTCTCGGCGTCCTTCGCTGGCGGGACATTAACAGCATCCATTGGGATGTTGTTGCGCTGTATGCGGCCGCCAGCGCCATGGGATATGGCCTGGCTGTTACCGGAGCGGCACTGTGGCTGGCCAACAGCCTGATAAGCCTGTTACCGGGGTTTTTAAAAACCGGTGTCGGCTTATGTATCTCCACAAGTTTTATCACCGGTATTCTGACCAACTTCATGAGCGATGGGGCTACGGTGGCTGCCGTGGGACCGATTACGGTTCCCATGGCCACCCTTTCCGGAACCTCACCGGTGATGGTGGGGCTGGCCACTGCCTTTGCATCCTCCTTTGCCCATATGCTGGTCATAGGGACCCCCAACAACGCGATTGTTTTTAGCATGGCGAAAGATCCAACCACCGGAGAACAGCTGGTGACCATGAAAGATTTTTTTATCCACGGTTTTGCGGTCTTTATACTCAGCCTTGCCGTACTGTGGATATGGGTATTTTGGGGATACTGGAATTGGATAACGATATAAGCATAGCAACAGGACCTTGCTAACCACCCGATGACGAAGACGGGGAAAGGGAGAAACCTCATGGAAAAAAGTAAAATAAACCTGCTAATCGTCGACGACGAAGAACAGTTTCTAGACTCCATCGGCAGAAGCCTGGAATTGCGTGATTTCAAGGTAATCGCAGTTAACCGGGGTGAAAAAGCCATTGAAGCCGCCAGAAAACATCCCATCGATATCGCCCTGGTGGATTTAAAGATGCCCGGCATCAATGGCGAAGAGACGCTCAAGGCACTCAAAAAAGAACATCAGTGGATGGAGGTGGTCATACTGACCGGCCACGGAACCATTGATTCCGCAGCGGAATGCACGCGCAGCGGGGCCTATTCCTATCTACAAAAACCCTGCGATTTAGACCGGATTCTCGAAGCGCTGAAAAATGCCTACAAAAAAAAGGTCATGAACAGGCAAAAAATCGAAGAGGAAAAGATGGATGACTTGTTGAAGCTGACGCTGTCCAGCTCTCCCTTGGGAATATTGCGTAAACTGAAAGAAATCGACAAAGGCTCATGATTGACTGTCGGGGGACGCCGGGTCGTTTAGCCTCTTTGTCGAGAGAGTGAATCATCCAGAAAGGGAAATCGACATAGTATATTTTGTCAACCTATAAACTATAACTATTCCTGAAACGATATTGCCACTTCCCTTTCATGGCTGGTTCTTTTAATGATGCCTGCAGCAGTTTGAGAAACCGATTTCTTGGAATCGCCCTTGCTCCCAGACTGACCAGATGCCTTGTAGTGACCTGGCAATCAATCATGTGGAATGCATGTGACGTCAAAAAATCCACAAGTGATGCAAACGCGACTTTGGATGCGTTGCTGACCGTGGTAAACATGGACTCACCAAAAAAACATTTGCCCAGGGAAACACCATAGAGACCACCCACCAACACACCTTCCTGCCAAGCTTCCACCGAGTGGGCAAAACCGGATTCATGCAATCGGCAATACGCATCGATCATGTCCCCCACGATCCAGGTGGGTTCTTTCTTCGCCATCCGGGTCCTGGCACATTCGGTGATCACCCGGCGGAATGCGCTGTCAACGGTGATATCGAACCGGGATCTGTTGAGAACTTTTTTAAGACTTCTGGATACCTTGAATTCATGGGGAAATAGAACCAGTCGCGGATCCGGCGACCACCACAGAATGGGTTCGCCGTCTGAAAACCACGGAAAGATGCCATGACTGTAGGCCGACAGCAGACGGTCCAAGCTCAGATCTCCGCCCACCGCCAGCAGACCTTCCCGGGTTGCAAAACGGGGATGAGGGAATGTGAGGGCCTCTGACAAGAGATAGACAGGCATGCTTTTAAGAGATTAGGTTGGCTAGGCTGTAGGCTATTAGGCCATTAGGCGCTCAACAGCCTACAGTCAAATAGCCTAACATTCTACAGCCTATACAGCCGGGGCTGCAGCAACGGCCTTTTGTTGTGTTGTCGTATCGAAAGAAAGTTTGTCGCCGTCCATTTCAATGAGGACGTGACCACCCTTCTCCAGTTTTCCAAAAAGGATTTCATCGGACAGCATGTCTTTGATTTCGGTCTGCATCAATCGTGTCAGGGGTCTGGCACCATACTGGGGGTCATGACCCTTTTGCGCCAGCCATTCCCGTGCCTCCGGAGAAATCTCAATCCGTACCTTACGGGGAATCAACTGATCATTCAATTCCTTGACAAACTTATCCACAATCAACCCCATGATTTCCGGCGTCAGGGAATTAAAGCTGACGATGGCGTCGAGACGATTTCTGAATTCCGGGTTGAATATTTTTTCGATGGCCTTTTTTCCCTTGAACGCTGTATCGGATTTGGGGTCCCCGAAGCCAATGGTCTGGGCGTTCATTTCACGGGTCCCGGCGTTGGAGGTCATGATCATGATGACGTTACGGAAATCCGCCTTTTTCCCATTGTTGTCCGTCAAGGTCGCATGGTCCATCACCTGTAGCAATATATTGAACAGATCCTGGTGGGCTTTTTCAATTTCATCGAGCAGAAGGACACAGTACGGATGTTTGCGGATACCATCTGTTAACAACCCCCCCTGGTCAAATCCAATATAACCCGGCGGTGCACCGATCAACCGGGCAACGGCATGTTTTTCCATATACTCGCTCATGTCGAATCGCATGAATTCGATACCCAGGTTTTTCGCTATCTGGATGGCAACCTCTGTCTTGCCGACACCCGTGGGACCGGTAAACAGAAAGGAACCGATGGGATGACCGGGAAACCCCAACCCGGCCCTGGATCGCTTGATGGAAGTTACCAGGGAGGCAATGGCCTGGTCCTGGCCGTAAACATATTCTTTGAGACGACTTTCAAGTGTCGAGAGTCTGGTCCTGTCATTGGTTGAAACACTTCTGGTAGGAATACGGGCCATTTTTGCAACGATTTTTTCGATATCCGGCGGATTGATTCTCTTCCGTCGGTTGGATCCCGAAAGCCTGACAAACGCGCCTGCTTCATCGATAACATCGATGGCCTTATCAGGCAGATATCGATCGTTCAGGTGTTTGGCAGCCAGTTCCGCCGCAGCTTTCAAAGCCGTGTCGCTGTACCGGATGTTGTGATGTGCTTCATAGCGCGAACGCAGACCCTTCAGTATTTTCACGGTTTCGTCCACGGGTGGTTCCGCTATTTCGATTTTTTCAAAACGCCGGGAAAATGCGCGATCTTTATCGAAATGATTTTTGTATTCCTCATAGGTCGTTGAGCCGATACAGCGCAGGTCACCGGATCCGAGTACCGGTTTCAGAATGTTGGAAGCATCCATGGAGCCGGAACTCGTGGCGCCGGCACCCACAATGGTATGGATTTCATCGATAAAAAGAATGGCATTCGGAATGTTCGTGAGTCGTGAAATAACCCCTTTAAGCCGTTGTTCGAAATCTCCCCGGAACTTTGTTCCGGCAAGAAGGGCTCCCAGATCAAGGGCGTAAATGCGAATATCTTTCAGGATGTCCGGGACATCCCCCTCTGCGATCCGTTGTACCAGACCCTCAGCCATAGCCGTCTTCCCGACACCGGGATCACCGACAAAAACTGGATTGTTCTTTCGCCGTCTGCAGAGGATCTGCATGGTGCGTTCCAATTCAAGCTGTCTGCCGATCAGCGGATCCAGTTTCCCCTGGGCGGCTCGTTCCATAAGATCGATGGTAAAAAGCGCCAGGGGATCCGATTTCTTTTTTTTCTCTCTCTGATCCGGTTTAGCGATCCCGCTGTCAACGGGTTTTACAGATATGCTGTGGATATCGTGTGAAATGTAATTCAGGATATCGAAACGTGTGACACCCTCCGACTTTAAAAAATTATCGGCATGGGAATTCTTTTCCTGGAAAATGGATGCCAGGATATCCCCTACAGCCACTTCCTGTTTTTCTGCCGACCGGGCATGATTGACGGCCCGCTGGATAACCCGCTGAAAACCGATGGTCTGCTGGAGAACATACTCTGATCCTTCCGGGATGCGTTCCACACGCTCTGAAAAAAATTTCTCCAGCAACGCTTTGAGGTTATCTACATTCCCGCCACAGTTTTCAATGATATCGACACCATTGTCATCATGCAGTATGGCATAGAGTACATGTTCCACACACACATATTCATGTCGTCTTTTCTTGGCTTCTTTGACAGCGAACCCCAGTGTTTCGCTGAGTTCTTTACTGATCATTTTACGCTTTCTCCATGGAGCATTTTAACGGAAAATCGCTCGACCTTGCAAGCACTTCGACCATCTCCACTTTGGTTTCAGCAATCTCGTATGGATATACACCACAAATTCCCACACCATTTCTGTGCACATTCAACATGATGTGCGTCGCATCTTCCATGGAGCGGTTGAAAACAACTATCAGAATCTCAATAACAAACTCCATGGAGGTATAATCGTCATTATGCAGCAGCACCTGGTACAGTGGTGGCTCCTGGACACGTTCATGGGTCCTGCTTCGTTCTTCTGACGCGATATCGGTTTTAGACATATTCATTTGTATCTACTCTGGGAATAACTTCCTTTTATTATTAACGTTACTTGAGCAACAATCCCAGATTCTCAAAATTTGTAACGCTCAACTTAGGCCATAGATACCTTAACCATGAAACTATTATAAGCATCAAGCCCCTGTTTTGTAAAGAGGCATGCAGATCAGACATCCAGTTCGACAATCCGTGCATCCAGTTTGCCATTGCAAAAACAAAGCTTTCCTATCGATACGGGATGCCCTTGTCTTTGATGCCCTGCACTGCCGGGATTAAAAAAAAGAGTCTTGTGCCTGTTGTTTATCAGGGGACGGTGCGTGTGCCCGGTGATAATGACCTGATAGTCTTGTAGCTCCATTTGACGATCGATCCATTCAATATCATGAATTAGAAACAGCCTGGTCTTACCGATGACAAGAGATTTTGAAACGGGCAGTTGCTCTGCCCAACTCCCGTAATCCATGTTGCCCCTGACCGCCACCACCGTCGCTACAGATTCCAGGTGATCGATCACTTCCGGATCCCCGACATCACCTGCATGGAGGATGAGATCCACGCCGTTGAGGGATTTCATCACTTCCGGACGCAACAGCCCGTGCGTATCAGAGATAACACCGATAGTGCACGATTCTGGTTCGATGAAGTCTGTTTTTTGAAATTCTGTAGAATTAGTTGCTTTGTTCATTGTGTTCTTTGGGTTCATTGTGTTGCCCATGGTCGTCGGTATAGCTTTCAACTCGTTTTCGCTTCTCCAACCCAATGAACCCTCGTATCACCCTCGGACCCTTGGAGCCTGTATGCTGGGAGGCCAGGACGCTCGCAGGCTATGATGCTGCTGTCCGCTCATAGCGGTAAGCTACCCTCGAACCCTCGTATCACCCTCAGACCCTCGGACCCTACGATCCTTCATTGCCCACAACACTTCTTATATTTTTTCCCGCTGCCACAGGGGCATGGCGCATTACGACCCACTTTCTTGTCAGATCGCGTTGCCGGTTTTTTCTTGGGAGTTGCCGTGTCGCCACCGGAAAACATCAGTTTTGGTTGCTCAGGCTTGTGAAGTTCCTTCAGGTCTTCAGGTTCGGCCAGCTGAATTCGGTATAGAATCGAAAGTGTCTCTTCCTGAACCCTTGAGATCATATCCTGAAACATCTCAAACCCTTCTTTTTTATACAAAAGCAAGGGGTTCTGCTGTGCATACCCCCGCAGTCCTATCCCCTCTTTCAGGTGATCCATACTGAGCAGATGGTCTTTCCATAACTGATCCACCGTCTGCAGTAGAATATAGCGTTCCAGGTTTCTGAATTCATCCGGACCGATAAGGGCTTCTTTTTCATGGTAGGCTGAAACGGCAGCCTCGTGAATCAACTGAGCAAGCCCCTCTTTGGTCAGGCCATCGAGTGTATCTTCATCAGGTTCGCCGATTCTCAAATTGAACTGTTTAAAAACCGCTTCATCAATTCCTTTGAAATCCCATTCTTCGGGGAAAGTCTTTTCATCTGCGAACAACTCAGCAATTCCGGAAGCCTTGTCAAAAATGATATCCTCTATGGTTTCATTCAGATTTTTTCCATCCAGCGCTTCACGCCGCTGCTTGTAAATGACTTCACGCTGTTGGTTCATAACATCGTCATACTCGAGAAGGTGTTTACGAATATCAAAGTTATGACCTTCAACTTTGGCCTGCGCATTCTCGATGGCTCGACTGATCAGGCCATGCTCAATGGGTTCACCCTCCTCCATACCAAGCTTTTCCATGATTCCAGTGATTCTTTCACCACCGAATATGCGCAGGAGGTCATCTTCCAGGGAAAGAAAAAAGCGGGAGGACCCCGGGTCTCCTTGACGACCGGATCGCCCCCGCAGCTGATTGTCGATTCGCCGGCTCTCATGACGCTCGGTTCCTAAAATATGAAGCCCCCCCAGATCGACAACACCTTCGCCCAGCACGATATCCGTACCACGACCCGCCATATTGGTGGAGATCGTGACGGCCCCTTCTTGACCGGCCATGGAAATGATTTCGGCTTCTTTCTCGTGGTTCTTGGCATTCAGAACTTCATGCGGGATGCCTCTCTTTTTCAATTTTTTGCTCAGTCCTTCGGAAACGTCGATGGAAACAGTCCCCACCAGCACCGGCTGACCTTTTTGGTTGAGCGCCATGATTTCATCCATGACCGCTTCGTACTTTTCCCGGCGTGTTTTGTAGATAACGTCTGGAAAATCTTTACGGATCATGGTCTGGTTGGTTGGAATGACCATTACATCGAGTTGATAGATCTTTTTGAATTCAGCCGCCTCTGTGTCCGCAGTACCGGTCATACCGGCAAGTTTATTGTACATTCTGAAATAATTCTGAAATGTAACCGTAGCCAGCGTCTGATTCTCGTTTTCGATTTTAACATTTTCTTTGGCTTCGAGTGCTTGGTGCAGACCTTCGCTATAGCGTCTTCCCGGCATCAAACGGCCGGTAAATTCGTCTACAATGATGACTTCACCGTTTTTGACGATATAGTCTACATCTCTTTTAAACAAGGCGTGGGCTTTGACGGCCTGGTTGATGTGATGCAACAGTTCGATGTGTTTGGGATCATACAGGTTATCGACATTCAGGACACCCTCTGCATTGGCAACACCTTCTTCTGTGAGAACAGCGGTTCGTGCCTTTTCGTCAATGGTAAAATCACGTTCACGCTTCAACCTGGGAATAATGCTGTTGACCTGGTAATAGAGATGGGTTGATTTTTCGGCAGGACCGGAGATGATCAGGGGCGTCCGCGCCTCATCGATCAGGATGCTGTCCACTTCATCGACGATGACATAATTCAACTCGGATTGCACCAGAGACTTGCGGTCGAACTTCATGTTGTCCCTTAGATAATCAAACCCGAACTCGTTGTTTGTTCCATAGGTAATGCCTGAGCCATAGGCAGCCTTACGCTCGCTGTCATCTAATCCATGAACGATAGTGCCGACAGACAACCCAAGAAAATGATAGAGCTTTCCCATCCACTCTGTGTCGCGTTTTGCCAGATAATCATTCACCGTAATGATATGGACGCCTTTTCCCGTCAAAGCATTCAAATAGGCTGGCAGGGTAGCCACAAGTGTTTTTCCCTCACCGGTTTTCATCTCGGCAATACACCCGTTGTGAAGCACGATCCCGCCTATGAGTTGAACGTCGAAATGACGCATCCCCAATGCACGCACAGATGCCTCGCGAGCCGTGGCAAACGCTTCGGGCAGAATATCTTCCAGGGATTCGCCATTGTCCAGACGTTCCCTGAACCGTACAGTCTGCCGCGCCAGTTGCACATCGTCCATGGCCTGAACAGCCGGCTCTATACTGTTGATTTGTTCGACAACCGGTTGTAGTTTCTTCAACTCCCGTTCATTTTTACTGCCGAATATCTTTGTCAAAAAATTCATAACCATGAAAACGTGTAACCTCCAAAAATGATGAACTCGTAAAGTCAGAATTAGACGGTTTCGAAAAAAGTTCAAATTCAAGGCGTGCAAGTTTTGTAATCATGAGGCGTACGTATCGTACGTCGAATGATTACGAAATGCAGCACAACGCAGAAGTTGGACTTTTTACGAGACCGTCAAACATAGATTAGGGAAAGTTAAATTAATACATAACGATCACCAAGGCAATGCTAAAACCCATGTTGCGCACCAATTAATTGCATCTCGGGGAATTTTTGGATAACGTGGCGGTCTGGAATCGATGGCAGCGCTACAGCGATGCCATGACTAGTTTAGGATGTATTTGATTGGATTGACAGGAACGCCGTTGAGATGAACCTCATAGTGAAGATGGGAACCGGTACTACGCCCGGTGTCGCCCATTTCTGCAATAATATCGCCCCTCTTGACCTGTTCACCCCGTTTTTTTAAAATCTCTTTGAGATGACCGTAACGGGTTACCATGCCGTGGCCGTGATCAATATCGATGGCTTTTCCCAAAAGACCTTTTCTACCGGTAAATTTCACAATCCCATCGGCAGGTGCTATTATCTGGGTGCCTTCTCTATTGGCGATATCAAGCCCCTTGTGAAGCTCCCTGCGGCCCGTAAAAGGTGACTTTCGGTACCCGAATCGAGACGTCATCCATCCCTTGACAGGTCGAATGGCGGGCGTGCATGCCAGGAGATTTTTCTGGCCTTCAAGGGCCTCCAGGAGAGATGAAAAACCATTCTTCTGATTGGAAGTTGCCAGATGCAGGTTGTCGACCTGCTCATGCATTTCCCTGAGCAGAGCGACCTGTCTTTTTTCCAAATCGACATCGGTTGCCAAGTCCTCCGGTATGGAGCCGCCAACCCCAAACAAATTCTCCTGATCCTTCTCCTGATCGAGATTGGCAATGATCCGGATCTTTTTTTCAAAATTGTTGAGGGTCACCAGTTTTGATTTCAGCTTGTTAATTTCGGAAGTAAAAGTCTGAATCTGCGCATGTTGACCGGCGATAATCTCCTTTTGATCGTTGATCTGACTTTCATAGGCTTGATTGATAACGCCCACCGTTCTGAGCTGATGATAATCATAAGCCAGATAGCCCAGGATCGCCAGAACGACAAACCCCATGGCAACGGACACGTAAATCAGACTGATGGGCACCGAAATCTGATTGGCCCGTGAGCCGGTATTGCTCAGAACAAAAAAAGAAATTTTTTTCATGACTATGCGCCCTGAAATGGCCCAGATGGAAACAGGGCCCTAAAATTTAGCTCATATTTTCAATAGCTTATAAAACATATTACGTTTATTAAGATCTAATTTTAACACGATTGCAATAGCGTGTCAAGCATGGCTGCTGTCTATGGACGCCGACATGACCCAAGCATGAACAACCTTCAGTTTAGCCCAAACATGCCATGAAGCACCGTCCCTGGGACGATGCTTCATGGAAAATGTTCTGATCAGACAAGACCCAATTTGAATTTAAGCGCTTTCAGCGTATTCAGCATAAGCATGGTAATGGTCATGGGACCGACGCCCCCTGGAACCGGTGTAATAAAACCGGCAATTTCCTTGGCTTCGTCAAAGTCGACATCGCCTTTCAAAATAGCGACCATTTTACCGGGGTTCTTCTGACTGGGTTTCTCGCCGACACGGTTCACACCGACATCGATGACACAGGCACCGGGTTTGATCCATTCCGGTTTGACCAAT
This sequence comes from uncultured delta proteobacterium, assembly GCA_963744665.1. Lineage (GTDB taxonomy): Bacteria > Desulfobacterota > Desulfobacteria > Desulfobacterales > B30-G6 > B30-G6. The sequence goes on along the minus strand of CAVUUM010000002.1, from coordinate 89,205 downwards.
CCGGGAACACCGGCGGCAACGATAAGAATATCTGCGCGCAGACAATGTGCGGCAAGATCCTTGGTCCGCGTATGCACCACCGTAACGGTGGCGTTGGCTCCCGGTCCTTTTTGAACCATCATGTTGGCGATGGGTTTACCAACGATATTGGATCGGCCCACAACCACCACTTCAGCACCACTGGTTTCAACACCGGCCCTTATAATCATCTCCTGGATACCATAGGGTGTACAGGGAGGAAACTTAACCTCGTCGCCGCCAATCATTAACCGACCGACATTGACTGGATGGAATCCATCCACATCTTTGTCCGGGTCGATGGCATTGAGCACTTTTTTTTCATTGATATGCTTGGGAAGCGGCAGTTGAACGAGAATGCCGTTGATAGTGTCGTCATTGTTATACTTGTCGATCAAGGCCAACAGGTCCTCTTCTGAAATATCAACCGACTGATTGTCCTGGATCTCCTTGAACCCAACTCTGTGTGCTGTTTTAATCTTCAGGGTCACATAGGATATGGACGCAGGACTCTCGCCTACAAGAATAGTGACAAGACCTGGAACGACACCATGTTTTTCTTTTATTTCAGCTACTTCTGATGTAATCTCTTCCAAAATTTCTTCGCGAATCTCTGTCCCCTTGATCAGCGTTGCCGTCATAATGACTCTCCTTTCCTGAATAATTTATTAATATTAGAACGGTTTTATTGCATGAATCGGATCATGTCAACCATTGTCAAATTTGAACTGTCCACTTTACTACTTAAACGTTAACAGTTGTGTGTTTTACAACAAAAAAAACAATCACGAAAACACGAAATCTGGAAAGCACGAAGGTTTTATGGTCTTTTTCGTGGTTTCGTACTTTCGTTATTTCGTGATAAGAAATATTTTTCTTTTCCCTGCCAAGTCAAAATGGAATCCGCTTTCCATGGTCAAACCGGGTATGGCATTTGCATCAATCCAGCGGTTTCATCGAGATCACACATGAGGTTCATGTTTTGAACAGCTTGTCCTGCAGCACCCTTTACCAGATTGTCGATGGCGGAAATCAGGATGACCCGTCCATGTCTTTCATCCAGTTTGAAACCGATATCACAGAAGTTGCTTCCTCTGACATGAAGGGTTTCCGGCAGACTCCCTTCCGGGCAGATACGTACAAAGGGACTCTGGCTATAAAAATCATCGAGACAAGCTCGAATGTCATCCCCTGTCACCTGGGTTTTTAGACCTGCATACTGGGTCGTCAACATGCCACGCGTCATCGGCACCAGGTGAGGAACAAAAAGAACACTCACGGATTCACCTGCTTCACGACTCAAAATGGCGTCGATTTCCGGATTATGACGATGTTCAGCGACTTTATAAGCTTTAAATGAATCGTTGACCTGACAGAAATGGGTACCGAGAGACAAGGACCGTCCCGCACCGCTGACCCCTGATTTCGCATCGATGATAATCGATGTCAGCTCGATCAACCCGCTCCTCAACAGTGGAATGGTCGGCAAAAGCGCGCTGGTAGGGTAACAGCCTGGATTACCTATCAATACGGCATCCTGGATGGCCTCTGAATAGATTTCACTCAAACCGTAGACCGCATCGCCCAGCAGCTCTTTTGCTGTATGACGTTGATATACGGATTCGTATAAATCAGGGTCGTTGAATCGAAAATCGGCTGAGAGATCAATGACCTTCTTCCCTTTGACTATCAGTTCAGGAATCATGGTCATGGGTATCTTATGCGGAAGCGCCATAAATATCACTTCACAGACATCTTCCAGCCTCTCCATGGAAAACGCTTCACATACCAGCGGCACACGGCCTTGCATTGCCGGGTACACCTGGTCGAACCGGACACCGGCGTACTGGCGTGATGTCAGAACCGTCAACCTCACATGAGGGTGGCCGGAAAGAATTCTCACGAGTTCTGCGCCGGCATAGCCGGTTGCCCCTATGATACCGACGGTGATTTTTTTTCTTTTCTGATTCGTCATGAAGCTTCAAATCTATTAGATATTAGGAAAGTTGGGTTATGGCTAATCACCTAAATTGTTAACATGGTCGAATTCTTCTTTGCAACCGATAATTAAGTCCCCGCCCGGAGCGGGTGTCCTCAAGAAATCCCCTTGGGGGGAGCTGGAATATTGTTAGCTCTCCACCAGCGCAGCGGGTTTCTACCCCTTCTTGATATCCGCAACCAGATCCTTGATAATCGACATCACATTGCTTCCCCTCTCCCGCGCGATATGATGCGCATCATTGACAAGACGGTCGGCCTGCCGCCTTAATTCGGAAGGCGGGGGTATCACAGCGGCATTTTTCTCATAGTGCCAGGCCAGGAGTCGCATGGCCAGTTTCCGTTCCTGTTGTCTGATAAATCCGATCATTTTGACTTTCGACTGTTATTTGCCCTGACGGGCGTCATTCTGCCCTTCGGGCGTCATTTACACTTCGTGTGACATTTGCGCTACGCGCGTAATTTATCCTCCGGATGTCATTAACACTGCGTGTGATATTAGCTCTTGCGAGCGTAATTTGTTGCTGTTGGCTCTTAGCTCGGAACCAACCTAAAACCTAATACATAAAACCTAAAACAATCTCTATTTACGCGCAGCAAATGATAATTGTTTCTCTCAATATCTCATTTTTTACTTTAACTAATCGACTCTAACCCACTACATATCTTCAATATTGCATCGGTCAGGATTGAGCGCGGCGGCTGCCCCGAAGATTTGAGATATCCGTCCGCATGACCCAACACTTTCAAAGCGTCAAGAAGCTCTTCAACATGGAACGTCATGGCCCTTTGCATGAGTTTATACACGGGGTAGGCATTGTTCGGGTTCGGCGCAATCAGAAGGTCGGTTCCGGTCAGTCGCTTTTTTGACTCATTGGACACCTCCCTGTTACCCCCAAGGGACCGGTCCCAATCCGTCAGCTGTTCTTTCAAAGCCGTATCATGGCTTTGAATCAGGGGCATGACCCGATCCCGGAAGGTGTTGTAGGACATACGGGCCTTCCAGACACCACCGGCAGATGTGGTTGCAAAATCTCTGATGACGAGCAGCCGCCGGATCTGATTGACCGCTGCCGCCAGGAGTTGCAGTTCATGGTATCCGTTTGAAAGCAACGAATCCATGTAAAACAACACATTGCCAACATCTTTTTCCGACAAAGCATTCGTAAATGCATAAATCGGGTCCTGCTTGGTTCGCTCCAGTGCAACTGAAATATCTTCAGCGGTAATGCTTTTTCTGTCCCCTACATAATCGACAAGCTTGCTGAGATTATTCTGAAATGTGCGGATATCAAACCCGGTCATTTCGCAGAGGGCTGCAAAAGCTGAAGACTCCAGTGTTTTATCGTGTTTTGAGAGCAGGTGCTGCATGCTTTCCCTGAGAACGGCCTCCTGTGCAACCCTGTCTGCTTGTCGATCTCCTTGCGGCACAGAACAGTCAACCACCAGCCCGGCCTTTTCCATGACCTTGTATAGCCGTCGACGTTTATCCACAGCGGCTGCCGTCATGATCAAATAATGGTTGTCTGGAAATTTATCTGACAGAGCCGTCATCAGTATTTCAGAAGCATCGCCGGTGGTTGACTGCCCTTGCCGGATGTTGTCGGAAGGGGCTGTTCCTTTCTGCGTTACGGAAAAAAGGGGGCTGTCCAGCAGCGCCACGACCTTGCCGCCGTCCAGCAGCGCATAGGTGTTCAAGCGCTGTACAGCGGCAAAGACATTCTCAGGGGATCCTTCCCAAGTTTCATAGCTGTATTGTCTGGCTGATGCAGGCATGAGTACGTCCAACACGGTTTGAAGCGCCGCTTTGGTCAACACTTCCTCACCATAAAGCAGGTAAACCGTATAGGGAACCGCATCCGCGTCTTGTATCAAGCGTTTTAAATGTTTTTGAACCTCGTTGTGTTTGATAACCGTCAATTTACTTCTTTCCTAAGTTAGCGATCGTCGAGGTTGCCGTAGCTACAAGGAAGATGCTTTTCCGCTTCTTAAAATTTGAAACGCTCATCTTAGGTCTTTGAAAATCAGATGGTATATAAATATACCGATACCTATGGTGATGGCGCTGTCAGCGACATTAAATGCCGGCCAGTGAATATCTTTGATATAAATATCGAGAAAGTCGATCACTTTCCCAATGCGAATTCTGTCCAGAATATTGCCGACGGCCCCTCCCATGATCAAAGACAGACCGAATTCCAGCAACCCATGACCAGGGGGTGTTTTGGCATAGAGAAAAAGGATCAAGCCCATAGCCACAACCGATGCGATCACAAAGAAAAGATGTCGCAGCTCCGAAGGGCTGCCGGACAGGAAACCAAAGGCGCCTCCCGGGTTATAGATGTGTGTCAGGTTGAAAAATCCCGGGATAACGGAAATCGTCTGGTATACAGGAACTGTCGATACAACCAGGGCTTTCACGAGCTGATCCACGATGCAGACAACACCGGCGATCAGCAGCAGCCTGGCATACCGGTTTCCTAACATCGTTGACAGGGGACGTTTCACACCTGCGTCCATATTCCAAAATTCCTTTTAATTTAACCAAACCCGGAAAAAATTATCACGAAATCACGAAAAGACGAAATCACGAAAAAGACCATGAAACGTTTCGTGTTTTCGCGATTGATTTGATTTTTTTCTATAAATCACACATTGTTAAAATTTAGGATACTGAATAACTCAGCTTATGTCTAACTTTCTCAAGACATCCATGCAGCGATCGCAGATGGTAAGAAAGCCTTGATGCGACCCAACAGAAGGACTGTGCGTCCAGCACCGCTCACACTTTCCCCCCTGGGATGGCGCCACTTCTATACAAAGACCCTCTATCTCCTCACTCTGAAAGGCATCCTCACCCAAAGGGTTCTGGGTCAGAGCCGCCTGGGATACAATGAGAATAAACCGCAGATCCGCTGCATATGGCTTCAATGTCTCATACGATTCCAGGTCCACGGACAGGGTCACAGCCGCATCGAGGGGATGCCCGATTAACTTCCGGGTTCTGGCTTCCTCGAGGGCCTTGGTGACCTCACCGCGAATATCAAGCAACAGCTTCCAGTTTTGCGCTAATGCATCATTTTTCCATTCACCCTCCCCTTCAGGGAGGCTCTGTAGATGAATGCTTTCTGCAATTCCATTTCGCCCGGGCATATAGTTCCAGATCTCCTCAGCCGTGAAAGGCAGGATCGGACTCATGAGCCGTGCCATGGCATCCAGGATGGCGTACATGACGGTCTGGGCGCTTTGCCTGGCTAGGGATGTCGGTGGAGATGTATAAAGACGGTCTTTGAGGATATCCAGATAAAAAGCCGACAGATCCAGGGTACAAAAATTGTAGAGTGCATGGTAAATCACATGAAACTCATAGGTGTCGTAAGCCCTGCGCGTCTTTTCGATGATTTCGTACAGTCGATGCAGTGCATATTGATCCACTTCCAGCATTTCTTCGTATGAAACACGGTCTTTTTCAGGATCAAAGTCGTACAGGTTTCCGAGCATGAAACGACTTGTGTTGCGAATGCGGCGATAGGCATCACTGAGCTGTCTCAAAATATTTTCAGAAATGCGAATATCATCCCTGTAATCTGATGCCGCCACCCAGAGACGTAAAATTTCCGCACCGTATTTGTCGATGACTTTTTTGGGTGCAATAACATTTCCAATGGATTTGGACATTTTGCGGCCATCGGCATCCACCACAAATCCATGGGTCAAGACAGCTTTATAGGGTGCGCTCCCCCGGGTGCCCACGGCAGTCAAGAGTGAGCTGTGAAACCATCCCCGGTGCTGATCACTCCCCTCCAGGTAAAGCTCCGCGGGCCATCTCAGGTAGTCACGATCTTCGAGTACGGCGGCATGGCTCACACCGGAGTCGAACCACACATCCAGGATATCGGTTTCCTTGACAAAGGTTTGATTCCCACAGTTTTCACAGGCTGCGCCTTGGGGAAGTATCTGACTGGTATCCCTTTCAAACCAGGCATCAGCACCGTGCGCTTCGAACAGTCTAAACACGTTGTCGATCATCTCCTGGTTCAACAGAGGTGTTTCACACTCGCTGCAATAAAAAGCCGCTATGGGAACCCCCCACGCACGCTGCCGGGAGATACACCAGTCCGGACGATTTTCGATCATGCCGAATATCCGGTCTTTTCCCCAATGGGGTATCCATGTAACATTATCAATGGCTTTCAGGGTTTTTTCCCTCAGACCGGTCTTATCCATTGAGATAAACCACTGGGGGGTTGCCCTGAATATCACGGGTTTTTTACAACGCCAGCAATGCGGGTAGGAATGTTTGATGTTCTCACTGGCCAGCAATGCCCCGGCTTCTTTCAACGTGTCATTGATCGCTTCGTTGGTGTCAAAGACAAATCCACCCTTAAAAAGATCCACCTCATCGGTAAAACGACCATCATCGTCCACTGGAGAATACGCATCGATGCCGTATGCCAGACCCACCTCGTAATCTTCCCGGCCATGGCCCGGGGCTGTGTGAACACAGCCGGTTCCTGCTTCCAGGGTGACATGGCTGCCAAGTATCAGCAAGGAGTCTCTGTCGTAAAGGGGGTGGCGGCATTTTTTCCGCTCCAGCGTCGATGCCTCGATATCGGCAAGAATTGAATAGTCGGAAATACCGAAAGTCTGCATACAGTTTTCCACCAGTTCCCGGGCGAGAATATAAACAGTATCATTGCCGACATCCACAGCTGCATAGACAAAATCGGGATGCAGGGCGATAGCCAGATTTGCCGGTATGGTCCAGGGTGTGGTTGTCCAGATGATGACCGATATTGTCTTGCCTTTGAGGGCCGGTATCTCCTCATCCAATCCGTCGATCATGGGAAATTTGACAAAAATGGATGGAGAGGTTTCATCATGATATTCGATTTCAGCTTCGGCCAGGGCGGTTTGGCAGCTGCAGCACCAGTGAATCGGTTTTTTGCTTCGGAAAAGACCGCCGTTGAGTCCAAACTTCAGGCATTCGGTGGCAATAATCGCCTCGTAACGATACGTCATGGTCAAGTACGGGTTCTCCCATTCGCCCATGACCCCCAGACGCTTGAATTCTTCCCGCTGTATATCAATCCACTTTTCAGCATAGGCCCGGCACTTGCGACGGAAATCAGCCTGGGAGATCTCTTTTTTCCTGTCCCCCATTTCTTTGTCGACATTATGCTCGATGGGTAGACCGTGGCAGTCCCATCCGGGCACGTAAATAGCATTGAAGCCGGACATCTGGCGTGAGCGGACAATAATATCTTTCAGTATCTTGTTTAAGGCAGTACCGATATGAATATTGCCGTTGGCATAAGGAGGACCGTCATGCAAAATAAAGGGTTCCCTGTCGCTGGATTCCTCTCGGATTTTTTCATAAAGATTTACAGCCTCCCACGCAGCAATCTGATCCGGCTCACGAACCGCCAGGTTTGCTTTCATGGGAAATTTCGTTTTTGGCAAATTCAAGGTTTGTTTGTAATCCATTCATGCCCCCATAAAATCACTGCGTGATTTTATCATACGCGGCTTCGCCGCTATTTTTTTTAATGTAACATCAAATTCGTTATCTGCTTATTCCCATTCATCATGAAATTAACTTTCCACGAGCTAACAGCTAATGGCTACGAGCTACCAGTGCTGGCCATAGCCCCCTCCATTACCATGGATCCCACGGCCAGATATGTATACCCTTTTTTCACCAGTATTTCATAATCCGGGATCATGCGTCTTCCATCCAAAATGAGATACGGCGGAACCGCCGTGTCTTCGATGGTCCGGGAAAGCCCTCGAAATTCTTCACAGTCCGAAGAAATGAACAGGGCATCTGATCCTTCGATGGCCGATCTGGCCGAGTCAACATATTCAATTTTTTCAAACAACACATTTCTGGAAGGATTGAATTCCAATCTGGCTGCATCATTGGCCAGGGGGTCGTAGGCCCTTATGGACGAAACACCTTTCCCCAGCAAGCGTTCTATGGCTTTGATGGAGGAGGCATCACGCATGTCATTGGTGTTTTTCTTGAAGGCCAGACCCAGTACGGCAATGGTCTTGTTATTGAATTGGAAACCGTTTTCGTTGATGGCACGATCCACCAGATAGACCTTCTGATTTTCATTGACCTCGAAGGAGGCTTCCAGCATTTTTGTGTCGACGTTCACCCGTCGCAACTGGTATATCAGGGAGGCAATATCCTTGCCAAAGCAGCTTCCGCCCGCACCGTTACTGACAAACGATCCCCAGGTGCTGATACGTTTGTCCGCCGTGACACCAAGCCGCAGGTCGTCGATCTGTATGTTGGGTATTTTCTCACCCAGTTTTGCACCGATGCCGTTCCAGAACGATATATAGGTCAGGAGCATGGTATTGGCCACATACTTGATGGCTTCGGCCGTCTCCGGGGTTGTCTCGATATATTTGGTCTGCACATGGTGAACGAATTTGGAATAGACCCGCTGCAGAAGGATAAAATCTTGATCCTCATTGCATCCCACGATGATTCTGTCCGGTTTTCTGGCCTCAGGCACCGCTGTCCCCTCGGCAAGAAACTCAGGATTGGAGGCCACACCGACATTTTCGACCTTGTTGCGATCCAGGACCGATTTCAGGTGATAGGCCGTACCGATGGGCACAGTGCTTTTGTTGACGACCACGACCCGTCTCAGGTCTTTCCGTTTGCCCAGGGTCTTTGCGATATCTTCAAGAGCGGCATCGTAATAAGTCAGATTGGTGGAGCCGTCCATATTGGGAGGTGTCGGCAGACACAAAAAAATGACATCCGTTCCCTCGATAATATCCGTCAGGTTTGTTGAAAAGAAAAGATGCTTCCCCTGAACCTTTCGGATACTGTCTGCCAATCCGGGCTCATTGACATAGTGAACGATTCGGTCCGTGTCCCCACTGGAGAATGCCTCCATCTTCTTTTCATCGTTGTCATAAGCGATTACTTCATGACCGAATTCCGAGCAGACCGCTGCGTGAACGAGTCCGACATACCCTGTACCTGCCACGATAATTTTCATGAGTATTCCTTCTTTTAGCTTTAAGCTGTAGGTCATAAGCTGCAAATAGCTTACAGCTTAGAGCTGCTCTTTAACAAAACGATTTTTATATCCCAATTCCTTTGAATAGACAAGAAAAGATTGCTGTTTGCCCAAGGGTTGCCATATATGGTATACGTCATCATCACAAGATTCAATTATAACACGAAAAATTTCATAGCCTTTTTCGTGGTTTCGTACTGTCGTGATTTCGTGATAAAAAATCTTTTTCTTTTCGGTTCATCCCGGTTGAAGGAACCTGCGTATTGAAAACACGCTTTTCAGCATCCATATCTGTCGTTTCCGGCCTTTTCATGGCGCAGGCAATTGCAACGGTACAGGTGTTCCTCAGCAACCTGGCCCTGCATGAGAAAATGTCCTGGCTTATCCAGGCCGGCTATCTCACGGTTCCCAACCAGAAGATCCTGCCGACACTCAAAATGATATCCCCCGCCTTCAATGGTGGGCTTTTTTTTACCTTCACTGTGGGCGTTGGTATTTCACTGATATCCCTGGCGTGTGTCTGGACCTGGAAGTACCTGTGCCGCTTGAATAAGATATTCCTGTTTGTCTTTCTCGGTCTGTGGGCAGCATCCATAACAGCCCTTAACTGGCATGGTTTCGTACTCATGCCGACCCTGCATGCCATTCTTATTCCTGCTGTGGTGGTCACCCTTTTCCTGGTGTTAAATCCCAACGACCTAAAAAGACGTCCCCGGTTGACACTGTTGCTGCATTTTATCGCCATTTCGCTGTTGGCCCTGCTCTGGTCGACCCAGATGAACACCGCTCTTTATATCAATATCAGGGACAATCTTTTATTGTCGAATGCCCCCGGCATACACCTCAACGACTTTTACTATCAGTATACCCTGTATCCGGCCGAAGTCTTTCGCAACCTGAATCAAAAACTGATCAAGACGTATCACCTATCGGAAACAAAAGATTCCCGGGATCATCGACGCTTAAGAAGAAAGCTCGGCAGCTACAATTATTTTTTAATCAGTGAAAAAGGAAAAGCAGATGTAGAAATCGCCGTCGAAAAAGAGCGCATACGATTGGTCGGGAGTCGACAGGCAGTCATAGAGACAAATCTGGAAAATTTTTTCCAAAATACACGACAAATCCTGCAGGATCTGTCCAAGAGCAATGATGCCTACATCCATTTTCGCACAGCAACATCCATATCATTGCTGGTGGGATTTCCCCTGGCACTCTATTGGTTGTTCACCGGACTGCTGTCCCTGGGTTTCTCATTGTTCCTTGGCAGGCAGTCATCAGCTATTGCCGGTATCACTGCCTGCTGTCTGTTAGGTGTTCTGTTACTCCTTTTGATGCCCCAAGAGGACAAAGGCGAGATCACGATGGACAGTCTTTCCGGAATGCTGAGGTCAGATGACTGGAAAGATACGGTAGCAGCACTCAAAAAGATCGATGCAGACAAGATCGATCTTCATCAATTCAATCATACCCAGGACCTGTTACAGCATCCATCGATACCGGTTCGATACTGGTTGGCCAGAAGCCTTGCTGTGGGCAGGCATCCCGAGGACAAAGCATATCTGATCTCCCTCATGCAAGATCCCCACCCCAATGTCGTGTGTCAGGCGCTTTACAGCATCGGAAAAAGAAAATTTGGAAACACCATGGCGAAACTTCTGACGACAATCGAGACGTCTGATCACTGGTATGTCCAGTTGTACACCTATAACGCACTGAGGAAACTGGGTTGGAAACAGAGCACATCAAACTGAATACAGTGGGTCTTTCCATGGGGGGTGTTCTGATAATCGAGACGCTGGCCATTCTCCTGAGCAACACTGGAACAACTCCGATTCTCATCATCGGTGGTGCCAGGAGCCTCGAAATCACACTCCTGCTGGTGATCTGCCGCATAAGCGAGCCAGGCGGCATCACCGCCCTGGGTATTCTTCCAACGCGTATCACATCCGGTCTGCTCAGGGGCTTTCTCTGGTCGGCAGGGTTCGGCCTGGTAGTCGGTCTGGTGGCTGCCATTCTGATGGCAGCTGGTCTGCAGCCCATCGATTTGATCGCCGCCAATCTCCCCTCAACCCAACCCGGCCTGTTTTTTTTCCTGGTGGTGGGCGGTATTATCGGTCCGGTGGCCGAGGAGATTTTTTTCCGGGGCATGCTATATGGGTACTTCAGACGTTGGGGAATGTGGACGGCGCTTCTGCTCAGTACGCTTGTCTTTGTCATGGCCCACGCCATCTTCCACCGGATCCCATTGCCACAAATCGTGGGCGGCATCCTGTTTGCTGTGGCCTATGAAAAAGAAAAAAACCTCATGGTGCCCATCACCATCCATGTTCTGGGGAATCTGGCAATTTTTGCGATAGCGATGATATAATAGAGACCAGGCCCAAAAGATCAGGTATGGACGTTACCCTAAAAGTGTTTTCTTTGTGACATATTCGATCGCAAAACAAATCCTAAATTCGAATATCGAAACATAGCCTATAGCCTGAAGCACCGCTAAGCTGTTTGTTTGGATAATTCTAATTTATGTCATTTGAGATTGTTTAGTATTTGGAATTTCGTGCTTCGGATTTGAGTAATTATGGCCATGGGAAGCTCTGATTGGTGCTTGGAATTTATTGATTCCCGGAATTCTTTGGTGCAATTTTTATTGGATGGTTATGACAAAGCACCCCGTATCATCACCAAACCCGGATTTGCCATCCTTTGCCGGGGCTTCAGGCGGAATATATTCGCCGGCAGGGTATGGTGCACCGTTTGAAACCCCCACGGCATCGAGATCAAACCCCGCACTGCCGGTGGTGGGGTAAGGATCATAGATGATCTCTCCCAAGCTGTCCAGAGAGGAACCGTCACCCACCACATCCACAATTCTGACAGTGGATATCCCGGAAAGGTCCACCTCCCCGGAAAGCACCCCGGGCTTATCCGAAAGATCCTCGAGATCAAAGGGGGTCCCGTAAGCCTGCCGATATTTACCGGCCAGCCCATCCACATCTGTAGGATCGATGTTGCCGAATCCGGGAACAGGGTCGACGGTCAGAGAAATGGCATCAAAACGGACATAATCAATCCCGTTGGATGATACCTCTACATAGGCCAGCTCCAGATACCGGTCGCTGAAGGAATTCTCAAAAACAGCAAAATCCCAGCCCTCACCATTTTCGATGGGCGAATCAAATGTCAACGTGAGCATGCCCCCACTTCCCAGTGCGACGATGTCAAAGGAATTACCTTCCGCCTTGCCCAATGCATTTTCCGGTACCTGCCAGGTCTTATCCACATTTTTCCCCACGATATAATCGCTATACCCTGTGGCCCAGAATATCAACGCAGGGTCATCCATGGATATGGCATGGGACCCGGTCTCATCCGCAGCGGGCGGATAAGGCCCCGCCCAAAGCAGCGGTACCGATACAAGCTGCATCACTATCAGAAAAAAGCCTATGGTGTTTTTATTAATCATGTTGGACACATATGATAGAGTTCTTTGTTACTGATGCACTTTGTGTTATATTGAACATCCAATTCGAATGAAAGGAATAAAATACCGAATACAGAGCTTCTTCCAGGTCATCGTCTGTGTATTCCTCTTTTCCATTCAAAATTCGATGTTGGAGTTGAGCTGTTCATATTCAGTTTCTCAGATCCAAGCATCCTTACCTCTCCGACGCTCTATCCCCTCCAACCCTTAAATCCTCAAACCCTCCCTTTAAAATCTCATTTCCGCACCGGCATAATAGTTCCGGCCGGGCATGGGGTAATAACTTTCGCTGAATGAGGAGGTTTCATACAGTTCATCCAGAAGGTTGTTGACGCCGATAAAAACCTTGAAACCATTTTTGCGATACGTGGCTTTGGTGTCAAACACCTGGTAAGCATCCAGCTTGTCATAGCGGTCGTTGTCCACGTCGTTGCCATCATATCTCGAGCCAACGTATGTGCCGGTTGCAGAAAGGGTCAACCCATGCACGGCTTCCCACTCGACCCCCAGGGATCCCTTGTGACTGGGCACCAGCGGCACGGTCGCATCGTCCCCTTCAAACGTTGCTTGGGTATAACTGTAGTTGCCCCAAACAAACAACGATGGATTGGGGTACCATTTAAGATCCGTTTCAATACCGTTTCGAACCGTGTCCCGGTCATAATTACGGTTGATATCACTGAAATAAATTTCATCCTCGATGGTAATCCTGAACAGGGTGACGGCAGCCTCCATGCTGTCATTGACTTGCATGCGTCCTCCGGCTTCCACCTGGGTCCCTTCCTGAGGTTTCAGACCGGGTTCTGCCTCGGCAAGCTCATCCACATTGGGAACCCTGAAATGGGTGGCATAGTTCGTGTACACTATCAGTCCGGATGACAACTGGTATGTCAAACCCACATCATAGGCCGTGTTCCGCCAGTCAGGGTGATCGGTGTCGCCATTTACCCAGCGCTGAACCGTCCCGAACGAGACCCGTTCATCCGTGCGGAATTTGCCATCGACCCGATTTACCCGGTAGCCCCATTGAAAGTTTGCCTTTTCGGATAACGACCAGTGGTTGTTGGTAAAAAATCCCAGCGAGGTCATCTGGCTGTTCTGTCTTGGGCCCCCGGGTTTTTCCTCCCGGACATAATCGGTGAAAGCGTAGTCCATACCCATCTGAAACGTATGCGCCCGTTGAAAAAGAGAATAGTTTTTGTCATAGACCAGTGTCATGGTCCTGGTTTTTTCCTCGATCTCGTCTGTCTGGTCGGATTTCGATAACAGGGGGGTGTATCCCACGATATATTCATTGTCCCGCCAGCGGTACCCCCCATTAAGCTTCAGGCTTCCCCAGTGATCTGTTTCCATATCGAATCCACCGGAAACCCGCTTGTCAGTGGTCTTCCCGTCGTCTTCGGGATAATCCGTTTTGGTACGCTCTTTCCTTGAGTCAACATCCTGTTTTCCCACAGGCCCCGGCAGTCCATATTCATCTTTATGATAGGCGCCGGATAGGTTCAAGGTGATGACATCCGTGAGAAAATAGTCAAAAACACCGGCCACATCCTTTTTCGTCAACTCGCTGTTGTCCCGGTAACCATCGGAATCATAATACCCGGCCGTGAGATGAAACCCCAGGTCGTGAACACTGCCACTCACACCAGAGCGTGCATCCTTTGTGTCATAACTGCCATAAGCGGCGTAGAGCCGTGTTTCCGTATCGGCGGTACCCTTGCGGGTCACGATGTTGATCACACCGCCCACCGCGCCGCTGCCGTATATAACCGACCCGGCTCCCCGGACAATTTCGATGCGCTCGATCATCTCCAGGGGAATCGTGGAAAAATCGACACCGGACATATCCGGTGAATTCATGCGTACGCCGTCCACCATGACAATGACGTCGCTGGCCGCGGTCGCCCCCATGCCCCGCATGTCGATAACCGCCTGTTTGTCACTGCCGAAAAGACTGCGCACGTTGATACCGGCCTCACGGCTCAACAGGTCCACAATATTCTTGCTGGGGGCCTGTTCAATGTCCTCCCGGGTAACCACGGTCATATTTCTGGGAACGGCATTGAGGGGTTCTTCCATGGCACTGGCGGTCACCACGATTTCATCCAACTCGAAACGCGGCGGGTTTTCCCCTGTTTCAGACACCGTATTCTCCTCCTCCTGTGCGTTTAGCACCGGGACCCATGCAAGGAGAAAAAGGCCGAGAAGAGCACGCCGAGAAGACTTTTTAGCTTTCGATGTCGTGTCATGGTTGTTATTGCAAATAGCGGTAAGCTGTAAGGTGTAAGCTGTAAGCAGCCTCCAGCTTATGGCTTATCGCTATACTATTACCCAACGAGCCTATAAAGCAGGTGGAATTATTGCCGCCATTACCGCCATTACCGTCATTATCGTCATCGTCGATGGCGATATTGTCGATGGCAAAATAGGTAGGTGTGTTGATAAAGTACCTGCATCCGATGAAGAAACGGAAAATTCGACCGTCTTGACCTGACCGAGACTGCTGAGGTCTACGGCAGTCCAGGCGTCGATGATATAATCCTCAGAATTGTCATCAAAACGAAAGTCTGCCAGGTAAAATTCGATAACACCTGTAACGTCTTCATCCGCATCCTTTCCGGTAATGGTCAACAAATACCAATCCGGGTCATCTCCCGTGTCCCCACCAAATTTTTTTGAAGGCTGCATCCCCATCCTGCATGGATAAAAAAGCCCAAGTGGTGTTGGTAATGTAGGCCTCGACAAGATTGACTTCATCAACAAAAGTAATGGTTGGCATTGTGCCGTAGAATCCCTCAGCGTAACAAACGCCATAATTGCTGGAACCATCAACACCCATACCTGTGATAACACTGTATTGATTGGCAACTCCCAGTGTTGTAGTATCGGTAGTGTTGGCGTAGGCAAACCCTTCCCAGTAGGGCCAGAAGGTGTCGTCGAATAAATATGTTGAACGTGACACCCTTGGTCGTGAATCCACCCGCATCATCAGAACCATTGTAATAGGTTTCCGGATTGAGGTTCAAATCTTCAAATGTCACGACTTCAGCACCTGCTGATGGAACCAAAATAATCAGCACCCCCAAAAGGACCCACATCATTTTTTTCATGTTCACTTTCCCCGTTTCCAATTTCTAATCGATTTCAAGAATGATGTTCCAGTGGAACATCGGCATCACACGGGTCCGGCACAAAAAAAACCCGGACCGATTGCATCGATCCGGGATTCCCCTTTTTTATCCACTGACCTGTCAATGGGTCCCTGGCCGCGAGGACACCATCTGAGATTCAGGCAGGTCTTCTGACTCCCCCGCCCTTTCAGCGGCCTTCCCATTCTTTATGACAGAACAGTGGCTCGCAGAGACTGAAAGGGTTCCCTGTGATCAGGGAGGGGTTACAGCGGCGGGTCCGTCTCCGAATTTAACGGAGTTCCCTATTAAGCATTTAAAAACATCCAGGATATTTTTAAATCAATGGCACCTGAACCTTAAGAAGCTGATAATGAATAACTTGATGTTTCGTCAAGCTATTTTATTTATTTCAACTCTTTTCACCATAAAATAGCACCGCAGGTGCGTCTTATCATATCGCACCGCGATATTATTATTTGGGCACGAATTTTCCCGGCACAAGGGTCACCCTGGGAACATCCCCCAGGGGGTTTTTATCCACCAGAAGCGTACAACCATAGGATCTCTCCAGATTCTGATATGTCAGGACGTCCCGGGGCGAACCGATTTCGGCAACACGGCCCTTGTCGAGCAACAGCAAGCGGGTACCATACATGGCGGCCAGATTCACATCATGCGACACCATGACAATGGTAATCTGCTTTTCCGTCTTCAATTTTTCCATCAAATCCATGATGCGAATCTGGTGAGAAAGATCGAGGGCTGCGGTTGGCTCGTCCAGGAGAAGCACACTCGGCTCCTGGCAGATAGCCCTGGCGATAAACAGCCCGCTGGCACTCACCACCGCTCAACTGGTTCATCTTTCGATCAGCCAGATGGGTCAAGGCCCGTAAACGTGATGGCCTGCTGTGTCTTTTCCATATCCTCCTTATTTTCCAGACCCAGCATCCCCTGGTAGGGTGATCGCCCCATCAAAACAACCTCTTTTACGGTAAAGGGGAAATCCATGGGAACCGATTGGGGCACCAATGCGATTTGCCTTGCCAGAATCTTGCGACGGTAGGAATGGATCGGGCGGTCAAGAATATTCACCATGCCCTTGTCCGGTTGCGCGATGCCGGCAATCAGTTTCATCAGGGTGGTTTTGCCAGAACCGTTCGGCCCGATGACAATGAAAAAATCGCCCGGGGTCACCGAAAACGTGATATCTCGCAACACCGGTGTCCTGGCGTAGGAATACTGGATATTTTCCAGGGCAATGGCGTGTTTCATCGTCCACTCCGCTTGAGAAGATAGATAAACAGCGGTGCGCCGATCAATGCGGTTATCACCCCTGCCGGCATTTCCCCGTGCTGGGGAAGCGCTCTTGCCAGTAAATCACAGGCAACCATGTAGGCACCTCCTCCCAGAACACAGGCGGGTAAAAGAACCCGATGATCAGACCCCAGCATCAAGCGGAAGAGATGGGGAATGACAAGCCCGACAAATCCGATGAGTCCGCACTGGCTGACGCAGGCGCTCACCATCAGCGACGTCGTTATCAGCAGAATGACGGTGGCACGCTTGATGTTCACCCCCATGCTCAGGGCCATCTCTTTTCCCATGAGCATGAGATTCATGGTGTTTGAAAACCAGAATATAATGGCGAAACAGGGGATCAAGGCTATTGCCAGGAATCCGGTATGCTGTAGATTTCCCAGAGAAAGATCCCCCATTAACCAGAAGATGATGTTGTGAAGACGTGTGTCATGGGTCATGGAGACCAGAAACATGATCACGGCCGAACAAAAGGCGTTCACCATCACGCCGGACAGAAGCAGGGCATTTTTTTGCAGAATCGACTGCCCCGCGGAAATACCGATAATCAGCAGCAGCGTCGTGAGACTGCCGGCAAATGAGGTCAGGGTGATTCCCGGAAACTGTGAAAGTCCCAGTAATATCCCTAAAATGGCACCGATGGCCGACCCCCCGGATATGCCGAGGATATAGGGTTCTGCCAGGGGGTTTCTCAAAAGTGCCTGAAAGACAAGCCCCCCAAGAGAGAGTGCCGCCCCCACCAGCGCAGCCATCAGCACCCTGGGCAAACGGAGTTTCCATATGATGGTGAGGAGCATGGGATCTGCTTGATCCTGATCCGTGACCATGTGCCACAGGGATGTGACCCCACTTCCGGAAGATCCAATGGAAATACCCATCAGCATCACCACCACCAGAACCATCAACAGCAGGATGGATACCTTTGATAAGCGTTTTACAATATGGGAATGGTCTCTGGTCATGAACCTTCCTCGAACATTTCCGGATGGACCAGACGCACCATGATTTCCAGGGCGTCCACGAGTCTGGGTGAAGGCCGATCAAAGAGGCTCGAATCCTTGAAATAAATTCGATTGTTCTTTACCGCCGGCAGATTCGTCCACTGGTTCCAATCCTGCTTAATCTTCTCGAATACGGCTTTGCGGGCCATGGAGGTGATAATGATGATATCGGGTGACATTTCCAACACCTGCTCCTTGCTGAACCTGGGATAGGCCGTGTTGCCCTCTGCCAGGTTCCGGGCGCCGGCCCGTACAATCAGTTCATGGATAAAGGTGTTGGTCCCCACGGATACGATGGGTGACACGCCAATCTGGAAAAACAGACCCGGCCGACTGACGGCTTTTGCCACCAGGTTTTCCACGGTCTGAATCCGGCGCCGCATGTCCTGTACAAGCTGTTCAGCTGCTTTGTCGGCCTGTAATAGTCCGCCGATTCTGGACAGGGTATCCATGACACTCTCAAGATCTCTCGGGTCTACAGCATAGACCGGTATACCTAAGGATTCCAGACGTGATATGGCTGCAATGGGGTTGCCATCCCTGATGGCCAGGCACAGATCCGGGGCCAGGGATACAATGCGCTCCAGATCGAGATGGACATAAGAACCGACTTTGGGAAGCGTGTTGGCCGTTGCCGGGTAATCGCTGTAGGTCGTGGCACCCACCAGACGATGCGCCTGCCCCAACGCATAGACGATCTCTGTAATGTTTGGCGCCAGGGATACCACCCGTCGGGGATCCTTGGGCACGGCCATACGCCGTCCCAACAGGTCCGTAACCTGGATGTTTTGCGCACAGACCGGCAACAAAAAAAGCGTTCCCTGAATTATCACAAAAAGAATCAATAAAAGGGAAATTCTGTCTATTTTGGATTTGCGCTTCATGGTCTTTTTTTTGACTTCGGGCTTTCGTGATACAAGACCTTTTTCTTTTCCAGTTTCTCTGGATTGGATTGGGATAGTGTTTTTGGACAGCTATTAGTATAAAAAATGGCAATAAGCAAATGCGAATAAATTCGTTTCACGAATTTATAATACGCGACGGTGTCGCTACTTTGCGGTCTGATTTGATATCAACTCAGATTTCAACTTTAGCTTGAATATTTGCCGGATGCCCCTTAAAGTAATTGCATGAAACCTCAGGCACACCCAAAACCGGAGCTGCTGGCTCCTGCCGGAAATTTTGAAAAACTTGAAATCGCCGTTCATTTTGGTGCGGATGCCGTCTATCTGGCTGGAAAGGATTTCAGTCTGCGAAATTTTTCCGGTAATTTCGGCATGGACGAGATGCAGCAGGCGATTGCCTTTGCCCATGCAAACAAGGTCAAGGTGTATGTGGCCTGCAACATCTTCCCCCGCAATCAGGAGCAGACGGCCATCGCTGAATTTCTGACATCCCTGGGAAAGATGGATCCGGACGCCATCATTATTTCAGACCCCGGCATCCTCGCCATGGCCAGACAACGAATGCCGCAGACACCCATACACCTCAGCACCCAGGCCAACATGACCAACTACAATGCCGCCCGGTTCTGGGAATCACAGGGTGTCACCAGAGTCAACGTGGCAAGAGAGTTAAGCCTGCCGGAGATTGAAACCATTGCCCGACACACCACCCTCGAGGTGGAAGCTTTTGTGCACGGCGCCATGTGCATGGCCTATTCCGGGCGCTGTCTGCTGAGCAGTTTCATGGCCCTCCGTGACAGCAATCGTGGCATGTGCTGCCATCCCTGCCGGTTCCAATACGCCCTTGTGGAAGCAAAAAGACCGGGGCAATACTATGAACTGTCCGAAGATGCCCGGGGAACCTATATCTTGAACGCCAGGGATCTCTGTATGATTGAACATATCCCTGAAATGATGGCCGCCGGCATTTCATCTCTGAAAATCGAGGGCCGTATGAAGGGCATCAACTATCTGGCCTCCGTGGTCCGGATCTACCGCGAAGCCATCGATGCTTATGCCCTCGATGCGGAAGCCTATCAAGTACAAGCTGAATGGATTGCAGAGCTCGCCAAGGTCACTCACCGGGAATACTGTACAGGGTTCTATCTGGGTGACCCGGAACAGGTGTCCCCCAATATGGATGGCCGGATCAGGACCGGACTGTTATTTCTGGCCAAGGTTTTGAAAACAAACGGGAACGGACAGATGGTGATCGATGTGCGCAATCAGCTTTGCAGGAACGATAATATCGAAATAATTTCCGCCGGCAGCCCTGTCCGGACAGACACCATTTTAAAAATTGTGAATGAAGATCACCAGGAAGTGGATGTCGTCAACCCCGGCAGGCGGGCCGAAATTACTCTCGGAGGCGATGCTTCCCCCAACGACATCCTCAGGAAGGTGACACCATGAAAGGATACATCCAGGTTTACACCGGTGACGGGAAAGGAAAAACAACGGCTGCCCTGGGACTTTCCCTGCGAGCTGCAGGCGCTGGTCTGAAAGTCTACATTGCCCAGTTTCTAAAACAGGGAGATTATAGCGAAATCAAAGCACTGAAGCGGTTTTCAGATACCATTGTCCTGGAGCAATTCGGTCTGGGACAGTTTGTCAAGGGTCAGCCCACCCAGGCGGAGATGGATGCCGCCCGAGACGGTCTTGAAAAAGCACGGCACGTGTTATTGTCAGGGGACTACGACGTGGTTATCCTGGAAGAGGCCAATGTCGCTGTGGCAATGGGTCTTTTTTCCGTCAAAGATCTCATGGAGATTATCCGGCAAAAACCCGAGCATGTGGAACTGGTGATTACAGGCAGAGGTGCCGCACCGGAAGTGATGGAAAAAGCAGATCTTGTAACGGAAATGAAAGCCGTCAGGCATTATTACGACCAGGGTGTTCAAGCAAGAGTTGGGATCGAGAAATAAATTCGTTTCACGAATTTATTAATCGCGACCCTGTCGCTCCTAAGAGCAGATGATTTATATACTCTCAAGAGAAGTGGTTTCAAACGCTTCAATTGGGCTCAAGATCAAGATGGAGCGAGCTGTTCAGCCACAGGAATACTCTTGTATTTTGAGGATTGGACGCCTTGCTCCAGCGCGGATATTGGGCTCAAGGGGAGTGTTTGAAACCTCTTCTTAGAATCCTATCGTGATGGCGCCGTAAGGTCCGGCCGTGGTAAAATTGGCGTCCAGGTCATCCACATCCACATTGACGGCAAAGCTGCGATATCCGGCATGGATGCCCATAAACGGAAACGGGGTGTAGGAGATGTCCCCAAAAAATTCCACCACGCTGTTGCCGCTGTAACCCATACCGGTCACCTGGAATCGTGCTTCGATGATATCCGCCAGTATACCCACATGCAGGTTGGCGCCGAGCATGGGAATGGGGCCACTGACATCCACCTCTTCACTCTCACCGCCCCCCTCTATTTTGGCCGAGGTGATATCCATATACTTCACCTTTCCCACGAGACCCAGAGACGAGCCGGCCAGAACATTTTCAAGATCGATGGCATCCCACTGATAGGCAAGGTCCATGACCTTGTATTCGAGTTTGCTGTCCACATTGGTACCAACCAGGAAAGTACTGCCACCAAACTCAATTGTATCTTTTAGCCTTTCACTGCCACTGTAGTCGGCCTTGTAATAGGTAAACAACAAATGATGGTTACCAACGCCGGCAAAAATGTCAACCATGGGATATGATTCCGTATCCATCCCCAGATCATCTTCCAGGTCAAGTTTATCCCCGGATTCGTAGTTCATGTCCCCATCCAGACCCGGCATCCAGTAGTATACCCGGACACCCAGATCCATTGCAGCCGAAGGCACCGCTGCAAACATGAGAGCTATGGTCACACCCAGTGGTATCAGACGTTTATACATACCAATCCCTCCTTTATCGCACTTCCGTCAAGTTTAACAAAGGTGGTGTTTCAAATAACAGGTCTGAAAATAATAACAAAGAGACTGTTGGATGTCAAAATATATTTGTTTCACCATAAAACTGTCACACAATTCTAAGCGAACCCGAGCAGTTTCCCCCCCTGATACACCAGAAAAGACATGACCCAGGCCACCGAGGTTGTATAGACAATACTAAAAAGCATCCACCGCAGGGAGCGGGTCTCTCGCCGTATTACGGCAACCGTTGCAAGACACGGAAGATAAAGGAGCACAAAGATCATCATCGCAAAGGCCGACAGGGGCGTAACATCGGATGCCAAAAGCGCTTTCTTCAGGGCATCGGGTTCCGAGGCATCATCTGCGGCATACAGGACCCCAAGGGTGCTGACCACGATCTCTTTGGCAACAAAACCGGTCAAAAGCGCCACGCCTCCTTTCCAGTCAATACCGAGGGGATGAAAAAAAGGTGCGATGGCGGTGCCAATACGGCCCATAAAAGATTTTTCCGCCTTTTCAGCAGCTTGGGCCATTTTCATCTGCTGGATCTCCTGGTCTTTTTTATCCTGAATTTTTTCCGAAAGCACCATTTCCGGAGCCGGCTGAAAGGCCTGATAGGTCTGCTCGATTCTTTGGATCTCTGCTTCATAATCCATGGTATAGGACACCTGCCGCGGGAAGGCTGTCAGACACCAGACCACCACCGATCCCACCAAAATAATCCCCCCCATTTTTCTTAAAAATATCTTGCTGCGATCCCACATATGAATCATGAGGCTCTTGAGCATGGGCACCCGGTACGGGGGCAGTTCCATGACAAAGGGCGCGTCAGCACCCTTGAGCAACACAGAACGAAACAGCCTGCCGGTGACGATGGAGAGGACAATCCCCAAAAGGTAGATGAGAAATATAACGGTCCCGGCGCGCGGGCCGAAAAACGCGCCCGCCAGAACAATATAGACAGGCAGTTTTGCAGAACAAGACATAAAGGGTGTAATCAAAATCGTCAGGATGCGGTCTTTTTCACTTTCCAGAGTCCGGGCAGCCATGATCGCCGGAACATTACAGCCAAATCCCATCAGCATGGGGATAAAAGATTTACCGTGCAGACCGATCAGATGCATGATCTTGTCCATCAAAAAAGCGGCCCTGGACATGTATCCGGTATCTTCGAAAAGGGCGATGCAGAAGAAAAGTATCAGGATGTTGGGCAAAAATACGATGACGCTGCCGACACCGGCTATCACCCCTTCCAGGAGCAGGTCTTTTATCAGGGAATCAGGCAAGATGCTGTCCACAAGCATGGAAAAACCGCCGATACTGGCCTTTATCCACTCCATGGGGTATTGACCAAAGGTAAAGGTCGACTGAAACATGATCCAGATAAACAGAATAAAAATGGGGAATCCCACAAACCTGTTCGTCAGGACCAGGTCGATGTTTCGGGAAATGTCCACACGTTGCTGAACCGCGGTGGTATGCACCTCCTTGACAATTCCGGCAATAAAGCCGTAACGCTCGTCCGTGGTCAGGATTTCCGGTTCTTCATCAAACAGGCCCATGAGGGCATCCCGCTGCGACTGAGCCGCTTCAAATACCCGTTTGCCCTTGCTGCCTGCGACCTGCTCGATCCTTTTTTTGACGATGGTATCATCTTCGATTAATTTGATGGCCGCCCATCTGGTATTGTAGGAAAGTGCCGATCCAAGTTCGGTCGCCAGAACAGATTCCAGCTCCTTGATCGCCTTTTCAATGTCTGCCCGATATCGGACCCTTCTTTTATGGGTGGTCAAGCTGTCTGACTCAGCCAGTTCGATGGCAGTCTTTAACAACGCATCAATGCCATCGTTTTTATTGCCCACCGTAAAAAGAACCGGCACATCCAGAAGTTCCGATAATTTTGATGCATCGATTTTAATGCCCCGCGATCTTGCAACGTCTGCCATGTTGAGGCAGAACACCACCTTGCAATCCAACTCTCGAATCTGAGTTGCCAGATAAAGACTCCTTTCCAGGTTTGAAGAATCGATAATGACCACAACCACATCCGGAGATTCTTCGAGAATAAAGTCCCTGGCGATGATCTCTTCAATAGAAAACGGTGTGAGGCTATAGGTACCCGGAAGATCGATGATTCTGAGTTCATACCCATACTTCCGGATGGTACCCTCCTTCTTTTCAACCGTTACCCCAGGCCAGTTTCCAACTTTCTGCCGGGTTCCCGTAAGATGGTTGAAAATGGAAGTTTTTCCAGCATTGGGGTTTCCGGAAAGGGCAATGGTGAGTGATTTTTGGGACATGGCTGGCATCTTGGTTACGTCTCGGGACATCTATGACAAATTAACGATAGTACAGGATAGCAATTCTGTATTCCGACTCCTGAACGGAAATAGTGAGCGCATTTCCCGCAGATAACTGCGGGGTACGCTTCAATTCTGTTGTGGTTCAGGGAATTATTCCGTTTTTTCCACCGTAATCTTGGAAGCTTCATTGACCCTCAGGGATAAATGGTACCCCTTCACAATCAATTCTATGGGGTCTTTCAAGGGGGCGTATTTTTCCACATAGACCTCTGCGTCCTTGAGAAGACCCATTTCAAGAATTCTTCGACGAAGCGCACCGTTTCCCCCGATCCGGATGATTTTTCCCGTTTCCCCTTCTTTCATATCACTAAGCAGCATTGGCAGGTCTCTTTCACCCATCGAGAGCGTTTCAATGACACCACTAGGATGTCCGTATGATGTTTTGTTAAACATATCCAACTCAGTTCGCAAAGATGTAATAACAAAACTAATGCCCCGGTAGATTGATGTCAATAATCAGAAGCCACAACCCGTCAAATAAAAAAATTGAACACGACGCCTGTTCGATGGTATACATAGCCCGAACATTTCATGAAACTTGACGAAAAGGTCAGAAGTCAGGAGACAGAAGTCAGAAGTCAGAATACGGATTTTGTAACGAGCTAACTTGTTTTAAAGATGAGGGAATTGTGTAAAATGCGTTTGGTGGGTTTTTGATTGGCAATCCTACCAAAACGGGTCCAGATCTGACAGCATATTTTTAAAACACGTCTGCCACCAAAAACCGGGTTCCGTCATTTTGAACACAAAAACGGTGTCTCGGGCTATAAGTCGCTTATATTACTCCGGCAATTAAATAGCTTAAAGCTCAGTGAATACTGTCGAGAGCCGCTTTGATCTTTTCGTCGATAACCTGGGTAATCTCGCCGATTTCATCAATCAGGGCACTGGCTTGCAAAAACTCGTTCGCCTTGGCCCGTTCCGCCCATTCCCGGTAAGTATGAGCGTGGTCTTGATTATGTTTCAGCCAATGTTCGAGCAGCTTGATCAATTTTTCCTCAAATGTTAAATCACTCGTTACATCGTGATGATGGTCATGGTGGTGTGTCATGGCAATTCCTTTTTTCGAATTTATTCTAATCTGAACTGAGCGATTTTTCCCGAAGAGGTGTGCCGAGATCTTGATGGAGAAGGGTTCGCAAAAAACGCAGGCATACCCGTGGATCTGTCGAGGCTTTTTGCGAACCCTCAATCCGCAAGAGATCGGTGCAGATCGAGATAAAAATCGCTCAGTTCAGATCTAATTTAATAGCAAGAAAAGCATAAGTCAAGCGACCTTCAATGAAAGCCAATAGAAAATATATCACTGTGCTGCTGTTGATGGTATTTGGCATCAGCTGCGGTATGCTGGCCGGTGCCTTTTTCGGGTTGACCCACGATCTTCCCCAAATTCAGGCATTAAAATCCTATGTTCCCTCTGCCGTTACGCGTATACATTCGGCTGACGGTGTAATTCTGTCTGAACTATTCATGGAAAAAAGAAGACCGGTTTCCCTGGATGATATTCCCCATTTTCTGAAAGCAGGTCTCGTTACCACGGAAGACAGAAACTTCTACCGGCATAGCGGGATCGATCTCAAAGGCATCTTGCGGGCGCTGATCAGAGACATTCAGGCACGCCAATTTGTCGAAGGCGCCAGCACCATTACGCAGCAGCTTGCCAAAACCCTTTTTCTAACCTCCAGCAAAACACTCCCCAGAAAGATCAAGGAAGCGATACTGGCATTCCAGATTGAGCGCAGATACACAAAAAACGAGATACTAGCGCTTTATCTCAATCAGATTTACCTGGGCAGCGGTGCTTATGGCGTTGAGTCGGCAGCCAGAATTTTTTTCGGAAAATCAGTAAAATACCTTAACCTGCCGGAGTGTGCACTGATCGCGGCCATGCCGAAAGCACCATCCCGTTTCTCCCCCCTGGTGAACCGGGAACTGGCGGAAAAACGGAGAAATATTGTTCTAAAACAGATGCTCGCCACCGGTATTATCCAGGAGAACGAATACCAGGCCGCTCTGAAAACACCCGTGGCAACCGCCGGCAACAAGAATATTGCCTCAAAGTCGCCCTACTTCGTGGAACATGCCAAAAGAGAACTCGAAAAAAACCTGGGACCTTCCCAACTCTACAAAGGCGGACTAAATATCTATTCCACGCTCTCGTATGAAATGCAGTCAGCCGCTGAAAATGCCGTCCAAAAAGGCCTGGCCGACCTGGAATCCCGCATGAAGCACCAGGGCGTATCCATAACTGCGCTTCAAGCAGCCCTGATCGCTCTTCAGGTGGATTCTGGTGCAATTCTCGCCATGGTCGGAGGTAAAAATTATTATGAGAGTTCATACAATCGCGCCACCATGGCAAAAAGACAGCCGGGCTCAGCCTTCAAACCGATCATCTATGCCCTGGCTGTGGAAAACGGATTTTCGCAAAACCAGATGGTGCTCGATGCACCGGTTGCTTTTAAAAACAGCTCCTCTGAGGAAACCTGGCAGCCACAGAATTTTTCCAGAACCTACTCCGGTGAAATAACCTTTCGGCAAGCCCTGGCCAAATCAAAAAACATTCCAGCAGTACGACTGATCCAGATGCTGGGTCCGTCAGCGGTTGTTCAGTTTGCGCACACCATGGGGATTTCCTCTGTGTTGTCGCCGGAGCTGTCCCTGGCCCTGGGTACAGCCGAAGTATCCCTTCTGGACATCACCCGCGCTTACTCGGTATTTCCGAACAAGGGCAGCGCCGTAAAACCCTTCAGTACCATGGCGGTTGACGATTCAAAGGGCCGGACAATCTGGCATCCCAAGGCTGAGAAAAAGCTTGTCATGTCAGAGGCTGGGGCAGCCATTGTCACAGACATGTTAGTAGCGGTTGTCCAGGAAGGAACCGGCCGGAAAGCACAAATGCTTCACAAACCCGTGGCCGGGAAAACAGGCACTACAGATGATTTCAGGGATGCGCTTTTTATCGGCTTTTCACCGGAAATTACCGTAGGCGTATGGGTCGGCCAGGATGGATCCGAATCTTTGGGAAAAGGGGAAACCGGCGCAAGGGCAGCCCTCCCCATTTGGACAGAATTCATGTCTGTGGTGCTGAAAGACCGACCTTATGGGCACTTCGGCATTCCAGACAGTGTTTCCCAGGTCCGCATGAACCCGCGCACAGGCATCATTACAAGCGATGACATCCCCGGCACTGTTACGATTTTGGTGAGGAAGCCCTAATAAAGGGTTCAAGGGTCTGAGGGTAGCTAAAAGCTATCAGCGGGCAACAGCATCTCAGTCTCCAAGCATCATCGCGTCCCAGCATACAAAGGATCCAGGATCCATTTGAAACCAGGTTCCAACACAGAGATTGAAGAACCTCGCAGCAAGCTGCGAGGAATGTTCTGCCGTGCGGCAGTGCTTCGCATCGACCGTAAGGAATTCTGTCTAATTTAGATTCGCTCGCTAACCCCGCAGCAAGCTACGGGGAATGCGCTCGCTATTGCGGTTCAGCCAAAAGACTTTTTTGAGATAAGTTCTAATAATTCCACCCAAGCAGCCCCATAGCCACCCCATTGGCTATGATCGCCAGGCCATACAGGGAACTGATGGCAATCACCTTGCTTTTGTTGGTTTTCATGCCGATGACAAGCAATGCCGCCACATAAAAATGAAAATAGCCAAATAAAAAGATAAGCCAGACGCCTTTGAAGGATCTGTGCCACCAGGCGTATTCCCAGACCAGATGTCCGTCGGCATTCAAAAGACATTCCACGAATACACAGAAAACCGAATACCCGATCGCCCAGAACCAACGATTTGGTATGCCCAGAATTTTGTCCTCTTTATTATCTAAAAGAGTATTGTAAGGGTATCACGTCCCATTCGAGCGTTGAAAGGTCTCGCATTCCAACCATTGCCTGTTGTGATGCAGGTGTCGGCATATTAGGGCATCTTCTATGTTTGGGGGGATTTTGGGAGTGAGTGATAAGCAGTAAGCAAGCTTAGAGCTTACTGCTTAAGGCTGCTCTTCCAGAATAAGCAGACCTACCTGACAATGTCCCTTAAAACGCTTGTCCGCATCTTTGGTGACATGGCGGATTTCCGTCTTGAGGGCTTCCGTTGTACCCATGGATTCGGACAGGTAGTACTTCATGTCGATAACATCGCCTGCTTTGAGATGATTCAACACTTCTGAATTCTCGTCTACCAAGATACAAAGCCCGTCGGCCGAAACATCTCGTATTTTGAACTGATAAATGTAGGCCAGGTCTTTAACGGAAAATTGAACACTGTAATACTTGTCAGGCGCTATCCTATGCTCAGAACGCCGGTCCTGATTGTTACTTTGATAATTCTGTTCATTCATGGGAATGCTCTGTTTTCCGGTAAGGTTTGAAGATATGATCGCTAATATCAGAAAAATGGCAGGAAAGCAACTTGATATAGAACCCATCACCATTGAACGTATGGGTGCGTCACAAGACTGGCGTTATAATACTTGGGGTCGCCCGTCACCTCATCGCCCACCCACGCTGGTTTTTCAAAAGACTGTTCCACTCTTTCCAGTTCTACTTCGGCCACAATCAATCCCGTGTTTTCACCCAAAAATTCATCGACTTCCCATACAAGTCCTGCAAAGTCTATTTTATACCGATTCTTTTCAATGATCGGTTTCTCGCAAAGATCATCCAGCATGGATCTTGCATCACTTTCAGGAATGTCATACTCATATTCGACTCGGGAAACCCCTTTATTGGGCCCTTTAACAGTTATAAAGCCGTCGTCGTCAATCGTGCGAACCCGTACGGTACATTCTTTGGATCTGTTCAAATACCCTTGTCTGTATCTGGCCCCCCTGGCCAGAGATCGCCATGCGTCGTTCTTCAGCAGAAACTTTCTTTCGATTTCAGTCCCCATTTTCTGTCCCTTCCTGAAACGCTATCCCGAACATAACACGTTCGAGTGGTTGTTTGACGATATTTGCCAAATCAACTTCGAAACGCTATTCTGGCAAACGCTATAATATTGCATTGCGTAAATCCCATCGCCCAAAACCCTGTTTTTTTCTAACAGCTCTTTATTATCAATTTCAAGGGTACAAAAAACTTGTGATTGACCGCTAAAAGAGATATCTTCACCCATAACACATACACAACTATATTCGGGGAAAAAGATGGAATCAGTCAGAAGCAACCTGCGCTATGAGTGGAAAAAATATTTGATCGCACTCTGGATGATATGCATCACCGCTTTTGTGTTCCACATGGATATAAAAGTCAGACAACTGGTGACAAAAGTCCAGAACATGGAAGCAACCATGGGATCCATCGAAGGCGTTGTGAGCGGATCGGACTATACACTCGGAAATATCGAAAAAAAAGTTGTCGCGCTTGAAAAATCGGTATCCATCATCAGCAGAAGGGTCAAACGTTTGAAATAACCGCTTCACCATACGCCGAAAGCACCCGACAACCTCTCATGAGCCCACTATCTATAGATAAAATCACCCCCCGATCGATTTCAGGCGCTATTTTCGGTGCTGCAGCTTTTCTCATCTGGGGCATCAGCCCACTTTACTGGAAAACATTGACGGCAGTGCCAGCCCTTGAAATCGTCGCCCACAGGGTGGTCTGGTCCTTTGTGCTTCTCATGCCCCTGATTCTGATCAGAAAGCGCTGGAAAGAATTCCTGCTGGCCTTGACAAGCCGGCGCTACATGGCCATTCTGGCGGCAACATCCCTGTTTGTCTCCTGCAACTGGCTGGTCTATATCTGGGCCATCAACAATGGGTTCCTGCTGCAGGCCAGTCTCGGCTACTACATCAACCCCCTCGTCAATGTACTGCTGGGAACCCTGTTTTTGAAAGAACGCCTCAGACCTTTCCAGGGGCTTGCGGTACTCCTTGCCGGGGCAGGTGTGCTTTACCTTACCATCGCCTATGGCCAGTTTCCCTGGATCGCGTGCATCCTTGCATTTACGTTTGGTTTATATGGATTAATCCGCAAAGTGATTGCAGTGAGTTCTCTGGTGGGCCTGGCCATGGAAACCTTCCTGTTGGCAGCACCTTCCCTGGGATACCTGATCTATCTAAACACGAACGGGTCCGCCGCGTTTTTTAAGATGTCGATTCAGATCGATTTGCTTCTTATGGGAACGTCGGTTGTCACCGCCCTGCCCCTGCTTTTGTTTGCCATGAGTGCCAGGAGAGTTCAACTGACAACACTGGGCTTTCTGCAATACATCGCACCCAGTTGCATGTTTGTGATGGCTGTTTTTATCTATCTGGAGCCTTTTAGGACGCAACAGTTGATCAGCTTTGTCCTGATCTGGACAGCCCTCGCCGTCTACTCCATGGACTCTGTTGTTCATTTTCGCAGGTCCGGAACGACCGAGTAGCAACCTAACCCGTATAGGTTAAAGATTCTTGCCGCAGCAGCTTCCAGGTCCGGCACAGTTTGCCTGACCCGGTGACGATCCACAGCAGGCGGTATCCCCGGGGCCGGGCATGTTTAATGCCGACGATCCAGATACGGCCGCATGGGCGGAAAGCAGCTTCTTAAGTTTACTGCTGCCACAGGAGGTGCATTTGACACGATCAGTCGTGGAGGCAAGAAGTATTTCGCTGGTTTCACCGCAATCGCTGCACACGTATTCGAAAATAGGCATGTCCATTCTCCCTTCAAATTATCCCGGAAAATATTCTGGATAAGTATCTTCTACCACCACTACTAGATAGTGTCCATCCATAAATGGTCTTTTCACGCCCTGCCAGTGTTGGGCGCCATGATTTAACTCCTCAAAATAGCTCGCTATTCTTCCGGGTTAAATCTGTCGCCCGCCTTGGCAGAACGCGAAAATCCCTATTTATGGACGGGCACTAGATAGCGTCATTTGAGGCTTGGGTTTTGTGATTGTTGATATGCATCAATTGTTTTGTGGAGCGCCTTGACCGCCAGCTGGATGCAATGATGTTTTTTGACCGGGATGTCCTCCAGAACACGAAAGATGTCACCATCTTCAAGATTCCTTGCATCTTCGACCTTTTCCCCTTTGACCAGATCCACAGCCGCCATGGCGGCGGACACGGCGCCGGCACACCCCATTACCTGATACATGACATCCATAACCTTTCCATGGGCCACCTTGAGATACACCGCCATGGTGTCACCGCAGGTTCCGGTCATTTCAGACACCTGATCTGCATCTGAAAGAACCCCCATATAGGGTTTTTCCAAGTAATATTGAATTGCTTTGTCAGAATACCCGGCGTTTGACAGCATTTCCCTGATGCCGTTGGAAGCACCGGTCGTTTCGATAATTTCCCCAGACATCTTCAACCTCTCTTTAGTGAACACAATCACCGATCCCCTGATGCCCGCGGCAGGTCTGATCCATGGTATACAACGGCAACTTGTCCTCATTTATAAGTGTAAGATTTTCAGAAACGGTTCCTTCCACGGCCCGGTAAGCCCGGACACCGGCATCCACCAGTTTTTTTAACGCGCCACCGCCGATGCCGCCGACAACCACCGCATCCACAGGTGCCCCCCCTAGAGCGGCCAGGGGTTGGCAGTTCCCGTGCGCATGACCCAGATCCTGATTGTCAAGAATCTCCAATTCATCATTTTCGGAAGCCACAACAACAAAAAACGGTGCCGATCCAAAATGGTTGTGCACCGTGCTTTCTAAGCCCTTATTTTCCTGAGTTGGAAAAGCGATCTTCATGTTTTTATACTCCTGTTTGAGTTCAATTTTAAACAGTAATAGATAGACACGATCAGCGGGTCTGTCAAGCGATAAGCGGTAAGCAGCTAAAAACTTAGGGCTCCTAAGCAAATGTCATTTTTGTACCCGCCATATTCAGTAAAAACGCATCCGGCATCTCCCTTTCAATATGCATGACGGCGTCCCGGCCGGTACAGTGTGCTGGAATAATGTAATGGGGATTGATCTCCTTCAATCCTGTTGCTGTGGGGGATATGACACTTTCAAAGTCAGCCCCGGAAAGATGGAACCCGCCCATGACCGCCCATACGTCCTTTATCCCCGTAACATGCTGTGCATATTTAACCGTGTTCACGATACCAGCATGGGCACAGCCGGATATGACCACAAGGCCCTTATCCCTGAGGTTGAAAACAATACCCGAGTCATCGTGAAAGGGGTCTTGTTTCTCCTCGCCTTCCACTTCATAAAACATATCGGGCACCCCTTTTTCAAAATCAGTAACCCGGGCTATTTCACCCAGAAAAATCCCATCACCATCCAGGAGCGGATAGGGGTCCCGGGTTTCGACAATATTCA
The DNA here is from genome assembly GCA_963744665.1 of uncultured delta proteobacterium. GTDB lineage: Bacteria > Desulfobacterota > Desulfobacteria > Desulfobacterales > B30-G6 > B30-G6. The sequence goes on along the minus strand of CAVUUM010000002.1, from coordinate 56,714 downwards.
CACCGGCCTGGTCTGATTTTTCCCGGGACAATGATGGCACAAATACACGAAAATTTTCGCTAGCCTTTCGATATCGGCGTTTGACAAAAACACCTGGATGCACCACCAGATCAAGATCTTTTTTCCCCACTGCTGCAGCCAGGCTTTCAAGCCCTCCCAGATGATCCAGGTGACCGTGGGAAAGAACCAGAACTTCCACCTGAGAAAGATCAGCGTTCAAGACCCTGGCATTCAAGGCGGCACCATCTTCTGAAAAGCCGAAATCGAACAACATATGATGGGCTTTCCCATTTTTGGTAACAACGATATATGTGGAAAAGCCATGCTCTGCGCGAATACTGTGACCCAGTTCGTTACCCTTCAAAGGATTGGCCCGTTGCACCACCTCATCGTTGTCCCGGGCCACCAGGTCGATATAGTTGTCCTGCAGGGTCAATACTTCCACACTGTCCACTGGATTCAGTTGGATACTCATAATTTCCTCCATCTCTTTTACAAAGTAAAAAAAAACAACCGATTACTCAACCAAACAAAATTTTCACACTTTTCGGTATTGCCGCCGCCTTATAGCATTTGTCAAAATAACGTTCCGGTTACGCCGAAAAGGGGATTATCCAGCAGTCGCGATATTGCGACCGACAATCTTTTCAATGTCACGCTTGATCTTCATGGCGGTCTGCATGCGTTTTTCAGCGGCCATTTGCCCTTCCGGATGACCAGACAGCTGTTCCAGTTTTAATTCCAGGCGTTTTTCAAGCGGCAAGATTTTTTCGCGGTAGGCCAGCTTGTCAGCCAGATAAACAACCTCTTTCTCCGTAATTTCCCCCCCCCTGCAAAGGACAGATCCATGTGGCTCACGATGATGTCGGCAATATGTGGGTAACCCATATTTTTCAGAATCTCAGCTCCGAATCCGGCATGATTTCTCTTGCCCTTTCCAATGTCATGCAGGTACCCGCATGCTTCCATCAGATCGATGTTCACCAGGCATCCGGCCTGCACAAGTTTTTTCCCGATTTCCCGCGCAAGCCGCGCAACAACCCTGCTGTGCTTTACAACAGAATGATTTTCTGAAAACCGGGTTGCCATCATGGCCATGCATTCCGACTTCAATGGGATCTGACGGTTTTTATATCGGGCAACAATCCGCCCGTATTGCTCGGGCGTGTCCATGTCCATAAGGATGCCCTTGTCAAACACCGGCACCTCAAGGGACTTGTGGTCATACTGTTCCAGAAACCTTTTCAGACCACCATTGCCTGACCAACGGCCGAGTTCCCCTGCATATTGGCGGGGAATCAGGGGCGGATGCCCTCTTTCACCAAGAAATGTGGGATATCGTATTTGGGGTGTGTCTTTACCCGAAGACTCCATCAGTATACGAAGTGTCTGTGACCTTACCAGAGGGATATCAACCGGCAGGATAAAAAAGGCCTCGGAATCATGTTTCAGACTCTCTACCCCCATCTTTACGGAGTTGAACATTTCCGATTGATAGTCATCATTAATGCGCCAGGACACCGCCAGATTTTCCAGCACGGCTATCACATCACGGGCTTTGTGTCCTAATACAACCCGTATATCACGAACACCAGCGTGTAAAAATGTTGCCACAACCTGCTCGATCACGGTTTTATTGCCCAGTGGCAGGAGGGGTTTGAATTTCCCCATGCGAGAGGATGCTCCCGCAGCGAGGATAATGGCAGCGACATTGGTGGTAATTGTACGCATGGGTTGAAGATACCATGGCCGTATGCCGTGTCAACAGTTGATATTCTCTTGGCAATGTGCTTTTAAACATCGAATATCACCGAGGGGTATGGTAGAAAAACAACGTTAGATTATATGGCTTATGAGAAACTCAATAAGACTGTCATGCCGGACTTGATCCGGCATCCAGAAAAAGAAGAAAAGAATCGAACATCTGAATTCCAGCTTTCTGCTCTGCTGCGGCCGGAATGACAAGTTGCCAAGCGATAATTGTTACACGATTTTATTAAGGGAAATCCATGAAAAGTATCCGCGTGCAAGACGCCGCCGGCATGGTGCTCTGCCATGATATCACGGAAATCGTCCCCGGGAAATTCAAGGGGCCTTCCTTTCGTAAAGGCCATGTCATCCAAAATTCCGATATCGAGAAATTGCTCGATCTTGGCAAACGATTTATTTATGTTTTTAAATTGACACAAGACCAGGTGCATGAAAATGAAGCCGCCAAACGCATCGCCAAGGCAGCCACAGGCCCCGGCGTCTTTCTGACCGAACCCGCCGAGGGGAAAGTCACCCTCTCAGCTGCTGCAAAAGGCCTTTTGAAAGTCGATGCACCGGCACTGTCCTTGATCAACCAGATCGAAGATATTATGTTTGCAACGCTTCACAGCAACCAGCCGGTTTCAGACAATCAGCCACTGGGGGGAACACGGATCATACCACTGGTGACCGAAGACGCGCGTATCCAGCATGTGGAGGCCATCTGCCGGGACCATTTTCCCATCCTGCAGGTAAAGCCCTTTGTGCCACACAAAATAGGCCTGATCGTAACAGGCAGCGAAGTCTTTGAGGGTCGTATCGAAGACGGGTTTGGACCGGTGGTTGAAAAAAAATTCAAGGGTCTGGGCAGTCGTGTGGTGGGGTATGAAAAAGTGTCAGACAATGTTGACATGACCATAAAAGCCATCCACGATTTTATGCGCAGGGATGTCGATATGATCGCCCTCACCGGCGGTATGTCGGTGGACCCGGATGACCAGACACCTGCCAGTATCCGTGCTGCCGGCGGAAAGGTCATTGCCTATGGTGCCCCGGTTCTCCCGGGTGCCATGTTCATGCTGGCCTATATTCGGAATACCCCGGTGATAGGGCTCCCCGGTTGTGTCATGTATCACAAGACCTCGATTTTCGATCTGGTGGTCCCAAGACTCCTGGCCGGCGAATCCGTGTCAAGAGACGATATCGTTGCTATGGGACACGGTGGCTTCTGCGCCAATTGCGATACCTGTCGTTTCCCTGTCTGCCCATTTGGCAAATAGGTGGATTAGCCAGAATATTTCACGAATCTGATCGGTTCTGGCGCACTGTTATAACAATGCAAATTAAAATTTCTCGTCAAGTTTCATGAAATATTCGGGTTAGATTGCTTCAAGAGCCGCCCCCACACCACTGCCAAGCTTAACCGGATAACCGATATCGTGGAGTGACTTTTCCACCATTGCCAGTTGCATGGCAACATGGGCAGGGTTGGCCGTCGGTCCCATATGACCTAATCGGAACAGCTTCCCTTTAAGTTCGCGAAATCCACCTGAAATGCTTATCCGATACTTGTCATAAAGATGCCGTCGCAATTTGACTTCATCAACACCGTCCGGCGCCTTGACCGCAGTGGCGCCGGACCCACAAATATCTTCCGTGTCCGCCCAAAGTGAAAGCCCCATCCCTTTGACCCCGGCGCGAGCCATTCTGGCCGCTGTTTTGTGTCGAGCGATCATGTTTTCCAGGCCTTCCTCGAACACCTGATCCAGGGTATCATCCAGGGCAACGACTTCATTGGTAAACATAGTATAGGGAAAACTGCGCTTTTCTTTCCCACAGAGCCATTTCTCTTTAAAATCGAGCATACTCATGTAAGAGGACCGCACAGGTTTGGATTTATTACGCATCTTTTGCCAGGCATCTTCACTCACAGCCACCGGCGCCAGCCCAGGGGACGAGGCCAGACATTTTTGCGGGCCAATACAACAGATGTCGATACCCCAGTCGTCCACATTCACCTCTGTCCCACCGATAGAAGAAACGGCGTCAACGATAGTTATTGCGCCATATTTTTTGGCGATGGGACAGAGATCTTTGACGGGGTTGACAGTACCCGAGGGGGTCTCGCTGTGAACAACCGCCATGATCTTGATGCCAGGGTTTTCAGAGAAGGCCTTCTCCACTTCGGCAGGATCGATAGCCTTGTTGTAATCGGTTCTCACTTCAATCACCTGTCCACCGAAGGCTTCGATATACCAGGCATACAGGTGTCCGAATATCCCGGACACCAAGTTGAGGCATTTATCGCCGGGCTCGATGGTACAGAACGCCGCAGCTTCTAACCCCAAGAGCGCCTCGCCTTGCATGATAATGACATCTCCCGAGGTCTTGAAAAGCTGTTGCAGTTTTTCGGTACAAGCATCAAAGATCTCCACAAACTCGGGATCATGATGGTAAAAAATTTGCCGGGACAGCGCCCGGAGTGTCCGGGCACTTCCCTGAACAGGTCCGGAACTCATATTAAAAAGAGCATGTTCTCTCATGGATTTTCTCCTTCTGGCGCTTGTTCAAGAACGTTATTATGAAACAAGGCCAAGTTAAATCAGTTCTGTTTTTCACCTTTTGAACCTTGCATATTTCAATTTGGCTATGGTACAAACTGTCATGCTGAAGCCTTCTTTGTTTAGCATTCTAATAAATTGATATATAACACAATAAAGAATGTTTTGCTGCCTTTTTAATACAATGTTCGGGTATGTTCCACAAAAGGAAAGCATGTGGTGATGGTAAAAACCCAATACGATTGCGTCCTGTGCAACGTTTCGCACTATTTTGGACCCAACCAGGTGCTTCACGATGTTTCTCTATCCATTCACAAAGGTGAATTCTTCGGTATCCTCGGCCCCAGCGGTTCTGGTAAAACCACGATAATGCGCATTATCGGTGGGTTTATCATTCCTGATGTTGGCGATGTCTACCTTCAGAATGAGCTGATGGGTCGCCGTCCTGCTTACCGTCGCAACACCACGATGGTTTTCCAGCACCTGGCCCTGTTTCCCCACATGAGTGTATTCAACAACCTGGCCTATGGTTTGAAGATCCGTAAAACACCAGCCAACGAAATCAAAACCCGGGTGGCGAATGCCTTGGAGGTAGTTCATTTAGAAGGTCTTGGAAAACGGTATCCAAAACAACTCAGCGGTGGCCAGCAGCAGCGGGTTGCCCTTGCGAGAGCTCTAATTCTTGAACCGAGTGTGGTTTTGTTTGACGAACCCCTGGGGTCCTTAGACCTTAAACTTCGTCGCGAGATGCAGATCGAAATAAAAAACATCCAGCGCCGTTTAGGGACAACCTTTATTTACGTAACCCACGATCAACAGGAAGCCCTCAATATGTGTGATCGGATCGCCATCATGAATCGGGGCAAGATTGAGCAGATCGGCACCGCCGAAAAAATCTATGAGCGGCCTCAAACCCGGTTTGTTGCCGATTTTATCGGTGACATAAATTTCATGGACGGCAGGGTTTGCGAACGTGAAGGTAATACTTTCGGCATCGAAGCCGGAGGATTGCTATTCCATGCCCAAGACGCGGGCCGGTTTGAAGTGGGTAAGGCAGTCGCTCTCTGTATCCGACCGGAAAGAATCATGCTCGGTGAGAGTGCCAACAGATGCGACACACTGCACCCGGCCCATATCATTAATTTGATCTATTCCGGAGCCATGCGGCGCTGCATCGTCGAGTTGCCGAACAGTGTCCGACTGAAAGCGGATTTAGATGCCAAGGCAACCGCTGATTTCCGGGTTGGGGATAAAACGCAGATTGGCTGGCTTGCCAAAGACGCGTCGCTGCTGCCCGCAAAGACCGCGCGTTGAAAAAGCGCGTTGGCCGGCATCGTAGCTGTTGCAAGCGCAGAATCCTATATTAGGGCATGAATACATGCAGTATTAAATTAAGAAGGAGATTATCATGAAACATCCGAAATGTTCAATCGCAAGCGGTCTGGCGGTAATTTTTTTATTCATAGCAATACTACTCCCATCTTGGGGTGTTTGGGCTGCTGAAGAAAAAGAGCTCAACATCTGGACCTGGGGTATCTACTGCCCTGATTTTGCGACCCAATCCTTCGAAGAAGCGCATGGCATCAAGGTTAATTGCACGTTCTATCATGGCAATGAGGAGCTGTGGTCCAAGATTCAAGCCGGGCACACGGGCCTCGACATCATTCAGCCCAGCAATCATATGATCAAACGGTTTGCCAATGCCGGCCTTTTGGCACCCATAGACAAAAGCAAGATCCCCAACTGGGAAGGTTTGTCAGAGGGATTCAAAAAAGCGGATTACAATATGGTCGACGGCAAGCTGTATAGCGTACCTTACACGTTTGGGGTTATGGGAATGGCCTATCGCAGTGACCTGGTCAAGGAAGCACCCACCTCCTGGGGCGCCCTCTGGGATGAACGCTACAAGGGCCGCATTGCATTTTCGCGAAACCCGGTGGATGCCTGTTTTGCCGTTGGCAAATATCTCGGTATGGATATCACACAACTCGATGTCGACACCGATGCCAAACTGATCCCCATCAAACAGAAACTGAGCGCGCAAAATCCACTGTTGCTGAAACGCATCGAAAGTCTGGAAGAAATGAAGAATCTCCTGGCTTCGGGTGAGATATGGCTCACATCAGCCGACGATGGTATGGTTCACAAGATGCAGCTTGATGGGCAACCTGTGAAATTCGTTGTTCCCAAAGAAGGGGCCGCAGCCTGGATTGATCAGTTCTGCATCATGTCCGACGCCCCCCACCAGGATGCAGCCAATAAATGGATCGATCACATGCTGTCTCCAAAAATTGCCTCCCAGATGATTAAAAAGATGGGATATATGGTGGTCAACGCGGATGCTGCCAGCGCCTTACCAAAGGAGATGGCCGAGATTATGACCTATTCCGATGAAGAGACAAAAAGGTTGGTACCCTATCCTACATTGAAACCGGAAACATCCGAAAAAATGGTAAAAGCCTACCAGGATGTACGCGGCAACTGAGCCAACCCGCAAAGCGGGTGGGCTCAAGAGGCCCCTCGAAGGGGGCTGGAATATCCAATATCGAATATCGAGTACATGAATTTCGAAGTGATGCTTCCCAGCTTATAGAATAAAGGAAGATAGAGCGCAGCGATACAACACTTCAATATTCTACACTCCTTGTTCGACATTCGATATTTTCTTTTTTAATTTTCACCGGATCGGTTGTACCTTTCCGGATCCTCCACCAGAGGTGGCGTTTTTAGATCAGAATAAGGGGTCACCATATGGATAGGAAGTTTTAGGTTTCGTAGGAGCAGAAACCACACCCTAACTTTTAAAGGATTAACAAAAATCTGTCGAATCCAAATTCACTCGCTGACCCCGCGACCTGCAAAGCACTGCTGCACAGAAGAACCAAAGGGGTTAGCGAGTGCTGATGCGGTTCAAGATCAACAATAGGAATAAACAAATGCAGGAATCCCCGGGCCAAATAAAAACAGGAGGGGCTTTGTCGTGGCGGGAGCGACTCGATGATTGGACCGTTCCGATTCTCACCATATGTCCGGCTGCCATCCTGTTGATCCTATTTTTTCTGATTCCTATGTTTGTCGCCTTGCGTTACAGCCTGATGTCCAGCATGCCCTTCTTCGAGCCTAATTTCCACTATACGCTTGACAACTATCTGCGGGTGCTCATTGAACCGATTTATCGTAATGCCTTTATCCGCACAGGTCTTTATGCCGCAACGGCAACGACCATCTCTCTTTTCATTTCGTATCCGGTGGCCTATTATCTTTCGCGCATTACCAAGCGCGGAAGCTTGTTGCTTCTGGCCCTTCTGATCCCATTCTGGACCAGTGTGATCCTGCGTGTCTTTGCCTGGAAAATCATCCTGGGTTCAAGTGGCATTCTCAATTGGGTGCTTATGTCAATAGGACTGACCGATGCCCCTATCCGGTTTTTATATTCGGGAACCGGTATTGTGTTCGGTCTGGTCTACACCTATACACCCTATATGGTCCTGCCGCTATATGCCAGCTTGGGCAAGGTGCCAAACAAATTACTGGAGGCATCCGAAGATCTTGGTGCCAACAAGCTGCAAACGTTGATCAGAATAACACTTCCTTTGACCAGTTCCGGTACCGTGTCAGGGGTGGTTCTGGTACTGCTGGCCAGCTTCGGTGATGTGCTGTCATCGCAATTATTAGGCGGTGCCAATACCCTGATGATATCTTCGGTGATTTTCGAAACATTTATGGGCGGCGCAAACTGGACCACCGGCAGTGCGCTTTCGGTGGTTGTCTTCCTGGCCCTGTTGATGCTGGCGGCCATTATCGCCCGCCTGGGAAAGGAAGCCGACTATGCGTAACTCCCGTCTGCCTGATTGGCTGGTTAAGGACTGGGGCAACAGGGCCTTTAGAATCTACTTCATCCTATTTCTTTGTTATATTTTTTTGCCCTTAGCGGTGCTTGTCCTCTATGCTTTCAATGCGTCGGAGTATCTGACCTGGCCCCTGAAGGGCCTGACCTTCCATTGGTTTCAGAAAGCCTTCGATGATTCCAGATTAATTTTAGCTCTTAAAAACTCGGTCATAATCGGGCTGGTATCGACTTTCTTCTCGACTCTCATCGGGGGCGGGCTTGCCTATGGCCTGGTCAGGTTCAAGTTCAAAGGCAAAGCATTGATCGAAACTCTCAACATTCTGGCCATTATCACCTACGGTGTTGTTTCGGCGATCTCGGTCCTGCTCTGGTTTCGCTTCCTGGGTATCCCCGGTGGAATCTGGCCCACCATTTTAGGGCACACAACCTTTATTATGCCCTTTGCCGTCATGGTCATCCGCGACAGACTGCTGAACTTCGATCTCGAAATGGAAGAAGCTGCCATGGATCTTGGGGCAACCCCGCTACGGACATTTTTAGATGTCACATTGCCGTTAATTGTTCCATCTGTCCTGGCCGCAGCGCTCTTCTGCTTTACGATCTCCATGGGGGAGTTTTTGCTGTCATTTTTCCTGATCGGACACGAATTGACACTGCCGGTGTATCTTTACAGCCTGATGCGTTTCACCTTCACACCGGCAGTCAATGCTGCAGCGGTTTTGATCATTTTATTCCCGACCATTGCGGTGATTGTAATCGCTGTATTCTTCCGTCGTGAAGTAGAGGGCCTGTCTTGACAGGCCAGATTACTTAAGATCAACCCGGATATTTCACTGACCCTTGTTTCGTTTGTTTCTAAAGAGGTGGTTAGCTGTTTTCGAAATCCGGCCGTTGCACGGGTTAAAGATATGGACAAAGAGGGTGGCACAATCAAGATCGTTATAACTAAATTTTTTTCATGAGAAAAGGGGCTATCCGCCGAGGTAGGCTTTCTTCACTTCTTCGTTGCCCAGCAGATCTTCCGAAGGACCATGAAGCACCATGTTGCCGTTTTCAAGGACATAGCCGCGCTTGGCAAATTTTAATGCCAGGCGGGCATTCTGCTCCACTAGCAGGATGGCCGTGCCCTCTGTCTGGTTGATTTCTTTCAGAGAGTGAAATACGCGTTTCATCAACAGGGGCGACAGACCCATGGAGGGTTCGTCCAGGAGCATGAGGCGGCGCCCGGCAACAAACGCACGACCCACGGCCAGCATTTGCTGTTCACCACCGGACATGGTGCCTGCCTTTTGGGTCTTGCGTTCTTCAAGCCGTGAGAAAATAGCAAAGACACGCTCGATGTCACGCTGGACGCCGTCCTTGTCCGTGCGTGCAAAAGCTGCCAGCTGCAGATTTTCGAGAACGGTCAGATTGCCGAACAGCCGTCGCCCTTCCGGCACATGGGTGATGCCCAGTTTGCTGACTACCTTTTCGGGAGGGTATTTCAACAGATTTTCACCGGAAAACGTCATTTCCGTATCAGGCCCTGATGGAACCAAACGGGAGATAGCACGTAGGGTGGAGCTTTTCCCGGCACCATTGGCGCCGATGATGGTCACGATTTCACCGTCGTTTATGTGAAAGTCAATGCCATGCAGGGCTTTGATTTTCCCATATGCAACCTGAAGGTTTTTTACATCTAACAGCATTAGAAGTCTATCTCCTTATCGCCGATATAGGCCTCAATGACCTTGGGGTTATTTTGAACTTCATCCGGCGTTCCTTCGACAATCACCTCTCCAAATACCAGGGTCTGGACATTCTGACACAGCTCACGCACCACCCGGAGGCGGTGTTCAATCAGAAAAATTGCCAGATTGAATCGCTCATGGGCCTTACGCACCACCAGAATCATGTCCATCAGTTCTTCGGGGGTCATACCGACGGTTGGCTCGTCAAGCAGGAGCACCTTGGGATCCGTGGCCAGGGCACGTGCCATTTCAACCCTTCGCTGGGCGCCGTAGGGCAAATTGGTCACCAGTTGGTGGGCAAACTGGTCAACACCAAACAGCTCCAGGTAGTCCATGGCCTTGGCCGTGGACTCTTTTTCCTCATGACGTCGCCTGGGGCTGTCCAGGAAGGCGCCAAAAAGACCATAGGTGAGTTTTGAATAGCGGGCCATTTTAACATGATCCAGAACAGACATGTGACGCCACAGGCGCATTTCCTGAAAGGTGCGTCCGATACCCAGCGCGGCGATCTGATTTGGCCGTTGCCCCACAAGATTGGTGCCGTTCAATCGAACTTCACCTTCCGCAGGCTGATAAATACCGGTAAGCAGGTTAAATATGGTTGTTTTACCGGCGCCATTGGGGCCTATCAGACCTGTAATCTGACCGGGATCCAATTGCAGATTATAGTTGGACACGGCTTGAAGACCGCCAAAATTATGACTCATTTGAATGACTTCGAGAAGCGGCATGTTACGCCTCCTCCTTGGGGCCGAACGTGGTGCGAACATTGAGTTCCTTGAATGCAACCAGACCGGTGGGTCTGTAGATCATCACCAGAATGAGCAACAGGGGTATGAAAATCCATTTTAAAATTTCCAGCGGCCGCAGCACTTCTCCCAGAAGGCTGATGGAGACAGCCCCCACGATGGAGCCATACACGGAGTTGAGACCGCCAAAGTATACCATTGCCAAAACTTCAGCCAGCTTCTGGATACCGAACATGGCCGGGTTGATAAAACGCAGCACATGAGCCAGCAAGCCCCCTGCCAGTCCTGCCCAGAAGGCACCGAAAAGAAACGCGACCATTTTGGTTTTGCGGGTGTCCACGGTCATGGCATCGGCAGCCATCTCATCATCACGTACGGCGTTCAGCGCCTTGCCAAGGGTCGATGTGACAAAATTATTGATGGCCCATATACCGATGATCACCACAATGAAGATGACCGGCAGGGTCGCCCAGTCCGGTTGTCCCATAATACCCCGGGCTCCCCCAAGGGATTGCATATTTTCAAAGAAGCTTTTGACGATGAATAAAAACGCCAGGCTGATAATCGCGAGATAGTCGCCCCGGGTTCTGAATGACGGAATGGCAACGATCAGAGCACCCACAGAAGCACACAACCCACCGAAAATAAGGGCGAAGGGGAAAGACAGATACGCCAGGGGAATACCCAGCAGGGCATCCCCCAGAACCTTGTCGTTGACAAACAGTCCCACCGTGAAAAGTGAGGACATATAAGCCCCAATGGCCATAAAACCGGGATGGGAGCAGGAAAATTCTCCCATATAGCCATTGATAATGTTCAGGCTGAGGGTCAGCAGCACCGCGATGAGGGTCAGCTTCAGGGAAATCAACCGGTAATCACTCATTTCAGCCCAGAAGTGAAACGCGGCGTAAAGAAACCCAAGATGAACCAGAGCCGTGACCATGAGCGGCAATTGCTGCAATGATCGGGCAATGACATTGGCGGGTCGGGTGGTCAGCCGGACAACTATGGCAAATGGCAGGGCATAGACAAAGACAAAGTAGAGCAGCGCCATGGGGATGTGCAGCAGCGTAAAAAACGCAAAAGGCGTGTCCTTTAGAACCAGGTTGATCATCCCCGCGATTACCTTGAACATGGTCACGAGACCGAAAAGGATCGGCATTTTAGGAAGTAACAAGGCAGATGCCAACACTTCACCGATCATCATTTCCCAGAGAGTGCAGGCCAGAAACCCCAGCAGGATTGCCAGCAGAGGGGCTCCGTTGAAAATGCGTCGGATAACGCCCCTTACACCCGTTTGTTGTTTCGATTGTGTTGTAACGGCCATAGATAGAATCCTTGACTTACTTATTCCGGTTGAACGGAATCAATGAAGATAGTTCTTCTCCCAATAATTTGGGAAATAGGGTCCGAGGGTTCGAGGATTCCAGGGTTCAAGGGCAATACTTTGTCAAACAGTTAACTGCTTATAGCCTTTAAGCATCTCACTTGACCCCTCGAATCCTGGATCCTTTGTATGCTGGAATGCTAGGATGCTCAGAAGTTTGAATGCCGCTGTCTGCTAATAGCTGTCAACTACCCTCGGACCCTCGAACCCTTGTTTTAGATCAATTTTCTTTTGTTCCAAAAAAACTTTTTATAACTTCATGATATATCCAATTCACGCGCCAGTTACAGTCGCAGTTTCGCACTGTATGCCTCGCCGAACAATCCATGTGGTTTGAAAATGAGAATCAGCAACACGATGGAATAGGCGATCAGATCGCGCATATTTGAGCCGATATTAAAATCAAACAGCCGGTTGATGATCTGGATTGCGGGCACCGTCATGATTTCGATAAAGCCGAGCATGAAGCCGGCAATACAGGCCCCCATAATGGAGCCGCGCCCCCCCAGGATCGCCGCTACAAAGGCTTTCCAGCCGAAACTGACACCCATATAGGGATCCAGAACCGGGTATGCCAACCCGAACAGGATTCCCGCTGCCGCGGCCAATGCAGACCCGATGGCAAAAGTCATGGCGGCAATTCGATTCATGGACACACCCATCAGGGGAATCACAAGATAATCATATGCCATGGCGCGCATGGCCATGCCGTACTTGGTACGTGTCACGAACTGGTGCAGGGCCAGCATCAACCCCAGGGAAACCAATACGATCATTATTTTTTTGTTGGTCACAAAAATACCACCGATGTTGTAGGTGGTTGATTGAATGAGTTGCGGAAATTTAAGCCGCGACCCCCCCAGGAAAAGGATATTGGATGTTTCCAGGATAATCCCGATCATCAGACCGGTGATGGCGGCAGAAGCTCGTGGGGCATCCCGCAGAGGGCGATACCCTACCCTTTCCACGATGATACCCACAAAACCGGTTAGAAACATGGATATCAATATGGTCAATACCAGAATAAACCACCCCGGCAAGATTGCGGCGGCTCCGGTTCCTGCCAATGCAAGCAGACCAGTGGCGATGCCTAAACCGATATAGGCGCCTACCATAAAAATGTCCCCATGGGCAAAGTTGAACAGCATGAGAATACTGTAAACCATGGAATAGCCTAAAGCGATGAGGGCGTAAAAACTCCCCCACTGCAAGGCATTGATGAGGTTCTGCATGAGAAAATTGAAGGTCATGCGGTGCTCTCCCAAATAAAAATCCGCACACAACTGCTGGCTTTTCACTTAAAACCAGCAGTGCGGGCAGATAATAGATTCACCCACCGCGCACAGGCACGGTGGGTGTATGCGTTTTCAACCACCTAAGTTGGCGTTTCAACGTCGCTGTGGCGACCTCGATAATCACTCAAGTTATGTGTCCAATCTATTAAAATAAAATCGTAACACGATCTTATTTTGGGCATACGGATTTATGAAAGGCAAATTGACCGTCGTCGTTGATCTGAACGATCACGGCACATTTTTTCGGGTCTCCTTCTGGAGTGAATGTCATCCCACCGGTGATTCCCGGAAAGTTTTTAACACCGGCCAGAGCATCCTTCACTTTCATACGATCGGTCTTGATGTTTCCGGACAAGCCACCGGTATCTTTGATGGCCTGGACCATCAGCCCAATGGTGTCCCAGGTCAGGGCGGCCACATCATCAGGCGTCTTCCCATAGGCTGCCACATAGGCATCGATAAACGCTTTGGTGGCCCCTTTGGCTCCCGCAGCGGCGTAATGCGTTGAAAAGTAAAGCCCTTTGCAGTCGTCACCACAAAGTCCCATCAGGTCGCCACCACCCCAGGCATCTGCACCCAGAATATGCTTTGACCATCCCATCTCTTTGGCAGAGCGGATGATAAGGGGAACTTCAGAATAATACTGGGGGACAAAAAGCACATCCGCTTTGGACATGACGATATTGGTCATCTGGGCGGAAAAATCTTTGTCACCGGTTGTAAATGATTCAAAGGCAACGACGGATCCGGATCCATGCAGTTTTTCAAAGGCTTCTTTGAAGTTCTCAGCCAGACCTTTTGGATAATCCGCAGCGATATCATAGATAACGGCCGCTTTTTTGGCCCCAAGCTCCTCGGTGGCAAAATTGGCGGCTACCGGTCCCTGGAAAGGATCGAGAAAACAGCCACGAAAGACATAGGGTCGATCCAATGTGGTGTTCGGATTGGTAGACCATGGGCTGATCATGGGCGTGGCGTTGTTGTTGGCAACTTCGCCGGCCGGAACGGCCTGACTGGATGACTGAGGACCTACAATGCCGAGAACGCCTTCTTCCGTAATGAGCTTTGAGTTGATTTTGACGGCTGATTCGGGTTTGTATTCGTTGTCCTCATAGATAAATTTCAGACTGTATGCTTTCCCGCCAACGTCGATAGTCGGGTTGTTTTTCAGAAACATTTCGGCTGCGTTTTTAGATGAGCCCCCCACATCCGGATTGTCACCGGTAAGCGGAATATTGAACCCGATTTTGATGTCGTTGGCAGCCCATGCAGTGGGCGAAAGCAACAAAGCAACCATTGCCAATGATAAAACGAAAAAGGCACCTCTTTTCATATCATTCTCCTTATTTTGTTGGGATTAAGGTTCTGGGCAGGAACATACGGCCCGGGATTTACGAAGTTTGGAGTATGATTCAAAATGATTGTCATGTCAATAGTTAACACGTTGATTCGTGTCAATAAACCACCACGCTGAAAATAGAACAAGGTCTTGCCCGATACCGCTTCATTACTCAATAGACTAATATCATAATTAGTAATGAAATTATTCATTTTCATTATTGACTAATTCATTACGATGGTTATCTTTCAGTCTAACAAACACCATATTGATTGCACGACGGCCAGAGGCTGATAGCGGTTTTTCCATCCAGAATGGTTGTCATGCCCAAAAGGAGGAACTGAAAATGAGCAAAATAATCGGTATTGATCTGGGAACCACCAATTCCTGTGTTTCGATTATGGAGAGTGGCGAAGCCAGGGTAGTCAACAATCAGGAAGGAGGCCGAACCACGCCCTCGGTCGTTGCGGTTACCGACAAGGGGGAACGACTGGTGGGGCAGATCGCCAAACGTCAGTCCATCACCAATCCTGAAAACACTATCTTTGGTGTCAAACGCCTCATCGGCAGGAAATTCGACTCCCCGGAAATCCAGTCGGATATCCGGAATCTACCCTTCAACATTCAAAAAGCCCCCAATGGGGATGTTCAGCTCAACATTCGCGGAAAGCAATACAGCCCTGCAGAAATTTCATCCTTTATCCTGGCGGATATCAAAAAGTCGGTGGAAGCGTTCCTGGGCGAAAAAATCGTTGATGCCGTCATTACCGTTCCGGCCTACTTTGACGACGGTCAGCGGCAGGCTACCAAGGATGCCGGGAAAATCGCCGGTTTGAATGTATTGCGTATCGTCAATGAACCCACGGCAGCTTCTCTGGCCTATGGTATGGATAAAAAGTCCGAAGAAAAAATTGCCGTATTCGATCTGGGCGGCGGAACCTTCGATGTGTCCATACTGGAAATCGGCGATGGCGTGTTCGAAGTCAAAGCCACCAATGGCAACACCCATCTGGGGGGCGAGGATTTCGATCTCAGACTTATCGATTACATCGCCGATGAGTATAAAAAGGATCAGGGTATCGATATACGCAACGACAAAATGGCGCTTCAACGCCTGAAAGAAGCCGCAGAAAAAGCCAAAATGGAACTGTCGAACTCCCTGGAAACGGATGTGAATCTTCCTTTTATCACGGCCGATGCCACAGGGCCCAAACATTTGAATGTCAAGATTACCCGTGCCAAACTCGAAGCACTTGTGGCGGATCTGTTGACCAAACTGGAGGAGCCCTGCCGGGCCGCCCTGAAGGATGCCGGATTATCAACCGGCGAAGTAGACGAGGTGATTCTGGTTGGAGGTATGACCCGCATGCCGGCAGTCCAGGAGCGGGTCAAAATGATTTTCGGTAAAGAGCCAAACAAGGGGGTCAATCCGGACGAGGTCGTGGCTCTGGGTGCCGCTATTCAAGGAGCGGTGCTCAAAGGGGACATCAAGGATGTCCTGCTCCTGGATGTTACGCCCCTGTCACTCGGCATCGAAACCCTGGGAGGCGTGATGACCAAACTCATCGAAAAAAACACCACCATTCCGGCCAAAAAAAGCCAGGTTTTTTCCACGGCGGAAGACAACCAACCGGCGGTCAGCGTTCATGTGCTGCAGGGTGAGCGGGAAATGGCTTCCGGCAACAAGACCCTGGGTCGGTTTGAATTAACCGGTATATCACCGGCCCCCAGGGGGACACCCCAGATCGAGGTCTCTTTTGACATCGACGCCAATGGTATCGTGGAAGTTTCCGCCAAGGACCAGGCCACGGGAAAAGCGCAATCCATACGCATCACGGCATCTTCCGGACTTACCCAGGAAGAAATCGATCGTCTGGTAAATGATGCGGCATTGCATGCAGACGATGACAAGAAAAAGAAAATCCTTGTGGAAGCAAGAAATCAGGCAGATACCCTGATTTACCAGACCCAGAAATCCATGACGGAAATGGGTGCCCAACTGGATCCTTCCACAAAATCCAGTATGGAAGCAACCATCGACAGTCTGAAACAGGCCATGAACGGCGAGGATGTGGATGAAATCAAACGTCTCACCGACGCCCTTACCCAGGCAGCCCACCAGATGGCGACCACAGCCTATCAGCAGTCAGCCGATACCGGTACGCAAACGAACAGTGCCTCACCCGGCAACATGTCTGAGGATGATGTGGTGGATGCTGAATATCAGGAGGTAGCCTAATAAAATCGCTGTGCGATTTTATATAACGCCCGCAGCATAACTGCGGGCTCATAATAAAAAACTCACTATAAGTAGAAAAAAGCGGGGATCTTCAGAAGGTCCCCGCTTTTTTGCGAGTTCAAGCGGTCGTTTGAGCTGATTTGCCAAAGCAGTTTCGGAACGATATTTTGACAATCGCTTCAAAGCGATGCAGTCGCGTCAACGAACATCGCGAAGTGATTTTAGCGCTTAATAGTGACACCCTGCATCACCACCGGCTCCACGGGTTTATCCATGGGTCCGGTTTGAACCGATCCGATTTTATTCACGACCTCCATGCCTTTAACAACTTTGCCAAAAACCGAATGCCGGTCATCCAGATGGGGGGTGGGTCCCAGTGTAACAAAAAACTGGCTCCCATTGGTCCCGGGTCCTGCGTTGGCCATGGAGAGGATTCCTTCGCTGTCGTGCCGCAATGACGACATCGAACTCGTCCTGAAAGCGGTAGCCGGGCCCGCCGGTACCGGAACCGAGGGGACACCCGCCCTGAATCATGAATCCTTCAATCACGCGATGAAATGTAAGGCCGTCATAAAAATTGCCCTGACGGTCTGCTTCCTGTCGACCCTCTGCCAGGTTGACAAAATTCCATACGGTTTCCGGACATTCCCTGGCATATAACTCGGCCTCAAATTCCCCAAGATTTGTTTGAAAAACAGCTGTAAGCCTGTCAAGGTCTTCTTTGTAATCACTTTTTTTATAAGACATATCTCCTCCATCTTCTGCCCACGGGCGATTTTGACATCCCTCGGCTCCGCCACACCTGGTGTGTCAGAAACCCTTTAGGTGTCATTTGTTGTCATCAAGAACGTTATCCTGTATATCATGTGGAATGGCGATACAATAAATATTTAGTAAAGGGTCCAAGGAGTCAACTACCACCCGTGAAACGGGTGGCTCGGATTTCCCCCAAAATGGGGGAAATCCAAAGGAGACGGCACGTCTCCGCAAGTTCAGGTTCGGAACCGCGTGCCGAGCACGCGGTTTGTAGAACAATCAAGGAGTCGAGGGAAATAAATGTCATTTGCTTTGCGTCATTAATGGTCATTTACTTTGTGTCATTCATCGTAGCTAAAAGCAGCAATAAATGACGCGCGTAGCGCTAATGTCGCACGAAGTGCAAATGACATCCAAAGGATAAATAGCGTCCGATAGGAAAGATCATGCCCACAAGAGCCATCCAGACATTAAAAAAAGCGCAGCTTCCTTTTGAGGTGATACCCTACACCCACAAGGTAAAAGGTGCTGCATTTGCTGCGCATGCCATTGGTTTCCCGCTTGAAAAAACCGTGAAAACACTTATCGCAGATCTGGGGGGGCATCGGTATGTGGCAGCCCTGCTGCCGGGAAACACGCAGCTGGACCTAAAAAAGCTCGCCCGTTTTTTTCACACCAAACACGCATCCATGGCAAGCATCACAATTGCCGAGCGTTTGACCGGCTATCGTGTGGGCGGCATCAGTCCCTTTGGGTTGAAACAGCCACTGGAATCCGTTATTGACAGCCCCATTATGAATTATTCGACAGTGGTCATCAATGGGGGCCGCAGAGGTGTGATGCTCAAAATGGCGCCAGGTGATATTTTGACCGCGCTGACGTGCCCCGTGGCAGAGATTGGGAGACAAACAAACTGAGGAGAAGACCAGGGTTTGAGGGGTGGCGGTTTGGAGGGTAAGCCCGAAAGCTTGAACTGTAGGATTTGAGCTGCTTAAAGCTTGCTGCTCAGATTTCTGGGCTCAGTAAACACGAAAGTTGAGTTATTGCTTGAAGCTTACGGCTTGTCTCTTATGAAACAATCCCGATGTACAGATATTCCTTGAAACATCGCCGCCATTGAATATATAAAACCAAAGTTGAAAGATAGAACATCATTCAGGGGAGTCACGATGATTGAACCAATGAAACCAAGCGGAATAAAAACCATCCAGGCCGGTGCGGTCCCTGTTCGTTTAACCCAGACCGTTTCCGGTGCCGGGTGAGCCTCTAAACTGGCTCCAGGGGACCTGGACAAAGCACTCTGCGGTATTGAACTGCCGCAGGACCCCAATGTACTGGTAGGCCTGGATGGGGCTGACGATGCCGGTGTTTACCGGGTATCGGATGACCTGGCCATCATCCAGACCGTAGACTTCTTTACACCCATTGTGGACGACCCCTTCTGGTTTGGTCAAATTGCCGCTGCCAATGCATTGAGCGATGTCTATGCCATGGGCGGGGAACCCAAAACCGCCATGAATCTGGTGGCATTTCCTTCCGCTCAAATGGACATTTCGATCCTTCGTTCCATTCTGGAAGGCGGGCTGGAAAAAATGAAGGAAGCCGGTGTTGTTTTACTCGGCGGCCACAGTGTTCAGGACAAGGAATTGAAATACGGTCTTTCGGTGACCGGCTTTGTCCATCCGGACCATGTGGTGCAAAACACGGGTCTAAAGCCGGGAGATCAACTGATCCTCACCAAACCCATCGGCACTGGCATCATCAACACGGCCATCAAGAGAGGTATCGCATCCCTGGAAGTCATTGAATCCACCACCCGCCTCATGGCGACATTGAACCGCGATGCCGGCAGGGTGATGAAGACTTTCCCGGTAAGCGCCTGCACCGACATTACCGGATTCGGTCTTCTGGGACACCTGGCAGAGATGCTGTCCAGCCCATCCATCGGTATTCGTCTTGAATTCAAAGCCATTCCCCTTATTCCCGAGGCCATTGAATATGCCAGGGCTGGCTCCATTCCCGGCGGTGCATTCAAAAATAAAGCCTTTCGATCATCCATGGTAAGCCCTGCCCCGGATATCGACAGCGTGCTGATCGATATTCTTTTTGACCCACAGACCTCAGGGGGGCTGCTCATGGGTGTCGGCAAAAACAGAGCCGCAGATCTGCTGGAAAATTTAGAAACCGCCGGCGTAACAGGGTCCGCCATTATCGGCGAAGTGGTTTCCAATCCTGCTGGAAAAATCATCATCGAATAAATTCGATATAACTTATTACTCAACTTTCTGAAACTTCCCAACAATTAAGGAGGGCATCATGGAGAGAAAAAAAAGTTTTCCTGGTATCGCTATCGTTGTTTTATTGATTATTGCAACCTGTGTTCCCATGGCTTACGCAGCCGACCCTATCGTCGTCGGCGTCCCCACATCTTTGGGTTTTTTAGAAGGCAAGGAATCACTTAAAGCTGTAGAAATGGCAGTGGAAGAGATCAATGCAGCCGGCGGTGTGTCCGTGGGCACCACCAAAAGATCTCTCAAAGTCGAGGCAATCGACCTCAGAGATGCCGCACCCGGCGTACCCGTACCCGAAGCTTTGCTCGGCATTGAAAAAATTATTCTGGAAAAGAAACCCGCGGCTCTCGTGGTGGGTCCGTTCCGTTCAGAAGCCCTCATCGCCGGGATGGATATCATCGCCAAACACAAAGTCCCCCTTCTGGGCACCATTGCCATGTCTCCCGGCTCTGAAAAAAAAATCAAGGAAAACCCGGAAAAATATAAGTATGTCTTCAGAACCTGCCTCAATGCCGTACATCTCGTCAAATATCTGGCAGGCACCATGGCTGCCATCAACAAGGAGTTCGGATTCAACAAAGTCTATGTGATGCACCAGGATGTTGCCTGGGCGCGTGCCACTGCCGGATTCGTACAGAAAATGTACTTCGACAAGACCGGGTGGACTATTCTGGGACAGGAAAGCTACCCCACCGGGACGTCTGATTTCTCGTCGAGCCTCATGAAAGCCAGGTCACTGGGCGCCCAGGTAATCATGCCGATTTTCGACATGCCCCAAAGCGGAACCCTGGTTAAACAATGGAATGCCATGAAAGTACCGGCGATTCTGGCCGGTTTCATTTCACCCTTGGCTGGATCCGATGCATGGAAGACCTTTGACGGTAAGATAGCCGGTGCCATGAATACCATATTCGAAATGGGCAGCGCCATCGCTTCGGATAAATTACCCGCCTCCACAGCTTTTTACGCTAACTATGAAAAAAAATACGGAAAAAAAATACAGGCCGGCCACGGCCCGGCGCCTGCTTATGAATCCGTATACATTCTCAAAGAAGCCATTGAACGTGCGGGCAGTACCGATCCTGATGCTATCGTGGCGGAACTGGAAAAAACAGACCGAAACGGCGTCATGGGTCGTATCCGATACGATGAAGGACATCAGGCAGTATATGGATTCGATCCCCAAGAAACCTGTCTTTCAACGGTATTCCAGTGGACAGCGGAAGGAAACCGGGCCATTGTCTTTCCAGCAAGTATTGCCGAAGGAAAGATCCAACTTCCCGAGGGGCTGAAATCATTGAAATAGACCCCAGAGTACCAATTCGGACAAAACGGAAAACAAAGATCATTTATCACGAAATCACGAAGAGACGAAACCACGAAAAAGATCATAAATTTTTTTGTGGTTTCGGATTTCGTGCTTCGGATTTAGGGTTTTAAGTTTTAAATACTTTTTGGAAATATCACCCATATGTTTGCAGGAACACTGGTTTACGCGATCGTCAACAGTTTCACCCTGATACTGCTGGCCATTGGATTCAATCTGACTTTCGGTATCAGCGGTGTTGCCAATTTTGCCTATGGCGCCCTCTACGTCATGTCTGCCTACCTGAGTTGGATGATGATGAATCTGATTGGGCTTCCCTTTTTCCCATCGGCAATTTTGTCCATACTTGCCACCACCCTGTTTGGAGCGCTGATGTATCGGCTGGTGCTTCTCAGGGTGCGCGGCCAGGCATTATCGGAGGTCATCGCCACTTTCGGCATCGGTCTCTCCATCCTCGAGCTTTTCCGCTATCTTGGATTCGTTGGTTTCGAATATACCCTGCCGGTGTTTTTCGACCACAGCTTTATTGTTGCCGGCACCTACATCGACATGCAACGCATCTTCATTGTCGTCCTGGGTCTCCTCCTCGTTGTTTCGCTTTGGCTCTTTACCCACCATACGTCAACCGGCCTTGCCTTTCGCGGCATTGCCCAGGATGAACGAACTGCCTTGACCTTTGGCATCGATTCGGACTGGATCGCAACATTGAGTGTTTCCATGGGAGCGGGTCTTGCGGCCATCGCTGCCACCATCATCATCCCCTTGGGCAGTATCTCACCCAGCGAAGGTTACGATGTCCTCATAAAAGCGCTGGCTGTATGTATTATCGGTGGTTTGGGGAGCACCGGTGGTGTTATTGCCGCCGGCTTTATCATCGGTTTTGCAGAGCGTTTCACCGATACCTATTTCGGATCACACTGGACCATGATCGTGAGTCTGATTGCCATCCTGATCGTTCTGGTGATTAAGCCATCCGGTCTTTTCGGACAACAAAAGGAATTGGAAGAAAGGATATGACACCTTGAAAAAACGTAAGGAACGGATCGACAGGGGCATCAAAGCCAGATCGGGAGATATCTTTGCTCTCAGTTCCTGGCGTGAAATGCTCTATGTGGCAGGGCCACGGCTGCTGCCTGTCATTCTCTTTCTCCTGTTGCCGCTTTTTCTGAGCCCCTACTGGCAGCGTGTCATGATCTCGCTGGCAGTTTTCGCCATGCTGGCTATCAGTTGGGACATGCTGGCGCAAAGCGGTATGATTTCTTTGGGGCAGGCCCTATTCTTCGGCGTGGGGGCTTATCTGTCCGGCATCATCAACCACACGTGGGGGATTCACCCCTTCATCACCATTCCCCTGGCGACGGTATTCGGGGGACTCATCTGCACCCTCATTCTTCTGCCTGTTCTTCGTTTGAGAGGCATCTACTTCTCCATGTTTACACTGATCCTCCCCCTGATGCTGGTACGAACCATCGAAGCAACCAAGATTTTCGGCGGCACAGAGGGCTTGAGCGGCATGAGCCCGCTACCATCCGGATGGCTGGAGCTTTATCTGATTATCATCGCCACATTATCGGTCCTGTTCGGTTTTCGCCGATTGATGGCTTCGGACTATGGACTTGTCCTCAAGGGTATCCGTGACAATGACAGATCCGTCACCAATGCCGGCATCAATATCTACTGGTTCAAAGCCCAGGCGCTTTTTTTATCCAGTGCGGTGGGCGCCTTTGCCGGGGCATACATGACCCATGTATATCTGTTCGTGGGCATGCCGGTTTTTACTCTGGACTATTCCATTATGCCCATTGCTTCCGCTGTTGTCGGGGGTGTCGGCTCGTTTGCAGGGGCGATGCTGGGGGCGACCATTCTGGTGCCGTTGTCCGAGTTGCTGCGCGGCATCGGCGGTTTGCGGATTGTGTTGTATGGACTCTGTCTGGTAATTTTTATCGTTGCCATACCCGAAGGTATCTTTCATTATCTTCAACGAAAATATCAGCAGGTAGAAAGGTGGGTCGATGTCGACAGATAACATCATCGAAATTCAAAAACTCACCAAGGTGTTTGGCGGTGTCACCGCTGTTTCTGAACTGGATTGTACCATAAAACGCGGAGAACTTCTGGGCATTATAGGCCCCAATGGCTCAGGCAAAACCACACTCGTCAACCTGATGACAGGTTTTGTCAAACCCACCTCGGGGAAAATACTCTGCAACGGTCAAAATATTACCCGGATGGCAGCACACAAAATCATTCAACTGGGTATCTCCCGTACCTTTCAAATGGTCCGGCCGTTTTATCAGTTGCCTGCATTCAAAAACATGATCATACCCCTCTACTCACCCCGTGTAAAAAAAATGTTAGGGGGTCGGTATGGAGACCGTGATGCCGTTGCCTTGGACCTCTTGGAGGAAGTGGGTTTTGAAAGAGATGCATATGTGGCCTACAAACCGGCCGGCGCCCTGCCCCAGGGATATTTAAAACGACTGGAACTGGCTAAGGCCATCGCGCTGCAACCCGAACTGATCATCCTCGATGAACTGTTCTCGGGCTTGAGCCTTGCCGAGGTCGCCAGTATTGTTCCCATTATCGAAAAGCTACAGCAAAAAGGCAAAACCATCGTCATGATCGAACACCGCCTCAAGGAACTTTTTCGTATTGCCGACAGGCTAATGGTCCTTAATTTCGGGTGCAAAATTGCCCAGGGGACCGCAGAGGAGGTCATGGCCAGTGAAGAGGTCAAAAATGCCTATCTTGGTTCAGAACGTTAGGTATCCGGATCCGGAGAACACCTCGCTGGTTTCCACCTGAAAGAACTGGAATAAAAAACATGCTCGATGTAAAAAATCTGATCGTCTTTTTCGAAAATGCCATTGCCTTGAATGACTTCAGTTTCCAGGTAAACGATGGTGAATTCGTGGGTGTCGTGGGACCCAACAGTGCCGGAAAAACAACCCTTATGAACACCCTTTCCGGTCTCATTATCGACATGCAGATCAAGGAAAAAAGAAAAGGCGGCGAACGGATCACCGTTTATGGGAGTATTGTCTACCGGGGACAGGATATTACCCAAACCAAACCCAGTGAACGTGTCAGGAGAGGCATTGTCCTCTCTCGTGAGCGTCATCCCATATTTCCGGAAAGCAGTGTTCTTGAAAATCTTAAAATTGCCGGTTTTCTACGCCGCAAGCAGGAGATCAGGGATGGTATTGATTTTGCGTTCCAGCTGTTTCCGGCTCTGGTGGCGCTCAAAAAAAAGAAAGCCGGTTTTTTAAGTGGCGGTGAACAACAGATGCTGGCCATCGGGATGGCGCTTATCGTAAAACCTGAATTGCTGCTCCTCGACGAACCGCTCCTGGGCTTGAGCCCCATGATGCAGAACACCCTGATCGATGCCATTGTCAGTCTGAACCAAGAAAGTGGCATAACCGTGGTTCTGTGCGAACAATTCGCCCGTCCGGTATTCCCCGTAATCGATCGTGGCTATATCCTGGAAAACGGTATGCTGACCCTCATGGGAACCGGTAAAGAACTCATGCAAAACCCTGAAATCAAAGCAGCTTACTTTGGGATATGATTCATGGAATCAACAACAACGCAGCGCATCATCGATCAATTTTGTCAAACCGTTGAAACATACGGGAACCATACTGCTGTCATCTATCTCGGCACACGCTATTCTTATCGCAAACTCGATCAGATGTCCCGGAGCTTTGCCGCAGCCCTCACAGAACTAGGCCTAAAACAAGGGCAACGGGTAATGATTTATCTTCCCAATAGTATCCAGTGGGTTGTGGCCTGGCTGGGGATTCAACACATCAATGCCGTCTGTGTTCCCATAACGCCCATTTACACCCCCAGTGACGTCCGGTATATCGCCACGGATAGCGAAGCAGATGCTATTGTGTGTGCGGATACCAATTTCGGCTATGTCAAACAGGTACTCCCGGAAACAAAAATAAAGCGTGTGATCATCGCCAGGATGGCCGATCTTCTGCCGGTATGGAAGCGTTTTTTCGGCTATTTGTTCGACATCGTTCCCAGAGGGAAAATAGCATTCGATGAAAACACCTATTCCCTTAAAAAGCTCTTGACCCAACATGCCACATCTGAATTCAGGATGTCGGTACCAGAAGACCTTAAGAAAAGCGCTACGGCCCAGATCCTCTACACCGGCGGGACCACCAAATTTCCCAAAGGTGTTCCCATGAGTCAGGATCTTTTTCTGAAATCGGCCATTGAACAGATTCAAATATCCAGACCATTTTTTCCTCCCCAGGAAAATGTTATCATGGGCAACGCTCCCCTGTTTCACATTCTCGGCCAGACCTGCGGCCTGGCAACCCTCCTGGTCGGAGGGACACTCATGCTTCAGCCGCGTGTCAACCTGGATGCAACCCTCGACGCTATCGGCCGATTCAAAGCCAAAACAATGATCGGGGTCCCGGCACTCTACCGCATGATGTTAGAACACGAACGACTGGACCAGTATCACCTGGAATCGGTAAAATACTGGTTCAGTGCCGGCGATGTCCTGCCGGTGGAGGTGGGAAAACGGTGGTACCAGCATTTTGGGCAACCTATTTTTCAAGGCTACGGTGCCACGGAAACATGCGGTGGCGTAGCCATGTGTCCTGTGGATATCGACAACCCCCCCAAAAGTGTTGGACGTGTTTTAGCGAGTAAACAGATCAAGATTGTGGAGCCCGCCTTCCTGAAACCGGTAAAAATTGGAACACCGGGAGAATTACTCGTCTCATCAAACCCCATGGTTGCCCAATATCTGAACAAACCTGAAGAAACCCGCAGTGCCTTTGTGAAACTGGATGGGACCACCTGGTATCGCACTGCCGATATCATGATGATGGATGCAGAAGAGAACCTCTATTTTGTCGATCGAACTGTCGACACCATCAAACACAAGGGATACCGCATTTCCGCCAGCGAGATCGAATCGGTCCTGCAGGAGCATTCAGCCGTCATCAGCGCGTGTGTTGTGGGTGTCCCGGACGAACGGGTGGGTGAAAGAATCAAGGCTTACGTGGTACTCAAGGAGGATATCAAGGGTATTACCGGCTACGACCTGATCACCTGGTGCCGAAAAACACTTGTCAGTTATAAAGTTCCCCAATACATCGAATTCAGGGACATGCTTCCGAAATCCAAGGTCGGAAAACTCTTGAGACGCGAGATCAGGGATGAAGAAAGCCGACGTGCTGAAACATGAGTTGTCTAAAAGGCAGAACCTGGTTCATGTCGACGTCAGATCCGATTGACTCGATTCACTAACTCATGAAAAAGGGTCCAAGGGGTCGAGGATTCTAGGTTCGAAATGAAAAAAACTTTCAGATCCCGGACTTATCGTCTCCGTTCGTATTAAAGACACCCCTTCTCAGGGTCTCCTTGACAGAAACGATACTGTCGCCCGCACGCGCCAGCAGAATTCTGAGGTAATCGATATTTTTTTGAATCGATTTCGAATACAGATCCTTTTCCACACCCCAGCGCTGCTTGAAATGGGCACTCATGTTGTCGGAGATGCCACTGAAGTCATGGACGAGTCTCTGTTTGGCGACATTTTTATAAAACCCTTCCGTTTTTTTCAACAGATCGAGTTCCGTCGCAAAATCAGGAACCCCTGCTTCCTGAAACTCCTGAAACAGCAGCAGAAGTTTCTCGATATAATACCTGTCCGCAATCTGGGCCATCAGGTCTGCCGTGCCCACAATTTTCCCGAGGGTTTCGATTTCTGGTGATCTAAAGGGGATTTCTTTGGGGGGCAGGTTCAAAATGGTGCACATGATCAGATGGGAGCAGTCTTCGATCTGCTGGTCTGGAAAACCTTTTTGCGACAGGTATTTTTGTATGAATAAAATGGATCGTTTTTCATGACCCACCGTGTATTTTGCCCCGGAACCCACCTTGTCGTCTTTGGTTTGAATCAACCCCACATCGTGAAACAATGCTGCGTAGACACCCAGTTGCAGGTTGTCCACATGGAATGCCATTCCAGCGAGTGTACAGCCATGAATGAGACGGGCCGTAGCCAAGACCACAGAATTGGTATGTTCAAGATCATGGTATTTGGTATTGCTGGCCTGGTAACCCGGATATTTTCCTCTGAAAAGTTTAACAATATCCCCATAGACCATCTCAAGCGACGATGGATCGTACCCCTCAACCGTCAGCGCAAGAATCTGTTTTATTTCAGTTAAAACAATCTCTGGATCGCTGACATCGATAAGGTCGTAGAGCACGGGTTCTTTTGTCATCACAAATAAGCACCTTTTCCACTTTTGGGGTGAATGCTGCGAACTCTTGTGTTATTGTGTCGACTGCTTTTCAGGCAGGCAACACTGCCGGTTACTTTGGCAGGAAATAAAAATATGCCAATTAGATGCCATGACACAGTTAAAAGCTCAAGTTTTTTATTGGAACCTATCTCAAAAAATGTTCCGTAACGTTATAACCCGCTATCGCCAAGGGAGGAACCATGCTCAATCATATCGTTCTGATCAAATTCAAGAAAGACACACCTGAAAATGATATCCTGGATCTTGAAAACCTTCTTGAGGAACTGCCCAACAACATATTGGAAATCCACAGTTTTGAATTCGGACGAGATATCATCCATTCCGACCGGTCTTATGACTTTGCACTCGTATCCCTGTTTGCCAATACCGAATCCCTGCAACGCTACCAGGCCCACCCGGAGCATCAAACCGTGCTGAAGAAAATGCAATCCATCTCAGAGAGTGTCTTGAGTGTCGATTTCATGGGAACAGAGGCCAGTGACTTCAAGGAAAAGACACCCGAACAAGGCCTTGGCACATGGTAGTAAGAGATATAAGGGTTCGAGGGTGATAGCGTTCATTGAGTTTCTTGGGTTCATTGGGTTGATAATATGGAAACACGTTGCAGATTCTATACCGACGGCCTTAAGCAACACAATAAACCCAAAGAACACAATGAACAAAGCAACTAAGGTTGGAGGATAGCTGAGGGCTAGTTGCTAAAGACGCCTAACAGCCTTCAGTCTTAACCGCTAAAAAGCTAACAACAAGAAAGGAACTTCATGGCAGACAACATCTATCGGCAACTTCAAGAAAAACTCGACCAGTACTCCATAGGCTTTCCACCGGCGGAATCGGGTCTCGATATTAAAATCCTGCGCTATCTTTTTTCCGAAGACAACACGCGTATGTTTTTAGCCTTGACGCACAACCTGGCCACAGCATCTGCCATCGCCACAAGCCTGAACCGATCTGAATCAGAAGTTGCATCTCAACTTGAGGATATGACAGATAACGGTTTGGTTTTCCGTGTTAAAAAGGAGGACAGCGTCAGGTATGCCGCCATCCCTTTTGTGCATGGTTTGTTCGAGTTCCATGGGTCAATACTATCTTGACAAGAATATGGGCAGGGAGGTTTCTCTGGCGGAAGCCACCGCCATCATACAAGACTGCCGGGACGCCGGTCTGGTCACCCAACCGGCCACATCCCAGAATCCTACCGGTATGTGCAACTGCTGTGGTGATTGCTGTGGCGTACTCAACGCCCTGAACAAACATCCCAAACCCGCTGAGATGGTTTTTTCGAACTACCTGGCTATGGCCGACAACGATGAATGTACGGGATGTGAACAGTGTCTGGAGCGCTGCCAGATGGATGCTGTCTTTATGAACGACGACGAACTGGCCCAGGTGAACCCGGACCGCTGTATCGGTTGTGGCCTGTGTGTGACCACCTGCCCCGTCGAAGCCATAAAGCTGATACCAAAACCCGAGACCGCATTTCGATTGCCACCAGCCAACACGGCAGAGCAGATGTTCCTGATGGCCCAAAAGAGGGGAATAATTTAGAGCTATAAGCTGTAAGCATTAAGCGGTTAGCAGCTTACAGCTTAATGCTTATGGCTTACCGCCTATTAAACCACCAACACCTTTGCCCCGCGGATTTTTCGTTCTTTCAGTTCCAGCAAGGCCTGGTTGGCTTCCGACAGGGAAAATTCCTGGACTTCGGGGCGGATGCGCATGTCAGCAGCCAGTGCCAGAAAGGAT
The DNA here is from genome assembly GCA_963744665.1 of uncultured delta proteobacterium. GTDB lineage: Bacteria > Desulfobacterota > Desulfobacteria > Desulfobacterales > B30-G6 > B30-G6. The sequence goes on along the minus strand of CAVUUM010000002.1, from coordinate 27,387 downwards.
TCAACATCCTGTCGTGTCACATTGGCAACGCTCTTGATCTCTTTTTCGAGCCACAGATGGGACGGGTAATCCATTTTGAGAAGGTAGTTCTGGTCCGAACCCTCCTTACGTATGGCGTTGATCACCAGACGTCCCCTGGCTGCGAGGTTGCCCAGCGCTTCCACCACGGGTTTCCAGGCCGGGGTGGTATCGATGATGGCATGGAGCTTTACAGGCGCCGTGTCGTGGGTGTTTCCGGCCCAGACAGCCCCCAGTTCCCTGGCAAAAGCCTGTTCATTTTCACTTCGTGCAAATACATAGATACCGGTATCCGGATATAGATGGGATGCCAGTTTCATTACAAGATGGGCGGATGCGCCGAATCCGGTTAAACCAAGGCGTTGACCGTTGACAAGCTGTGTCAGATGCAGCGACCGATATCCGATGGCGCCCGCACACAAAAGGGGCGCAGCTTCCCTGTCCGAGAAAAACTCCGGAATCCTGTAAACAAACCGCTCCGAAACGGTCATGTATTCTGCATACCCGCCATGGGCGTCTCTTCCGGTCGCCTTAAAATCCAGGCACAGATTTTCGTACCCTTCCCTGCAAAAGCGGCAGACACCACAGGCGGAAAATATCCAGGCAACACCGACCCGGTCACCCGGTTTATATCGATGTGCATCAGGACCCAGTCCCTGAACCTGTCCCACAACCTGGTGCCCGAGTATCATGGGCAGCGTCGATGGCGGTGTCCGCCCCTCTATTTCATCCAGTTCCGTATGGCAGACACCGCACGCAGACACTTTCACCAGCAGGTCATCGCCATGGGGTGCGGGTGATGCCATCTCGACCCATGTCAGGGGTCTTTTGTTTTCTGGCATACTGCCGACTTTTTCCAGTATCATGGCTTTCATGGGTAACTATTTGCCTCCGGATAATCTGTATAAACTAAAACTAATCAATCAATTTAGGCAAGAAGAACTTGACCTGACCGCCACGATTGATGATATTTGTGGTCTTGATAAGTTTTTGGATCATCCCCAATAGCGTTGATCCAATTCAACATTCCTTGGTTGACATTCGATATTTTCTTTTATCAATTTTCACCGGATCGGTAGAACCCTTCCGGGTAACAAGGAGGAAAGTATGACATCACTCACAGACCGGATGATGCGGGCAGCAAAGCTGGATGTAAGTCTTTATGAAGAAGTTGAAGCGGATAAAGGAGCCATGGGGCAGGCCATGGCAGTCGTTATTCTTTCCAGTGCCGCTGCAGGCGTCGGAACGATGGGCACAGTAGGGCTAAAGGGTCTTATTCTTGGAACCATCGCTGCCCTTGTGGGCTGGTTTATCTGGGCGTATTTGACATACGCCATCGGGACCAAGTTGTTAGCTGAGCCACAAACAAAAGCAGACTATGGAGAATTGCTGCGCACTATCGGTTTCTCCAGTTCACCTGGAGTGCTCCGTATTTTTGGTATCATCCCCATGCTGGGGAATATTCTAAATTTAATTTGCGGTATCTGGATGCTGGTAGCGATGGTTATTGCCGTAAGACAGGCACTTGACTATAAAAGTACCTGGCGGTCAGTCGCTGTTTGTCTGATTGGTTTTATTATTCAGCTAATTGTTTTTGCATTGTTTTTTCAATTGGTAGGGGGATCCGGAACTTCGCAGCCGTAGTTAATATTTTTTGGATCTTTTCCAAATGAGTTGATCCAAAAAGAGGGTTCAAGTGAGATGAAGTGAGGAATCAAGTGACTGCTTAAGAATTATAAAGAGTTAAAAGTCTGGGAAAAAGCGTATAAACGTTGTTTGTATATAGGTATCGTAACGAAGCGTTTTCCAAATCAATGGAAAGAAAAGGCGGTTGGAATATACCATGTCGAAAATCACAGCTATTTATGGAAGCCCGCGGCGAAATGGCAACACCAGTCGATTGTTGAAACAAGCTGTTGCCGGCGCCAGGGAAGAAGGCGCCACGGTCAATGAATTTGTTCTACGTGATAAAAAGATATCCCCCTGTTTAGAAATCTATGGTTGTACCAAAGATGGCACATGCGTCATCAAAGACGATTTTCATCAGATACGCGATAGTATGTTGGGATCTGACGGTGTTATGCTGGCTTCACCGATCTTCTTTTACACCGTCAGCGCCCACACAAAAATATTCATGGACAGATGCCAGTCCTTATGGGTTAAGAAATACTGGATCGAGGGCCTGCCCTTCAGTCAGTGGGAAACAAAACGAAAGGGTCTCTTCATTTCCGTCGGGGCCACCAAAGGCAAAAAACTTTTTGATGGCGCCTTGCTCACCGTCAAATATTTTTTTGATGTCATTGATGCCGGTCTATGGAAATCACTGCTCTATCGCGGGCTGGATTTTGAAAAAGACATCCTTGAATACCCGCACTATCTCAAGGAATCCTACGAAGCAGGAAAACAGTTAACGATATCCCTGCAAAGTAAATAAACTTACTACCGTGAAAAAAGCGTTTCAATGAAAATTACAGAACACCATTGCTCTATTGCTCTGAAAAATGATCGAGCGATATCTACAGTTGGACCAAACTGGTATTCTTCTCCATCTATCTTTAGGAGGCTAAAATTTGGTTTTCCGTAAGGATATCCAAACATTGGTAACCCATCCCGCCTATCTCCAATACTCATCCATTTTTCCATACAATATGACCTTTTTTACATAAACCATTAACAACGAATATGACTATCATTCGATGTAATTTACTGTTATTTAATTAAATAATTTTATTTATAAATATCATTTATGGTGGCATTGTTATTGCAGATTAATTGGATAACTCACAATTGATGTGCTTGATATATTTAGGATAGGAGAAAACATAAAATGGAAACAGCATATAATTTTGATGGATATAGAAGAATAAATGAAAGGAAAAATTACAACAAGGACGTATCATTTTCTACAGAGTCGATGATTTTTCCTGCGACGATAAAAAATCTCAGTATGGGAGGCGCACTTGTTGGCACGACGAGTATACCTCAAATAAAAAAAGGGGCAAAAATTATTATTACTATTCCTTTTGCAAACAAACCAGGTTGTATGAAAAGAAAAGCAATCGTTATGTGGGTTGAAAATGATCAATTTGGGATTCAGTTTATTTGAAAAATGCAAGAAAATAGTCTGATTGTATTGTTACCAATGGATAACCAAACGGGATGCCACTCATAAGATGGTACTTATCAGACCAATAGGAGATAAATAGTATGTTTTTTTACGATTTTCAATGTCAAGGATGTGGTTGGGACATGGAGCGATTGGTATCTCGCCATGTGATCGAGATTAAGTGCCCGATTTGCGGCTACATGTCACAGAAACAGATAGCAGCACCAAAAAAAGAGAATTAAAATACCAATATTTGATTATTAAACAAATGGTATCGACAAATAATTTCGTTGAGATTGATAACTGGACTTATCTCCATGTATCTGTATTGCGACGATATTTGGTTTTTAAACAAGATATCCCAAATCAATGACCTTCTAATTTGACAATTCCTTGACTAATTCTGACAGTTTATATATCAGTTTGTTGTACGGTTAATTCTTGCTTGATTTAATGCTGGCTCTCGGAATTGACGCCTGCCTTTGCCAGGTTCTAAATCTGCCCATATAATTTCAATACCATAACCGATAAAGCCGAAATAGAGCTCTATATGAATTTCGAACATAGGTGAGGTTTTTATGAAACACTATCCTAAATTCATCCTATTACTATTGTTTTTTTTAACGATACCTATCGGTTGTGATACAGATAGTTCTGATGATTCAGATCCTGGTACGGCTCCAACTATCTCAGATGTAGTTTTTTATAAATGTGACGATTCTGAAAAAAACAATCCTCAAATGTCAATTTCTTTTAATGATGATGACTACTATTATCGTAGAATTGAATATAGGGACCCTGACCTTGACATACGATACGTTCACGTGACCATATACGTTTGGGAAGATGGAGAATACATTGTATATGACGGCCCTGAGGTGAGTGAACTAACTATTCAGAGCTCCGAGTCTGATTGGGATGAATATACTAACGCAAGACAAATACAGATACCAAGTGGCAGCTATAGATATCACTTTCAAATAGAAGATAAGGAAAAAAATATGAGCAATACATTTAGGGTTAATATGCTCGTTAACTAATGTATTAGTTTATCAAAGATCGTGAACAGGGTCTAATATGGCGAGACTATTTATTGATATTCAACATCGATTTTTTACGAAATTTATATTTTCGCTTATTAGATGATATCTGCACAATTGCTTAGGTAGTACTATCCTCCATCTGTAATCAATCTAAAACCAAGATATGGTATTGGTATCTGGATCTCCAACTGAAATGATTTCGGATATGCGCTGGCTATAACTTCGGGCTGGCTGATATATAGAATCAAGCACATAAATCGTAAGGTGAAGCGCGTAAAAAATCTGGGATATTTGACCAAATCGTGCTAAAAATAATCTGCGTTGTTGATTAGAGATGAAATATCTCGTCCGACAACAAGGTCTCTTCGCTTTTTGCCTCTCGCCGACAAGGCTTTTTGTTGTTCTATAACACAAAACCACTCAGTTTGGGATATAGGAGCTATTTTATGAACAGAAAGGTATTTGTAAAAATATTTATAACACTCACAATACTGCTTTTGGCAGCCTGCGCCCCATCGACCTCCTTAACAAACGTCCGGAAAAATGACATGTTTAAAGATAGATCCATAGACAGTATCATGGTGCTCGGTGTCGCAAAGCATGATGATGTACGCCAGCATTTTGAAGATCTATTTGTCGACGCCTTCCAAAAGAAAGGTATCACCGCTGTCCCCGCTTATAAAATTATGCCGGAGAATAGAAAACTGACCAAAGAGAATATAATGGACCACAAGGAGATCATCAAAGAAACTGCCGCCAATAATCATTTAGGAGCTGTATTGTTCACCCACCTGGTTCGTATGGGAGAAGAACAGAAAGACTTGGATGGGCAAAAATGGGATGCCGGGCCCAAACGTAGCTACAGGGACATGGGGTCCTACAGTATTTATGTCTATCGAGACGTGGGAAGCCCAGGTCCCCCAAGTCGGTCTGTGAAGCGCCAATTTGTCCGGCTAAATACCAATATTTACGATACGGCCAGCGAGAAATTGATGTGGTCTGCGTCCTCAGAATCTATTGAGGAGACATCACCAGACACCATTTTTAATGAATTGATCAAAGCAGTTATGGGTCAATTGAAGAAAGATAAACTCATAGGAAGATAGAACCCGCTTTCCCAGCAGACTGGAAAAGTATCATTCCATCACCAACACTTTGGCTCCGCGGATATTTCGTCTCCTTCAGTTGAACCAGGGCCTGATTGGCATTCCTAAGGTCAAATTCCTGGACTTGGGGCCGGATACGCTTGATTAAATATTTGAGTCTTCGAATTTGTCCGCTTTGCTTTGTACTGGTTTAACTGAGAAAGCATACCATGCGAACGCGAAATAAATCGGCATCAAGGCGTTTGCTTATAATCCGATTGTAAAAGCTGATCTGGCTATATACGTTTGAAGAGTGCCGGATGAGGCAAAAGGCTCTGCTTAGGGGCAATTATCACCAATGCTATCAGTCCATTGACAGCGTCATAAAGTTCATAATACAAATCTATAGGGATTTAACAATGTGAAGGAGGCACATGGAACTGAGAGTATTCATGAATGACAATGGCTTGGCGACTTTCAAATGCCCCAAATGCCAAAATTTACAAGTTAAAGATATTGGTAAATTTGATAAAATTACCAAAGTTACAAAGATCAAATGTACTTGTAGTTGTGGTCATACCTTCACAGTAATATTTGAAAAGAGAAAGTTTTTTAGAAAAGAGGTAGAATTACAGGGCAGGTATAAAACCCGATCTCAAGAAAATAAAGAAAAGAGAGGAACATTTACAATTATCGATGTTTCTCAATCAGGACTTATGCTTATCACGAATGTAAAACACGATCTAAAGATCGGAGATAAATTAATACTGGAATTTTATATTGATGAAGAGCAAAATTTTTTAATCAGAAAAGAGGGTATAATACGAAGGATCATTGATAAGAAGATTGGGATTCATTTAAACATGATAGATCATTGTGATAGATTTGGAAGGTTATTTATAATGTAACTTGAAGTAATGAGCAACGATAAGAAAATGAGGTGGGGAATCAGAATGATGGCTGCACAATGAACCGAGCTCTAATCTAATCACATATCTGCAATGAAATTATCTTGTTAAAAGTTTGGATTCCATCTATCAACACCGTGGCAACACCATGGAAAGTCAACTACCACCCGTGAAACGGGTGACTTGGATTTCCCCCAAAATGGGGGAAAGACAAAGGAGACGGTACGTCTCCGCAAGTTCAGGTTCGGAACCGCGTGCCGAGCACGCGGTTTGTAGAACAATCAAAAATGTTACTGTATGCTGCCCTTTATTGCTGACAATGAATACAGAGCCTTCTGGCAAGTATGGTACAGTTTGTATAGCTGTATTTCTCGCAACGCATATACAAATTTCCTATCATTGATTTTGTTTATAAATTGACATAGTTTTTTGCAGCTGATAATTATTCAAATATTCTCCACTAAGCATATATATACGACCATCGCTAAAATGAAAAGGAGCTGGCGGAATGAAGTGATAGGATAACAAGAACCACACCGTTCTTCGAAGCAAAACAGTGTTGGGGCTGAGCAAAATGGCATATATGTCTTTTGAGGGGTTCGCATTGGTGTGTGTTATTCCGTATTTCTTTAACCCGTTGCTCAAAAATACTTCCCTTTATTAATACAAGCCACGGGTAACCGTGGCTTGTTATTTTGAGGATACCGATGGCCGACCTATCAATAGTATTTCAGAATTTATCATTTACATACGACAAAGCAACACAACCGCTATTTACTGATTTGTCTCTGCACCTTACGCAGGGGTGGACAGGAGTCGTTGGTGCCAATGGTGTCGGGAAAAGCACAATTTTGAAGCTTGCCACCAGGGAATTGAAACCGCTATCTGGGCATGTCGTCATTCCTGAATTTGCGATTTACTGTCCGCAGCGAACGGATACGGTTCCCGATCATCTGCACGCATTAGTGCATGCCATGGATGGAGATGCCTTTAAAATAAAAGGACGACTATGTGTCGAGGATGATTGGACCGATCGTTGGGCCACCCTCAGTCATGGCGAAAGAAAAAGAGCCCAAATTGCTGTTGCGCTGTGGCGGCAACCACACGTGCTAGCATTGGACGAACCCACCAATCATCTGGATATCGAAGCACAGCATATGCTGTTCACCGCACTTACAGCCTTTCATGGTGTCGGCATATTGGTAAGTCATGACCGTAAATTTTTAGATGAACTTTGTCATCAATGCCTCTTTGTCGAACCACCGAGTGCAATATTGCGGCCTGGCAACTATACTCACGGGTTGCAGTTGACCGAAAAAGAAGAAATATTAGCTGAAAAACAACGCCAACAGACAAAGTATGAGCTATCCAAAATAAAACGCGAGGCAACCAGACGCAGGGATGCGGCATCGCAGGCAAACCGGAAAAGGTCAAAAAGGGGAATTTCACACAAAGACCACGATGCCAAGGGAAAAATTGATCAGGCACGAATAACCGGGAAAGATGGCACAGCCGGGAAACTGTTCAATCAATTAGCAGGTCGATTGTCCCAGGCTCATGTGAAACTGCAAAAAATCAAAGTAAAGAAACACTATGCCATGGGGATCTGGGTGTCGGGTGAAAAATCCAAACGCAATACCCTTTTCAACCTGCAGGCCGGATCGCTTTGCCTTGGCGGAGACAGATGGCTTCATTTTCCCGACTTGCCGATGAAACCCGACGACCGAGTCGCGCTGACCGGCCTAAACGGTAGCGGCAAAAGCACATTGATCCGCCATATCATTCATTCGCTCAATATAGGCAAAGATCGCGTCATCTATCTGCCCCAGGAGATTGACATCCAGGAGTCACAGAATATCATGGCGAAGGCGAGAACGTTTCCCAAAGAAAAACTCGGTCAAATGATGACTGTGGTCAGCCGTCTGGGATCAAGACCCCACCGCTTATTGGACAGTGTTGAACCCAGCCCTGGTGAGATCCGGAAAATACTTCTTGCGACTGGTATCGCCGATATGCCGCACCTGATCGTCATGGATGAGCCGACCAACCATTTGGATTTGCCTTCTATTGAATGCCTGGAGCATGCCTTAACTGATTGTCCCTGCGGCTTGCTCTTGGTCAGCCATGATCAGCGGTTTTTAGACGCTTTGGCCCATAAAAGATGGCATATATCCGAGGAAAGCAAAATAAGAGGGAATTATATTTTAGAAATACAATAATCTTAGAAAAATTTAATGGATATCCGATATCGTGATGCTGATTGAGACACATCAATGATATATAGCAATAGTTAAATATAACTATGAGGCGTAGAGTTCGCCGAGTGAGAGAAACTCGCCGATATCTAATAAACTACAATAAAGAGAAGTGCGCCTGTTGGCTGTAAAGATATTTAACTTTTTGTTATATTTACCAAATAAAACTATTTGACAAAGGAATCATAGAATGTCTCCTATGCCGGTGGTGACATCTCCAACAAAACGGTAGATATCAGACTCCTAAAATATTACCGGTGTGCGAAAATAATCACAACAGGCCAAATCTTGCATTCATATCATCTGCCATGCTACCGTGGGCATAACCATATGGTATCAGCAAATTTGCCTTTAAAGCCGAAATGTCAGGTGTTCTCCATATATATGCAAAAGGAGATACCCTGAGTGAATTGCCATCTATGATTTTTTAGATTCGCGGAAAGCCGGACGAAATGCTGAGGAGGATGTAATAGGATGAAACTTTCAGATTGGTTGGATGAAAAGGAAGCAGAGAATGTGGATGTCTCTAAAATCAAATTGCCAAGAGATATATCGTATGACGCAACCCCCGATGAAAATGTTTTTTTTCAAGAGATTAATCCGTGCGGACTTCTCTGCTCAGACAATCACCCCTTTTCTAAGGTTGAACGCTTTGGACACTGGTACTTCTGTAGAGGTCAAGACAAGAAAGCAGGTATTCATTCATCTAAAATGAAATGGGGTCTGTTTACCAAGGATAAAGATCTTGCTCTCCAAACGGCAAAAGCGCATATAGAATAAAAACTGACGCCCTCACATATTTATAGATATTTGATGGTGTTTTTGCGAACTCAACTCAATGGGACCCCGGTATCGTGATCTTTGCAGAAGTGGGTACCTACACTGTCACTTTAGCCGTTGCAGACGATGATGGTAACATTGATAGCGACACCGTGATTATGACTGTGAAGGAAAAATCAGATGGCAGCGGTAGTGGCGCTGGTGGGTTTTGCTTTGTTGATTAAATTAGATGATATCTGTACTTGAGTTTACCTAAACTTTTGTTATCATTTTCCTAAAACAAGATTGAGATAACGAAACCTAAAGTTGATAAAATCATAGTCTACGTTATTGTGGGTTTATTAGGTCGAGCTTTCGAACGTGAATGTCGTTTTCGGGACATCATTTTGCCTGGTGCCAAATTGCTTAATCCGATTCAACAATGGAGGGAAATAATGACAACAAAAAAATGTAAGACCACTTTATTGCTCGTTTTATTAATTTCTGCTTTCTGGTGTAGCGCACCTCTGAGTGTATTTGCACACTGCCAGATACCTTGTGGTATTTATGATGACTATGCGCGTATACAAGCGATGCTAGAAGATGCTGCTACAGTGCAGAAATCAATTCGGTTGATTGTTGATTTAGCTCAAAAAAATGATCCTCAATCAATAAATCAACGAGTGCGGTGGATAATGAACAAAGAAAAACATGCCCAAAATATTATCGATACCATCAGCGACTATTTTCTTACCCAGCGCGTCAAACCAGATCAGGAAAATTATCAAGAACGTTTGGTCAAACACCATACTGTTATTGTTCTAGCCATGAAAACCAAACAGAACGTGGACGAGAAATATGTCAACCAACTCAAAATAAGTATTGAGGCATTAATAGCCTACTACCCAAAGAAATGAGGGAGGTACGAGTGTCACAGCGGGTCAAGCCCCAATAGTTTACGTACTATTTTGGTGTGAAAGTAATTTGGGCCCTCATGACATTTACATTGTGATGGTGGTCGACGATGAAAATTGTGCCATTGGCATGACATAAATTCAGATAGCATTACAAACCAAACTTATGGCCACTATAAATGCGGTGGCCGTTATTGTTCTCAAGGTTCCAGGTGCCTCCAACAAAACGGTAGATATCAGACACCTATATTTTTACCGGTGTGCGAAAAATATCACAACAGGCCAAATCTTGCATTGGCAGGGCCTCCCGTGATACCGTGGGGATAACCAGATGGTATCGTGATATTTCCGTTGAACTTGATACCTGGACTTGTCTCCAATTATCAAAGGTTCAGCGATATTTGGTTTTCTGTCATGATAATCCTAATCAACGACTTCTGAAATTGGTTATTTCTTGACCCATATCTCTAACTCATGTATAGATTTTATACTACGATGAAATCACACCTGATCTAATTCTTAATACACTATTTGCGCCTGACCTGGCCCGCTTCTAGACCGAATAGTATTTTCCAAGACGAATTATCTAACGACAGATGAAGATTGTCCCCAATAAAGATATAATTATTTGGGTGTCAATTATCGAAAGGACTAAAGAATGATTAATAACCATAAAACATTTCTGCTTTTACTAATTAATATATATTTTATTATGGGTTGTGCTACTTCCACAACATACACTTTTGACCGTATATACGCGTACCCTAGATTAAGAATACATAGTGCGCAAGAACTATGGTCAATAAGAATCCAGAATGAAATTGTTCGTGCAGGAGATGGAGCCGTAAGGTTTGAACTTCGTCCATTTGATTCATGGCGTAAAGATGGAAGTTCACGTGCTGAATTGATGGAAAATTTCCAAGCGCTAATGAATTGTGATATCTGGTATGGATTCAGTATATATATTCCCGACGAATATCCGGCTATGGAAGGCAAAAGCGTGGTTATTGGTCAATGGCATCAAGCAGCGATTTGGGGATTTCCACCTTTATCGCAGAATTATGATGTAATGAAAAAGGAACTTCATGTGTATCTTATCCCAGCAAGATTTTGGACAGCTCCTGATGGCACCAAACATTACTCAAAAAAAAGAGGTTTGTGGAAAATAAATGATTTTGAACAAAATGTTTGGCATGATCTTATTTACCAGGTTAGATGGTCTGGAGATGACACTGGATATTTTAGAGTATGGCACAATGGCGTTCTAAAAATAGATCATAAAGGATTAACATATATTCCTGACGAAACGGTAGGACCATATTTAAAATTTGGCCTGTATCAGATGGGTGGATCAACGAAGAGCCAAACACATGTAGTTTATTTTGATGAATACCGCAGGGGAAAAAGCTATGAGGCAGTTGATCCAGCTCAAAATGAAAATGAAAACTAAACTAATCAATGAGGTTCAAAATTTTTTACATTTGCTTTTATTCCACAGCTTTTTTAATCTGTTTTAAAGCCTGATGTATTTCCAACAAAATACCTAAAACATCAAAGCTTGCGATAGCTCCAACGAAACTAAGGTTATCAGGCACTTAAAATATTACCGATTCTTAAAAATTATCACAGTTGGCCGTTTCTTGCATTGATAGGTTCTTCTAATTCATTATATACAATATCGATCTGATATATCAGTATTTAACTTACCAGAATATTTTTGGGAGGATGTTATGGAATTATATTGGGTATCAGAATTTGAAATTGGAAATGAATTGGTCGATTTACAGCATCGTTATTTCTTAGACCTTTTACAACGAATAGAAAAAAGCTTCAAGGAAACAATCGATAATGATTACAGAAGAAAGTTAATCATTGAGTTACACAAGTATGCAGATTTTCATTTTACATCAGAAGAGAACATAGCAATCTCTTGCGGTATTCCTGGTGTTAATCAACACCATCAGCTTCATATAGAACTAATTGAAGAATTGAATCAATATGCTGAGAATTTGGAAAATGGATTGAAAACAATCGATGAGTTTCTTGAGTTTATAACTGATTGGTTTTTAGTTCATACACAGCATGAAGACCGAAAATTATTTAATCCTGCTTAAAACTGCTACTCGATACGAATATATTTGCAGTTGCCGCTAACCCGGTGATGTCTGGTACCTTTCCTGTAGATAGATTTTGGGGAGGCGAGCGAGCCCGAAGGGTATAGCTCGCGGAGCCTCCGCAAAGCTATCTGCAGGGGACTTCAAGTCATAAATTCTCCCCGAATAATCCATTCTAAACTAATAAAGGTGAAACTCCCCCGTTTAATAAGCCATCTGGCTTTCGCCTGTGGCATAATTAAATGGCAGTCTGCAATGAAGCAGCTGCAGAAACGAAAGGAGTTTCACCTATGAAAAAACGAAACATTTATCAAAACCAAAGTCAAGAGATAGTTAATCTTTTTGAGGCAGCTGGAAGCAACGAAAAGGTCATGTGCGTACCCATGGATTATGCCAAAAAAGATCACTTGGTGATGTTTTGTAACGGACACGGTGATATTCTACGAAAACCGTTTTCGGTAAAGAACACACCAGAAGGCATAGCGTATACCATACTTCCAAACGGAGTTCTGGCTCTCATTAATCGTATTGCCTCGAGTATAGGCCAGAATAAATGAGTTCTTCCGCAACCCTACTATTTCAAACACAATTTTATTTAGGCATGCTCCATCAGTTCTTTGATGTCCAACAGTTCACACGGTTCTTCCTTCGTTGACCGGCATGGACAATCAATAACACTAATATTGTCAGGATTCTTAATGATAATATCACGGGCAAGTTTTTATGGAACAACAGTTTCGGTGTCAGTTATAGTGATATCTCTGTCAATCGTAACAAAAGATTTGGCATCATCCAACTTGACAACCTTACTATGGTATTTACTGGTTTCTGGACTCATTAAAGTAGGGAGAAGCTTTCCTGCTGCCATGAATGTCAAGAATATGTTGATCACTAATCAATGGAGGAAATTTATTTCTATAATTTAGTTAAACAGTTTAATAGTTGTAATTCATTCTCGTAATAAATGGTTTTAAGATCTTCTACATAGCCCCACCGTAGTAGCCTTCTTGATAGTTGTGATATTCGCTTTTTTGCGAAATGCTGCCTGTTAGCACCCACGCCCAAAACAAAATATGAACATATCATGAGAAAATACTTGTATTATTTGCTTCGTGTTCTATATATGAGTGATAATAATTTATAGGAGGAATATCATGAAGGAATTTGATGTAGCATTGAAAGCAGTCGCGGATGGTCTGAGGACTATAGCACAGGGTATGGAGAAGATAGCGAAGAAATTGGAAGAAACTACTCCAAAAAAGCAGGCCAAGACTAAGCCTGCACGTAAAGCTGCCGCAAAACCGAAGAAGGCGATAGCTAAGAAGGCTGTGAAAAAAACCGCCGCCAATACTGTTTTGGCTGTAATAAAAAGGTCAAAAAAGGGTGTCAGTAATGCTACCCTTGCCGAAAAGACAGGGTTCGAAAAAAAGAAGATTTCCAACATTATTTTTAAACTGAGGAAGCAGGGCAAAATTAAAAGTATTGGCAGGGGTGTCTATACGAAGGCATAGGTATCAACCGCTTAAGATAAAATGCCTTGTGCCAGACCTGATCAGGTTCACAAAATAATCGGATTAGCCGGGCATCGTCCCGGCTAATTTTCCTTATGGCTGCTCTATCTACTCAAGACCTATAAACCTCCTCAAGTAAATCCTTGAACCACGGTGGTCTTTGGTAGAGAACATAGATGAGCATGAAGGCAGCAATTGGCACAGGAATAACTATATCAGCCAATGCCATGGCAATCAGAAAAATGAGAATCTTTGTATTCGTTTTCATAGCACGGCCTCATTTTCTTGGATGGAAATCAAGGTGTCAGATATTTTCATAACTCTGCAGATTTTCAAAACACATCGGATGCCCTTGGCACCACATATCCCATTGAAAGCTTACCATTTGACATGACACCAACCTTCCAATTTTATCAAAACGTTTATTCGTCAAGAACCCCATAAACAAGAACCTCGTTCTTACAATGACACCGCTTGACAAGCAAGCTGTAATCATCATAGTTTATCTTAACGTGAGCGTTTCAAATTTTAAGAATATTTGATTTAGGAATATTTTCAAAATATTTGATCCATAATCGCTCAACTCAGGTTTATAGGTTTTCCTATATTCAACCACCCCTGAAGTCAAAAAAGGACAAGGGGCCATGAAATCACTCGGCATATGTCTTGGTGCATCGACCGTTTCCATGGTCCAGGCTGCCCAGGAAAACACATCCGGTACGGAACGGCCAAGAGTCATCGATTTCTCACGCCACCCCCATGACGGCAACCCCAAAAAGACACTTCTATCGGTGCTAAACAGCCTGGACCTGACATCCTTCGACAGGATTGCCGCTACCGGCAGAAAATTCCGTAAGTTTATCAACCTGTCATCCATTTCCGAGCCTGAGTCTGTAGAGCATGCCTATGGCTACGTCAAGCGGCAGGGTATTTCATGCCCTGCGATTGTGTCCGCCGGTGGTGAGACCTTTATGGTCTACGTCCTGGACAGTGCGGGTCGGATATCCAATGTGCTGACAGGCAACAAGTGCGCCTCCGGAACGGGTGAATTCTTTCTGCAGCAAATCAGGAGAATGAACGTCAGCCTGGACGAGGCAGCGCAATGGGCGGTTGAGGCAACGCCTCACCACGTTTCAGGTCGTTGCTCGGTTTTCTGCAAATCCGATTGCACCCATGCCACCAACAAGGGCACACCCAAATCAAATGTCACAGCCGGCCTCTGCAAAATGATGGCAGGCAAGATTCTGGAGCTCCTTAAAAAAATTGAAAAACGCAACATCATGATCACCGGGGGTACGGTTCAAAACCATATGATGGTGACCTATCTTCGCCAGGAAATCCCCGGTCTCATCGTACCGGAAATGGGTCCCTATTTTGAAGCGATGGGCGTTGCCCTGTGGGCACTCGAGAACAAAACCATCCCCATCAGGAACACGAACGCCATCTTTAAGACAGGTCTGTCTTCATTCCAGTCCCTGCCACCCCTGAATTTTTTCCAAGATCGGGTAACATTTAAATCCATGACCATGGGCAGGATCCTACCCGGCGACATTTGTATTCTCGGGCTCGACGTAGGCTCCACAACAACAAAGGCGGTATTGTTGAGAAATTCGGATCAGGCCCTGCTGGCATCCATATACCTGCGAACGAATGGAGACCCCATAGGGGCCAGTCGTCAATGCTATACCCGGATTCTTGAACAGATTCATAAACAACTAAAATCATACGATATATCCATCATCGGACTGGGTGTATGCGGTTCAGGTCGACAGATCGCCGGGCTCCATGCATTGACGGACTGCGTCATCAATGAAATCATTGCCCACGCAACAGCTGCGGTATATTTTGACCCCCAGGTCGATACGATATTTGAAATCGGTGGTCAAGATGCCAAATATACCTATATTACCAATGGTGTCCCATCGGATTATGCTATGAACGAAGCCTGTTCCGCCGGCACCGGCTCCTTCCTGGAAGAATCCGCCCTGGAATCTCTCGGTCTCAGCATGGAAGAGATCGCTGCCGTGGCGATGAAAGGCAAAAGGCCGCCGAATTTCAATGACCAATGCGCTGCATTCATATCGTCCGATATCAAAAATGCCATCCATGAAGGTATTTGCTACGAGGACATCGTGGCCGGACTGGTCTACGCCATCTGTATGAACTATACCAATCGCGTCAAAGGTAACAGACCCATCGGCAGCAAAATCTTCCTGCAGGGTGGCGTGTGCTACAACAGCGCTGTCCCCCTGGCCATGGCCTCGATTTCCGGAAAACCTATTATCGTTCCCCCGGAGCCGGGACTCATGGGGGCTTTTGGCGTGTCGCTGGTGGTCAAAAAGCGCATTGAAGCTGGTATGACAGCAGTGAAAGCCTTCTCTCTCGAAACCCTGGCAAATCGTCGTGTTGCCTATGGAAAACCCTTTATCTGCAACGGAGGCCGGGATAAATGTGATCGCCAATGTCCCATAGAATTGATCGAGATCGAAGGAAATCGTTACCCATTCGGCGGTGCGTGTAATCGATATGACAACCTCCGACACAAGGTAAAACATGCTGTTGACATACTCGACCTGGTAAAGACCCGCCAGAGACTTGTCTTTGATAAGTACGGGGCTGCCGGGCCGCAAGATTTCGGACTGACGCAAAAAGGATCCATCGGCATCAACAGGAGTTTCCTGACCAACACCTATTATCCCCTGTATGCGTCCTTTTTCTCCTTACTCGGCTACCAACCGGTTTTACCGCAGAATATCTCCCCTACCGGCATAGACCAGCGCAATGCACCGTTCTGTTATCCGGCCGAATTATCACATGGTTTTTTTCACGCACTCATTACAGCCGACCCAACCCCCGAATATATTTTTTTGCCCCATTTCAAATCAATTCCGGTACAAAATGGCGACCGGTCTTCCCAGGTATGCCCCTTTGTACAAGGCGAGACATTCTTTTTACAGACCACGTTCCGCGAACAGCTTCAGAAACTGCGGCAAAAAGGCCTCATGGTCTTTCAACCACTCCTGGACTTGAAAGGGGGTCTGGGGGGTGCCAGGATCCCGATGGTCTCAGCCGCAGCAGAAATGGGAATTATCCGGAAGTCTGCCGAAAGAGCCTTTGACGTGGCCTTTAAGCGTCAGATGCAATGCATGGCTGAAATGAAAACCCTTGGTCAACAAGCCTTGACCGGACTCGAATCAAATCCTGAAAAAATGGGTGTGGTCATTTTTTCGCGACCCTACAATGGGCTGGTGGAAGAAGCCAACATGGGAATACCACGCAAACTGGCATCCCGGGGAATCCTTGTCATACCCTTTGATTTTCTCCCTTTTGATCACGAGAAACCCAAACGACACATGTATTGGGGTATGGGACAGATGATTCTGAAGGCTGCGCGTTTCGTCAAGAAGCACCCCCAGCTTTTCGGTGTGTATATCACCAATTTCTCATGTGGACCCGATTCGTTCCTGGTGGTTATTTCAGGTCGATCATGGGGAAAAAGCCATCCCTGACCCTGGAACTGGACAGTCATACGGCTGATGCCGGGATCGACACCCGCATCGAAGCCTTCGTCGATATTGTTTCAGCCTTCAGACAACTCGTCAGACATCGGAAAATCGATATGACGGAACACCCTTTCAAGGCGGCCAAAACATCCCTTGTCTATGGAAGGACAACCGTCGTGACCACTGCCGGTGAAAACGTTCCCCTTAGCGACCCCCGTGTCACGGTCCTGCTGCCGTCCATGGGCAGACTGAGTACTGAGGCCATCGCTGCTGTCTTCAATGGTCTCGGCATCAATGCCATTGCTCTTCCGCCAGCGGATGAAGCGATTCTACAACTGGGCAGGGGTCATACCTCATGCAAGGAATGCCTGCCATTGATACTGACCACGGGGTCTCTGCTGAACTATATCCATACCCGCCGGAAATCGGGTGAAATTCTGGTCTATTTCATGGCTACCGGATCCGGTCCCTGTCGGTTCGGTCAGTATTCTATTTTTATGGAGGACCTGATAGAGAAGCTTGGCATACCCGATGTAGCCCTTCTCTCTCTTTCATCCGAAAATGCCTATCTCGGCCTGCACAAAACGTTCGACCGGGCAGCCTGGTGGGCCATCGTTGTGTCAGACATGATGGAAGACATTCGGTCCATGCTCCTGGCGAATGCCGTTCATGTACCTAAAGCGCTGCATCTGTTTCAAACGGTCTGGGAGGAAATCCTGGACACTCTCAAGACAGTAACGTTCAATCATCTCCTCACACATCTGCGTGCAGGAGCAGCCGCTCTCGCCGGCATTCCTTTAAAACGGCCTGTGGCCTGCGTACCGAAAGTTTCGCTGACCGGTGAAATCTTTGTCAGAAAAGATGCCCTCTCCCGCCAAGACTTACCGGAACGGCTGGCTGAAAAGGGAATAGCGACCATCTGTTCGCCAGTTGCGGAATGGATTCATTACACAGACTTCCTTGTTCAAAAAGGGATTGTCGGGAATGACCTGCCAATCATGGAGAGATGTCGCTTAACGCTTCGAAATAAAATCATGGCACGTTACGAACATCGCATACGGTCCATCCTCGCCGGATCTGGACTCCTGGAAAGCAGGTCTGTGGCCATGTCGGAAATTATCCAGCATGCCGCCCCTTATATATCGCGGGACCTGACAGGTGAGGCCGTGTTGACCATCGGGAGTTCTCTGCTCGAAATCGCATCCCATGTCTGTGGTGTCATCGCCATAGGCCCTTTTGGATGCATGCCCAACCGATTGTCAGAGGCTATACTGAGCAAGGTCATGCAACGAGAGGACAAACTTCGTTTGACCCCTCCAGGTCTCCATCTGCGAAAAGTGCTTGCAGCCATAGAAGAACTGCCTTTTCTGGCAATTGAAAGTGACGGGTCTCCTTTTCCGCAACTCATCCACGCCAAACTGGAGGCTTTCTGTCTGCGGGCGGAACGCTTACACAAAATTATGCTGGAACGCTAGGAGGCTAATAGGCTGGGATGCTGCTATCCGCTGATAGCTGTCAGCTACCCTCCAACCCTCGTATCACCCTCAGACCCTTAAACCCTTCCTTTTAATTCCTTTCAACCACATCCCTCAAGGCCTCAGGAGGAAACGACAGGCAGCTGAAGATTTTTTTTTCCAACGCTTTTGATTTGGCCCACAATCCCATAATTCTCTCACGGCTTTTAATGCCGTCTCCATATCTTTCCAGAATATAGGCCAGACGATCCGCCAGGAGAACAATCTGGTCATGCAGTACCCGCTTATCTGCATAGTTGACGATCTCAGCTTCCACGGGGCTACCGGAAGCAACATAGGTATCCAGCTTGACATGCTGCGCGATGACATGCCCCACTTCGTCAAAACCCCTTTCCTGCAGAAACTTCCCACCGGTCTCGGCATGATTTTCTCGTGTTCTGAAGCTTCTTGTTTTGGTAATGTCATGCAACAGCGCAGATGCCTGTATCAATTCAAGATTCAAGTCGATTCCTTGGCAACTTAGTTTTTCTGCCAAACAAACTGCCACACGGCACACCTGCTGGGAGTGATCCACAATATGATCCATCATGCCCATCTCTCGGATGAGGCTATAACACTCTTTTTGGGTCGGTATGTTCATAAAGTTTTTGGTCTCTTATTCTGATCTAAAGCCTCAATCTCTGGTGGAGGCTCAGTTAAAAGAACTGTCCTCGAACCCTGGCTCCCATTATGCTGGGACGCATGGATGCTTGGATGCTGGGATGCTGTTATCCGCTGATAGCTGTCACCTACCCTCCAACCCTTGTATCACCCTCGGACCCTTAAACCCCAATATACTGGGACGCCAGGACGCTTGGAAGCTATGATGCTGCTATCCGCTGATAGCTGTCAGCCACCCTCCAACCCTTGTATCACCCTCGGACCCTTGTGCCCTTGTACCCTTGCTAAGCTATGGCCCAAATTCATACCTCAGTGCCCCGTGTACCGTAAAATCCGGAGCCGTGCGTGTCAGGTCTTCGCTGAAAGCGAATTCAAAACGCATATCACGGGACATGGATAGGGCAAAACCCAGTGCAAGTTCCAGGCTGTCCTGATCCATCTGATCAATTCCTGTATTGTGGAATGGAGATGTAACAAAATTGAACTGGCCCATCAAGGATAAGGTTTCACTGAAATTGTATTCAATGCCGGCCAAAAGCGTCATCATATGGTTTACATGGATATCGGCACCATGTGTTTCCGGGTCTGAAAGCAATACGACCCCCGGGTTCAGATAGAGCATAAAAGGTAAAACCCGATACTGATTCAGCAAAACCAGGGACTGGTCAGAGCGGCCGCTTCCAAAACCATGATCCTCATCTCCCGTGGGTATCTTGAGTGCCACCAACAGGCTGCTGGAAAGTCCCTGATGGTGCCCGGTGCTGGTCAACTGCATCTTGACGGAGACCACACTTTCCCCCAGGTGCAAGCCCCCTGACCGGGCATCAAACCAGTTGTCATCATCAACCGAAATATGGTAGCCGAATTTATTCACAGGGCCGTCCTCTCTGCCATAGTTGGGAAACCCAAAAAAATCATGGTAGGTTTCCAGAGGGCCGTCCAGAAATCCGTCATTCTGGCTGATCCATGGCATAGCCAGTGTTATATTAAAACGGTTTGTGATGCCATAGGTAAGCGACAGCTCTACCACCGTCATTTCCATATCCATCAACGCAGACCATTCTTCACTCGTTTCGTCGATATATATACTCGTGTAATCAACGGACAGGGATGCCATGAACCGCCCTTTTTCAATCAACCTCGGTGAATCGGGCTCGGGTGTCAGGAACATGAGATACAGGGGATAACGTTGCTGCGCATGCAGCGGTCCCATATCTGCACAATGGGCCGTGTCGAGCCATTGAATCGACATCCACACCCAGAAAAGGATACAGGCAACCGGTGAGACTTTTTTTGACATCATTTCCCAAAGAGGTTATAAACCAAATAAAATTGTGTAACAATTTTATTTGATGTGATGTTGTCGTTTTTTCAATACGCGGGTTCAAACGCTCACAATGCACTATTGATATTTTTGCACAACCGATACCCGCGTTCAAGCCAAAATGCCGTTTCATCACAATCAGCAGTGATACCTGCATCATAGGCCGGCGAAACTACATAGGGAGAAAACATGGACAAGGAAAAAAAAGCCATCCTGGGCTGGGCCCTTTACGATTGGGGGAATTCGGCATTTGCAACAACGGTCATGGCCGGTTTTTTTCCTATATTTTTCAAGCAATACTGGAGTCACGGTGTCGACGTCAATATGAGTACCGCCCAGCTTGGTTTGGGGAATTCCCTGGCCAGCCTGCTGGTAGCCCTCATGGCACCGATTCTGGGCGCCATTGCCGATAAGGGGGGCATAAGAAAAAAACTCTTGATCTTTTTTGCCTACCTGGGTGTGCTCATGACGGCGGCCCTCTTTACCATACAAAAAGGGGAATGGGCTCTGGCCATCTTCGTATATGCCATGGGTCTCATCGGTTTTGCCGGGGCCAACATCTTCTATGATTCCTTACTGCCCGGCATCTCAAACAAAAAAAATATCGACTTGGTCTCGGCCTTCGGATTTTCCATGGGATATCTGGGCGGGGGGATTCTGTTCCTGGTAAATGTTCTCATGACCCTCATGCCTGACAAGTTCGGTCTCCCGGATGCCGGCATGGCTGTCAGGGTTTCTTTTGTTTCGGTGGCCGTCTGGTGGGGCTTTTTCACGATTTTTACCATCCTTTGGGTGCCTGAAGACCGTGGATCGGCTCAATCAAAAAAGACCCTGGATGTCATTGCCGACGGTTTTCGCCAGTTCTTCAGCACCCTGAGAAAAATCCGTCATTTAAAAACAGTTCTCATCTTTCTGCTGGCTTACTGGTTTTATATCGATGGTGTGGACACGATTATCAGAATGGCCGTCGATTATGGGATGTCCATCGGGTTTCAGTCCAATGATCTGATCAAAGCGCTTCTGATTACCCAGTTCGTGGGATTCCCCGCTGCACTCCTGTTTGGTAAACTCGGCCAGAATTGGGGTGTCCGGAAATCCATCTATCTCGCCATCGGTATTTACATCTGTGTCACCATCTGGGGAACCATGATGAACGAAAAACACGAGTTTTATATCCTGGCCATTGTCATCGGTCTTGTTCAGGGCGGCATTCAGGCCCTCAGTCGTTCCTACTATTCCAGGCTCATCCCCAAAAACAAGGCCGCAGAATTCTATGGGTTCTACAACATGCTCGGCAAATTTGCCGCCATTCTCGGTCCCATGCTCATGGGGGTCGTGGGCCTTCTTGCCAGGCGACTCCTGATGCCGTCCACCCCCACGCCAGAACAGATTGTCGCTGTAGGACAGATGGCATCGCGTTGGGGCATCGGTTCCATCCTGCTGCTCTTTATCACGGGAGCTGCCCTCTTCTACTTTGTGGATGAAGAGAAAGGCAGGGCTGAAATCGCCGTCCTGTCCGAGGAGTGATGCATGATCAATGCCTTCTTGTACATGGGTGCCACGCTGATATGGGGATCCACCTGGCTGGCAATCAAACTGCAGTTGACCCAGGTGCCGCCGATTCTTTCGGTGGGATACCGTTTCTGTCTGGCAGCCCTGATTCTTTTCATCTTCTGTCTGATCAGGCACAAGAAGCTGTCATTCTCCCGCAAAGACCACCTCTTTATGGCCCTACAGGGTGTGACGGTGTTCGGTCTGGGGTATTGTATGAGCTATCTGTCCACCGTGTACCTCACCAGCGGCCTGGTGGCGGTGGTGTTCTCAACCATCATGATATGGAACATTTTGAATCTCAAACTCTTTATGTCCCAGCCAATCGACTTACAGGCTTTTTCAGGCGGTATGATCGGGCTGACAGGAATTTGCGTATTGTTCTGGCAGGACCTGGTTGTCTTCAGCGCCACCAGCGGGCTGATCGGGCTGGTCCTGGCCCTTATCGGGGCATATCTGGCATCCATCGGAAATGTCGTGGGTTCCAGGAATGCGCGGGCCGGCATTCCCGTAACCCAGGCCAACACCTATGGCATGGCCTATGGGGGCTAACTGACCCTCTGCATCGACTTTGGGTTTGGCGGGGAAATCATCATCGAATGGTTACCGGCTACCTGGGCCCATGCTCTATCTAACGCTTTTCGGCTCCATCCTGGCTTTTGGCTGCTACATGCTCCTCATCGGCCGCATCGGTGCCGATTACGCAGCTTATGCCATGCTGCTGATACCGGTGCTCGCCCTGCTCCTGTCAACCATTTTCGAGGGCTATCACTGGCGCATCAACAATATTTCCGGGATCGTCCTGGTATTGATGGGCAACCTTGTTATCCTGACCAGGCCTCGCACAGTCTTGCGGTTGTTCCGGCGCTTGTTTCCCATAGCGGCCTGATCCGGATATAGTATGATTGCACTCACGAACATCCATAAATCCTATAAAACCGGTGCCAGTTGACTCCATGTGCTCAAGGGCATCAACCTCACGATTGCCAGGGGCGAAATGGTAGCAGTCATGGGGTCATCCGGTTCGGGAAAATCGACCCTGCTAAATATCATAGGACTCTTGGATTCCTATGATGCGGGGCGCTACACTTCGATGACAAGCTCATGGAAAACATGAATGAAACCCGTGCCGCCCGGTTTCGCAACCAGAATATCAGTTTTGTGTTCCAGTCTTTTCATCTGATACCATTCAAAACAGCTCTCGAAAATGTGGCATTGCCACTTTACTACCGGAATGTAAACCGAAAAAAACGCAATAAAATTGCACTGGACTTTTTGGATAAATTCGGCATTGCAGACTGGGCAGATCACCTGCCCGCTGAACTGTCCGGCGGAGAAGCAGCGCACAGCCATCGCTCGCGCCATGATCGCCAAGCCCTCCATTCTGCTGGCGGATGAGCCCACAGGCGCATTGGACAGCCATACATCCCAGGATGTGATGGAAGTCTTTAAACAGGTCAATGCCCAGGGTACAACCATTGTGGTCATCACCCATGGAATGATATCGCTGCAATGACGGATCGTATCGTAAACATCAAGGATGGCACGATTGGCAACACCGGATAAACCGAAACCCAGGGTTTTTATGTTTGTTGTGTTCATTGAGTTTGTTGAGTTCATTGGATTCATTATTCTACATTCCTTGTTCGACATTCGATATTTTACTTTTAAATTTTCACCGGATCGGTTGAACCTTTCCGAGTCCTCCACGAGGGGTGGAAGCTTTTAGATCAGAATAAGCTGATTTACCATTATAGGTAATGATGGTTTGATAACACGTAAAGCGATTTTATGAGGAGACACACCATGTTCTCCCCGGGCTCATTTAAAGACAAACTACAGGAAATTTTCCATAATCTCGGAAAAACAAGTCGCGGACGATTCTGACCGGGTTTGCCGTTTCATGGGGAATTTTTATGCTCATAATTCTTCTGGATCGGGTACGGTTTCGAAAATGGCGTCCGCAATGCCTTTTCAGAAGATGCCATCAACAGCCTGTGGGTCAGAAGTGGCCGAACGTCCATGCCATACCAGGGATTAAGGCAGGGTCGGCGGATACGATTTAAAAATGATGATTACGAAGACCTGAAACATTCCATCAAGGGACGGGACAACATAGCTGCCCGATACTACCTGGGAGGTAACACAACGGTTTGTTATAATTCCTTGGGAGCGAAAATTCCCGGTTGTGGGAATCCATCCTGAGTATGCCGCTCTGGAAATGCTCAAAGCCGGTGCCGGCCGTCTGCTGAATGCATCCGATCAGGCAGTTCAACGTAAGGTTGCTATCCTAGGTCCCAAAACCAAGCAGGAGCTCTTTTCATCCGGTCCTCCGTGGGGCAGTATGTGCAGATTAGAAACATCGCATTTCAGGTCGTGGGCG
The DNA here is from genome assembly GCA_963744665.1 of uncultured delta proteobacterium. Classification (GTDB taxonomy): domain Bacteria; phylum Desulfobacterota; class Desulfobacteria; order Desulfobacterales; family B30-G6; genus B30-G6. The sequence continues at coordinate 2,778 of CAVUUM010000002.1, read as the reverse complement.
TTTTTTCGGATGAAGGCGATGAGTGGGGGTTGGATCGTGTCTACATCCCCATCAGCACGATGGAGGAGTCGTCCCAGCCTGAATGATCGGGCTTCGAGAACCTCTGCGATGACCATCGACACCAACGCAATAAAGTCTCCCCAGGCGGTTGAAAACGACATCAGACAACGATTGGCACGGCGCCACCGTTTCCATGTGGAGGACCGTCGGGCCGTGTTCATGCACAATACGCTGGTCTCATATCAAAAATATATGCGTCTTTTTGCCAACATACGTGTATTTATTTGGATTATCGGTATCGGATCCATCGTGGCCGGGATTGTGGGTGTCAGCAATATCATGCTGATCACCGTAAAAGGGAACGGACCCGGAAAATCGGTATCCGCAAAGCCATAGGCGCATCACCCGGGAACCGATCTCATTGATCTGATTTTGACAGAAGCGGTTATCATCACGTTTTTCTTTGGATATCTCGGTCTGGTGGCCGGCATTGCTGCCTTGGAAATCATGGCCCATACGATTCAGGGTGTGGCCTACTTTAAAAATCCCGAAGTGAACCTGACAGTCGCCTTTGGTGCTGTATTTTTGCTGGTCTTGTCCGGTACACTGGCAGGGCTCTTTCCAGCCCTGGCGAGCAGCGGAAATACGACCCGTGGAAGCGCTACATGATGAATAATGAAGGGTTCAAGGGTGCTGACAGCGATAACCAAGTCACTGGAATACGAACACTTGAATCCTGTATCCTTGGCCGTTCCTCAAATAATTGATAGAAGAACAAAAATATTACAAAAATCCACTATCCAACATCGAATTTGAATGGGTTAAATGATAAGACTTGAAATGGACATATGGCAGGAAATCCTGCATACGGTCCGACAAAACCGACTCCGGTCACTGCTGACGGCATTTGGTGTTTTCTGGGGCCTCTTTATGCTTGTCATCATGATCGGTGCAGGTCAATGTTTTTCAAAAATGCGCTTATTCCGAATTCAGCGGCTACTACGTACCAACAGTGTCTTCATCTTACCTTGGCGACTTACAACCAAACCCTACAAGGGATTCCCCATCGGCAGGCGCTTTAAGTTTACAAACGAAGACACCGATCAACGACCATCTGGCGCACCATCCCGGGTATTTCCTCCCTTGCCCCCCGGAGCCGCAAACGTGGACAAGACGGCTTCGACAATGTTACCCACGATGACCGGACCGCAACCCTGACCATCTATGGGGATCATCCGGAGGTGCAGAATATCCGCTTGCTTGAGGTTATTTCCGGTCGCTTTCTGAATCGTCTGGATTTAGCCGAACACCGAAAAGTGGCCGTCATAGGGGAAGAAACAGTCAAACTCCTTTTTGAAAAAGACGCATCTCCCGTGGGAGAGACCATCAGCATCAACAACATCAATTTTCAAGTCGTTGGTGTTTATCGCTTGCCAAACAAAAATGATGAGGACTATGAAGAGGAAGCCAAAGCTGTGTTCATGCCCTTGTCGACCTTTCAGCAGGTATTCAACTGGGGCGAGATTGTCGGGTGGTTTTCCATCACATCCCAGCCCCATGTCAACGTCTCTGATGTGCGGGATGAGGTCATCCGGGTCCTGGCGGGCAGACATGCCGTGGCACCGGAGGATGAACGCGCGTTTGGTTCCTGGAATATGGAAGATGAATTCCAGAAAATTGCCGATCTATTCGTGGGTATCCGATTTATCGTTTGGTTTGTTGGTATCTTTACGCTCGTTGCAGGTATTTATATGCGTTTCCAATATTATGTTGATCGCCGTCAAAGAACGAACCCGGGAAATCGGGATCAAGCGCACCGTGGGGGCCACACCCTTCTCGGTAATCAGCCAGGTATTGATGGAAGCACTGCTGCTTACTTCCATTCCAGGATATTTGTCCCTGGTTTGCGGTGTTGCCGTGTTGGAGGGCGTTGGCCGCTTGATCCAAATTCTGAAAATAGATGCCCAGATGTTTCAAGACCCCAGCATCTACTTTACCGCCGCCCTGCTGGCCCTTGCCGCCCTGACCATCGCCGGCACACTGGCGGGCCTGATACCGGCATATCGCGCAGTACAAGGTAAACCCGTGGAGGCACTGCGATACGAACAATAAAATCGCCGGCACGACTTTATATGACGCGACATTGTCGCGCTGAAACAAAAGACTTGTCCGCCGACAGGTCCCGCGGGTTACTCTATGTAATGGCCTTATGAAAAAGTTATTCCGCATACTCTTACTCATACTGTTTTTACTTATGTTCCTAGGAACCCTGGTTTTTCTATATGTCAAGTCCAGACCCAAAACCGTTCCGATAAAATCGGTTTCACCCGTGGTGATGGATATCGTGAAAAAGACCGTGGTCACGGGAAGTATCGTAGCCCGGCGGGAGGTTGAGATAAAGGCTCAGCTTTCGGGAATAGTCGATCAAATCATGGTGGAATCCGGTGATTCCGTAAAAAAAGGCCAGGCGCTGGCAAGACTTTTTCTGATACCCAACCTGGTTCGTGCCAATGATGCCGAGGCCCGGGTAAAAAAAGCACGCATTGCACTGGAAGACACGAACAAGACCTTCGATCGTGTCAAGAAGACGCTATAAAGCCTCCATAAAAGGGGGGAGTCTGTTGACGCAGAAACAATCACCGAATTTGTATCAAGCTGCATCTGGCCGAGAAGGATCTCAATCAGTCGAAATTGAGTCTTCAGGATGCCCAGAACACCTACGATCGGGAAAAAGAGCTTATGGACAAGAAAATTATCCCGGAATCCTCGTTTCAGGAT
>CAVUUM010000001.1:0-271702 GCA_963744665.1 uncultured delta proteobacterium | reverse complement strand
AACTGCTGAACACCGACAAAATGGCTTATATCCACCAGCTTTAAACTGGAACACTACGGTATTTCAGAGGAACAACAAAGATTCTGGGGCGTTTTCAAAAACAACCAGCTCATGAGTGTTTTATTTTCTGAAAATCTCTCTAACGGCATCGGATATATTGCCGGTGAAAACCAGGAATTTAATTCAGTCATGATCGATTACGGATTCGACAAAGGGCTCAGGACCATTATCGGAAAAGAATCGAGTCTGCAGTCGCTTGCGGACACTTACGAGAGCCAAGGCGTAAACGTTAAGCGCTGGTATGTATCCTGTGATAGGCATCCTGGATAGGATCATTCCCAACTATGATCATCCTGTTAGGAAGGCAGGTTTGGACGATATCGACATGCTTGTTGAACTTTACATGGATTATGAATTCGGTGCTCATGGCGGATCAGCTGAAATATTGTGTGAACATCTCGATAATACAATTAAAAACGTCGGTCAGTACTTTGTGGTTGAGATGGATGGAAAGATAGTCGCCGGCGCCATGGTATACCTCGAAACAAGCTATGCGGGAATGATAGGCGTTGGGCGTGTGTTGCCAGAATACAGGCGACGCCGGATTTATCCGAGTGTCGATACCGCCTGCAAGGAGTACCTGTTTTCTCAAGGGAAATACAGTATTGGGTTCTACGTGCCAACCAACAGTAAAGTGATACGAGTTTCGAAAAACTCCGGCAGTAAAAGGATCGAAGACTGGATTGTGTTACAACGGCATATAACGGCTCCCAGAAAAAGCATCCTTAAAAAAGCTGCCGGAGTAGCGAAACGTCTATTCAAATAGACGGTCACGTGACTATTTATACCTTCTCAAAAGAATATTTCTGCTATACACACCAAGAATTCTAATCCATAAAAATAACTTCAGATTCTTGGCATTTAATTTTCGTTTGAACATTATCGATGAAATATTGTGGTACTCAGTTATGCTATAAGATTTGGTGCGTCCTAATGATGCCAATTCCTTGTACATTTCTTGTCTTAGATAAGGTGCAAGGCCTTTCCCTCTATATTCTCTATAAGTAACGGCGTTATACAAATAAGCCTCTTCTTTTTTGAGCCTAAATTTTAGATGTTCATGATCACATCGGAGAGGATTGTACCACATGTATGATACAATTTCATCTTTGTATCTGATTGCCATACAAACACACCCGTTAGATAAATTCCTCAATAACCATTTTTCAGGATGAGTGCCTCCCTTTGCAGCAATTTTTACAACATCAGATGTATCGAGTTTGATAATCTCCAACGGTCTTAATTTCGGTTCAATCGTTGGCGTGTCCTTGTCGAAGAGCCCCTCTTCAACGAGATAATAGAGTGTAAAAGTTGTTGCTTTTAAGCTTTTGGTAAATCGAATTCAACAGAATACCATCTTTATAACGTTTGATTGTTTTATTTATAAAATTCATAACCTACTCCCGATAGCTCTCAAAGTACGACATTCAAAAGGAGAAACTAAATGTACATGGAAACAATAGCATAAAAAACCTAATTTAACCAGTCTGTTGAACCGCTTCTGTATATAGCACAATCTTGCCAAATAGAAAAAGACAAGGACTGCACCCTTATCGGAATATCTGAATGATTTTGTGATCTTTGTTTATGTGCAGTTTACCCAACAATTACATAGTTATTGGCATGCTTTTGAAATTGTTGCTTTCTTTTTTATCATTATAACTAACCAATATATTAGCTGTATTGTGGCTTCAGATGTATTTCTTGTGATTTTGCATGGTTTTTGCGTGTCCAAATATTGCCTGAGTATTCTTATAATCACAAGCAACTACAGGTAGATTCGTTATAGCAAAGTGTCAAAAGTAACCGGTTTTTATTATGGAGGATTCTTATCATGGCAGGCAATAAATATATCCTTAATTTGACTCCTACTGGAATGATACCAACAAAAGAAATGACTCCTCATGTACCCGTGACACCAAATGAAATTATTGAAGATGTTTTACGAGCAGCATCCCTTGGTATCACAATGGTACATCTTCATGCCAGAGATCCTGCAAATGGGAAACCAGCATATGAAAAGGAGTTATATGGTGAAATCATCCAGGGAATCAGAATGGAAAATAAAGATCTCATTTTGTGTGTTTCCACAAGCGGTCGAACGCATAACTCATTTGATAAACGTTCGGAATGTCTCGAACTTGAAGGAGAACTAAAACCAGATTTAGCGAGCCTAACTTTAAGTTCATTGAATTTTAACAACCAGGCAAGTATTAATACTCCCGATATGATCAAAGATCTTGCTAAAAAGATGAAGGATAGGGAAATCCGACCAGAACTGGAGGTTTTTGATCTGGGTATGATCAATTATGCTAAATACCTCATAAGAAAGGGGCTGTTATCTCCACCCTACTATTTCAATATCATCCTCGGCAATGTTGCTTGCGCCCAAGCAGACATTCTACATCTTGGGTTGATGGTCAATGAACTGCCGAAAGAATCTATTTGGTCAGTGGGTGGCGTTGGCAATCCCCAACTTCGGATGAACATTTTATCCCTTGTTTCTGGAGGTGGTGTAAGAGTTGGAATAGAAGATAATATCTGGTTTGATGAAGAAAGAACACAGCTATCCACGAATTTTAACTTGGTAAAAAGAGTTATCTCAATTGCAGAAACTATTGGAAAACTACCCTATTCTCCGATGGAAGCAAGAGATTTACTGCAATTAAAGAAATGATAGAGACAGTTTGAAAAATGATTTAAAGTCGCTTTATCAAATTGTTATCATTTTCTCCTTAAGTGTATAGTTCGAACCAGCCTGAACATATCAGCATAAATTCTTCAGTAGTGATACCCGCCTCTGATGCCCTTTTTCGAAAACACGATCTGCCACAACTGATTCCGTCTTGATCTGAAACTGGCCGCGCATGAAAGAAGATAGTAGGTCCACATACGATAAAATCTTTTATCATACATGTCTTTCACCTTGGCCCAGTTTTTTGTGAAATTGTGGTGCCAGGCCATCAAGGTTTGGTCATAATATTGGCCAAAGCTGTGCCAATGCTCAAGCATCAATAGTCTCTCGGCTGCCGAGGAAATCTGTCTTGCCGATGGCAGCATGGAATTCGGGAAGATGTATTTAGTTCATTCGCTTGTCCAGCATGATGGAAAAAAGGCGGTTGCCGATGTCATAATGCCGCTTCCCGATGATATAAGCCTTTGACTTGCTTTGGGCATTGATGATCTTGGCCCTCAGAATAGCTGCTAGAATGTGTTTTTCCTTCTTTACCCGCTTGTCAATCCCCTCACTCAGGATCCTGTCAAAAAACTGGTCCAGAGCTTCACAGCGCCACCAGCCGTCCATGTAACTTTCCCCCAGAGCGAGAGAGCCTCCCCCTAAAACCCTGTTAAAAAAATCCGGGTTGTCTATCTGTATATCCCAGGGTCTGTTGCCGTTAATCTGAACATCCAATGGTGCCAATAGTTTCTGAACGACCTGTTTTGAACTTGCATGTTTCATGGGAGTCGTCACCTTCCGGGTTAGGCGGTCTTTTCCTCTATAACGGAATTTACAAGCGCCATTGCCGCTATCATGCTTGGAAAACCGGTAGTTGTTAAGGCCAACAGGGCACACTGCATAATTTCTTCCGGGGTTGCGCCCGATGCAAGTGCCTTTCGTGTGTGTGACATAATTGCACCTCTGGAATTTGCTCCGATAGCGATGCCGAGCTTGATGAGATCCTGGGTTTTGGTGTCCAGCGGTCCTGCCTTCCTGCAGGAAACACCCAACTGTTCGTAATCGTTAAAGACCTCAGGAAACTCTTGTGAAAATTTCTGATAAATTTTAGGCAGATACATTTGTCCTCCTTTATATTATGTCATTTAAAACCTGATTCTTTGGGCCAGGTCAGCACTAGTTGGCTATGCCGATGGCGGTAGTTGTTTAAATCCGAAGCACGAAATTCGAAATTCGAAACAAATTCAAAATTCAAATATCCAAATTCGGATTTAGAATTTATCACACGCTGAATGTGCATAATATTAATCCCTTATAGGGTTGAACCAGTGCCGGGCTCTTTGGGCCCGTATATCTACTTGAGACGATCAACTTAGGTGAGAGAAAAAAGCGTATTGTTGTGATAGGTTCAACATACAGATGTTTTCTTCCCGGGTCAATTGTTGACGGTCTCGTAAAAAGTCTAACTTCTGTGTTGTGCCGCATTTCGTAATCATTCAACGTACGATAAGTACGCCTCATAATTACGAAACTTGCACGCCTTGAACCGCAATAACGAGCGCATTCCCCGTAGCTTGCTGCGAGGTTCTTCAATCCTTAAAATTTGAAACCCGTTGGGATTGCCGATCTTACCGCATCTACGGCGTCAGATGCCATCCCGCATAGTTCACTATAGCGGGACAGCATCTTCCTTGTAGCTAAGGCAACCTCGACAATCGCTCAAATTAGGTATAATAAAGAAATTTGGATCATTTCCAGAAGAGATGATCCAACTTTAGGATTCGAGGATTCCAGGGGTCCAGGATTCGAGTGCAATGCTTAAAAATTATTTTTCTTAACCATAGCGAGGAATATATGACATCCCAATCATATCTTACCAGGGCGCAACAAGAAGCCCTTCTTAAATCTATCGAAAAGCTGTGCAGTGTTTTCTGGGGTCCCAGTCTTGAGAAATGCGGGGAAATGCTAGCGGATGACTACTTTCTTTCTTTTGGTGTGCTGGATGGGCTGTTGACCTATGATCCGCCTCATGCACTCGAAACCCTTAAAAAGACGGTTAGCGGATTTTCAGATGCGGTATGCGCTTTATGATTTTCTTGAAGAATCTTATGTCCGTCTTTTTGTCAATGCACAAAACGGCATACCAGCCCCCTTGTACCATTCATGTTACCAGGATACGGAACAGGCCGATTCCCAACCGCGTTTAATGGGGGAACCGGCCGGTTTCATGCGTCAGCTTTTTATGTCCAAAGGCCTGTCTCTCGACAACAGTCTCAACGAACCTCCCGATCATCTCTCCATAGAACTTGAATACCTGTATTTTTTGCTTCAACGTGGCGTGACGAAACAGGACAATGGGGCTGTGGATGAAGCCGTCTCCTTTGCCGGAACCTTTATGCTGCCATGGGTATCCCTGTTTCGAGACCGTCTGACAGGCAGGTCAACATGCCCGTTTTACCCGTTTGCGGCAGCCATCCTGGCATCTCACCTGCATCTTGTCAGCCTGTTGAAAAAAACCGGCCGGTAATCGTTAACCCGAATATTTCATGAAACTTAGCGAAAATCTGAAGCACGAAATTCGAAATTCGAAACAAATTCAAAATTCAAATATCCAAATTCGGATTTAGAATTTATCCCACGCTGAAAGTGCATAATATTAATCCCTTATAGGGCTGAATCAGTGCCGGGCCCTTTGGACCAGGGTGTATTACTTGTCTTTATGTATTCAGATTTTCTGTTTTCCAAAATTCACGCGGCATGTGAATATTTCCCGGCATCATGGGTTCTTTGGCCCAATCCAGAATTTTTGTCCCTGCATAGTAGTAGATGTTGGGTTTGGTGTTGATTTGGGGGGCGAGTATCTGGATCAGTTTCTCTTTTTCTAAAAGTTGGCTGACCTGTGATTCAGGATCGTTCAAATCTCCGAAAACACGTGCTTTCGTTGGACAGGTTTGAACACAGGCAGGTTCTTCAGCCCGCATTAAGCGATGTTCGCAAAAGTCGCACTTGTCAGCGATTTTTTTGTCGGGATGACGATACCGGGCGTTGTAGGGGCAGGCTGTAATGCAATTGCCACAACCGATGCATTTGGCTTTGTCGATGGCGATAAGACCGTCTGCCTGTTTGTATGTCGCACCCACAGGACATGCGGCCACACAGGAGGGTTCGTCACACTGCATGCATTGTCCGGGTTGAAATTCGCTTTTCTGGTTTCCGTTCATATGCTGCAACGGCCGGATCCAGTTTCTCCAGAAGCCTTCCGGAACATTGTTTTCAACCTTGCACGCAATCATGCAGGCCTTGCAGTCAATACATTTGGAACCGTCGATGACAATTCCATATTTTTGTGGCGTGCTTTGCTTCATGTTCAATTTCCTTCAATCTCCTGCATTTCAATGTTTGACGTCATTATGAACATTCGATATTTGAGAGTATGATGTTTCGTATTTCGAGTATTATGTATTTCGAATTTTATTATAAATTAGATGTGCATAGAATTATCCCTTGTACGGATCGCAATCAGTGCCGGGCTCTTTAGGACCCGAGGAATCTACGTCAGACCCGTCGAACGGTAACAAAGGTTTCGTGCATGGCCATATTGCCTGAAATCTTATCCGCATGATCTTCCAGAACTTCGGCAATACAGGCGCCTTTACCGAAAATGTTGGACAAGCCCTTGGAAATTGCGCCAAAACCTGAATCCATGTATACGGTGTCCGGACGCGTCTCTTTTGTAACACGTGCTTTCAGGCGTCCCCGACCCGCTGGGCTGGCGACCTCGACCCGATCCCCCTGTTGAATTCCGAGTTTGCCGGCCGGATTGGGGTGTATCCAGAGACTGTTTTCCCGCTGTAGCTCACACAGCAGGGAATTGTTGGTGCTGGCACTCTGGGTAATAAAGGCGTTGCGCCCCACGACCATCCTGAAATGATTTCTGGGTACAGATTTGGGTGGGTGGTACACGGGCATGGGGTCTATGCCTTTGTCTTTGTAGCGCGGATTGTAGAGCTCGATCTTTTTGGAACGTGTCTTGAAGGGTTTTCCTTCGTGGATGCCGTAACTGGGTCCGACGATATTGTAGACACCGTCCTTTTTGATTGCCTCCGCCACTTCGGGCAATTTCTCGAGCTGGGCATTCCTGAAATCGTCTATGGTGAAATCGAAAGATGCTTCCAGATCCAGTCGTTTGGCCAGCTCTTTAACAACCCAGAATACCGGTTTGGATTGGAACATGGCGGGCACGATGGGATTACGGGTAATTACCCCGGAGCATGAGGAAGAGGCCAGAAATGCCGATATGGGATCTTTTCTTTCAAGATAGCTGGGAGCCGGTAGAACCAGGTCCGCCAGCCAGGCGGTATCGCTCATCACGATGTCGACGCTCATCATGAAATCCAGTTTGTGGATCATTTCGATGGTTTTGTTGCGGTTGGCGCCGGTCTGCATGGGGTTGGTTTTGTAGGTGAACCAGCCTTTGACCGGATAGGGCTTGCCTTCGATGACCGCGTCACGGGTATGCTTGAAGGAACCTTCCTCGTCGAACATCATCTGGGACCGGCCCGCATCCACCCTGTCATCCGGGTTGTCTTCATAAAAGGGCGCATCGTGGTAAATGGCGCCGGTTTTGATTTTTTTGGGCACGATCAGCCCCCCCTTCCGATCCCAGTTTCCCAGAAGGGCATTGACGATGGCAAAGGATCGACGGATTTGAGTGGAATCCGTGTAATCCGAGCTGCGGCGACCGGGGTAAACCATGGCAGCCGGTGCTGCCGCCGCCAGTTCCCTGGCCAAACGGCGAATATCCCGGGCCGGAATTTCCGTCTCCTTTTCGGCCCATTCGGGTGTATATGCGTTGACATGGGCCCGAAATTCGTCAAAACCATTTGTTTTCTCTTCAACGAATTTTTTATCATAAAGATTTTCAGTGATAAGAACCTGGGCAATGGCGAGAAAAAACGCCATGTCGGTGCCGGGTTTTATGGCATACCATTCATCTGCCAGGGCGGCCGTTTTTGTAAAGCGTGGATCCAGGACCACCAGCTTGCTGCCACCTTGCATGGCGGTCATTAAATCCATGCTGTCGGGTGTCACCAATGCTTCGAAGCGGTTGGCACCGGGCATGATGATATACTTGCAGTTCAATACATCCGGCGTGGGGACCACACCAAACGTGTCCAGAAAAGCACGGTTTCTGCTCAAGAGACAATTCGATTCATGGGAAATGACATTGTAGGAACCGTAGGCTTCTGCGAAGCGGTGCACGAATGTAGACTGCATATCGGTACCCGCCATGAAAAGGAAGCCGCAGCGTGTGTAGACGTCTCCGATACGCTGCATCTGTTCCGCGGCATGGTCCAGGGCCTGATCCCAGCTCAGGCGCTGCCACTTGCCTTCTCCCCGGTCCCCTTTTCGCAACAGGGGGACCTTCAGGCGGTCCGGGTCGTAAAGCTGCCTGACGCCCGCATTGCCTCGGGCGCACAGCATACCGCGGGATTTGAGCGATTTCGGGTTGGGATCGAGTTTTTTAATGACGCCGTTTTCCACACGTGCAATCAGCCCGCATTTGTTGAAACACATGTCACAGGCTGAAAACATCTCATGGGCTGCCGCTTCTGTGCCTTCTTTCTTTCCAGGCACCAGCGCATGTAAAACCCGGGAAGGCCCACCCACCGTCGCCGCCGCGGCAGCCGTGCCGGACAACTTCAGAAAACTGCGCCGAGAAATCATTTGCTTGCTCGATGAGGGCATTTTATTCTCCAGTTTAGAGCTCCTTTATGGATTTTTGGAAAGGGCAATTCCACAGCCCAGTTTTTTAAAACGGCCCCGCACTTCGATGGGATCGCCTTCATACCCCAAGGCCTTGTAGTCGATATAATTGGTTTTGCCGATCAGGTCTTCCACATCACGACCCATTTCAGCCATGCGTTTAAAATCGACGCCTTTCTTGACCAGTGCCTCAAAGTCCACATCCGGCCGGTCCTGGTGGCACTTACCGCAATAGGGTGCTTTGGACAGGGATGCATGGCACTCGGCGCAGGAGAGGGCTTGTTCTTTTGGCACGACTTCATGGGTAAGACCCCAGTACATGGCTGTCTCCACAAACTCATAGGCACCGCTGTAGGCAAGATTCGCAGCCTTCATGCCGTCCCGGGACGCCTTGTCCCAGTCCCAGTGCTTCCAGTACCCCTCCCAAAGCTGGGGCGCGATGAGGTATTTATAAACGGCATCGCTGATCTGCTTTCCCTTGTGAAGCTTGAAAGGGTAGATCCGCGAGGCCGGGTCGGCGATGTCACCCACCGGCATGGTCAGGTTGGTGACACCCTTTTCATTGATACGATCGCCGAGGATATAGCGTTTAACGGTTCCGTTGTACCACCGATAGGTCGGCTTGACCGCCTCTTTCCACGCGAAGGATCCTTTTTGCTTCTGGTAAACGGGTTTGCCGTACTTGTCCTTGGGTTTTTTCAGATCCTTTCCGGCAGTAGACCAGTCCCAGAAGACCTTGGTGGGATTGCCTTTTGAATACACGGGAATGTGGCATGTCTGACAGGCCACATGCTGGGTATGCTTGTTGAGGTGGTGGTCGATCAGTTCGGCGCCGACATGGGGGCTGTCCGTGTGGCAGTACTCACAGGAAAGATCGCCTTCCACTGCGGGAACCGATATGCTGCGGCCGGATATCATGTGATTTCTGGTTTTATGGCAGTCCTGGCATCTGAAATCGAGCCCACCATCCGTGACCCCCATGTGTACATCATGATTTTTATCGGGGTTGGTCAGCATGGAACTCATGTCACCATGCTTCACGGCATCACCGCCGCCGCCACGGAAATGACAGTTGATGCCACATGTCGATCGGCTGGGTCTGCCCACATTCTGGGCAATGCCTGCCAGATCCAGATTCTTTTCAGGAAACCCGGCGGCAGGGGCTGCTTTTTTGTATTTCCCCGTGGTGTCATGGCAGACCAGACAGTCGATGGTTGACATATCGTTAAAATCAAAGTCCGCGTCCTTCCAGCCATAACCGATATGACAACTGGTGCAACGAGCCCAGTTCCCGTTCAGGTTGATACAGAAGTTGTTGATGGTGGCATGGTTTTTCCCCAGATCTACCCGTTTTTCGTGACCAACGGTATAGGGCGAGGGGCCATGCCAGTTCCAGTGCACGGTTTTCAAGATGGCCTGACCCTCTTTCTCATGACAGGATAGACAGTTTTTTGTCACCGCCAGGGCATCCACGTTTCCTTCCAGTTTTACCAGCTGGTTGTGGTTGGGGACTTTCTTGGCATGGCAGGCCAGACAGTCGGTTGGTGCCCTGGTATCCAGTGTCCTGACCAGGGGCCCTCTCACCATGGCACTGTAGAGGACAGGACCACGGACATGCGGGACCTGCTCCGACTCCTGATGACAGTCCATACAGAGTTGGTGATAGGCGCCCCTTAAACCCGGCGTGCCCAGATCCTTGACATTAAAGGGCTCACCATGGCACGTCGAACAGGCGACCGGTTCCATTTTTTGTTTTCTGAGTTCAATCATGGAGAGGGGCTCGCCATAGGTGTCACCTTCCTCCCGGGGCATGCGGTGGTGGCAGATCGTACAGTTGTCCAGCACGTTGGCATGTTTGCTGTGCATGAATCGAACCGGTTCATAAAGATCACTGTATTTGTTGACAACCGGGCTGTTGAGAATCTGCACTTTTGGTGCATGGGCCATCGAGGGGATAATATTCTTCTCCAGGGGCAGGATGGACCTTGACGACGACGGACCCTCTTGAGCATGGGTAGTGGTTCCCTGCATCATCAGAACAGCTCCCACGGCCAGGATGGCAACCAGGGCAGGGGACATCTTTTTCGGGTGGGCCCCGAGCACCGGAAAAATGAAAACAATGACCCGGTAGAGGAACATGAGCGTGGCAATCAGCCCAACAGTGATAAAGATTTCTCCCAGGGCCGGGAAGTAGGAAACAATCTTATACGGGGGGCTGTAGCTGACCACAAACACATTGATGCGGTTCAACAGGATGCCCAGAATAAAAATGGTGGAAGCGAAAAAGAGCCATCCGGGTGACCGCCTGACCCTTCTAAACAAAAGGAGGAAAAAAGGCAGGATCACGCCGATCACCAGTTCCACCAGGAAAGCGTTGGTCTGGTAGGTGCCGTCAAAAAGGTGGACATAACTCTTTCGAACAAGCATGTCGCCGATTTTGACCACCAGATATGTCCCCATGAGCAAGGGCATATATTTGGCCAGGGGTGTCAGCACCGCCATTTCAGGTTCACGGCCAAACGATTTGGACACCAGCAGGGATTCAAAGGTGACCATGGGATATCCTGCGGCAAAGGCCGACAAAAGGAACAGTAACGGCAGGATCGGTGTGTACCAGAGGGGGTGGACTTTGTAGGGGGCGATGAGCATGAGGGACCCCAGGCTCGACTGATGCAGGCATGACAGGACGATTCCGGCAATAATGAAGATAAACATGATCTTGCCGAGGATTTTATCGGCAATACCCAGCAGGGTTTCAATGAGGTTGTTGAACCTTGAAAGCAGCCCGGGGAGATTGACCCGTCCGCGAAATCGCTCCACCACGATGGGAATAAACTCGATGTACAGCACGTGCAGGTAGATCATCACGCACATGGCCACCTCAAACAGGACCGAGTTGCCGTTGTGGTTGAAAATGGGACTGGTGATGTTCCAGTAGCGGCCGATATCCACCAGCAGGCCGAGTACGACAAAGGTGTAGCCCAGCATGGCCGTGAGCAAGGCCGGCCGGATAACGGCGTGATACTGATCTCTGTTGAACACATAAGCGATGGCGCCGGTTGTAAAACCGCCGGCAGCCAGGGCAACACCGGATGCGACATCGATGCCGATCCAGATCCCCCAGGGAAACTGGTTGTTAAGGTTGGACACCTTGCCGATGCCGTACATGAATCTTACGGCCACAAATGCCCCCCCGATAACCATCAGGGCCATCATTACCATGACACCCGGTGTAAGAAACTTCTCTTCAACCGGCGCGGCAGTTTCATGGGTGTTCATGGGGTGTCTCCTTTCTTTAAATCGTCTTCATCGGTTTCTTCCTGGGACCCCTTTAAAAATCCGGTAACCCACATAATTCCGCCCAGGACGGCATAAAGACCGATGGGGGCGGCAAAATATTGAAACAGGCCGTGTTGAATGGTTTCGGTGAGCCGCGGTGGGGCTTTGACCCCGAGTTTGGGAAAACCGATGGCCTCGAAGGGTTCGGATGCCAGATAAAGCCAGGACGTGCCGCCGACTTCATGCTCACCGTAAATATGATCCACATATTTGCCCGGGTTGTTTTTCATCTTCCAGCGGGCCAGGTCCAGCAGGTCTTTCTTTTTCCCAAAGGTCATGACTTCTCTCGGGCACACCTGGGCGCAGGCCGGTAGACCCCCGTCCTTTATATAATTGAAGCAGAAGGTGCATTTTCTCACATGCGGTGTCAGGGCATTGTCATATTCGTAGGCCGGTACCTGAAAAGGGCAGGCCACCATACAATAGCGGCAGCCGATACACTTTTTCACATCGTACACCACGGCAGCCGTTGGACGCCTTGGTCAGCGCCCCCACGATGCATGCGGAGACACAGGATGGATCGTTGCAGTGCATACACTGGAACTTGACAAAGCTTGGACGCTGCCGCCAGGTGAGTGTCCCGATGTCTTTGGGGTAGTACTTGTTGACAACGGTATAGGATGTTTCATCCATGCGGCGTTCGTTCTCCAGAACGGTCAGTTCCTCAAATGAATCATCGGGTCTGGGCAGACTGTGCCGCTGATTGCACGCTTCTTCACACTTTCGGCACCCGACACACAAGGTCGTGTCCACCAGGCATCCAACCTGCCCATCAAGATTCCCTTGCTCAGTTGACGCAAGAGAGGTTTTGCTCCCCATAACAGCACTCGTGGCTGTCAATCCGGATAATTTAAGAAAATGCCTTCTGTTAATCTCCATAAAATTCCCTCCCGGCAGGATCAGCCATACGGGTTTCATGCTTTTTGTATAAAAATACGATAAATGCCTTTATCTTTCTGCTGCTTGATGATCCGGTCTCTGGAACGCTCAATTATCAACGCAAGATCTTTTGCCACGGCTTGATCCTTCAGGCAGACACATACGACCTTGCCCGATGTCATTTTATTCAATTGCTGTTTGCACTGCAGCAGGCCAATCGGCGGCAATAAGCCCGTGAGATCTAATTCTTCTGTTGATGGCATGTTCACCCCTGCAAATTAGAAGGCGTCTCAAAAAAGTTTTTTGGCCCAATTTCTGTGTTGGTCCCTTGCTTCAACTCCTCGGAATACTTCAGTATACCTGCGGGTTGAAGTTCGGTCCCGCCTTGAACTTGAACCAAAACCCTTTTTTTGAGATGACTTCTAGGTATCGGTGCAATTCTTTTATATAAATACAATATTCATGCCATGTAATAAACTGATGTTGTAATAATTTAACATGCTGATATATATTCGTATTTTAATTTTTGTTGATACTTGTCAATTATGATTTCATGTGCTATTTAAACACCTGTAAAAAATATGATTAAACAGATGATTAAATTAAACAGGTGATATATGAAACCACCCGCCATCAGTTTTCCCTGGAAACAAATCATCAGTACCATGAACGATGTGCTCATGGTGATTGCCCTGGACGGTACCGTCGTGATGGTCAACGAGGCATTTGAAACATATACCGGTTATACAAAAGACGAGGTGATTGGACAGCCCTGTACCATTCTTGAGTGTGATGCCTGCGAATTGACATTGAACCCGGGAAAAAGTGAACCCTGGTGTGCTCTTTTTAACCCCGGGCACAAAGGGATCAAACAATGTCGATGCAACGTCAGGAAAAAGGACGGCACCTATATGCCGGCACTTAAAAATGCATCCGTACTTAGGGATGACGAAGGTGCTGCTGTCGGTTCGGTGGAAACGTTGACGGATATATCTGAATTAGACAGGCTTGATCGGGAGGTTGCACTTCTTTCGAGACAACTGGACCAGGAGGAGGGTTTTTACGGTATCATCGGCAAATCGGTGGCTATGCAACGGGTCTTCGATGTCATCCAAAAAGCCGCAAAAAGCGATGCCCCGGCAATTATATACGGGGAAAGCGGTACCGGAAAGGAGCTCGTGGCCCGTGCCATACACATGAGTGGGGGCAGGAAAGGCAAACCCTATGTCCAGCTGAATTGTGCGGCGCTGAATGAATCGCTGTTGGAAAGCGAGCTCTTTGGCCATACCAAGGGTGCATTTACAGGCGCACTTCGACACCGGGTTGGGCGGTTTGAAGTTGCAAATGGTGGCGATATTTTTCTTGATGAAGTTGGCGACATCCCTTTGTCGATCCAGGTGAAACTTCTCCGGGTTATCGAGACCAAACGATTTGAGCGTGTGGGTGATCACCAACCGATTCATGTGGATGTAAGAATCATTACAGCCACCAACAAAGATCTAGAAGAAATGCTCCAGACAAACTTGTTCAGGGAAGATCTCTTTTACCGCATCAATGTACTGCCGATCTACCTGCCACCTCTCAGGGACAGACAAGAGGATATCCCCGTACTCGTGAACCATTTTATTCGTAATATGCAGAGAAAAACCCATAAACAAATTTCCGGATTGTCCAAGGGGGCCATGGAAAAAATCATGGCATACGAGTGGCCCGGAAATATACGGGAATTGAAAAGTGCGCTGGAATATGCATTTGTCATTGCCGAAAGAGGCGCCATTGACATAGATCACCTGCCACCCAAAATATTAAAGGAAAACCCCCGGTCAATTGCTGATGGGCGTAAATCCATCAGATCCATTCCACAAGGAGAGGGTTCAAAAAAAGAAGCACTCATGGAAGCACTGAGAATCAGCCGGGGAAACAAGTCTGAAGCGGCACGCATTCTGGGGGTTAATCGGGTGACGGTCTGGAACCGAATGAAAAAATATGGCATAGATCTTAGAAAAGTTCTGGTGCCGTAAATAAACTGAGCCACCACCCGCAGAGCAGATGGGCTCAGGAAGCCCCCTCGAGGGGAGCTGGAATATCCAATATTGAATATCGAAACCATGAATTTCGAAGTGATGGTTGCCAGCTTTTAGTAAAAAAGAAGAAAGAGCGCAGCGATACAACACTTCAATATTCAACATTTCTTGTTCGACATTCGATATTCTCTTTATTAATTATCAACGGATCGGTAGAACCATTCCGGGTCCTTCACCAGCGGTGGAGGTTTTATACCGCTTGTCATAATAATGTTCCGAAAATATGATGGCGGTATAAGGGTTTGTAGCAGAAAAACGGTCCTCAATCGGAACGTTTTTCTGACAACCCCTATAGATCAGAATAACGGGCCTATTTCAACATACGGATTCAGGTAGAATGTCATGGGTAAAAAAAAGATAAATGATCCAATCAATCAGGTTTTAGCAGGCCGATCATCCGCATTACCAGGCTGGTGCTGCGATTACAAGGGAGCATGCTACACCTTTGAGGAATCTATGGAGATGGCGCGTGCCTTCCACGGATATCCTGCCCCGGGGCTTGTCTTGGGGGTCAGGATGGTGTCGCTGGCAATGACGCACCTGCCGGAGAAGGTTCTGTTCGATGCTGTTACAGAAACCCGCAGTTGCCTGCCCGATGCCGTCCAGATTCTCACCCTATGCACGGTTGGCAACAACTGGCTGAAGATCATGGATCTGGGGCGCTATGCACTGGCACTTTATGACAAAACCAACGGGAATGGTGTGAGGGTCAGTATCGATTCCCAAGCGGTGAAAAAGTGGCCGGAGTTGTTTGCCTGGCTTTACAAAACAAAAGCCAAGCACGAA
Organism: uncultured delta proteobacterium; assembly: GCA_963744665.1. GTDB lineage: Bacteria > Desulfobacterota > Desulfobacteria > Desulfobacterales > B30-G6 > B30-G6. The sequence continues at coordinate 256,111 of CAVUUM010000001.1, read as the reverse complement.
CAGGATTCAAAGGCTCTGTACAGGGACATCCAAAGTGCCGCTGATCATATTTTGAATACAGAGCCTGTCGAAATCCAGGCCCGGCACCTTGTAAAAACCAGCAAGGGGGCCATCGATACCTGTCCCGTTTGCGGGGAGGCGTTTCCCGTGACGCATGGTAATATCTGCCGGGTGTGCCAGGGCGAGACACCATACCGGATGCCCGATACTTCCAGGATGGAAAAGCCGTCAAAACACGCTCCTGCGGTAAAGCAAGTTCTGGCTGAGCAGGCTGTGGGAAGGCGTCTGCTTCACGATATGACGGAAATTATTCCCGGGGAAAAAAAAGGTCCGGCTTTCAAGCACGGTCAAGTCATCCAACCCGGCGACATCTGCCGATTGCAGAAGATGGGAAAGCAGCAGGTGTATGTTGAAGATGACTTACAAGCGCCTGAAGGGTTTTTACATGAAGACCAGGTTGCACGAGCCTTTGCGGCAGACATGGCTGGTGAAGGCGTCACGTTTCAGGATACCCCTCACGAGGGCAAGATCGAGCTGACAGCTGCGGCAAACGGATTGTTCGAAGTCGATATCGCCCGCCTGGAAAAGTTTAATCACATCCCCGGGGTCATGTGTGCCTCCCGGAAGTGTTTCGATATCATCCAAAAAGGCGACACCCTGGCTGCAACCAGAGCCATTCCGCTATACCTTGCTGAAAATGAATTTGAACGCGCTCTGGCTGTGCTCCATCCCGGAAGCCTGTTCCGGGTACGCCCGATCCGAAAGTTGAATGTCGGTATACTGGTAACCGGTACCGAAATTTTCCGGGGATTGGTTGAAGACCGGTTTATCCCGATCATAAAATCAAAAGTTGAGAAATTTGCCTGCAGTGTTGTTGAGGCATGTATCGTTCCGGATGATCGTGCAGCGATCACGGAAGGTGTCCAGAAACTGATCAAAACCGGCGCCGACCTGATTGTGACCACGGCAGGCTTATCCGTGGATCCCGATGATGTAACCCGGCAGGGTCTGGTGGATGCCGGCTGCACCGATCTGCTGTATGGTGCTCCGATTCTTCCCGGTGCCATGACACTCCTCTCGCGGATCGGCGATGTACAGGTTATGGGCGTGCCCGCCTGCGGTCTTTTCCATAAAACCACCAGTTTTGATATTCTGCTGCCGAGACTTCTGGCGGGTGTGAAAATCACCAGAAAAGACCTTGCCGCCCTGGGTCATGGTGGCTTGTGCCTGAATTGTCAAACATGTATATACCCGGTGTGTTCTTTTGGAAAATAGATAGGTTGCTATACAAAAGTCCATTAAAACTTGAATTAACGCGCTTGGAGTTGTGGCTATACCGTTGGCATGATATCTGCGCATCAAGATCAAGCTCTGGCCCGGGCAGACAAAGATCATCGAATGAGACATTCAAAGAAAGGGTGGTGGCGTTCCTCAAAAAGTTCTATACCGCCATCATATTTTCGGAACATTATTATGACAAGCGGTATAAGTGCATTCGACTGTGTAACCAGACGCCATTCTGAATGGCCCAGGTACTGCCCAAAAAGGGGTTTGAATTCTGTGCGGTTCTTATATTCATATACCGTATCAGCTCAAGCCCCTGGACACCCGCTCTTCCAATTTCTGGATAGCGACAGAACAAGGCAATGTCAGCACCAGGTACATGATCGTAACCGTGATCCAGATTTCCATGGTGAGCAGGGTGCCGGTCATGAGTTCGTTGGCTCGGAAAGAGAGCTCGGGTATGGATATGACCGAAACGATGGAAGAGTCCTTGATCAGGGAAACAAATTGACCGGCCATGGGTGGTAATATTCGCTGGAAGGCCTGGGGCAGTATGATGTATCGCATCATCTGGTATTTTGTCATGCCCAGGGAGTGGGCGGCTTCCCATTGACCTCTGTGGATGGACTGTATTCCGGCCCTGACAATTTCGGTGATATAAGCGCCTTCGAAGATCGCCAGAGTGAAGAGCGCGGACAGGAACGTGGTGAGGTGTTCCGGTCGGGAAAAGCAGAAAGTCACAAGACTTACCAAAAAATTGTCCCGGCCCTCCAGTGCGTCCCCGATGCCGCTGTATGGCAGGAGGTGGTTTCCGATGAAAAAATAGACGATAAAGATGATTACCAGGGGCGGCAGGTTGCGCATGGTTTCCACATAGGTACCGCTGACGAGCTTGAGGAACACTATCTTGGAAGACCGGCAGATACCCATGACCGTACCCAGGATGATGGCCAGAATGGTGCCGAAGATGCTGAGCCGGATGGTGTTGAACAGACCCCACATCAACACGTTGGATACCCATTTTCCGCTCTCGTCATCAAAGCGGTACAGGAATTGGGGGATTTTATGCCAGTTCCAAGTGTAGTTTAGCCCGATTTCAACCCGGTAATAGATGGCGATAGCGGCCAACAGTAGAATGGCACCTGCAACCACATCAGAAGTTTTCAAACGGAGATTTTTTTTGATCATGAAAGTTACTTGCTCCACCGCCGCTCAACAGGGTAAACCCGCTTTTAGTGTGGCGGGTTTACCCCCATCGAGAAGCCGGTTAAGGCTTTCACCAGGCTGCGACAACGTCGCGTTCCAAAAAAATCGTGTAAGGCTTTACTGAAGCAAGGACTCCCATTCGAGGCTCTTCCACCAGTAGTCGACTTTCTTCTGGATGAAGCCGTTGTTGCGAACCGTCGTAATCCAGTTATTCAGATAGGCCAGGGTATCCGGGTCGCCCTTGGGGACACCGATACAGATGGGCTGCTGGACCAGGTTCTTGTCCAGAAACATCAGGGTCTCGGGATACTTGGCAGCCCACTGGGCCGGCTGGGGCGCTGAACCCAGGAAGGCGGCAGCCTTACCATTCAGGAGCTCCTGCAACATGGGGCCTTCATCGGGAAAGAGCCTGACCGTAGCGTTCTTGAACGTTTCTTTGGCCAATGCAGCGCCGGTGGTGCCCACGCGCGATACAATGGTGTTGCCTTTCTTGTCCAGGTCCATGTAGTCGGTGACGCCTGCCGCAAAATTCTTGTGGACCACGACATTCATACCCGAATAATCGTAGGGGTTGGTAAAGTTTATTTTCAATGCCCGCTGGGGCGTTCCCGTCATGCCGGCGATAATCAGGTCAAATTTGCCGGTCAGAAGCGAGGGAATGAGGCCTTCCCACTTGGTGGGTACAAATTCAATTTTGACACCCATGTCCTCTGCAAGCTGCTTGGCGACATCGATCTCGAATCCGACCCACTCACCTTTTTTGTCCTGCATGGCCCAGGGCACGAATGTGGAGAGACCCACCCTCAGTGTGCCTTTGCGCATGACTTTGTCGATGATGCTGGATTTGGCGAGTTGCTGGTTGATGTCGTCTGCGACAACCGTCCCTACAATGCAGAACATCAGCGCCATCATGACTGCCGTAGCAATTGTCAATACTCGTTTTTTTCCCATGATCATTTTCTTCATTGTCTTGGTCTCCTTTGTTAAGGTTGGTAATTGAAACTATGCTGGGAGGCGATGATGCTTGGAAGCTGGGATGCTGCTGTATGCTGATAGCTATCAGCCACCCTCGAACCCTTGTATCACCCTCCGCCCCTTAAACCCTCAATTTGGATCATCTCTTTTAAGATGATCCAAATTTACAGTATCTGACTCAGAAACAGTTTGGTGCGATCCATTTTAGGCTCGGTGAAAAAGTGATCCGCCGTGCCTTCCTCCACCTTCATGCCATCCTCCATAAAAATGACCCAGTCGCTGACTTCCCGGGCAAATCCCATTTCGTGAGTAACGACCACCATGGTCATGCCCTCAAGAGCTAGGGCTTTCATCACTTCTAGGACTTCCCCGATCATTTCCGGATCCAGGGCGCTGGTGGCTTCATCGAACATCATCACCTTTGGCTTCATTGCCAGGGCCCTGGCAATGGCCACTCGCTGCTGCTGCCCGCCACTGAGATGACTTGGAAATGCGTCTGCTTTTTCTGAGATACCCACTTTTTTCAGCAGCTGCATGGCCTCGTCCTGGGCGTCGTGTTTGGAGCGCTTGCGGACGAGCATCTGTGCCAGGGTGATGTTTCTCAGAACCGTCAGATGCGGGAAGAGGTTGAAATGCTGGAATACCATGCCCACTTCCTTGCGGATTTCCAGGCGGTTTTTTTTGTTGTCGTCAAGGGGAATGCCGTCAATGGTGATGGATCCCGTGTCGATTTCTTCCAGTCCGTTCAGACACCGCAGAAAAGTCGATTTTCCGGATCCGGAGGGCCCGATTAAAACCACCACTTCACTGCGGCGAATGTTCGTGGAAAAATCTTTCAGCGCCACGACGCCATTGGTAAAGGTCTTGCCGATACCGTCAACGTGAATAATGTAATCACCAAACTCCTTGGCGCTCATGTGTGTTCCCCTTAAAGATCAGGTTGTATAGGCTGTAGGCTGTTAGGCTATTAGCATGTGGCCTGTCGTCGAGACTTGAGCGTTTTCAGCCACCACCCTATTCAAGATTTCAACCTGTTTTTCTTTGCTAAACATGCTGTAATAAAATCGTCCCCACCTGTCTCTGCCTACAGTCTACAGCCTAACAGTCTATTTGCCTATGGTCTCAAGACACGACCCGGTAGCGCTTTTCAAAATAAGCCACGATCTGTGACAGCGTGATGGTCAGGGCCAGGTAGATCGCCGCGATGGTAAAAAATATCTCAAATACCAGAAATGTTTCCGAGGCGATTTCATTGGCCTGCATGGTCATCTCATAGATGGCGATGACACTGACCAGGGACGAATCCTTGATCAGGGAAACCGCCTGACTGGTCAAAGGTGGCAGTATGCGCCGTATGGCTTGGGGCAGAATGATATAACGATAGTTCTGGTATGTGCTCAAGCCCAGGGTGTAGGAGGCTTCCCACTGTCCCTTGTTGACGGCCACAATGCCGGACCGGTAAATTTCCGATGCATAGGACCCTTCAAACAGGCTCAGCGCCAGAACGCCCGCCACAAAACGATCGATGTCCAGAATCGGCGCCACAACAAAATACATGAAAAATATCTGCACCAGCAATGGCGTGTTGCGTGTAAGCTCAAGATAGACCCGGGCAATACCTCTTGCCAGCAAAGAGTTGGAGAGACGCATTAGGGCTGTAACCAGTCCGATGATGTAGGTCAGAATAAGACTGATCCAGGTGAGATTCAGGGTAATCTTGAGCCCTTTCAGAATGGGACCGGCAATGAATCGACCCTCATCAATTTCATATATATATTTGGGAATCCGAAACCACTGCCAGTAATACCCCTGGTCTTCAGCACCCTTTAAAAGGAAGATGACCCCACCGATCATGAGAAACAGGTATGCCGAGATATCAAAGAGGTGCATCCGTTTAATAAATCGATAGGTTGAATGTAACATGGGCCTGAAAGGTTTATTCCAGTAACAAAACCTGTTCCTTTGGGCCAGCGGGCTGGCAGCAGTTATTTAAATCCGAAGCACGAAATTATAAATCCTAAACAATACCCAATGACACAAATCCAAATGATCAAAACGGGTCTAAAATGTTCATCGCAAAACGCTATGTTTGGGTCATTTGAGCATTAGATTATTCGGATTTGTTTGGTATTTCGATATTCGGATTTAGAATTTATCATTACCGAGTAAAAAAAAGCAAACCCTTATGAGTTATAGTCAGTGCCGAGCCCTATGTGCCCGGGTCTCTACCTGGACTTCAGTTTACCCACCAGGTGGTCATCGGCTTTTTTTACCACGCTGTTCATGTCTCCCAGAATTTCATCGGGTAGAGATGGCGGAGAAAGTTGCGATCGAAGTTCCTTATACCTTTCCACGGCGCGTTCGTAAAGACCTTTGGCACCTTTTGTTTGCCAGTGATCCAAACTGTCGGCAACAAACAGGCTGGGACGAATGCTGTCCCTGCAGTGCCGCAGGGTGTGATCGGTGGTCACAAAATTCCCATGGGGGGTGTTGTCCAGAATTTCCTGCAAGGCCAGGGTGTCCTCGTTTATCACCACGGGGGCGTTGCATTTTTGAATGATGGTGAACAGTTGATCGTCGATAATCAGTTGAATCGGGCTGGCTGCCGTGGCCCCACCCAGCCTTCCGGCGCCGTACTGGATATCACTTCCTGCAAGATCCAGCAAGGCCGGCATCAGGGATTTTTCAAGCATGGCCTGTCCATCCGAGCGATAGGAATCGGTCATGAAGGAAAACGTTTCCACCGGGATGTGAAATCTGTTCTTTATGAACTGGGCTGCTGTTGCCCGTCCCAGCATGCTTTCGGTATTCCCCAGCAGTGCGTTGCCGGTGGCCATGTCCATGCTGGTGGTATAAACAGATCCGATGACCGGTGTGCCGGGTTGAAAGATCTGGGTCATCACGAGCATGGCGAGAATCTCGACGCTGGCTAAAAGAGCGGTCCCAGCCGCGGTTATGGGTGCGGTGGCACCTGATATGGCCAGGGAGTTGGCCACCACAGGCACGCCATATCGGCAGGAATGGAGAATGGTTTCCATATCCATGGGTTTGAACTGGAGCGGTGAAAGGGAGGTGGGGTAGGTGAGGAGCATGGGTCTTTCCCTCAACGCCTCGACGCTGCCTGCCTTTGCAAGCATCAGTTCAAACAGATAGGCCACGGTTTCCGGGCAGTAGGCCAGTATCATCAAGGGTTTGGATGTGTTCTGCAGGTGAATGTTGAGGGAGTGCACGTCGGCGGTTTCGTAGGGAACATCCATGGGAGTCTGCATGGCGATTTTATGGATGTTTTCCAGCCTGTCGGCGAGCTGTGTCCACTCGGCCAGGCTTTGCCTGGTGACATTCACGAACCCGTTGATATCCGGGTCGTGATACTGCATGGTCTGGACACACGTGCTGGTGTAGAAGGAACCTGTGGGGTGGGGCACGACAAAATCGTGTTTCTCGTGACTGCCCTTGACGGTAAAGCAATGGGGTGTTGTTTCCAGGGCCGCTTCGATCATATCGCGACTGAAACAAACCTGTTGGGTCTTGTCATTGACGTCCGCGCCTGCTTTTTTCAACAGGGCCAGTGCTTTTGGATAGTCGATTTTCACGCCCTTGTTCGAAAGAATATGGAGACACGTTTCATAGATCAGGCTTTCTTCGTTTTCGGTGAGGAATCGAAGACGTGGGTTGTGGGGCATATTTAAAACTCCTTATATTCAAATCCGAAGCACGAAATTCGAAATACGAAACAATACCCAATGACACCAATTCAAATGATCAAAACGAACAATATGGGGCTTATGTCCATGAGCCATATTTAGGTTATTTGAGCATTCGATATTTGGATTTGTTTCGTATTTCGATATTCGAATTTCTAATTTATTCCTTGGTATGTGCACTGCGACGCAACTGACGTCCGCCTTCGGGGCCGAAGGTTGCCACGGGGCTCCACCAGAGAGGCACCTGGATACGTTCACTGGTCAGGGGGCCACGACCCTCGGCTGTTTCACGGGCTGTTTCATAACCTGCCTGGGCATGGCGCACCACGCCGATACCGGAGTCGGTGGTCATACATGCATCCAGACGGAAATCGGCCTCATCACTGCCGTCGGCGATCATGGTCACGCCGGTGTGGACAGCTTCCCCCATGGAGTAATTGGCCTGAATGGCGATGAGATCACACATGGCCGCGCAGTTTAAAAGCGCATTGAGCATGGGCCAGTCTGATATCAGATCCCCGCCGTCTTTCATCTTCTCCGATTCAAAGGTGGGGTTCACGATGGATCCGGAGTCCAGATTGTCCCGCGAAAAAGCCACCGGGCCTTTTACCTCACCTTTTTTGATGAGGTCGTTGACTTTGAGGGCAAAGGCCTTTCTTTCCCCGAAACCCAGGTAACACACCCGGGCCGGAAGTGCTTCGATGGGCAGGGTTTTGCGGGCCAGGTTGATCCATTTGACCGTGAGTTTGTCTTCCGGAAACATTTCCAGAACCAGATCATCCAGACGTTCAAGATCGCCCGCATCCCCGGAGATGCAGGTCCAGCGGAAAGGACCCCGGCCTTCACAGAACAGGGGCCGGATATATTCCGCCACAAACCCCGGTATGGTCATGGCCTCTTCCTCCGGCATGCCGGCATCACGGCACTCCTTGCGAATGGAGGTGCCATATTCAAATACCTGGATGCCCTCTTTCTTGGAGAAAGCATTCATGGCCCGCAATTGCTTGACCATGGATGCGCGGGCTTTTTCGAGATAGCCATCGCGGTCTGCAACCCTGAGGTCTTCGGCCTCCGCCGGGGAATAGCCTTCGGGGATGTATGAGAGGGGGTCGTGGCAGGGGCACATCTCGGTGACGATGTCGGGTTTAAAGCCCTTGTCGTAGGCTTCCCAGAACAGGGTGGCGGCATTTCCCACCACACCGATGGCGAGGGCCTTTTTTTCTGCGGCTGCCTGTTTGGCCATGGCAATGGCTGCATCCAGGTTTTGAGCCTTGACGTCGGTGAATCCGAGCTTGATGCGCTTGTCGATAATGGCTTCGTTGACATCCACATCGATGCAGACACCACCGTGCATGTTCATGGCCCGTGGCTGATTGGCCCCCATACCGCCATGGCCGGCGGTCAGGAGAATTTTCCCCACCAGAGAACGGTTGAAGTGCTGGTCTGCGATGGCGCCCAGGGTCTCAAACGTGCCCTGAATAACCCCCTGGGTTCCGATGTACTCCCAGGGTGCCGCCGTATACTGTGCAAACATGGTGAGATTTTTATCCTGAAGATCGTAGAATATGGGCCAGGTTGCTTTCATGATGTTCGTGGTTGCCATGACCACCCGGGGTGCCAGCTTGTGGGTTTTGAAGATGGCAACGGGCATGCCCGACTGTACCACCAGGGTTTCATCGTTTTCCATATTTTTAAGAGAATCCACGATGGCGTGGTAGGACTCCCAGTTTCTGGCACACTTGCCGATACCCCCATAGATAACCAGGTATTCCGGTGCTTCGGCATTTTCCATGTTGTTTTCCAGCATTCTCAAAAGGGTTTCCTGTTTCCACCCTTTGCAGCGCAGGGTATCCCCACGCTGGGCTTTTACTTCATATAAGATTTCCGGTTTCATAATGTGAGTCTCCTTCATTATTGTATGCACACAAAGTATAATATTTTGGATCCTTGAACCCCAAGCCTTCGGAGGTATTTAAAATTTTAAAGATGAACGTCGAACATGAACATCGAACGTCCAACGTCGAATGAAACACACTAATAGCTGATAGGTGATAGCTGTTACCTGATCAAGCCCTATGAGCTAATTTCTATTTCTTCCTTTCTACCCATTCAAAATTCGATGTTGGACGTTCGATGTTGGACGTTCATGTTAGCGTCTGTGACTTTGCTGATACCGATATCTCATTAAATTCGAAGCACGAAATAAGAAATTCTAAACAATATCAAATAACTTAAATCCCAATGACTGAAACAAGACATTTAAACTTCAAGCCCATGGTCTGTGTTTTGGTCATTTGAACATTTGAAATTTGAGTTTGTTTCGGATTTCGATATTAGGATTTAGGATTTCTCGCTGCCATCAATGGCCTCCAACAGCTCCCCCTCCTTGATCAACTGCGCCAGCCGGCCGATATCCGGTGACATCTCCTTGTCCTTGTCATAGAAATCCACAAATTTTCGGACCACGGCATGGGCGATGCGGGACCCCTGGCCGAGACGTTCGGGACCGTTTTCCCGAAGATCCACAGCCTGTGCGGCGCACAGGAATTCAATGGCGATGACGTTGGTGACATTTTCAAGGATTTCCCAGAGATGGCGGGCGCCGTTGGCCCCCATACTCACATGATCCTCCTGATTTGCGCTGGTGGGAATGGAATCGACGCTGTCCGGATGGGCAAGGGTCTTGTTGTCAGATACCAGCGCAGCGGCGGCGTACTGCGCAACCATCAATCCGGTGTTGAGACCATTTGCGGGTATCAACATGGAGGGGAGCCCGAAGTTCAAGGCGGGAGTGAGCAGGGCGAATGAACGCCTGTCGGAAATATTGGCCACCTCGGACATGACGATGGACAAAAAATCCATTATAAAAGCCAGACCCTCTCCGTGAAAGTTTCCACCGGATATGCAGACATACGGCTCCTCACTCGAAGACTCAAGGATCAGCGGGTTGTCGATCCCGGCATTCAGCGTCCGTTCCAGGTACCCCCGGGCAAAGGCCACGGTGTCTTTGACCGGTCCCAGTACCTGGGGGATGCACCGTAGGCAGTACGCATCCTGAACCTTGTCCGTGGAATCCACCAGGCGGCTGCCCTGGATCAGGTTTCTCAAATTCTGGGCCACGGATATCTGGCCTTTCTGATTTGCAGCCTGGTGAAGGGACGGGTGAAAAGCAGACGATACCGCCAGCAGGGCTTCAAGACTCATGGCTGCGGCGATTTCAGAATGGCCTATCAGTTTTTCGCATTTTTCAACCGCCAGACAACCCACGGCGGCCATGAAAGCAGTGCCGTTGATCATGGAATTCCCTTCTTTGGCCAGCAGCCTGAGTCTGGGGATTTCGGCCCGGCGCATGGCCTCTTCACCGCTCATCAATTCACCCTTGTACCAGGCTTTGCCGCTGTATCCTTTTCCGTCGGCATCACAGGTTGCCACAGCCGCAATGGTGGCCAGGGGCACCAGGTCACCGCTGGCTCCCAGGGAGCCCTTTTCCGGGACAAAAGGGGTGACTCCCTTGTTGAGCATATGGATAAGGGTCTCAACCACCACCGGCCGGATACCGGACGGCCCGCCGGCCATGGTGTTGGCACGGATAACCATCATGGCCCGGACGATGGCTTCGGGCAGGGGGTCTCCGATGCCGGCGACATCCGCCAGAATGACATTTCTGGACAGGACACCGGCCTGGTCCGGATGAATGGTCTCATTGGCATGGGATCCGAAGCCGGTGTTGATACCGTAAAACACGGTATCTTGTTTCTGAATGGCTTGATTCAGCCACTGGTGGGTGGCGGTCATGCGTGACCTTGTCTCCGGGCTGAGAGGTTTTACCGTCGCCTTTTCGTTGGCCACCGCATGGACTTCCTCGATGGTCAGCGCTTTTCCTGAAATTTCAACGTCTGTTTTTCTCATCTATTCCTCACAACAATGTTACCGTTTTTGATGACCATCCAGACCGCGTTGTTGCCGATTCTGTAGATGAGATCTTCAAAGCCGGGCAGATCCCATATCTGGATGTCGGCCGCATATCCCTCATCCAAACATCCGATCTCATGGTGGCGCTGGATGGCGCGTGCTGCGCCGGTGGTGGCCGCCAGCAGGGCCTCTTCCGGTGCCATACCGTGGTTTCTGCAGGCCAGCTGCATGACAATCTGCATGGATTCGGTCCAGTTGCCGGGGTTTAAATTGGTGCCCAGGGCCAGGGTCATGCCGGCCTCGAGCATGGGCCGTGCATCAAAGGGGTCTGGATGGGCCACGGCAAAGTCAAGGGCCGGCAACACCACACCCACTACATTGCTTTGGGCCATGTGATGCATCTCTTTTTCAGATGTATAGTTGAGATGATCGGCAGATACCGCCGGAAGCGTTGCCGCCAGTGAACTGCCGCCGATATTGGCGTAGGCATCGGTGTGAATTCTGGGTGCCAGCCCATGGACGATGCCTGCCTTGAGCACGGTTTCAGATTCTTTGGCCGTGTAGTAACCCACATCACAGTAGATGTCGCAGAAGACGGCCAGGTTGTCTTCGGCCACCCGGGGGATCATCTCATGGGTCAGTTCACGAATATAGGTCTTGCGCTGATTGGGATCGTCACGGTCCATTTCCGGCGGAAAATCGTGGGCCCCTAAAAAGGTGGATACCACATCCATTGGCTGGGTCTGGGCGAGTCGTTGATTCACACGCAGCATTTTGAGCTCGTCGGGCCAGCTGATACCGTAACCACTCTTGCTTTCAACGGTGGTGGTTCCATAGTGGAGCATCCGCTCCAGGCGGTCCAGCGCACCCATAAAAAGCGCCTCTTCACTGGCTTCCCTGGTCATGGCAATGGAGGCGGGAATACCGGTTTTCAGCCCCATGGCTTCGATTTCGGCAACACTCAGGGTCATCTTGAGGGCATATTCTTTCACCCGTGATTTTCCGAATATGAGATGGGTGTGACAATCCACAAAACCGGGGGCTACGATCTTGCCTTGGGCGTCCAGGACTTGGGCCCCGGTGAGATCAACGCTTTCCTCGAGATTGGCCCGTGACCCTGTTGCGAGTATCCGTCCATCTGCCACGGCAACGGCCCCGTTTGGAATTCTTCCCAGGGGATCGTTAGCCGTTGAAACACAGGTGATGAGTTCGGCAGCATTGTCAATCAAAAGGTCTGCTTTGGGTTTTATCATGGCGTTCCCTTTCATCACGAAAACACGAAAGTATGAAAACACGAAAAAATATTGTAAGTTCTCTTTTTTTTGTTCAAAGTCCGAAATACAAACTGATGATTCTTTGGGTGTGAGTACAAGCCAATAAAGAGAGAAATGGGTTTTACCCATTTCTCGATCTATAAAATCGTGAAACGATTTTATTCTCCTGTCCACCCGATCAGCGAATTTTCGATGATCTGGTCCATGGAAAACGCATGTGCCTGAAGGTAATAGCGAAAGACCTGCCCCATGGCGCCCAGAGGTACCGGTCCCACCAGTTCCGTGCCCACCACGCTGACCCCATAGCGTGCGGCTTCGCGCTTCACCGCTTCTGCCACCATGGGAATAGGTGTTTTCTCATAGTGGGTCAGATTCATGGATACCTGTACCATGCCCGCCTCTTTGAGGGAGAGCCCGATGGCCCGAACATACCTGAAGCCGCCGTTGATAAAACGGACACGTTTGGCAATGTTCTGGGCGATATCAAGATCGGTGGTGGCGAGATTGATGTTGAACGCCACCAGGGGAAACCGGGATGACACCTGCATGGATCCGCTTTTGGGTACGAACCGACAAGGCCCTTCATCCGGCGCCCATGCCGGGTCTTCAAGTTTCCGTTCCAGGGCTTCATACTGACCTTTCCTGACCTTGGCAAGGTTCTGCCGTTCGGGTCGGGTGGCTGCATCCTCGTAAAAATAGACCGGAACACCCAGGGTGTCTCCCACGTAACGGCCAAAGTCTCTTGCAATGGCGATGGATGCTTCCTCGGTGATTCCCCGGATAGGGATAAAGGGAACCACATCCACGGCCCCCTGGCGGGGGTGTGACCCCTTGTGAGCGGTCATGTCGATCAATCCCAGGGCGGTTTCAGCCAGTTTTCGTGTGGCTGCAGCCACGGGTTCAGGTTGGCCGATATAGGTAATCACGGAACGGTTATGGTCTGAATTGGATGAGTAATCCAAAAGCATAACGCCGGGTGCAGAGCGAACGGCATCCACCACTTTTTCCACAACAGACAGGTCGGTACCCTCACTGATGTTGGGGACACACATTAATGCTTTCATCTAAGAGTCTCCCTTCATTTATTGAAAGATGAACGTCCAACATCGAACATCGAACGTCCAATGCCGAATGAAAACAAAAAACCAATACCGAATTATTTTCGATGTTGAGCGTTCGATATTCGAAATTAGAGTTTGTTTCAATCGAATATACTCAAACGTTACCCTATAAGGCATTAATCAGCGCCGGATCCTTTGGGTCTAGGGTGCTTACCCAATGATAGATTCCAGCCTCTCCTCGATATCTTTGCAGACCCTTTCATCTCTAATGTAGGGAAGATTGATCCTGACATTGGCGGCACATCCTTTCATGCCGGCGGTTGCCAGGTAGACGGCACATTTCAGGTCAGAGGCTGCATTCGTGTTGTAGCTGTTTTCCAGACGATGACAAAGCGCCAGGATCCGCTTGCATCGACCGGCGTTTAAAAGGGGCACCTCCGCCGCGTGCTGCATGGCCTCTTGAATAGCCTGGCTTCGCGCGTCTTTGGCCGCTGTCGTATCCTTGGGCATCTTATAGGCAATGGTGACCCGATCAAACGCCTCCGCATCCTCTTGCCCGCCATTAAAAAGTTCCCTGGAAAGTATTTCCGCTTCTGTTGCGATGGTTTGATAGGTCTGCGTGGGGGCCAGGTCTTTTTTATCCATGGAAAGACGCGCCACCATGGCAGTTAGGCCGGCGGCCATGGCACCGGCAACGCTCGAGGCGGTGCCACCGCCGGTGGAATTGTCGGTGGCATCCAGGACACGCAGAAAGGCGTTGATGTTTTCTTGCATGATGGAACTCCTTAACCTTTACACCATAGTTGCATAAACAACATGGCAAAGTATAGATAATAGTCTGTTATTATATACAATACCGTTGCGATAGCGCCATTTTCTGGATACTCCACCAGGTGAATTCTAAGGATGGCGTCTATTTTGCCCTGTGGGCGACATTTAGCTTTCGCTGTCATTTGTCCTATCGGACGACATTAGCGCTTCGCGCGTCATTTATTGTTGTTATTTGCGATGAGGATTAAGCTCTAAGCCGCTTATAGCTTAACGCTTATGGCTCAATTGCTTTCGGCTACCCTCCAACCCTCGTATCACCCTCGGACCCACAGACCCTAAATTTGGATCAACTCTTTTAGAGTTGATCCAAATTAAAACCCTTGCACACCCTCTAATATGCATGTTATATGCATGATATATATAAGCTTGGGCGTGATCTGTCAACTGTTTTCCCTGTGAAGATTAGGGGTGAGCCATGGCTGGTCAGGGAGGAGAGGATGTCTTCAAAAAAAGAAATTTATGAGAACCTGCGATACCGGATTATCACCAATGAGTTTGGTGCCGGTCAACAGTTGTATGAAAAGACCTTGATGCAGGAATACAAGGTCGGCAGGACACCCCTGCGGGAAATTTTTCAAGAGCTCCAGCGAAACGGTCTCATCGAGATCATACCCAAGCTGGGAACGCGTGTGATCAGCCTGGATCTGCGGACATTACGCGATACCATCCAGCTGCGTCGGGAACTGGAAGGTCTGGCTGCAGAGCTGGCGACGCTGCATGTGCAGCCCGAGCAGTTTCATAGACTGCAGCAACTCATCGAAATGGCTGCCCAGACGAAAACCAACACCATGGAGGATTTAAAAAAATTGTCGGACATCGATCTGGCGTTTCACAGGATCATATACGACGCGTCAGGGAACAGGCAACTCAGGGAAATGATTGAATCGCTCCTCTACAAGATGTCCATGTACTGGTTCCAGGTGGGATTTACGGCTGCTGAATTTCGTGAACAGTTTGATGAACTGGCAGAACTCCTGGTGGTCATGGAAAAAAGAAAACAAAAGGAGGCCAAAGAGATTATGAGACGGCACATCGATCATTTCAGTATTGTGATCAAAGAAAATATCTTCTGATCAACGCAAAAAAGTTGATCAAGGATTCCAGGGTTCGAGGATTCGAGGATCCAAGTGAAACACTAAAATCACAAATTACAATAGGAACAGGTATGCAAACAGGTTTTAAAACACAATGCATTCCCGACTATCGTCTGCTGACGGAAGAACAGATCGAGGAGATCCATCAGGCCACCCTCGCGCTTCTGGAAAAAACCGGCGTAAAGGTTCTGAATCAGGAGGCCCTTCAGCTTCTCAAGAATGCCGGGTGTAGAATTGTTGATGAGACCATTGTCAGGATTCCAGCAGGGTTGGTGGAAGAGAGCATACAGCATGCACCCTCGCATGTTACGGTGTATAACCGTAACGGTGAACCCGCCATGGAACTGGGGGGAACCAATGTCTGTTTCGGTATGGGTACCGACCTTCTCAACACCTGGGATCTGAAAACAGGCCAGCTGAGAGCTTCCTGTCTGCAGGATGTTGTCGACGCCGCCGTTGTAGGCGATTACTGTCTGGAAATCGATTTTATCGCCTCCAATGCCTTTCCCCTGGACGTGCCTGGAAACCTTGCCTTTATCTTGGAATTCAAAGCCCTGTTGGAAAATTCCCCCAAACCCATATATTTTACATCCGCAGGCTCCAGGGATCTACGTGTAATTCTGGCGTTGGCCTCAGATGTGGTTGGGGGCAAAAACAGGCTGCGGGACAAACCCTTTGTCATCCACTATGCCGAACCCATCAGCCCCCTGGTCCACTCATCCGGAGCCGTGGACAAGCTGTTCATGTGTGCGGACAATGGTATTCCCCTGAACTATGCACCTGCACTCCTGTCCGGCGGTAGCGGTCCGGTTACCCTGGCCGGCGCGATCGTCGTGGCCAATGCCGAAGCGCTCAGCGGACTGGTTATCCAGCAACTGAGAGCCAAGGGGGCCCCGGCCATAACCGGATTTTCCGCCACACCCATGGATATGCGCACGGGTACCACTGTTTATGGGAGCCCGGATGAGCGGCTGACCCACTCTGCATGCTGTGATCTCTACCATTATTACGGACTTCCGGTCTGGGGCGAGGCCGGGTGCAGCGATGCCGCAGGCCTGGACGAGCAGGCCGCCCTGGAATCCATGGCCTCCCTCATGATGGCAACCCTGGACGGCTGCAATCTGGTGCACGATGTGGGCTATCTCGGGCAGGGTCTGGCCGGATCCGTGGCTTCGGTGGTCATGTGCAGTGAGATCATCAGTTATGTTCGCAGAATAAAGGGTGGGTTTGACATCTCCCGGGAACGGATCGGGCTGGACGTCATCCACGAGGTGGGGCCGGGAGGCAATTTTCTGGCCCATGAACAGACGCTGAAGTATTGCAGGGAGGAGCACTGGACCCCGCGTTTCGTCAACCGCCAGAGTCCGGAGATCTGGAAAAAGAACAACGGAAAACGATATAGCGAGGTGGTGGTTGAAAAGGCACTGGATATTCTGGCCAACCATCAGCCGGACCGCTTGTCCCATGCGGCCATCAAGCGACTTGATGCCATCATAGAAAAAGCTGCGGATGGGCTGGCCGGTAAACAGCTTTCCGTCTGAAAAAAGATGAACTTCCAACATCGAACATTGACGGTCTCG
Source organism: uncultured delta proteobacterium (assembly GCA_963744665.1). Classification (GTDB taxonomy): domain Bacteria; phylum Desulfobacterota; class Desulfobacteria; order Desulfobacterales; family B30-G6; genus B30-G6. Next base: position 239,190 of record CAVUUM010000001.1, on the reverse strand, counting down.
TAAAAAGTCCAACTTCTGCGTTGTGCTGCATTTCGGAATCATTCAACGTACGGTAAGTACGCCTCATGATTACAAAACTTGCACGCCTTGAATTTGAACTTTTTTCGAAACCGTCTAATTCTGACTTTTTACGAGTTCATCAACGTTGAACATCGAATGTGGAATTCTATCTTCCTTTGTTCTATAAACTGGGAACCATCACTTCGAAATTCATGGTTTCGATATTCGATATTCCAACCCCCTTAAAAGAGTCTTCTTGTGCCAACCCGCTCCGAGGGTGGAGGCTCAGTCGACTTGGATGTTGGATGTTCGATGTTCATATTTTTTTTGAACTCTCGGTTCAGGATACATTCGTCAGAATCGTTGTTTGCCATAGATTGCAGCGAAAAAAAATAGGAGAACAATCTACATGCAATTCAAAACCGTCATCGACAACGGCTCCATCCACACCCTCTGCAGACAGTGTGCCCACCATTGCGGGATATACGTGCACGTTAAAGACGGCCGGGTGACAAAGGTTTCCGGCAATAAACGCCATCATGAAAACCTGGGCATGGTGTGTCCCAAGGGGCGCGAAGCACCGCAATGGGTAACTCATCCAGAGCGCTTGACCGGGTGCCTCAAACGGACGACCAAAGGTGGCTTTACAGCCATAGCCTATGATAAGGCGCTGGATGAAATTGCCCGGAAAATGCTGGATATCAGGGACAGGTCCGGTGCCCGTGCCATGAGCACCTGGACCGGCGAGGCCATCGGTTTTCTTCAGCAGGAGGCCTATGCCCAGCGGTTCATCCACGCTTTTGGCTCGCCCAATTTTTTTACCGCGGATTCCGTCTGTTTTGCCCTGCGTCTCATGGCGTATCAGACCTGCCAGGGGTACTGGTCTTACCCACCTGATTTCGAAAAGGCCGCCCTGACCATTTTATGGGGATCCAACCCTGCCTATTCTCATCCGCCGTTCATGCAACGCATCAATCGATCCAGACGCCGGGGCGGCAAGCTGGTGGTGGTGGACCCGCGGCGTTCTGTGGCAGCTAAAAAAGCGGATCTTTTTTTGCAGGTGCGTCCCGGCACGGACGCGGCCCTGGCCTTTGGCCTGATCCGCTTTCTCATCCATGAGAAGGCCTATGACCAGGATTTTGTGGCATCATACAGCCACGGGTTTGAAGAACTGGCGGCATATGCAGAAAAATTCACCTTGCCCCACGTGGCACGCCAGACAGGTGTTTCAGAAGATGTTCTTGGTCAGATGCAGGACCTGGTGCGGCAGAGTCTTCCCCGGTGTGTCAGTTTTGCCGGAATTTCCCTGGAACACCAGACCAACGGGTTCAACACCATCCGGGCCATTGCTTCTTTGAGTGCTTTGTGCGGTGCCATCGACATTCAGGGTGGCGAGCCCTGGAACGCGGATATCCAGGTCAACCCGCTCAACCCCTGGAGCGGCAGCCAGTTCAAGGCGATGGTTCCGGCCGGGTATGCGCACTATCCCCTTTTTTACGACATCATGCGCAAGTGCCATTCGCTTCCCGGCATCGACTATATGCTGGGAAAGGGGGAATACCCCATCGAGGGTCTGATTTTTTCCGGCACCAATCCTGTGTTGACCAACCCCAACGCCAACAAGGTGGCCAAAGCTTTTTCCAACCTGGATCTTCTGGTGGCAAGAGATCCATTTATGACGGAAAGCGCCAGACTGGCCCACTACATCATTCCGGCGGCCTCCTTTTTAGAGCGTTCTGAGCTTCATTTTTATACGGAGGATCAGCGGGTGGCGCTTTCGCAAAAAGTCCTGGATGTGGAAGGGGTGTGGGATGAGTATACTTTCTGGCACGATCTGGCACACAGACTTGGCTTTGGGCAAACATATTTCCCATGGGAGGACGAACGTGCGGTCAATCGATGGCTTCTGGAACCCACCGGAATCTCCCTGGAAGCGTTGATAAGCCATCCGGAGGGGGTGGCCACCCATAACAGGGTCACGCATCAAAAATTCAAAACCCGGCCATTCCCGACACCTTCAGGTAAATTCGAATTTACATCGGCCCATCTGGAGCCCCTGGGCTGTTCACCGCACCCGGTATATAAGGCTCCTGATTATCTGACCGTGCTCGAGTCTCAATTTCCTCTGCGAATGATCAGTGGTACCCGAAAATCGATATTCTATCACTCACGCTTCCATGAGATCGAAAAATTCAAAAAGGCGATTCCAGGCGCCCTTGCGGAAATCCATGCCGACGATGCGGCTGCGCTGGGCATTCAAGATGGTGAGATTGTCCGGATCCTGTCCAGGATCGGGGAGATTTCCATTCCGGTGAAGATAATGGAGAGCGACAAGATTTTAAAAGGATTTATTGAAATACCCCATGGCTGGAATCAACCCAATGTCAACTGTCTCACGGATGACCGGGATGTGGACCCTGTGGGGGGCTTTCCCAATTTAAAAATCGTGCCTGTACGAATCGAAAAATTGGCATCGAACCGCAACAACGAACCTATTTCCCGTGGCGATCTGACCTAGCCCGAATATTTCATGAAACTTGACGCAGGATTAGTGAGTGAATGTGGATTTCAGACGGCTCTTGATAGCCGAAAGGAACGCTTGACTGTCTACCCGCTGGTTGTTTTCATTCGGTGTGGCAAGACCCACGAGATCGCCGGTCATGGTGCCGGCTTCAATGGTATCCGTGGCGGCGGTCTCCAAAGCCTCGCCAAAGCGTGTCACATCGGGCGTGTCGTCCATCTGGCCGCGCTTTTTTAAGGCAGAGGTCCATGCGAAAATCAGGGCCATGGGATTGGTGGATGTCTTTTTTCCGGCTTGGTACTGGTAATAGTGACGCTGGACCGTACCGTGAGCGGCTTCGTACATGAAGCAGCCCTTGGGAGAGACCAGAACAGAGCTCATCAGCGCCAGACTACCGAACGCCGATGCGAGCATGTCCGACATGACATCCCCGTCGTAGTTCTTGCATGCCCACAGCATGCCGCCTTGGGATTTCATGATGCGCGCCACGGCATCGTCGATGAGGGTGTAGAAATAACTGATTCCCGCCGCATCAAACTTTTCGGCCCAGTTGGCGGCGTATTCCTCTTCGAATATCTCTTTGAAGCGGGTGTCGTAGGTCTTGGAAATGGTGTCTTTAGTGGAAAACCAGACATCCTGTTTCTGGTCCAGACCGAAGGTAAAACAGGCTTTGGCAAAGCTCAAAATGGATGCATCCGTGTTGTGGATGCCCTGAAGGACACCGGGACCGGTAAAGTCCTGGACAACCTTGCGAACGGGCGTGCCGTTTTCCGGAGTGAATACGATCTCCGTTGTGCCCGGTCCGTCAACACGGATTTCCGCATTCTTGTATACATCTCCGTAGGCATGACGACCGATGGTGATGGGCCGGGTCCAGCCACGCACCCCGGGGGCAATGTTTTTTACCAGAATCGGTGCCCGGAACACGGTGCCGTCCAGCAGCCCCCGGATCGTGCCGTTGGGGCTTTTCCACTCTTTTTTCAGCTCGTATTCTTTTACCCGTGCTGCATTGGGTGTTATCGTGGCGCATTTGACACCCACACCATGTGTTTCCACAGCCTTGGCGGCATCGATGGTGACCTGATCGTCGGTGTCATCGCGGTGTTTGACATGCAGATCATAATAGTCGAGTTCAATATCCAGAAATGGGTATAGCAAGTGCTCTTTTATCATATGCCATAGAACCCGGGTCATCTCATCGCCGTCAAGCTCCGCGATGGGGGAGTTTACCTTGATTTTGCTTTTTTGTGTCATGATAGCTGTCCTTTTCTTTATAATAACGTTTGTCGTACATTTATTTGATTTAGTCAATTATAACTTGATTTCATCAAATTTTTGTCTTTTGATATTGTTTAGGATTTCAAATTTCGTGCTTTGGATTTAATTACTTGATACCATCGGCATAGCCATTTTGGCTCTGACCTGGCTCAGAGAACCAGGTTTTATACAACGAAATAGAAGTGTCACCTTGGAGGTTAGCATGGATCGAAAGAAATTCATCAAAAATGTTGCGGTTGGGGGAACGTCATACGGAGTATATGACATTAACCAGCTTGCGGGAGAGGGTGCCGCCCATGTGCGCAGTCTGCCTTTTTCCATCAAGATTCTTGTGGAGAATCTCCTGAGAAAACTGGATGACCGGGTCGTGCGGGAAGAAGACCTGATCAATATCGCCAACTGGCAGAAACGTTATGACACACTGGTGGAGATCCCCTATCATCCGGCCCGGGTTTTGATGCAGGATTTTACCGGGGTGCCGGCAGTGGTGGATCTGGCGGCCATGCGGGACGCCATGAAGGATATGGGCGGCGATCCTAAAAAGATCAATCCCCTGGTGCCGGTGGACCTGGTCATCGACCATTCCGTGCAGGTAGACTATTACGGGACAAACGACTGTCCGCGACTGAACGTGGCCAAGGAATACGAACGCAATGGCGAGCGATACACGTTCCTGAAGTGGGCGCAGAAGAGTTTTGACAACTTTTCTGTGGTGCCACCCCGTTCGGGTATCTGTCACCAGGTCAATCTGGAATACCTGGGAAAGACCATCATTGCGGTTGAATCGGACGGACGAACCATCGCCTATCCGGACACGCTTGTGGGACTGGATTCCCACACCACCATGGTCAATGGCATCGGTGTGATGGCATGGGGCGTCGGCGGAATCGAGGCCGAGGCAGTGATGCTGGGTCAGCCTTACTACATGTCGATTCCCGAAGTGATCGGGGTTAGAATGAACGGGGCGCTAAATCCGGGAGTGACTGCTACGGACCTGGTGTTGAAAGTGACCCAGATGCTCAGAGAATACAAGGTCGTGGAAAAGTTTGTGGAGTTTTATGGACCAGGTATGAAACAGCTATCCGTGCCGGACAGGGCCACCATCGCGAACATGTCTCCTGAATACGGTGCCACCATGGGCTTTTTTCCGGTGGATGAAAAAACCGTTCAATATCTTGAAATGACCAACCGGGCTGAACAGGCCCGCATTGTGGAAGCCTGCACCCGCCAACTGGGTCTTTTTTATACTGGCGAGACCGAACAGGAATACACGGATGTACTGGAGCTGGATCTTGCCACGGTGAAACCGGCCATATCCGGACCGGCCAGACCCCAGGATCGCATCGAACTTCAGGAGACCAAGGAAACATTTGCACACATTATCGGGTGCGAATACGAACGGGATACGGATGTGTCCAACTATTCCACTTTTATCGACGAGTCAGGCTGCGAAACCCGACGGGCCCGCCGTTGTGTGCCGGTAAATCAGCGGCTTTTCGATCTGGAACTCAACGGCACGCCGGTGAAGATCGGTGACGGCAGCATCGTGATTGCCGCCATCACCTCCTGCACCAATACATCCAATCCCTTTGTTCTGATAGGAGCAGGTCTTCTGGCGCGCAACGCGGTCAAGCGGGGGCTGCGGGTGCCGCCCTTTGTAAAAACGTCCCTGGCGCCCGGATCCAAGGTGGTCAATCGATATCTGGAAGCTGCAGGGGTCATGCCTTATCTGGAAGCGCTGGGCTTTCACACGGTCGGGTTCGGTTGCACCACTTGTATCGGCAATAGCGGCCCGCTGCACCCGGTCATCGAACAGGCCGTGGCGGAAAACGATCTCAATGTCGCTTCGGTACTTTCGGGCAACCGCAACTTCGAAGCCCGCATCCATCAATCCATCAAATCCAATTTCCTGGCCTCTCCCATGCTGGTGGTGGCATTTGCACTGGCCGGCAGGATCGATACAGACCTGTACATGGAGCCTGTGGGGATCGACCCCAACGGGGAACCCGTATACATGAATGAGATCTGGCCGGACCAAGCTGAGATCGCCGAGTTGGTCAGTACCCACGTCAGGAAAGAATTTTATCAGGAAGAATACGGTCGGATCTTTGAAGGTGATGCGTTCTGGCAGGAACTTCATGTGACTGAAAGTACTACCTATGCCTGGGAGGAAACATCCACCTATATAAAAAATCCGCCTTACTTTGAAACATTTTCCAAGGATGCCGGTGTCCCGGCGGATATTGTTGGCGCACAGACCTTGCTGGTTCTGGGTGATAACGTGACCACGGATCACATCTCTCCTGCCGGGGCAATTCCCGCCGAGTATCCTGCCGGTAAATACCTGATTTCCAAATCTGTTCCCCCTGAGGCATTCAACTCCTATGGGTCCCGTCGGGGCAACCACGAAGTGATGATGCGGGGCACCTTCGGCAATATACGCATTAAAAACAGTCTGGTGGATCCCAAGGAGGGCAGCTTTACCTTGAAGTTTCCGGATAAAAAGGAGATGTTCGTCTACGAAGCCGCCATGGAATACAAGAAAGAAGACACGCCCCTCATCGTGTTGGGGGGCAAGGAATACGGTGCCGGATCGTCACGGGACTGGGCGGCCAAAGGTTCGAATCTGCTGGGAGTCAAGGCGGTCATTACCGGATCTTACGAGCGCATACACCGCAGCAACCTGGTGGGCATGGGTGTGCTGCCGTTGGTGTTCAAAGAGGGAGACAGCTGGTCGAGCCTGGGACTGGACGGATCTGAAGTGTTTTCCATCAGCGGTATCCAGGATATGGCACCGCGAAAGACACTGCAGGTCGAGGCCGTAAAGGCGGACGGAACAAAGACCAGCTTTGAGGTGACGGCCAGGCTTGATACGGTCGTGGATGTGGAATATTTTTTAAACGGCGGTATCCTGCCGTATGTCCTCAGAAAGCTTCTTGGATAATACGGCTGACCATCCTCAAGCGTACCCTGCAGTTTGCTACAGGGTACGCTTCAAAGGTTCTACGGCGCTTTATTGCCGGGAAAACCCCGCAAAAGCCCTTGCAATATTTCGAAAATTGAATCCAAGCTAATATTGTCAAATTTTCTGTATAGGCCGTAACTGTCAAATTGGAATGTCCGATTGATATTTGCAATGGTTTGACAGCATGCCACAATGTGGTTATCCTGAGTCTTGTCCCAATGAAATTTATGATTCCATTCTTCCGAAAAAGGAGGGTATAATAATGAATACCACAAATACGAGAAACACCGATGGTTCCCAAAAAATTATGGATCAGAGCAAAATTGAAGAATTTAAACTCAGCTTTCGCGGCAATGTGCTTTCAGCCAGTACACATGGATATGATCAAGCTCGCAAAATATGGAATGGTATGTTCGACAGAAAACCGGCCCTCATCGCCCGTTGCGTCGGGACCAGTGACGTCATACAGGCGGTCAACTTCGCCCGCGACAATGATCTGGAAATCTCGGTAAAAGGCGGTGGCCATAACTCGGCCGGGACCGCTGTCTGCGATGACGGTTTAATGATCGACCTGTCTCTTATGCGGCGGGTTACAGTGAACCGGCACAAGAAAACTGCCAGAGTGGACGGGGGCTGTTTGCTTGGAGACGTGGACACCGAGACCCAGCTTTATGGACTGGCCGTATCGGCCGGCATTGTATCCCATACGGGTGTAGGCGGACTTGCCCTAGGCGGTGGATTCGGCTGGATAAGCCGCAAGCACGGTCTTTCCGTGGACAATTTGATTTCAGCGGAAGTGGTCACCGCTGAAGGACAGTTGGTCACGGCAAGTGAAAAGGAAAATCCGGATCTGTTCTGGGGTATCCGTGGCGGCGGGGGAAACTTCGGTATTGTCACCTCCTTTGAGTTCAAGTGTGCGGATATCGGCAGAGAGGTCTATTCCGGTCTTATTGTCAAGGATTTCAGCGATGCCCGAAAATACATGCAATTCCATCGCGATTATGTAAGAACGCTGCCGGATGAAATGACCGTCTGGATGGTTGCGCGTCACGCGCCCCCGCTACCGTTTCTGCCGGATGACGTGCATGGAAAAATGGTGGTTATCGTACCGTTCGTATGGCTGGGAGAGCCGGAGGAAGGTGAAAAATATATCAAGCCCATTCGAGAGGCAACGAAATCGCTGGGTGAAGGTATGGGTATGCACCCATGGGTCGTCTGGCAGTCGGGATTTGATGGGCTTGTTGGCCACGGTGCCCGGAATTACTGGAAATCGCATCATCTGAAAAATCTCAGCGATGCCTGCATCGATCAGGTCGTGGATTTTGCCGCAAGGTTGCCGTCTGAAGAATGTGAGGTCTTTATCCCCCACATGGAAGGTGCTCCGAGCCGCGCCCTTGACAATGAGACTGCATTTTCCCACCGCAGCACGCCTTTTGTGCTCAACATTCACACACGCTGGCAGGGAACTGAAAATGACGAAAAGTGCTTTGAATGGGCCAGGGAGTTTCACGCAAAAACGCAAGACTTCGCCAGCGGGGTTTACGTAAATTTTCTGAGTCAGGAGGGTGATGACAGAATCAAGGATGCCTACACCGGTGACGTATGGGATCGATTGGTGGCGCTTAAAAACAAGTGGGATCCGGACAATCGATTTCATATGAATCAAAACATTAGCCCTTCAGTTTAGCTAAAATAAATGAACACGCATAAATCAAATAACGGATCCAATACCGATGTAAGAATGCTGCGGGAGAAGACCGCTCAAATTCAAAGACGTTTGGATGAGATGACGTTACAAAATCAGCGGCTTCACGAGCAGTTGGACCATAAAGATCGCCGGTTTGAATCAGAATGTGCACAAAAGAACCAGGCAGCCAAGGCCCTGCAAGTGGCAGAGCTTATTATCGACAACAGCCCTGTGATCGTGTTTCGTCGTATTGCCTCCGAAGATCCGAAACTCAGGAAGATGGTTTATGTATCGCAAAACATTTCACGCTTTGGATAGCCACGACAGGGTGACGTAAGGCCACACCTGGCCTCGTGGTATTCGTCCGGTCCGGAACGACGCTGGAGGTTCATTTTTTTGCTTGACAATCACAAAAATAGAGGGCAGACTGACTATATATAACTCATTAATTATAATAGATAAATCAATTTTTGTTATGTCTTGTCTCCATTGACTTGCAATGTCTTGATCATTTGCTGACATCTAAAGACAACAAAAGAATCCTTTGTCAAGTTTCATGAAATGTTCGGGTTACGTGTTGTGGAACAAGGTTCAGACACGAAAGAGAGGATGGGCATGGTAGACAGGCTTACGATTCGAGAAAAGCTGCTTGAGTTAGAAAAACTCAAACCGGCATTGTTGGAAGAAGCGATGCGCTTTATCGAATACCTTATTCATCGCGAAAAAGACAAGCAGAGCAAGCCGGAAATTTATGATACAAACGAAATTAAATATTTGTCTGATGATTAGCACCCGGCTCAAAAATTTGAGATGGGTGCTAGCTAGGTGAACCATGAACATTGAGGTGGCCATGATGAAAAACAAACGATTCGTCAGTTTTTTTGCTATCCTGTTTTGTGCCTTGCTGTATCAACCTGCATTGGTGTTCGGCGATACGATATTTTTTGACCCTGATGGCAAGATCATTGATAAAGCACAGTACGAGCTCAATGCATCGGATAGAGAAAAAATCTTAAGCATCAAATTAAGAGATGGCTATGAGTTCAAATCCGATGTCTGGAAGGATCCTATCAAATTAAGAAAGACACGAATTGAACAGTGGCGAATAATGCGATCACATTATCACCCTGACTCGTTACCAGCAAAAATAGAGAGCCCACCACCAAAGAACAACTGACACGAATATTTCATGAAACTTGACGAACTATTGCCACGCATGAGTTCAGCCATCATAAGTCTACTCGCCGGGTTAAGCGGTATGTTCGGGTGGGGAATATACGACTTTTTTGCAGGGGTCTATTCCAAAAAAATAGGACCGTATAAAACGTTCTTCTGGTCCCAATCGGCGGGTTTACTTTTTGTCCTTCTCCTTTTCTCAGTCTTTACAACGACCTTCAACATCCCTGTTCTGAGTATCATTTTGCTCCCCATCGCCGCCCTTTTCTATTCTGCTGGATATTTGTTTTTCATGAAAGGTTTCGAAATTGGCAACATATCCATTGTTGCGGCCATCATGAATCTATGGGCGGTGTTTACAATGCTCATTGCTTTTGTCTTTATGGGTCAGCGGCTTTCTCCGATGCAGTCGATGGGCGTCTTGATGATTGTTTCCGGGGCTACGTTGGCATCCTTAAACTGGCATGAGATTAAAAATAGAAGCTTTCAACTTTCAGCCGGTGTTAAAGAAACCGTGTTTGGGGCATTTTTCTTTGGTGTTTTCTGGAATATAAGCGAAGTGATATCTGAGAAAATCGGGTGGCTGCTGACAACCTTATTGGTGAAAATCGGAATTGTTCTGTTCCTGCTGCTCTTATCCTTTTTTATAAAACGGGAGATTTACTTAACAAAAGCGAGTGCCAAAACAAAATCAATGCTTGTATTGATGGGTGTTTTAGAAGCCGGCGCGGTGGCAATCGTTAATTTCGGATTGACGATTGGGGATGCCATATTGATTACGCCGATTGCATCAGCTTTGTCCATCGTTACCATAACGATGGCTATTATTTTTTTGAAAGACAAGGTCACAAAACTTCAGGGTCTTGGAATCATCACAGCGGTTTCAGGCATAATTCTAACCGGTCTTTGAAATTTGGATCATCTCCAAAAGCGTTGATCCAAACCAGGATTCAAGGATTCCAGGGGTCCAGGATTCGAGTGCAATGTTTAAGAATTATAAAGAGTTAAACGTTTGGAAAAAATCGTATAAGCTTTGTTTTATGAATTGGAAACCCAAACGATATCCCGTTCTATGACGTTTGGAGGTATTTAAGGGCCTGTTGAAGTACGGTCCCCAGGTCTGTAAGCGTTTTTTCCGTTAGCAAATGTTGTATGAGAAGAACACCTTCTTTGTCTTCGGGATTCATAAAGTACCGCAAAGCAAATTTACGCTCCCCGTCATCCGTCTCCAGCATCGTTATCGCGATCTGTTCAACACGTGAAATTTCTTTTTCCATTGTCCCTGACCTCCTTTGTTACGCCATCATATTTAAATATAAAACAAAAGGACGTAAAGATCAACGCTCGCACAGTATAACCTGAACAGAGCGATTTTTATCTCGATCTGCGCCGATCTCTTGCGGATCGAGGGCCCGCAAAAAGCCTCGACAGATCCACGGGTTTGCCTGTGTTTTTTGCGAACCCTTCTCCATCAAGATCTCGGTACACCTCTTCGGGAAAAATCGCTCCGTTCAGGTATAACAAACAGGGTCAAAGGATCCCCTGAAGATGGGAAAAGTCGTCGGTCATGTGGGGCAGGTGGATGGCTTCCATGAGCTGCCATTGAAAGTTTTCTTCCAGGGTCAGCTCCATATACTGAACGTTGTCGGCGATCCAGTCGGCTTCAACCCGCTTATCCCGGTTCAGCAGCGCCATCCTGCACCCGTCTCCGGCGGCATTACCAACGGAAACGATTTTTTCCAAGGCGCAATCCGGGAACATGCCCATAACCAGGGCCAGCTTGCAGTCGATGTGGGATCCGAAAGCACCGGCTATCTTGACACAGTCCACCTTCTCGACCCCCAGTTTTCTCATCATGAGTTTGCAGCCCGTATAAATGGATGCCTTGGCCAGCTGAATCTGCCGCACATCCTGCTGTGTAACAACGATATCCTTTTCAATACTGGTTTCTTCTGCCCAGGCCATCACAAAGGACTTCATGCCGGTTTCGGGGTGGTTTTGAAACCGGTTCGAAAGTTGATGCTTGCTGAAGGCGCCGCTTTTATCGATGATGCCGGCCAGAAACATCTGGGCCACGGCATCCAGGATGCCGGACCCGCAGATACCCTTGGTTTTCATTTCCTCGGGTTTGGAGTAGCTTCGCCAGGGGTCCCTGCCGATGACTTTGAAGTCCACATGGTGGGTTTCAGGATCGATGCTTATCCGTTCGATGGCCCCGGGGGCCGCCCGCATGCCAAAGGCGATCTGGGCGCCTTCAAGGGCCGGCCCCGTGGCACAGGATGCGCAGATAAGGCGGTCTTTATTTCCCAGCACCAGTTCGCCATTGGTACCGATGTCGATGATCAGCTGAATCTGTTTCTGCCTATGCGGCTCTTCTGCCAGAATAACACCCACATTGTCGCCCCCCACAAAGCCGGCTTCGTTGGGCAGAATGAAAATGTGGGCAGCGGGATTGATTTTCAGACCCAATTCATGGGCTTTGATGTCAAGGCTGTGGTGTATCAAAGGGGTGAAAGGAATGACACCCAGGGGTTCCGGGTTCAGTTGCAGCAGGATGTGGTGCATGGCCGTGTTCCCGGCAATACTCACATCCAGAATATCTTCAGGCTGTATACGAACGACCTGATCCGCTTCGGACCTGTCAATTTTATCTGGCGAAGACAGGCGATACTCCCGGGATTGGGCCTGGTGGATGAGGCTGTTCAGACCGTCCACAAGATCGGCGCTCATCCGTTTCAAACCATCGGGGTTGTCCATGTGAAAAGAGATCCGGGAGACCACATCTTCACCATACTTGACCTGCGGGTTCATCATGGAAAGCGTGTCAACCACCTGACCGGAAGTCAGATCACACAGGTAGGCGGCCACAGTGGTGGTGCCGACATCGATGGCCAATCCGAATATCCTTGATCCTGATCCGGGCTGGACATGGATGATTTCCTGATCCATCCAGACCGTGACGGTTGCGTTCCATTCACCGGCATTCAGGATGTCATGGAGATTGCGCAACACAGAAAGATCGATACAAAGTGATTTAAGACCGTATTGTTTTTCCAGGGCAATACAGACTCTTTCAAAATCACCGGCAGGGTCTTCGAGGGAGGGTGGCACCAGTTGGACGGGGTACTGTTTCACAGCAGGGTTCATCGTTATATCAAGGGGTCTTGGGGCTTTGCTTACGACCTGTTTTCCGGCTCTTGCCGCTTCTGGAACGAAAACGAGCAGGTCGCCTTCCACGGTGGCGACACATCCCATGCGATAGCCCTTTTCTTTTTCTTCGGCTGAGATATATTTTTCTTCCCCGGACTGCCAGGGGCCGGCATGCAGACAGCTTGATTCGATGTTCAGTTTCTGGAACGATCCCTGTTCGATGCGGATCTTACATTTGCCACAGACCTGTTTTTCACCGCAGGGGGCTTCGATGTCCACACCCAGACGCCGGGATGCTTCCACGATGGAAATCCCCAGAGGTACTTGCCCCCGTCTGCCCGAGGGTTGAAAAATAACCATGGCTGTTTTCATATTAAATGTCCTTAACTGTAAAATTTGTGTATTTCGTTTCAAAAAAAATAAAAGCTATCACGAAAACACGAAATCTCAAAAACACGAAAGTTTTTATGATCTTTTTCGTGATTTCGTACTTTCGTGATTTCGTGATAAAAAATCTTTTCCAGTTTATCCTGGTTGGAAGTTGGACTTTTTGTCATTTTCGATCTTTTCCAACCGCACAGGTACACCCTTCAAGAGGGGAAAGCCGCTGATGGGGTCGTTGATGTAGTCGAAGGTGGTGAAATTGATGCGCCAATCCTCCCATGCGTGATACATCTCTACAACACCCTGGAGAAGCTCGTTTTTGTGAACGATGATTGCCTCCACCTCCAGCGCCCCAATACGTGAAACGATTCGAACCGGCTTTCCGTTGCCGATTCCCAGTGCCGCAGCATCGTCGGGATGAATTTCCACCTGGGCCCGGGGATGCACCTTCCGAAAATGTTCGAAGTTCTGGTTCCTGGAGTGATACAGCAGGGTTTTGCGTGCACCGGTGGTGAGAATGAAAGGAAATTCCTCTGATCTCTCGCGCAGGTGATAGGGGGTTACGTATTCAGGAATCGCCGAAAAACCGCGCTTCTTTAAATAAGGGGAAGCCAGTTCGATTTTTCCTGAAGCTGTGGGCAGGGGGCGGGAAAGATGCTTCTGGAATGTCAGGGGTTTGTATTGAATCCCTTCCGGATGTCTCTGCAGCTGATCGAGCCGGATACCGGAAGGCTCCAGGATATATTGGTTAACCTGGGTCTCGTTCTCCCAGGGGAAGTAGCGCTCTCCAAAACCCAGACACCGGGCGAGATCGCGCCAGAGCATGTACTCGTCCATGATACCCGGAATTTCCGCCACTTTGCTGGTGAGATAAACACGCTGATATTTGGGATCTATATGGATTTCAGAGCGCTCCAGAAACGAGGCGGCGGGCAGGATATAATGTGCCAGCCGGGCTGTCTTTGTCATAAACAGATCATTGACCACCAGGAGATCCAGAGAGCCCAGGGCCGCTTCTACCTTGCGGGTGTTGGGATTGGTGACGGCTGGATTGGCTGCGGTGACAAGGAGCCCCTTCAGCGGGTATTCGCCCTGGCCCAGCATGTAATCCATGGCGGTCATGGAATGGCATTCCTTGCGGAGTTCGTAGAGCACCGGGAAACGGTCTGCACCGATGGGTTTTTCCTCTTCCAGAGGCAGTTCGTCATACAGGGTCAAGCGGTTCCTGGGCATGTCTTCGGGCCAGAAAAGCCCGCAATCCATATCAAAGGCCCCCGTGATACAGGAAAGGACCACCAGGGCGCGTATGTTGTCGACGCCGTTGTCGTGGTGTTCCAGACCGGCGCCCATATAAAAACTGATCCTGGGGCGGTTCTCAATGATGAGTTGCGCGATTTTGACCACGACATCGGCATAGATACCGGTCTGTTCTTCCACGTATTCAGGGGTGAACGTTTCCGCGTAGTCCACCACTTCCTCAAATCCGATGCTGTAGCGATCCATCAGTTCATGATCATATTCACCGGCCTTCACGATATAACGGATCAGACCCCAGGCCATGGCACCGTCGGTGCCCGGCAGGGGCTGGGCAAAAATATCGGCATAGCAGGCGATGGGGTTCAGTCTCGGATCGATCACCACCAGATTGGCCCCCTTTGCCTTGGCATCCGCAAACTCGGCCATGAAAGGCGGGTGGCACACAGGCGGGTTGGTGCCGAAAAGCAAAATCAGGTCCGCCTTGGCATAGTACGAAAAAGGATTCCAGAAGCCATTGACCAGCATATGTCCCAGGAAACGGCCATTGTAACAGGCGGAATCGTTGGAAAAATAATTGGGTGTGCCGAATGCGTGGGCGAACCTGCGGGCATATTCTTCCTGCTGAAGGAAGCCGACGGCTTCACCTTTCCAGACCCCCATGGACCGGGCACCCCAGCGGTGCTTGATTGCCATCATTTTTTCGGCGATTTCAGCCATGGCTGTTTCACGACTGATGGCCGCAAAGGAACCGTCCGCCTGTCTTTTCAGGGGGGTGAGAATGCGGTCGGGGTGGTAGAACATGTCCAGCGCGGCGCTTCCCCGGGGGCACATCCTGCCCTGGTTGCTGGGATTTCCCTGCCCGGGGGTGATTTCCACCATACGGCCATCCCGGACATGGACAGCGATGCTGCAGCGGTTGCTGCACATCCGGCACAGGGTATTTACGACAGCGTTTTCAACCAGCGCTCTGCCCGTCATTTCTCGTTACCCTTATGGGCCGGGACGGCGCGAAGCCCCAAATGCAAATCCCTTTGTTTGCGTTTGCATTCTGCAAGAAAATTGATGCTGCCGAAATGAAGGGCTTTGGCCATGCACATCTGCACGCATACCGGATTACCGCCACACAGGTCGCACTTGGTCGCTTTTTGAAGAAAATAATCCAGGTTCATGTATCCAGAGGGGCATGTCTCGACACAGATACCACAGCCGATACAGAGGTCTTTGTTGACGATAACAGCCCCCGTATCAGGATCCCGCATTATTGCATCCGTCGGGCACACTTCCATGCACAGAGCGGTCTCACACTGCAGACAGGTGCCGGCAAAAATCTGTCGCCGATCCATGTCCACACGAACAAATATATTTGGGATCCAGCCCATGTTTCGATCTGCCTGTTGAAATTGACACGCCTGTATGCAGTTAAAACAGGCCATACACCGTTCGAGCTCCACATATACAACGTTCATTCAGTTCGCTTTCATGGTTCATCTCCAGACCAAGTGGGAGATGGCGTCTATCTTTTCGTTCGTCATTTTCAGTTGTGGCAAATGGATCAGACAATCCGTTTGAGATCGAGTGTGCCCACAGCCTTTTCCACCGCATGTACTGGTTTGCCGGATCGGATCAGGTCCACCATGTTTTCAATATCGATGGACAGCTGCCGATCCTCCTCAAGATAGGGGATTGTTTCCCGAATCACCTGGTAGGCCACCCGGGTACCCTTGCCTCCGGACATTTTTTTGTCTTCCGTCAGAAGATCATAAGCCTGCGCAGCACACAGCATCTCCACTGCCAGAACATGCTCCACATTATCCAGTATTTCCCGGCACTGTCTGATAGCGATGGTGCCCATGCTGACATGATCCTCCTTGTTCGCAGAGGTCGGAATCGAGTCGACGCAGGCTGGATGCGCCAGCACCTTGTTTTCGGAAACCAGGGCCGCAGCCGTGTACTGTGCTATCATGAATCCCGAATTAAGCCCATTGTTTTTTACCAGAAAGGCGGGGAGTTCGCTCAATTGGGGATTAACCAGCCTTTCAATACGACGTTCAGACACATTTCCCAGTTCAGCAATTCCCATGGATAGGTAATCGGCTGCCATGGCAATGGGTTGCCCGTGGAAATTTCCCCCCAGACGGATCTCCCCGGTGTCTGTAAAAATCAAGGGGTTGGTGGTGGAAGAATTGATTTCAATATTGACGACATGTTGCGCATGCGCCACGGCATCCTTACTGGCACCGTGTATCTGGGGCGAACACCGCAATGTGTAGGCGTCCTGGACACGGGCACACCCTTCGTGCGAGAGGATGATTTCACTGCCGCTGGTGAGACGCAGCATGTTTTCCGCCGAGGCCACCTGACCCGGATGGGGGCGTATCTGATGGATTCTCGGGTCAAATTCGGAGTTGCTTCCCATGAGCACTTCCAGACTCATGGCGCAGGCAATGTCGGCCAGTTTGGCCAGACGGACGGCATCGTGAACCACCAGGGCGGCGATACCGGTCATCACCTGGGTGCCGTTGATCAGGGCCAGACCCTCCCCGGCTGCAAGACTGATGGGAGAAAGTCCGATCTTTTCCAGTGCCCTGGCACCGCTGAGACGATCGCCCTGATAAAAGGCCTCGCCTTTACCGAGCAGCACCAGGCCCAGATGGGCCATGGGTGCCAGGTCGCCGCTGGATCCCACCGAACCTTTTTCAGGTACAACCGGTGTCAGACCTTGATTGAGAAAGGCCATCAAATACTGCAGGGTCGTAATGGTACAACCGGAGTATCCCATGAACAGATCATGCAGCCGGATGGCCATGATGGCCCGAACAACATCTTCGGGCAGGGGCGCCCCCACACCCGAGGCGTGGCTCATGATGATTTTATTCTGCAGCAAACGGGTGTCGGTCTCTGAAATGGGAACATCGCACAGGGCACCAAACCCGGTGGTGATTCCATAGATCACCTTTTTTTCATTTACCCATTTGGCGATGAGTTCACGGGCTTTTTCGACCCGCTGCCCACCCTGGCTGGAGGCATCGACCCGCACACCTTGCCGGGCGATGGCCACCACGTCCTCTATGGTCAGCGTTTCTTTGTCGATGACGATAGGTTGCATCTTAAACCTCTTACTACTGAGCTTTGTCATGAAATTAAACAAAAGGATTCGAGGACCGTTTTTCTGATAGGCCAAACCCTTCATACCGCCATCATATTTTAACGTCGAACATTATTATGACAAGTGGTATAAACCCGAATATTCTCATGAAACTTGACGGAGATATTTAGGTTATGACCGATAGCGGTAGTTACTTAAATCATGAAGCACGAAATGTCGAATGATCAAAACAAGACCTTGGAGTTACAAGTTCAAGCACTATGTTTGAACCGAAATAGCGAGCGCATTCCCCGTATCTTGCTGCGAGGTTCTTCAATCATTTGAACATTTGATATTTGAATTTGTTTCGTATTTCGATATTCGGATTTAGGATTTATCACACGCTGAATGTGCATAATATGAATCCCTTATAGGGTTGAATCAGTGCCGGGCCCTTTTGGATCCGGGTATCTACAGTTACATTAATCGATCAGGTTCGTTAAATATCCGGGTTAAAGGCCTTGGACACAACATCTTTGACCAGGCCTTCTTCAGGCAGCGTGGGGAATGGTGACATGCCCCACACCCTGGTTGGCTTCATTGAAGTTTTGGCACACCTCCATGGCATTGCTGTTGCGGGCCCAGTTTCGCCGGGCTACACCGCCCATGACATCCCAGGAGATGGCGGACCGGATGGTATCGTCCACTCTTTGGCTGCCGTCCAGCACCAGGCCGAATCCGCCGTTTATGGCGTTGCCTATCCCTGTTCCGCCACCGTTGTGCAGGGCCACCATGGACATCCCCCTGGCGCAGTTGCCGGCAAAACAATGGGTGGCCATGTCGGCCATTACATTACTCCCATCCTTGATATTGGCTGTTTCCCGGAAGGGTGAATCCGTGCCGCCCGGATCGTGGTGATCCCGGCCGATCATTATGGGGCCCACGTCACCCTTTCTTACCATTTCGTTGAATTTCAGTGCGATCCTGATTCTGCCTTCTGCATCCTGATACAGGATCCTGGCCTGGGTTCCCACCACGAGTTGGTAGGTTTCCGCATCCCTGATCCAGATCCAGTTGTCCCGGTCCTGAAACCTGCGATCGGGATCGATGCAGTCCAGGGCGGCCTGGTCGGTTTTTACCAGATCGCCATGATCGCCGCTCAAACAGACCCAGCGGAACGGACCGTACCCGAAATCAAAAATATGGGGTCCCATGATGTCTTCAAAATAGGATGGAAAGATAAACCCGTCCTTCTCGTCGACGCCGTTTCTGGAAATTTCGGATACGCCGGCATCGAAAACGGCTTTCAGAAACGCATTGCCGTAGTCAAAAAAATAGACGCCTCTGGACGTAAGGATTTTGATCAATTCATAGTGGCGACGAAGACTTTTATCCACGAGTTCGCAGAATGTCGGTCTGTTTTCCGTCAGGAGCCGGGTCCTTTCTTCAAAGGTGATTCCCTGGGGACAGTATCCGCCGGTATAGGCCACATGGCATGAGGTCTGGTCCGAAAGCAGGTCGATCTTTATGTTTCGGTCGACCGCGTATTCCAGCAGATCGACGATGTTTCCGGCAAAAGCGATAGAAAGCGGTTTGCCTGCCTGCATGGCCTGCTGGGCCATGGCGAATGTTTCCTCGAGGTCGGAGGAGATACGATTTACCCATCCTTGCTCATGCCGGGTCTTGATTCTGGAGGAATCGACTTCGGCGACAATAGAAACCGCTCCGGCGATCTCGGCGGCTTTTGGTTGGGCACCGCTCATACCGCCCAGACCGGAAGAGACAAACAGGCGCCTGTTGAGATTGGCCTCTCTGCCCAGGTCGAAACGGATTCTGCCGGCGTTCAGGAGCGTATTGTAGGTGCCGTGGACAATACCCTGGGGACCGATGTACATCCACCCCCCTGCCGTCATCTGGCCGTAACTTGCCACCCCCATCTGGGCGGCGATTTCCCAGTCATCCAGGTTGTCGTATCTGCCTACCATCAATCCGTTGGTGATGATGACCCGGGGGTTGGCCGGTCTTGATTGAAAAAGCCCCAGGGGATGACCCGAGGCCACCACCAGGGTCTGGTCCTCGGTGAGCACTTCCAGATATTTCTTTATCAGGCGATACTGCATCCAGTTCTGGCAGACAGATCCGGTTTCACCATAGGTCACCAGTTCATAAGGATAGAGGGCAACGTCAAAATCAAGGTTGTTATCAATCATCACCTGGAAGGCTTTTCCGGCAAGACACCGGCCTTTGTAGGCGTGTATCGGTTTGGCCTTGATGGCTCCGGCCGGTCGATACCGGTACCCGTAAATCCTGCCGCGTGTCATCAGTTCCTTCAGAAATTCGGAAGCCAGCGTTTCATGTAATTTGGCAGGGATGTAGCGCAGGGCATTTTTCAGCGATATTTCAGTCTGCTGGGGTGTCAAACGAAAGCCGCGGTCCGGGGCCCGGCGGATATTTTTTTCAAATTCAGGCAGTTCAGGGAGAGGGTGTTCCAGTTCAAACGTCATGGTATCGCCAGCAAAGGGATGGGTTGTCATGCAAGCTCCTTTTATTCGGAATGCAAATTTGATGAAACCGTAAAAAATCAGAATCAGACGGTTTCGAAAAAAGTTCAAATTCAAGGCGTGCAAGTTTTGTAATCATGAGGCGTACGGTTCGTACGTTGAATGATTACGAAATGCAGCACAACGCAGAGGTTGGACTGTTTACGAGACCGTCAAAATTGTTTCTTGCAGAGATGCAATAAAGCTGTATATACAATCAAAGATTAGTTATGACCATCGCCCTGAACTTGTCAAGAGGAATTTGCTCTCGACAATCCATATGGGTGAGGCTATCGTATGCCTGTGGGCTGAATATGAATATATCTATTTGAAATAACAACAGTATTATGATCTAAAGCTAGCGTCTTTAAGGCACCACAATCGATTCGATATCGAGAACCTTTTGGGCAGTATATACAGGTCCTATGGACGACAGGACGAGGCGGCGTGATGAAAAAAAAATATCCCAAGTATGAAAAAATAAAGGATTATGTCATCAAAGGCATCAAAGCACGAAACTTCACGGATGCCGTGCCCTCGGAAAATCAGCTGGCGGAAACATTCGGTGTCAGTCGTATGACCGCTCGAAAAGCCATCGATGCCATAGAGCGGGAAGGGTTTGTGGAACGCGTACCGGGAAAGGGAACGTTTGTCAAAAAGAAACAACATTACACCACCGGGTTTTTCCGTGTGAGACCGTTCCAAAAGTGGGCTGACGATTTAAACGTTGCATTGACGACTGACGTCCAGGAGGCCCAGTTGGTGGATCCACCCGAGGATGTCACCAAACAGCTGGAAACCAGTGATCAATTGATCCGCATTCGCCGGCTGTGGTACTTCGATCAAAAGCCGGTGCGTTACGAGATCCGTTATCTCAGGCCTGATATCTGCGCCGGTATTCTCTGGGAAGACCTAAAAAATGAATCGATTCATAGCATTCTCATGAATAAGTATAAGCTGCAACTTACCAGAATCAGCCAGAGTATGGAGGCGATCGTTCTTTCAGAAGCGACCGCCCCCATTTTTGACGTGCAACCGGGTTATCCTGTATTCCATATCAAACGGACCATCTATTCGTTTGAGGATCCGGTTACCTATGTGGAGTATTTTATGCGTGGCGAGATGGCCTTCCGGGACACCTTTTCACCCCAGTTCGACCCATCCGATTTCTTCAACAACCAGGGACGGGAAAACATCGCCTCATAACATCGCTGTGCGATGTTGTCTGACGCGGCTTTGCCGCTTTAGAGAGTTTGCTAAAACATGGGGGCCGGTGCCTATGATAGTTACCCGGGTCCAAAGAGCCCGGCGCTGATTTAACCCTACAAACCCTCACACCTCATGAAATCACCAACGGATATTATGGCTTGACAAGAAGCAAATTCCTATCTTATAGACATTTAGGTTGTATATACAACCTAAATATTACCTGCTAAGGAGGCAATCCATGTCGCTGGAGGAATTGAGCAAATTTGTGGAAGACGGTGAAACAGAGGACGCACAGGCGCTTGCCGGAAGGCTTTTGAAAGATGGCGTGAGCCCTCTTGAAATGATAGCGGAAATGACCCGGACCATGGCACGTGTGGGGGACTTGTTTTCCAGGCTGGAAATATTCCTTCCCGAAATCATGCTGGCCGGGGAGGCCTTGTCCGGTGTGGTTGAGGTTATGGCGCCCTATCTGGAAGAGGTGGGTGGTCAGGAAGTTAAAGGCAAAATCGTGATCGGCGTGGTCAAGGGGGATCTGCATGAAATCGGTAAAAATATCGTCAAACTCATCCTGGAAACCAACGGTTTTGTAGTAAAGGATCTGGGATACAATGTGGATCCGCTGACCTTTATCAAGGAGGCAGAGGCCATGGGTGCTGATTTTATCGGCGCTTCTTCGCTCATGACCACCACCATGCCGCGTCAGAAAGAGATCATAGAGATTTTAGAGGCAAAAGGGATCAGGGATCGATACAAGGTCGTTATCGGCGGTGCGCCCACCTCCCAGATGTGGGCCGATCAGATCGGTGCCGACCTTTACTGCAGGGACGCCAAGAGCGCTCCGGAATTATTGACAAATTTGATACAACGCTAAAAGCGTTGTGTCAAATTTAGGATTCAAGTGACACGAAATAAAGCATCAGCGCTTAATGTTTAGGCAGTTTAAACCGTTAGGCATTTGATAAAACCGGATCCCATATATTAAACAAATTTCCGGAATACCAACACTTGAACCCTCGAATCCTGGACCCCTCGGGCCCTTTCTCCAAATGAAATAGAAGCATAACCATAGAACAAATACCCGGAGTAATTACCAGGAAATATTAGGAGGATACCAATGACAACAGCCTACAGGCACTGGGAGATTCTTGAACGATCCCAGACCGGTCCCTTTATGGATGAGGATGATTTTCTCCCCAAGCACTTTACACCGACCCTGAAAAAACTCATCAAAAAATATGAAATCAAGTACGATCCGGAAAACCCATGCCCCACAGATGATGCCATGGCTGACAGGATCTGGCAGGCTGCATGGGAGCTGTTCCGGGATGTGGGGTATTACAACACCGATTCCCACCGGCTTATTCAGGTCACCGATGAGGAGATTCGGGAAGCGCTGTATATGGCCCATGATCAATATTGGGTCGGTGCCGGAAAGGATGCTGTTTTGTGGAAACACCGGCAGATTGAAGACATGGATCCGCCGTTCTGTATTATGAGCCCGGATATTACCTGCGACGAGCAATACCACCAGTCCATCTGCATGGCCTACCTCAAGGAACCGCTCCTGGACGGTATTTGCGGGCCCATCCTGGAAGAGACATTTGGTCATCTCATCGAGTCTTCGGGGCCTACTGAAATCAGCGGCTGTATCCAGCACATTACCAACCAGAAACTGGCTGCGAGACTGCTGGGGCGTCCGGGAACCTTTATGGTCGCCGTGGGTACCGCGGAGCATGACAGCGGTCAAATTGCCGTATCAAATGAAGAATGGGGTGTTCAAAAATCAGATGCCCGGCTGGTGGGCTCGCTGACAGAGTTCAAAACCGCTGACACACTTCTCAATCGTTCCCTTCATTATGCCCAGTATGGCTGTTATACCGGGAATCTGACCGGAGCGATTTATGGTGGATGGTGCGGCGGTTCCGAGGGAACGGCCGTGACCACGGTCGCCTACAGTCTTATCGGCCTGGTGATTCACGGTGCTGTTTTCAATCAGCACTTTCCATTTCACCTAAACTACGGTTCCAATACGACCCGGGAACTGCTGTGGTCGATCGCCATGGCCGGACAGGCGCTTGCCAGAAACAGCAGGCTGCTGCATACCTCCAATGGGTTTGCCAATGCCGGTCCCATGACTGAAATGCTGTTCCGGGAAACTGCGGTTCACGCCATGGTGTCCACGGTAACCGGATGGCACCTGTGGGAGATGGCTTCGACCCGCAATAAATACAAGAATCGTGCAACACCGCTGGAAGCCAGAATCGGTATGGAGGTGGGTCATGCTGTCGCCCGCCAGGGCTTGTCCCGGGCCGAGGTCAATGATATTGCCAAAAAATTGCTGGCAAAATATGAAGACCAGGCTGCGGATGCACCCATTGGGTGTGAGTATCATGAATGCTACGATGTTGCCAAAGCAGTGCCGACCCAGGAGCACAACGATATGTACCGCAGGGTAAAAGATGAAATTGCAGACATGGGCATTGAATTTCCTTACTAAAATAAAATCGCCTTGCGATTTTATGGGACGCGGCTGTGCCGCTTTCTGCATGGGCAATTGATGGGTGACCGCCATCATATTTTCGGAACATTATTATGACAAGCGGTATAAAAAGGACATTCCAACATGACGGATGTGCAGAAAAGCATTGTTTCGCCGGAAGTTTTCGGGACAGGTGATTCGTCGACGGTGAGAATTGATGTCGATCCGGAAGATGTCAGACCGTCACCCGAGGCCGTTGCCCGCTATTTTGGGGGTGTGGAGTATCAAATGACTCCGGAGACGCGTCAACGGGTATGCCGGGGTATCCAGGAGACGCTCGGGATGGTACAGGCGGCTATTTGTTATCGAGCGGTACCAATGGATATGATTCAAGAAGAATACGGAATCGTTTTGCCAGAAGACAGGCTTGCCGGCATGCTGCCTGAGGAATGGAAGGATCATGCCCGATATATCGCTGTTTTTGTCGGCACCCTGGGCAGTGCCCTCGAGACCATGTGCAGGGATCTGGCAAAACGCAACAGCATATACCAATCCCTGCTTCTGGATGCTGTTGGTACAGCCATGCTGGATGCCATGGGGTCGATAGTCAACGACCTGATTGAGGTGCGTGCACACCAGATGGGTCTATTTTCCGGATGCCGCATGGGTCCGGGTCTGAACGGTTCGGCTTTGGAAAACCAGGCCCTGATATTCGATCTGTTGGGGGATGAAACAGCCGGTGTGCGCCTGAATGAAGCCTTTGTCATGCAACCGGCAAAATCGATATCCGGTTTTGTGATCTACAGTGATTCAGCGCAACAAAAACCAACAGGCAATAAATGTCTGCAATGCGTCATGAAACACTGCCAGTTTAGAAGCACCCAGCATCAATCGGTTTAGAACACCTACATAAGCGTTGGCGAAATGAAGGGGTCAAGGATCCAAGGGTTCGAGGGTTCGAGGGTTCGAGGGTTCGAGTGATGCAAACTGACGTATAGGCGTTAGGTTTATTAAGGGTTCAATGTTTTTCATAAAAAGATGCAATGGGCGGTTTGAATACATCATTCAGAAGATCTGCTGTTTCAAGACCATGGCATCTACCGAAGGGTCAGGGATGAAAACAGTCGTACAACCGGGAAACAAACCCTTGAACCCTTGGATCCTGGGCCCCTCGAACCCTTTTCACAAACAATTGGGAGAAGGACCATAGGTTTCAGATAAAGCCTTATCGTGCAAAGTTGTCGCAAACAGAATCATAAAGGAGTTATCCATGGCCAAACAAATGCTCATCGACGCCACAAGGGGGAAAAAAACGGAGAAAGCACCCTGGGTCCCCTATGCTGGTGTCAACTGTGCCTATCTTATCAATGAACGGGCAGACAGGTATTTCAAAGATCCTGATATGCTTTCCCGGGGGGTTGTCCAGGCCGCCAAAACCTATCATGCAGATGGTATCCCCCTCATGTTCGATCTTTCCGTAGAAGCCGAGTCCATCGGGTGTGAGCTGGAATACTGGGAAGACAATGTGCCTTCGGTGAGGACCCATCCCTGTGAGAAGTCGACACCGGAAGAACTCGGATTGGGGCTGTTTACAAAAATGTCCGGGAGGTGGCCCATCATCTTCGAGGCGGCAGCCAGGGCCAAACCACAACTGGATGAAATGGACTGCGCCATGCTGGGTCTGGTGACCGGTCCCCTGACCCTGGCCTCCCATCTGGCCGGTGTGCGGATTTTTACGGCAGTGAAAAAAAAGAAGGATTTTGCCCATGCCGTTATTGCCTATGCCGGGAAACTCTGTGCCCAGTCTGCACGGTTTTATGCGGAAATGGGCTGTGACATCATTGCCATCGTGGATCCGGTAGCGTCACAGATTCGACCCGAGACCTTTCAGGAATATGTGACCCCCAACTGTCAGGAAGCTGTCACGGCCATCCATGATGCCGGCAGGACCTCCAGTTTCTTTATCTGCGGTGACTGCACCAAGGTCATTGAAGATGTCTGCAAGGTGGGCACCCATGGATTTGCCATCGATGAACAGATGAACCTGAATTTTGTCCGTGATATTGCAAGAAAATATGGCAAGGGTTTTGGTGGAAATCTGAAATTGACCCTTGCCCTCAGCCTGGGGCTTTTGTCACCCAGAGAAGATGCCCTGATAAGTCTTGCGGCCGGTGGTACCCATGGATTTACATTCGCTCCCGGCTGAGATATCCCATTCGATGTTCCGGCGGAACATCTGATCCAGGCCTATGAAGCAAGGGAATGGTACCATGAGCATTATCCCAAATACCCTGAGCTTTAGACACGGCAATCAATGTCAGACACATAAATAATTCTCAGGTATTTGGTGATGCTTTTGACATTAATATTTAATTTCGAAGCACGAAATTCGAAATCCTAAACAATTTCAAATGACCCAAATACGAATGTTCCAAACAGACCCTTTTAAATGTAATTTCCAGGTGAGCTTTTCATCATTTGAGCATTCGATATTAGAATTTGTTTCGTATTTCGATATTTGTATTTTGGATTTTGTTGGAACTGGGTCCAAAGGATCCATTCTGATTACTGATATGGGGGATTGTAACCAATGGAACATAAAATTCGCATAGACGTTCTTACCCTGGACAGTGTACAGTGTGCGGCTTGTGGATACATGATGGAATCCATCGCTGCGTTACCGGTGGATGTGCAGCGGGTGATTGAATACAAAGAGTGGTCCATCAAAACCAAAGAGGGTATTGCCATGTTTACCAGACTCAAGGGAAAGGTACTGCCCACCATCTGTATCGAAGAAGATCTGGTATTTCAAAGCATCATTCCCCAGTATGAAGAACTGATCGATGCGCTGGCAGAGCGCGCAGGCAGCGATGACTTGAGAGATCGTATTTTATCCCTGCGTGATGACGGTTTTGATTTCGACAATATCAAGAAAAACCTGGACAGGGCCGGTTCAGGCAAGAATCTGCGTATTGATGACTAATCTTTGAAGGGAATGTACCCATGACCGGGACCACGGCAGTATATCTGATCAGCGGATTTTTAGGAAGTGGCAAGACCACGTTTCTCAACCGGATCATCCATGCCTTTCCAGACACTCTGAAACGCATGATTCTCATGAATGAGTTCGGTGAGATGGGGGTGGACGGGGCGCTGGTTGAAAATGATGATCTGGACATGCTGGAAATCAGCAAGGGGTCCATTTTCTGTGTCTGTGTCAAGACCGATTTTATCAAAGGTCTGATGAATATCGCCCAGAATATCCAACCGGATGTATTGATAATTGAAGCGACGGGGGTTGCAAACCCATCTGACTTGAAGCGCGATCTCAGACTGTCCATTTTTAAAGACCGTTTTCAACTCAGAGAACAGTTCTGCATTATCGATGCCGGTAATTTTGAAGACGCCTATGACACCTTTACCTCTGTTGAAAAGCAGATAGAATCCGCCACAGTTTTTATTGTCAACAAGACCGATGAGGCGGATGCCGGGACCATTCAGCGGGTAAAACAGATTATAAGGAGGCATCACCCGGATCCCGAATTTTACGAAACCGCTTTTGCCGATATACCCCTCGCAAAATTTCTACCGGAAGTCAAAGAAGCTGAAACCCGGGATCTTCATCGAACAGGACCGGTTTCAGAAGAGGCGCTCGGGGCTGTCATCGACAAACTTTTTCAGGAGCCAGGTGCCTCCATGACGCCCCCGGATCGTCTGGTGTCGGGATCTTTTCTCTGGACGGGGAGGCATTGCAGGCAGTTTGAAGAGATGATGACCTTGATTCCCGATGACGTGGTCAGGGCCAAAGGTCTTTTCGAAACCAGCACCGGATCCTATTTGTTTAACTGGGTAATGGGTCGTGGTAAATTCGAGAAAATCATTCAGAAGGAAAAGATGACATCCCTCATGAACCGGATCGTCTTTATCGGGCCACCGGAAGCCATGGAAGCATTGGGAAAGATTGATTTTGGTGGTGTGCTGCAAAAGGACCTGCATCTTTTTCATTTATAGCGGTCAGAATATCGTTCCGAAAGTCCTTCGGCAACGACAATACCTTGAGCGATTTTTTGGGGAGGAGAAACAGATGGTAATGAACACGGGCTTTAACTCGCAATGTCTGCCGGCCTATCGTGTGCTTACCCGGGATCAGATCAAACAACTTCATCGTGCCACCCTGGAACTTCTGGAAACCGTGGGCGTCAAGGTAATGCATCCGGAGGCCCTGGATATGATGGCCCATGCCGGGTGCCGGATAAAACCTGACAACATCGTCCAGATTCCCAACTGGCTGGTTGAAGACTGTATCCGTAGTGCGCCTTCACGGATCACACTCTATAACCGCCTGGGCCAGGAAGCCATGCTGCTGGAAGGCAATAATACCTATTTCGGGATGGGGACGGATTTGATCAAGACCCATGACCTGGTGTCCGGCATGTTGAGAGAATCGAGACTGGCGGATGTGGCCAACGCGGCCAGAATAGCCGATTCTCTTGAAGAGATCGATTTTCTGGGTTCCTATGCCCTGCCATATGACTCACCCACCAACCTGATGTACATCGATTCCTTCAAGACCCAGCTTGAGAACGCGACAAAACCCATTTTTTTTACGGCTGCCGGAACCAAAGACATCGCCATCATCAATGAGATGGCAGCGGCAGTCGTGGGCGGAAAAGAGGCCTTGAAAGAAAAACCGATTCATATTCATTATGCCGAACCTCTGACGCCCTTGCTGCACTCATCGGGCGCCATCAAGAAGCTCTTTTTTTGTGCCGACAATGCGGTCCCGGTGAACTATACACCCGGTATGATGTCCGGTGCCAGCGCACCGGTAACGCTGGCCGGTGCCATTACCGTTGGAAACGCCGAAGCCCTGAGTGGTATTGTGCTTCATCAGTTAAGGGCCAAGGGCGCGCCGATTATTTCCGGGTTTGGCATGTCTACCCTGGATATGAGAACATCCGCATGCGTGTATGGATGCCCGGAATACAGACTGGCCTTGTCGGCCTGTGCGGATCTGTATCATTATTACGGCATTCCCATGTGGGGAACGGCCGGCGTCAGTGATGCACACACCCCTGATGAGCAGGCGGGTATGGAATGGGCCATGTCTTTGCTCATGGCCGGGCTGGACGGTGCCAATCTGATTCATGACATTGGCTATCTGGGCCAGGGCCTGGTGGGATCTCCGGCAGCACTTGTGATGAATGCGGAGATCATCAGTTACGTGCGGCGTGTCATTCGCGGTTTTGACATCGATGCGGAACATATCGGCATGGATGTGATCCGCCAGGTGGGGCCCCAGGGCGCTTTTATTTCAACCGAGCAGACCATGAAATATTTTAAACGGGAACACTGGCAACCCCAGCTCTGCAACCGTGAAACCCTTGAACCCTGGATAGCCCAGGGACAAAAAACATGGGGCCAGAAAGCGGTGGGCAAGGCCATGGATATTCTCGAAAACCACCGGCCGAAGAAAATACCTGCCGATGTTCAACAAGCCCTGGATCAGATACGAGAAAGGGCATTGGAAACCCTCAAGGATGAGCACATGGAGGCTTAACTGTTCAAATATTTTGATGGACACTTCTTATCTTCTATCCACGCCGTATTGTTTGAGTTTTGGCTTTTTGTTGAAATTGGGGTCCAAGGGGTCCAGGATTCAAGCGTTCAAGAGATGGAGGCGCAGGGTGTTAGGGCTGGAGATTTGGAGAGTTTGAGGGGAAGCCCTTCGCATTGACCGCTATATTATATGCGGCCTCTCGGCTTTCAGGCTTACAGGTATCCCAGCCAGTAAACCTTAGCTAAAACCTAAAACTTAAAACGATGATCCCATATCTTCAAAAAATGCTGTTTCCATATCCCGATCAAGCCCCGGCGGACGCACCATCCTTTTTTCTCGGCCTTTTCGCTGAAAGGTATAGAGTTTTCTTTCATTTTGGATACGTGTCAGCAGATCAAGCTCCTGTGGCTGATAGTCTATTTTTTTAGTAAAATTGACAAGACGGGCTATCCGGAAGGCGGTGATCATTTGCTCGGTGGTGAGGGACCCTGCCCATGGAAACGCGGCACTTCCGGCGCAGAGATGGGAGTCGGATTCGAAAAAAGGTTGTGTGTTCCTGAATCCCGGCAGACCCGGTACCGGATAAAACAGCGATATGCCCAGGAGCGTGGGCTGTTTGGATAGGAAGCCTATGTTTTCAATTACGGAATCGACCGTGTCCTGTTTCAGACCACAGATGAAATAGGTGATGGACGGGATGTTTTTGCGCTTCAGGTAATAAAGGATCTCCTGCAGGTGTTCCGGGTTGCCCCGGCGGTGGGAGTCTTTCAAGATGGATGGTGACAGGGAAGCCATGGAAAGGTTGAACTGTCTGAAACCGAGAGTGATGAGTCTGTCCAGGGTACTGACGTCGAGCAGAAGGTAGTCCATGCCGTTTTCTGCACTGAAATCCACCCGGGGGAATCGGTTGCGGGTGGCTTCCAGTATGGCAAACAAATAGTCCTTGTCCAGGAGAAGATTGTCGTCTTCAAAGTTGATGTGCAGGGGGACATCCTTGGGGAAGGTCTGGAGGGCCGATAAAAACGCCTCGATGGGCACGGTTCGAAAAACTCTGCCATGGGTCAGATGATTGGCACAGAAACGGCATTTTCGGGGGCATCCCCGGCTGAGAGTCGTTGTCAGCCACTGACCTTTTTTGGAAGACCGGGTCGTTGCAATGGAAAGGTCGATACTCTCCGGGCTGTCGGGGCGATAGCCGACACTGTCATCAGGGCTTGTGTTTTCTTCCAGAAAGCTTGCCAGAGACGCTTCCGCTTCACCCGCAATAACCGCGTCGATACTGTCTACTGCTTGAAAATACCCCGGAAGTACGCTGACACCGGCACCCCCGACATACACGGGCACAGAGGGGCGTTGATCGTTGAGGTGTCCGGCAAGGGACAGGGTGTCGTCGGCATAGGCAAAGGCAAAACAGGAAAGAAAAACAGCATCGGGATTTTCAGCCAGAATGATGGCGGCACTGTCTTCAGGGGAGGGACCAAAACGCTGATATTTCGAAAAGAACGCGGTGGGACCGAATTCGCCTGGAATCAAACAGGTTTTCAGATGGGAGAGGGCCGGCAATAACGGCAGGACTTGTTTTCCCGTCCTGGGAAAATGCAGCAAGCAGGTGCTCCATCCCTGGCGTTGCAGAATGGTTTCGACGATTTTTTCACCCAGAGCCGACAGGCGATGGGTGGTGGTATAGAAGTCTGAAAAGGAAGGGGTTGCGATGACGGCTTTTAATTTTTTCATGTAAAATTGTCCCGTTAGGCAATGATTTGTCCTTGTTATCATTGACAGTTAAAAACTTCAAACAATCTGGTTGATACGAATCGTAAGGAATGTCACGATGATGGCGACGGATATGGCCGATCTGACGATAATTGATCGTTTATGAAACTGCTTCGGAAATAACGCTAAACAACCCCTTGAACCTACAAAAAGTCTTGGTATTGAGCTTGACAAAATAATACCACGATGTAGTATATATAATATAAAATGACGTATATATGTGGCCCAATGGCCGGACAGTGAAAAAGAATGAGGGATGGCAATATGAACGATAAAAGATTTGCTGGAAGAACTGTCTGTAAAAGAGATGTGACGTTTCTTGTGGGTGAGAGAACCTACAATGGCGCCATTGAAAATATGAGCAACTATGGTGCCAGCATTCTCGCGAAGACGCCCGGTTGTGTGGAGAAGGGAATGACAATCCGTCTTGCCATATCATGTGACGATCAGGAAAACACCCGGGATGCCAATGTTGTGTGGTCTGAAGGGGGCGTTTTTGGCGCAAAATTCATTTGAAATGACAG
Source organism: uncultured delta proteobacterium (assembly GCA_963744665.1). GTDB lineage: Bacteria > Desulfobacterota > Desulfobacteria > Desulfobacterales > B30-G6 > B30-G6. The sequence continues at coordinate 207,602 of CAVUUM010000001.1, read as the reverse complement.
CGACCAGAGGAGGTGAACGCATGTTAAAGAAACGATTTATGCTCAGAAGGGTAGCCCACTGCAGCAATGGCTGCATGTTTCGGCCATGAGCAAGGCGTAAAAAGGCTCGGTAAAATTGGGCAGTAATTATATTATTCTACTATTTCTAGGAAATGCCGTCGTTGGGCCTTGCCGGAAGCAGCACTTAAAAGTGTCCGGATGGCCCGGGCGGTGTTTCCCTTTTTACCGATGATTTTCCCCAGGTCTGATTTGTCTACATTCAGTTTAAGCACTGTTGTATGCTCGCCATGGATTTCATCAACCGACACAACTTCGGGTTTGTCGACCAGCGCCTGCGCAATTTTAGTGATGAGTTCTTTCATGACATAATCTCCCTTGCCTGTTCATCTGTTTCGACCGTGTACAGACCTAACAGGTCCAAATGTATATGAACGAACCATACGCTATGATAACCGGAAACAGAAAACATGCAATAAAAAAAATGCAAGGGGCGTGACAAAACCTGAATTTAATCTAAATAAGCATTCTTCATCAAGGAGGAAGACAATATGAAAGTACTCGTACTATATTATTCGACATATGGGCATATTCACCGGATGGCAGAGGCAGTGGCAGCGGGTGTCGATTCGGTACCCCATGCAGAAGCGGTTGTGCGGCGCGTACCGGAAACACTACCGGATGCGATTCTTGAAAAAATGGGTGCCCTGGATGCCCAAAATGCACAGTCCGATGTGCCGGTAGCCACGGTGGAAGACCTGGCATCGGCGGATGCCGTTATTTTTGGTACACCCACCCGCTTTGGCAACATGTGCGGCCAGATGCGTCAATTCCTTGATGCCACCGGGCAATTGTGGGCTGAGGGAACGCTGGTGGGCAAGGCCGGCAGTGTGTTTACAAGTAGCGCCACCCAGCATGGGGGCCAGGAATCAACCCTTCTGACCTTTCATGTAACGCTGCTGCATCATGGCATGGTGATCGTGGGCCTGCCGTATGCGTTTCAGGGTCAGATGAGAATCGACGAGATAACAGGCGGCACCCCCTATGGTGCGTCCACGATTGCCGGCGGGTCCGGTGAAAGAATGCCGAGTGATAACGAACTGGAAGCAGCCAGATTCCAGGGGAAGCATGTGGCAGGCATTGCATCCAAGCTGACATCTTGAACCGAAACAGCGAGCCCATCAAAAACAGACAGAATTTCTTACGACCAAAGACAGCCACGTGTCATGGAGGGTGCCTGCTAACGTGGAACAATCATGAGCGGCAATGCCGCGTCAGATGACATCGCTAGGCGATGTTATCCCGATTCGATTCAGGAGGTCCCGGGTTTTGATGTTCAGGTTGTAGGTGCCGGCGTCGGCGGCCGATACCCACCTGGCATCCACGGCGTCGTCCCGGGGATTGGGTTCGCCCGCCAGGTATTCGGCCATGAAATCGAAGATGGCATAGTGAAACCGAATTCTGCCGTCCGGGTCGGGTTGAATCGTTTCGAAGAAATATACCAATTCCCCTGGGCGGATGGAAACGCAGGTTTCTTCCATAACCTCCCGTGCCGCTGCTTCACGCATGGTTTCCCCTAATTCAACACGCCCACCGGGTATGGCCCACTCCCCCATGGCCGGTTCCTTACCCCGACGAATCAGTAATATGCGGTTGTTGTGCACCACCACCGCACCGACTGCAATGACAGGTTGCTGGGGATATTTACCGGACACCATGGCATTTACTCCTTTTACAAAAGATGGCCTATCAGGCTTATAAAAATAGGGTTTTTCTCCCAATTAAAGAATCAGGAGGACAGCTATGACACGGAAAAGTGATAACAAAATTATCATGGTTTTGCACTCCATTTGTTTCTAATGTGACGCAGGAACATCGACACAGTTCAAAAAACAGAGTTGCCGCATGCGGTATTTTTCAGTAAGGTAATATAATTGGTTTAACTTGGAATCGAAAGGAGACACTTCATGAATAAAAAGATCTTGATCGCATTTGATGACTCGGAAAATGCCCAGCGGGCTGTGAACGCGGTAGCGGAAACATTTGCCAGGGATTCGCATATCACCCTGTTCAGCGTCGCCATGGATACTGAGGCCCTGTGTAAAATGAACAGCCCCGCGCTGACCCCTTATTTTAAATCCCAGCAGAGCGCTTTTTGCACCATGTCAGATAAAAAGAAGGAGCTTGTACAGACTGCCATGCAGCAGGCCAAAGAAACGCTCATGAACAAGGGGTTCGAGGAAACAAACATCAGCACCAAACACGAGGATCTGAAAGAGGGGGTTGCAAGGGATATCATTCACGAGGCTGAAGACGGCTATGATGTGGTGGTTATCGGCAGGGGGGGAACATCCGGAATAAGGGATTTCTTTTTCGGGAGCACCTCGCAAAAGGTTCTCAATGCAGCCAGGGAGGTTTCGGTCTTCATCATCAAGTAGTGCTTGAAAAACTTGCAGGTCCGGTAAACCAGGATTTTAGGCGAGTTGCAGGACGTATTTGTTTTCCCTGCGTGATTTTGTCAAAAGATGACTTCTGAAAATCAACAAAGGAATTCTTCGTCACATTTGAAGAACCGTCTGGGTTAGATGACGCGTTCCGCCAATCTTTTTTCGCCGAAACGCATGGGCAGGATCAGCGCCAACACGCAAATTAACAGGGACAGCCAAAAGGATCCAATGATCCAGACCCATTCCAGAATGGACAATGTTCGCTGGTGAAAGTCTGCCATGAACAAGTTATAAACGGGACCGGCTTCCAGCATGACAATTCCGGCGACAAACGCAGCGCACAAAATCATAAAAAGCAGCCCACCAAAACTTGTGACCGACTGGGCGGGGTTTTCCGATTTGAAGTTCGGGTAAGCCGCCCCGAGTCCGATACCGATGCTCACCACGCCGGGAACCATAAAAAAAATTGTTATGGTGGATAGAAACATCATAAAGGGAGTAACATTCAAAAAGATATTCGTGGCCACGATGAGAATTTCCGATAGGATGAGGAGTGGCAGCAGGTAGATGAAAAATTTTACCCACAAAAAGCGCCCCAGGGAGATGGGTGACGATCTGACAATCCAGAACGCTTCGTTTTCGTTACTGATGGCCGGGTATACAAAACGCCCGGCGATGGCAATCAGAACAAAAGATGCCAGCCCTACATTTAAAAAAGACAGGAGATTCTGCAGGTATACGGTTTTGATGGGGGCTTTTTCAAGGGGAAGTGCTTTGAAATTGAAGATATAAATCAACACCAGGCCACCGATGAGAAATATCTGGGACCATTGGGTCTGGTCCCGGAAAAACGATTTGATTTCCTTGACCACAAACGCCTTCAGGGGTGCCGGAAGAAAGCGGAAGATTCTGTCGCCCGATATTTTATGTTTCAACAGCCTGGACGGTGACGTCTGGGACTTGGACAATCCTGCCAGATAGAGTCGATCGGCCATGGTGATCATCAGAAACATCATCAACCCCACGCATGACCATGAAAGACCCATATGAAAGAGGGTTTCAGCTATGGATCCATTGATTGCGGCTTGAATACCGTCAAAAGCCCAGGTGCTGGGAAGATAAGGCAGATTGGGTGTCTTAAGTGCCGAAAGGTACATCAGTACGGTTGAAAAGACTTCCGGATTGACCATTCTTTCGGGTCTCAGAAGACGGAACGCGATAAAAAGAATAACAAAAAGCAGCAGGCCCAGGAAGACGAAAAGATTTCGAATACGGTTGGCCGGTATCAAGACGACGGCGGACACCACGACCATGGTGCTCAAGCAGGAGGCGATGACAGCCAGGGAGAGAATCGCCGACCCAACGATGGCATAATAAAACAGACCCGCATGGAATACGATGCCGTAGGCCAGAAAAACAGGCAGCAGGTAGATAACGACCATCCAAGAGCTGTCCAGCGTACTTTCGATCCATCTGGCCAGAAAGATGCGGTAAGTGGAAACCGGCATGGCGTGTACCAGATTCAGATCTTTACTCAAAAAAAGTTTGGACAGGGATGTGAGAATACTACTGAAAATGAGCAGAGAAAAAAGCGTAATCAGTATCATGGACAAAAGCTTGAATGCAAGGAGTTGACCCAACGCTTCAACCCCTTTAAAATAATGCAGAACCCGGAATGACACCGCAAAAATACCGCCCCAGAAAGCGAATCCGATGCCACCAAACAGCAGCAGTTTCATGAGACTGCCCTGTTTTTTCCCCCGGAAAAATGAAGCGTTTTTGAAACTCAGGAGCCTGGGTTTTATAAGGGTGAGGATGTCATGCATGATGTAACTCGTCGTTTTTTAACATCTCGTAAATATGATAGAGCTCAAAAACATAATAATCTGCTTGTCAGAGGTCATTAGCACTGCGTGCGTCATTTGTCCTTTGGAAAGTCATTTGCCCTACGGGAGCCGTCTTCATTGTTGCTTATAGGGGTTCGTTGTTTTCCTAAAACCTTAAACGTAACACCTAAAACTATCTATAATAACGCGAAGCAAATGACAGCGAAGCGTCCTTAGATAGCCGAATTCGTCAATTTGAGAAACACATCTTCCAGATCGGCATCGGTGGTCTGCATGTCCTGTTTCAGTTTTTCCGGCGAACCGACTGCGATCAAGGTGCCTTTGTTGATAATACCCACACGATGGCACAGGTCCTCCGCTACCTGGAGGGTATGCGTGGAGATAAAAACAGTGGTGCCGCCTTCGGACAGTTGTTTGAAAAGATCCTTGACCAGTTTGATACCCAGAGGATCGAGTCCGACCATGGGTTCATCGACAATGATAACCTCTGGTTCGTGCAGAAGAGCCGAGGCCATGATCAAACGTTGTTTCATCCCGTGGGAGTAGGATTCGATAAGCTCGTCCGACCAGTCTGAAAGTGAAAACAGCTCCAGTTTTTCAGGTGCTTTTATCAGGAAATCACGGGGATCCATCCGATACAGATCGGCGATGAATTTCAAGAATTCCATACCGGTGAGTTTCTCATAAAGGTATGGCCGGTCGGGAATAAATCCGATCTTTAATTTTGCTGTTTCCGGATTTTCGGCCATGGCGATATCGCAGATTCGGACATCTCCGGCGGTCGGCACCAATATACCCCCGATCATTTTGATGGTCGTTGTTTTGCCGGCACCGTTTGGTCCGATGAACCCGAAAATTTCACCCTGGGCGATATGGATATTCAGGTCGTTGACTGCAACGACATCACCGTAGCGTTTGCTGAGGTTCTTAAGTTCTATCATGTGCTGGTTTTCCATTCAAGATCTTGATCTTTAGGTTTCCAATGAGACCCAATATGTCAAGCTGATCTTTCTGCATGCCGCTGGCAAGTCGAATGTGGGTGACATCTGCCGGTATCTGGTCAAAGAGCGCATCGACAGTGATCCATCTACCGACATATATACTGTTCCACGCATGATAAAAGAAACGTTTTCGCAGAAAGACCACACCGGCTTCGATTCTGGTGGGGATTCCGGCGGCTCTTGCGAGGGCTGCAAAGAGCACCGCATGCTCATTGCAATCTCCTGCGCGGTTTTCAAGGGTTGACAGGGCGTCCGGGAGAGATATGACCGGGCGCTTTTGGATATGTGCCTGCATCCATGCAACCAATTTGCGCGCTTTTTCAAGGGGAGCGTCCTTCCCGGCGAGCAGATCGGATGCCAGTTTTTGAATGGCAGGGTGGTCTGACTGTATAAAAGGGCTGGGCGCCAGAAAGGTCATGCGTTTCTCCGTGGGAACCAGAAGAGGCTCCTGTTGGGGAAGATCGTTCAGGGACTCTTTTTGGATCGATAGAACCGGGGAATGATAGGTCTGCCTGCCACCCTGAAGCTGTTTTGCGAAATCACCTGAACCCGTTATCTCGAATCGCATTTGTATCAGTTCACCTGGGTTGTCAATATCGATGTTGGCCGGAATCGATGCGGCTTCTGTGAGATCCTGACTCGACTGGATGGGAAGGCCGTACATGGCGTCTTCGCGGGAGGTTTTCTCGAGGATAATCCCCAGCATGCCTTTTTCCCTTAAAAGATCCCCTTTTTCATCCATCCACGCCAGTTGCGTGGCGCCTTTGAATTTCAGTGAAATTTTGGTCGCTTTTTTTACCTGCCCCATGATGGTGATGTTCTCTTCTTCCAGGACGTGGAGCAGAATCGATTCCTGACCCATGGCAATGGGGTCGAAGACTTTCAATGAGAGCTGGTCTCCCGGTTTTAATTTGCCGGCACTGGCTGCTTGAACAATGCCGGAAGTGAAATAGATGTTATCGGTCAGATTCAACTGGTAGGTCTGTTTTGCGCCGGCACTCTGGGTATTCAACGCAAGGGTCTTGTCAACGATGTTGCCTTCGGCAGAGAAATTGAAACGCCCGGAGGCAATTTCAAAATCAAAGGACTTTAGCGAGAAATCTGTGTGGAGGATACCCCTGGTATTGAGACCGATATCCTGAATCATCCCCATGGTGTTGATTCTCATGAACAGGGTTTCGTTGAAACGATACCCCTGGTCCTGGCGTGCATAACGTGAATGTGAAAAGCCGATCTTTTTCCCGCCCTGGAAGATATTCATCCAGGTATCCCGTTCTGCAACAATTTCCGATAGCGGCATGTGGGCGATTCCCGTCCGGGCCGGTTGACTGTCAAATAGTCCCATACGAGTGAAGAGAAGAAACAGAAAGATACTACCGAAAAGAGCGCTAAAAAGGATCGGGAATTGTTTTATTTTGTGTTTCATTGCATCCGTATTCAATGAATTGTTTGCTGTTGCGGTTCAGGAATCTTTTGGCCGGCGCCTGGAATGCAATTGCCTTGACAATTGTTGTCTTGGGGCTTAATTTATCCGGGTATTCATGTTTTTAACCGCAAACAATCCTGTGTTCGACGACACCAGGGAAGGAAACCCATGAAAGAAACCATTATACTGTTTATCATTGTAGGCATCTGGATATTGCTTCAGGTATATATCCTCCCTAAATTCGGTATATCGACCTGAGTTCGCAATGCTTGCCAGGTGGCAAGCAAACCCCCCGAAGTTAACCCGCAGGATAGCGAGAACAACTGATCCGCCAGAGACAAGGTCTCTGACGGATCGTAATTTTTTTTAAATCGTTACATGAGGTTATCGGGTTAGCAAATGCTCGGATCATACAGCTTTCTGTCCTTGAATTCCGCCTGCTTGGCATCGTTCCATTGGGCAACGGGTCGCAGATACCCTACCACCCTGCTGTAGACCTCACAATCCTGATAATCTCTCAGAACCGGATCTTTTTCAAAACAGACATCACACTTGATCATGAACTTATTGACAGCGGGTTCGTACACGCTGCCTCCGTGGATATGAATGCCGTCTTCTTTTGGTGTCGCTGTTACCTGGGCTTCGGTCTTGCAATCGTGGCAGGCCCCTGCCCACGCCAGGACATTTTTGTCGGCATTGTTTTCCAGTAGTTCGTGAAGTCTTTTGATTGTCATTGTAGCCATAAACATCCTCCATCTTTTTTTGCATTCTGTTCATAGAAACGATCGTTGTTTATAGATAAAACCCGGGTTATAGCGTCAGTCAAAAGCCATAAGAGCAACCGCGTGCGACGAAAAAACCCGGCGTATATTTGCATGTTTGGTGTGCAAGTTTTAGATTGAGAAAGATCTGGGAGACAAAAGTCTCAGCAAGGAATAAAAGAGTATAGCCCTGGATATATAGTGTGTCAAGAACAACGTGGTACTATATGTGGTGTTTTTCGAAAAATTTGAGTTAAAACTGTATGATAGCCTGGCAGCTGTCAATAAAAAAGAACTGTGGGGAATTTGCGATGGCGATAGTGGGAACGTATAACTCGATTACGGACGTAGATGGTATAATGGCCGGGAATTACACAGACCAGACGGCTGCCAGCGGCGTTACGGTTGTTTTGTGTAAGGAGGGGGCTGTTGCCGGAGTTGATGTTCGGGGATCTGCTCCCGGTACACGTGAAACCGATCTGTTGGATCCTGTCAATCTGGTGGAAGAGGCACAGGCGGTGGTTCTTTCCGGTGGGTCGGCCTATGGCTTAGTGGCTGTTGACGGGGTTGTTCGTTGGTTGGCGGATAGACAACTCGGGTTCCCCATGGATAAAAAGCATGTGGTGCCGATTGTGCCGGCCGCGGTCTTGTGCGACCTGGGTCGGGGGGCAGAGTATATCCCTCCGGTTCAAGCAGACTGGGGTGTCAAGGCATGTAAAGCTGCCGACAAAGGTCCCCTGCCCGAAGGTTGTGTGGGCGCCGGTACCGGTGCAGTATCCGGAGCCATAAAGGGTGGTTTGGGATCAGCGAGTCTTGTGCTGCCGTCGGGGATTACTGTGGCGGCTGTTGCAGCCGTCAACTCATTCGGCTCGGTGGTTAACCCGCATACGGGCATGCTATGGGAACGGGATTCGGAAGTGAATCATGAGTATGGTGATCAGGGGGAAAGAAGCGTCCGGCTGCCTCAGCAAGTGGTGTCATCGCCCATTGCAAATACAACCATCGGTATTGTCGCAACCGATGCAAAGATGACCAAGGCCCAGGCCGGGAAGATAGCACAGATGGCACACGATGGCCTGGCACGGGCCGTCAGACCAGCGCACACCATGTTTGATGGGGATACCATCTTTTGTCTGGCAACCGGCAGGCGGGAACTTTCGGATACTCAAGGAATTCTGGCTGGTAATCGTGCCCAGGCTCTGAACGATGTGGGGCATGCTGCCGCCCAGTGCATGTCAAGAGCCATAATCCACGGAATTCTTGCCGCTGAAACCCGCGGAGACTATCCGGCATTCAGGGATCTGCCGGATAGAGCTGAAAGCCATAAGCTGTAAGCGATAAGCGAGCTTATGACTTATCGTTTAAACTTCAATGTAGACCACAGGCTGTTAGCCACTAAATGCCTAATAGTCTATAGCCTACAGCCTCAAGTAAATGACTTATCCCCTTGAATCTCATCGAAAAATACCCTATAGTCCATCGACCATTGCCAAAAAAGTGCTGACGCGATGTGGATTGTTCACCATCAGAACCCATGAGGAGATCCCATGAAGAAAATTATATTTCTCGTTCTGCTGCTGGCTTTTGTTATTCCTGTGTTCCAAGCCGTGGCCTCAAGTCCCCAAAGGGGAGGCAGCCTGACTGTCTGCCAGCCTGCTGAGCCGCTGGGACTCGATCCGACAGCCAATACAGCCGCCGCCATCGACAGGGTGGTGTATGCCAATATCTTCGAAGGGCTCATCAAGGTTGACAGTAACGGCCGGTTCGTACCGGGACTGGCCACCGAATGGTCGGTGTCACAGGACGGGCTGACCTATGATTTCAATCTTCGAAAAGGGGTGCAGTTTCACAATGGTGAGGCGTTTGACGCCCAGGTGGCCAAATGGAATCTCGAACGTGCCATGGGGGAAGGGACCGTCAACCCGCATCCGGAATATTTCAGGGGAATTCAGAAAATCGATATCGTGGATGCCCATACCCTTCGAATTGTTCTCAAAAAAGTGGATGCCTTGTTCATCGCCCACATGGCCGAAGGTGATGCTGTGATGCTTCCCATGAAAGGATACGAGCAGGCCAAGTCGAACCCCATCGGCACCGGGCCTTTCCGATTCGTTACCTGGCTGCGGGGGGACCGTGTTGAAATGCAGCGTTTTGACGCATACTGGGATCCGGCACTTCCTTATCTGGACCGGGTGATCTTCAAATTTATCGGTGATACCAGTGCCCAGATAGCGGCCCTTAAAGCCGGTGATATCGATGTTATCGGTTATGTCGGTGCACCGGAAGCGGTGATAGGGTTGTCAAAGGATCCGCAATTCAAGGTTTTTGCCGGCGCTAGCACCGGCGAAGTCATCATGTCCACCAACAACAAGGCCAAACCGTTTGATGATGTGCGTGTGCGACAGGCCATGGCGTATGCCATAGACCGGCAGACGGTGGTGGACCTGGTGATGTTCGGTTATGGCACACCGATCGGCTCGCACTGGTCCCCGTCGACACCCTATTATGTCGATTTAACGAACAGGTTTCCCTACAATCCTGAAAAGGCCAGAGAATTGCTGACAGCGGCAGGTTTTCCGGATGGTTTTGATGCCACCATCAAACTGCCGGCTATTTACAGCTATTCCAAGAGGGCAGGTGAAGTCATTGCGGACATGCTTGGAAAAGTCGGTATCCGCTTGACGATCGAAATTGTGGAATGGGGTCAGTGGATTGACCGGATATTCAAGAAAAGAGAATACCAACTGACCATGATCGGTCATGTGGAGGCATGGGATATCGGCATCTACGCGAATCCGGACTATTACTTTCAGTATGACTCTCAAGTGTTCCGGGATGCGTATGAAAAGGCCTTAAAAGCACCGAATGAAGAAGAAAAAGCCAAATGGTTCGGCAGGTGTCAGGAGATCATTGCCGATGATGCCGTCAATGGGTATCTGTTTTCGGCATCGGGATTGCCTACCATGAAGAGCCATGTCATGGGCTGGTGGGAGAACTATCCCACTGTGGCCCTGGATTGTACCCGGGTGTGGCTGAAAGAATAGTACGTTGTTTAGAATTGTATAGGGTATTTCTTTCTTTTAAATTCGAAGCACGAAACTCGAAATCCTAAACAATCCCCAATAACCCAAATTCTAATGTTCCAAACAAGTCATTTAAAACATTCGCCCTGGATCATGCTTTGTCATTTAAGCATTCTATTTTATAACTGGCGTTCTTTAGAGATGTTTATTTGTAATTTTAAGCACTTGATTGATATTACTTAAACAAATTGTTTAGGAATGTTATAGCATTTGTTTCGTGTTTCGGTATTCGAATTTAGGGTTTTATCGAGATTATATGTCTAAATATCTCATCAAAAAAATCTTTACCCTTGGCATTCTTCTGTTTCTTATTTCATGGATTATTTTTGCGGTTCTGTTTATCCTGCCCGGTGATCCGGCCCAGATTATCCTGGGCATCAATGCCACACCGGAGACCCTGGCCAATCTGAGAAGTGAACTGGGTCTCGACCAACCCTTCTGGGTTCAGTACGCGAACTGGATCGGGCGCACACTTTCCGGTATGGGCAGTCGCTCCATCCACTATGACATACCTGTCTTCGATCTGATCGTTTCCCGTCTGGCAGTCACGGGACCGTTGGCACTCATGGCAATGCTGATTGCTGTGGCCATCTCTCTGCCCCTGGGGATATTTGCGGCGCGCCACCAGAATCGAACCGGCGATATTTCGGTGATGACCTTTACCCAGATGGGTCTGGCAACACCTGAATTCTGGCTGGGAATTTTGTTGATACTCTTTTTTTCCGTCAAGCTGGGATTGTTTCCGGCGGGTGGATTCCCAGGCTGGTTGACCGATTTTTGGGGATCTATTAAATCGCTGCTTTTGCCGGCATTTGCTCTGGGGGCTGTTCGGGCGGCCATTCTCACCCGTGTAACGCGTTCATCTGTTCTGGATGTGCTGCAGGAGGATTATATTCGCACTGCCAGGGCCAAGGGGCTTCGGGAAAGAACCGTTCTGTATGTGCATGCCTTGAGGAATGCCTTTATTCCCGTACTGACCATTCTGGGTCTTCAGATGGGTCAGTTGCTGGCCGGGGCCATCATCATTGAAAATGTTTTCTATCTGCCCGGGCTTGGGCGCCTGGTGTTCCAGGCCATCGGGCAACGGGATTTGCCGGTTGTTCGGGAAATCGTCTTGTTTATGGCAGCGGCCGTGGTCATTGTTCATTTTCTCGTGGACATGGCATACGCTGTCATCGATCCCAGAATAAGACTCGAAAGATGAAGAAGCATTTTAAAAATCTTAACTTCAGATGTGGGCTTGTGTTGACAGCCGTCGTTGTGTTGACAGCCGCCGTCAGTCTTGCCTGGACACCGTATGAGGCCAACACAATGAATCCCGGGCACCGGCTTGAGGCGCCGTCTTTTCGCCATCTGCTGGGTACGGATCAGTATGGACGGGATGTGTTGTCCCGTGTCATGGTGGGGGCCGTCAATTCGATTATCGTGGGTCTGGCAACGGTTGCTATCGGTTTGATGGCAGGTGTTGCCCTGGGTTTGATCGCGGCATACTTCGGTAAATGGGCGGACGAGTCCATCATGCGGTTTTCCGATCTTCTTTTCGGTTTTCCGGCCGTTCTGACGGCCATACTCATCTCTGCCATCTGGGGGCCTTCCGTGGGTAATGTCATGGTGGCCATCGGTATTTTTTACATCCCTGTTTTTGCCAGACTTACCAGGGTTGTGGCCCTGAACGTGTGGGGGCGAGAATTTATCGATGCAGCCCGGGCCAGCGGTGCCAGCGAGTGGGCTATTACCCTCCGGCATGTACTGCCCAATTTGATGTCTCCCCTGATCGTCCAGGCCACCATTCAATTTGCGGTTGCTATTCTGGCCGAAGCCGGATTGAGCTATCTGGGGCTTGGCACCCAGCCGCCGCATGCCTCGTGGGGGAGAATGCTCTACGAAGCACAGACATTCATGGAAATATCCCCCTGGATGTCCATATTTCCGGGTATCGCCATTGCCTGGACTGTGCTTGGGTTCAACCTGCTGGGGGATGGTATCCGGGACAATCTGGATCCGTATATGCTATAAGCTGTAAGCTACTTAAAACCTAAAACCTAAAACTTAACAACTTAAAACCTAAAACTTAAAACTTACAGCTTATCGCTAAAAGGAACTCACCATGCCCGCAACGCTTCTGGAAATCCAGGATCTGTCTGTTTCCTTTCAGACACCACAAGGTGTTAAGGGGGCGGTGGATCATGTCTCCTTTTCCCTGGGGGAAGGGGAAACGCTGGGGCTTGTAGGTGAATCCGGATGTGGCAAGAGTGTAACGGCCCTGAGTATTCTCGGCCTGGTGGATACGTCAACGGGTATCGTGGAATCCGGTCGTATTCTGTTCCGCGGCGAAAATCTTCTGGACATCCGTCCGGAAGCACTGCGTCGATTGCGGGGTAATGAGATCTCCATGGTTTTTCAGGAACCCATGACATCTCTCAATCCGATTCTTCCTGTGGGCAAACAGATCGCTGAGCCCCTCATGACCCATCAGGGACTGTCAAAAACCGAAGCCTGGGCGTCGGCAGCGGCATGGCTGGAACGTGTCAACATTCCCATGGCCCAGAAGCGAATGAAGGAATATCCCCACCAGCTCTCCGGCGGTATGCGACAACGTGTGATGATAGCCATGGCCATGATCTGCAGACCCGGTCTGCTGATTGCAGACGAACCGACCACTGCGCTGGATGTGAGTACCCAGGCCCAGATACTCACCCTTATCGAAAATCTCAAGACAGATCTCAAGATGTCGGTACTGTTCATAACACACGACCTGGGTATCGTGGCCCAGACGGCCAATCGAGTGGTGGTGATGTATGCCGGACAAGTTGTGGAGACGGCGCCGGTTACCGACATTTTTGACAGACCTGCGCATCCTTATACAAAGGGCTTGTTGAAATCCATACCCCGCATGGGAATGTCTGCAAATGGGTCCAAAAAGCGCTTGCAGGAGATACGGGGATCGCTGCCATCCCTGGACAAACCCATATACGGTTGCAGGTTTGCGGACAGATGCCCCGAGGTTTTTGAAACGTGTAGGGTAGAGCGCCCCCGCATGATACTGGTTCAAGGTAAGCAGCAGGCCAGGTGCTGGCTTTATGGTGCATGATAGGGTCCGAGGGTTTGAGGGTGATACAAGGGTTCGAGGGTGGCTGACGGCATAAAGCAGACAGCTGTATCCCAGCTACTAGGCATCCTAGTGTTCCAGCACATTAGGAGTCAAGGGCAACTGAAAGCTATCAGCCATAAGCGTTAACTTTAAGTGGCTTATCGCTTATGGCTTAAAGCTTAAGGCTTGTTTTGATCTATAGGGGTTGTCAGAAAAACGTTCCGATTGAGGACCGTTTTTCTGCTACAAACCCTTATACCGCCATCATATTTTCGGAACATTATTATGACAAGCGGTATAAAGCCTCCACCTCTGGTGGAAGACCCGGAAAGGTTCAACCGATCCGGTGAAAATTAAAAATGAAAATATCGAATGTCGAAAAAGGCATGTTGATATCAAATGGTTCAGTCACAAACAAGTCAACCCGATTGCCAAGGGCAACGCAATGAACCCAATAAACCCAATAACCCAACGAACGCAATGAACTCAACAAACCCGATACTTGACGTTCAGGATATCGTTAAATACTTTCCTGTGGCGGGTGGTTTCTGGTCAAAACCGAAATCCTGGATAAAAGCGCTTGACGGTGTGTCTTTTCAGATACACAAAGGTGAAAGTTTCGGTCTGGTGGGGGAATCCGGCTGCGGCAAAACCACCCTGGGTCGTATCATACTCCGACTGCTGGAGCCTAGTTCCGGGAGTATCCAGCTCAATGGCGTGGAAATTACCTGCTTGAATCGAAGAGAGATGCGCGCCCTTCGCCGGGATGTGCAGATGATTTTTCAGGATCCCCGGTCGAGCCTGGACCCAAGGATGACAGTGGCGTCGATCGTTACTGAACCCCTGCGAGCGTTCCAAACGGTTGGCAGACGGGAGCTTCGCAGCCGGGCGGTGACCCTGCTGGAAAAAGTCGGTCTGAAGGCGGCTGATCTGGACAAGTACCCCCATGCTTTCTCAGGCGGTGAGCGGCAGCGTATCGGTATTGCCAGGGCCCTTTGTCTCAATCCGAGTCTGATTGTCGCTGATGAGCCGGTGAGTGCCCTTGATATGTCCATTCAGGCCCAGGTGTTGAATCTTTTGGCGGATCTCAAGGCGTCATTTGGTTTTTCCAGTCTGATCATTTCCCATGATTTGAGTGTCGTCAATCACATGTGTGACCGTGTTGCCGTCATGTATCTGGGTGTTATTGTGGAGATGGCGCCGACCACCCTGTTCAGCCGCAACCAGCGGCACCCCTATACAGCGGCGCTTGTTTCCGCAGTTCCCATACCGGATCCGCACCAGAAACAGGCACCCCTTACCCTGGAGGGTGAGATTCCCAGTCCCGTGGACCCGCCTTCCGGGTGCCTGTTTCATACGCGATGCCCCTATTGTTTTGAGCGCTGCCGGGTGGAGCGGCCGACACTTGTCAACATTGCAGCAGGCCATACGGTGGCGTGCTGGCTGAATAAGGGACGCGGCTTGGGCACGAATATTTCATGATATTTATTTGGAAAATATCACCCTGCGGGCGCTCTCTGATGGGCCCATTAACTGCGTTATCAGGAAGTTGCAGTAGCAAACTACGGCTGCATTCCTGAATGCCTTGTTAATTACCTTAACGTTGATTTGTGTGCAGCATGGAGATTCTTCTCGATAATCTAAAGAGAGAACAGGCCGACACCTTTGGGCTGGTTCTTTTGTCCTCGGGGATAGACCATGAGATCCGGCGAGGGGAGCAGGGCTGGGCCCTGTGGGTTGTAAAAGATGCGTCGGAAGCGGCCCAAAACCTGTTGAAAACCTATCTGAATGAGAACAAGGGTTTTAAAGCATCAAAAGACACTTCCTGGGCGACCTATCGAAGAACCTGGTCAGGGGCAGGGGGTGTATTCGTTCTGCTCGTTTGTCATATCGCCCTTGCCCTTTCACATGATAGTGGCACGTTTTCCAGGCTGTATGCATCCTCCGCACGCCATGTTGTCAGCGGAGAATGGTATCGCTGTGCCACAGCACTGCTCCTTCATGCAGACAGCGTGCATCTGGCCGGCAACCTGGCGGGGATGGCCATCTTTGCCACGGCGGTCTGCTCCATCACCGGGTGGGGTGTGGGGTGGCTGCTGATTCTGGCCTCCGGCATATCCGGCAATCTCATTAATGCTTATGTATATGGGTACGGACACAGCGCCATTGGTGCTTCCACAGCCGTGTTCGGCGCCCTGGGTCTTTTGTCTTCCTACCAGCTCCTGAAAAAGATACGGACGCCGGGTAGCCGGTTTCAGATCTTGCTGCCCCTGGGGGCCGGTCTGGCACTCCTGGCGTTTACCGGGTCATCCAGCCACACGGACATCATGGCCCACTTGTTCGGCTTTTTGTCAGGGTTTTTTATAGGCCTGGTTTATTACGGGTTTGTCCGGGTACCATTGGGTTGGCGATACCAGGCCGGCGGCCTGGCGGTTGTCATTTTCGTGCTAGTGACGGCATGGTCTCAACCGTTGCTCGGCTAATTACCCCGAATATTTCATGAAACTTGACGGGTTTATTTCAAATACATGCAACTGTCTGACGTGCGATTTCAAGGGCTTCGTCCGTGGGGATCACCAGGATTTTAACCCTGCTGTTGTTTGACTGTATTTCGGGGGTCGTGAGGGATGAAGCCCTGTTTTTTTTCGGATCCAGGGCGATGCCGAGTTCATGCAATCCCTCATCGCCGTTGCAGACCATCTCCCGGATTTCTGGTGAATTCTCTCCGATACCAGCGGTAAAGACAATGGCATCGACACCATTCAAGACGGCCATATAGGCCCCGATATATTTTCTGACCTGGTATACGTAGAGACCTATTGCGGCGGCAGCGCGGGTGTTGCCGTTGTTCATGGCCGATAGGACGTCTCTTATATCGCTGCTGTGAATCCCTGCCTAGACCCAGAAAACCGCTCTTTCTGTTCAGCAGATGGTCGATCTGTTTGGGCTTCATATTGAGATGTGTCAGCATGTGGAGTACAATGGCCGGGTCGATGCTGCCGCAGCGGGTGCCCATGAGGGTTCCCTCCAGGGGCGTAAACCCCATGCTGGTATCGATACTCCTGCCGTTTTTCACGGCGGTGATGCTGCTGCCATTCCCCAGGTGACAGGTGATCAATTTGAGTTGGGCCAGGGGGCGATTCAGGCGAGCGGCAGCTTCCCTGGCAACAAATTGATGACTCGTGCCATGGAATCCATACCGCCGGATACCGTCATTTTTATACATGGCATGGGGCAATCCATACAGATAGGCATGTTCGGGCAGGGTGGCATGAAACGCCGTGTCAAATACGGCCACTTGGGGGAGCTCGGAGAAAATGCTTTCACATGCCTCGATTCCCTCCAGATTAGGCGGATTGTGCAGTGGGGCTAATCTGGAATATTCTTGGATGAGTTTTTTAACGTAAGGATCGATGATCACCGATGTACGTATCTTTTCCCCGCCGTGTACAACTCTGTGACCAATGGCTGCCACCACCCTTCTGCTCTCGATTACACCATATTCCTCGTCTACCAGGTATTCAACAATCATGGAGACGGCATCCCGGACAGTGGTGACGTTTACCCCTCGGCTCAGCTCTTTCCCATGCCAGGAAGCGTAGGCAATGTGTGTTCCTTCAAAACCGATCCGCTCCACGATTCCCTTGGCCAGGACTTTTTCATCCTCCATTTTCAAGAGGGTGAACTTGACCGAAGAACTTCCTGAATTGATTACTAACACAGCTTTTTTTTGGGGTATGAGCATCCAGCGCCTCCAAAGCTATATCTATAGGGGTTGTCAGAAAAACGTTCCGATTGAGGACCGTTTTTCTGCTACAAACCCTTATACCGCCATCATATTTTCGGAACATTATTATGACAAGCGGTATAATTCTGACTTTTTACGAGTTCATCAACATCGAGCGCTGAACATCGAACATCGAATGAAAACCTTGCAGATCCGATGAACCGGGATTTCCGCTTGGCTCCAACAAGTCTTGTCGAAGATCCCGGGTTATCGGCGCTGCAGGAATAGGAATTTTAGCCCGCCAAACAAACGGCGGATAAACCTTTCGCATTGGAGCGACACTGTCGCGTTCCATAAAATCGTGCAACGATTTTATTTAGGCACCTTTTTGGGGACGCATGTCAGCCTTGTCAATACCTGCAACAGGAACGGGTGTTGTCATGGCATCGCGACGGAACGGTTCCCCCAGTTCCTGGTTCGTCATCACCTCGATGAACGTGGTTTTACCTTCTTCCATCTGTGCTTTGATGGCAGTGTTCAGTGTCTCGGTCAGGTCCGCCATGGTGGTTGCCTGGACACCGTTTAATCCGCAGGCCTTTGCGATGTCGGCGTATGAGACCTTGGGATTCAACTCGGTTCCAACGAAGTTATCGTGGTACCAGAGCGTCGTGTTCCGTTTCTCGGCTCCCCACTGGTAGTTGCGGAAAATGATCATGGTGATGGCAGGCCATTCGTCACGACCACAGGCTGTCATTTCGTTCATTGAGATACCAAAGGCCCCATCACCGGCAAATCCAACCACCGGCACGTCGGGTTTTGCGATTTTGGCACCCAGGATGGCCGGAAAACCATAACCACAACACCCGAACAGGCCAGGTGCCAGGTATTTACGGCCATCTTCAAAGGTCGGATAGGCATTGCCAACCGCACAGTTGTTGCCGATATCAGAGGAGATAATCGCCTCTTTGGGTAAGCCTGCAATAATGGCACGCCAGGCCATGCGCGCCGTTATTTTTTCGGGTTCACGTTTTTGACAACGTTCGTTCCACGTGGTACCGAGATCGTCTTCTTCATGATCCATGGTGGCCAGCTCTTTATCCCAGTCCGCTTTGGCCTCTGCTACGGCGGCCTTACGTTTTTCACGGTCCATATCGCCGGCCGCATCAGACAGTTGCTCCAGGATGGCGTTGGCCACTTTCCCGGCATCTCCGACGATACCCAGGGTAATAGGGTGTGTCAGGCCGATACGATCCGGATTGATATCAACCTGAATTATTGCCGCATCCTTTGGCCAGTATTCAATACCGTAGCAAGGCAGGGTTGAGAAGGGATTCAAGCGGTTGCCAAGGGCCAAGACCACGTCAGCACTGGATATGATCTTCATGCCTGCCTTTGAACCGTTGTACCCCAAGGGGCCTAAAAACAAGGGGTGGCTGCCCGGAAAAGCGTCATTGTGTTGATAGTTGCAGCAGACCGGGGCATCCAGGCGCTCGGCCAGCGCGATGGCGTCTTTGATGGCACCACCGATCACAACACCGCCGCCGTTTAATAAAACAGGGAATTTGGCGTTGGACAAAAGCTCGGCTGCACGGGCGATGGCCTCCTTGCCACCTGCCGGACGCTCAAAATCAATAATCGGGGGCAGTTCGATGTCAATGACCTGGGTCCAGAAGTCACGCGGAATATTGATCTGGGCCGGGGCAGAGGCACGCTTTGCCCGCATGATGACACGATTGAGAACTTCGGCCACACGGGCAGGATGGCGTACTTCCTCCTGGTAGGCAACCATGTCTTCAAACATGGCCATTTGCGGGACTTCCTGAAAACCGCCTTGCCCCATGGTCATATTTGCCGCCTGAGCGGTTATGAGCAAGAGTGGCGTGTGGTTCCAATAAGCGGTTTTTACCGGTGTAACAAAATTTGCGATACCGGGACCGTTCTGGCCAACCAGCATACTCATCTTTCCGGAGGCGCGGGTGAACCCGTCCGCCATCATTCCCCCATTGAATTCATGTGCACAATCCCAGAAAGTGATACCGGCTTTAGGAAACAGGTCGGTAACCGGCATCATGGCCGAGCCAATAATACCAAACGCACTATCGATTCCATGCATCTGAAGAACCTTAATAAACGCTTCTTCGGTGGTCATTTTTACCTTGCTCATTTTTGTCTCCTTTTATCGGTTTGATGAGGTGTTTTTATTCCTGTATTGAAAATCTGGTCCTTTGGGCCAGGTCAGAGATATTTGGCTATGCCGATGGCGGTAGTTACTTAAATCCGAAGCACGAAATTCGAAATCCTAATTCGTATTTAGAATTTATCACACGCTGAATGTGCATAATATTAATCCCTTATAGGGTTGAATCAGTGCCGGACCCTTTAGACTAGGGTATCAACGGCATCGGGTCGGATAAAATTTTCAGGATAATTGAATTTCCAGTGAACATCTTTCAAATAATCCGCAGCGGATCGTTGTTTGCCTTCGTTTAGCAGGGCGATAAACACATCGTGTTCCGCGATAATCGCCCTTTTAAAACGATCCCGGTAGCTTTTGAGGGCAAACCCGAACAATCTCAGTTTCAGACTGCTCACATAATTGGTCAGTTCCCGGTTGGGGGACAGATCCAGAAAAACCCTGTGAAACAGAATATTGGTCTCGTGGAAATTTCGATTTTTGCCTTGTTTGAGTGCCTCTTCCATGGCCCGGTTATAACGCTTCATCAGATTGATCTTATTGTCTGAGATCTGAGGGAAAACCGTCAGAACCACCTGGGATTCGAGCGCCCCGATAATTTCAAAGAGATCCAGCAGGTCTTCATATGTCAGGACATTGATCCGGACGCCACGCTGGGGCAAGATGGACACCAGACCCTGGATCTCCAACTGGGCGAGGGCCTCTCGCAGGGGTGTGCGACTGACATTCAGTTCTTCGGTCAGCTTGCGCACGTTGATGAGAGAGCCCGGTATCAGGGCGCCTTTTTCTATCTGGCCGCTGAGATAATCGAAAATCTCCTTGCGCAGGCTCCAGCTGTTCTGGGTTATGATCGGTGACATGCTGTACTTTTCTTTCGTCATTTGAAACCCGTAGGGATTGCCGAACTTACTGCATCTACAGCGTCAGATGCCATACCGCATAGTTCACTATTTGGTCTTCGCTCTTCAAGCTACGGCCCAACAAGAGCGGAACAGCATCTTCCTTGTAGCTACAGCAACCTCGACAATTGCTCAACTTTGGTTAAAGTGAAATTAGGATACTAGGATCCCAGTAGTGTGTCAAGAAAAAATACAAGGGACTATGATTAAAGAGGGGGTAGATCGGTAAGCGTGCTCATACGCAAATCCGAAGCACGAAATTCGAAATTCTAACCAATACCGAAAAAATGAAAAGGGGTTCCATCACTATAGATCATAGGGGGTCAAACTTTCCAGTCCATTTTCCGTCACCAGGAGGGTTTGTTCAAATTGAGCGGACAGGGAGCCGTCCTTGGTTACGGCCGTCCATTTGTCTTTCAGAATACGCAGGGACAAACCGCCCAGATTGATCATGGGCTCGATGGTAAACACCATACCCGGTACCAGTTCGATTCCCTGGCTTTTTTTCCCGAAATGGGGAATTTGGGGATGTTCGTGAAATTCGGTGCCGATGCCGTGACCCACAAAATCCCGTACGACCGAGCAGCCTTTGCTCTCGGCATAGCGTTGTATGGCATGGCCGATGTCACCGACGCTGTTTCCAGGTTTAACCACGGCCATCCCTTCTTTGAGGCTCTGTCTGGCCACCTGGACAATTTTTCTGGCCCGGGAGCCAGGTGTTCCCACAAAAAAGGTTTTGCTGGCATCGGCGTAGTACCCGTCCAGAATCGAGGTGACATCGATGTTGACGATGTCACCCTCTGCCAGGCGGTAGTCTCCCGGGATGCCGTGGCAGATAACATCGTTGACCGAGACACAGACACTTTTGGGGAATCCCCGGTAATTGAGGGGTGCGGGTATGGCGTGGTTCTGGATGGTGAAGTCATGCACGAGTGTATTGATGGCTTCTGTTTTCAACCCGGGTTTGATGATGGATTCTGCAAGATCCAGGGTTTCGACAACCAGTTTCCCGGTCTTGCGGATTCCTTCGATGTCCGGCCCCTTTTTGAGATGGATCTGGTATTCCCTCTCATAGCGCTTTTCCAGACTTTCCCGGGGCGCAGGATCCCTGCCGATGCAGCAGCGCTTGTATTTCAATCCGCTGCCGCAGGGGCAGGGGTTGTTCCTGCCGACTTTGTCGAATTTCTGTTTCATTATTTTTTCTGTTTCTCGATTTCCTCATCCCTCAACACCCGTCGAAGGACTTTACCGACATTGGACACCGGCACCTCATCCCGGAATTCGATGACACGGGGGCGTTTGTATCCGGCCATGTTTTCCTTGCAAAAGGCTGTGATTTCTTCTTCGGTTGCAGTTTCACCGGGTTTCAGTTGAATATAGGCCTTTACAAATTCACCACTCTTGGCATCCGGAACACCCACGACGGCAACCAATGCAACCTTGGGATGGGTAAACAGGATGTCTTCAACTTCTCTGGGATAGACATTGAATCCACCGACAATGATCAGGTCTTTTTTACGGTCCGTGATGAGGATATAACCATCCTCATCAATGTGACCGATGTCGCCGGTGAGAAAATAGCGTTTTCCGTCTATTTCCCTGAAGACCTCTTTATTTGCATCGGGTTTGTTCCAGTAACCCTGCATCACCTGGGGACCGTTGATGGCGATCTCTCCGTCTTCACCCTGGGCCAGTTCCTTCAAGCCGGTGTCGAGATCCACGATCTTCACATCGGTGCTGGGTACAGGGAACCCAATGGAGCCGATTTTGCGATCTTCTCTGTTTGTTGGGTTGGATGTGACAACGGGAGATGTTTCGCTGAGCCCGTAGCCTTCGAAAATAACCGACCCGGTTTTATCCTCAAACTGTTTGCAGACTTCGGGCGGGAGGGGTGCACCACCGGAAAAACATCCTATGAGGGATGTCAGGTCAAATTGGTCGAGCAGCGCGTGGTTGGCAAACGCCACAAAAATCGTGGGCACGGCCGGCATCAGCGTGGGCCGGTATTTCTGAACCGCTTTCAGGACTTCCGTGAATGGGGGGTCGCCGGCACGTGGATCGGGGATACAGATCAGTTTGCTTCCGGAGCCGCAGGCGGAAAGCATGGCAACGGTCAGACCAAAGCTGTGATACCATGGCAATACTCCCAGGTATGTGTGAAATCCGCCGTGTCTGAGTTTTTCTGGTGGGCTGCCAGGTTCATGGGATAGCAGGCCCCATTCTTCCAGTGCCAGGACATTATGATAAAAGTTGGCGTGGGTGAGGGCGGCGCCTTTGGGGCGACCCGTGGTTCCTCCCGTATAGATGATCAATGCAAGATCGTTCATGGGATCGATATCCACCACAGGGGGCTGGGGCTGGGCAGATGCCACCACATTATCAAAAAAGAGATGAGCATCCTGATAGCTTTCAGCCTTGGGAATTTTACCCAACAGACTTCCCAGAAAGCCTTTTATCCAGGGCAGGTAAGACTTGACGCTGCAGATAACCACGTTTTCAACATCGGTATCTTTGATGGCCTGGACGGTTGTGGGATAAAAGAGTGGGTGGTCCATGCAAAAGACCATTTTGGCGCCGGCGTCACCCAGTTGGTAATTCAGTTCACTGGCGGTGTAGACAGGGTTGCAGGTTACGCAGACGGCACCGGCTTTGAGAATGCCAAAGAAAATGGCTGGATAGTGCGGAAGGTTGGGGAGAAAGATAGCGACCCGGTCTCCCTTTTTAATCCCCTTGGATATCAGGAAATTGGCAATTCTATTTGAGGTATCTTTTACCTGGGCATAGGTTCGTGTCGCATCGTTAAAGATCGTGTATACATTGTTAGGATATTTTTCCGCTGATTCATCCAGAAGATTGAACAGGGGGGTGTCGTAACCGGAAACTTCTTTTGCTACACCTTTGGGCCATTTTTCTCCGTGCCAGGGTCTGTCTGCCATAATAATCTCCTTTGTTGATAACATGTTCTTAGGTTCTATTGTTTCTGGGAGAGTATAGTGAAATGTAAAAGATGTGTCAAATAAGAAAAAGGGTGCGAGGATTTGAGGGTTGGAGGGTGGTACAAGGGTGATACAAGGGTGGTACAAGGGTGTACAAGTATACAAGGGTACGAGGGTAGCTGAAAGCCATAAGCCGTAAGCGGCTTAAAGTCTATTGATTATAGCTACAACAATAAATGACGCGCCTAGCGCTAATGACGCCTGAAAGGCAAATGTCGTCCGAAGGACTAATGACGCACGAAGTCCTAGTGAGCGATAAGCCGCTTAGACGCTTACAGCTTATTGCTTATCGCTTCGCGATCCTACAACCCCATCACTTCATTGATCAGCACAATTTTGACTCTGTGCTTGGGGAATGATTTTTCGGTTATGGTCCAGGTGTTACATATGCGATCGGGGCTGTTACACTCGTGGCAAAAAGCTGTTTTGGTACAGGGTGTCTTCTTGTCGAGACGCATGGCATTGGCAGGTGCGACAAAGTCTTTGATGCGTGCCATGGCATCTTCGATATCCGGGACAATTTTATTGCGGCCTACCATTACGATGACATGTCTTGGGCCGAATGTCAGTGCCCCCACCCGGTTGCCGATCATATCCAGATTGACCAGTTGCCCATCTTCGGTAATGGCATTGGTTCCGGTAATAAAGAGGTCTGTGAGCAGCGACGCGCGTCGCCGTTCCATGGATTCCGACGGTGAAAGAGATTTGTCAAAGGTGTCCACAACCTCCATGTCCTGGGCATCCTTGAGGATTTGATACAGACCACTGGCAACAAATGTCATGGAGCCGCCCCAGGATATGCGCTGGGGTTTCAACTGGGGGATGAGTTTTTCCAGGACAATGGTTTTGGCATGGGACATGTCATCGGCGATGAAAACTTCGAAATTGTTGGCTTCCAACTGTTCTTTTGTGTCATTTAGTCTAATTTTCCAATACACCTCAATCGGTTTATCCATTGTATTTCTCCTATACGTTTGTGAACGGCTATAAAGTTGTCGATTTTTTTAAATTTGTGTCCTTTGTGGCAAAAAAAATAAAAGTAACCACGAAAACACGAAATATTTCATGGTCTTTTTCGTTGTTTTGACCTTCCGTGATTTCATGATAAAAAATCTTTTCCTTTCACGGATGCCTAAACTCTTCCAATATTACCCGATACAGTTCTTCGCCGATAGCGAGACCGATGTCGATGAACTGAGGGCCATATCGTTGTCCTGCCTGGGTTCTGAAGGTCTGTTTGATTCTTTTAAGGCCTTTCATGCCTTTGGGGTAGTGCGCGATAAATGTTTCCAGGGGCGGATTCATGAAGGAGACCATCTCCCAGAGGGTATCCGTAAAATTGTCTGGACCCCATCGAAACTTATCGGCATCGTAAAGACAGTCCGATATGAGTTTTCCTGCGGCTGAATCAATCTTTATTTTCAGTTTAAAGGCTTCATGATTCCGTATGGCAAGACAGATATCCGCCACCTCTCTGGAGGACAGGGGAAAATCCTGGAGGAGTTTTTTGGTAAAGGCGGCCCCTTTGATGGCGTGATCTTTCTTTTTCCGCCGAATATCGTGCAGCAGTCCCGCGCATTGGACCAGGAGGACGTATCTGGTGATGGTCTGTCTGGGGAGTGGCGTTCGTTGCCCTTCAATCAGGGCCAGAGAGCCAGCTTCCAGACTGACTTTTACGGCATGCTGCAGACCATGCCCGAAGTCGTCTTCGAGATGCTCGGTAACGATGGCTTTGAGATCGGAAATGGGCCCGCTTTTCTCCATCAACCTGCGAGACAAGGCAATGGCATCGGCTTCTTCCTTATAAAAGTCGGGCATAGGAAATCTGGAGACAATCTCACGGGCTCTGGTACGGATCCTTGTGTAAATCGTCTCCATATATGACATCAGACATTCTGGTGCAAGGACAAGGGCGATCCGCAGACTTTCCATCTGCCGTCTTCTTTGACGATTTCCAGGGTCTCATCGAATGGGTAGGATTCACCGATGTGAAACAACTTGGCAACCAATGCAAAAACCGGGTTGATGGCGGTTCTTCTCTTGGCTGAAATAGAAACCGTGGCTTCTGAATCACCAAGGTATGTGGTATGTGTCATGACATAGTAGAGCTTGCCTTTGACGTAACTTGTATCAAACCCACGATCTCCAGCCTGCTTGGTCATGTCGTAGACATACTGCGCCACCGTGTCGATATCATCGACTGTTTTGCTGTCTTCGCATAAATAGTTCGCCATGGACGGGTCTAATTTTAAATAAGCCTCTGTAAAGGCGACGGCTGTTTTATAGGGTTTGTTGATACAATCGAGCGAAATCAGCAGTACTTGAACGACAATTCCAATACAAATCACCACAAGCAGTGGACCATACTTGCTTACATTTGACATTGATCTTTCCTCCTTTTAAAACAAAAAATACCCCTTGAAATACTGCCGGGAAGTTCCCGAAATGATGCTTTCTGATAGCATGTAACGTCGTGTTAGACAAGGGGTTCTTTAATCAACGACATCGCGTTTACTAAAATTGTTTCACGATTTTATTCAGGGTTGCTATTTCGGACCATATTTTGTATGAACCGAAACAGTGAGAACATTCCTCGTAGCTTGCCGCGAGGTTCTTCAATTGTCAATTCTTGGATAAAAAATGTGATAGTAACGCATCATCCTGAGATGTTTGGGCTTAACGGTGGCTTCATCTCGCAATGTCAGAAAACATGCTCCAGCGTTGCCGTAGAACCGAGCAGTAAAGATGGACCAAGCCTGTTTTTTATGGGTATCGGGTTGATTCTTCTGACCTGTGAGCGTGTTATATCGGATGGCAATCACCAGCTGATTGCATGGTTATCCTGCCTCGAAATGCAACCAATTTTAAGCAATGGAATGAGATGACTCGTTCAGGTGAGAATAAGGGGGACGTATGATCGACGGCAAGGATTGGGACTGGGAAACAGGCCAAAAAAAGATCCCCATGACAGATTGGCAGGGCCGGTTTGGATGGGTTGAAGAACCGTATGCCAGTCTGGATGGCGAAAAGGTGGCCGCCATCGTCAATACCGGTGAGGAGGCTTTCAATGTATGTGTGAACGGTGATACATGGGAAAGCGATTATGACAAGATATGGCATCTTAGGTTTTTGCCGGACGGATGTTTGACCGCGCTGGTGTCGGAGCAGGGTGAATGGACTGTTGCCGTGGACGGGTCCTCCTGGGAACACATGTTCGGATATGTATGGAACCCCCTTTACAGCCGGACCAATGGCCATTTGGCCGTGGCGGTTCAGCAGGACATGCGCTACTGCATGGCCCTGGACGGAAAACCATGGGATGAAACCTACGCCAATATGACCTATTTTGCTCTGAGCGACTGTGGAACAAAAACCGCGGGAGCCGTCCAGGTGGTGGATGCTGACTCGGGTGAGATTCATAAATTCAAACAGGGAACCTTTACAGCCGCGCTGCAGGGAAAAGCCTGGGATACGACATTTGTCAATGTCTGGAACCTGGCCATCAGCCCGGATGGCGAGCATCTAGCCGCAGAAGTTCGACAAAACCTTTATGATTATACCATTGCCGTTGATGGCCGGGCCTGGGATCGCGTGTATGCCTGTGTATGGGAGCCTGTTTTCCATCCCACCCAGCCTCATGTGGTGGCGCCGGTTCGCGTGGGAGGGCATTGGATGCTGGCTCAGGATGGCGAGTTGTTATGGGACCGGCCTTTTGTTCAACTGTGGCACCAGATGTTCAGCCCTGATGGCGATCGAATAGCCGCCGTGGTGGCACCCAGGTATGGCCGCTGGACAGTCGCCATTGATGGCTTGCCATGGGAACAGCATTTCAAAGATATGGTCACCGATGCCGTATTCAGCCCCAATGGCAAACGGGTGGGGGCCTTGGCCAAGGAGGGCCAAAACTGGTATGTGGTTACGGATGGCATTCCCTGGTCCAACAGCTTTGATATGGCATGGCAGCCGGTGTTCAGCCCCGACGGGGAACATGTGGCCGCAAAAATCGAAAAGAATGGAAAATTTGCCGTGGCGCTGAATGATCACCTGAGTCCCCATATATGCGATGTAGCCTGGGACCCGATTTTCAGCCCTGAGGGGGACAAGATACTTCTCAGATCCATCGAAGACAACACCTATTACCGGCGGGTGGTGCCTGTCGGTGAGTTCGCGCGATAAGGGGAGGGGATCATGCACGAATTATATAGATTGCTGACCGGTCCGTTGGCCTGGGCGGCGTTCTTCATTTTCATCGGCGGCAGCTTGTATCGTCTGGCAGCGATGCTGATTCTCGTGCACAAGAAAGAAAAATTTATTTTTACTTATATGAGCTGGAAATACAGCTTTAGGTCTATTTTACACTGGATTACTCCATTTGCCACGACGAATTGGAAAAAGCACCCGGTCTTGACCATTGTGACATTCGCTTTTCATCTCTGTCTTTTCCTGACGCCTTTTTTTCTTCTGGCGCATATCATTTTGTGGGATGAAGCCTGGCACATCAGCTGGTGGTCACTTCCGGACCGTCTTGCCGATATGATGACCCTGGTGGTTGTGGGCGCCTGTATTTTTTATTTGATCCGAAGACTATCACTGCCGGAGGTTCAATATGTCACATCTGCTTCAGATTATGTGATTCTGTTTATTGTTGCAGCGCCGTTCGTGACCGGATTTATCGCCTATCACCAGTGGTTCAACTATCCGTTGTTTCTCAATCTCCATATTCTTTCCGGAGAAATCATGCTGGCCGCCATTCCGTTTACAAGATTGAGCCACATGATATTCTCCCCGTTTACACGGGCGTATATGGGATCGGAATTCGGCGCTGTCAGGCATGCAAAGGACTGGTAATGTCACATGCGCATAACGACCTTCGGAGGCACCCAATATGACTGAAGCCGCTAAAAAGGAAGCGCCCAAGGGACTGGACCAGGGCATCGAGGTCGGTGCGTCCAGTCTCACAGATGAGAAGATAGAAGGGGTCATCAAGAGCGTCCTTGCCAATGAAACCGGGGCACGTCTCAAGACCTATGTAGACACCTGTATTCATTGCGGATTGTGTTCGGAGGCCTGTCATTACTATTTGTCCCATGACAACGATCCGCGTTATTCTCCTGTGGGAAAAGTCAAACAGACCATGTGGGAGATGCTCAGGAAAAAAGGAAAGGTGTCACCGGAATTCATCAAAAAGGCCGCCGTAATCAGTCACACGGAATGCAACCTCTGCAAACGGTGTGCCATGTACTGCCCCTTCGGCATCGATATCGCGTATATCATGGGCGTTGTCAGGCGGATCATTCATCGACTGGGGGTTACACCCCTGTATATCCAGGATACGGCTCACAGCCACGCCGTCACCATGAATCAGATGTGGGTCAAGGGGGATGAATGGCCCGACACACTTCAGTGGCAGGAAGAAGAAGCCCAGGCTGAAATACCCACCTTGCGGATTCCCCTTGATAAGGAGGGGGCGGAACTCATGTATTCCGTCATTGCGCCTGAGCCGAAGTTTCAGGCCCAGCTCTTATATCAGGCGGCCGTGATCATGGATGTGGCTGGTGTCAATTGGACCATGCCTTCGGGGATCGGATGGGACAACAGTGACATGGCCATGTTTACCGGCGACAATGAAATCATGGGTCGAATCAAGCGGACGCACTATGAGGCGGCCTCGCGGCTGAAAGTGAAACGGATCGTCATGGGCGAATGCGGGCACGCCTTCCGATCGGTCTACGACATGGGAAACCGCTGGCTCGGATGGAGAGAGCCGCCCATACCCATCGTACATGCCATCGAATTCTATTATGAACTGCTCAAATCAGGCAAAATCAAGATTGCCAAGAAATACAACCAGCCCGTCACGCTTCACGACCCATGCAATGTGGTGCGGGGTGGCGGCCTTCATGAAAAGGCCCGCTACGTGATCAGAGCCATTTGTGAGGAATTTATTGAGATGCATCCCAACCGGGAGCACAATTACTGCTGTGCAGCCGGAGGCGGTGTGATTAACTGTGGGCCGCCTTATAAAATGACCCGCGTCCAAGGAAACAAAGTCAAGGCGGAACAGTTGTTTGCCGCAAAGGCCAAGGGTGCCAAGACCCTGGTGACCCCTTGCCACAACTGCCACAGCGGACTGGAAGATATTGTTCATCACTATGAAGTCGGTTTGGATCTCAAATTTATCAGTGATATACTATACGAGGTAATGGAAAAGCCCTAAATTCACAAAGTGATCTTAACGCATTCGCTGACGATAACCACTTAAATATGAAGCACGATACGCTATTAACGTTTACGGATTGGCTGAGGAGAAATAGGATGAGGAAACGTGGTGCCGGCCTATTGACGGTCCTATTACTGACGGTGTTTCTTCTGGTGGCAGCCTACTCTCAGGAAGAAATGGCAGTTGTGGACAACAGCGTATTTCCCAATCCTGAAAGAGTGGCGTCGGTCTTCAAACACGAAGCACACAACGAGGCGGCTGAAATCGATGAATGCAACGAGTGTCACCATGTCTACGAAGACGGCGTCAAGCTTGAAGACGAATCCTCGGAAGACATGCTGTGTTCCGACTGTCATGAAATTGAAGCCTCCGACGACCAGCCCTCCTTGATGCAGGCTTTTCACGCGAACTGCAAGGGGTGTCACCTGTCCGAAAAGAAAGGCCCCCTCATGTGCGGTGAGTGTCATCGGAAGGAATAGGGTTTATTCTGATCATTGGGTTGATCAAACGGAAATTAGTGACGCTATACCGACGGCCTCAAGCAACACAATAAACCCAAAGAGCACAATGAATAAAGCAACTAAGTTTAGAGGGTCAGAGGGTCGCGTGTGATATTTAACGTTGCAAAGAGGGAAAAGAGGGGCTCACAATGGCAAAGAAAATACTGATCATCGACGATGATCCGATTATCGTAAAATATCTCCAGGCTGTCTTCAGTGACAATGGCTACCAAACCTGTACGGCATCCAGCAGCATGGAAGGCCTGGAAATTGTGAGGAAGGAAAAACCGGATCTGATCACACTGGATCTGCAGATGCCAGGTGAATGGGGGCCCAGGTTTTACCGTAAACTGCGCAAGGAAGAAGAACTTAAAGATATACCGGTGATCGTCATCAGCGGGATCGATGGTGACCATGCCGTCCAAAATGCCGTGGCCTTCGTGAGTAAACCGTTTGATCCTGAAAAGATCATCGGGATCGTTAAAAATACTATCGGCTAAAACAGAAATGGTGCCGCACTTTTGTGCGGCACCATTTCTGTTTATTTACGCGCCTTGGCGTAACCGATGCCCACCAGGGCATCTTCCATTTCTCCGAGAATCGTCGGGTCATCGATGGTCGCCGGAACCTTATAATCCTTGTTGTCGGCGATCTTCTGGATCGTCCCCCTTAATATTTTTCCTGACCGCGTCTTGGGCAGTCGCTTGACAACCGTGGCTTGCTTGAAAGACGCTACCGGACCGATACGACCCCTCACGGACTGGACAACCTCTTTGATGATTTCCTCAGGGTCTCTTTCAACCCCTGCATTCAGAACCAGAAAACCTACCGGGACCTGACCCTTGAGATCGTCCGCCACTCCCAGGACGGCGCATTCAGCTACATCCGGGTGGTCCGCCAGGACTTCCTCCATGGCTCCGGTTGAAAGACGGTGGCCGGCGACGTTGATGATGTCGTCGGTTCGTGACATGACGAAAACATATCCGTCAGCATCGATAAAACCGGCATCGGCGGTCTTGTAGTATCCTGGAAATTCTTCCAGATAGGAACTGATATATCGCTCATCTTTTTTCCAGAGAGTCGGCAGACTGCCGGGAGGAAGGGGTAGCTTGACAACCAGTGCACCGATTTCGCCATCTTTGACCCGTTGGTTCTCGGCATCCACGACTTGAACATCCCATCCCGGAGCCGGTTTTGTGGGGGAGCCTTCCTTGACCGGAAAATGGTGGATGCCCATGGGGTTGGCACATATGGCCCACCCGGTTTCCGTCTGCCACCAGTGATCGATTACCGGAATGCCCAGATGTTTTTCAGCCCAGTGGAGTGTGTCCGGATCTAGGCGTTCACCCGCCAGGAAGAGTGTTTTAAAATTCGAGAGATCATACTTCTTCGTGAGTTCGGCTGTTGGGTCTTCGCGTTTGATGGCGCGGAAAGCCGTGGGCGCGGTAAACATGGTTTTGACTTTATAGTCTGATATGACGCGCCAGAAAACACCTGCATCCGGCGTGCCGACCGGTTTCCCTTCGAACAGAATCGTGGTGCATCCTTTAAAGAGCGGGGCATAGATGATATAGGAGTGACCCACGACCCATCCCACATCGGAGGCGGCCCAATAGACATCACCGGCATCGATGTTGTAGATATTCTTCATGCTCCACTTCAGTGCAACCACATGACCACCATTGTCCCGCACAACACCTTTGGGCTCACCCGTCGTTCCCGACGTGTAAAGAATATAAAGGGGGTCTGTCGCTGCCACCGGAACGCAGTCGTGGGGGGTTGCGGTGGCCACGGCATCCTTCCAGTCCAGATCCCGGTCGGCTACCATGCCGGCGGTCTCCATGGGTCGTTGCAGGATGACACAATTCCGGGGTTTTGAATCGCTGTTTGCCATGTTGATGGCTTCATCCAGCAGCGGTTTATAAGGGATGACGCGGGCAACTTCGATGCCACAGGACGCTGAAACAATGACCTTGGGTTTGGCATCATTGATGCGGGTTGCCAGTTCGTTGGGTGCAAACCCGCCGAAGACGACGGAGTGAACAGCCCCGATACGTGCGCAGGCCAGCATGGCAATGGCTGCTTCGGCGATCATGGGCATATAGATCAGAACCCGATCCCCTTTGTGCACATCCAGAGATGCCAGAACACCGGCAAATTTTGCAACCTCGTCCCGCAGTTCCAGATAGGTGTATTTTTTTACGGTATTGGTGACAGGGCTGTCATATATCAAGGCATACTGGTCCCCCCTGCCCTGATCCACGTGAAGATCCAGGGCATTGTAACAGGTATTGATTTCTCCGCCAACAAACCAGCGGTAGAACGGTTTGTTGGTATCGTCGAGAACCTTGTCCCATTTTTTGTACCAGTGACAGTCTTCGGCTGCTTCGGCCCAGAATGCATTGGGATCTTCAATGGATTTTTTGAACACGGCATCGTATGGGGTTG
Organism: uncultured delta proteobacterium; assembly: GCA_963744665.1. Classification (GTDB taxonomy): domain Bacteria; phylum Desulfobacterota; class Desulfobacteria; order Desulfobacterales; family B30-G6; genus B30-G6. Next base: position 174,965 of record CAVUUM010000001.1, on the reverse strand, counting down.
TCATATCATCTCCTCCTTTTGTTGAGACTGGGAATTATTTCTATCTAAAATGAAAAACTGGTTATTTGGACCAGATAAATCGCCATTGGGTCACCCATTTCACTCTATCGATGGTGAAAACCGAAAGTTGAATTGAATACCGTTCATCCTAAGAGCGACAACGTCGCGTTAAATAAAATCGTGCAATAATTTTATTAACATAGAGAAAACAAATCCAATGTGTCAAGAAATATATGAATATGATATGATTTATGAATTGCGTTTAGATATATCGAAAAGTATTCCTGTGGCCGGGATTTTTTCAATAAGGCAGCCTTCTGGGTTCAGCCAACGCGATTGGATATATAAAAAGATATTCTAACGAACAATACACGATTCTACCCAGGGGGATGCAATCGTTTGAAATTCTTTAAGATCCGAACGCGAATAGTGGCATGAGGCATTCCGGAAATACTCGGGGGACAACACGTTTTCGTTTTTGAATTGTTGCAGGGCGTAGCATCCGGCACCCTCTATGGCGTGTGATATTCTTTCGATAATGGGTCGGTCTACAAAGGGCTTGACGCATGTCGTGCGAAACTCGTAAGACATGCCGGCGGTCATGATGAGAGCGATGCTCTCAAGAATATTGGCTGTATTTTCATTGCACGAAATCTCACGAGGATAGGCCGAGGGGTCTGTTTTAATATCCATGGCGATGTAGTCCACACAACGATCCCGGATGAGCCGTTCCAGTATTTCAGGCCGGCTTCCATTGGTATCCAGCTTGATGGGGTATCCCAGTTTTTTGATATTGTGGCAGATGGCTGAAAGATCCCGGTGGAGTGTTGGTTCTCCGCCCGAGATGACGACTCCGTCCAGAAATCCTTTACGTTTTTCAAGAAAATCGTAGATGCTTTCTTCTTTAAAGACAAAAGACCCTTTGACCTGCCCCCGGGCCAGGTCAGGATTATGACAGTAGGGACATGTGAAATTGCAACCGGATGTAAAAAGGACACAGCTGATCTTTCCGGGAAAGTCGATGAGAGACTGTTTTTGAAGACCGCCGAATATCATGCTGGGTTGCCGATCAATGAAGTCATTTCACGATTCTATTTTGCCACGCGTTGCTGTGGTGCCTTTTCCAGGCATACACAGGTGTCATAAGACGGGGCGGGGCCAGCGGATTTGCCTGAAGAGGTTGTTTCGGCCTCCATGTCCGGATGGATTGCCTGATCAAGCGTCTTGTAGGTTTTTCGCATATTAAATTCGGCCTGTTTTCCGGGGTTCCATTGTTTGATCGGTCTTAAGTAGCCCACCACCCGTGAGTAAATTTCAGTTTCCTGGTTGCAGCAGTCACACAGGGATTTTTCGCCTTTCAGGTAGCCGTGGGAAGGGCAGATACTAAATGTGGGCGAGAGCGTAAAGTAGGGCAGGTGAAATTGATTGGCAATTTTACTGATGAGGTGTTTGGTCACTGCGGTATCCTCAACCTGTTCTCCGAGATAGATATGCAGGACTGTTCCACCGGTATATTTTGTCTGAAGCCTGTCCTGGAGTTGCAGGGTTTCAAAAACATCATCCGTATAATTGACCGGCAGCTGGGTCGAATTGGTGTAATAGGGTGCTGCACCGGTCTGATAGTCTGCCTCGTTGGCACAGATGATTTCCGGGAAAAGTTTTTTGTCCAGCATGGCCAAACGGTAAGAAGTTCCTTCCGCCGGTGTTGCTTCAAGGTTGAAGATATCGCCTGTTTCCTCTTGGACCTCGGCAATGATATCCCGGATATAATCCATGACCTCCAGAGCAAACGCATGGCCTGTTTTGCTGGCGATGTCTTCTCCCAGAAAATTCAGACATGCTTCGTTCATGCCGATGACCCCGATGGTTGAGAAGTGATTCTTCCAGTAAAGACCGGAGCCCTCCTTGATGTCCCTCAAATAGAACTTGGAATAGGGGTAGAGATTCTTTTCGGTAAACCGTTCGAGAACTTTTCGTTTGATGGCAAGGCTATCGATGGCCAGAAGAATGTTGTCATGGATAGTCTGTAAAAATTCAGTCTTATTGTCTGCGGAAACGCCAACCCTCGGCAAATTGATGGTGACAACACCGATGGATCCGGTGAGCGGATTGGCACCGAACAAACCACCGCCTCGTTTCAGGAGTTCACGGTTGTCAAGACGAAGTCGACAGCACATGGATCGCGCGTCTTCAGGCGACATGTCCGAATTGACGAAATTGGAGAAATAGGGAATGCCGTATTTGCCGGTCATTTTCCATATCATGTCCAGATTGGGATTGCCCCAGTCAAAATCTTTTGTAATGTTATAGGTTGGTATGGGGAAAGTAAATACCCGCCCTTTGGCGTCGCCTTCCATCATAACCTCTGCAAAAGCCATATTCAGGATGTCCATCTCCGGTTGAAAGTCGGCATAGGTGGCATCTTTTTCTTTACCCCCCAGGATAATCGGGTGATCCTTGAGGATGGATGGAACATAGAGATCCATGGTAATATTGGTAAAGGGCGTCTGAAACCCCACCCGTGTGGGGATGTTGATATTGAAAACAAATTCCTGCAGCGCCTGTTTGACATCCCTGTAATTGAGGTTGTCGTAGCGGATAAAGGGCGCAAGCAGTGTGTCGAAATTTGACAGGGCCTGGGCACCGGCTGCTTCGCCCTGCAGCGTATAGAAAAAGTTGACGATTTGGCCCAGGGCAGAGCGGAGGTGCTTGGGTGGGGCACTTTCAACCTTGCCCTCGACTCCCTTGAATCCCATGACAAGAAGATCTTTGAGGTCCCAGCCCACACAGTAGACGGATAGGAGGCTGAGGTCGTGTATATGTATGTCACCACTTTTGTGCGCCCGTCTGATTTCCGGGGGATAGATACTGTTGAGCCAGTATTCCGAGGTGATGTCAGAGCTGATGTAATTGTTGAGTCCCTGCAGAGAATAGCACATGTTGCTGTTTTCTTTAATTTTCCAGTCCAGCTTTTGAATATAGTGCTCAACCAGGTCCACATTGGCTTCTGTGGCAATGCGTCGGATCTGGGCATGCTGTTCCCGATAAAGGATGTATGCCTTGGCTGTCTTGTAAAAGGGTGAATCGAGCAGGACTCTTTCGACGATGTCCTGAATTTCTTCCACTTCGGGTATTGATGCCAGTCTGAGTTCGTGAGCCAGGGTGAGGACGCGAAGCGTCAGTTTTTTGGCTTCTCTTTGTGTAAACTCTCCGGTCGCTTTTCCAGCTTTGGCGATGGCTTCCGTGATATTTTTTGAATCGAATTCCTGAATTCTTCCGTCCCGTTTCTTTATCTGATCGAACACGTGTTTTTCCTCTCGCCTGTATCGTTGGGGAGATCGCAGAAAAATCTCCTGTTTTCATTGAAAAGCCAAAGCAGAATATCGTTAAATTCCCGTCCTGCTATGGATGCGTCACTTGTAAATTGAAGATTTTTGGAGTCAACGTACCACACGATGGATACTGAAGGATAAAACCGCTTCTACAACAACATGTTGATGCTTGTCAACATAAATATTACTATATGTTGTGATCTATGTCACTGTAACAAACTTATTTTACCACCGCTTGTATGTCGCAAGGATGCTAGGAAGCTAGGATGCTGGGAGGCTATGAGGATAGGAAGCTATGAGGCTGAGAGGCTGGGAGGCTGGGAGGCTATGAGGCTGCTTATCGCTTATGGCTTATAGCTCACTCTCGGACCCTCTAACCCTTCTTTGGATCACCCCTTTGGAAGATAATCCAAATGACTTTTTCTTGATATATTGGCCTGCCACATGCTATGGGTCGAATTATGAGATTTGAACGAAGCCCACTGTTCAGAAAAACCATCTCTCCCTGGTATGACTCCGAAACATTCTGTGTCGTGGTCATCTTGCTGATGGTCGTGGTGTCGCTATTCAGTGTTTGTGGTTTATGGGTGGCACAGAACCACTCAGAATACAATCCTCATCTATGGGTACCGGCCAGTCTGTTACTCATGTGTCTATATGTCATTCTTTCAATATCCATTCGACTTGTCCGGCGATTTTCGAGACAGGAAGACCCCTATCGATAGGGTTTACAGGCTTTCTTTAAACTGCTGGAAATTCATCTTTAAAAAGCTATCCGTCTTGATAAACTGGAGAACCGGCATCAGGTCTTCGGCTGAAAGATATCCGGGCCTGTTCCCGATGATATCGCCCTTTTCGGATAGAAACCAGCAGTCCGGCAGGGGGTTGATATTGTATTTTTTTGCAACGGATTTTTCCCGTTCCACATCGACCTTGATGGATATGAAGTATGAATTTAAGTAAGAGATGATGCCGGCATCCTGGAAGGTCTTCCGGTCCATGGTCTCGCAGTATTTGCACCAGTCCGCATGGAAATTGATAAAGACTTTTTTACTTTCCGACACACCGAGAGCCGTCCCCTCTTCATAAGGATACCACTTGATCTGGTCGGCGGCGGTGACGGATGCGGAGACAGTCCATATCAGCAGGGCTGCTGTCATGTATAGGGTATATTTTATTTTATTTTTCATAATAGACTATCCTGTTCCTGTGAGTAGATAAAGCTTGTCTGCAAGGAGAAGCAGGCCGATCAGAATCAAGATGCTTCCGGCTACCCTGTTGAATACCGGCATAAAACGGGATGCTTTCCTGACAAATACGAGCATGTAATTGATAAATATGGATATGGCTATAAAGGGCAGCGCCATCCCCGCCGAATAGGTACTTAACAGTCCGATGCCGTGCCAGACGGTTCCCTTGCCCATGGCCAGAGCCAGAATGGAACCCAGTTGCGGTCCTGTACAGGGGCTCCAGCCGGCTCCAAAGGCCATGCCCACCAGGAATGTTCCAAAAACATTCAATGGTTTTTGTTTCAAATGAAATTTTTTTTCAAATTCAAGCAAAGGAATTCGGACAATACCCGTCAAATGAATTCCCAGTATGACGATCAGAGCCCCACCGGCAACACGGATGATGCCCCGGTAATCGTGCGTCAGCCCACCCAGATAAGATGCGGAAGCCCCCAGCAGGATAAAAATTACCGAGAAGCCTGCAATGAAAGCCATGGTCGAGAAGAAGACTTTCCTGCGGATCTCGGTATTGTAGCCGTCGGTAAGCTCTTCCAGGGTCATCCCGGAAATAAAGGTAAAGTAGGCCGGTATCAGCGGGAGGACACACGGAGAAAAAAAGGACAACAGTCCGGCCACAAGCGCAGCGGAATATGAAACGGTTTCTGTAAACATGATATATCTCAAATAGTTATGCAAAAAACAATCACGAAAACACGAAATCTGAAAACACGAAAACGTTCATGGTCTTTTTCGTGTTTTCGTATTTTCGTATTTTCGTGATAAAAGATCTTTTTCTTTTCCGGTTTATCCGGGTTGAATCGGTGCCGGACCCTTTGGAACGGGTACTTATTTGCTGAGACCGTTTTCGGCGAAATGTTTTATCATCAATTGTCCAAGTTCCTTGGATCGATTGGTCGCCGCTTCCACTGCATTGATCAAGGTTGTCCGAAGCCCCCCTTTTTCGAGTGTGTGAATCCCGGCAATAGCGGTCCCACCCGGTGACGTGACCCTGTCTTTGAGCTGTCCAGGGTGCTCTTTTGTTTCGAGGAGGACCTTGGCAGAGCCCAATACGGTCTGCATGGAAAGAAACAGGGCATCCTGTCTGGAGAGCCCCATTTTGACACCGGCGTCAGCCATGGCGTCGACAATCAGGAAGATGTATGCAGGACCGCTGCCGCTCAAACCGGTGATGGCATCCATAAGGTTGGTTTCATCGATAAAAACAGACCTGCCCACCGAATCGAAGATGGCTTTTGCCATGGCTATATCTTCTTTGCTGGCATTTCTTCCCGGGGCGATGGCTGTGGCACTTTCCTTTACAAAAGCTGCGATATTCGGCATGACCCGAATAAGTCGCAGTTCCTTTCTGAGGCAGGATTCAATCGCAGCGAGCGGTACGCCGGCGGCGATGGAAATAATCAGTTTGCTCATGTCCAGGCACCCGGCAGTCTGCTTAAGGACAAGGGCCAGTATCTGCGGTTTGACCGCGAAGATAACAATATCAGATGATTGAATGGCAGCCTGGTTGTCCGTGGTGGTGTGTACCTGATACTTTTCAGCGATGAGCGTCAAGGTAGATTCGCGTACATCGGTACAGATGATATCCTCGGGTCTGGTGGAATTCGAAACCAGTCCACTCACAAGGGCCTCGCCCATGTTACCCGTGCCGATAAAACAGATCTTTTTTCCCTGGAGCATTGTAATTTCTCCTGTAGATATTTATGTCATACCTTCTCTTGCCATCTCATGGTGTGTCAATACGGGTTCGTACGAAAGAGACAAGGAAAAATCGTGTCGGATCCGGATCAAACAAAACGGACCATACACTAATCACAAAGTTCTTAATAATCAAGCAAAAAGGCTGTTCAAGCAGATCTTCATGAGTGCTAACCAGCGCTTGATTGCGGCCGCAGATATATGAAAATTCTTGACTTTTTGTCGATTATGTAATTAGGTTTGGGATCAAAATTTCATGCCAATCTTATGGATCTGGCGAAAAAAGAAAGATCGAAGGACCGGGTTATTTTATGTATATTATTGGCTATTTTTTGATGGCTGTAGCCAAGGTGCTTGACATCGTTCTCATTGCATTCATGTGGATCGTCATTGCCCGGGCCTTGCTGTCATGGGTGAATCCGGACCCGTTCAACCCCATTGTACGCTTTATTCATAATGTTACCGAACCGATCCTCTACCCCGTTCGCCGGCGAATACCGTTTAATATCGGCGGTATTGATTTTTCGCCGATTTTGATTTTTATGGCTGTGATTTTTCTTCGAACCTTCTTGGTAAACAGTCTGAGCAGGATGGCGATGTCGCTGGTGTAAACCCGTTTAGACTGACTTCCGGCCCCTGTTGCTTGCTACAGGGATAGGGATTATAGCCTTTCGCATCGGAACGACAACGTCGCGTTTCATAAAATCGTTCCACGATTTTATTACCAATGGTGAAACATAACTATGAGGAGTAGCCCATGGCCAAGATCGACGCTTTTTTCAAATTGATGCATGAACAAGGGGCATCAGACCTTCATCTTGTGGCGGGTCAGCCGCCGGCCCTGAGAGTCAGGGGCGATATCGAGAGAGTTAAATACAAGGTGTTGAGCAACGACGACCTTCGGGGTATGCTGTATGAGATTACCCCCGAGGACAAGGTCAAGGTGTTCGAAGAGACGGGCGATGTCGATTTCGGGTACGAGATTCCGGGGCTGGCACGATACCGCTCCAATTTTTTTATGCAAAAAAATGGTGTTGGGGCAGTTTTTAGAGAGATTCCGAGCACCATCATGACGGCGGAGGACCTGGGCCTGCCACCGGTCATAAAAAAACTTTCTAGTCTTCCCAGGGGTCTTGTGGTCATAACGGGGCCTACGGGTAGCGGTAAATCCACCACCCTGGCGGCTATCATCGACGAGGCCAACAAGACACGACATGATCATATTATTACCGTTGAAGATCCCATTGAATTCGTTCATAACAGTCAATCCTGTCTTGTGAATCACCGGGAGGTCGGTCTTCACACCAAGTCTTTCAGTGCCGCCCTTAGAGGGGCTCTCCGGGAGGACCCCGATATTATTCTGGTGGGGGAAATGCGCGACCTGGAAACCATTTCGCTGGCGATCGAAGCGGCGTCCACCGGCCATCTTGTTTTTGGTACCCTGCATACCACCAGTGCGGCCAAGACCGTGGATCGAATTGTGGAGGTGTTTCCTGCCAGTGAGCAGGCCCAGATTCGGTCTACCCTGGCAGATGGCGTCCGCGCCATTATTGCCCAGGTTCTATTCAAACGGGCAGACAAAAAGGGCCGCTGCCCTGCACTCGAGATACTTATTGCTACACCGGCGGTGCGAAACCTGATTAGAGAATCCAAGACCCATCAGCTCAATTCGATGATACAGACCGGTAAGAAATACGGCATGCAGTTGCTCGATGAAGCCATTATGGATCTCTACAACAAAGGATGGATCACAGGAGATGCCGCGTATCAAAAGGCAAACGACAAGGCTAAATTTCGTCCACTGTTGCGGGAGCCGCCTGCGGATTTTACCGAAGCATAACATGACGTCGTCTCAAACGTTGAGAGACCTTTATGTGAGGGAGGTAATCGGATGAGGAAACAGGAAGTCGATCATATCCTTACGAGAATGTTGGACTCTCATACCAATGTCTCGGACTTGAATCTAACGGTTGGTAAATCCCTGCAGGTTGAAAGTGCTGGTCAACTGGTTCCGGTGGACATGAGCCCGCCAATCAAGGAACTGACGCCGTTTCAGAGTGAAATGTTCGCCCTGAACCTGGTGAACAGGGACCGCCGTTTGACCGAGACCCTGATAGCCCATGGCTCTTGTGACATGTCATACAGCCTGCCGGGAAAGGCGCGTTTCAGGGTCAATGTCTTTTCACAGCAGGGTCATTACTCGGTGGTGTTGCGGCAATTGGAATCAAAGGTTCCCACCATCAAAGAAATGGGACTTCCGGAGGTCTTCTACAAAATAGCCGATGAGTTGAACGGCATCGTATTTGTCACCGGTGCCACCGGCTCCGGAAAATCGACATCGCTGGCCGCGATTCTCGAGGTCATCAATGAAAAGAAATCCGTGCACGTTGTTACCCTTGAAGACCCCATTGAATATCAGCACCCACATAAAAAATCCACCTTTAACCAACGCGAACTGGGAACCGATTTCGATGCGTTTGCCAGCGGCCTGAGGGCTGCATTGCGGCAGGCGCCCAAGGTCATCCTGGTAGGTGAAATGCGGGATCGCGAAACAGTGGAAATCGGTTTGAGTGCCGCTGAAACCGGCCACCTGGTCTTGACGACGCTCCATACCGTCGATGCGGGTCAAACCATCAACCGCATATTGGGAATGTTCAGCATCGAAGAAGAAAACCAGGTTCGCATACGTCTTGCAGATACGATTCGATGGATTGTATCCCAGCGGCTGGTTCCCAAGGTTGGTGGGGGCAGGGTGGCGGCCTTTGAAGTGCTGGGCTCAAATCTACGCGTGAAAGATACTGTTTTGCAGGGTGAATCCGAAGGAAAAACATTTTATGAAATCATGCAGGCTGGAAAACCCTTCGGTATGACGACATTTGATGACTTTCTGGTGGGTCTGTATGAACAGGGGCTCATTACACAGGAAAACGCCCTGGCCTATTCGTCACGCAAGGGTGTTACCGGCCGAGGGATCGATACTGTCAAGGCGGCCAGGGGAGAAACAACCACGGATATTGATTCCCTGCAAATGGATAGAGAATATGAAAAGAACATCTGATGGAGATGGTGCCTTATGGACATAATCTGTGAAAATTGCCAGAGCAAGTTCAAGATCCCTGATGAATCCATACCCAGGGGAAAGACTGCTACACTTCCGTGCCCGAAATGTAAGAAAACAATCTCCATCAAGGCTCCGGAGACAACAAATGTGGACACGGACCTTGAAGCAGACAACGTGACAGAAGATTTCGGCTTTGAAGAAGACGGTTATGATAACTCAGAAAAACCGTTTGATTTTATCGAAGAGGAGGGAAAAATAGCCTTGGTCTGTGAATCGGATACGGTAATTCACCAGAGTCTTGTCAGCGCGCTGGAGCTTCTGGAGTATCACGTCACTGAGGCCGTGGACAACCGGGAGGCCTTGAGGAATCTTCGCTACAAGGTATATGATCTGGTTGTGGTGGACGAATATTTTGGTACCAAAGACCCGGAACGAAACGGCGTTTTGATTTATCTGGAACGGCAGCACATGGATGTGCGGCGAAACATGTTTGTTACGCTGATCAGCGACCGATTTCGTACCATGGATTATATGATGGCCTTCTGTAAGAGTGTCAATCTCATCATCAACAAAAAGAATATCGAAGATGTTGAAAAAATTTTAGCGAGAAATATTTCGGATTATGAAATGTTTTACCGCATTTACAAGGAAACACTCCTTTAATGCCCCGTTTGAGGAATGGGAGAAAATTCCTCGCCTTTAGGCGAAAACGTTAGTCCGAATGGCAAAAAACGAAGACTATACATGTGCCGATTACCGGGAAGAAATGATACTTCTGAGTCTCCGAAGGCGTCTTGAAGACCCGGGTGTTTCAGACGAAGAGAAACCGGCGATTCGGGCCGGGATTCAAAAACTGGAAAAATCCTTAGATATCCAATAAAATCGCGGAGCAATTTTATTGGGAGTTACTGATAATCCGCAATCCCTCCAGCGTCAGGTCAGGTTCAACGATCTCTATGGTTTCAGAAACATGGCTGATGAGTGATGCCAGCCCTCCAGTGGCTACAATTTTAGGGTCGGTTCCCATTTCGGCCTTCATACGCTTTACAATGCCATCCACCAGTCCGGCATACCCGTAGATAATGCCGGATTTCAGGCTCTGTCCGGTATCCCTGCCCACGACACGTTCGGGAGGCTCAAAGATTTCTATTCTCGGGAGTTTTGAGGCTTTCAGAAAGAGTGCCTCCGACGAAATGATGATTCCGGGGCTGATGGCGCCGCCAAGATATTCACCCTTTTGGGAGACAGCATCAAAGGTGGTGGCAGTTCCGAAGTCGATGATAATCAGACTGGTTTGGTATTTATCATAGGCTGCGACGGCATTGACGATTCGATCCGCTCCCAGTTCAGATGGGTTGGAGATCCGTATGGGCATCTTTGTATAGGATTTTGCATTGACCCAGCGGGGTGAATGGCCCAGGTATTTACGACAGAACGAATCGAGAATCGTAACCATGGGTGGTACGACACATGAGACAAGGGTTTTTTCAATTTCACCCGGCATGAACCCACCGGTCAAAAAAAGGTTTGCTACGAGAATATTGAATTCGTCTTCCGTCGTGTTTCTCTCGGTGCGAACGCGCCAGCTTTTTAAGAGTGTTTTTCCGCTGTATACGCCCAGCACGATATTGGTATTTCCGACATCGATGACGAATAGCATACATGACTCCCTTTATCTATCTACAATTGAGCGCTTAACGCTCTGGCCGCTCTGGATGGCGGCCACAATTTTCAATGTGGCAAGCGTGCCGGCAACATTGTGTACGCGAACGATATCGGCCCCGTTCAATGCAGCCACGGCAACCGTGGCCTGTGTGCCGGTTTCCACCATGGGCAGTTGTGGGTCGATATCCGTCAGGTGTTCCGGCTTTAGAAGCTTTCGCACAAAAGCCTTTCTGGATGTCCCGATCAAAACACGCAGTTTCATTGTCTTGAAACTGGAAAGCTGTCTCAGCAGCAGCAGGTTGTGTTGGACGGTTTTGCCAAAACCGATACCGGGGTCGATGATGATCCTGGACCGTTGAATGCCCTTTTCTTCCGCCGTGGCAGCAGCCTGTTCCAGAAAGGTGTAGATCTCAGCGATCAGGTCGTCATACATGGGAGCGACCTGCATGTCCCCGGGGCTACCTTTCATGTGCATCAGGACAATGGGTACGTCACTGTCTGCAGCTACGCCGGCCAGGGCAGGGTCTCCCCGAAGGGCACTGATGTCATTGATCATGGACGCACCGGCATCCAGCGCACGTCTGGCAACGGCTGCTTTGCTCGTATCGATTGAAATGGGAATCGTGACTCGATGCGCCAGGGCTTCCACGACCGGAATAACACGTCTGATCTCTTCTGCTTCGGAAACAGCCTCGGAAAACGGCCGGGTGGACTCGCCGCCGATATCGATGATATCGGCCCCTTCACGGGCCATTTTTTCTGCCTGGGCAACCGCATCCCGGGTGGAAAAAAAACGACCGCCGTCCGAGAATGAATCCGGAGTGACATTGAGTATGCCCATGATGAGGGGACGTGGACCAAATGTCAATCGATGTTCCCCCCATGCCAGATCGAATGATGCCATGCGCGGGTGTGTTCCTTTTATTCCGTCATTTAAAACCTGGTCCTTTGGGCCAGATCAGAGATCTTTGGCTATGCCGATGGTAGTAGTTATTTAAATCCGAAGCACGAAATTCGAAATTCTAAACAATACCGAATGATCCAAATTCGAATGATCAAAACAAGACCTTGGATATACCAGTTCAAGCACTATGTTTGAATCATTTGAGCATTTGATATTTGGATTTGTTTCGTATTTCGATATTCGTATTTAGAATTTATCACACGCTGAATATGCTTGATATTAATCCCTTATAGGGTTAAATCAGCGCCGGGCCCTTTGGACCCGGGTATCTACTCTTCGCTGGAGTCCGGGGATGCTTCGTTATTTTCTTCGTCTGAAGCCGTAGCCACTGATGGCAGTTCAATACCAGGTCTCATGGTGTTGATGAGTTCATCCAGCTCGGCTCCCATGACGGTTTCTTTTTCAAGGAGACTTTCCGCAAGCTTGTGCAGGATGTCGATATTCTCTTTCAGGACTGCCGTGGCTTTTTCATAAGCGTCACCGATGAGCTGGTTGATCTCTTCATCTATGCTTTGGGCGGTGTTTTCGGAATAGTCTCTGTGTTGAGAGATTTCCCTGCCCAAAAAGATCTGTTCTTCTTCTTTGGAATAGGAAAGGGGTCCCAGTTTTTCACTCATGCCCCAGACCCGAACCATTTTCTGGGCCAGATCGGTGGCCTGTTTTATGTCATTCGAGGCGCCCGTGCTGATCCGGTTGAAAACGATATCTTCGGCGACGCGTCCGCCAAAAGCAACCGCCAGCTCGCTCTGCAGCTGGTCTTTGTACTTGAAGTCCCGCTCTTCAGGCAGAAACCAGGTAACACCCGCCGCCCGGCCCCTGGGTATGATGGTGATTTTGTTGACTGCGTCCGTGTAGGGAAGAAAACGAGCCACCAGCGCATGTCCCCCCTCGTGGTAGGCGGTTGTCTTGCGGTCTTCTTCCTTGATGACCTTTGATTTTCTTTCCAGACCCATGTACACTTTGTCTTTGGATTCTTCAAAATCGTTCATGTCGATTTTTTCTTTGTCCCGCTTGGCGGCAAGCAAAGCAGCTTCGTTGACAAGGTTTTCCAGATCGGCCCCTGAGAAACCAGGCGTTCCCTTGGCCAGGGTGGTGATATTGACATCGGCTGCAATGGGTGTTTTCTTCATATGAACTTCCAGGATCTTTTGCCGCCCTCTGATGTCGGGTAGTGGTACCACCACCTGGCGGTCAAACCTGCCGGGTCGCAGCAGCGCCGGGTCCAGAACATCGGGTCTGTTCGTGGCTGATATCAAGATGACGCCCTCATTGGATTCAAAGCCATCCATTTCAACGAGGAGTTGGTTGAGGGTTTGCTCCCTCTCGTCATGACCGCCCCCCAGACCGGCACCCCGGTGCCGTCCCACTGCATCTATTTCATCGATGAAGATGATACACGGGGCATTCTTTTTACCCTGTACGAACAGGTCCCGCACGCGCGAAGCGCCTACACCCACGAACATCTCGACGAAATCGGAACCACTGATGCTGTAGAAGGGAACACCCGCCTCGCCTGCAATGGCTCTGGCGAGAAGGGTTTTCCCGGTTCCGGGTTGACCCATGAGTAAAACCCCTTTGGGGATTCTTCCACCCAGTCGGGTAAATTTTTTGGGCTCCCGGAGAAATTCGACAATTTCACCCAGTTCCTCCTTGGCCTCGTCGATACCGGCCACGTCTTCGAAGGTTACCTTTTCCTGCTGGTCGGATTGCAGTCTTGCCCGGCTTTTCCCAAAAGACATGGCCTTGCCGCCGCCGGCCTGCATCTGGCGCATGAAAAAAATCCACACGCCGATGAGAAGAATCATGGGAAACCAGGAAATAAGAACAGACATGTACCAGGGTGATTCAGCAGGCGGTTTGGCATTGATGGTCACGCCTTTGGACCTCAGAAAGGGGATCATGTCGGGATCCTGAGGAGCAAATATCTTGAAACGATTTCTTCCCGTATCCGTCACGATCAGTTCTTGACCCTGAATGACGACTTCGGCAATTTGTTCATTCTCGACCATGGCGAGGAAACTTGTATAACTGATATTGGTCTCGGGTTGGTTCTGCTGATTGAATAGATTATAGAGCATGATCATCATCAGTGTGATGACGAGCCAAAGTGCGAGATTCTTATAAAACGGGTTCAAATGACATCTCCTCCAGCGACGAGTTAAGGGGTAATGAACTCCCAGATTCCATACAAATATTTAAGCGTCCCCAAAAATCGAAACAGTCAGCTTGGGGCAAAAAGAAATTCGTGGGTTTGGGGTGCAGCTGTGATGCCTGCGCTTTCGCCCCATATCCCCTTGTAACAGTAAACATTTTTCCTGATTAGGCAAGAAAAAGTTCAATTTTAAGAACATTTCTGGTCTGTTGGGTAATTTTGGCTCCCTCATCGATTCGATGACCCACAATCCAGACAATGGCGTTTCTGCTAACAAGAACGGGCGTTTTCCGGCGAATTTCCCGGCGGATCTTGTTGTTGATCAAGAAATTCTTCACTTTTTGAGTGCCCTGCATTCCCAGCGGCCTAAATCTATCCCCCGGAAGTGTATTCCTGAGCAGCATGGGAAAAGTGAGTTTGTCCATATCAAAGAATGCCGTCTGTTGTCCAGCAGAAGTCAGACTGCCCATGGACTCGACCGCTATGACACCAAGCACCAGGCGCATCCCTAATTCGTTGAGCATCACTGTCCGGGTGCCGACACCGGGATGTGGAACCGGAACCGCATATAATGGTATTGTTCCGGCAGGATGCGAACCTGTCCGGTGTGTGTGGGGTGACGGCGGTCTGGAAATCAAGAGCTGGTCATGGGGCTGCTTATGGACAACCACCCGACCGGGAAGGTGCAATTGTTGGCCTCCAGACCCTTCCCGACAGAGACGTAAGACGGCATGGATATGTTGAAGCGTGATACGTTTCAGGTTACCCTTGACCTGAGCGATGGCTGTTCGGATCACACGGCGCTGAATGGCCGCATGGTTTTCCAAAAGTTTTGAAACAGGTATTCGCAGGGATGTGGCATCCCCATCTGCCAGGGTGTTGAAAATCCGGTCTGAACACTGTTTCAGCCAGTCTTCTTCGTCTCTGAAAATGGCAGCATTCCGGTTCAACGTATCCTCCAGGTTGGGGTTGTATCGATGCATCAATCCGGGTATCAATTCGTGCCGGATTCGGTTTCTCAGGAAGCGCGGATCGTCGTTGGTGGCGTCCTGAACAAAGACCGCCTGGATATGCTGAAGATAATTCATGATGCGTTTCCGTGACTGTTCAATCAGCGGACGAATATAGCGATTGTCACGGACCGGGGGTATTCCGGAAAGTCCCAGGGGACCACTGCCCCTGAAAAGGTTCATGAGGATGAGTTCGGCATTGTCTCCGGCATGATGCCCCAGGGCTATTTTGTTGTAGCCGAATTTTCGGGTCATGCGGCTGAAAAAGTTATAGCGCGCCCTTCTCCCCAATGCTTCGAGAGAGCCCTTTTGCTGTTGATGAAGGCCCTGGATATCGGCTGTGGCTACATGGGTCGGCAGACCCATTTTATTGCCCAGTGATGACACGAAAGCGGCATCCCTGGTGGCCGCTGATGCCCGTAAACCGTGATCCAGATGCCCCACCCCTATCTGGATATCAAATTTTGTCTGGAGGGTCAGTAGGACGTCCAGCAGGGCGACTGAATCCGGACCACCTGAAACAGCCACAAGAACCTTGTCCCGCGATTGCAGCATGTTGAATTCAAGGAGGGTTTTTTCAACCGATTGAACTAGGGGGTGCTGTTTCATAATTCAGACAATAACTCAGCCAGGGCATGGTTTCAAATAAAATCGTCGAACGATTTTATTCCTTGATAAATCCCTTGGCCGTGTTTATATTCTCTGCGGTTGTGCTAGGCGGGGAGTTAGCGGTGCCCTCATCCCGAAATCCGCTTATGCGGGGCTGAACTCCCTCTTTAGGGTATTTTTGGAGTCCTTAGGTTTTGTCTGATTGGACGCCACGCAACAGACACTCACGAACCTCGTCAGGTCCGGAAGGAAGCAGCGATAAGTGATGGGTTCTGTGTCGTGGATCGATCTCGATCAATGACACGCCAGAGAGCTTCGAGAGAACACAACAGAGGGTGCACAACCAGTCATGTAAAAAGCCCTTTCAGCATGTGACCACCAGCAACGAGGCCGTCAAGTTTCCTCCAGGTTCTCTCATACCGCGTTTTCATGGGGATTTAAAAATTTTCGACAATCTTGACATTGTATCATACCGTCTTATGTTTTTAAAAAAAGTAAGCAGGTATACGGAATATTTACATATTTAACAGATTGAAAGCGTGCCGAATGTCAAAGAACGACGAGATCAAGGTTACCGTAAAGACAGAAGAACCTGATAATCAGAAACAAGCCCCCCTGGAAGGTGAAGCCGGCGATATGCCCACCGAGGACATAGCCCCGCAAACACCCGAGGAAAAGATCGAAAAGGCGGAAGCAGAAGCCAAGGAGGCCTATGATCGTTTCCTGCGGGCTTCGGCAGAACTGGAAAACTACAAGAAGCGGACTCAGAAAGAGATGGCGGAGTTTAGAAAATATGCCAATGCTTCCCTGGTCAAGGAACTTCTGGGGGTTGTGGATAATCTTGAAAGGGCCATTGAATCTTCCAATGGAAGCAATGAGAAAGGACAGTTATCGGAAGGGCTGGATTTAACACTCAAAGAACTTCTTAAAATATTCAAGACCTTCCATGCTTCTCCCATCGAAGCACTCGGAAAACCATTTGATCCCTGTTATCACCAGGCCATGATGCAGCAGGAAACAACCGATCAACCCGAGAATATCGTTCTCGATGAACTTCAAAAGGGGTATATGATTCATGACAGGCTTTTAAGACCGGCCATGGTCGTTGTTTCCACGTCACCGGCGGATTCCGGTAAAGACGATGAAAATGAAAAATAATTACAATATAAACAGAAAGTTTAATCTATTCAAGGCAAGGAGGAGAGCAAGATGGCAAAAATAATCGGTATTGATCTCGGAACCACCAACTCCTGTGTGGCGGTTATGGAAGGTGGTGAAGCCAAGGTGATCACGAACCAGGAAGGTGGACGGACGACACCATCGATTGTCGCTGTTTCCGAGAGCAATGAACGGCTGGTGGGACAGATTGCAAAGCGTCAGGCGATCACGAATCCTGAAAATACGATTTTTGGTGTAAAACGGCTGATTGGACGAAGTTTTAGTTCACCCGAAATTCAGAACGACATCAAGATACTTCCTTATAAAATAGAACAGTCGAGCGACGGCGGTGTCCGCATCAACCTGAGGGGCAAACTTGTCAGCCCGGCGGAAGTGTCGTCCTACATACTGGCCAATATCAAAAAAACGGCTGAAGAATACCTGGGTGAGCCGGTTACCGATGCCGTCGTTACCGTCCCCGCCTATTTTAATGACAGCCAGCGCCAGGAAACCAAGGATGCTGGGAAGATAGCAGGCCTCAATGTTCTGCGGATTATCAACGAGCCAACGGCAGCATCACTTGCCTATGGACTGGACAAACGGAAAGAAGAAAAAATCGCTGTTTTTGATCTGGGTGGTGGCACATTCGACGTTTCGATTCTGGAGATTGGTGAAGGTGTTTTTGAAGTGAAGTCCACCAACGGGGATACCCATCTGGGTGGTGAAGATTTTGACTTGCGCGTCATTGATTACCTTGCCAACGAATTCAAAAAAGATCAGGGTATCGATATCCGGAACGATAAGATGGCGCTTCAGCGTCTCAAGGAAGCAGCGGAAAAGGCAAAAATGGAATTGTCGACATCCCTGGAAACGGATGTCAACCTGCCCTTTATCACGGCTGATGCCAGTGGCCCCAAGCACCTCAATATCAAGATCACCCGTGCCAAGCTTGAGGCACTCATTGCCGATCTGCTCAACAAGCTGGAAGGACCCTGTAGGACAGCGCTGAAAGATGCCAATCTGTCACCCCAGGAAATTGACGAGGTCATTCTCGTGGGCGGCATGACCCGTATGCCGGCAGTGCAGGATCGTGTAAAAAAGATATTCGGTAAGGAGCCCCACAAGGGTGTGAATCCCGATGAGGTGGTTGCCATCGGTGCCGCCATTCAGGGGGGCGTTCTCAAGGGGGATGTCAAGGATGTGCTGTTGCTGGATGTAACCCCCCTTAGCCTGGGGATTGAAACCCTTGGTGGTGTTATGACCCGGCTTATCGAAAAGAACACCACGATTCCGACCAAGAAAAGCCAGATATTTTCTACGGCGGCTGACAACCAGCCGGCGGTGTCCATTCATGTCATGCAGGGCGAACGTGAAATGGCCGCAGGGAACAAGACCCTGGGTCGTTTTGAACTGGTGGGGATTCCTCCGGCACCTCGGGGTATCCCGCAGATTGAAGTGGCCTTTGATATCGATGCCAATGGCATTGTGAATGTCTCTGCTAAAGATCAGGCCACGGGCAAGGAGCAGTCCATACAGATTACGGCTTCCAGTGGTCTTTCTCAGGAAGAGATCGACAAACTTGTCAAGGATGCTGAATTGCATGCTGAAGACGACAAAAAGAAGCGGGAACTTGTGGATGCCCGGAACCATGCCGACGCATTGATCTACTCCACGGAAAAATCCATCAAAGAGATGGGGGATAAGGTCGATGATGCCACCAAGACCGATGTAGAAGCAGCCGTAGCGTCACTCAAGACAGCCATGGAAACCGAGGATACCGATGAAATCAAGCGCTTGAGCGAGACACTGACGCAGACTTCCCACAAACTTGCCGAGGCAATGTACCAGCAGGCTTCACAGGCCCAAGGTGAAGCCGGGGGCGACGGTACCGACGGTGCTTCGGGTCAGGGCGCCGGTGCTGCTGACGATGATGTCGTGGATGCTGATTTTGAAGAGGTCAAGGAAGAGGACAAAAAATAAACTCATTGGGGATCAGTTCCGAAATGTTGATCCCGATGAAGCGTTCCTGTGAAATACTTAAAGCACCCGCGCGTACCGCAAGCGGGTGCTTTTTTGTTGCCTTGACAGACCGTAACGATCCAATATAGTAACAAACACTATGGCTGATCTTGCCTCTTTTTACCGAAAATATGGCACCGAAAACAAAGATCTGACGATTCGTGGGCGGCAATTCAATTTTCTCGTCCCCAAAAAGATCGATCCATTCATTAATTTCGAAAATATTGTGCATGGGTTTCCCTTGTGGGCCAAAATCTGGGAGTCTTCCTGGATTCTGGCCGAACATCTTGCCAAGACACCACCGCTCCAGTTCAACAAAATTCTCGAAATCGGATCGGGTATCGGTGTTGTGGGCATTGTTGCCGCTAGCTTCGGGCACGATGTTACCATGACGGAATATGATGAAAACGCCCTTCAATTCGCTACGGCCAATGCCGAGATCAACCACTGTCCGCAAGTGAAAATATGCCAGCTTGATTGGCATCGCCCGGATCTCGAAGACCGGTTTGATACCATCATCGGGTCGGAGGTGATGTTCCACGAACGGGACTGCAATCCCCTTTTAGATCTATTCCGCATCTACCTGAAACCGAATGGCCGGGTTATTCTTGCTTCGGGTGTTCGCCAGAGTGTGTTGGACATCCTGCGCAGGATGCACCGGTTTTTTGATATACAAATCAGCAAGTATTCAATACGCTGTAAAGACACCAGCATGCCGGCTGTTCTCTGTCAGATGTCACCCAAGGACTAAAAACCGTATGTCGATTTTATTTAAGTTGAATCTTGAGAAAAAATATCCAATACGATATGAATTGCTCCCGCAGACCTTGCTCTGATGGCAGATGAAACGATGGCGACAACGTCGCGTCGTATAAATTTGCACAGCAAATGTATTCAGGAAGGAGAAAACGATGAGAGTACTGGTAAGTGATGTGCTCGGTGATATCGGTGTCAGGATGTTTCAGGAGGCGGAAGGCATCGAGGTCGATGTCAAGACGGGGCTTTCACCTGAAGCCCTCAAGGAAATCATCGGTGATTTTCATGCACTGGTTATCCGGAGCGCTACCAGGGTAACGGCAGAGTTGCTGGAAGCCGCAACAAATTTACAGGTTATCGGAAGAGCCGGGATCGGACTCGACAATGTGGATATTCCCGCGGCCACCAAAAAGGGGATCGCGGTGATGAATACACCGGAAGGAAATGTTGTTACAACAGCCGAACATGCCATCGCCATGATGCTGTCGCTGTCGCGAAATATTCCCACGGGTACGACGACCATGAAAGAGGGTCTGTGGGAAAAAAAGCGACTGCAGGGTAGGGAAATATTCAACAAAGTATTGGGAATCGTCGGCTTTGGAAAGATCGGGTCTATCGTCGCGGACCGTGCCCGTGGGCTGAAAATGAAAGTGGTGGTTTACGATCCGCATATCGCACCGGAGCAGATCGAATCTTCCGGGTTCGAAAGTGTTTCCCTGGAAGAACTGTATCGGCGATCCGATTATATTTCGGTCCATGTTCCGAAAATGGAGAGTACCCTCAATTTTCTGGATAAAAAAGCCTTTGGTATGATGAAAGAGGGGGTCATGATCATCAACTGCGCCCGGGGTGGTATCGTGAACGAATCGGATCTTCATGAGGCCATTGTCAACGGGAAGGTCGCAGGGGCCGCCCTGGATGTGTTTGCCACGGAACCGCCTGGTGAAAACCCGCTTTTTGAACTCGACAGGGTTATCTGTACACCCCATCTGGGCGCATCCACCCGTGAGGCCCAGACCAATGTGGCGGTATCGGTAGCCGAGCAGATTATTGCCTTTTTGAAAACAGGTACCATTGTCAATGCCGTCAATGTTCCGTCGGTAACAGGCGAGTTGCTGGAGAAGATCGGCCCGCTTCTTGAATTGGGAGAGAAGATGGGTGCTCTCCAGACACAGCTGATCAAAGGACCTGTGAAGGAAGTCACCATCGCCTATGACGGTGATTTTCAAAAGGTTGACCTGACTCCGGTATCAACGGCGGTCATGAAAGGCTTGATGACACGGATGGTGACCGACGAGGTGAATTTCATCAACGCACGGGCGTTGGCCAAAGAGATGGGTATCAAGATCACGGAGACCAGCA
The DNA here is from genome assembly GCA_963744665.1 of uncultured delta proteobacterium. Taxonomy (GTDB): domain Bacteria; phylum Desulfobacterota; class Desulfobacteria; order Desulfobacterales; family B30-G6; genus B30-G6. Next base: position 153,932 of record CAVUUM010000001.1, on the reverse strand, counting down.
CGGCCGAATCAAAAGACTATGCCAATCTCTTGACGGTCCATGTCTTGACAACTGAAATGGCCAACAGTGTTTCGGGTACGATTTTCGGTAAAAAGGATCCCCGGGTAATCAAGATCAACAATTTCAGACTCGAACTGATACCCCAGGGCCACATGGCCTTGATCTATAATATTGACCGTCCCGGCTCCATCGGTGAAATCGGTACCACACTGGGTGTTCATGGGATCAATATCGGCAGAATGCAGGTAGGTCAGGAGGAGGGTGGGGATCACAACATCATCTTCATGCAGACCGATACCAAGATAGATGATGCAACCCTATCGGCATTGAATGGATTGGATTCGGTAAAAAGTATTGTTCCATTGGAGTTTTAATGCGGTTTTAGATTTTACGTGTTAGGTGCTAACACAATTTATAGATTAAGCGAACGCGAAATGAATAATCCCCTGGTGCTTTGCGAACTCGCCGCAAGGGCACCTAACATCAGCGCTTGCCATTTGATTAAACAGGCGTAGTTATTGAATGACCGTGTTTTCATATTGGATTGTTCATTGTCATGCGCTGATGTAAGGTGCCCTAATTGGCTCAAACAGCGCAAATCACCATTGGATCACCCATTTCGCTATATCGATGGTGAAATCTGAAAGATGAGGTTTTAAGTGTTACGTTTGTTTGCAGCCAAGACCTATCAGCTATGATCTATGAGCTATGACCATTGGTCTATGAACAACAATAAATTACGCCCGAAGGGCTAATGACCATAAATGACAGCCGAAGGCGAAGTGACGCCAACAGGGCCATATAGGAGAAAAAAAATGCCAGAAGAGAAAAAAGACTTTGTGGTCAAGGACAAGAGAATGTTTTCCGGAGATACCCCGGAAGACGAAACAGGGGCAGAGACCGAGACCGTTTCCGATGAAAGCGCAGAGAAAAAAGAAGAATATGAACAGGCCTCGGCCAATGAAGACTACCCGTTACCGGAAATCAATTTCCCGACCTTTATTTTTTCGCTCAATTCATCTGCCCTCGTTAATCTGGGTGTTATAGAGGACCCGGCTACAAATCAGAAGGCAAAGAATCTGCCCATTGCCAAGCAGACCATCGACATACTGGGAATGATAGAAAAAAAGACCCAGGGGAATTTGTCGGATGACGAAGCCAATATGCTTAAAACCATGCTGTATGAACTGAGAATGCTATATGTAAAGGAAAGTCAATAGCCTAAAGTGAGCGTTTCAAATTTTGAGAATATTGGATTTAGACATATTTACAAAGAATTTGATCCATTTAGGAAAAAGTCTTTGACCGGCCAATGAAGATTCTTTCACCCGCCAAAATTAATTTGTTTCTTCAGGTTACGGGCAAACGGCCTGACGGGTATCACGAACTGGTGACCCTCATGAGTCCCATCAGTTTGCATGATGTGATGACATTCAATTTTGAGAGTCCGGGAATCTCCGTTCGATGTGACAGCGACCAAGTACCGGATAACGAGGACAACCTGGCATTCAAGGCTGCAAGTCTGTTTTACCACAGGCTGCCGATGAAGCGAAAAGATCACCCCGGGCCTTGGGGGGTCTCCATTTTTATAGAGAAGCATATCCCTGTGGCTGCAGGTCTGGGTGGCGGGAGCAGCAATGCAGGGAGGACGCTGCTGCATCTCAATCAACATCATGGGCGGCCGTTTTCAGCAGCGGAAATGAACCACATGGGGCTTGCCATCGGTGCGGATGTGCCTTTTTTTCTTCAGGAAAAACCCGCTGTGGCGACCGGTATCGGGGAGTGCCTCGAGATCTACAGGGGGCTGCAGGTCTTGCCGATTGTCGTGGCGTGTCCTGATATTCCTGTTTCTACGGCGGCCGTGTATAAAAAACTGAATTTAGGATTGACAAAGTGTGGAAAAAAACTTAAAAATTTCTTTTCTGACACGTCAACATTTGATGTCAAGCAAGATTTGTGTAATGATCTCGAAACGGTGGCAATTCCAAAATATCCCGTGATATCGGATATTAAAAAAGAACTATTGCAAATGGGTGCCCATGTCGCATTGATGTCAGGCAGTGGTCCGGCGGTCTTTGGAATCTATTCGGACTTACGCAAAGCTGAGCGTGCGTGTGAACTGTTGTCAGTACATCACCGGTGGCGGCTGTTTGTGGCTGAAACCTTGAGTTGAAGCGTGTGATGGGGCGTCGTCAAGCGGTAAGACACAGGACTTTGGTTCCTGCATTCGGAGGTTCGAATCCTCCCGCCCCAGCCACGAACCGGAATTAAACAGAATTTCTTTCGGTGGCTGCAAAGCGCTGCCGAACGCTAGAACATTGCTTACAGCTTGCTGCGAGGATTCTTCAATTTACGAAAAACCGGGAATTACACGCATGGAGCCTTTAATGAGGTTTCAAATTTCAGGAGTGTCATGACAGATCCTCTGATTTTTTCGGGCAATTCGAATCCGGTACTGGCAAAACAGATTTGCGACTATCTTCAGTTGCCTTTGGGCGGTGCTAAAGTCGCGACCTTCAGTGATGGCGAAGTACAGATCGAGATCGATGAGAACGTGCGGGGAAAAACCGTCTATGTGGTTCAGTCCACGTGCTGTCCGGTCAATGACAATCTGGTTGAGTTGCTGATGATGCTGGATGCGCTGAAGCGGTCGTCGGCGCTTCGAATCGGGGCGGTCATTCCCTATTTCGGGTATGCCAGGCAGGACAAGAAGGTTGCACCCCGCGTACCCATCAGTGCCAAACTCGTGGCGGATCTCATCGAAACCGCCGGTGCGAGCAGGGTGATCACGATGGACTTGCATGCGGGGCAGATTCAGGGATTTTTTAACATCCCCGTGGACAACCTTTTTGCCGCGCCCGTACTGATCAATTATATAAATGAAAAATTCAGTGGCAATCTGGTGGTGGTATCCCCGGATGCCGGGGGCGTCGAGAGGGCCAGAGCCTTTGCAAAACGCCTGGCGGCTGACCTTGCCATTATTGATAAAAGACGATCAGCGCCCAACGTGGCCAAAGCCATGGCTGTCATCGGAAATGTGAAAGGCAAGGTAGCCATCATCCTGGATGATATGGTGGATACGGCCGGCACGTTGACGGAAGCGGCCGAAGCCATTATCAAAGAGGGAGCCCAGGAAGTTCATGCATGTTGTGCGCATCCGGTGCTTTCCGGCCCGGCAATAGACAGAATCAATGCATCGCCTCTCAAGAGTCTCGTGGCCACAGACACGGTTCCCTTGAGTGGCCAGGCGGGAAACTGCACCAAGTTGAAAATATTGACTATTTCTGAAATCGTAGGGGAAGCGATAATTCGAAGCTTCACGGGTGATTCCGTGACATCTTTGTTTGTATAAATAAATTCGCTTTGCGAATTTATGAAGCGCGACCTTGTCGCTTTTATGACGAAAGATCACCCGCCTGTTTGCTGACGGGCTAAAAGGAGGATATTTTTTGGAAAAAATTGACTTGAAGGTAACAGCACGAGAAACAACCGGAAATGGCGCCGCCAGGGAACTCCGGCGGGAAGGGTTGATTCCTGCCATACTCTACGGGCCCAAAGCGGAGCCGCTTAAGCTCTCGGTAACAACAAAAGAGCTCGAAAACATCTTGAAAACATCCAATATCGGACAGGTCCTGCTCAATCTGCTGATCCAGAACGGGAAACAGAAGTCACGGACGGCCATGATCAAGGAGTTGCAGACCCAACCGGTTTCCGGCAATTTGCTGCATGTGGACTTTTATGAAGTGGCCATGGATCAAAAGATCAAGATCAGCATTCCGGTTGTGACCAAAGGACAGGCACAAGGCGTCGAGGAGGGTGGCGTGCTTCAACTGGTCCGGCATGAAGTGGAAATTTTCTGTTTTCCGAACAACATTCCCGAGTCGCTTGAAGTCGACGTTTCCGATATGGGTATCGGAGACTCGAAACATATGGAAGAGGTGTCCATCGACGAATCGTTCGAACTGGTTGACGAATCCAATTTTACGATTGTAACGGTTCTGAGCCCGAAAGCCGAAGAAGTAGAAGAGGTGGAGGAAGAAGAAGGAGAAGGAGAAGAGGCTGAAGAGGAAGCCGCTGAGGGCGAGGCCGAGCCTGACAGTGTTGAATAAATGTCTGACAGGACACTACATGTTGTCGCAGGGCTGGGGAATCCCGGCGACAAATATCGTGAAACCCGTCACAATGTGGGTTTCTTTGTCATTGACGCCCTGTCGTCGGAATATGCGATCCCCCTTGACAGGCAAAAATTCGATGCGTTCTATGGCCGGGGTTCTGTAGAGGGCAGGGAGGTCATCCTTGTCAAGCCCCAGTCCTATATGAATAGAAGTGGCATTCCCATTTACCGTTTGACCGAGTACTTTGGAATAACCCACAGGAATATGTTGGTCATTCATGATGATATTGACCTTGTTTATGGCAGAATTAAAATAAAAGTGAAAGGAGGGCATGGAGGGCATAATGGAGTGAGGTCTATTATCGATACACTGGGAGACGAAAATTTCATTCGTCTTCGTGTGGGTATCGGGCGTTCTGGGAATGAAAGCAACGTCACCGGCCATGTTTTAGGGCGGTTCCGACCCGATGAAAAAAAAATGTTGGATCAGATTGTCGCGCGTTCTCGGGATGCTGCTGTAACCATCCTTTGTGAAGGCACAAGGGAAGGTATGAATCGATTTAACGAGAGAACAATTCAACCCTCAAGTTAAACACCAGATGGAGGAAAGAATGGACGTTGTAATGAGCAATATACCGTTAATTTGTGCGCTGGTCGGCGTTGTCGGCGTTTTATTTTCTATTATCCTTGCCACGGTCGTCAAGAGTGCCCCGGCAGGTGATGAGAAGATGCAGGAGATTGCCAATGCCGTAAAGGAAGGCGCCATCGCATATCTGAACCGTCAGATGAAAAGCATGGGTGTTGCCGGGATTGTCATTTTTATCGTGATCTTCGCCACCATGGGTGCTAAGACCGCCATTGGCTTCCTTATCGGAGCCGTGGCTTCATTTTTGGCCGGATATATCGGCATGCGCGTGTCTGTTATCGCCAATGTCAGAACGGCAGAAGCCGCCAAGAAGGGTATGGCAGCAGGTCTTGCCATGGCGTTCAGGGGTGGTGCCGTAACCGGTATGATCGTTGCCGGTCTGGCTTTGACCGTCACCGCAGGTTACTATGCCGCCACACATGACGTCATCGCCCTGGTGGCACTTGGATTCGGTGGCAGTCTGATTTCTATTTTTGCCCGTCTCGGCGGTGGTATCTTTACCAAAGGTGCTGACGTGGGTGCTGACCTCGTGGGCAAGGTGGAGGCAGGCATCCCGGAAGATGATCCGAGAAACCCGGCCACCATTGCCGACAATGTGGGTGACAATGTGGGCGACTGTGCCGGTATGGCGGCCGACCTTTTTGAGACCTACGCGGTTACAGCCGTCGCAGCCATGCTCATCGGGCATCTGCTTTTCCCGAAAGTACCCATTGCTACGGAATTTCCCCTGATACTGGGTGCCATTTCCATCATTGCATCCATCATCGCGATTTTCTTTGTAAAACTCGGCAAGAGCGAGTACATCATGGGCGCTCTCTACAAAGGCATGTTCGGAGCGGCCATCCTGGCTGCCATTGCCTTCTACTATGCCACGACTAAACTGTTTGTGGGTGTGGGTGAGCTTTCAGCCATATCCATCTACTACTGTACCTTGATCGGATTGATCCTGACCGTCGTCATCGTCATCATCACCGAGTATTATACAGGTATATACGGCCCGGTAAAAGCCATCGCAGAAGCGTCCACCACCGGGCACGGCACCAACATCATTGCCGGTCTGGCCGTCAGCATGCAGGCCACGGCAGCACCGATTCTGGCCATCTGTCTGGCCATCTGGCTGGCCTATGATTTTGCCGGTCTCTACGGCATCGCCATGGCAGCCATGTCCATGCTGTCCATGACCGGGATGGTCATTGCCATCGATGCCTATGGCCCCATCACCGACAATGCCGGCGGGATTGCCGAAATGGCCAACATGGATGAAAGTGTTCGCGCCGTCACAGATCCCCTGGATGCGGTGGGCAACACCACCAAGGCCGTTACCAAGGGGTATGCCATCGGCTCGGCCGCCCTGGCAGCCCTGGTTCTTTTTGCAGCCTATGTGCAGGAATTTCAGATGCATGGGGGCGATCCCATTAAATTCGATCTGAGCGATGTCAATGTCATCATCGGGCTTTTTATCGGCGGATTGCTTCCCTACCTCTTTGCTTCCATTGCCATGAAGGCGGTGGGTAATGCCGGGGGCGCCGTGGTTGACGAAGTTCGTCGCCAGTTCCGAGATATTCCGGGTATTATGGAAGGTACAGCCAAACCCGATTATGGCGCGTGCGTCGATATCGTGACGAAATTTGCTTTGAAAGAAATGATCGTTCCGGCCCTTTTGCCGGTTGTGGCACCGCTGCTGGTCGGTTTTCTGCTGGGCAAGGTGGCCTTGGGCGGTCTGTTGATCGGTAGTATTGTAACGGGTGTCTTTGTGGCCATCTCCATGACCACCGGAGGCGCAGCCTGGGACAATGCCAAAAAGTATATCGAGGATGGTCACCTGGGCGGTAAAGGGAGTGATGCCCACAAAGCAGCTGTTACCGGGGATACGGTTGGCGATCCTTACAAGGATACCGCCGGACCCGCAGTGAATCCCATGATCAAGATTCTGAATGTGGTGGCGCTGCTGATGGTACCGTTCCTGATGTAGTTTAACACGATCCAAGCGTTGTATATGGAAAAGGATTGGCGCAGAGATGCGCCAATCCTTTTTTTCGTTGATTGTTTGGTTCAAGGGTGTTATATTTCCCTTTCATATAAGTAAGTTTGATCCACGTGTTTTAAAATTTTGTGGTGTGAGAATGTCAAATAGACCTGAGAATGAGACCGATATAAAAAGCGATGTGCCTGCCAGAACATTTGCGGTGGGCGACCTGGCCGTTTATCCGGCACATGGCGTCGGCAAGATCGAGGCTATCGAAAGCCGTGTCATCAATGGGGAAACCCATGATTTTTATATCATGAAAATCGTCGAGAATGGCATGGTGATCATGATTCCCACCTGGAATGTGGTATCCGTAGGCTTGCGGGAAGTCATCAGTGAAAAAGAAATTCCCAAGATCATCGAGGTCATGAAGACCAGGCAGGAGTCCACTATCGACAACCAGACATGGAATCGCAGATACCGGGAATACATGGATAAGATAAAAACCGGCTCTCTGTATGAAGTCGCCGAAGTGTTTCGGGATCTCTCCATACTGCGACTGACAAAAGATCTCTCTTTTGGTGAAAGAAAGCTCTACGATACAGCCCAGGGGCTTCTGGTCAAGGAGCTGTCCACGGCCAGAAACACAAAAGAAGAAGCCATTGTCTCCGAAATCGAGTCTTTTTTCGTACCTGAAGAAAAGTAATTTCCATCCACATGATGTCCCCTCCAGGTGAACCGAAAAAGCGAGCGCATTCGCCGCGGGTTCTGCCGAGTAGCAGTGCTTCGCATGCCGCGGGGTTAGCGAGCGAATCTGAATTAGACAGAATCCCTTACGGTCGAAGGTTCCCCACGGCTTGCTGTGGGGAGCTTCAATTCGTCATTACCGTCGATGAATCCGATGCCGGCCAGCGTCTTGATACACTTGTTTCTTTAAAGCGTTCAGATTGTTCCAGGTCCTTTGCCGCCACGCTCATTCAGGACGGCCGCATTACCATTCAAAACAACATAAAGAAACCGGGTTACCGCGTCAAACCCGGCGAAACAATTCAAGGCTGCATCCCGGTGTATGAACCCCCTTCTCTGCAGCCGGAAGCCATGTCCCTGAACATCCTGTTTGAAGACGCGCACCTCATCGTCATCGATAAACCCGCCGGCCTGGTGGTTCATCCTGCACCCGGGAATGATACCGGCACCTTGGTCAATGGACTCCTGCACCACTGCCCCGAACTAGGCGGCATCAATGCCGAACGGCGGCCGGGAATTGTTCATCGGCTCGATAAAAACACCTCGGGAGCCTTGGTGGTGGCTAAAAATCGGATGGCCCTCGAAAATTTGAGCCGGCAGTTCAAGGAACGGCAGGTCCGGAAAAAATATCTGGCACTGGTGTATGGCAATGTGGGGCCGGATGCAGGCACCATAACACTTCCCATCGGTCGGCACCCCGTGGATCGGAAAAAGATGTCAACCGTCAGTGCCGTCGGGCGTGAAGCCGAAACTCTCTGGCGTGTAAAGATACGGTATACGGGTGCAACCCTGCTGGAACTGGAACTGAAGACCGGCCGAACACATCAGATCCGGGTGCATTGTACATCCATGCGTCATCCGATTATTGGTGACCATGTCTATACTTACGGAAAATGGGGAAAGAAAAGGCGAAATGATACGCGTCTGGAAACATTGCTGAGGTCGGCCGGGAGGCAAATGCTGCATGCCAGGCATCTAAGCTTCACCCATCCCGTGGAGCAGCGGGCCATGTTATTTACGGCACCCATTCCAGAGGACATGCAGAGGCTCATGGACGGTCTGGCCTTGTCAGGGGACGTCCTTGGTTAGCTGGACAAATTTGACTGTTGTACAAAACGCGTGCTATATGCACGCCATGGGTGGTAATTACTTAAATCCGAAGCACGAAATTCGAAATCCAAAACAATACCGAATGATCCAAACAAGACCTTGGGGATACCAATTTAAGCACTATGTTTGAAACATTTGAGCATTTGATATTTGGATTTGTTTCGTATTTCGATATTCGGATTTAGAATTTATCGCACGATGAATGTGGTTAACATTAACCCTTATAGGGTTGAACCAGTGCCGGGCCCTTTGGACTCGGGTATCTACTCCTGTTTCTTCCATTCCTGGTACTTGCGCCATTCACGCCATTGTTGAAATTCTTCGTATTCCGGGGTGCCGACGGCCGATTTTTTCCAAAGCAGCCACTGCTGGTAACTTTCATAGGCTTCATAGTCGGATTCAACAGCAGGCTGCTCCGTGCCACCTGATGAGGTCACGGGTGCTTGGGAAGGAGATACAGCCGGTGCACGCTCTTTATTTGAATCGTACAGTACTGCGCCATCTGAACCCTTGGTGAATACACCGGGTTCCTTGGGAATTTCACCGGCCCGGGGAGGATCAAACGGTTTACCGGCGCAACCCCACATACCCATGATCATGAGGGACACCAGCAAAACCATGCGGGTCGCTATATACCTTGCTCTCATAGTGAGTCCCATGAAATAATTTAAAATTTAACACGTGTACCCAGCATGACCTGGTTAATATCCTCGATATTCGAAGTCTCGTCGCGATCGAGTTTATATATCCGATAGGTACCGTAGAATTCAACACCATCCCAAGGTTTGATCACATAAGCCAAACCGTAGTTTTTCGATTTGTCCTTATCCTGGGACAAGTCTTCAGTCACACCATATTCAACGGCAATGGCGTGGATGTCGAATTTGTACCCCAGTTTGCCGTAGTAGTTGACAGGATCCCTGTTGGTATTGTCAATGTCACGTGCCCCGGAAGAAACGGTCAGGTTGATACCCGAGGTGTGCAGCCAGGATACCGATCCGCCGAACTGGGTGTATTCCGGATCCGTACGATCGTCGGTGTCCACATATCCGATGGCGGTGGTAATTTTCCCAAAGCCGTCGAAATCCGCCGCATACCGTGCTGCCAGTTCGTAGGCATTACCGTTGGTGAAACTCACCGAGAATATGGCGCCTCCAAACGTGGGTGTGTCGTATCGCAGGCGATCGTTGCGGCTCAACCCGTCAAAATTGCTGCGGGTGCTGCCAACTGTGGCAATGGGTGTATCGTCATTGTCGCGGAAATTTATGCTCCCGGCGGTATCGTTAACGCCCGAGTACATGATCACACTGGTACCGGACAAATCCTCCTCGGAGGTTCCGTTGGCCGCCCCATCCCCCTGACCAATGGAAATCTTACCGAAAGGTACCACAAAATAAGCTTCCAGTTTTCGATCATTAAACTCGGAATCCCCGTCATCATCCTGCCCCACATCCACTTTGCTGGAATCATTGGATTGAAACTCGTTCTCCCAGACCACGCCCACTGTGACGGAATCATTAACTGCCTCGGAACCTGTAAATCTAAAACGGGTGGAGGAATTATCATTGTCCACATTCAAAACCGATGTATCCTTTCCATTATCCGCCCACATGACCGCACGGTTTATCTGACCGGAAAGCTTTACCTCCACGGCCTGAACAGGCTGCAGTCCCAGTAAAAGAATCACCGCAACCATGCCCGAATAAAAAATATAGTTAAAAAAGTTCTTTTTCATTGCTCCCTCCTCCATTGCCTGACAAAAATATGACCGTATCGTCATTAAAATTGAAGTGAAAAGAATCTTGATTGATATCAAGGGCACTATATTACGTAGTGGTACTTTATTAATAATCTGTATTTTTATCAACTTGTCAAGTTATCTTCCCATAGCCATTGTCACAAGACTGTTCCGTTTGACATTATGTGCCGAAGCAGTTTCGGAACGTTATTAGGACGAACGCTATATAAGGTGAGAGCCATCACTTTGAAATTTATGGTATCGATATTCGATATACCAGCCGCCCTCGGGGGGACTTCTGAGCCTATTTTCTCCGCGGGTAAAGGCCCAGTGGGGCGGATTTTTTGCCGGCTACACCATACCTTTGAAAGCAAAGAAAGTCAGGGAAAGGATGCCGGCGGTGACCAGGGCGATGGATGTATCCTGAAGAGGCTTGGGAACCCTGGCCAGGAGTATACGTTCGCGTACACCGGCAAAGAGGATCAATGCCAGACCAAAACCGACGGCATAGCTTAAGGATGCTACCAGGGCTTGTAAAAAGGTATATTCTTCTTTGATATTGATGAGACAGGCACCCATAACGGCGCAGTTCGTTGTAATCAGTGGCAGAAAAATGCCCAACCCAGCATAAAGGGCGGGAATGCTTTTTTTCAGAAACATTTCCACAAACTGGACCAGCGAGGCGATAACCAGGATGAAAGCAATGGTGCGTAAAAATTCGAGACCGAATTTCTGGAGTATATAGTTGTTGATGAGCCAGGTGCCAACACCGGCCATTACCAGCACGAAAACAACGGCCATGGCCATACCCACAGCGGTCTCCATTTTCTTAGATGTGCCCAGAAACGGGCAGTTTCCCAGAAACTGTGCAAGGAGGATATTGTTGATCAGAATACAGCTTATGGCTAGGATAACATAATCACCCATGGAATTTCTCCTATTTGCTTCCCACCAGGTTCATCAGGCAGAGCATCAGCCCCAGACAGACAAAAGCGCCCGGCGCTTCGACCATAAAAGTAAAAGGCTGTATAGTGGGGCTTAATATCTGAATCGGTGTTTCCCAGAATGTCAGGGTTCCGGCGCCTAAAAGTTCTCGCACGGCTCCCAGGGCGGCCAGGGCTAAGGTAAACCCGATCCCAATTCCCAGACCGTCTGCCAGTGATCGGGCGATTCCGTTCTTAAAGGCAAAGGCTTCGGAACGCCCGAGAACGATACAATTAACCACGATAAGTGGTATGAATATACCCAATTTGAGGAACAGTGGATAGGTAAAGGCTTGCATCAACAGTTCAACCAGGGTCACAAATGTTGCGATGATGATGATGAAACAGGCGATTCTTACCCTGGAGGGAATAAATTTTCGCAGCAGTGACACAAAAAAATTGGAACCCACCAGTACAAATGTGGTGGCCACTCCCATGCCGATTCCATTTTCAACGGTTTTGGTTACGGCCAGCACGGGGCATAAACCCAGAACCAGCCTGAAGGGCGGTATCTCCTCCCAAAGACCTTTGGTAAATTCCTGAACGAGGGTTTTCGCCATTGTGTTCTCCCTATTTAAATGTCTTGAGCTGCTCAAGAATCTGCGGCTTCAAGTTTTGGTACATTTTGCTTGCCGCTGCCACACCGCCGTTGATTCCGTTGGATGTTACGGTTGCACCACTCATGACGTCGACGTTTGCAATCGCAGTCATTTTCATGCCTTTGAACTGGTTGGTGAAGGTGGGATCGGTTTTAGCTTTGGAGCCGATGCCTGGTGTTTCGCTGTGTGTTGTGACACCCACACCGATGATGGTATCGTCCTCGAGATTGACACCCATCATCAATCCAATGTCACCACCGAATCCCTTACCCAAGCCCTCAAAGGCAATGGTACTGGCCTCGCCATTAAAAATACCAACAAAAAAACTGGAATCCACTCCTTCATGGCTAATCTTAAATCGATCGACGATGGGGTCGTTGGATGCACCCTCCAGAATTGTTTTGATGGCGGGGCCCTTTACAAAGGTGAGTTGTTGATACTCGATTTTTGGATCTGTCCAATTTTTGGTTGCCGCAAGCAGGCCTCCTGACACGGAACCAAGAATGGTTAACACCACAATCATATTGATCATTTCACGCATATTATGCAACCTTTCCCAAAGTCTTTGGCCGGATTTTATCCAACAAAGGATTCAATAGATTGATCAACAGAATAGACAGTATCGCACCATCGACATAAGCGCCGATATTGCGAATCAATACGGTCATCATACCACCGATGGCTCCATATAAGAGCATGGGGATGAAGTTGACGGGTGATGATGAATCCTCGGGGGCTAAAAAGAATGCCGCCACCAGCGTATAGCCGGTCAGAAGATGGAAAAAAGGATCCGCGTAGCGGCCGGGATCGGTGATGTTGAATATCAGGGCGGTGATAAAAACACCTCCTAAAAACGAAAGAGCGATTTCCCAGCGGATAAAGCCCCGGATCATCAAATAGACACCCCCTAGAATGAGACCGATACCAAAGGTTGCACCGATACCGCCGATTTGTCGTCCGAGAAGCAGATCCATTAATCTGACAGGTCCGATGGCATCGAGACCAAAGTGCTTCACCGCAGCCAGAGGGTATGTCGGAATAAAGTCAAAATGAAAATGACGATACATTTCATCGAAGTCAAGAAAATCACCCCAGGAAACCATCAGGATGGCAAGGGCCAGGGCCACGGGATTGAAAGGGTTGCTGCCGATGCCTCCAAAGATCTGTTTACCGATCACGATGGCAATAAATGTTCCTGTCAGAACAAACCACCAGGGCGCTGTTGCCGGCAACAACATGGCGAATACGAGACCGATGACTGCAGCGTTGCCGTCGCCCACTGAAACAGGTTTTTTGGAAACAATGTTGATGGCTATTTCCCATAACATGGCGGTAGCAACGGAAAAACTCACTACTGCGATAGCGGGAGCACCGAATCGGAACATGCCCCCTAAAATAACGGCCGGTAATGCGGCCAGAATGATATGCAGACTCATTTGGGGTATGCTGCTTCCGATATGGATGAAGGGCGCATGGGATACGATCAGTTTTTTCGGGTTATTCATCTGCTGCCTCCCCGGTAGCTGCGCGACCGAGCTCGTATTTAGCCAGTTTGATGGATTGAAAGATGGGTATTCTTGATACGCACACATAACTGCAGAGCCCGCATTCGAGACAGGAATAGAGATCGTAATTTTCTGCGGCTTCTTCATACTGTCCTGCTTCGAGAAAGCGGATCAGCATATTGACCGGTACCCGGGCGGGGCAGACGCGGATACAATCACCGCAATTGATACACGGATAATCCGAGACAAGCGCAACATCCTCCTTGCCCTGAAGGAGAACGGCATCTGTATCGGGTCTTATAGGAAACGCATCCGTGTAGGTGCTGTAGCCGTTTAACGGGCCGCCGATGATGATCCGATCCTGGTCGTTTATGCTCTGACCAAAACGCTTGAAGATATCCCGGACGGGGGTGCCCACGATGGCCGATACCAGGGAACGGTTTCCATCTTTGTCTATAAAGGTGACCAGTTTGGTTCGGGCTAATTTTTTGTTTTGGAAAGAACGACCCAGTGAAGCGACGGCTTCCACACTCAGAAAGGCCAAGCCAAAGTCCTTGAAATCTTTTCCGACAAGGATTTCATGGCCTGTCACTCTCTGAGCGACAAGGTGCGGCAATCCTTCAGGATAGCCCTTGCTGACACTTATGACGGTCGCACCCATGTCACCATAACCCTGAATGGCGTCCTGTGGTGCGGCTATAACGACATTTTTCGCACCGGTAATGGTTTTGAGATGTTGGATACCCTGCGTCAGCTCATGAAAAAAGGCCGTGAGGGCGTACTGTGCGGTGATGATAAAGAGATCCTGGTCCACGGCGTTGATGACAATGGTCTCGATTGGTTTTTCCGCATCCGTAAATACTTCAAAGACAGGGCTTCCGGGCAGGCACCCCAGCAGGTCGACAGCATTTTCAATAGAGGGTGTGCCGCAGCAGTCGGCAAAGCGTTCGTCAAGCTCAGCCGCCTTTGACACGGCAACGGATACAGCAGTAAACTGTTTTCCGGATTCTCCCGGAAAGGGTTCAATATGGGTAATGGTGCCGGTTACGGTCGATATGGCATATGCCCCCGAATCAGGTGACAGGGATATTTTTTGTCCTGTTTTGACGGGGTCACCCTTCTGGATCATCATCGCCTGCCCGTTTTCAGCAACCTCTTCGATGAGAAGCATGATCTGACGAGGCGTCTCAATCCGGACACAATCAGGTAACACACCCGGCATCGAATCTACCTGAAGACGGGGTGCCGTTACAGAAAAAAATGACCGTTTCATCATATGAGTACCCTTTTCCTTGGCCGCTTGACATTGAAGAACCATCTGGGCAAGCGTATCCGCCGTTTATATTACTGCATGATATGGCATGCTGAACATTCGATGGGGCCGGCCTCGAACGCTTGATGGCATTCGATGCATCCCTTGTGGAAGGCATCGGACCGTTTCAGGATCGGCGCATCTTCGATTTCATCGGGCTCGTGGCAATCACTGCATATGTCGGGAGGCTGCATCACATTTTCATTCGCAGCATGACACTCTCCGCAGGCAACGAGCGCTGCATCGTCATCCATTGGGTGATGATGGCAGTCCCAGCAGGAAAGTCCGTAGGCTGTCTCGGACGTATGCGAGTAGTGGTCAAAAAGAACCTTGCCGGCTGTGACCTTGAATATCATTCTCATGGGTTCTTCCGGTGGTGAAACAGGAAAGGCGGCATAGCATAAAACGCCAACAACCAGGAAATAGACCATGAGGCCATACACAACCTTCATCTTTTGTTTCGAGATCATAAGGAAACCAATCCTTTCAACTGTTTGGCTTTTTTATAGCCTTGCACGAACTACCATAATGTAAGAGGGCTTTCAAGTATTTTATTCGCTTCCGCAGACCCCACACCGCCGGCAGGTTTCCACATCACAGGGGGGGGTCGTGCTGCCACGCATGGCTTTTTTATATTCCGCCAGGAGATAGGACTTCCGGAGACCGTGATCCATAATATCCCAGGGGAATTTTTCGTCAAAGTCTCTTTGCCTGTGCACATAGAAATCGGCGCTGATGGGCGAGGCTTTAAGGGTTTTTGGCCAGTTGCCGCCATTCTCATGTGCTGTCTCCAGCATGTCGGCTACACGCATATCTCCTCGAGACAATAGGGCCTGCACATAGGCCCGGCGGGGGATATCGGCATGTATGCGGATGTTCGGGACCCGCTTGAGACCTTTTTGAATGTGTTTGTGTTTCAGCTTTAGCATCTGGATGTCATTCATGGCCGTCCATTGAAAGGGTGTGTGGGGCTTGGGGACGAAGCAATTGATACTCACGGTTATTTCGCCCATGTGCCCCTTGACACGACTCGATGTTAAAAAAACGTGCTTCACCTTTTTGCAGAGGTTGATGATGGCCTCGATGTCTTGCATGGTTTCCGTGGGCAGACCGATCATAAAATAGAGTTTGAGATTCGGGATGCCCTGGGTGACAAGCGCTTGTGTCGCAGCCAGGATGTCTTTTTCGGAAATTCCCTTGTTGATACATCTGCGTAACCGTTCAGACCCGGCGTCGGGAGCAATGGTGGCTGTTTTGACCTTGCTTCTCGACAGATGGGAAATCAGGTCCTGGTCAAGGGCATCCGCCCTGAGGGAACTGAAGGAAACAAGGGTTGCGGTCTTTTCTGCGGCTTTGCAGAGATCGCCGAGTCCGGGAAGATCGGAAACCGCCGCCCCTACAAGACCGATTTTATCGGTATGGGCACGTCCGTCGTGCAGACACGATGTCAGCAAATGCGGATCTCTGAAACGGGGAGGGCGGTACACAAAACCAGCACCGCAAAAGCGGCATCCATGAGGGCACCCCCGGGACACCTCAATCAGATATGTCTGATCAAAGGTGGTATCGGGTGTCACGACGGCACTGCAGGCAGGTGCCTGGTTGATGTCCCGGACATAGGCTCTTTTGATCACACCGGGGACATCTTTGAGGGGCTTCAATCCCTGAAACGTATTGTCCGGCTTATAGGTTTCCCTGTAGAAACCCGGGACAAAAATGCCCTCTATTTCCTGTGAGGCGCGGATCAACAGGGTCTCCCGCGTGTCCGTTTCCTGAACTATCCGCATAAAACCGGGCAGATTGGCTTCTGCCTCGCCGATCAGAAAGCAGTCTATAAAGGGTGCTATGGGCGCCGGGTTCAATAAACAGGTAACACCCCCGGCGATGATGAGGGGGTGGGTTTCATCTCTTTTGGTGGAACGGAAGGGCAGACCGGCTTTCCCAAGAATGGTGAGCAGGTTGGGGTAATCATTTTCAAAGGACAGGGATACGGCAATGATATCGAAGCTTGCAATGGCGCGTCCGGATTCGATTGAGATGATACCGCCTGTGTCGGCCACGTCTTGATCCGGGAGGAAGGACCTTTCACAGACGATATCATCCAATTCGTTCAAAAGCCGATAGACTGTTTGAAAACCCAGGTTTGACATACCCAGGTGGTACGTATTCGGGTATACCAGGGCAACGGCTGTTTTTCCCTGCCGCTCCGGTTTTCCAATGACCAAGATTTCCGCGTCTAAGCGCCTTTGTCGGTCGATGTCGCCTTTTTTAACCATAGGGTTTCATAATACGAGACGACTCCTTTATCAAACAAATTTCCATGAGGCGGTCCTGTTTCAGTCGGCTTTGCGTCTCAAGAAGGTGGGTACCTCCAGATCGCTGTTGTCGATGACGATCCCTTTGTAACCACGGTAAGAGGCGCCGCCGGATTCGCCCACGGCTTCCTTTCTCCTGATAAATGTGGGTTCATCATAATCCACGATATTTTCGAGATCTGAGGGGACGATATCCCGGACCCTGCCGCGGAAGGGGTGTTCCATGACATTGTCGGGTTTGATTGTTTCATCTGTTTTGTCGCCGATACCCGTGGCAATGACCGTAACACTCATTTCGTCATCCATGGAATCGTCAACCACAGCGCCCCAGATAATATCTGCATTCTCGCCAACCTCGTTGTAGATGCGTTCGGAAGCTTCCGTCATCTCTTCCATGGTCAGTTCACTGTTGCAGGTGATGTTCATGAGGACACCCTTGGCCCCGGAGATGGCGATATCTTCCAGGAGTGGATGGGAGATGGCGCGTTCGGCAGCTTCAAGGGCCCGGTTTTCTCCCCTGGAAACCCCGATGCCCATGATGGCCAGACCCGCTCTGGACATGGTGGTTCTGACATCGGCAAAATCGAGATTGACCAGTCCTGGCATCATGATCAGATCCGTGATGCCCTTGACGGAATGAAGCAGGATCTCATCGGCCTTCTTGAACATTTCAACCATTTTGGCATTCTTGGAAGCCAGAGCTCTCAGACGGTCGTTGGGTATGGTAATGACTGTATCGGCAACCTGTTTAAGGGTTTCGATGCCTTCCTCGGCCTGCCGGGCACGTTTTCGACCTTCAAAGGAGAAGGGTCTCGTGACCACGGCAACCGTGAGGGCGCCTATTTCCTTGCAGATTTCCGCAATCACCGGTGCAGCTCCGGTCCCCGTGCCGCCTCCGAATCCCGCAGTGATGAAAACCATGTGGCTGTTTTCAAGGGATTTGCGTATGGCATCCCTGTTCTCCAGGGCCGCTTCCCGGCCGATGTTGGGATTGGCTCCGGCACCCAGCCCTTCCGTGAGTTGCTCCCCCAGCTGTATTTTCATTTCCGCTTTGGACACCTCGAGTGCCTGGGCATCTGTATTGGCGCAGATGAACTTCACTCCTTGCAGATTGCCTTCAATCATGTTGTTGATTGCGTTACCACCTGCACCGCCAACCCCGATGACCTTGATCTTTGCTGTTTTGTCGTTTTCCACGTAAGTAAACATGTTTCCTCCCGTTAGTTGAATTTATGTTGCCTATATGACATCCTTGAACCATTTACGCATCTGGCTCATAACACCGTTGAAAATATGTTTGTCCCGTATTCTGAATTTTTTTGTTACCTGGTTTTTGACACCATACATGACCAGACCCACCCCTGTGGCATACATGGGGTTGTTGACGACATCCACGAGTCCGCTGATACCGCTGGGTTTCCCGATTCGGACGGGCAGGTTGAATATGGATTCGGCAATATCATTGATTCCTTCCAAAAGCGCTGTGCCGCCGGTCATGACCATGCCCGAGTTGATCATATTTTCCATACCTGCCCGATAGATTTCTCTTTGCACCAGGGTGAAAATTTCCTCCATGCGTGGTTCGAGGATTTCTCCGAGAATCTGCCTGGGGAGTTTCTTGGGTTCTCGTCCACCCATTCCCGGAACCTCTATGGTTTCCTCGCTGCTGATACTGCTTGAAGAGCAGGTGCCGTAGCGGGTTTTGATCTTTTCCGCCTCAGCCAGGGGTGCGCGTAACCCGATGGCGATGTCGTTGGTCAGATTGTTGCCACCCAGACTCAATACAAACGTATGTTTGATGTTTTTCCCCGAGAAAATGGCCAAATCGGATGTGCCGCCCCCCAGATCCAGCAGGGCCGTGCCGAGCTCTTTTTCTTCATTCGTCAACACGGCTTCCCCGGAAGCCAGTGATTCCAGAACGATGTCACAGACATCGAGTCCCGATCGATTGGCACATTTAACAATGTTGTGGGCGGATGTGACAGCACCTGTCACGATATGAATTTTCGCTTCCAGCCGCACCCCGGCCATGCCCACAGGATTTTGAATGCCTGTTTGTTCGTCGACGATGTATTCCTGGGGCAGGACGTGGATGACCTCTCGATCCATGGGTATGGCGACGGCACGTGCTGCGTCGATGACACGATCCACATCGGTTTGGGTAATTTCCGAACCTTTAATGGCGACAATACCCCGGCTGTTGAAGCCGGTGATGTGTCCACCGGCGATGCCGGCATATACCGATGAGATTTCACAACCGGCCATCAACTCAGCCTCTTCAACTGCTTTTTTGATGGAGTCCACGGTGGACTCGATATTGACGACCACACCCTTTCTAAGCCCGATGGAAGGACTTGTTCCGATGCCGATGATGCTGATATCATCATTGGAAACCTCACCCACCACGGCACATATTTTCGTAGTTCCAATATCCAGACCGACGACGATATTTTCGTGACCCTGCACCTTACACCTCCTTGTGACCCGCGGCGGGTTGTTTTTCCTGATTCAGATTGACGACAATTCGATTGGGATTATTCAGGTCTATCGAGTTCAATATCGGTATGTTCTGATTTTTCTTGAGATAAAAGAGAACTTCCTGGAGCCTTTTATACTTACTGGGGTAATCATCATACCCCAGTTTGAGTGCGCCGAGGCTGTTGCTTGCATAAATTGTCAGACCGATATCCTTGTCCACCTCTATTTTTCGTATTTCCTTGTTGGTGAGGATGCTGCCATTATTTTTTCCCAGTTTTAAAACCGTCATGACGGCATTGAATGGCCGGCTGTAGGATCCATCCCCGACATTCAGGTCGGAAAAAGCCAGTCCGTCCACAACCGGTAGATTGACCGGGTCGCTCGCTTCCCATTCTTTGAAGAGGCGGCCCTGGTTGTTGAGCAAAAATTTGCGATTGATATCGATAATTGCCAGAGGCTCGTGTTCCTTGATCCGGATGTGGATGCCGGAAGGGATCTCACGGCTGACCTCGGCCTCTGATATCCATGGATGGGCCAAAAGTCTTTTGCGGGTAGTACTCAGATTCACAGAGAAGATATTGAGCCCCCGGGACAGTTTTGCCTGGGCCAGAACCGTCTTTTTATCGAGAGTCCTGCAGCCCTGTATGTTGAGGTGGACGGTTTTAAAGTAGCCCGACTGGGTAAAAAGATCATAGGAGAAGATAAAGGCAAAACTCATGACAGCCACCAGGGACAAGCCGGCGAAGATTTTTAAAAGACTCAGCACGTGCTGAATTCGTTTGGTCCGTCTCTTTGCGGCACTGTTTTTATAATAATTTTTCCGGGTTTTTTTATGTACCAACAATTTTGACCTCGGGTTCAAGTGTTATATTGAACGACGTTAACACGGCTTCCTGAATCAACTCTTTGAGGGCCAGGATGTCCGCAGCGCTAGCCTTGTCTTTGTTGATGATGAAGTTAGCGTGTGTGGTGGACACCTGGGCATCTCCGATCTGTTTTCCTTTCAAACCGGCCAGGTCTATGAGTTCTCCGGCTGATTTTCCTTTGGCCGGATTTTTAAAAAAGCATCCCGCGCTTCTCTGATGCAGTGGCTGCATTGCAATTCTTTTCTGCATGATGGCACTGGCTTCTTTTTCGATGGCATGTCTGTCCGCAACAGAGAGCCGAAACTCACCTTCCAGGATGATGGGGGTCTGTATTCCGGGTGTCTCTGGCCCTTCTATCCAATCGAGCCCCCTATAGCGGAACTGCAGCGCGTGTTTTTCGACTCTCACGGGTTCACCAACGGGAGAGAGTATCACCACTGCCGTGATCACGTCTGCCATGTTTCCATGTCCCGTTCCTGCATTCATGACGATGGCGCCCCCCACAGACCCGGGAATGCCCAGGGCAAAATTCAACCCCTTGAATCTGTTTCCGGTGGCATATTTGCAGAGGGTGTTGAGTCTGGCGGCAGCACCCGCTGTCACGAGGACGTTTTCCCTGTCTATAACCGTGTGCTGAATGTCTTTCAGACAATGCTTCATTGAAATAACGACCCCCCGGATGCCATTGTCCAGAACGAGCAGGTTGGTCCCATTGCCGACGATGAAATAAGGAAGAGCGTTTTCCTGCAACCACCGAACAAGTGCCACCAGATCGGATTTTTCTTTGGGTGCCACATACACGTCTGCCGGTCCCCCTACCCGAAGAGACGTATGTCGGGACATGGGTTCGTCGAACCGCACGTCAGGGCCGAATGTTTCCGTCAGCCATTTCATATGTGTTTTGTTTAGTTGCATATTCTCACTCTATTTGAGCTATAAGGTCTGTTAGCCATTAAGCTTTAAGCGGCTTATGGCTTGCCGGCTTAAGCTGCCTTCACCCCTTAACCCCTCCCCTTTTTAACACTGCCTCCCCCACCTTCCATACATCCCCGGCCCCGAGGGTCAGCAGGATGTCTCCGTTGCGCAGGTTTTTTTGTAAATACCGAACGGCATTGTCGATACCTTCCGTGCAGATGACGTCCTTGTGACCGTGGGCCATGATGCCGTCACACAGGTCGTGGCCATGGACACCCTCGATGATCTGTTCCCCTGCCGAGTAGATGGGCAGCACCAGCAGTACATCGGTTTGATAAAAAGAACGGGTGAAGTCATCAAACAATGCCTGGGTTCTCGAATACCGGTGCGGCTGAAACACCACCACTTTTCTTTGATCCGGCCAGGCATCCTTGAGTGCCTGGAGGGTTGCCTTGATTTCGGTGGGGTGGTGTCCATAATCATCCACCACGGTAACACCGTCCCGCTCACCTTTGATTTCCAGTCGCCTCTGGACACCTTCGGCCTTTTCAAGTGCCGTCTTGATAACGGAAAAGGGGATATCCAACTCGAGCCCGACGGCAATACCCGCCATGGCATTGGCGATGCTGTGGTGACCCGGCAGGTTGAGAAAAATTTCCCCGAGTGCTTGACCCTGAAAATAGACATCAAAGCGGCTTTTCAGTCCTTCAAAACGGATATTTCTGGCCTGTACGTCAGCCTGAGAGCTCATGCCATAGGTGACAAACCGTTTTTTGATGGCCGGAATGAGTTCCTGAATATGCTCGTTGTCCAGACAGAGCACCCCTAAACCGTAAAAAGGAACTTTCTGGATAAATTCCAGGAAGGCGTCTTTGATAGCGGAGATGTCCGGATAGTAATCGAGATGTTCCCGGTCGATATTGGTAACCACGGCAATGGCCGGTGACATCTTGAGAAAGGACCCATCACTTTCATCGGCCTCGGCAACGATGTAATCTCCTTGTCCGAGCAGCGCATTGGATCCGATACTTTTCAACTTACCCCCGATGACCACCGTGGGATCCAGACCCCCTTCTGCAAGAACCGTTGAAACGATGGAAGTGGTGGATGTCTTGCCATGGGCACCGGCGATGGCGACGCTGTATTTCAAACGCATGAGTTCGGCCAGCATTTCAGCCCTGGGTATAACGGGAATGGCGAGTTGTTCTGCGGCCAGTACCTCCGCGTTGCTGCTTTTCACGGCCGAAGATGTGACCACCACGTCAGCACCCTGGATGTTCGTTCCGGCATGGCCACGGTATATGGTGCCCCCCAGTTTCTCGAGGCGGGTGGTGATATCGGACAAGGTGAGATCCGATCCGGACACGGTGTATCCGAGATTGATCAACAACTCTGCAATCCCGCTCATTCCGATGCCGCCGATGCCGACAAAATGGATGTGATATTTTTTATGGTACATTTTTTTTCCTTGCCCTATCGGGCGACATTTGCGCTGCGCGCGATATTCGCCTTCGGCTGTCATTTGCCCTTCGGGCGACATTTGCGCTGCGCGCGATATTCGCCTTCGGCTGTCATTTGCCCTTCGGGCGACATTTGCGCTGCGCGCGATATTCGCCTTCGGCTGTCATTTGCCCTTCGGGCGACATTTGCGCTGCGCGCGATATTCGCCTTCGGCTGTCATTTGCCCTTCGGGCGACATTTGCGCTGCGCGCGATATTCGCCTTCGGCTGTCATTTGCCCTTCGGGCGACATTTGTGCTGCGCGCGTCATGGACTATCGTTTTAAGTTTTAAGTGTCAGGTTTTAGGTAAGTTTCAAGGTAAACGTTATCGCCTTCAGCCCGCAGCTAACCTAAAACCTGACACTTAACACCTAAAACGACTCACGGCTTTGCCCTTTAAAGCCGTGAGTTCATATAAATCTTCCACAATTGCCTTTGCCGCATCCGGTCTGGCCTGTTTTCTCATGTTGGCAGCCATGCCTGCGAGTATCTGCGGTGACGATGCATAGTGCTCGATTTTTTGGGCCAGAAGCTTTCCCGTCAGGTCTTTTTCAAGGATCAGCTCCGCCGCTCCCCTGGAAACGAGTTGGCGGGCGTTGAGAGCCTGATGGTCATCGGCGGCAAAAGGATAGGGGACAAAGATAACGCCTTTCCCCAGGACCGTCAGCTCGGCGATGGTGGATGCCCCGGACCTGCAGATAACCAGGTCCGCTTTACGGTATTGCTTTGCCATGTCATGGAAGAAGGATTTTGCCGTGCCGGTAATGTTGTGCTCGGTGTATGCTTTTCTGACAACATCTTCATCCGCCGCACCCGTCTGATGGATGAAGGCGATCCTGTCTTTTGATGCAATGTGCGTCAGGGCTGCCATGACAGCCGTGTTGATACGGTGGGCCCCCTGACTTCCACCGACGATGAAGATGGTGAAGGGCTTTGCAGGGGTTACAGGGCCCCTTGGGGTTGTGGGGGTGCTTTTCAGACAGGACAGTATTTCTTTTCTCACAGGGTTTCCCGTCAGGTGGATTTTTTGCGCCGGTGCCTTGATCCGGGTGTTCGCAAAGGACACGTAAATCCTGTCTGCAAAATACGAGAGCAAACGATTGGTCATGCCGGGAATCACATTCTGTTCGTGAAGTGCCCGGGGAATGCGCAGAACCCAGGCGGCTACCACCACGGGACCGGCAGAATATCCCCCCACACCCAGCACGACATCCGGACGAAACTTTCTGAGTATCCAGGTTGCCGAAAAGAGACTCCAGGGAAGGGACGCCAGTGCCTTGACCTGCTGGCGCATGGTTTTCCCTTTCAGACTCTGGACGCGGATGTGCTTCTGTTCGAAGCCTTTTCCATTCAGGACGCCGGTTTCAAAACGATTGCCTGTTCCGATGAAGCGTACATGACTGCTCGGACCGGCAGCCAGAACTTCTTCGGCAACGGCAATGCCGGGGAATAGATGTCCACCCGTACCTCCGCCGGCAATTATCAGGGATATGGCCCGGATGGTGTTATTTTGCAGCATGCCGTGCCCCTATGTTCATAAGAATTCCTATGGATGCCATGTTGACCAGCAGGGATGTACCGCCGTAGCTTAAAAACGGCAGTGTCAATCCTTTTGTGGGAAGCAGACCAAGGGTAACGCACATGTTGACGCATACCTGCAGCAGTATTGTCGCCGTGATGCCGGTTGCCATGAAGACCGAGAAGGAATCTTTGGCATGGCGTGCGATACTGACGCCCCGCCACAGGATAAGCGCGTACAAAGATAAGATGATCAAAATGCCCACAAGACCGAGTTCTTCGCCGATCACCGAGAAAATAAAGTCCGTGTGCGGCTCGGGAAGATAAAAGAGTTTTTGATACCCCTTGCCGATGCCTGCGCCCCAGATGCCTCCCGTACCAAAGGCCATGAGAGAATGAATGATTTGATACCCATCTTCTGTTGGGTACTGCCAGGGATCAAGAAAGCTGGTAATTCGGCGCAGCCGGTAGTCGGCGTTCAGCATGACATAATAGACCATGGGCAGAATCAGCAGGATGGAAGATAACAGGTACCTCAGCCGGACGCCTCCCACGAACAGCAGTATCCAGGTAATGGCGCCGAGGATGACCACGGATCCAAAATCCGGCTGCAGGAGGATGAGACCCGTAAAAAGGGCCAGGACGATAACATGGGGTAAAAATCCAATGGAGAAGTCTTTGATCTGTTCCTGCTTTTTGCTCATGGAGAATGCCAGGTATATGACCATGGCCAGACGGGCGATCTCAGACGGCTGGAATGAAAAACCCATGATGCTGAGCCAACGTTTTGCCCCGCCTGCTGTGACACCCATGTTGCTGAAGGGGACCAGGAGCAGAAGGATAAGGGCAATGGCCAGCAGAGGATACGCCAGGGATCTGTAAACATGCAGGGGGATATGTCCGCATGCCACCAGTGCCACCATGCCCATGAGGGAAAAGAGCGCCTGCCGCTTCAGGAAGTAGTAGTCCGAACTGAATTTTTTAAGTGCAAGTGCCGAACTCGCGCTGTAAACCATCACGATGCCAATGCCCACGAGAAAAAGCACCGAGAAGAGAAGCGTGATGTCATAGGTCAATGCTGTGGTTTCTGAACGTTTCATGCTTTACGTCCACATACGGTTTTGCGGAACGCATCACCGCGTTCCTTGTAATCTTGATACATATCGAAGCTGGCACATGCGGGTGAAAAAAGAACCACTTCCCCCGAAGATGCTGCGGCATGCGCCATCGCAACGGCATCTTCCATGGTCACAGCAACGCTGGTGGCGGTCAGGTTTCCCAGGGCTGCCTCAATTTCCCCTGATGCCTCACCCAGCAGGGTCAGGGATTTGACCTTCTGTCGGACAGATGATTCGAGTCGATGAAACTGTCCGCCCTTGTCGCGTCCGCCCATGATCAAATGGATCGGGCCCTGCAGGCATTCGATTGCCCGCATCACCGCGTCCACATTGGTGGCTTTGGAATCATTGTAAAAGACGATGCCATCCAGGGCGGCAACACGTTCCATGCGATGGGGCAGTCCCCGGAATGATTCGAGTGCCTTGTGTATTCCGGTCAGTGTCCCCCCGGCAGCCAGTGCTGCCAGGGCCGCGGCGGAGATGTTTTCCAGTTCATGCCGGCATTTCAAGGGTACACGGTCCAGCGTTAGGGCCGTCCGGCTTTCGGATAAAGACTCACCAGAACCCATTGCTGCCGGGTCTTTTTCGTGGAAAAAAATAAGATCGTGGAACGTGATGGCATGGGTTCCGATATCGGCCCCTTTTTCATTTTTCCGCCGACCCGTGAAAAACATTTTTTCGGGTTTGCAGGTGCTGCCGATCTCCCTGATCCGTCTATCTTTACCGTTCAGCACCGTGATGTCGTTTTTTTTCTGGTTCTCCAGGACACGCCCTTTGGCTTTTGCATAGGCTTCTATGCCTGAATAACGGTCCAGGTGATCATCGCTGATGTTCAAGAGCAGGCTGATGTCCGGTCGGAACGATAGGGTCGTATCGAGCTGGAAGCTGCTGACTTCGACCACCAGGTGCTGGGCTTTTTCATGGGAACTCAGGTAACTGATCAGTGGATTACCGATGTTGCCCCCCACAAACACGGTCTGCCCAGATTGTTCCAGCATATGGCCGATGAGCCGGGTGGTGGTGGTTTTCCCGTTGGTGCCTGTCACGGCGATCATGGGCTCTGTGATAAAGCGGGATGCCAGTTCGATTTCACCCAGCAAGGGGATTCCTTTTTCCTGTGCGGCCTGAACAGGTGCAATCGTATGGGGTACCCCTGGACTGATGACAATGAAGTCAGTGCCGGTGAACGTGTCCATGACATGTCCTCCGAACTCGGTCTGTACACCCAGTTCACGAAATTTGCGGGCGGCTTCACCCATTTCGTCTTCTCCCGCCATTTCCGAAATTGTGACCTTTGCACCGCGTTGGGTCAGAAAAGAGGCCGTCTCGAAACCGGATCGTCCCATGCCCACCACCAGTGCTTTTTTATGTTCAAGTTCCATTGACTATCTCAACTTCAGCGTGCTCATGGAAACCAATGCCAGGGCAATGGCTATAATCCAGAATCGAACGATGATCTTGGGCTCCGGGACCCCTTTCAATTCAAAGTGGTGGTGCAGGGGCGCCATTTTAAATATGCGTCCCCCATTGGTCATTTTAAAAAAGCTCACCTGAAATATCACCGAGAGCGCCTCTATGACAAAAAGTCCCCCCACAATAACCAGCAGAATTTCCTGTTTCGTGATGACGGCGATGGATCCCAGGGCACCTCCCAGGGAAAGAGAGCCCACATCACCCATGAAAATTTGTGCGGGGTAGGCGTTGAACCAGAGAAACCCGAGTCCGGCACCGGCTAGGGAGCCACACATGATGGCGAGTTCTCCGCCGCCGGCCACATAATTTATCTGGAGATATTCCGCCAGTTTGATATGTCCGGTGACGTAGGCAAAAATCATATACGTGGCCGCAGCAATGATGAGAGGGCCGATGGCGAGTCCATCCAGCCCATCCGTCAGATTGACGGCATTGGACGTTCCCACGATTACCAGCACGGCAAAGGCGATATACCAGAGACCCAGATCCGGGGATATGTGTTTGAAAAAAGGGAGGGTCACCCGGGTGTCGAAGTCCGGATTCAAATAGAGCAGCAATCCGGCAATCATTGCAAAAACTGCCTGGGCAAAAAACTTGGTTTTGGCTGATAGCCCTTTGTTCCGTTTTTTGATGAGCATCAGATAATCATCCACAAAGCCGATACCCCCGTATCCGACGATGATCAAAAGCACGACCCAGATGTAGGCATTGGTCAGATTGGCCCATAATAATGTCGAGACCAGAATGGAAAACAGAATCAGGATGCCGCCCATGGTGGGTGTTCCCGCTTTGGTCTGGTGGGTGCCGGGACCATCTTCCTGGATGTATTGACCGACCTGGTGTGTTCTGAGCCGCTTTATAATCCAGGGCCCGAGTAGAAAACAGATGATAAAGGCTGTCAGACTGGCATAAATCGTACGGAACGTTATGTATCGAAATACATTGAACGCCGATATGGATGTATGCAGCGGATATAGCAGATGATAAATCATGCTGACCCTTCCATTCGGCCGTATTGGGCCTGAAGTGCTTGAACCAGGGTTTCCATACGCATACCCCTGGAACCCTTGATGAGTATCCAGTCATCCGGTTGGATGGTTTTTTTGAGTGCATCCAACATGTCATCCTTTGAACCGCAGAAGATGTCTGTTGCCGCCATTCCGCCCGCTAGGGCACCTTTTTCAACGGCATCGGCAAAATTGCCTGTTACATAGAGCTTGGCCAGACCCGATGCTGCCGCAAACCCCCCGATTTCCGCGTGCAGGTCCCTGGATGCACGGCCAAGTTCGAGCATGTCTCCCAGTGCGGCGATTCCCCGCTGCTCTTTTCGGAGACCGGCCAGTGTGCGCAGGGCTGCCTTGACCGAACCGGGGTTGGCATTGTAGGTGTCATCGATGAGGTGCGGCCCGTGAACTGTCTGCAATATGTTCATTCTTCCTTTGACGGGTATGAATGAACCCAGAGCTGTCTTGATTTCCTCTAAAGGTATCCCAAGACAGTACCCCACAGCAGCGGCAGCCAGGCCGTTGGACACGTTGAACCTTCCGGGAACGGGCAGGGTCACTCGAATATCGCCACCGGGAATGTGAATCCGAAAGGAGATGGCGGTTGTGCTGTTTTCCAGGGCGCTGGCCCGGATATCTGCATGTTTGGACAGACCGAACAGGATGGGTTTACACGGTGCCCGCCTGGCCAGACGCATGACCATGGGGTCGTCGGCATTGAGGATTAACCTGTCTTTTGGTGACAATGTTTCGAGTATTTCACCCTTGGCATTCATCACCCCTTCCAGAGAGCCGAGCCCTTCCAGGTGTGCCGGACCAATGTTGGTAATCATCGCGATATCCGGCGAACAGATTTGACCCAATCGACGAATTTCACCGGGACAATTCATCCCCAGCTCCAGAATCGCCCATTCGTGATTCCGGCGGGTTCGCAGGAGTGTCAATGGCACACCCACCAGGTTGTTGAAATTGCCAAAGGGCGACAGGGTCTTGAATTGGCGCCGAACCACATCTGTGGTCATGGTACGCGTGGTTGTCTTGCCGTTGGATCCGGTCAGGGCGACGACGGAAAGGTCCCATCGGTGTCGGTGAAACGATGCAAGATCCCCGAGGGCTGTAAGGGTGTTTTGCACGGCGACACAGGTGATATCGGCCTCTGCCAAGGTTTTGAGCAGTGCCTGGTCTGCTTTTTCCCGGTTGAGAATGATCCCCGTAACACCCTGTCTGACAATGTCCGGAATGAATGTATGACCATCGTGGACATCCCCTGTCAGGCAGATAAAGCAATTCTCCCGGTCGATGGTTCGGGAATCGATGCTGAACCCGTCAAACCGCGAGGCCTTGCTGCCAGCACAGAGAACGCCACCGGTGGCATCCATGATGTCGGGTATGGACCATGCTTTTTGTTGTTTGGCAATCACGGCTGCTTATCGACCTCCGTTTGCAATACAGACAACACGGATTGTGCCACGGTCCGGTCGTCGAAGGGTCTGGATGTATCGCCAATAATCTGATACGTTTCATGGCCTTTGCCTGCTATGAGAATCATATCGCCCGGTTCCGCCGCCTGGATACCTGTCTGAATGGCACGCTTCCGGTCAGGTTCCCGACAGTATCCTTTGTGCTTGAAGCCACGCTTCAGTTCTTGGGCGGTGTATTCGTTTTGGCAGACACGTCGAATGCCCGCTATAATCTGGTCGATGATGTCCCCGGGCTCTTCGGATCTTGGGTTGTCTGATGTGACAATGGATAGATGGGCAAATGTTGCCGCAATTTGCCCCATCAGTGGTCTTTTGGTCCTGTCTCTGTTGCCCCCGCAGCCAAAAATACAGATGATACGTTCAGGTGCCAGCTGTTCCAGGGCCTTGAGAACGTTTTCAAGGGCATCCGGTGTGTGGGCGTAGTCAACGTAAACCGGCCGGTCCGAACTACCGGGAACACGTTCAAGCCGCCCCGGGACCGACAGGGTACGGTCGATGCCGGTCTGTATTGCCTCGGGCGCAAGGGCCAGTGCTGATCCCACACCCGCGGCACTCAGAATATTTTCCAGGTTGTGCCTGCCCACAAGGGATGAATCAAAATGAATCAAACCCTGGGGTGTCGCAAGACTGCCCCGGATACCGTTAACATCGATGGTCGTGGATTTGGAATGGACCATGCTGTTTGGTGAGCGTCCTGTGGTGACACAAGGGCAGGTCAGATCTGAAACAAGCGCCAGACCCTGCGGGTTGTCCGTATTGATAACGGCCAGGGCCTTTTTTTTGACCCCCAGATATTCGGTAAACAGTCTTTTCTTGCAGGCCCAGTATCGATCCATATCGCCATGATAATCCAGATGATCCTGGGTGAGATTCGTAAATACACCGATGTCCATCCGGCAACCCGCAATCCTTGACAGGTCGATGGCATGCGAAGAAACCTCCAGGACGACATGGGTGACACCCTCGGACAGCATTTCTGCGAGAATCCGCTGAAGATCCAGAGACTCGGGCGTGGTCACAGGATTTTCAAATAGTTTTCCCTTGTAGCGGTAGTTGACGGTGCCGATGACACCCACCTGGAAACCTGCTGCAAGAAGAATGTTTTCGATGAGGTAGGCCGTGGTTGTTTTGCCGTTGGTTCCTGTAATGCCGACAATGGTCAAGCGACTGCTCGGGGCTCCAAAAAAGTGATCGGCCAGAACGGCCAGAGCCTTTCGTGAGTCAGGCACCCGGAAAACGGGTATGGGGGCTGCAGACGGTTTTTGTGAGATCACTGCCACGGCGCCCTTATCCACGGCATCCTGAATGTAGCGGTGACCGTCGGTTGAAAACCCCTCGATGGCAACGAAAAGGCCTCCTGGCCGAACATCACGTGTATTGTAATGCAGGGATGTCACCTCGATCTCCTGCCTTTGTGTCCAATGGTCATTGCTTTCAGCCTCGTGCCCCTTGATTCCGGCCTCATGAACGGCCCTATGAAGCTCGCTCAATTTCAACCGCTGACCCCCGTGATCAAAGCGGCCTTGATGGCGCCCTTTCTGGTTTCCGGCGGAACATTCAGGTGTTGCAGTGTTTCATGGGCAATTTTCTGAAATGCCGGAGCTGCCACGGTGCCGCCATAATGGGCGTCGGTGGGTTCGTCGATAACCACCAGGATCACGAGTCTGGGATTGTCGGCTGGTGCAAACCCTAAAAAAGACGACGTGTATTTGCCCCGGGCGTAGTTGCCGCTTTGATCTGTTTTTTGGGCGGTACCGGTTTTGCCGCAAACCGTATAGCCATCGAGGAAAGCACTGGTACCGGTGCCGCCCTCTGTAACGACGGTTTGCATGATTCGTTTGACGACGGCGGCCACTTCGGGAGATGCGGCACGCCGGATGATTTCGGGTGTTGTCTGCTTTAAAATCCTGCCATGCTCGTTGGTGATGGATTGGACGATAAAAGGTTTCATGAGCATGCCGCCATTTGCGATGGCAGCTGCCGCTGACACCAGCTGTATGGCCGATGTCGACATTCCCTGGCCAAATGCGATGGCGCTGGTGTCGATTTTGGACCATTGGTTGCTGGGTGTGAGGACCCCTGTGGTTTCCCCTGGACAATCCAGACCGGTCCTGTCCCCGAATCCAAAATTTTTCAAGGTGGTATACAGGGTTTCCGGACCCACCATTTCGACAACCTTGGTAATTCCGATGTTGCTGGAATATTTTATGATCTGCTGCAGGGAGAGCCATCCCCTGGGATGCGTGTCATGGATGGTGTTCGATCCGATCCTGTAGGCACCGTTTTCACAGTAGAAAATGGTGTTGGGGCTACAGGCACCCGATGACAGGGCTGCGGCAGCGGAAAATATCTTTATGGTGGAGCCGGGCTCAAAGGGATCGGTCAGGGCCCGGTTACGCCACAGATGACGCGGGTATTGTTTATATACATTTGGATTGAAGGATGGATAGTGAGACAGGGCCAGGATCTCGCCGGTTCCCGGATCCATGACAACGGCCATGCCGGACTGAGCGGAAAATTCCTTTACCGCTGTTTCGAGAGCGGTCTGGGTGATATACTGAATGTTGCGGTCTATGGTCAGGATGATGTTTTTGCCGCTGTGAAGGGATTGATACAGAGGGTCCTTTGTCTCCTGGTCATTTGCAAATCCACGACCCAGTGCATCTTTCAGCACGGTGTATGTTTGTTCGGTGCCACTCAAAATCTGGTCGTAATAGTACTCGGCCCCTTCGAGACCGTTGCCATCGATACCTGTAAATCCAATTACCTGTGCTGCAACCGATTTATTGGGATAAAAGCGGCTGTATTCGGGAATGAAACCGATACCTTTGAGGCCCAGGGTTTTGACGGCGCTGACTTCTTTGGGTGTGGCCTGACGTTTTACCCAGATAAATCCTTGTTTGGTCTGAAATTGCTTGAGTAGTTTGCGTCCGTCTTTGCGGAGTATGTCGGCAAGTGCACGGGATGTCGATTTCTTGTCCTCGATCTGGTTCAGATAGGCGGCAATGGATGTCCCTTCGATACTGACGGCCAACGCATTCCCATCCCGATCATAAATGGTGCCCCGTTTGGCTTTCTGGACAAACGATTTTTCATATTGGCTGGCCGCTTTTTGTGATAACCACGACCCACAGAAAACCTGCAGATAGACAGCTTTGGCACCGATAACCGAGATCAATAGAAAAAAGCAGATACCTACAAAGACAATGCGCAGGTTGATATAGTTTTTGGGCATTTGTTTGTTCATGGTATCAGGATCGTTTTGTCGGTCGTAGGCATGATCAGGCCCAGTTGATGTTTTGCGATTTGAGCGATGCGGTCCGGAGATTTCAATCGCGCAAGCTCTATTTTCAGATTGTTTTGATACGCTATCAATTGTTTCTGGCTGTGGGCCTGCCTGGATATTTCATATCCATGCTGTACGTTTTGAACCCGGCACCAGGTATAAAAAAGAAGTTCCGCGATAAAAATGAACATCATGGTCATCCACAGACCCGTTGCCTTGAACCCGCGTTTGCGTTTGCGTGTGTTTGTCACGACAATTTTTCCGCGACCCGTAATGTGGTGCTTCTTGCCATGGGATTGGCCGTGATTTCTTCCGGAGTCGGTCGCAAACCCTTTTTTACCAGAATGCTGATCTGGCGCTTTGTTTGACACACGCATATTGGAAAATCAGGCGGACACGTACAGGCTTTTTCCAGGGCTTTGAAGCCGTGCTTGACGATTCTGTCCTCAAGGGAGTGAAACGTCAGGATGCAGATACGACCACCGGGTTTGAGATACGCTGCAAAAATTTTCATGAACTGTGTCAGTTGTTCCAGCTCATGGTTTACAGCGATTCTCAGTGCCATGAAAACCCGTGTGGCCGGATGACGCCCGGGCTTCCATTTGGCTCTTGGGACAGCCTCGGAAACGATATTTGCCAGTTGAAGACTGGAACAGATGGCTGTTTTCTTCCGGGCGATCCCTATGTGTCTGGCAATCTGTTTGGCCCATCGCTCTTCTCCATATGTTTTGAAGAGATGGGCGAGTTTTTTTTCGTCCAGCGAGTTCACCAATGCTTCTGCACGTGTACCCGATCGGGTGTCCATACGCATATCAAGGGGTTCTTCACGCCTAAAGCTGAATCCCCTCCCGCTCGATTCCAACTGGTGAAAGGAGACACCCAGGTCGAGCAGCATGCCATCGACCGCCGGAATGTTCAGCTGTGTTAGAAATTCGGGGAATTGGGAATAGTTTCCATGAAATAGGTGTGTTGCAACCTTGGAACGATGCAACACGGTTTTGGCGTTTTCGATTGCATCCAGATCTTGATCGATGCCAATAAGACAGCCGCCAGGATGAATTCTGTCCAGAATTGCCGATGTGTGACCGGTGCCACCGATGGTGCCGTCTAAATATGTTTTGCCCGGCTGGCAACTCAGATAATCAACAACTTCTGACAACATCACTGGAATATGTCGGTAGGGCATGAGATCAAATTCCTAATTTGGCAATTTCGTTTCGGACCTCCTCTTTTTTCATGTCTTTTTCCATGGTTGCATTTTCCTTATCCCAGTTTTCCCGAGACCATATCTCGAAATGGTCCAGGACGCCCACCAGAACGATTTCCTTGTCAAGACCGGCATATTCTCTCAGTGTTGGCGGAACAAGAATACGATCCTGTTTGTCCCAGACACACTCAAATGCACCCCCGATAAAGACCCTCCTGAACCGGCGCATGTTATCGTTTTTTTCGGCCAGGGAAAGAATTTTTGATTCAATTTTTTCCCATTCCCGCAAGGCATAGACCACCAAACTCCTGTCCATCCGGGAGACCATTAGACGGTGGCCGTCCCGGTGGGAAATGACATCCCGAAAACGTCTAGGGATGATGATACGCCCCTTCACATCGATGGTATGAAAAGAACTGCCGCGATACATAATTCACCTACAACATCCACTTTTATCCACTTTTGATGCATAAAAGTACATTATCGGCAGAAAGTCAAGAAAAAAATGAAAGATATAAATAAATTTTTTATAATGATTTATATGTGTTAATAAAAATTTACAATAGAATTTTTTAGTGGTGAATTGTGGAGGATATTTGAATATCATTAGGGTCCATCACCATGGGTTACCCACGGGTGGTTGGTGTCTTCACACGAGAACGGGTATTGGCGATATTTCTTGTGGCTTGACAACATTTCCTCATGGTTGATAGAAACTATCTCAAAAATGTCTTTTACATGGGCATCTGGCCAGTGCCAGACAGGGAGTCCGGAATGGCGAACGATCCATCTTCTGTGGAAAAAATCAAGATTGTTGCCCAAAGAATGTTTGCGGCTGCCAAGGGGAGCCACGACTGGGAACATTCCCTCAGGGTGTTTCGTCTGTGCCGGCACATCGGCAACGCAGAAGGGGCGGATATGGATGTGTTGCTCATTGCAGCCTGTCTTCACGATATCGGCAGGTGTTATCAGGATGCATCCAACGGTAGAATCTGTCATGCGGAAAAAGGGGCTGAGCTTGCTGAACCGCTTATTCAGCCGCTTCCACTGTCACAGGAAAGAAAACAAAACATCCTGCATTGTATACGGTCGCACCGTTTTAGGGGGAATGGCGCACCCAGAACGATCGAGGCGCGGGTTCTTTTTGACGCAGACAAACTGGATGCCATCGGTGCCGTGGGTGTTGGCCGGGCATTTCTGTTTGCCGGTGAAGTGGGGGCCCGACTTCACAATTCGCAGGTGAATATTGATGACACCCAACCCTATTCAAAGGAAGATACCGGGTATCGAGAGTATCGGGTAAAACTGTCGAAAATCAAAGATCGAATCCTGACGGACGAGGGTAAACGTCTGGCAGCGGATCGGGACGCTTATATGGTTTCTTTTTTCGACCGATTTCTGTCCGAGTATGCGGGGGAGAGATAAAAGGAGGGTTGGAGGGTTTGAGGGTGATACGAGGGTTGGAGGGTGGCTGAGGGCCAATAGCTAAAGGCGCCTAAGAACCTACATTCTAAACTGCTAAAGGGCTACTAAGGGTTGGAGGGTCTGAGGGTGATACGAGGGTTGGAGGGTGGCTAACAGCTGTAAGCGGATAGCGGCATCCCAGCATACAATAGACCGAAGATTCAGGTGTTCGAGGGGAACAATTGTCATTTGTTTCGTGTCATATAGATTGTTTTAGGTTTTATGTTTTAGGTGTTAGGTAAAGCCCAGACCAAAGGCCACCAACAGAAAACAACAATCAATTACGCCCGCAGGGCTAATGACAGCCGAAGGCACAATGACGCACGAAGTGTAAATATCGCCCGCAGGGCTAATGACAGCCGCAGGCACAATGACGCACGAAGTGTAAATATCGCCCGCAGGGCTAATGACAGCCGCAGGCGCAATGACGCGCGTAGCGCAAATGACATCCGAAGGATAAATGACGCCCGCAGGGCAAATAGGGAGGTAACAACAGAATGGGAATCAATGTTGTAGAAAAAATCGACGATGCCGTCAAAGTCAATCATGTGCTTTTGAGTGTTTCCGACAAGCAGGGTCTGGACACGTTTGTCCCCCAACTGCTACAGATCAACCCGGGGATTCAATTTTTATCCACCGGCGGAACCTATCAGCGGCTCAAAGAAATTCTTGGCGGGAAAGCGTCTGCCTGTTTGAAACAGGTGTCCGAATATACCGGCCAGCCCGAGACCCAGGGCGGGCTTGTGAAGACACTGGATTTCAAAATATACCTCGGACTTCTGACCGAGACATACAATGATGCTCACAAGGGAGATCTCGCCCGGACAAACAGTGTGCCCATTGACATGGTGGTGGTGAATCTGTATCCCTTCAAGGAAACCATTTCAAGGGAAGGCGTGACCCCTGAACAGGCTCGTGGGAATATCGATATTGGTGGGCCGTGTATGATCCGGGCCTCGGCAAAAAATTTTATCCGGGTTGCAGCGGTGGTTGATCCGGGAGATTATGAGATGATTGTTGCGGAAATGGAGAAAAACGCCGGTGTAACGTCATTGGATCTTCGTTTCCGGCTCGCACAAAAAGCATTTGAACATACGGCGGTTTATGATCGTACCATTGCCGACTTTCTGGCATCCAAAAACCAGGGGGAAATTAAGGGTTGCTACAACGATTAAACCCGAAGCACTCAATCCCAAAGACGAAACAATACGCAATGACAAAATTCGAATGATCAAAACAGACAGTACAACGTTTGTGCGATTATGAATAATACACATGAATCAATCACGAAAACACGACATCTAAAAAACACGAAAATTTTCGTGGTTTCGACTTTTCGTGATTAAAGATCTATTTCTTTTCCGGATTATCCGGGTTGGGAGCTTACCATGTCTGAAGATTTGAAAAAAATGTACAGTACCATTGTCGAGGACAGCTTTCCTGCCAACATGGAAATAAGCTTTGTCGACAAGGACAAACGTCAGACCCTGTTTTACGAAAAGGTTACCTGGGTGATCGATGGTGTTCAAAAAGGGTTGCGGTACGGAGAAAACCCGGGTCAGGAGGCCGCCCTTTTCAAACTGGTGAATGGCAATCTCATGCTGGGTGAAACAGAAACCATTCAGCCGGGTCAGTATCTTGCATCAGATGTTGAACTGCTCCAGTCGGGTAAACATCCCGGGAAAACCAACCTCACCGATGCCGACAATTCCCTGAACATCCTGCGCTATTTTGTGGACAAGCCAACTGTCGTTATTGTCAAGCACAATAACCCCTGCGGTGTGGCCCAGGCGGACACGCTGGCCGATGCCTACATCAAGGCCAATATGGCTGACAGGGTGGCGGCATTCGGTGGTTGCATCGCCCTCAATCGACCCGTGGACAAAGCCACGGCAGAGGCGATATCCAGTCAGTATTCGGAAGTGGTCGTAGCGCCGGAGTTCGAGGAAGGTGTCATGGATATTTTTTCTTTGAAAAAAAATCTGCGGGTCGTTCGGATCGACAATATCAACAGACTTCAAAACTTCGTGGGCAAGCGCTGTGTTGAGTTCAAAAGCCTCATCGATGGTGGTTTTGTCGCCCAATGGTCCTTTGTTCCCACGGCACGTTCAAAAGAGGATCTGATACCGGCGGAATGTACATACCAGGGGCAAACCTACAAAATCCATCGGATGCCCACGGAGAAAGAATACCGGGACCTGCTTTTTGGCTGGCTGGTGGAGTCCGGTATTACCTCCAACTCGGTAATTTATGTCAAGGATCTGGTTACCGTTGGAATTGGAACAGGCGAGCAGGACAGGGTCGGTGTTGCAGAGATCGCACGGGACAAAGCCTATCGAAAACTGGCGGATCGATATTGCTTTGAAGCCTTCAAGACTTCCTATAACGATATGAAGGATGATGCAGCGCTGTCCGAGATCGACCAGCGCGTGACAAAAGAAAAGGGCGGGCTGATTGGATCTGCCATGGTGAGTGATGCCTTCTTTCCTTTTCGAGACGGGGTTGACGTGGGTATTCAAGAGGGTGTTTCCGCGGTTATCCAGCCCGGCGGATCCACCAATGACTATCAGTCTATCGAGGCGTGCAATGCCGCCGGTGCCACCATGGTGTACACGGGGCAACGAAGCTTTAAACATTAATATGGAAATTTCTACGTCAAGATGCTTGACATTATTGTGCAAATCGAATTTTATGAGCGTTTGATAACAGTTAGCCATAAGCCGTAAGTGATAAGCAGTGAGCACCAAGCCGCTTATAGCTTACATCTTATTGCTTACGGCTCATTTATTGAGAACCAGAATTATTAACCACTTAAACTTGGGTGAGTATTCATGAAAGATGTCATATTCAGTTCCTGGGAAGGTCAGGTCGTCGACAATCGTGACGGCGCAAAAATGGAGTCCACTGCAAGTCAAGAGATTCGATGGCCTGAAAAGCTGAATGAAGCAGAACCGATCAAGGCGTTTATGGGCTGGGATGGTTTTGTTCTTCGTTCAACAGACGTGCATGTGGTGGATCTTTGCCGGGCCTACATGGAGGCCGTCCGGAATCAGTCCTGCGGAAAGTGCATTCCGTGTCAGACCGGAACAACCGTCATGGTGAAAACACTGGAGGCTATCTGCAACGGCCAGGGCAGACCTTCAGACATCGTCTACCTGAGAGACATCGCCGAGACGGTCCACCGTACAGCCAAGTGCGGTATCGGGAAGACCGGTCCCCTGCCGATTCTGCAGGCATTGACCTATTTCCCGGAACAGTTTGCGGATCTGGTTGATGAAAAGAGAACCCTGTCACCCGGCCAGTATCAAGCCAGTGTCACGGCGCCCTGTATGGAAGCCTGTCCCATTCATCTGGACATTCCCCGCTATGTTGAATGTATCAAGGAAGGCCGGTATCAGGATTCACTGGATATCATTCGTACGCGTCTCCCCATTCCGGGAATTGTCGGGCGAGTCTGTGTGCGTCCCTGTGAGGAAAATTGCCGCCGGGCCAACCTGGACGAACCGGTATCCATCAAATATCTTAAACGCTTTGTAGCGGATCAGGAACTGGCCAAAAACAAGGAACCGGCCTACGAGATCACCCCGTCTTCCAAAACAGGCCGGGTTGCCATTGTCGGGGCCGGACCGGCAGGGGTTACCTGTGCCTATCATCTTGCCCAAAAGGGGCACGCCGTCACCATATATGAACACCTGTCGGAACCCGGTGGTATGTCGGCGGTGGGTATACCCGACTACCGGCTCCCGCGGAATATTCTGCGCCATGAGGTTCAGCAGATTCAGAAAATGGGTGTTGCCATTCAATACAACACAACCATAGGAAAGGACATCACCCTTGAACAACTGGAAAACGATTTCGATGCCGTATTTATCGGCATCGGGGCACAGGACAGCACATCCATGCGGGTTCAGGGAGAAGAAAAAGGGTACAAGGGATTTATTCCTGGTGTTCAATACCTTCTGGATATCAATCAGGGACGGGACCCTTACCCGGAGGGCCGTAAAGTCGTCGTGATCGGCGGTGGGAATGTTGCCATTGACTGTGTGCGAAGCGCGTTCAGGATCCATAAGGAGGATGTGCACCTGGTCTACCGCAGGACCCGGAAGGAGATGCCGGCCGATGAAGTGGAGATCCGGGATGCCGAAGAAGAGAAGGTTCAATTCAATTTCCTGACGACACCGGTGCGCATCATTGCCGAAAACGACCGGGTGATCGGACTCGAATGTATCCGGATGAAACTGGGTGCCCCCGACAAGAGTGGCCGCCAGAGACCGGTTCCCATCGAGGGATCCGAATTTACTTTCGATTGTGATACGGTTGTGCCGGCCATCGGCCAGCGCGTGGACCTGTCCCTTCTGGAGGGAATGGAAGGGATCGAGACAACAGCCTGGAAGACCTTTATTGTGGATGATGTCACCAAGCAGACATCCCGTCCCAAGTTTTTTTCCGCCGGGGATTGTGAGACAGGGCCGGGTGCGCTGATAACGGCCTGCGCAGGCGGTCGGAAAGCCGCCCAGAGTATCGACCGTCTTATCAACGGTCAGCCCCTGGAATATACCCGAGACGATTGTTTTCACCAGTTTTACAAGGATGTAAACGTATACGACCGGGAAGAAGTGCTGGGCGATATCGGCAAAGCCAAGCGGAAACATCTCGAAATGCTGCCGCCCGACACGCGTAAGACAAGCTTTGATGAGGTGGAAAAGGGGTTTTCAACACCCGAAGCCATTGCCGAAGCCAAGCGGTGTCTGAGGTGTTATCGGGTAGGGGTTGTAGCGGTCTAGCAGTTTTAGGTGTTAGGTTTTAAGTTTTAGGTTTGTAATAACAGCACAGGCTGTAAGAGAAGTGCCTGGGCGAGAATACGTTAGTTTTTGCACAACACCCAAACCGGGTAAACTGGAAAAGAAAAAGATTTTTTATCACGAAACCACGAAAAAGATCATCAAAAATTTCGTGTTTTTCAG
This sequence comes from uncultured delta proteobacterium, assembly GCA_963744665.1. Taxonomy (GTDB): domain Bacteria; phylum Desulfobacterota; class Desulfobacteria; order Desulfobacterales; family B30-G6; genus B30-G6. Next base: position 113,623 of record CAVUUM010000001.1, on the reverse strand, counting down.
ATTTCGTGTTTTCGTGATTCCTTTATTTTTTTGCCACTAAGTACACAAATATTACAGTTAAGGGACTAACAGTCTACAGCCTAACCGCCTATCAGTCTAATAGCCTAATCCCCACCGAATTGACGTGCGCATCGAGTCCTTCCACCTCTGCCAGCCGCATGATGTCTCCGGCCTCTTTTTTAAAGGGTGTTTCGGCGTAGTGGATAAGGCTGGTCTTCTTGACAAAATGGTCGACGGAAAGGGCGGATGCATACCGTGCGGTTCCGGCCGTGGGGAGTACGTGATTCGGCCCGGCAACATAGTCGCCCACAGGCTCCGGTGTATGGCTGCCAACAAAAACAGCACCGGCATGGCGGATGTTTCCAATGATGCTGAACGGGTCTTGGATCTGAAGCTCGAGGTGTTCGGGGGCGATCCGGTTGGCGATGCTGATGGCCGTGGTGATGTCCGGGACCACCAGGATGGCGCCGTATTTTTTAAGGGCTGCCACGGCAATGCTTTTTCTCTGCAGGGTTTGTAACTGTTCTTCCAGCGCGATGGTAACGTGTTTTGCGATTTCTGGCGATGTCGTCACCAGGATCGAAGATGACAAGGGATCATGTTCCGCCTGGGACAGAAGGTCTGCGGCGATGTAGGCCGGCACTGAACTGTCATCGGCCACGATCAGAATTTCACTGGGGCCTGCCAGCATATCGATACCCACATCTCCTGAAACCAGTTTTTTTGCGAGGGTTACGTAGATATTTCCGGGACCGACAATGACGTCCGCCTTGGGTATGGTTTCCGTGCCATAAGCCAGAGCGGCAATGGCCCAGGCACTGCCCGCCTTGTAAATATCCTTGACACCGGCTTTTTTTGCAGCCACCAGTAGATGCGGGTTGACCGCACCATTTTTCATGGGCGGGGTTACCATGGATATTCTACTCACACCTGCCAGCACCGCGGGAATGGCGCACATCAACACCGTCGAGACAAGGGGTGTTTTGCCTTCCCTTCCGCCGGGTACATAAATGCCTGCAGCATCGACGGGATTGATTAATTGTCCCAGAAGGACGCCCTCGCGATCCGTGCTGATCCATGAGTTTTGACGTTGTTTCTGGTGAAAGGCCTTGATTTGTCTTGCAGCACGATTGAGGGCTTTCAAGAAGGCCGGATCCGTTTTATTTTTTGCGGCTTCGATTTCCTGCGGGGTAACCTGGATGGACGATGTTTTCACATCCGTGGAATCGAATTGATGGGTGTAACGGATAAGGGCTGCATCCCCGTTTTTTCTTATGTTTTCAATAATGCGGTTGACCGCGGTGATGTCCTTTTTTTTGAACCCGATGGTTCTATTTTCGATCGCACCAAGTCGTTTTTCGGCTGCCATGGATGGGTAGGTGTAGGTTTTCATGTCGGTTCTATCCTTATTGCTGAGACATTGCATATAATAACAACTCATTATATATACTTTGCCATGTTGTTTATGCAACTATAGGGTTTATGTTGAAAGCGGGACGTTTGTCAATATATCTAAGTGCCGGTAACACGATTGTATTGACATATGGATTCAATTCTGTGCTAATAAGTGATCGACTATTAAGAAACACTAAAGCCTTGTACCGGCTGCAAGAGAGGGAGGAAACACGCATGACAAACAGAATCTACAATTTCAACGCAGGGCCTGCTGCATTGCCCCTCAGCGTGCTGGAAGAAATACAGGCTTCTTTTCTGGATTTTCAGGGATCGGGCATGTCCATTACCGAAGTGAGTCACCGCTCCAAATGGTTCGATGATGTCATCAATGATGCGGTGGAGCGCTTCAAGCGTCTCCTGGGCCTGGACAAAACGTTTCACGTGCTCTTTTTGCAGGGAGGGGCCAGTCAGCAATTCTGCATGGTACCCATGAATTTTCTGGCCCATGGGGGAACCGCCGATTATGTCAATACCGGCACCTGGTCCACCAAGGCCATCAAGGAGGCCGAGATTCAGGGCAAACTTATCCGTGTGGTGGCCTCTTCAGAGGACAAGAACTTCTCCTATATTCCCGGAGATATATCTTTTAATCCGGACGCAGTGTACGCTCATATTACCTCCAACAATACCATCAAGGGGACCCAGTGGGCGGAATTTCCGGATACCGGTGGTGTGCCGCTGATTGCAGACATGTCATCCGACATTCTCAGTCGTTCATTCGATGCCAACAAATTCGGCCTGTTTTACGCGGGCGCACAGAAAAACATGGGTCCTGCCGGTGTCTGCGTCGTCGCTATCCGGGATGATTTTCTTGACATGGTGCCGGATTCCATACCCACCATCTTGAGGTATTCGACCTTTGCGGCAAAGAATTCCATGTTCAACACGCCCCCCTGTTTTGCCGTTTATACGGTGCAGCTGGTCCTGAAGTGGATCGAAGAGACCGTTGGCGGGCTCGAGAAAATGGCGCAAACCAACAGGGAAAAGGCAGCCTTGTTGTACAAGACTATCGATGAGAGTGCGTTTTACCGCGGGACGGCAGCACTGGACAGTCGTTCCATGATGAATGTGACCTTTCGTCTTCCCGACGAGGACCTGGAAAAGGCCTTTGTGGCAGAAGCGCTTGAAAACCGACTGGGCGGGCTGAAAGGACATCGTTCGGTGGGCGGGTGCCGGGCATCCATATACAACCCAACACCCCTTACGGCAGTTCAGACACTCTGTGATTTCATGAAAACGTTTGAACAGAAAAAGGGATAAAGAGCCAACAATCCATGGCCCGTCAGGATATCACCGTCTGATCCGGTGATATCCTGACGGGTATTTTATTTGGATCACCCATTTCGCTCGATCTGCGGCGAAATAATAATCTGTTTGGTAAAAACCGAAAGTTGAGTTGTTAAGAGTTAAACGTATGGGAAAATTGAAAGAAGCGCTTTTTTTGCTTTCCGCAAAAATTACATAAATGTAGTCTGTGAAAATATTTAGTACAATATTGTAATAAATATCCTGTCAAATGCATCTTCATCTTTCCGCAAATTTAACTATTTCTTCGAATTAAGCCATGAAAACAATAAGATGGAGCAACCATGGTTGTTTGATGACACCATGGCATATGATTTGCTATTCATCTACCATATCTTTCAATTTGAGGAGGTTAGGTTGATGAAGCTGAAAATGATACTGGGAACATTGGGACTGTTTTTTTGCATGACCGCATCCGCCCTGGCAACAGAGGGTGCCATCGATACCGGCGATACCGCCTGGCTCATCGTTTCCACGGCCCTGGTGATGATGATGACACCGGCCGGTCTTGCCTTGTTTTACGGGGGCATGTCCCGTTATAAAAATCTGCTGAACACACTTGCCATGACATTTGTGTCCTACTGCCTGGCGAGTGTGGTCTGGATGATGTGGGGGTATACCCTGGCATTCGGGTCTTCCATGGGTGGTCTTGTGGGTGGCCTGAACCACTTTTTTTTAGGGGGGATCGGTGTCAAATCCGTTACGGGGACCATCCCGACGTTTGTCTTTGTTCTGTTTCAAATGACCTTTGCCGGCATCACGGTGGCTCTCGTGCTGGGGTCTGTTGTTGACAGGATGAAATTTTCATCCTGGATCGTTTTCACTATTCTGTGGTTGACGGCTGTCTATTCACCCGTTGCCCATTGGGCCTGGGGGGGCGGTTGGATGGGTACCATGGGCGCCCTCGATTTTGCGGGGGGAACGGTTGTTCATATCAATGCCGGTGTTGCCGGTCTTGTCCTGGCCCTGGTGTTGGGAAAGCGGATCGGTTACGGCAAGGAAGCCATGTTTCCGTCCAGTATTACGCTGACCAGCCTGGGTGCGGCACTTCTCTGGTTTGGCTGGTTCGGGTTCAATGCCGGGAGCGAACTGGCCGCAGACGGGGTGGCTGGTTCCGCATTTCTGGTTACCAACACATCCGCATCAACGGCGGCACTCGCATGGATGTTTACGGAGTGGGCCGTGAACCGTAAACCCACCGTTCTGGGCATCGCATCCGGTGCGGTTGCCGGGCTTGTGGCCATTACCCCGGGGGCAGGTTTTGTCAATCTTCAGGCTTCTCTTATTATCGGTTTGGTTGCGGGTGTGATCGGATTTTTCAGTGTCAGTCTGCTCAAAGGCAAACTCGGTTATGATGATTCCCTGGATGCATTTGGCGTTCATGGTATCTGTGGTATCTGGGGCGCCCTTGCAACAGGTATATTTGCAAACCCTGCCATTACGGAAGGCGCCCGGGGACTTTTATACGGCAACCCGAAACAGATCTGGATCCAGTTCATTTCCATCGTCGGAACGGCTATCTATTCTGCAGTTGCCACTCTCATTGTTATCATGCTTACCCGTTTGGTCACCGGAGGGCTTCGCGTGGATAAAGAAAGTGAAATTCAAGGTCTCGACAACTCCCTGCATGGTGAGAGGGGCTTTGAGATTCAATTTTAGCCCATATTAAAACCTCGAGTTGAGAGCCTATCGGTTCTGAGATCTATAGGGGTTGTCAGAAAAACGTTCCGATTGAGGACCGTTTTTCTGCTACAAACCCTTATGCCGCGATCCTATTTTCGGAATATTATTATGACAAGCGGTATAATGATTCTCAAATTGCGTCGCGCGAATCAGACCAGTTCAGATAGGAGTGTCAATGACTGCCCCCGCTCGATCGCTGGACTGACGGAGAAACCTGTGCGGACGAACACGCCGAGTTCGATTCAACAAACGGCGCCCATGCCGGGTTCATAGATGACTTCAACGAACACGGTCACGCCATAAACATGTCCAGCACAAATTACACCAACGTCGCATGCGGTGAATATATAACCGGCTCCGGCGGTGTTTGGTCGGTCCAGAATTTCGAGTAATGGGCGCTGATCTTTGGATTAGATCAGGGGCTTGACGAAATGATTGTGCGTACCATATATCCGCTATTTAACATCGGTATCCACTATATGGTGTGGTAATGTGTTGACAATTTATATCTTGGCTTGTAAGTAATCTGAAACAATCCATTGTTTCGAACCCGCTTTCGATAAATGTGATTGGCTGCGTGTTCAAACCATTCCACTGCTGATGAAATGCCGGATAAAAAACATTCTTTGTTCTAAGAATCTCAAATGGGGAGGATGAGCCACTATGATTATCAGTTTCGTAAATCAGAAAGGCGGTGTTGGGAAAACCACCACGGCAATCAATCTGGCGTCTAGCTTGGTCAGGAAAAACCATAATTTGGTACTGATCGACGCCGATCCCCAAGGCAGTGCCACCACCTGGCACAGTATTGAGGACAACCAGGCTTTTGAGATTATAGACCACCCGGGCGAATTGACCCGGGCCGATATCAAAACGATTGAGACCGCATATGATTACGTCATCATCGATGCGCCACCGGCGGTGGATGACAAAGTGGAAACCATTTTGAAGGTCTCAGACCTGGCTATTTTGCCGGTGACCCCCAGTTCTCTGGATCTGTGGTCCTGTAAGGAGACCTTGGACACGATGGATCCTGAATCAGAGGCGTTTCTAAGCGGCAAAGTCCGACTTCTTATCAACCGGAAAATCCCCGGCACCCGTGTCGGTAGAGAGGTGCGTCAGGTCCTGGACAAATTTGATACGCCTGTTTTTGAAACTGAATTGTGTCAACGGGTTGCCTATATCGATGCCATGAAATATGGTGTGTCGGTGATGCAGTTCGCCCCTGGCAGCAAAGCCGCCAGTGAGATTGAACAATGGAGTCAGGAGGTGATCGCATTATTAAGCGAGGATATGTCCGAGGAAGATGCCCCTGACAACTCCATTGCTACGCTATATAGGGAAGAGACCGACAATATACTCTTTCGCAGTTTTCAGAATTTTTTATAGATCTGCTGATACAGGAGGTAGAAATGGCCAAGATGAAGAAGCGCAAACTGTGCTGGAAAGCTTCAAAATCCCAGCAAGTGGTTGGGTATCGGCTCTATTGGGCAGAGAGTGGAGAGGTGGGCTACGACTCCCCCTTCGCGGCCTTGGGCAATGTCACCGAAGTGGTACTACCAGATGATGTAAAGGGTTTTTCTCATAAAGATGGTCCCATAGAATTTGGAGTGGCCGCTGTGGACGAATTGGGAAACGAGTCTGACCTTGCCACCTTCCAGGCGTCCTATCAGTTTAACATCCCCCTGGCACCCGAGGGGCTGTGGATTGAGACCCTGGATAAATTCCAAACCGAGGGGGAAGAACCCGATGATATGAAGGCGCCAGACCCCATAACCTTGTTTGCCAAGGGCGGTGATTCCAACTCTGAAAGTGAAGCATGGGCCGCGCCCACTGAAGAAAACGATAAGGCTGAGAGCTATCGGTCGGCGCAACTTTACGGGCACCCCGATAGCAACAGGGGTGTCTAGTTTGGCCCTATTCTCCGGATTGCAGAACATACCCAAAATCAAAACAGCGTGCTGAAGAAACAGGATGCCCTTCTCCACATCGTCGGACAGAAGGCAGTCAATTCCTTCCTTGAGTCGTTCTTCCCGAAAAACCGGGTCACGGGCCATCCGCTAGACAACCAGCGTTTAGGAAATTAGCTGAATATGACCGGTATCAGAAATCGACTGGAAAAGAGGCTGGAAAAACTGGCGCACACGATTTTCAGGCATCGACTCAAATCGATTTTGTGTATGGTGGTGATCGTGGCGGCGTTTATATCACAGGTTCCCAAGACGACCCTCGATTTTTCAACGGAGGGATTTCTTCATAAAAATGATCCTTCTATCCTGATATACAATGCGTTCCGTGATCAATTCGGTCGTGACGAGATGGTCATCATCGCCATGGAACCACCGCAGATATTCAATACGGATTTCTTCACCTGGCTGAAAGTCCTCCAGGAGGATATCGAGGAGAACGTTCCCTATCTCGAGGATGTCACCAGCATGATCAATGCCCGCAATACCAGGGGAAACGATGACGAACTCATTGTCGAGGACCTGCTGGAGACGTTTCCGACGGACCCGACAGCGATGGCGCTGCTCAAAGAGCGCGTCGTCAGCAACCCCATGTACAAAAATCTTCTCATTTCAGAAGACGGCCGCATTACCGCCATGGTAATCAAGACCCAGAACTATTCGAATATGGGTAAGAAAACGGATGTGCTGGCAGGGTTTGAGGAAGAGGAGCCTGATGACACGGGGATCGAGGATCTGCAACCCGCCACCAGAACCTATCTGAGCAATGAAGAAAACAGTGCCATCATCATGGCGATCCAGTCTGTCCTGGAGAAACATGCCCGGGAGGACACCAGGATTTATCTTGCCGGATCACCCGCCGTCACCCACAGCCTCAAAGTCTCTATGATGCGGGATATGCGGAAATTCGTGATACTGGCGGTGCTGACCATTGCAATTTTCCTGTTTGTGATGTTTCGCCGGGTATCGGGTGTTGTCCTGCCCCTGGTTGTGGTTGTCTGTTCCCTTCTGTCAACTCTTGGCTTGATGGCTTTTTTTGAAACACCCATCAAACTTCCAACCCAGATTCTGCCATCGTTTCTGCTGGCTGTTTGCGTGGGGGCGTCTGTCCATATTCTGGCCATCTTTTTTCACCGGTTTCAGGCAACAGGCGAGAAAGAAGATTCCATCGCCTATGCCCTTGGCCATTCCGGACTGGCGTGTGTCATGACACATATTACCACGGCCGCCGGTCTGCTCTCCTTTTCCACTTCCCGAATCGCCCCGATCGCGGATATCGGTCTGTATGCCAGTTTTGGGGTCATGATCGCCCTTGTCTACACACTGGTGTTGTTGCCGGCCCTGCTGGCGGTTCTGCCTTTAAAACATCGCCGATCCCGTACCGGCGGGAGTAATGTGACAACCATGGACCGAGGCATGCAATGGGTCGCCCGGTTTTCAACCCAAAGACCGGTGTTTATCCTGTTGGTGGCCTTCCTGATAATAGCCATGTCGATTCCCATGATATTCAGGATTCGATTCAGTCATGATGTGTTACGGTGGTTTCCGGAGAACAATGTTGTCCGAATGGCTACGGAAGAGATTGATCGGAAAATGCGGGGAACTGTCAACCTGGAGATCATCATCGATACCGGTAAGGAAAACGGCCTGTATGATCCTTTGATACTCAACCGCCTGGATAAGGCAGCCGCCTACATTGAAACCCTTGATTATGGGGAAGTATTTGCTGGAAAGGCCTGGTCTTTGACGGCCATCCTGAAAGAAATCAACCAGGCCTTGAATGAAAACCAGACGGCCTATTACCGTATACCCCAGAACCGTGATCTCATTGCCCAGGAATTTCTTCTCTTTGAAAACAGCGGGTCAGATGATCTCGAGGATATGGTGGACAGCCAGTTTTCCATGGCAAGATTTACGGTGAAGGCACCCTTTACAGATGCCCTCAAATATCAGCGGCTCATGAGGGATGTGGGTCGCTATTTTGATGAAACCTTTCCGGACGTCACCCTTCAGATTACCGGCATGATGCCACTGCTGTTCAGAACGCTCTCGAATGTCATAGTCAGCATGGCCATGAGCTATGTCATCGCAATCGTCATCATTACCCTGTTGATGATACTGCTGATCGGACGCTTCCGCATCGGGCTCCTGAGTATGATCCCGAACATCACACCCATTCTGATCATGCTGGGGGTTATGGGAGCACTGTCATTTCCCATGGATGCTTTCACCATGATGGTGGGAAGCATCGCCATCGGTCTGGCCGTGGACGATACCATCCATTTCATGCACAACTTCAGGCGATACTACGAGGAGAAAGGGAACCCTGTTTGGGCTGTTCAGGAAACACTTCACACCACCGGCAGGGCCATGCTGGTGACGACGGTCGTTCTTTCCATCGGTTTTTTCATTTTTATGTTTGCCGACATGAAGAATATTTTCAATTTTGGCTTTCTAACAGGGATCACCATCATCATGGCCCTTCTTTCGGACTATTTCCTAGCGCCCGCTCTCATGGTGTTGGCGAATAAAGCTGTAAGCGATAAGCCTTAAGCTTTAAGCTGCTTATTGCTTACCGCTGAGAGTAGCAACCAACCTGGACACGTCATCTCCCGGCTCATGGAAGATGATGCCGGTGCGGTAGCGATTGTCAGGCATGGGTATGGAGTATATAATATTTCCCATGACTTCGACGGCGTCTTTTTCTTTGACCGGCACCATCACCTTGATGGTGGATGCGTGAATCGGGGCGCTGGTTTCGAGAAGCATGCCTTTTTCGCTGATGTCGAGGGCCATGGCCATGTCCTGTGAGACCTTTTGATCACGGGTATCGCTGCATTCGAAAAAAACACGACAGTGGATGTTTGTGCGGGGATGTTTTCTGCGTTCAATCATGTTTATCCTCCAGCCTTGCCTTGACACGACGGATAATTTCCATGGTGATATCACCGGCTTTTCCCTCAATTCGGATATGTGCCAGGTGGTCCAGTTCGGTGGGGCCCATATTGATGATTACCAGCGACGCACCTGCCTGGACGGCATACTGGGGGATGAGACAGGCCGGGTATACCGACAAGGTCGATCCCAACACCACACAGACGTCACATTTCCTGGAGCGGCGTTCAGACTCCATAAGAACCTTTATGGGCAGCTGTTCTCCAAACAGAACGGCATCCGGCTTCAGCATCCCCATGCATAAATAGCAAGCGGGGTCGTCCATTCCCTGGTTTAACCATTCGGCAACCATGTCCATGGGATACCGGCGTCCACACCCAATACAGACGGCATGACTCAGGTCCCCGTGGAGCTGGAATACCTTTTCCTTGGATACGCCGGCTTTTTGGTGGAGTCCATCCACGTTCTGTGTGACAACCCCATAGAGTTTTCCCATGTTTTCCAGTTGGGTGATGGCGTAATGGGCAGGGTTGGGCTGGACCTTTGACATGCAAAGATCACCGCTGGAGAGCAGTTGCCACTGTGTCTTCCTGACCTGCTTGTCGGACAGGAATTTCTGAATGGTGAAATCTTCGGGGTCGTATTTCTGCCAAATGCCATCCGTCCCCCTGAAATCGGGAATCCCGGATTCCGTGCTGACACCGGCACCGGTAAATACCAGAACGCGTTTTGCATCTGCAATGAGACCGGCAACTTCGTCAACCTGATGTGTCAAATCGGTCATGACGGTTTCTCCTTGATAAGCTCTAAGCAATAAGCGCTAAGCTTTTAGCTGTAAGCGGATAACTGCTTATAGCTTATTGCTGAAAGCATACCGCTTAATAAATTTATCACGAAATCACGAAAAGGCTAATCAGTTGTAACCTTGGCGACATTCGGTATCGTCTCCGGCTTTCCCCGTTCCATATACCGGCTGTCCCCTTTTCGGGCGGTAACATTTTCATAGATGCCGTCATCGCGCTTGACCAGTTTTGTAAACCCCAGATCCCTGAGTTCACTGTTGGTTTTGGGTGAACTGACACCCACTAACGAGATCAGTTTTTTTATGGGCTGGCCGCATTGGGGGCATTTGCTGAGCGGGCGTTCTTCCAGAGACTGGGTGACTTCAAATATCCGACCCGTGGCGCAGGAATGTTCTGTATGTTCATATTCGTATACAGGCATAAGGCTTGTATACCATGCAATGTTATCCTGTGAAAAGCTAGTTTTTTCTTGATCAAATTTGAGGGTTCGATGGTGATGCAAGGGTTGGAGGGTTGGAGGGTGATACGAGGGTTCGAGGGTAGCTGACAGCTGAGAGCGTAAGGCACCTCACAAATCTACTGCCTAAAGTGCTAAAAGACCAGGATTCGAGAGTGGCTGACAGCTATAGGGGTTGTCAGAAAAACGTTCCGATTGAGGACCGTTTTTCTGCTACAAACCCTTATGCCGCGATCCTATTTTCGGAATATTATTATGACAAGCGGTATAAAAGCGAATAGCTACCCTCCAACCCCCCAACCCTCTTTTCTCATCATGGAAATTGACGCTTGATCAAGCGCAGGGGATCCAGGGGGATTTGGCCGGCACTGACACCCCAGTGCAGATGTGGGCCTGTTGCCCGGCCTGTTTTGCCAACACGTGCAATGAGCTCCCCCTGTCTGACCAGGTCTCCGGTATTGGCCGTTATGGCATCCAGGTGAATAAATATGGAGGTGACCCCCAGACCGTGATCGATCATCAGGGTTTTGCCCATCAAAAACATGTCTGAATCCACCAGCCGGACAATTCCATCGGCCGGGCAATGCACAGGATGGCCAAGGGGTGCTGCAATGTCGATGCCTGAATGGAAGCTTCTGGGTTTGCCGTTCAAGACCCTGTTGAGGCCAAAGGGGCTGGATACGGTTCCATTGGCCGGCTTGATAAAACCTTTCCGGACAAAGAATGGGACGGGGTAAGGATGATCGTCCCGTACGTTTTGGACCTTGCGGTTGTCCGACACGACTCTTTTCTGCTGTTCCGAAGGGGGTGTGACATATTTTTGGGGCAGACCTTTGATTTTCTGCGTACGCCAGGTGTAGGCCAATATGCGGATGATGCGCGACAGGGTTTCGGCCTCAGACTTCACGCTTACCTGAAAATCTGTTTTCTGGTCACGCGGAACCGGCAGAACGAAATACCCTTGGGGTCCTACTATCAGACGTTTTCCTTTTATTCGGACCTCGGCTGATGGTTCAGTCCTGCCTACGATCAGATCTCCCTGGTAGGCGGTTTTCGGAAGGCTTAAATCGAGGGACCAGGCAACAGAGATGTCCCAGAAAAAAAGGATCGACAAGGTCCAGATACCTATCCATTTTGTCATGTTGGAGAGTCTCCCGAAACAGATCATGTACAAACTATCCGTTCTCATTATACGATGTTGAGCAAAAAACGTCTCATACCACATTGGGATAGCCATGTCCATGGACTTGGAGAAACCGAATCATGGCGCTTGACCCCGTCTATGGAGGTGGGTTATACCGGAACTGGGCGATTTTTCCCGAAGAGATTGGTGCAGATCGAGATAAAAATCACTCAGTTCAGGTTATCGTTTAACAACCCGTTTCACCAGGGGGCTTATTGTGGCAAGCTTGCGTAGAACAGTTGCTTTTTGGTCTCTTTTCATCCTGGTTGTGGTGGTGGCCCTTATGTATGCTGCCGATAAAGGAGGACTGGTGGAAATGGTACGGTCTTATATTTGCTCCGACCTGTTGACAGCCAATGCAGACCTCAGAGCTGAGAATGAAAAAATTACTGAAGAGATCGAGGGCTTGCTAAAACAGAACCAGCGCCTGAAAAAAGACCTGGTTAATCGGACCATTCAATTTTCAATGTTGCGTGACGATGCCAGGGAACCCCGACAATCTCCCATCAACTATTCTCAGGGTTTCATGGAACGTTTGGATAATGAATCTTTTTTAAACCAGCAGATTTATCGGGCGTTGCTGGCGGAAAAAAAACGCTGGGATGAATACCACCAGGCACAATATCAGAATATCCTGGAGGGTACCCTCGAACCCGCTGTGGTGGACAGCCAATATTTAATTTTTGAAGATGAGAAGAACCGGGAAACGTTTCTTGAAGTAGAAAACACCTTGAATCTGTACAGGAGATTGATCAGGGATGTGCGGCTGTTTCACGATGAAGTTCAATACCGGCAGCAGCGGATTCAAGAGGACCCCTCCTATGCTCTTTATGACCTGAAATTCGGTTTGGAACCATTTGCCAGGGAGTCGGCGATAAGCGATGCCCTGCAGCAGGCCATGTCTACCATGGGCGCCGGCTTATATCCACAGGACGCGGCACAGGTTCTCGATCGCCTCGGAGAGGCGTTGATAAAGCCGATCCAGGAACTCTCTGAATGGCTGGAAGACCCTAAAGATTCATCGGCTCCCGAACCTTACAATTACAATTTCTATATCGTGTTCGGAAAAAAACTGATCAATCATGCCGACACCCTGGCCCGACAATCGTTGGTACCGCTGGCACCATCGGCACTGGGGGAATTGGATTTTTTCAGCCGCAGAATGACCCAGAGTCTTGTGCAGTTGTATGAGGCAGGTGGTCAGGGAAACATCGATTCGACACGTCTGGACATGGAAATCCTGGAGGGGGATGAACCCTAACCCGAATATTTCATGATAGCTGAAATGCCTTGCGCCAGAACTGATCTGGTTCGTGAGTTTTCCGGGCTAAACCACCTGCTAAGCACGCGGTAAATCACGGGGAATGCGCTCGCTGTTGCGGTTCAGGTCGGCCAGGTATGAGCGCCAACGACCAAATTCACTCTTCAGGGTTTCATAGCTCTCATCGTTGTCAATATCCAGGGCCGCTCCGGGAAGCTGAATTTCCTGGCTTGCAAAACGCGTATTCAAGATGTGCGAGATGACCTTTTCCAGATCCTTCCTAGGGACCCAGCGTTTGAATATGGCCGTGATCCGTGGCAGGCCGAATCTGGCCGACAAGAGGGAGAATTGCAGCCCCAGGAGAAGGCTGAAATTCTTAAGCTTTTGAAACCGGAGGAGATATAGGGCCAACAGGATCATGTTGAAGACCTGTTTCTGGTAGCGGTATTCATACATCTTGTTGATATGGATTCGATGCTCGACCCTTGCCGGCCGGACCATGTGCAGGTTGTTGATACGGTAGTTCTTTTCCCGCATGTGCAGATAGGCCATTTTTATTCCGGGCCTGTGGGCCGTAGGGTAAAAATACTGCATACTTTTTTCAGGGGTCAGGCCAAGAATATAGTCATAGCGATCCAAATCGCAATTCGCGATAAAGTGCTCCACTTCATGGGTTGTGATCAACGGGGAGTCACAGGGTACCACCAAAACGGTCTTGTTTACGAAGGCTGCAATGTCTGCATCGTTCCGGCCATTCAACGGCGGCAGTGATTCGAGAAACGCATGCCAGACATTTTCCAGTAAATTGGATTTTTGTTCGAGAATGTGAATTTTCTTGGGTTGGTTGAAATCGATCCGGGCGCTTATCAATGCGGACATTAGTCTTTTCTTGGGCCCGACAATGTAGACATCCCCGACTGTGGATGCCCCCTGGAGTGCTTCGATCACGTATTGAATGCAATACCGATCGTTCAGCTTTAGCAAGGCCTTGTACTGGTTGCATACGTTGTGACTGTCTTTGTTCTCACCCGCAACCAGAATCGCATCGTATTTCATAAGATCTTTCATCAGGTTCAGTTTGTTGCCGGGGACACTGCTGGTTATGGAAAGACGTAGAGTCGCAATAGCGAACGATTCTGGACAGGTACCAAATTTGGAACCGGAAAGTCAATAAGAATGAAACCATTTAGGCAACCGTTTTATTCGCCCGAAAACACGGGATCTCTCTTTTCCAGGAAAGCTGTGAATCCTTCCATACAGTCTTTTGACTGACTGACGATTGCCGAACCCTCGGTTTCGATCTCGAGCCCTTCGTCGATACCCTTGTATGCACCGGCAGAAATGGCTTTCAGAACACAACTGACGGCGATGGGGGGTCTTTGGGAAAGTTTTTCAGCAAAATCAAACACATCTTCCATCAGTTTTTCCGGTGGGGATATTTGATTGACCAGCCCGATTTCGAGGGCTTCTTTGGCATTGATTTTTTTGCTGAACAGGATCATGTCAAGTGCCCTGGCTTTTCCGATGATCCGGGGCAGACGCTGTGTCCCGCCCCACCCGGGAATGATACCCAGATTTAGCTCGGTAAGACCCAGCATGACCTTTGGGGTATCTGCCATGAGTCTGAAGTGGCAGCACATGGCCAGTTCGAGACCGCCACCCAGGGCAAAGCCGTTAATTGCCGCAATAACCGGTTTGGGAAAACGGTCGATCCGTCGCCACAACTCCCGTCCCTTGGGGCTGGTTTTATGCCTGTTGGCAGCATCGCTTACATCGAATCCGGCTGAAAAGCATTTTTCCCCGGCGCCGGTGAGAACGACGACTCGGACTTCCTTGTCGCCTTCGACGTCATCAATCACGTTTTCAAAATCCAGCATGGTGGCCAGGTTCCATGCGTTTGCAGGGGGGTGGTTGATGGTGATGACGGCCACGTGGCCTTTTTTTTCGAGGTTGATGTTTTCAAGTTCCATATTTGACTCCTTTCTTAAGCCCAAAGCACGAAATGTAGAAATCCTAAACAATACCCAAGGATCCAAATTCGAATGATCAAAACAGACCATTGAACGTTGACTCCCAAGGCAATTTTTCGGTCATTAAAACATTCGACATTTGGATTTGTTTCGTATTTCGATATTCGGATTTGAAATTTTGGTAGCCGAGTATTTACCGATAGTCTCCATCTTTGATCATTTGCGTGGGCCTGAATATTTCCTTGTTGAATTTTTCTGCCAGACCTTCCAGGCGTTTGGCCAGATCTGCGGGCTCGAACCCCTTGATCAGGGCCATGGGGCCAAAAGGGCTTCCGGTGGCGTTCATGATGGCCGTGTCCACATCTTCGAGGGCACAGGCCCCCTGGGCAATAATTTTTGTGGCCTCATTGGCATTGACGGCCACCAGGTCCATGGGATCCAGTTTGTCGGTGGCCTTGGACACGTCGATTGTCGGTCGGCCGGCTGACCAGTCAAACAGGCCCTGGCCTGTTTTTTTGCCCAGATCCTTGGCTTCGAATTTTGCCGTAAGGGTTTCCCCGGCGCGGAAGTCTTCGTGGATGGCCTCGGCAAAATAAGCGCTGCCGTGATACGAGATATCGAGACCGGTGTAGTCCATGGTTTCATAGGGCCCCATGGGCGATCCCATGTTCCTGAATATGGCGTCCACCGCTTCAGGTTCTGCAATTTTTTTGTCCAGGATGCATCCCAGGAGCACACCGCTGGGGGCCTGAACCCGATTCACGATAAATCCGGGAACATCTTTGTGAACTTTGACAGGCACCTTTTTGTTTTTGAGGACAAAGTCATACCCGATCTGCATGGTCTCTTCAGTGGTTTTGTCTCCCTTGATCACTTCCACCAGTTTCATGATAACGGCCGGGTTGAAATAGTGCAGCCCCAACACGTTTTCAGGTCTGCCGGTTACCGAGGCGATGTCCGTGATCTTCATGGTGGAGGTATTGGATGCAAAGATGGCATGGGCCGGCGCGACAACATCCATGGCCTTGAAGGTTTCCTTTTTCAGATCCATGAGTTCAGGAATGGCTTCGATCACCAGATCGGCGTCTTTGACGGCTTCTTCCAGATCCGTACACGGAATCATCAACTCGCTTTTAATTTTATTAAAATGCTCGGCCGGCACCTTTCCCTTGGCAACCAGTTTCTCCAGGCTGGCATTGATCCGCCCCACACCCCGATCCACAAATTCCTGGTTGATGTCCCTTAAAAAAACCTTGTAACCGGCAATCAGGGCCACTTCCGCGATCCCGTGCCCCATGTCTCCGGCGCCGATTACTGCGATTGTTTTGATGTCGTCAATGTTCATGTTTTATCCTCCTGTTTGTTAATAAGCTATAAGCCATAAGCAATAAGCCGTAAGCGGCCAGCTGCTTAAAACTTAAAGCCTACAGCTTACAGCTCAACTTTCGGGTTTCACCACAGATAGAGCGAAATGGGTGATCCAATGGCGATTTGCGCTGTTTGAGCCAGTTAGGGCACCTACCATCAGCGCAAGTCAATGAAAATCCAATATGAAAACACGATCATTTAGCAGCCGTGAATGTTTAATTTTATGGCCAGCGCCGATGTTATACCGCTTGTCATAATAATGTTCCGAAAATATGATGGCGGTATAAGGGTTTGTAGCAGAAAAACGGTCCTCAATCGGAACGTTTTTCTGACAACCCCTATAGAAGCCCTTGCGGCGAGTTCGCAAAGCACCAGGGGATTATTCATTTCGCGTTTCCTGAATCCCGAAAGTTGCGTTACAGCTTAAAGCTCTTTATACCCCCCCAAACCCGTCGTCTTCAATTTCTATGGCGGCCGGGCATCCGGCCTCGATGGCATTCATTTTCCCCATGACTTCCGGGAGGAGGGTTTTGATATAGAACTCGGCCGTCTTGATCTGGCCGGTATAGAAAGCTGTATCTCTTTTCTTGGCTCCCTTGGCAAGCTGGGTAGCAGCCACCGTTGCGCGCCACAGAAGCATCCAGGCCATGATGGTGTCCCCGATGACATTCAGGAAGGGGAGTGAATGGGCAAACGCCACCTTGAATTCGAGTGACATGGCTCTTTTCCCCATGGCCATGGAGATTTCTCCCAGACGGTTTGCCGCGGCTTCCACGTCGCCTGCCAAAGCTGCCGGTCCTTCAAATTTCCTGGCCTGGGCAATGGTTTTGTGTATTTCCTGGAGCAGGCTCATAAACACCCGTCCTTCTTTCTTGCCGAGCTTGCGGGCCAGCATGTCCATGGCCTGGATGCCGCTGGTGCCTTCGTAGATGGAAGTGATCTTGCAGTCCCTGGCATACTGTTCCGTCAGGTAGTCCTGGCAGTAACCGGCACCGCCATACACCTGGATTGCCTGGATACACACGTCATGACCACGCGTGGCCAGATAATCCTTGATGGACGGTGTGAGCATGTCGAAAAGATCGGCAAAGTATTCCCGCTTTTCTTCGGTTTCTTCCAGCGCTCCCCTGGTGGCACAGGATATCAGATAATGGAAAAAACTGCGCATGCCATCCACATGGGATTTCATCCATAAAAGATTACGGCGCACATCCGGGTGCTTGATGATGGGAACCGAAGGTGCGGACTGGTTTTTGAAATCCTCCAGATTCCGGCCCTGCATTCTTTCCCGGGCATAATTGACGGCCAGCATATAAGCGGCGGATGCATAGGACAGGCCCTGCAGACCGGTACTCATACGGGCGCCGTTGATCATGTTGAACATCACTTTCATACCTTCTCTTGCGTTACCCAGGAGGTAACCCGTGCACGCACCCTTGCTGCCCATGGCCATGCTGCAGGTGGCACTGCCGTGAATGCCGTGCTTCTCTTCAACACCGGTGCAGTCGATGTCGTTACGCTCTCCCAGGCTGCCGTCATCATTGACCCTATATTTTGGCACGATGAAAATGGATATACCCTTGGTGCCGGGTGGGTCTCCTTCGATCCGCGCCAGAACCGGATGAATGATGTTTTCACACAGATCGTGTTCGCCGTTGGTAATAAAGATTTTATTGCCGGACAGACTGTAGGTGCCGTCGGCATTCTTTTTAGCCGTGGTTTCGAGGGCACCCACATCACTCCCGGCCTGGGATTCGGTGAGCAGCATGGTGCCGCCCCATTTCCCGGCAACGATATTGGGGATATATTTTTCTTTCTGCTCGGGTGTGCCATATAGATCAATCATTTTTGCCGTGCCGTTGCCCATGCTGGCATAGGCAAACAGAGCCCAGTTGGCACCGAGAAAGTATTCGGCGCAGGCAACACCGACAAAACCGGGAACACCCTGGCCGCCCATCTCGGGAGATACACTCAGGCTCTGCCACTCCCCCTCTAAAATCAAGCGGTGGGCATCGTGAAAACAGTCGGGGACCTCAACGGCGCCCTTGTCAAACCGTATACCCTGCTTGTCGCCCTCGGCAAGGGTTGGAAGCATCTCTTTAATGGCAAGTGCACGTGCTTCGGTGATGATCATGTCACAGGTCTTTTTGTTGAATTCTTTATAAACACCTTTGCCGAGAATCGATTCTGCATTCATCTGCTCCCAGATCACAAAATCGAGATCCCGCCTGTCCACCAGTTGTTGTGCCATTGCTTTATTCTCCTCTTTTAAGTTCATCGCTTTTTTTTATATTGCTGAGTACCTATCCTGGATGAACAGGAACTTTTCAAACAGGATGACATTTATATGATAAAATAAAATCATATGTCAAGAAAATAAAAACATACAACATAGCAGTTCTATGGTTATAATATACTAACAATATACAAAATAATATATATTGACAATCATTATAAATCAACTATACTGGTGATGTTCCAATTCATCGATGAGAATGGAGAAACAGTATGAAGTTAAGAGAACTCGTCGAGAAAACAGGTGTTTCCACGGAGACGATCCAGTTTTATCTCAGGGAGGGTATTCTTCCCAAGCCGCGCAAACGCGGCAGGGCCCAGGCAGACTATGGTGAGCACTATGTGGAGCTTATCAGCCTCATCAAGAATCTCCAGGAAAAACACTTTCTGCCCCTCTCCATCATTAAAAAAACCATCAAGCGGCTGAAAAAGCTGTCCCCCAGTGAAGAGCATTACTTTCATATGCAGAGTGAATTTTTCAGTCCTGTGGGACATCTTCTTACCCAGCAGGAAGTGATCGGCGACGCGCATTTTATGGAAATAACAGGCCTGGGGAAAAAATGGCTCGCAAAAGCCGAGTCGTGGGGGATAATCACGGCTGAAAACCGGAACGGTGAAAAAACATATTCATCGGATGATGTCGCCATCGGAAGGGTGATGGTGGAGATGGATCATGTGGGTATGGGCCCCAAAGACGGTTTCGATCCCGAAGTGCTGCGTCATTACAAGGATCGTCTGCAAAAAATTCTTCCTGGCCTTAATCGTCAGTTCGTAGATCACTTTTACGGAAAGGTTTCGGAAGATGAATTCGCTGAAATAGGGTTTAGTGCCCTGAATCTGATGGGTTTCTATTTCTTTTTCCTGTTTCGCAAACTGGCACACAAAGACACTCTCGCCCGGATCGTGCAGCTGGAAAACAGGAAACCGGTCACCTGACCGGTTTTTCAAAAGGAAGATCGACGGGTCATTAAGGCCGGACCTGGGTATAAGGAGAAAAAAATGGGTTCTACAGATATGGCAGGACATAAGGCGGATGACGTCAAAATCGTCCGCACAACATCGACCTTCGATTGTGGCGGACGTTGTCCCATCAAGCTGCACGTCAGGGACAACAAGATACTGCGTGTTGAGGGGGATGACATCGGGGACACAGGTCAGCAACTCAGGACCTGCCTGCGCTGCCGTGCCTACCGGCAATATGTTCATCATCCGGAACGGCTCATGCACCCGCTCAAACGCGTGGGGGAGAAGGGTGAAGGAAAATTTGAAAGAATTTCCTGGGACGAAGCCCTGGATACGCTGGCGAACAAACTCAAAAAAGTCAAGGAGACGTATGGGAATGCAGGTATTCTTCTGGCTACGGGAGGCGCCTACATTGCCGGGCTTCACAACGGCGGGTTTGCCGCGGCCCGATTGCTGGGCCAGTTTGGCGGCTATACCACCCACTACGGCAACATCTCGTCCGAAGGGGCTGTGTGGGCATCCCTGACCCAGTATGGATCCGTGATGGTGGGCAACAGCCGGGAAGACATGCTCAATTCAAAACTGATTATCCTGTGGGGATGGGACCCGGCCCGCATGATTTCCGGCACCAACACCATGTACCACCTGATAAAGGCCAAGGAGAACGGTGCCAGGGTAATCGCCATCGATCCGCGCTATCACGACACCGCAGCCACCGTTGCCGATGAGTGGATTCCCATCTACCCCAGCACGGACACGGCCATGATGGTGGCCATGGCCCACGTCATGATCAAGGAGGGGCTGCACGATCAAGCCTTTCTGGATAAATACACGCTGGGGTTCGATAAATTCAAGGCATATGCCATGGGACAGGAAGACGGCGTGCAGAAAACACCGGCCTGGGCAGCGGAGATTACGGGTGTGCCGGCTGAGACCATCGAGCGGGTTGCCAGACTGTATGCCCAAACAAAACCGGCCGCCCTGATGGACTGCCAGGGGCCTGCACGCAGTGCCATGGGGGAGCAGTACAACCGGTGTGCATCTACCCTGTGTGCCATGACAGGCAACGTGGGCCGACCCGGTGGCAGCGCCGGTGGTGGCCTCATGGGGATTCCCATCGGTCACATGTTCCGCATGTCGGCTATTCCTCCGGGCAAGAATCCCGTGGAACTGGATGGCCCTAAAGTCAAAGGCACCCTGGACATCCGGCTGCGTGTGGCCAAACGTATCCATATCAACAAGCTGTTCGACGCCATTTTAAAAGGCAAGGCCGGCGGGTACCCGGCCGATATCAGGATGATGTGGTCCATGTGCAACAACTATATCAATCAGACAGGCAACAGCAACAAGGCCCACCGTGCACTGAAACAGCTGGATTTTCTGGCCGTGAACGAGCTGTTTATGACGGCTACTGCCCGTTACGCCGATATCGTTCTGCCGGTGACCACGGCAGCAGAACGTTCCGATCTCACCAGACCCTGGCCGTCGGGGCCCTATTTTACGGTGGTTAACCGGGCCCTGGAACCCCTGGGAGAGTGCAAATCCGATCTGGATATTACCGGCGAACTGGCAGAGCGTCTGGGGATCAAAAATTTCAATCCCTTTACCGAAGACGATATTCTGCGCATGTTTGTGGAACAGAACCCGGAGACAGCCCCGCTGATTCCCGACGTTGATAAATTTCGGCGTGAGGGTATCCACCGGGTGGCGTTGGAAAAACCCATCGTGGCCTTTCAGGAGCAGATCGAGGATCTGGAAAATCATCCCTTTGAAACGCCTTCCGGAAAAATCGAGATTTTTTCACAGCGTGTCGCAGACCTGAACACCCCCCTGTGTCCCCCGATTCCCAAGTACATGCAGGTCCCGGAGGATCGCAGCGACCCTCTGGCTGAAAAGTACCCGCTGCAGCTGCTCACACCCCATCCCAAAAACCGGGTGCACTCCGAGCTTTACAAAGTGGCCTGGTTACGGGAGGTGGAGGCCCACCGGGCCTGGATCAACCCTGTGGACGCGGCAGCCCGGGGGATAGCCGATGCTGATGAAATCTATGTGTACAACGACCGGGGAAGGGTGACGATACCGGCCTGGGTGACCGAGAGGATCAAGCCGGGGGTTGTCTCCATATTCGAAGGCGCCTGGTACACACCGGATGAGAAGGGCATCGATCGGGGTGCCTGTGCAAACACCCTGACCCGGGATGCGTATTCGGGTGGCGGTGCCGCAGTGATGAATACGTCTCTGGTACAGGTTGAGAAAGTCTGAAAAGTACGCATTTATTCCGTCATACAAAACCTGGTCCTTTGGGCTAAATTAGAGATATTTGGCTATGTTGATAGCGGTATTTACTTAAATCCGAAGCACGAAATTCGAAATTCTAAACAATATTGAATGATCCAAATTCGAATGATCAAAACAAGACCTTGGCGATACAAGTTCAAACACTATGTTTGTATCATTTGAGCATTTGATATTTGGATTTGTTTTGTATTTCGATATTCTGATTTAGAATTTAGTACACCCTGAATGTGCATAATATTAATCCCTTATAGGGTTGCATCAGTGCCGGGCCCTTTGGACCCGGGTATCTACGATTGGGGAGAAAGAAACATGCAAGTAGGATTTTATTTTGACCAGACCCGCTGCACCGGCTGCAGCGCCTGCCGTGTGGCCTGCAAAGACTGGAACGACATTCCGGCTGGACCGGAAAACTGGATGAATGTCCTTTATTCGGAAAAAGGAACATGCCCGGAAGTATTTGTCAGCTATAGGGTAGCCACCTGCTGGCACTGTGTCGATCCGGTCTGTATCCCGGCCTGCCCGGAAGGAGCCATTAGCAAAAGAGAGGGGGACGGCATCGTTCAGGTGGACAGGGCAGCCTGTATCGGCAACGAGAAGTGTGATGTCAAATGCCTGAAAGCGTGCCCTTACGATGCACCCCAGTTCGGTCCTGAAAAAGGCGCCAAAATGGGAAAATGTCATTTCTGTGTGGACCGCTGGGAGGCGGGAAAGGTGCCGGACTGTGTCGAAGCCTGCCCGGTGAGGGCGCTGGATGCAGGCCCCCTGGATGAACTGGAGAAGACGTATGGAAAAATCAGGGAAGTTGAAGGGTTCAAATACGCGAAACGGACCCAGCCGGCGGTGATTTTCAAGCCCAAGCAGAACCCTCAAGATCAATAATTTCATCACGAAAACACGAAAAGACGAAAACACGAAAACGAATAGAAATTTCGTGCTTTCAAATTTTCGTGTTTTCGTGATTCGATGGTTTAGTCGAAGAAATCTCAAATTTATTTTATACGAAGTGCACGACGTGGAATTGCTCACCCAATATACGTATTACACGGCACACAACCGGAAAATGTTTGATATGGTCCTGAAAGCCGCCGGCAAGCTTGGCAAGGACCTCCTGTTTCCGATATTTGAAGAAATGGATAAATACAATCTGTTACTGGAAATTCTGACACCGATTGCCAAAAGCTATCCGTCGGAAATGGGTGTTCAGGCCATCAGCCAGGGCCTGCAGTGCCTGGGTGGTTCCGGTTATTGCGACGACTATCCTCTGGAGCAGTATTATCGCGATGCCCGTATTCACCCGATTCACGAAGGCACAACAGGTATTCAGGCCATGGATCTTCTGGGCCGCAAGGTGATCATGCAGAACGGGCGGGCTTTTGAATTGTTGTTATCTGAAATTCAGGCGGCCGTTGCTGTTGCCTCAGATTTCCCGGAACTTCAGAACCATGCCCAACAGCTTGACGAAGCTTTGTCGGGTCTGCAGGAAGTTACCGGGCATTTGGTTGCCATTGCCGGGGCAAAGGGCCCTGAATATTTTCTGGCGGACGCTACCCTGTATCTGGAGCTTTTCGGTATCGTGGTTGTGGCCTGGCAGTGGCTGCTGCAGGGCAGCGCCATCCAAACGGCCTTGAACACCAACGCTAAAAAGAAAGACTTGAATTTCTATCACGGGAAAATGACGGCGCTAGGATATTTCTATGGTTACGAATTACCCAAAACACTGGGCTTGACTGCACGTCTGATGCATACGGATGGGTTGACGGTGGAAATACGCACCGAGTTGTTTAATGACTGATTTTACATGGAATGAAAATATGGAGGAGGCAGCAATGAAAATTTTAAGCGTAAACATGACAGAGGCTACCATAACCGTTGAAGACCTTCCCCGGGAATATAGGGGCCTGGGGGGCAGGGGGCTGACATCAACCCTGATCAACAATGAGGTTCCGCCTTCCTGCGACCCGCTGGGACCGGATAATAAACTCATATTTGCACCCGGTCTTCTCACTGGAACCACGTTGGTGAATACGAGCCGGCTGTCCATCGGAGCCAAGAGCCCGCTGACCCAAGGGATAAAAGAGAGCAACGCAGGGGGAACCGTGGCAGCTTCATTGGGGAAGCTGGGAATTGCCGCCATCGTCGTGGAGGGCCAGGCACGCGAGGGTGAGTACTATCTCTTGACAATCGATGCAAAGGGTGATGCCGTCCTGGAACCTGCCAGTGATTACAAAGGCCTGCGGACGTATGCGCTGGTGGAGAAACTGCTTCAGGTTTATGATGAGAAAAGTGGTGTGCTGTGCATCGGACCTGCCGGTGAGTTCAGAATGGCATCGGCCTCGATTCAGAGTTCGGATGTTGATGGCCGTCCATGCAGAGCCGCAGGTCGGGGCGGTCTGGGAGCGGTCATGGGTGCCAAAGGCTTGAAAGCGATTGTTGTGAGCCCTGCCGGCAAGCATCCGGAGACCCTGGCAGATGCGGATGCGTTCAAAGAAGCGGCCAAGGCTTTTGCAGCGGCCGTTCAGGCGGATCCTTTTGCCAGCCAGATATTGCCGTCCATGGGGACGGCTGCACTCACATCAATGGTAAATGCCATGGGTGCTTTTCCCAGTCGGAATGCAACCCAGGGTGTTATGGAGAATCATGAGAATATCGGCGGCGAAAAGATGGTGGCACTTATCAATGAAAGAGGCGGAAAAGTAGGCCATAGGGGGTGTTCCCAGTGCATTATTCGCTGTTCCAATGAATTTGTGGATCAGGAGGGGCAATACATAACCGGTTCCCTGGAATATGAAACCATCTGGGCTATGGGGGGCATGACGGATATTGCTGATCTGGATACCATCGCCAGACTTGATTTTATGGCGGATGATATCGGACTGGATACCATGAATACAGGCGTGGCCATGGGCGTGGCCATGGACGCCGGTTACAAGGACTTTGGCGATAGCCAGGCAGCCATTGAAATGATGGAAGAAATTGCCCAGGGCACTGAGATTGGAAAAATACTCGGAAACGGGCCTGCAGCGGTGGGAAAACATTTTAACCATCACCGGGTGCCCGTAGTGAAGGGGCAGAGCATAGCGGCCTATGATCCCAGGGGCATGCAGGGAAATGGTGTCACCTATGCAACTTCGCCCATGGGAGCGGATCATACGGCCGGAAATCTCATCGGCAGTTATCTGACGGGTCAACTCAACCCCCTCGAGACGGATGGTCAGGTGGAAGCTTCCCGAAATGCTCAGATTTTTATGGCCTATCTTGACTGCACCGGTCTTTGTCTTTTTGCGGCCGGCGCAATGGCAAGCCCTGAGGGAGCCCAGGCACTGGTCAAAATGATTAATATCAAGTGTGGTACCCAGCTCGGAACGGATGAAGCCGTGGGTATGGGTGTCCAGGCATTGAAGGCCGAGCGGGAATTCAATGCCAAAGCCGGTTTGTCCAGAGAAGACGATCGATTGGCCCGGTTTTTCTACGAGGAACCGCTGCCGCCCCACAATAAAGTGTTTCTTATCAGTGATGAAGCGCTGGACAGTGTTCATGATTTTTAGGCAAAATAGTAAAACAGGATCCTTTCCAAAAGAGTTGATCTAAATAAACGATTCGAGGATTCAATTTTTGATGTTTTCTCACACGATTGCTTTGTCGTACATTCTTGACATGACATGGCATAGTTTATCTGCTTGTTTCCATCATAAGATACAGGAGGAAAAATGAGTAACACAGACGTGTTGGACAAATCGTTTCATTTTATTCTGAAACAAATGGTAAATACGGGTCAGGCGCCGCATTACACAGAAATTGCGGCCGAACTGGGCGTTTCACCGGAAGATGGGCGAAGAACCATGCATACGCTGTTTAAGTCCGGAATTTACGGCTGGCTTTTTCCAAAGACGGATTTTATCGCTTCCTTTGCTCCTTTTAACAACCAACCCACCCAGTTTCGCGTTACCGTTGAAGGTGAGCAGAAATGGTTCGCACAGTGAGCTTTCGAGTCGCTGGCGGTCAGCTGGCTGTTTCCAGGAAAAAAGGTTCGTATCGATTCACCCTGTCTTGATTGTGGTGAACCGATCAGCATTGAGATGTGTGACGGTATTATCGAAAAAGCCGATCCAAAAGGATTGATCGGTTATGTTGCCCTTCCCGTATCCAAATGGATGTCGGATGTTGCTTACGCCTGAAGTACCATGCTTTTCTTCCGGTCGGAAGAACATCTGAAAAACTGGGCCCGGTACGATTCTGCCACACAGGGCGGCATTTCCCAACTGGAGGGCTTGCTGTCCATGTTTTCCAGCAACCTGTTTAAAAGACGCATGGACCCGCATTACTTTTCAAACATGAAATCATATGTAGGGGAATTGAAGGGAGAGGTCCGCGGCAATGATAAAATTGGTGTCTTTTTGAAGTCTTAGTTCGATCCATTGATCCTGTTTCTTAACTTGCCAGAACACTTGAAGGTCACGACCCTCCTTCCCCAGAGGGTCATGTCCGATCCCGTAGCCGGATTTCTACCTCGTCTGGGTCTTTTTTCCTTGACGCAGAACTTCCCAAACCCTGAAATGAGGACATCTTCCTCTGCCTCCAGCGTTTGTTTGAGAATTTCCAAGAGGGATTCAACAGTATCTATGGCCACTTTCTTGTTGAAACCGACCGCATGGACCTTTTCCACAATGTCATTTTTGGTGAGTGTCATGTGTTTGTACCCTTGTTTCTATAGAACCCATGAAAAAAGTGCGCTCCCCAGGAGAATCGCAATGATGCCAAAAAACCTGTAGGTTTGATCTGAGACTGCGTTCAAATACCAATCGTTGAGTTTACTGGCTATCTCATTCGGATTCGAGAAAATAAAAGCCCCTTTGACGATAGCTAACATCCCGAGAAGTCTAATAAACCAGGGGTAATGGCTTGCCGATGAGCTTAACAATAGCAAGATACCGGCTGCAAAGGGGAAGACGGCAATGATCTTCAAATTGGCTGAATTGAGGATGTTTCTCAGCATATCCCTATGTTGGGTCGTATAGAGAATTGCGAAAGAACCAAAAACGATCCATATCATGCTAATGGCATAGAGTACCCATTTCATGGAAATGTTCTCCTACATAAGAGTGGACAATGTTTAGGACAAAATCCAATAATGCCAAAGAAATACAATAAAGTCAAATGGATGTGTCCAGGCATTTGAAATTGTTTTATTCTCGGCAAGAAGTTGATCCATAACGGACAGATTATGGTGGTGGACGCCATCGATATCTTCTGTCTTACAGAACGTCGGTCATTGCAAAGCCGATAAGGTAGATCGGATCGGGTCTCGAGGTGTTGGAGCGGTTTGTCGTTTGCAGCCGGAATAAAGGGCGTTAACGGGTCGAAGCGGCTCACGTCGAACACCACCAGCTCGCTGCCATTGGAGTAACCGGTGATCACAAACGGCCGGTCAGAACCGATCCGCTCACGCACGTGGCGTGCGCCGATTCGGCTTGCCGCCACCCAATCCTCCCAGTGCACCTTTGTCAGGGCGCCTGGAATGGTTCCGTGACCAGGCAGGCGTCGGATCTGCCAATGTAGCGATAGATTGTTGCGTCGAGTACAGCACCGACAATGGGCGCCACCCAGAACAGCCACAACTGTTCAATTGACCATCCGCCCGCAAAAACTGCGACTCCGGTGCTCCGTGCCGGGTTTACGGAGGTGTTTGTCACCGGAATGCTGATCAAAGGGCAGCTGTATTGACAAACATTTAATTATTCGTATAATAGAAAAAATTCAAGCAATAAAATAATGACAAAAAGGGGGAGTACAGATGAAATTAGGAAAACAACTTTTGGTGCTGGTGGCGGCCATATGCTTATTAGCGCCTGCAGTAAAGGCTGCAGATGTATCGGTCGGTGGCGGTGTCGGGTTCGCCCCTGATTATGAAGGGTCGGAAGACTACAAAGCAGTCCCGGTCCCCGTGGCCGATGTCAAATTCGAAAACGGGATGTTTGTGAAATTAGTTGGCTTGAATCTCAGGGCTAACCTGCTTCCCAATAGCATGTGGCAGTTGGGTCCGGTGTACAATTATCGTGGAGAGCGCAAGGATGTGGAAAACAATGCCGTAGACGATATGAAAAGTGTGGACGGTACCAGTGAGCTGGGTGTTTTTGGGGGTCTTGCATACCAAAAATGGTTTGCTTCTCTGGAACTTTTGTCCGATATGGGCGATGGACATGATGGGTGGTATTCAAAGCTGAAAGGTGGTTACAACTGGGTTTTGAATGAACGCTGGGTCCTTTCAATCGGGGCTTCCGCCACCTATGCCGACGATGATTACATGCAGACCTATTTTGGCGTCAGTGCCAAGGATAGACGGCGCAGTGGTCTGGACCGCTACAATGCGGATGCAGGCATCAAAGATGTCGGTGTCAATCTGGGTGCAAACTGGGTCATAACCCAGAACTGGAGTGCCAGGGGGGTCGTGAGTTATACCCAATTGCTTGGCGATGCGAGCGATGACAGCCCCGTGGTGGACGAGGGGAGTGAAGGCCAGCTTTTTACTGCAGTCATGGGTGTATACAAATTCTAACACGTGTGCGTCAATGAAAATGGGTGTGCGGCATTCAGCTTTTGCAACAGCTGCCGCAGACATAAAAACAGAAAATACAGGGTGTTGGTTATACCAAGACCCTGTATTTTTTTGCGTAGCCGGAGAAAAGAATACCATGAAAACCATAAAAAAAATCAAGATTGGAATTGGAATTGTTTTGAGTGTCGTTATTGCTTTGTTTTTTCATTACAATCTGCCGCGTACGGCCGTGGTTCAGATTTCCGGCACCGATATCAAACGCACGGACAAGATCAAAGAAATCAACGACGAACAAAACAAAACAGATAAGCAGACAACGATCGAGCCCCACACCGAAGATGTCAGATATATCAACTCGGTGTCCCGCAAGGAAAAACCCATGGTGTTCAGAAACTACGACACCGGATGGGGATGGCCGCCTTACTTTAAATTTGACAGTGCTGATCTCGCAGCCAAAGCACAGGCTTTTGCTACGCATCAAAGCAAACCGTGGGTGCTTGTCAAATACTATGGCTGGCGGTTTACGGTTTTTTCGATGTTCCCGAATGTGTTGGATTTAAAGCAGGTTGATCGAGATTATACCCATGTTCCGTATTTTAATATTGTTTTTTTCATCCTGTTGGTTGCCTTGATTCTTTTCATAAGAATGAAGTTCAAAAAGCTTGTCGCCAGCCTACGTGACAGGAAAAAGATGAAACGCGAAGAAAATTAACCCGAATATTTCATGAATTCATGAAATATGATAATGTATTCTTTAGGCGCCATAAATTTCAGCAAATTATTCAAGATATTGTAAAGCAATCCCTATGGATATAAAATCAGAATTGACTTGAAATTTAGTTTAAGCTTAAGTTACTATACATTTCACGTTCAAACTGTTCAGAGCCTCAAAATTACTATCTATCGCCTGTCCTCGAATACATTTCCGGCTTTATTGGTTGGCCTGGCTGTTCAAGATTAAATTTGCCTGATTTTTTTATTTGGAGGTACCGAATCATGAAAATATCAAGCCTCTGTTTGACCCTGACTGCATTCATGCTGATCATTTCCTGCGCAACCACCGAACAACCCAAAATGAGTTATGAGGAAGCGCGTAACGTGGTGTTAAGCATGCAAAACGTCCCCATGGAGCCACCACCTCGGAATATGGATGACATGCTGTCCCTGTTGGACACAAAGCAACACGTCGGTCAGGATCATATGGCAGATCTATTGAGCAAGGCTGATACCCCAATCCAGGCTGGTAAGAGCCAGCAGGACCTGCTTCTTTTTTTTAAATCCAGAGGATACACACGCTATGAACTAAATCGTTTTAACGATGCCGCTGACGATCTGCACAAGGCCATTCTTCTGTGCAAGCAGACCGGGCTTATGGATTCGAACCTGTACCGTCAACTTGCCGAACTGGAGATGCGCGCCGGGCGTTACGATGAAGCCATTGACCTTAGCAGGACATCCATGAAAATGCTCTCAAGAGCCCGTGGAGGTTCTTCCTGGCTGAAAGGGCCTTACCTGGGTTTTCAGAGTCGGGTGCAGCATCGCATGGGTAACTTCTGGAGTGCCAGCGAGTCCATAAAAATGGCCTACAGCTACTATAAGACGATTCCGGATTGGGCCCGCTACAGCCTGGCGGCCTATGGGCCCGAACTCCGGGACCAGGGTACCGGGAACGAGATCCTCACCGCTGAGGCCGAACTACTCGAAGCCCAGGGCCAGTACACACAAGCTTATAGTCTACGTGCCCAGGTACTCAACTATCAGTACAACCACCGTAAGCAGATGCCTTTGGGCGCGGTGTATGCTCGACTGGCTCTGGCCACCAATCTCATGCAACAAGGACGATTGGTTGAGGCGGAAAAGGAAGCCCGTATGGCCGCCGGTGAGGCCATGAATATATACGGTAAATATGCCGCCATAACCGCTGCCGCTCTGCAGACCCTTGGGGAGGTTATATTGGCAAAGGGTGATCTGACCAATGCCGATATTCTTTCAAGCACCCAGATCGAAATTCTGGAACAGCTGGGACTATCCCTGGATGAAGAAATAATGATCAGAGCCCAACTTTTTAGATCCGAGGTATCAAACGCTGCGTATGATTTTTCGGCGGCGATGAAGACTTACGACAGTGCCCTTGCCGGTATGCAGGACAATCCATATTTATACCGGCGCTGCACGGGCCGAAATTCAGACTTGATATTATGTCTGATCAAAAATCGGCGCATACCGGAAGCCGAAAAGTTAATCCGTGAAGCCAGGGGCTTTAATCAACGCTTTCGTCTGAAAACGCCCTATGGCGAAGCTGAAACCCTGGCACTCGAGGCCATGGTTTTACATGCCGGACGGAATTTTCGCATGGCCCATGAACGGTTTTCAAACGCAATTCCCGATCTGGTCGGCATTATCAAAGCCCCGGACAGTAACTTTCAAAAACGCCGCCGTGCTAACATCCTGCTACAATTTTATATCGATATGCTGCTTGAGATCTACTCACAGCAGAAAGAAATGGCATATGGCATCGACGTGGTCAACGAAATATTCAAACTCACCGATGCACGCTACAGTCGGGTTGGCAGCGCCCTGAGTGAGAGCAGTGCCAGGGCCGCCTCCCTTACCAATCCGGAGCTTGCCGATCTGGTTCGCCAGGAACAGGATGCCGGTAAAAAACTGAAAAGCCTTGAGGCCGTTTTTCACAATGCCGCGGCTGCGTCGAGTGAGGCACAAAGTGGCGCCCTGGTAAATCTCAGACGTGACATCCAGTCTCTGGCCAAAGCGCGTACCGCCATTCTGGCACGCATTGAGAATGATTTCCCCAGATACACCGATTACATTCGCCCCAAACCACCGGGAATAGAACAAGTACAGGAGCAGCTGTTACCGGGGGAGGCCTTTATCCTCATCTGGACGCTGGAAAAAAAGACCTGTATCTGGGCCATTTCCCACGGGAAACCCCCTGCCTTCGCAGTTGTCGATCTGGGAGAAGACGCTGTTCGAAAAAAAGTAATCCGATTGCGTCGGGCCTTGCAGCCCAATGTTCGGATGCTGAGCAACATTCCTCGATTTGACCTGGAAACCGCTTACGATATCTACGAACGCCTGTTGAAACCGGTGGCATCAGGATGGGGGGATGCCCGCAGTCTGCTGGTGGTTGTCAACGGCCCCCTGGACCAGATTCCTCTGTCTGTGCTTCCCACAAAGAGGGTAAAACACGTTCCCGACCGAACGTTGCTGTTTGAAGAATACCAATCCATACCCTGGTTGATTCGCAAGGTTGCCATTACCCGCTTACCATCAACTGCCTCACTGCTAACCCTGCGAGCATTGCCCCCACCCAACCCGGCGCGTGAATCGTTTGCCGGCTTTGGTGATCCCATATTCAGCCTGGCCCAGTTGCATGAAACACCGGTCACCCAGTCTCTTTTGTCACAGCATGGGTCACCTCTGGACGATATTGCCATCAGGGGTGCCAGAATCATTGAGACCGGCGAGGAACTGGACCAAACCAGCTTGTCCTCGGTTCGCATCGGACAGCTCTGCCGTTTACCGGATACCGCCGATGAGATTCGGCAGATAGCCAAAAGCCTTAAGGCCGATCCTGTGAAGGACGTGTTTCTGGGTAAAGCGGCCACGGAAACCAACGTCAAATCACAGGATCTTTCACGGAAGAAGATCCTGGTTTTTGCAACGCACGCACTTTTATCTGGAGACCTGGATGGCTTGACTCAGCCTGCGTTAGCTTTTTCAGCACCCGAGGTAACTGAACTGGATGAAGACGGTCTTTTGACCCTGGGAGAAATTTTATCTCTTAGATCTGGATGCCGACCTGGTGGTGCTCAGTGCCTGCAACACCGGCGTTGGGGACGGCCATGGCAACGAAGCGATCAGTGGGCTTGGCCGGGCCTTTTTCTATTCCGGCGCCAGGGCGCTTCTGGTCACCCTGTGGCCGGTGGAAACATCCTCGGCCAACAAACTGACCACGGAACTTTTCCGATATCAACAGGAAGACCCATCCCTTTCAAGAGCGTGGGCGCTTCAACGATCAATTATCAAGCTGATAGAAGATCCCGGTATGAAGGATCACGCAACGGGGAAGATTGCCGCAAGCTATGCACATCCTTTTTTCTGGGCGCCTTTTGTTGTCGTTGGGGAGGGGGGCAGATCTTTCCCGGAAATTTCACACATAGATCCTGGAGAAAAAAAGTAGCGATAAAGGCTCAGGTTCCGTGCGCTATGGTTCCAAGCGTCTCTTCAATATAAGTCCTTGTGTCCTGGGGGAGGGAAGTGAATTTGAGATGGACCTTGCTTTGGTGAGGTTGGTCTGCAGAGGTGTCAACCATCACTACCTTTGCGTATACTTCGGATAGGTTTTGAGCTGTATCGGTGTGAATTAGAAGTTTGAGGTTGGAACGAACTTCAATCTCTTCCTGCAACAAAACATCAGCTTCGGAAACGGAAAGGTCTGTGATCTGGCCTTGAATTGATTTTTCTGACACTTCCTTTCCCTCAAGGGGGAAGCATGAAACCATCAGGGGTGTCCTGAGATGCGTCAGCGCTTCTGCTTGTACTTCTGGCAGAAAGACAGCGTATTTCCCCTCAATCCCAATGACATCATACAGGGTTACCGGGTGGTCTATCCCTTTGAATTGGACCTGAAAGGTCTCCCTCACATTGATTTTGGAAATTATTTTTTCATATGTCCTGGGGCTGATGAGAACCTGCCCGCCAACTGTGTGGGACTCTATACGATATGTTGTGTTGATGGGAGTTCCCACTGCGCCATACTTGGTCCGTTTTTTAGAACCGATATTGCCGACAACAACCTCTCCAGTGTTGATGCCGATACCCATTGAGAGCTGAGGGAGATTCTTCTGCCGCTGAAACCTGTTTATTTCGGGCATTGCAGACTGCATCTCAATAGCGCAGGCAACCGCCCGTTCAGGATCGTCACTCGCGCTCAATGGTGCACCAAAAAATACAAGGAGTCCGTCCCCCTGGATTTCGTCCACAGTTCCCCGGTAACGGGCAATGATTTCCACCATTCGTTCAAAGTAGTGATTGAGGATCTGGATGACGTTATGGGGAGAAAGTCTTTCTGAGATTGAAGTAAACCCCCGCAGATCAGATACAAGGAAGGTTACCTGGCGGCTTTCGCCGCTCATCTCGAGACCTTGTGGTGAATTGAGCAATTCATTAACAACCTCCCTGCTCAGATATCGCCCGAAGGTGGAATGGATAAAATGACGTTCCCGTTCCTCTTTGATAAAGCGAAAAATGACGATAACGACTGAGATGAAGGTAATTATCAGGAGCGGTAAGACAATCGGTAAAATGAGGTTGAAATAAAGAAAGCATACACCTGTAACGCCGATATAGATTGTGGCGACACATAGGGTCCCGAGTGTAAAATTGAGAGAGGAGAATCTGAGGGATAAAACAAAAAGAATCATCAGCAAGAGGCCTTCAATTATGAGCCTTTGCGTCCGGGACAGGTCAGTTAAAAAAGAACCCTGTAGAATGGTGTGCAGTGCGCTGGCGTGTATGCCGCTGGAAATAAAGTGGGAATCAGTCGGTACAGGGCCCAGGTCCGCCGCGCCTGTTGTCACTTCTGATACCAATGCGATTTTTCCTGCCAGCTCATCGCCCCACATCTCCATTTCAATCTTATCGTCAGATGCGTAAAAAATATCAGCAAAATTATAGTGTTTCATACGTTCCCATGGGCCTATGAAATTGACCCACATATTGCCATGCCGATCTATCGGGATTACAATATTCTGCCCTGAGGATCTGCCGGGTTTTTTAGCATCTTCAAGGGTGATCGACTTTCCGGGTTTGACGATGAGTTTTTCCGGTGATACATTCAGATAATTACAGATACCCCTGAAGGCAAAGCTGGGGTAAAACGCATCTTTATACATAACCAAAAGCGGTATTCTACGATTGATCCCGTCGGAATCTGTTTTAAGATTCAGAAAGCCCAGCCCCCGAGATACCGATGCCAGTTCAGGAAAAGTAACGAGGGGATCTGCCCCCTGATAAAATCCATTGGGGTCCCCCCCATCGACAAGCACGTTCCATGCTGTCCTTTCAAGGTATGGAACCTCTTGTGTCCCTCCCTTTATCTGTCGATCTTTAGAAACGTCCTTTTCCTCCAGGTTAAATGCCATACCGAAATATACATTCGCGGCATCTTTAGTGGCCTTTATAAGTAAACGGTCTTCAACCTGATCCGTGGGAGCAGCAAAGATGAAGTCATACATTTGGGCTGATACATTCATCTCGGCCAGATTTTTTATCACCCGGGCATAGTGGGAACGATCGAGGTAAAAGGTTTTGAGCCGTATAAGGCTTGTGTCGGTAATATCAATGTGGACGATGGTGCTGTCGTATGAGGGCTGGAAACAGGATACGGAAGATCTAATGAGAAAAAGCCGATCGATGGCTTTTGCATCCCACATCTCAAATAGATTCGGGAAAAGCCAGAAACATAATCTGGCCGCAAGAAAAGAGCCCAAAATCAGAAGGAGCGTAATCGTGAAATGGTGTTTTTTATTTGTGCTCAATAGTAAATGTCTTGCTGTAAAAATTTGATGTAGAGACCTCGGAAGCAATGGGATCTATATCGGGGAAAGCTTCTTTCTCATTTTTAACCATGCCCCTGATATTTCCCCCGATTGCAATGGGTCGTTCAGCAACGGCTGTAAATGTATAATGCTGCTTCATTGTTCTATGGATTTCGGAGATAAGCTTCTTGGCAAGTGCCTGTTTGTTGCTGCCGTCAGCTGAATGGTATTTATTGTAAAGCATTTCAAGCTTCATCAACTTTTCGGCAGAAGCGAGCATATAGAACCGTTCCAGCCCTATGTTTTCATCCAGTTCAAACCATTTTGTCCCCTCGGGGATATAATATTTCTTACCTACTTTATAGTCTGTCTCAAACTGTTGCAGCGTGTTAGGGAATAGAAGGTATATATCATCTTCTGCGGTTCTGTAAAAAAGATATATAAAGCACCTGGATTCAAGCTGTAGTGACAACTTTAGACGATCCCCCGTCTTGAGAACCGTATCACGCGTGATAGCGACAAGCCTTCGATCCCCTTTTTGACCCACCATGGCCCCAAAGGCCCACCGGAAGCATACCTCATTTTCCTTCTTTTGTTCTCCTCTGGCTTCCAGATGGCCTGCCAAAAGGAAACATAGCAGGAGAGCGGCGACCATGGCCCAATAAGTTGACACAAAGCCTTTCATTTCATTTCCTCCCGAGCAGCTGGCTGTTCATTTTTGCCAGACAAAAAATAGATATTCTCCTTCCCCTTCAAGCCTGCCATATAATGGGGTCTGGGCCTGCCCGGAGGCATTAGAAACCGTTGGCCTAAGGTAGGCCCCAAGTTCAGTTCCGGTGACGACGTTGTCCTTATTCAAGTCTCCCTTTCCATTGAGGGCTTCAAGAAAATGGGTTGTAAAAAGCCCGTGCCCTTCTTTCTCCTGCACCTGTTCGCCCTTGCCCCCGGCTGTGATGATCTGGACTGCACGCATGGAGGCTATTTTCCGCAAATAGTCACTTGTTTTTGGTGAAATCCCTCCAGAGCGATTAAGACCCAGTCCGGAATAACAGGAGTCCATGGCATAGAAAATGTGTTTTGCAGGGATGCGGCTTGAAAGTGACCTTATTTGATCCATGGAAACGGCTGCAGCCTTATAATTGCTCATATCACAGTCAACAGGGATGATATACCCCCTTTTCCCGCCATCGGGTAAATCCTCGGTCTGGCCGTGGCCTGCAAAGTAAAAAAAGAGACGATCATTGCGTCCCATTTTCTTGGGGAGTTCATGAAAGAGCTCTGTGAGGATCCGTCGCTGCGTTGCCTCACTGTCCAGAATAACGGTGATGCTATCAAATCCGGTCTTCTTCAGTTCTTCTGAAACCGACTTGGCATCATTTACCGCAAACTCCAACGAAGGCCAATTTTTGTACTTGTTTATTCCAATGACGACGGCAAACGATTTTTCATATAGCGATTGCAGCTGGGTGGCAGACTCGACCCGTGTCAGGGGCGGCAAGGCATATTTTTCGCCCTCGATCTCCATGGAAATATGCGCGTGGTTGCCTAAACGATCGGCGGCTTCCACCACGATGGTGTTGGTGCCCAGCTGGATGGATATGTCTTTGAGGAAGTTGCCGTAGTTGTCGAGCGATGTTTCCTGCTGGTTGATCTTGACCCAGGCAACGCCGCTTTTGTCGGTAGCAACCCCCCGCACGGTTAGGTTTTCATGGGATTCAACCATCTTCATCCCGCGCCGGGTTACAGGTTCATACAGGATAATCCGGGGCCCGTCCTTATCGATCGCTTTTTCGATTTCCCGGTTTAACGCTTGGGCCCTGGGATAATCCCCTCTAATACCCAGTGAACGTTTGATGTTCCGGCTGGCTTCATCGATACTGCCTTTGTCAAACAGTAAACGGGCTAAAAGGTAATACAGCTTGTAATTGGTGGTGCCCAGCTCGGCGGCCTTGGTAAAAAATTCGACGGCCTCTTCGGCCCGGCCTGCTTTGCGGTGGATGTTTCCCATCAGCTCATAGGGTCGGATGAAACCCGGACAAAGCTGGATTGCGATTTCATAATTCCGATAGGCCACTGTTTCGTTTGCTGAATACCGGCCTTTCCAAAAAATGGACAGGGCTTTATCACAATCGCTGGAAGCGTATAATATTGATGAACCGGGAAACACCAGTAAGGAAAATAGAATTAGCGCGGCAAAAACAATGTAATGCTTTTTAGGCTTCAACCGCTGCCTCCCTTCGGCTGGATGTAAAAATGTTTACAAGAAAAAAGCATAGAGCTAAAATGCGTTAACTGTTTAATGGGCCAAAGACTTTGAGGTAAGTCCCTAAAATAGAAACAGGCTAAATCTCGCTTTCGATAATCTCCTGGGCCGCGTTGATGGTAAAATTATCGATCCAGGCGCGAATCGAACGGGTTGCCGTGATGGAATTGCGTTTCATGATGAAATTGTACAGCACAAATCCTATTGAGGTGTCATTTTGGTCGGACGGCAGCGTACACATTTTTTTCCAGCGGTTTTGCCCCTGTTTCCGGTAAAAGGTGCTCACTTTATTACCGGTGCGCACAAATCGTAACGAGCCGGTGAAATCGGCGATGGGATGCCAGTAGCCGGCATGGTATTTGCCCCCTTTGTGATAACCGGAGAAAATTAATTTTTGCTTGCTCTTACCCTTTTTCCCCAATCCGATAATGGAATAACGATTTGGTTTGCCGGATTTTGTATTCTCTATAGCCACAAGACTTAAAAACTGGTCCATGTTAAATTTACCTTCACCCGCAATAAAATCAAATTGGAAATCGGTCTGTACATCGAAATCCCCCCTGAAGGAAAACCTGGAAACCAGGCCCCCTTTGCTGAACCCGCCGGTTTGGGTATCGATGCGCAGTCTGCCGTCCTCGATGGTCATGTCCGCTATTTTGATGTTGGCCAGCTGGGTATCGGTCCACACATAGCCGACTTTATCCCACAGGTCGTCTCTCATGGTATCAAAGGAATCATTATAATAGGCGAGCTTGTCTTGGGGCAGACTTTTTTCGATATTTAGCCTTTCCTTGTCCGTGACACATCCCCCCCAAAAAATCGGAAAAGCTGCAAGGAAAAGACCCATAATGAAGACAAGAATTCTTTTCATTTTACTATAAAGATATGAGATAATTATTCGATAAAAGATGGACGTTAACGAAGTCGTGTGGTAGGCGGTGATACATTACACCATATTATGCTGCTCCAGAGTCGCTCGAAAATCCCAGCCTACTCTTATAGCTACTCATCAAATACAGCATTTAGATCTCCCAGTCAAGATGATATTGGGTTCAGAAAACCGGGTGGAGCAAGACCGGTTCGGGCTTCAATTTTTTACGTTTCAATTGACAATACCTATGATTATCACCTATTGATGAGATATGGTTATGGAATTTGAACGCCTTACGACTGAAGCAGAAAATCTAGTGACAAAATTCGCGGCGGAAACGGGCATTGCTCACGAAAAAATCCGTGTGGTTGCATCTCCCTACCGAATCTGTCCACTCGGTGCCCACATCGATCATCAAGGGGGACCCGTTCTTGGCATGACCATCAATGCCTACACAATTCTGGCCTTTTGGTTCTTGGCGAGGCGAATGAGCTTCAGCCCACCTCCTGGAACTTTGTCAGTCTTGTCCAATGCGCAGAAAACATCCATATCGGATTGAACAATGGTATTCTGGATCAGACCAGTATCGTTTTTGGCCGCAAAGACCACCTATTACATATCGACACGCAGGGTAGACACGTTGACTTGTATAAAACAACAGATAGCGACGACAGCTACCGTATCCTGATCGCATATTCAGGTTTTTCACGAGAACTGACCACCACGGGATACAATTCCCGTGTCAATGAATGCCAAGAAGCGGCCCGTTTGCTCTCCGAATTGGATAAGGGGCTGCCCGTGGACAAGCTTGGCGATATCAGTGAGGGTGTTTTTCAACGTTATCGGGAAAAGCTTCCACCTCACCTTTGCCGTCGCGCCACTCATTTCTTCTCTGAAGCGGCGCGGGTTCGTGATGGATTGGAGGCCTGGCGTCAGGGGCGGATCGAAGCATTCGGCCGGCTGATGTTTGAGTCATGCAGAAGCTCCATCGAACAATACGAGTGTGGCAGCCAGGCGATCCATGACTTGCAGCAGATCGTCAGCCAGACCGAGGGTGTCATCGGATCACGATTTAGCGGAGGTGGTTTTGGTGGGTGTGTGGTCGGTTTGGTGAAGGCATCCGAGGCCGAAGAGGCGACCCGTAACATTGGAATTAATTATCAGAAACGTCACCCCGAAGCAGCCAATCAGGCAGCAGTTTATTTGGCAAAATCAGAAGATGGTGTGCGGTTTCTATGATTGCCGTCTTCTTGTGTGTGGGTGTTGCAGCCCGGCGGTACCCGCCGACAAAAATTTCCAAAGCGCTGTTGGATGTAGCCGGAAGGCCGGTCATCGAGTATCTGATGGATCGACGCGCTGAAAGGGCAATGACAATAGGGAGGCCATGAACATGCCATCGTTTTTGAACGAAGATTTTCTCCTCTACACGAAAGCCGCCAAAGTTTTGTTTCACGAGTACGCCAAAGAAATGCCGATTTTCGACTATCATTGTCACTTGCCGGTAGCTGAAATATCGGACAATGTTTGCTTTGAAAATTTAACACGCATATGGCTGTTCGGTGACCATTACAAATGGCGGGCCATGCGGACAAACGGTATTGAAGAACGACTCATCACCGGGAATGCTTCAGACTTTGAAAAATTCGAAGCCTGGGCGAAAACCGTTCCGAAAACCTTGAGGAACCCCCTCTACCACTGGACGCATCTCGAACTTAAACGCTACTTCGGTATCAACGACAAACTGCTTGGCCCGGAAACGGCCAAAGAGATTTACGAATATTGTTCCGAAAAACTGCAAACCCATGAATTCAGCACTCGCAGCATTCTGAAGAATATGAATGTCAGGGTTGTCTGCACCACCGACGACCCCATTGACACCCTGACGCACCACCTGAAAATTGCAAGGGACGATTCCTTTGAAATCAAGGTTCTTCCGGCATTCAGACCCGATCAGGCTATGGCCGTGGAAAACCCAGAGCATTTCAATAAATGGGTCGATCAGCTCGAGGCGGTGTCAAATATTGCTATAAGCAATTACAGCGACTTTTATGACGCGCTTCGAAAACGGCATGATTTTTTTCATGAGAACGGTTGTAGATTGTCGGATCACGGGGTGGAGCAGCCTTACACCGAGCCTTATAAGGAAATCGAAATTTCGAGTATTTTTAATACAGTGCGAAGTGGTAAACACATATCGCCCGAGGGCGTATTAAAATTCAAATCGGCAATGTTGTTCGAATTGGCTGTTTTGGACGCAGAAAAAAAATGGACACAACAGTATCATTTTGGCGCCCTCAGGAATACAAATCGCCTGGCCTTCGAAGCGCTGGGTCCGGATACGGGATATGATTCCATCGGCGACTTTGAAATCGCAAAGCCCCTGGCGGCCTTCCTGGACAAACTGGCATCTCGGCAGATGCTCACGAAGACCATCATTTACAATATGAACCCAAAAGATAATGAACCAATCGCTTCAATGATCGGCAGCTT
The DNA here is from genome assembly GCA_963744665.1 of uncultured delta proteobacterium. Lineage (GTDB taxonomy): Bacteria > Desulfobacterota > Desulfobacteria > Desulfobacterales > B30-G6 > B30-G6. The sequence goes on along the minus strand of CAVUUM010000001.1, from coordinate 72,983 downwards.
TCAGGACGGGTGCATTCCCGGAAAAATCCAGTTTGGATCGGGGTGGTGGTTCAACGACCAGAAGCAAGGCATGGAGCGCCAGATCAATGTGCTCTCAAATATGGGATTACTTAGCCGTTTCGTGGGCATGTTGACGGATTCGCGCAGTTTTATGTCATATCCCCGGCATGAATATTTTCGAAGAACGTTGTGCAACCTGCTGGGAACGGACATGGAAAACGGCGAAATCCCCTACGACTTGACGCTCGTAGGGAATATGATCCGTGATATCTGCTATAACAACGCCGCCGATTATTTTAAATTTACGCTTTCCGACGATGGGTAAACACACCATCAGATATTATGTGCCAAATACCCCCCATCCACCGGGATGGATACACCTAAACGGCAATAATTTTGGTCGGTATGATCAACCCGGCCAGCAAATTCATGTACAGCACTTTTTCGAACTGCGCAATGTCGGTGTCTATAAAAGGCGATTTGCCAAGGTTGCCACCCACGGCGTTAATGACATGCCATCTTCCTTGGTACCTTTAACTGATTGAAATAGTGATTTTTTGTGTTGTATAGGAAATGATAATTGTCAAACTGGCAAAATTGGAGGCATTATGGGCGCAATTAAAGAATCTAATGTTGTTTATGAGTCAATCGGCGAGGGTCGCACCCGTTATCTCGCTCATACCGATCATCTCATGATGGCAGTGATCGATTTTAACGACGGGCCGACCGATGCGCCTGATCCACCGCATGCACATCCACATGAACAGGTTTCCTATGTTGCGACTGGAGAAATCATCTTTTATCTGAATAGCGAAGAAACAAAGCTTGGACCGGGAGACATTTTTACGGTGCCGCCCAACGTACCCCATTCGGTCCGGCTGTTGACCCAACACGTCCGCCTGGTGGATACCTTCCACCCCATCCGGGATGAGTTCATCAAATGACGACCCTGCGATACCGGGCCGAAAACCTTCGGGAATTCGCTTTTAATCTCCTTTCTATAAAAGGGCTGCAAACCGGGATGGCCACAACGGTCGCGGAGGTTTTGCTCGAAGGAGACCTGCTGGGTCACACCACGCATGGGTTGCAGCTTCTTGGTCCCTACCTCAAAGAGCTGGAAGCAGGCACCATGACAGCGAAAGGGGAGCCTGTGGTTCTAAAGGATCATGGGATGTCCCTATTATGGGATGGCAACTATCTTCCGGGACCATGGTTGGTGACTCGGGCTATCGATACCGGCCTTGAACGATTGAATTCTTATCCGATAGTTACTGTCAGCATTAAACAGAGCCATCACATCGCCTGTCTGGCCGCCTATCTTGAACGTGTGGCCGAACAAGGCTTTTTGATTATCCTTACCACAAGCGACCCCACTCTGGGTGCTAAAGTGTCACCATTTGGAAGCCCGACACCGGTCTACTCCCCCAATCCGATCGCGGCCGGGTGGCCGATTAAAAATAGTTTGGTGATGTTTGACACATCCATGTCTACGACATCCGTAGGCCTCAGCCAAAGACTCAGCCGGCAAAAAAAACGCTTGCCCGGAAAATGGGTACTGGATGCGGACGGCTGTCCAACAGACGATCCCTCAGTCATATTTCAGGAACCCTCGGGATCGATTCTACCCTTGGGAGGACAGGAACTAGGCTACAAGGGTTTTGCCCTGGGTCTGTTAGTGGAGGCGCTCACCTCGGGTATGTGCGGATTCGGTAGAAAGGATAAGCCCGGACGATGGGGCGCCACCGTCTTTTTAATGATGGTGAATCCAACTGCCTTGGGCGGGCAGGAAAGATTTATTCAAGAAACATCCTGGATAGCCAAGGCATGCCTGGATGCCGAACCGCTGGATCATAAAAAACCTGTTCGCCTGCCTGGACAAGCAGCCTTGGAAAAGAAACGCAAGTACTTGGCAACAGGTGTTGAACTCGAATCGGGCATTCTTCCCTCACTTGAAAATTGGTCTTCCAAGCTCGGCATTTCCATGCCGAAATCAATTCCCACGAGATGACATATTTCTTATAGAACTCAGGTAGACAGACCTGTTTTTAGATTGAAGATTCCTCGCAGCAAGCTGCGAGGTTATAGGGGTTGTCAGAAAAACGTTCCGATTGAGGACCGTTTTTCTGCTACAAACCCTTATACCGCCATCATATTTTCGGAACATTATTATGACAAGCGGTATAGCGCTCGCTTTTTCGGTTCAACGGGTTTTAAGACGACGGACTTCATACAGATGTGTCTTCAAAAACCGACACTCATACGTATAAATGGTCTACTACTTGGTTATTTAAGCACAGCTTCTGTTGATCCGGTCATCATTTTTATCATCAATTTGGAAAAAACTTGACAAAGCCATTACAACCGAATAACAAATTATAACGTATTACGAAATATTATCTCATAATGCGAAACAAGTGGACGGGACCCGATGTTAGCAAAACCCACGACTTCAAACTGCAAGGCCGAATAATATCGTCCAATCCATAGAAAGGGTTTCGATCATTCTCGATGTTCTGAGTGAGTATCCCCAGGGACTCAGTCTTGGCCATCTCTCTGGTGAGACCGGTCTAAACAAGGGGACTGCCCACCGCCTGTTATCTTCCCTTGTCTTCCTTGATTATGTCCGTCAGGATGCGGAAACAAAAAAATACGCTCTTGGATTCAAACTGGTCGAACTTGGAAACCGACTTCTCAGTCAAATCGATATTCGGACTGAGGCTCGCCCTTTCCTGATGGAACTGGCCGAGCGTACCAAAGAAACGGTCCACTTAGTGATTCTCGATCGATTCGAGGTTCTATATTTAGACAAGGTGGAAGCCGGTGTACAGCCCACGGGTCTGCGAATGGTGTCCATGCTCGGATCCAGAATACCGGCGCATTGCAGTGCCGTCGGCAAAGTTCTCCTGGCGGCACTGCCGGAAGAAAATGTAAAGGAGATGTCCCAAAAGAGGGGACTTCCCTTGAGGACGAAAAATACGATTACCGATCTCGCAAAACTGCTGGAGCATCTGAAGCGTGTGAAAAAAAATGGATATGCTCTGGATGATGAAGAGAATGAAATTGGTGTCCGATGTATTGGGGCGCCTGTTCACAACCAGCAGGGCGATGTGACCGCCGCCATCAGCATATCCGTCCCGGCGATTCGTATCGAAACCCTGGTACTTCAAACTGCCTACAAGGATTGGGTTATGCAAACGGCCTTAAAAATATCAAGAAAATTGGGCTATAAAAGGAGGTAAATATATGGAAATCCGAAACGCCATTCACCCGGAGCATGCTGTGCTATTGGATACCTCGGAATTGCGTGAACAATTTTTAATCCAGAAACTATTCATGCCGGATGAAGCTAAACTGGTATACAGTTATTATGACCGGCTGATTGTCGGTGGTGTTTGCCCAGTGAGCCCGCTAAAACTCACGGTTGATGAAAAGGTTATCGGTGCGTCCTTTCTGCTGGAAAGAAGGGAATTGGGTGTGATAAATGTCGGTGCAGCCGGTGTCGTAACGATCGACGGAGAATCGTTTGACATGTCTCCAAAAGACGGCTTGTACATCGGCATGGGCGCTGAAAATCTGGAATTTTCCAGCAGTGACAAAAACAATCCAGCCCGATTTTATCTCAATTGCGCACCGGCCCATACCCACTATCCGACCTCAAAAGTTACTTTCAGCGAAGCCGAGCCGATTGAAATGGGCGAAATGGCGCAAAGCAACAAAAGAACCATTCGCAAGTATATTCATGCAGACGGTGTGAAAAGCTGTCAGCTGGTGATGGGCATGACAACCCTGGAAACCGGGAGTATCTGGAATACTATGCCGGTGCATACACATCAGCGACGGATAGAGGCATATTTTTATTTTGGATTGCCGGACGACCAGATTGTTTTTCATTTCATGGGCGAACCATCGGAAACACGGCATATCATTGTTCGCAATGAAGAAGCCGTGCTGTCCCCAAGTTGGTCCATTCATTCGGGAGCAGGTACCTGCAGCTACACATTTATCTGGGGTATGGTTGGCGAAAACCAGACCTTTACAGATATGGATGCCGTACCCATGAATGAACTGAAATAAATATTTCACGAAAAAATCACTCAACTTGGATTTCAGATAACCGTGTTGTCTGAAAGGAGTAACGGATTATGACGCTAAATCAATTTAGTTTAGAAGGAAAGGTCGCCATCGTTACCGGTAGCAGCACGGGTCTCGGCCAGGGCATGGCCTTTGGGCTTGCCGAGGCAGGTGCCGACATCGCAGGTGTCTACCACCCTAGCGATCCACCCGAAAACCAGGAAGAATTCGAAAACATGGGGCGGCGTTTCCATGGTATCCAGGCGGATTTAGCCCACATGTCATCAATTAATGATATTATCGATCAAACGCTGAAGACCTTTGGCAGAATAGATATCCTGGTGAACTGCGCTGGCATCATCCGGCGTAGCCCCTCGGTTGAATTTTCGGAAAAAGATTGGGACGACGTGATGAATGTCAATCTCAAGGCCCTGTTTTTTCTTTCACAGGCAGCCGGAAAACAATTTATCTCACAGGGGTATGGTGGGAAAATAGTCAACATCGCCTCCATGCTCTCCTTTCAAGGTGGTATCCTGGTGCCCTCTTATACGGCCAGTAAAAGCGGGGTTATGGGGCTCACACGGTTGCTGGCCTGCGAATGGGCACAACATGGTATTAACGTGAACGCCATTGCCCCTGGCTATATGGCCACCCGCAACACGCAGCCGATTCAGGACGATCCAGTAAGAAACAAGCAGATTCTTGAACGGATACCCGCCGGAAGATGGGGAAAACCCGATGATTTGAAAGGTGCTGTGGTCTTCCTGGCCTCGGAGGCGTCCAGTTACATAAATGGCTACACCTTAGCCATTGACGGCGGCTGGCTGGCTCGTTAGCCAAGTCGTTGTAACCAATGAACTCGACAAGGTCTTCCATTTGCTGGAAGAAAAACCGGACCAGTACCTAAAAATTTTCGACTAAAAACCAATAAAGGAAAATTCTCATGAGTGAATTATTAGACCAAATTCAAAAAATGGGTGTGGTCCCCGTCGTTGCCATCCAAAACGAGCAGGACGCCATGCCACTGGCCGATGCCTTGATCGAAGGAGGACTGCCGTGCGCCGAAATTACCTTCAGAACCGCGGCGGCGCTTGATGCCATGCGCATCATGGCCCAGCGGGATGACATTCTCGTGGGGGCGGGCACGGTGCTCAAAGTCGATCAAGTGAAGGCCGCTGTGGATGTGGGGGCACAGTTTATGGTGTCCCCCGGGTTTAATCCCAAGGTGGTGGGCTACTGTGTTGAAAATCACATCGCGATTACGCCCGGTATTAGCACGCCCTCCGACATCGAGGCGGCCCTGGAATTCGGGATTGAGGTTTTAAAGTTTTTTCCGGCTGAAGCCTTTGGCGGCCTTAAAACGCTTAAAGCCATGAGCGGACCTTATACGACGGTCAAATTTGTGCCCACCGGCGGAATCAGTCCCGCCAACCTGATTGAATACTTGCAATTTCCCAAAACACTGGCATGCGGCGGCACCTGGGTTGCCAAATCAAATCTGATTTCCGAAGGGCATTTCGATCAGATCCTGAGCAATACAGCAGAGGCGGTCGAGCTGGTGAGCAAGGCGCAACGACCGAATTAGGGGATTCTTTATTGATACAAAACCGAAAGGAAAAAAAGATGGCTATTCTGGACATCAAATCTGCAGAAAGCTGCCAATATGATCTTGTCTCTTTGGGGGAAATTATGCTGCGTTTTGATCCCGGTGAACGAAGAATTCATACGACGAGATCTTTTCGAGTCTGGGAAGGAGGCGGTGAATACAATGTGGCACGCGGCCTGCGTCGCTGTTTTGGAATGCGCACAGCAGTTGTGACGGCCTTTGCCGATAACGCTGTTGGTCGCCTGGTTGAAGATTTTGTTTTGCAGGGCGGTGTGGACCTATCCTTTGTCAAATGGGCGCCTTTCGACGGCATCGGCCGGACTGTGAGAAATGGTTTGAACTTCACTGAAAGGGGTCATGGAATCCGCGGTGCCCTTGGCGTTTCAGACCGCGGCAACACGGCTATTTCTCAACTAAAGAAAGGCGATATCGATTGGGAAAACATATTTGGCCAGCATGGCGTTCGCTGGCTGCACACCGGCGGGATATTCGCGGCACTTTCTGAAACGACACCGGATGTGATCGAGGAAGCCATGCAGGTGGCCAAAAAGCACGGCACCATAATCTCATATGACCTCAATTACCGCCCCTCTCTCTGGCAGAGTATCGGAGGCAAGGAAAAAGCACAGGAGGTCAATCGTCGATTGGCGCAATATGTAGATGTAATGATTGGCAACGAGGAGGATTTCACGGCCTGTTTGGGGTTCGAGGTGGAAGGCCTGGATGAGAACCTGTCTTCTCTGGACGTTGCCAACTTCAAAAAAATGATTGCGGTCGCCATCGCGCAATTCCCCAATTTCAAAGTTACCGGTACAACCTTGAGAACCGTAAAAACAGCCAACATCAACGACTGGGGCGCCATTTGCTGGACTAACGGAAATTTTTATCTAGCGCCACTGAGGGAAAATCTGGAAATACTGGATCGCGTTGGTGGTGGAGACAGCTTTGCTTCAGGACTGATATACGGATTGCTGACTTCAGACGATCCACAGACGGCCGTCGATTACGGCGCCGCCCACGGTGCTCTGGCCATGACCACTCCCGGCGACACTACCATGGCAACATTGAAAGAAGTGGAAAAAATAATGGCCGGCGGTGGTGCTCGGGTGGTCCGTTAAACTGAAAGACCAATATTAGCCATTTTGGATAAGCTATGAAGGATTTAAATCTTGCAGGTAAAACAGCCTTTGTCACGGGAGGAAATATTGATATTAACGGCGGGATGTACTTTGCGTAATGATAAACAAAGGAAGCAAGTCACCGTTTTGCGCATATTTGCAGCAACAGTGCTCAAGACAGAAAGCCAAGTGGTTGAATGATTAGGCCTTTCATAACCACAATGGGAAAGGAGGGGGTGATATCAAAGAGAGGTTCAGGTGTGAAAGTCTGCTAAAATCCTTGCAGAATTGTCTATTATTATCATCATTTTTAAAGGTGACCTAACCATAAACGCATTTTTTAACATGCTATGTAAGGAGGGTGTTATGAATTGTCTAAAAAAATTAGCGTACGCAACTCTGATTATTGCATTGATCGCGGGTTTTTCCGTATCCGTCCAAGCCAAGGAATGGAAGGGTTGGAATATTCATGTGGCCGGCTACCCGAATACGATAGCACTGGACAAGTTTGCCGAGTTGGTGAGCCAAAAGTCCGGTGGCGAAATGAAAATAAAGATGTATCATGCGGGGACGCTGGGCAGCCAGCCGGACGCCATTGAACAGGTGCGCATGGGCGGTCTGGAGATTGCGAACTTCAGTTTGGGTCCAATGGGGCCGATTGTTCCCGAAGCGAATGTGGTTTCTCTCCCCTTTATCTTTAAAGACCCGGATCATGCTTTCCGTGTTCTTGAAGGAAAAGCGGGCGACATGATCAACGAGGGTATGGCCAAAAAAGGCCTCGTTTCCCTGGCATGGTATGATGGCGGATCCCGTTCGTTTTATAACTCCAAAAAGCCCATCAAAGAGCCTGCCGATGTTATCGGCATGAAAGTCAGGGTGATGAACAATGATTTGTACTCCGGCATGATTTCGGCCCTTGGTGGCAATCCGTCTCCCATGGCGTTTTCGGAAGTATACCAGTCCCTGAAAACAGGGGTTGTGGACGGTGCTGAAAACAACTGGCCTTCATATGAGTCCACGGGTCATTACGAGGTCGCCCCATTTTATTCCCTTTCTCAGCATCTGATCATCCCTGAGACTTTGTGTATCAATGCAGCCGTGTGGGAGAAGTTGTCTGCAAAGGAGCAGAAAATTCTAAAGGAAGCCGGTCAAGAGTCAGCCCTGCTTCAACGCAAGCTTTGGAAAGAGAGAGCGAAAGCGAGTGAGGCAAAAGTGCTGGCAGGCGGAGTAACGTTCAATACGATTCCGGATAAAAGCGCTTTCCAGGCCGCTATGAAACCGGTTTACGCAAAGTTTCTGGCTGACAATCCGGCCCTGAAGCCGTTGGTCAAGATGATCCAAGATACGCCCTAGTTGGATTGTGTAAACATCACGGTCACCGGTAGGTCTATCGGCAGGAAATGCCGGTGACCCTTTACAAAATATCATTTAACGGCTTATAAGGGTTGTCATATTTACATCTCGATTCGAGCGTAAAGCAGGACACAAATTTGACAACCAATATTCAGAACGCAGAACGGGAAGATCATTGGAGAATAAATCATCATTTGATAGATTGCTGGATTTCTTCAGCCATATAAACACGATTCTTACCGGTATCGCCATGGTTGTCATGACCGTAATTTTCGGTTGGCTGGTCTTCGGGCGCTACGTGCTGAATGCAACCCCTACCTGGGTTGAGCAGGTTTCTTTGCTGTTGATCGTCTATATTAGTTTTATAGGCGCATCTATCGGTGTCCACAAAAAAACCCACCTGGGTGTATCCGTGTTCAGGGAAATGAGCCCGAGACCGGTTCGCCGGATTTTTGATTTTTTAATCCACACTATTTTGTCTGGATTCGGCATGTTGATGGCCGTCTACGGCTATAAGCTAACCGTGTTCAAATGGAGCGCAGAGATCCCCCTCATCCGGATCTCGGAAGGATGGCGTTCATTACCGATCATTTTTAGCGGAGTCTTGATTCTTCTGTACTCCATTGGGCATCTGATTCACTTTTTTTCATGCCGCACCCATGAGGAAGACTTGGAATAAGTCAGGAGACCGCTGATCAATGGGCCTGTTCATATTAATCGTTGTATTTGCAATTTGTGTTGTCATCGGGCTTCCGGTGGCATTCGCGCTCGGGGTTGCCGCGATCTCCGCTTTTGTCTATGAAGGCCTGCCGATAATGATCGCATTTCAAAGGATTATTTCTGGCATCAGTATTTTTTCCCTCATGGCGATACCCTTTTTTATTTTTGCGGGAGAGTTGATGTTCCATGGGGGTATCGCCATACGCTTGGTTCGTTTTGCATCCTCGGCCGTCGGATCGGTGCGCGGGGGCTTGGGTGTTGTCAACGTCTTTTCGTCCATGCTGTTCGGGGGGATCTCGGGCTCCGCCATAGCAGATGTTTCCGCGCTGGGATCCATCCTGATACCCGTCATGAAAGAGAAAGGTTACGATGATGATTACGCGGTTAATGTGACCGTAACCTCCTCGATTGCCGGAATCATCATACCCCCCAGCCACAATATGATTATTTATGCCGTGGCGGCCGGCGGCAGCCTCTCTATTTCCAAGTTGTTTCTTGCCGGGTTTATCCCCGGGGTCGTGATGTGTCTGTGCCTGGCCGCAGTCTCTTATATTGTGGCCGTAAAAAGGGGCTACACTTCGGAAAAATTTCCTGGTTTTATCATTCTATTCAAGCATTTCATCACGGCCCTCCCCGGTTTGCTGACGGCCGTCATCATCGTGGGCGGTGTGCTCAGCGGCGTTTTTACGGTTACGGAATCCGGTGCATTCGGAGCAATATATGCCTTCTTCGCAACAATTATCGTCTATCGAGCTCTGACATGGGAGAAGTTCAAGCAGGCGGTCACCAGTGCTGTCCGAACAACCTCGATGGTCATGATCTTGATTGCCTGTTCGGGGGCATTTGCATATCTGTTGACGTTTTACCAGGTGCCCACAAAAATGTCTTACTTTCTGACTTCTATTTCAGACAAACCGTTCGTAATTCTGTTGATGATCAATTTGATGCTTCTTTTTCTGGGAATGATAATGGATATGGCCGCCCTGATTCTTATCTGTACGCCCATTTTTTTGCCAATTGCCAGCAGCATTGGCGTCGATCCATATCAGTTCGGCATGCTATTGATGATGAATCTTGGGCTGGGCCTCTGCACGCCCCCCGTAGGATCGGTTTTGTTTGTGGGTTGTGTTGTTGGTGGTGTCAGGTTGGAGGACGCGGTGAAAACAATATGGCCCTTTTATCTCGCCATATTAATTGCTTTGATGCTCGTAACATTCATTCCCGCTATATCGCTTACACTACCAAATCTTATAGGATAGGGAGATAATCGATTTCCCAACTTGTATGTAAGCCATAACAGAAATGCACTTCTTCAGAATGGCCCTAGTTGTAGAACTCTGCAGTATCAAGCATGTTTACACCCAAGTCAACTGTGGCCCGGATAGTATCAATGGAATCACCCTTTTCCTGTATCGTCGTTAGAACTTATTTTGCAATTGATAGATAAATTTTTCGATGGTGAGGCTTTGAAATCCGAGGTCTCTGGCCAGACGCGCATCGTCCGGTCCGGTGTATCCCCATTCGGCAAAAATAAGCGCAATCGCCTTTTTATCCTTGTTAAAGTAGGCGTCTATTTCGCTAAGATTTTTAACGGAATCATCGATGAACGCATGGTTGCAATCTTTGAACCGTTGCCTGATCTGTTGCATGTTGTCGATTTTAGTCGTGCCGTTATCGCCCGAGTAGATGTTGGCATTGTTGACCTGCAGTCCAAAATGATTGCAAAGGGCCAGGGTGGCTTCCCGATTTTTATTGGTCAACATCACTAGATCACTGCTTCGCCTTTCAATCAGTCGGCCCCAGAGGGGTTGCACCGGCTTATTGAGTGCTATCCATGCTTTTAAATCCCTGGCTTTAAAGCGGGCTCTCGTATCAAAGAAGCGGGTTGTCCGGACGGTGACCGGTTCATCGATATATCGGATGATGTCATCATATTCTTTTTCACTCAACAGTCTTTGCGGGTCTGACGCGTCGGTCTCAAGACACCATGCCATCAGGACCGGCGCATCGCCGATGGGTTGGACATGAAACCGGTTGCGAAGAAACAAATCCAATGCCGCCTGCGGCAGTTGGTCCAGCCGGGTAACGATGGTACCCTTCAGCATGTTGTAAGCGGTTACTGCAATTTCACCTACCGAATCCATCAGCACACCGTCAAAGTCAAATATCAGCATTGATAGTTTCTTTTTCTGCACAATCTTTAGATCCTGATACGTGAGTAATCCGTTCCTTCCTAATCACTCAAACAGTTCGTCCAAGTTGTCGAATACTTTCTTGATAGCGGCTGCGTAGTGGTCCATAACCTCGCGCTTCTGAGCTATCATCGGGAACGAGTGCGAACCGATGACCAGCGAATTATCGAGCAGCAATTTCGCTTTCTCGTAGTCTTCCGGAGTTGTTTCCGGGGCCGGCTCATCGCGAAGTTTGCATGCCCAGGGGCACTTGCTGCCGTATCCAACATGGTTCTTGAACATATATTGGAGAGGCAGGGGCAGAATTTCCCAGAGGCAGGATTCCACTCCTTCCACCTGGATTGCCTTCAGTACTTTGTCTCGGAATTCTACAGACGGGACATCTACGCCTGCGGCCTTGGGATACAGCCTGATCCTGAATTTGTGATAAACAGTTTCGTTATATTCGGGAACGAATGGAGGTTCCAGTCCGGGAATGTCCTTGATGAGGTCAGACAGGTATTCACCATTGGCACGGGAGTTAGCATTTTTTTCATCGAGAGATTTCAACTGCGAGCGGGTCATGGCAGCGGGCAGCTCGCCGGTCATATACTGGTAGCCCATGATAACGGATTCGAAGCCGCGGAATCGGTCTATCGGCCAGTTGAGGTCAATAAGCTTTTCGTCTTCGAATGAAGCATCCTGGCCGAAGAGTCGCATCCTGTTGGCGAAGTTCGCCATTTCGTCGTTATTCGTAACAAAGAAACCGCCTTCCCCGGATGCCAAGTTCTTGCTGGCCTGCACGCTGAAGATGGACATATCGCCGAGGGTCCCGGCAAGTTTTCCTTTATACTTTGCGCCGTGTGCCTGGGCCGTATCCTCAATAACGATTAGATTGTGCTTCTTCGCGATCTTGTTAATCGCATCCATATCAGCACATTGGCCGTGGAGGTGCACCGGGATAATTGCTTTTGTGCGTGATGTAATCCTTCCCTCTATCTTTGACGGGTCCAACATGAACGCGCGAGGTTCGATATCTACAAATACCGGCACTGCATTGTTATGAAGAACGGCGAGTGCGGTTGCCAGGAAGGTGAATGACGGAACGATGACCTCATCGCCGGGTCCGATACCCGCCACGGCAACAGCCATGTGAAGTGCAGCAGTTCCGCTATTTACCATGAGCGCATGTTTCACACCGAGATATTCCGCGAATTCCGTCTCGGCACCGCGAACCTGGGGGCCGAAAGGACCTGTGAAAATTCCGGACTCCAAACATGCCATCACCATTTTTTTGTCTTCGTCAGTAATGATCGGCCATGGTGTGAGAATTCCGTCCGGAACAGCCTTTTCTCCGCCATTAATTGCAAGATTTGCCATTACGGGATTACTGCTCATTTGGTTCTCCTTATTTGAGCGATGAGCTTGCTTATTTATACTTGGCAATCATGTCTTTGATACCTGGAATCGTATGGACCTGGTACTCGTGATCGGGATGAAAGTATTGAGACAGCGACCGACTGTTTTCACCCACGAGAATCGTGAAATAATACATTTCATAACCCGGTGCGGCCACGACCGGGTGATAGCCTTTGTCGACAATGATGGTGCTGCCGTTCTTAATGTGAAAGATCGGCCCATAATCGTCCTCTTTTTCGTAAAGGAATTGGGCACCAAACCCATGGGAAGGGTTGAAGCGGTACTGATAGACTTCTTCATGGGCCGTTTCGACACCCTCTATATCTTTATCATGTTTGTGGGGAGGGAAACCGGACCATCCCCCGGCGCCTACGGTAAACAACTCATTGACCAGCAGTCTGCCAACTTTGCCTTCAGCGTTTTTACCGAGAATGTGGCGTATTTTACGGTGGGTTTTTGTCTCGTCACTGCCGTATTGAACGGTCTCAACCTCTTCTGGCGTGACCCTGAAAGGGCTCAATTGTTCCTCATACGTACCTCCGGCAATAAACACTTCTGCCTCAGCAGTGAGACACGTCATGGTGGCTTCGGCGGAAAGGGGCACATAGACAGAATCCGGCTTTCCTTGAAAGATGCCCATGCGCTTTCCAACATGCTCAAATTTAACGCCTTTTACAGTCACATCGCAGGTCCCCGATGCTAATACGATAACTGATTCAAAGGTCTCCAAACGGAATGAAAAGGTCTGGCCCTTTTTAAGTTTAACATCGTTATAAAACGTGTTCGGCACCAGCGGGTTATCGATATCAACAATGGGTTGGTTCCTATTGTCATGCGGTTTTATATGTCTTTCCATGGTATTCTCCTGAGAATGGGTTCTATTATCTGCCACTATGGCTTGGTCAGATTGTCCTAAAACAACCTGGCTTTGGCTGTATTTTTTTTCATTTCCTCGGCCGCGCTTACCACCGCACTTTTTTGGGAGACTTCGGGTGTGCCAACGCGCCACCAGGTGCTGTAATCGTGGGTCATGCTTTGGGGCGCCGTATGTACCTCAATCAGGGTGCTCACCGGACTGCTTTTGGCTTCTTTGAAGGCGATTTCAAACGCTTCGGCGCTAGCTACCGACCAGGATTGACAGCCATAGCTTCTGGCGTTCATGGCATAGTCAATGGGCAACACGTCGCCGTCGAGTCGGTCGGTTTTTCCATCACGGTAACGAAATTGGCATCCAAAATGAGGAATACCCTGTGATGTTTGAAGATTGTCGATGCAGTCAAACCCATGGTTGTTAAATAAAATGATGTTGATTTTAATTCCTTCCTGAATGGCGGTGACAATTTCCGAGTGCAGCATCAGGTAACCACCATCACCCACAAGGCAATATACCTCTCGATCAGGTGCTGCTAGCTTGGCTCCCAAAGCCCCTGAGACTTCATATCCCATGCAAGAAAAGCCGAATTCCAGATGATAGGTATTGGGTTTGCTCACCCGCCACAGTCTCTCTAAATCGCTGGGTAGACTTCCCGAAGCCGCGACCACAATAGCATCTTCCGCGATCAACCCATTATTCAACTGGCCGATCACGCGTGTTTGGGCGTATCCGCTGCCGTTGTCCAGGCTGTAAAGACGGTCGACTTCATGTGTCCACTGATCCCGTAAAACCTTGCTTTCCTTCCCCCATTTGGATTGGTAACCTTGCCCGGAAAGTATTTCAGCGATAGCTTCCAGCGCTTCACGAGCATCGGCTAACAGCGGCAAAGCGTCCATTTTGTAGGCGTCAAAGTTACTGACGTTTATATTGAGCAGTTCCACTTGGGGGTTGTGAAAGTTCCACTTGGAAGCAGTGTTAAAGTCGTTCAAACGGGTTCCCACGGCGATCACCAGATCACTTTGGTGAGAAATTTCGTTGGCGGCAAGGGTGCCGGTTACACCAACACCCCCCATGTTCAGTGGATGATGCCAGGGAATGACACCTTTGCCTGCCTGGGTTTCACAGAAAGGAATGTTGAATTTTTCAGCAAACGCGGCCAATGTTTCGCCGGCATCAGAGTAGCGGACCCCCCCACCACAAATCAGCATGGGCTTTTGCTTGCGCAGGATCAGTTCGGTTGCCTGGCGCGTATCCCCGACTTCTAAGGGTCGTCGTGTTAGACGGTGCACACGGCGCTTAAAAAAATTAAGCGGATAATCGAAAACCTCGGCCTGAACGTCCTGGGGCAGACACAGACAAACCGCGCCGGTTTCGGCGGGGTCGGTGAGTACCCGCATGGCATTGATGGCGGCAGTCATCAGTTGTTCAGGTCGGATGATACGGTCCCAGTATTTGCTTACGGCTTTAAAGGCATCGTTGGCGGTAATCGTGTAATCATATGATTGTTCAATCTGTTGCAGCACCGGATCCGGTTGACGGCAGGCAAAGACATCGCCCGGCAAAAAGAGTACCGGAATCCGGTTAGCGGTCGCCGTGCCGGCGGCGGTAACCATGTTCAAGGCACCGGGTCCAATGGAGCTGGTGACAGCCATAATTTTCTGGCGTTTGTGTTGCTTGGCAAAGGCAATCGCCACATGGGCCATACCCTGTTCGTTATGTCCCTGGTAAAACTTAAGCTGATGATCCTTTTCTTCTAACGCCTCTCCCAGCCCCACAACGCAGCCATGACCGAAAATGCCGATGACGCCTTCCACGAATTTGCTTTCTGTTTCATCAACAGCGATATACTGGCTATCAAGAAATTTTAACAGGGCTTGAGCCATTGTGAGTCTGATGGTTTCCATGAAGAAGGCCTCCTGTTTTTATTATAGGTTATTTGTCCAGTATTGATCCATGCGATGTCTCATGTCCGCTGCGATTTCGTAGAGATCCCGTTCCCAAAGCTGATCATTAAGAATCTCTCCGGAAACAACACCATCAAATCCGGTGGCTTTCACTGCCGCGACCCATTCGGCCATAGGCAGATCTCCATCTCCGGGAAGAAAGCCCCGCAGAAGCTTTTCATCCACCCATGGCTCGCCCTCAGGTGGACGTTTGCCGTCGGCCAGATGAACGCCATATATTAAATGTTTATCCAGACGTGAAAGCTCTTCGGGGCTGGCTCCCCGACTGGCCCACAGGTGCCAAAAATCGATCACCAGTCCCACATTCTTTCGATCAACTGCTTCGATCAATTGGAGACATTGAGACAGACTATGAATGGGTGTCCAGGCGGCTCCTTCCAACTGGAATTGAATCCCGTATGCTTGTCCTATGTCTGCAATATCAGCAATATTGGCAGCGGTCAGCTTTAAAATTTCTTCCCAGGGTCTTTGGGCCAACCCACAAAAGGCATTTAGCTGGATCGTTGGGCAACCAATAACGTGGGCTACGTCGCAAAGACGTTGCGCTTCATCCATCAGGCACTGGCGCTCAGCAGGAGTGCAGCGCTCAACTGCACCGAGGATATCGATACAAGCCGGCAGAATCGCGTGCGTTTTTAAAGTGACACGCAGATCTTCGGCGCTGTATCCGGCATCCAGATAACGCAGGAGCTTATCCGTGTGCAGTTCAATAGCCTGGTACCCGGTTTCTTTTGCGATGCGGATATCGGTGTTGATATTGGAATAAAGTGTGGTTTGGCCATGCAGCGTCGAAATCATATGTATGACATTTTCCTTTCTGATTGTAGGCCGCGGACAACGGTTAAAAATCGCCCTGACCATCGATGAAGTCAATCGCTTCCTGGAGGTTCGGAAAAACCGCGGAACATCCGTGCCGGCTTACAGTCAAAGCACCACAGGCATTTCCCAGTTCGCAGCTGCGTTCCCAATCCCATCCTTGCAGGTAGCCATAGATCAGGCCACTGGCAAAAGCATCCCCGGCTCCCACCGTATTGAGAACTTCCACTTTAAATCCAGCTTTGTGAATAATATCACCCTCGGGACGATACACACTAACACCCCGGTTGCCGCGTTTAAGCACCAAAGCGCGCCGTCCGTGTCCGGAACCAAGTAAATCTGCCATCAACGATGAGAGTGCTTCGCGTTGGGAACCGTCAACCGGTTTACCTTCCATGATTTTTACCGGATCTGGGTCCAGTAGGGCGAAAAACTCTTCTTCCGTGCCGATGATCACATCCACACTGTGCAGTATGGTTCGAATGTTCAGACCGAAATTCCAAGGCTCTTGCCACTGATCGGGCCGTAAATCCAAATCCATAAATGTTGTAACACCGCTTGCGCGGCAACGCTCGGCAACATACAGCACCGCATCGCGACAGCTGCCCCGACTCAGAGCCGTTCCCGAAATCATAAAAGCGCGTATTTGGTCAAAGGGTAACTGTTGAGCATCTTGAACAGTTAACTGGATATCGGCAGGGTTTTCACGGTAAAATACCAAAGGGAACCGATCCGGCGGCTGGACTGCCACGATAGCCAGACCGGTGCGGGTGTTGGGTTTTCGGCGAACAAATGCGGTATTCACGCCCTCCCGTGCCAGGTAGCGCAACACAAAATCGCCCACAAGGTCTTCGCCGATGGCGGTTAAAACACCGGATCGTAATCCCAACCGGCTCCCGCCTATGGCTATGTTGACCGGGCTGCCTCCCACACTGGCATCAAATCCTTGGACATCTTCAAATTCAGCACCTATTTGCTGGGCAAAAAGATCCATCGAGACCCTGCCGATGGAAAACAAATCAAATTGTTTTTTAGTCATGTTATCCTCGTCTGTGATTTTCCCGCGATGACGATCACAACCCGATACTTCGCAAATACTCACGATTGCGCCTGGCCATTTCTTTGGGTGATCCCATATTCGGTAGCACATCCTGTTCGACAACTACCCAACCTTCATAACCAATGGTCTGGAGCTCATGAAAAAACCCGCGAAAGTCAATCTCGCCTTTGCCCAACTCGCAAAACAAGCCTTTGCCAACCGCTTCATTGTATTCCAATTTCTCATGTCGGGCGGCTGTAGCTATTTCAGCATTACAATCCTTGAAATGAACGTGCCAGATACGGTCGGCATTCTTTTTTAATCCCTCGATAGGATCGCCGCCGCCGAATCGGTAGTGTCCGGTATCAAAACACAAACCGATCAGTGCAGGATCTGTCAGCTCCAGTAAACGCGAGATTTCCCAAGGGGCTTCGATCCAGGTGGAACAGTGGTGGTGAAACACTGTTCTGATACCGGTTTCTTCCTTTACTTGGCGGGCGATTAAATGCAAACCATCTATGAAAACCGCCCACTGATTGGCTGCCATGCTGTCCTGGGTTGTAACTTGTCCGGCCACCTGATTGCGGGCTTCATAGGCAAATAGATTGTCACCAAGAATGATCAAGGGGCTTGTACCGCTGACGGCAGCCAGCAACCCTGCGGTTCGCATGGCCCTTTGGGCACTCTCTTTATGGCCATTTCGATCGATCAACACCGAGGTTACCCATGACCCCACAAGCTTCAACGCCCGTTGATCGAGTTCATCTTTCAGCAGCAACGGATCAGTAGGCATAAAACCCCAATCACCGAGTTCCGTGCCCCTGAATCCGGTTTCTTGCATGTCATCCAGCACGGACCGATAATTTCCTGACCGTGCAGATTCGAAGGTTTTTTCGATGACGCCCCAGGAACACGGCGCATTGGCAACCTTGATCATTGTTAATGCTCCTTATTGATTAACTGATAATATCATCGAGCACGATGGGGGTAATTCAATTCATTTACCCCGGATTGCTGTCAGCGAAAAGTTGGTATATAGCGGCACAGGGGTGACGTGCAAGAGCCTGCAAAGGCAAATGAGCGTCAAAAAGGATGTACATTTGACCTTGCAGGGCTCCTAACGGTTGGCTGGCTTGGCATTGTGTAGGGTTAACACTCCCAGCCGGTCAACGCTTAACGCGAGCATTGCCGTGCCAGATGCTCCAAATTTGCTCTTCGTCTGCAGGCTGTGCGTAATCGGAATAAAGGGTCGTGACCAGTGCGCCGCTGGCCCAACCGAACTGGATCCATTTTTCCGGTTCCCAATCTTTAAGGATCGCGTAGAGCACACCGCCGACATACCCGTCCCCGCCGCCAATTCGGTCGAGCACGGTGATTTCCCGGGGTTCCACAACATGCCATTGATCACCCACAGCCATGATAGCGCCCCACAAGTGGCAATTCGTGCTCACAACCTGACGAAGGGTCGTGGCAAAAACGTGGGTATTTGGGAAAGCCTGTTTGGCGCGCTCAATCATCCCTTTAAAGCTTTCAATTTTTTTCGCAATCTCTTTGCCCCCCGCCTCCGGGCCCTCAATACCCAAACAAAGCTGGAAATCTTCCTCGTTTCCGACCAGGATATCAGACACGCTTGCAATTTCGGCAAACAGTTCGTGGAGTTCTTGTTCTCGGCCTTTCCAAAACGTGGCGCGATGGTTAAGATCAAAGGATATCCGGGTTCCATATTTCTTGGCAGCTCTGGCCAGTTGCAGACAGAACGCGCCCGTCTCGGGCGATATCGCGCTGATCAAGCCGCTCATATGCACGATCTGTACACCTTCCTGTCCAAAAATACGGTCGAGATCGAAGTCTTCTACGTTCAGGGTCCGACCAACCTCACCGGCACGATCGTTATAGACGCGCGGACCACGGGACCCATAGCCACTGTCGGCAACATTGATTATGTGGCGATGCCCCCAGGGACCGCCCTGGTCGATCTCTTTGCCTTCGTAATCCATATGGCGACTCGCCAAATTGTCTTTGATGAACCGTGCAAAAGGACTCCCCTTTACAAAGCGCGTCAGCACTTTCACAGGCAGCCCCAAATAGGATGAGACACTGGCCACATTGGACTCGGCACTCGTGGCGGTTAAATTGAAGGTTTCGCTGCAATGCACGGGCTGACCGCCCAAAGGCGTCAGGCGAAGACCCATGCTGGTCGGTACAAGTAAGGCATAAGCACAGTTTTTACGAATTTCGATTTGCATGGGAAACATCCTTTCCATTCTTATTTTTAGGATTTTAGATTAGACACGTTATCGTTGACACGATACAGGGTTTCTCCGGCAGGATTTACCAGCAGTCGCTTTTCTGGATCTTGCGCCTGCCATGTGGCCAGATTGATGGCATTTGGATCACGATACCCCAAATTGACGGCTCGACATTGTTTTTCCGATACGGCAGAGGCAAGAACCACCTGGATGTGTGGTTTTTCCACACCATTTTCAAAAACCCCTGTTCCGCGCACATGGGTAGAATGGGCCAGCACCCCTCGGGGAACCGATGAGAAACGGTCCATCCGGCCCAGGAAATAATCCCGCACGTGATACCCGACCTGCCGGATCCAGCGATCGTGGGTGTAGGAAATTGTATCAATCTGAGGCGCGTAAATTATCAAGCGCCCGCCGGTGGCGACAACCGGTTCAAGCTTGTACATCACCTTGCCAGCGGTCCATAAATCATCATAGTGTGTATGAGCGACACCCAGCACCTCCATATAGGAGTGATCCTTTAATTTCATATGAATTTGTGCGGACATGGGCACGGCTTCTTCCCAGGCCGATTCCGGAGAACCGTAGAACATGCCGTGAAGTCCCTGTGGGGAAGATACAAAAGCCAGGCAGCGTTTGTCGACGGTAACGAAGGACGCCGCCTGGTCGATCATGGCACGCACCGGTGTGTGTTGAATTCCGTTGGTGGCGTAATTGGTTTTCAGGGCGCCAAGCCAGTGGCTGGCATTGATGAATTCAGCACTCGCAATACCGGGAAAAAAATATTTGTTCCCACCCGAAAAGCCCGCCACCTCATGAGGAAAAACCGGACCCAGAATTAATACGACCTCATGTTCCAGGATCTGACGATTCAATCGCAATGGCACGGATTCATGTAATAGGCCTTCGGAGAGGATTTCAACTTGTGATGGATTCAACTCGCCGATTCGTACCAGATGATGGGGATTATCCCAGGCATGATTCAGAAGTCCAATGCTGCCATAGGCGGTCTTTTTTTCATGCGAGGTAAGTCCGACCAATTGCAGCAGTGCGGTTTCGTCCAAGGGCTGGTGAGTTCCCAATGCGACCATGAAGTTCAGAGATTTTACACGCGCTTTCAGCACATCACTGACGGCCCGGAACAAAATCGGCAAGGGTGCCGTGCGTGTATGATCCGGAATCAGTACCAGCACCCGCCGGTTATTGAATATCGGATCCGCCAAATAGTCGGTCACCAGGGCCTGGGTGGCCTCATCGGACAAGATAGGATGTAAGTTGGTTGTGTCCACGCCGAGGCTCATACGTTGTAAGTAGTTGAAGCGGTGGTGCCGCCGCGGCCGGTCCAATTGGTATGGGAAAAATGGCCCCGGGGTTTGTCCACTCGCTCGTAGGTATGGGCGCCAAAATAATCCCGCTGCGATTGGAGCAGGTTGGCAGGCAGCCGTGCGCAACGATAGCCGTCGTAATAGGCCAATGCGGCGCTTAGCACCGGCATGGGAATGCCCAATTCCACAGCTGTCTTGACAACCCGGCGCCAGGCGGGCAGCGTCCTTTGAATTTCCGTCTTAAAGAAGGGGTCTATAATCAAATTCACCAATTCATGATCGTGTTCGAAGGCTTCTTTGATTTTCCCCAAAAAAACGGAGCGAATGATACAGCCCCCGCGCCACATGAGGGCGATGCCGCCATAGTTCAAACGCCAGTTGTAGGTTTCAGCCGCAGCCCGCATGAGCTGAAAGCCCTGGGCGTAACTGACGATTTTGGATGCATACAGGGCCTGCTCCAAATCCTCTATGAATTGACCGGTGTCGCCTTCAAATTGCGTTTCGGGACCCAAGAGCAATTTGGAGGCTTTGACACGTTCCGACTTTAACGCGGAAAGCGCCCGGGCAAAGACGGCTTCTCCTATCAGGGTTAAGGGTTGCCCTTCATCCAATGCGGCTATGGCCGTCCATTTGCCGGTCCCTTTCTGTCCGGCTGCGTCGAGTACTATATCCACGACATACCGGCCCTTAGCATCTTTATGGGCCAAGATATCCCTTGTAATCTCGATCAGATAGCTGTCCAGCTTCCCCCGGTTCCATTGGGCAAAAACCTCGTGCATAGCCTGATTGCTCATGCCCAGGCCTTCTTTCATCAAATGATAGGTTTCCGAAATCATCTGCATGTCGCCGTATTCGATACCGTTGTGCACCATTTTCACGAAATGCCCGGCACCGTTTTCACCGACCCAGTCACAACACGCTTGACCTTCATCTGTTTTGGCGGCAATTTTTTGAAAGATCTCCTTCACATGCACCCAGGCAGTGGGTGAACCGCCGGGCATGATCGAAGGGCCCAGCAATGCACCTTCTTCCCCGCCCGACACGCCTGTACCGATGTAGAGTTGTCCTTTGGATTCTACATAGGTGGTGCGACGAATGGAATCCGGAAAATGACTGTTGCCGCCGTCAATAATAATATCGCCAGGTTCCAACAATGGCAGTAATTGCTCGATCAACTGATCCACAGCTCTTCCGGCCTTGACCAGCAGCATGACTTTACGAGGACGACTTAGGCTGGCTACCAGTTCCTCGAGGGTGTAACACGCCCTGATTTGCTTACCCTTGGCCCGGCCTTTGACAAAGCTGTCCACTTTATCGGTGCTACGATTGTAAACTGCGACCTTGAAACCATTTCTTTCCAAGTTTAAAACCAGATTCTCGCCCATCACGGCCAGACCGATTAATCCAAAATCCGAAAAAATCATGCAATCTCCTCCATTATTCTATCCTTATTTAGACACCTTTCTCAGAAGATATACGTTTTAGGTATGCCAAAATTGTGATGCTTAACACACAGATAAAAAGCGTTTGCGGTACAGCCGCTTTAGATGCTCATGGCTGAAAAACCGCCATCTACCCGAATCAATGCGCCGGTCACAAAAGAAGAGGCTTTGTCCGCAGCCAGCCATAGCAGGGTGCCAATCAACTCGCCGGGTTCTCCGAAGCGTCCCATGGGTGTGTGTCGAAAAATTGCGGCTTTACGTTCAGGCGTTAATATTTTTTTATTCTGCTCCGCTGGAAAGAAACCCGGTAAGATGGCATTCACTCGAATGCCATCTCCGGCCCACTCGCGGGCTAGATTTTGCGTGAGATTATTGATACCGGCCTTGGAGACGGAATAGGTGAACACCTTGGAAAGCGGGGGGCCGGAGGCCATGGATGAAATATTGATGATATTACCGGATTGTTGCACCAACATCTGTTGGCCGAAAACCTGACAGGCCAGAAAAATACCTTTCAGGTTAATAGCGATAATTTGTTCCCATTCTTCCTCGGTAACGTCGAAAAATGGTGTGGCAGAATTGACACCCGGTGCATTGACCAGGATGTCCACCCGTTTCCAATCGCTTATAATTTCATTGCATGCCGCTTGCAGGGCCTGCTTGGACGTAACATCCGCTTGAATCGCCAAGCTGGAAACCCCATGCGTTTTTAACCGCTCGGCCTGTCGTTGTGCTTTTGTGAGATTTCGTCCTAGAATGGCCACATTTGCACCTGCCCGGGCCAATCCTTCAGACATAGCACTGCCTAATACCCCGGAACCACCGATCACAACTGTGTTTTGACCCGTTAATGTAAAGAGTCGTTCTACAAATGACATCGGCTAACCTATAAATAATGGTTTCAAGTGGTTGACAAACAGATTGTCGGTGACGCGTTTCGCAACGATTGAACGGCACCGCTCCAGGGCAGGTAAGAACAGTTCCCTTTTTTCCGCAGCCAGTTTGTAAGCCACATGCATTAACTGGCGCATATGCCGATTGTAAGTTGGTTCTGCCTGGCGGTGGGTGATGATGTCCGCCAAGGCCTGCCCCGACAAGCGATTGATTTCCCCGGGTAAAGGCAATTTACTGATATCAATATCCAGCACTTCCCGATAAGGAGCCATTAAATCATCCCGTTGTTCGTAAGCCTCTGCATAGATCTCTTTTAATAAAGCCACACCCGCTTCATCCGCCGTGGCCAGACCGATGCACTCTTCCAGCCATGTGGTGCCAGCAGTTTTTAGATGCACCCCGACATCCCATTCCTTAAGGATCGCGTGCATGATCGGATAGAGAGAAAACTTGTCACTCCCCGAATGAACGCTCAACTTCATTGTTTCTGGAAGCCCAAAGGATTTGACCGCATATTGGGTCACAGCAACATGGGACTCGAACTCCTGGGCAAATCGGGTTACATCGCCCACGTATTCGACACCCTTGTTGAACCGTCCGGAAAATCGCGGTGCTATGGTTCGGACCGGGATCCCGGCTGCGGCAAGTCCCTCCAGAATCAAAAGCAGCTCCACAGGTGTTTGGGGCTGATCGGTTTCATCCATCGAAATTTCCACCTCAAAGGGTTCTCTTTTATGATCACGAATGTACTGGTAGATCTGCCCGGCGGTATCGGTGGCCTGAACATATTTCATCGCGGCCTGCTTGATGACGTCTATAGAGATATCGATTGTCGGCTGATCTGCCACCAGCGCAAGGGGACCAACCAGACGCGACTGCCTCCGTATAGCCTTATCCAAACTTTCTGGATCGGCTTGCTGACCGATGACATCTGCTACATCAATGGTAAAAAAATCACAATGCGCCAGAAATTCGTCCACGTTATCCAGGTTGATATGATCCGCATCCACATAATAGGCGTCCTGCCAGCCAAAGTCGATTACGGCCTGGTCAGCGGCGTAACGCTGGTCTTGTGGGGTGGTCCCGATAATTTGGTGTTCGCGAAACGACTTGTTCCATACCGGGGTGACGTGCACGCCCAGATCAACAACTTTTTGCACCGCCGCTAATTGGGCTGCCCCTTGGTGCCCAAATCGATCGCCAACACCGATAGAATACTTTCTTAGGTTGAATTTAGATTGATTGACCATACCACACATCCATAATTAGTTGGGAGAAAGGGTCCAAGGGGCCCAGGGTTCAAGGATCCAAGAGTTTGTTTTCAGAGATTTGATCATCGCTTTCAGCATTCTCTCGACATCCCCAATTTCTTGACTTAATTCCTGAAGCCCCTCCTTAATTTGGATCAACTCTTTTGGAGATGATTTAAAAGCCGTGATATATTGCAGAAATATTGTAAACGTTTACATACGCCCTGAAAATTTGACGACGCGAAAAGAGTTTTGGCTGGTTGTTTGCCAACCTTATTTCGCCCAAAGCAGAAGTCCATAACGCATATTTACTAAGTAAGGACCCGAAATTTAACAAATATTATAATGCGGAAGGATGTTTATCCTAATAGATAATTTTCAACTAACATTTAAAAAATGGCCTGTCAAGGCCTATTAAAATGTTTGTCTACGTTCAGATCCTAACGCATTTAGATGGGCTGAAAGGTATACAGTGAGGTCTCATTTGCCGCATTAAGGGTGGGAATCCTTTAATTTTCGTAACAAAACATCAAAAAGAACTTGCATTATTCGTAAACGTTTACTATTTTTTAATTTAATTGAAGCGTCCTCGAAACCCCCCATAATTCGGGATTTTCGACAGGTTTCAAGGCTGAAGACAAGTCGAGTCGCTAGGGGGAATGCGTTCGCTGCTGCGGTTCACGATCAGGTACTGGATAAAAACGTTGACAACAACAATTAAAGATATAGCCGAAGAAACACGTGTTTCATATGCAACGGTTTCGCGTGCCCTCAACAACAAATACGGCGTCAAGCCCGACACCCGGGAAAAAATTCTGGCCGTGGCGCGCGCCCGCGGTTATACGCCCAACGCCATTGCCAGAGGCTTGGTAAGAAAACAAACCCATTCCATCGGATTGATAATCCCGGATATCTGCAATCCTTTTTTCCCACAGGTTGCCAGGGGGGTTGAAGACGTTGCCAAGGAAAAGGGGTACAGCGTTTTTTTATGCAACACCAATTATGAAAGTGACCAGGAAGCACGCTATTTACAGTTGCTGATTGAAAAACGGGTGGACGGAATCATTCTGGCCTCAGGATTTCAGGAATCTGCCACAATAGATCCATTGTCGATGGGATCCATCCCCATCGTGTCACTCTGTACGCGTTTTGAGAATGCAAAAAAAAGTTTTGTGGTTATTGATAATGAACGCGGGGGATTTATCGCCACCAAGCATCTAATTGAGCAGGGTTATCCGACGATCGGGTTTATCGGCACCCAAGGCGACGGACTCTCCCAAGGCCCGCGTTTCAAAGGTTATCTGCAAGCCCTGGAGAAATTCAATATACTATTTGACGCCCGCTTCATTTTTTCCGGCGATCTGAAAAGAGAAACCGGCTATGAGATCATCAAACGGATCATTGCCGATCAGAATTTCCCCCGGGCGCTTTTTGTCGAAAACGATCTCATGGCCCTGGGTGTAATTCAAGGTATTAGAGAGTCGGGGCTTCGGGTTCCTGATGATATAGCGGTGGTCGGTTTTGATGACATTGCCTTCGCCTCTTTTCCAGAAATTGGCCTAACCACCGTTCGCCAACCTAAATACGAAATGGGAAAACTGGCTGCCAGCATTTTGCTGGATTGCATCATCAAGGCAACCAAGGAACCCAAAAAACATATTTTAGAACCTAAGCTGATTGTTAGAACCAGCAGTTGTCGACCTGTCGAGTAAAATTTTTGCCATGAATTGGAAACGTTTACAATTTCAGAGGGAGGACACACCATGAAAGGGAAAATGCAAGCTGTGAGACTTCACGCCGATTGGGACCCCAAACCGGACTTCGTATTAGGTTACAAGGACATTGATAAGGTGCAGACCTATTTGGGGAGCAAGGTCTGGCGCAATCCACGACTGGCGATCGAAGAGATCGACATACCGCAACCCGGGCCGGGGGAAGTGCTGATTCAATTGAAAGCCTGCGGTATTTGCGGCAGCGATGTTCACATGGCCCAAGCGGATGATGACGGCTACATCTGGTATCCGGGGCTGACCGGATTCCCGTGTACCCTGGGTCATGAACTCTCGGGTATTGTCGTGGAAGCCGGTCCCGGGGCCTATGACAAAAACACAAATCAACCGTTTAAAGGTGGCGAATGGGTATGTGCCGAGGAAATGCTGTGGTGTGGATCCTGTCATCCATGCGCGGATGGTTGGCCGAATCACTGTGAACGACTGGATGAAATTGGATTCAATGTCAATGGTGCTTTTACCAAATATATTGTTCTGCCGGATCGCTGTCTATGGAGCTTGAACCCGCTGAGAGAACACTATGAAGAGGCAGAAGTGTTCAAGCTTGGCAGCCTGGTCGAGCCTTCCAGTGTGGCCTACAATGCGGTAATCGAACGCGGTGGTGGCATACGTCCGGGCGATAACGTGGTGATTTGCGGCGGCGGTCCGGTGGGCTTGGCTTCGTGTGCGATTCTAAAACGTCAGGGGGCTGGGCGGGTCATTCTCTCGGAACCTGAAGTCGGACGGGCCGAATTGGGGCGTCAAATGGGCGCCGATGACATCATCAACCCGATCAAGGAAAATTTTTCCCAAAGGGTCCTGGAAATCACCGACGGAATGGGCGCTGCCCTCTATCTCGAGGCCACCGGCTTACCCACTGTCGTTTACCCGGATATCGAGAAAGCCATCTGGGAAGGCCGAACGCTGAACAGCACCATTGTGGTCGTTGCCAGGGCGGATGCCAAGATGCCGGTCACCGGAGAGGTTTTGCAGGTACGCCGTGCCCGCATTGTGGGTGCCCAGGGCCACTCGGGTCACGGTACCTTTCCGCGGGTGATTGCATCCATGGCCACTGGAATGAACATGCTGCCCTTGATCACCAAAGAGATCAGCATTGAGGAGGTCCCGGAAAATATCGTCGCGTTGCGCACCGATCGAAACGAGTGTAAAATCACGTGCTTGCTTTAAAGCCAATTGATGTGGTCTTCGATGCGTTGGTTGCAGCCGATTAGAGGTTATCGCCCAGTTCGGCAGAAAGGTCTTCAACCTCTACACCGCCGGCCATCAGTGTCTGCAATTCATCGATGGTAATCTCGTCTTTGGTATAGTTACCCAATGTTACGCCGCGGTTTAAGATCGTGAAACGGTCTCCCACGGCATAGGCATGGCGCACATTGTGGGTGATAAAGATGACGCCGAGCCCCTTTTTGCGGACCATATCGGTGTATTTCAATACCATGGTCGTCTGCCGCACACCCAGGGCGGATGTGGGTTCGTCCAGGATAAGGACTTTGGCCCCGAAATAGACCGCGCGTGCAATGGCAACGGTTTGCCGCTCCCCCCCGGAGAGCGTCCCGACAGCCTGCTCGGGGTCGCGGATATCGATGCCGATTTTGATCATTTCTCTACGCGTGACCTCATTGGCAAATTTGAAATCCATAAAGGGTCCAATTTTATGAGTCGGTTCGCGACCCATAAAAAAATTGCGGGTAATCGAGGTCAGCGGAATCATGGCCAGATCCTGATAAACCGTGGCGATGCCCATTTTTTGGGCATCCCGCGGGCTGTCGAAGTCGACCGCTTCACCGTTCATCCGGATTTGGCCGTTAGTGGGTTTATGAACACCGGAAAGCACTTTGATCAGTGTCGATTTACCGGCGCCATTATCACCCAGCAGGCACAGGACTTCTCCTGCATTGACTGTCAAGGAAACCCCGTTCAGGGCGATAACCTTGCCGAAGTGCTTGGCCACATTGGTCATCTCTACTAAGGCCATCTCTGCTAAGGGACTGCTTGCTTGTGCCATTTTATCTCTCCCCGGTAATCATCCGCCTGATATAACTGTTAAAAATAACCGCAACAAGTAGGATTACGCCTAAAAATACGCGGAACAGGGACGATTCGACGCCCGCGAAATATAACCCTTGCTGCACCACACCAAAAATGAGTGCCCCCAGAGCGGCACCAATTACCGAGCCATAGCCGCCGGTAAGCAAGGCCCCGCCAATGACAACCGAGATGATGGCCTCAAATTCCTTTAACAGCCCCCGATCGGCGGCCGCCGAACCAAACTCCATGACCTGGCAAGTGGCAAAAACCGTGGCGCAAAAAGCGGTAAACATAAACAGAATAATTTTGACTTGATTGATGGGCACACCGACATAGCGGGCAGAAAGGGAATCGCCGCCGGTGGCGAAGATCCAATTGCCGAATTGGGTGTGTTGAAGAACAACATGACCCACGACAATCAAAACCAGGGCCCAGATGACGAGGGCGGGAATGCCTTCAATAAGTGGCGAGCCGTCATTGTAGGTTCCGATAATGCCGACCTTGGCCAACCAAACAAAGAAAAAGTTGCCCACTTTGCCGCCAAACAACGGTGCAAACCAGTCACCTTCGGCAATCTTGGAGACACCCCCAATGATCGTTTTGCGGGTAAAGAAAATCGAAAGCGAGATGGTGAGACCGCGCAAGATATAAAGAAATGCCAGGGTAACGATGAAAGACGGCAGACCTGTGCGTACAACAATATAGCCGTTCAAAGCGCCGAGAGCGAGGGTGCAGGCAAAAGTAAACAGGATACTCAACCACATCGGCCAACCGTAATGGACAGAGGTGATGGCGATGAGGATGCCCGCAAAACCGATCATCGACCCGACCGATAGGTCAAACTCGCCTGCTATCATGAGCAGGCAGGCGCCGACGGCGATGATCATGAATTGAGCGGAAACCGTGCTCCAGTTCAAAATACCATCTGCGGAAAACATGCCCGAATCCCGCGCTATGGAAAAGAATAGGATAAAAACAAGGATAACCCCACAACTAGCCCCAAGTTCGGGTCTAATCAGCGCCTGGCGCCAACGGGGAGTCTCCGTTACGCGTTCGTCGTCTTTGGTGTCATCAGGGTGTTCCTGGGGCAGGGGTGTCTGCTCCTCTTGGGAAGGTGTGACAGCATTGGACATGATAGCCTCCGTGACCCGGTGTAGGAAAGATGATCATACGGTGAAAAGACAGGCTGCGCGCGTTAGATCTGCATCGCTGGCAGCCTGTCTTGGCTTTCCAGGGCGAATTATCTATACTCGCCGGCCAGTTTTTCCACCAGAGCGATGTTCTCCTTGGTCACAAAACCCGGGCCGGAGTTGATGTTATTGCCCGGCACGACACCGTAGCGGGCCAGGTTGGTCAGGATCACCACCGGCAAATACCCCTGCAGATACGGCTGCTGGTCAATGGCAAAAGCGATGGTTCCCTCCTTGACGGCGGTGGCGATCTCACCGGAGAGGTCAAAGGTGCCCATAAAGATCTTGCCGCTAAGTTTCATTGTATCAAGGGCGGCCAGCGTCGGGTGGGCCGAGTTGGGACCCAGGGTGAGTATACCGTTGGTATCGGGGTTGGAGCGCAAGTAGGCGATCACCTTGTTTTTGATTTCACCCGGGTCGACACCCGAATCGATCATTTGATTGCCCAGCTCCACGCCGAGCCCATCTGCAAAGCCCGTGCAACGTTCCACCGATGCAGGATTGGTGATGTAGTGGTTGACACATAAAAACTTGGTGACACCGCTGTCCTTGGCGCGGAGCCCAGCCCCTTTACCGGCATCATACTCCGGTTGTCCCACATGCAGCAGCGCACCCAGTTTCCTGGACTGCTCGTGGGTGCCGGAGTTAATGGTAATAACGGGGATGCCCTTTCTGATCGCTTTTTCGATGGGACCACTAAGCACGTCAAAATCAGCGATGGTAACAATCAAGCCATCCGGATTGGACGCGACGGCCTGCTCGACAATTCGGGCCATGTCCGCAAGGTCGCCCGTGGGTGGGTTGCGATACTCCACCTTGACGTCCATCTGCTCACCCGCCACCTTGATCGCATTTTTGATTGTGTTCCACCAGGAGTCTGAATCGGGGGCGTGACTTACCAGAACGAATCTTTCCCCTGCTGCATAAACGGATGCCCCACCACTGAAAAAGCCCAACACCACCACCATCGCCAATGCAAACACCAGAAACTTTTTTGTTGTAAACATTGCAAATCTCCTTTCTTTGATTGGGTTAACTAGCCTAGCCTGAATCTCTTATAGTGCGTCAGGCACCTCATTTTCTCTCCACTTATCGGGGTATAAATCCGGTCAAAAAGCTGCAACTTCCGGCATTTTAAGTTTTTTGGTGCGGGTCATTGGAATCAAGAATAAAATGATAACGTTAACATTACCTAATGTTAAAATCTTGTCAAGAACTTTTATCTCGAACACCTTTTTTTTAGGCGTCGGATTCATCGACTGGCCTGAAAGTGCGTTTGGGAAGCGTCTGAACTTTATAAAATGATGTTTTATTACTAAAAGTTCTTGACAAGATTTTAGCAACTTGTAATGTTAACGTTAACATAATTTGTGCGATCTGTTAAGAAACGCACGATATATAGAGGATCTGGCCTATGAAAAAAAAAGCGCCCACCATCAAAGAAATTGCCAAGATAGCCAATGTGTCGGCCATGACGGTTTCCCGGGCGCTTAACCCTCATCATAGCGTCCGAGGAGCAACACGCAAAAAAATCCAAAAGATCGCCGCTCAGCTGGGTTACATGCCCAATAGAATTGCCCGATCTTTGGTTTCAAAAAAATCCAGATTAATCAGTTTGATCGTAGCTGACATTGGCAACCAGTTCTTTGCGGAAATTTCCAGAGGCATCGAAGACAGGGCGCGCGAAAAAGGGTACAGTGTTATTTTCAGCAGTACTGATGACGATGCCAAAAACCTGGCATCCTGCGTGCAAACCATGAGGGAGGTGGGGGTTGACGGATTCATCATTGCGGCCGCGTTCTTGAAAGAACCGGTCGTTGACGAGCTGGTCGCCCAGGATTTTCCAGTGGTTCTCATCAACAGAAGAGTTCAGAAAAGCAATGTCAACTATGTGGTTGTTGATAACCAAAAAGGCGCATTTCTGGCCGTTGAGCACTTGATTAATAATGGATACAAAAAAATAGGTATTATTGCAGGTAAATCCAGCGTATCCACGGGGAAGGAACGGTTTCAAAGTTATCGGCAAACGTTATTGGATCACGGCATAACGTTTAAAAAGGAATACAGTTCCCAAGGACCTTTCACCAAGGCGCATGGCAAAAATGCGGCTAAAAAAATGTTGACGCTGAAAAACCGGCCGGAAGCCATCTTTGCGGCCAGTGACAATATTGCCTTGGGGGTCATGGATGCGGCGGGTGAATTAGGTCTGAACATACCGCAAGATTTGGCCCTGGTGGGTTTTGACGATACCGATTTTTCATCCAACTCGACAATCAGTTTGACCACGGTCAGTCAGAGAAAATATGAGATGGGGGAACGCGGAATTCAAATACTGATCGATTTGATCGAAAGACAACAACCCGATTATATAAATAAAATCGTTTTGGAGCCCAAGCTTATCATCCGCGAGTCCTGTGGCTGCAATTTGGCAAAAAAAAGAGTATACCAAAAAGTAAAATAAGAAATACTCAATTTTGATACGCCGCCCGCTTGCAGTGGCGAGCCTCATTGGAAATTTAAAAACCATTTTTTTTGGGGAGACAAACATGAAGTCAAAAACAGCTTTCTTGTTTGGACGGGGAGATCTTCGCATTGAGGAGGTAGAGGTTCCCAAACTGAATCCTGATCAGATCCTGGTTCAGACCGGTGCCTGCGGCATCTGTGGCTCGGATGTGGAATGTTTCGAGGGACTTTCTACCGAGGGACGCTATGATATCGGACCCTATACTCCCGGCCATGAATGGGGGGGCAAAATTGTGGATGTCGGTAGTCAGGTTAAACACCTAAAGCCGGAGATGAAAGTCACCGGAGACTGTGTAATGGCTTGCGGACTCTGCCGGAATTGTAAGGACGGGCTGATGCCTTCGGCCTGCCTTAACATGCGCGAGGCAGGTTTCAGACCGGATTCTCCCGGCGGGATGGGAGAGTACATGGTAATCGAAGAGCAGTATGTTCACCAGATCCCCGATCATTGGACTTACGCGGATGGCGCCTGGGTTGAAACGTTTTCCATCGGCTATTTCGGCATCTGGGGCAATGGCGGTTATATCGATGCCAGTGACACGGCTATTATCTTGGGGGCTGGTCCCGTAGGGCTTTCTGCCCTGATGACCGCAAAAGCTTCCGGAGCCCATACCATTGCTGTTGATCCATTGGAAAACCGACGATCCGTGGCCCTCAAATACGGTGCCGACCAGGTGGCAGACCCCACAGCGGCGCCTCTCGAAAAACAAATCATGGATCTCACCGGCGATCGCGGCGGTTCGGTGGTGGTGGAAGCCTCGGGAAACGATGAGGCCATTGCTTCGCTATTCGATATTGCCGGTCATAGTGCCCGTGTGCGGCTCATCGGCCATTCCGTCGGTCGAAAAGTGCCGGTGGAAATCGGACGGACGATCTGGAAGACCCTTAGCATCACCGGATCGGGCGGAACCAAGGACTTTGGGCAACGTACCATCAAGTTTATGAACGCGATCTACGATCGCTACGATTTTAGTGGATTGAACTCGCACCACTATCCCTTTGACAAACTGCATGAAGCCTTTGATATGGCCAGTCACAACAAGTCTGAGGTCTTGAAGGTGATGCTCGATTTTGAAATCTAAATTTGAATTCCCCAACAACAATCTAAAATGAAGGAGACATAATTATGAGTGACGATCCTATAAAAAAGAAATGGCTGACCACGGACTACCCGGAAATTATTTTCGAGGACAACGAGGTCGGTCGGTTGAAAAAACAGGTATTTGATGCCTCGGATGCGGAGATCGATCAGATTCTGGCAGATTACGGGATCCCCTCACCGTCCGAACTGGGCAAGGCCGGCTGCTATATCCAGAATACGCCGCGTGCCGTTACCGTGGAAAAGCGCCGCAAAAACGACATCGTTTTCATCCCCATCGGCTGTTCGGAAAACCATGGGGATCATGCCAACACGGGTCTGGACACCTTTATGGTGACTCAGATTCTTGAAGGGGTGCGCCGCTACACGGCCAAACAGGGTCGCGAGGTCAACCTGGCATTTACACCGCTCAACTACGGTGGTCACCCTTACCATCATGTGGGGATGCCCGGGACAGTGATCATTCCGCCGGAAGTGGTGCGCGAGACCTTGATTTATACCATGCTGGGGCTGTGGAACGACGGCTACCGCAAAATAATACTGCTGAACAACCACGGGCATCTTTGGACGTTGGAGGACGCTATCCAGGAGTTTATGAAACGCTTTTCGCTGCCGGCCATCGTACAGGTGCTTGACTGGCATCGGGCAGTACGGGAATTCTTCATGCCCACCGAGCGCGCGAACAGCCTTTCCACCAATTTTATCCATGCCGATGAGGCCGAAACCGCTGTGGCGCTTTTGATGTTCAAGGAGATGGTCGACATGCAGTACGTCAGGGATGCCGAGGGTGAGACTTTTCTACCCGAGGGGCATTTCGATCTGTCCGTGGATCCCTACCGCAGGCCCCATCGGTGGTCCGAAGGCGAAGGGCATTTTGCCATCGAACGGTTTGCCACCCCCGAAGGGGTGGTGGGCAAGCCCAGCCGAGCCACAGCGGAAAAAGCCAAGCGTCCCATTGCGGCGATTTTGAAGTACCTGACGCTGCTCCACGATCACATTCTAGACGCCTTTCCGGCCGGCACCCTGCCACCGGTGGAGAAGATATCCCTACGTGATCCTAAGGAGCTGGAGCCTTTTTTAAAAGAGCCTTGGAGTGACGGGTGGAAATCGGTCTATGAACTGCCCCATTTCGGGCCGTTTCATAAGATATAGTGACCTAAGGAGAGAAACCATTTCACAGTTAAAGCTATCTATGTGTCTGTCTACGGAAGCAGCCAAGTTCGACGCCGTGGCGTTTAAAGGGGATTTCAAGACCAACGTAGCCCGCATTGCAGCTCTGGGATATGATGGGGTGGAAATCGCCGTTCGCGATCCTAAGCGCCTCGACCATGGGACGGTGCTTGAAACCGTTTTTGGCAACGGTCTCACCATTCCCGCCATCGGGACCGGCCAGGCTTGGGGCGAAGAGGGGTTGTCCTACACCGATCCGGATCCCAAGATCCGCGAGCAGGCGGTGTTGCGTACCATCGATCACATCGCACTGGCCCGCAAGGCCCATGCAGTGATCATCATCGGTCTGTTGCGGGGGATTGTTCGTGAGGGCCTCAGCCGGCAGCTGGCCGAACAATGGCTGGTGGAAGCACTGGTATATGTTACGACCGAAGCCGCAAAGTCCGGGGTACGCCTTGCCCTTGAGCCCATCAACCGCTACGAAACCACCTTGATCAATCAGGTGGCCGAAGGCCTTGAGCTCATCGAGACCGTGGGGGCTGACAACCTGGGGCTTTTACTGGATACATTTCATATGAATATCGAAGAGCCCAGCATTGAAGAAAGTATCGGCGTCTGCGGCGAACGTATCTTTCATTTTCATGTTGCCGATTCGAACCGTTGGTACCCCGGTGCCGGTCATCTGGATTTTCGATCGATCCTCCGGACGTTACTGGACACCGGGTACACCGGCTTTGTCTCCGGCGAACACCGGCCCGACCCGGCCGCCGAAATCGCTGCCCGGCGGGGCATTGACTATCTTCGTGCTCTAAAGTTGTAACCGAAATTCGGGTAGAGGAGAAAGCAATATGGAACCTGTTAAACTAGGCATCATCGGTTTAGGACGTCTGGGTTTGGAGCACGCCCGCAATATTTACCACCATGTCCAAAATGCCGAGTTGACCGCTATCTGCAGCGTGCTGCCAGAAGAGCTGGAAAACGCCTCGCAGCTGTTTGGAGCGCGGATGGTAACCGACGACTACCATGAGATTCTTCATAATCCACACTTAGATGGTATCGTGATCGCCACCAATTCCCAGACCCATTGCGAGATTATCTGTGCCGCCACCCAGGCCGGTTGCCAATTCGTGTTTACCGAGAAACCCCTGGGCATGTCCATGGACGAGATCAACCTGATAAGAGACACGGTTGAGGCCCACCCCAACATGCTCCTGCAGGTGGGTTACAACCATCGTTTTGATCCTGATCTCT
Source organism: uncultured delta proteobacterium (assembly GCA_963744665.1). GTDB lineage: Bacteria > Desulfobacterota > Desulfobacteria > Desulfobacterales > B30-G6 > B30-G6. Next base: position 37,621 of record CAVUUM010000001.1, on the reverse strand, counting down.
GCGCAGCCAAGCAAAAAGTGGATGAAGGCTTTGTGGGCGACATTATCCTGCTACGGATCGAATCGCGCGACCAGGCCGGTATAGAGGATTTCATTGTCAAGTTCAGTCCCACCAGCGGAGGTTTTATTGCCGACATGATGACACATGATTATGATACCGCCCGATGGTTCACCGGATCGGAAGCCGAGACCATTTACGGCGTCGGTGGTGTTTATGCCTATATGGGACTCGAGCAGCACGGCGATATGGACAACACGGCCATCTTGATGAAGTTCAAAAACGGTACCATGGTTACACTCACCGCCAGCCGCAACAGTGTCTATGGGTATCATGCCCCCATGGAGGTGTTCGGCACCAAAGGCTGTATCGCCATCGGTGCGGATTCCTTTCGTGACCGCGTGCAATGGATGAGTGCCGACGGGGTGAGCCGGCATTGCAGCGAGTGGTTCTACGATTACTGGCGGCTCACATACCGAGCCGAAATACAGGCGTTTGCCGACTGTATCCAACAAGGCGGCAGCCCCAGAGTCACCATGGAGGATGGTTATAAATCGGTCGAGTGGGCCATCAAAGCCACCGAGGCGGTCAAGGAAGGTAACGTTGTAACGATGGATTAATGGAACGTGGTGGTTATTATATGCTTTCAGATTCTTCACGAGCGATTTGTACCCAACGGATCACCCGCTGTGGATCCTTTCTAATGGTGTGATTGTCTTTCATGATAATTTCGACATGGCAATTTTGCGTGATAGCCAACACTTCTCGCAGTTCTTTGCGTATCCGGTGCTCATCCACACCATCCATTGCCAGATCAGCGGGATTGGGTTTCAACGAATAAATATATTTGTCTTCCAGCATTTGCGCTATTTTTTCCTTGTCTGCCCAAGGTGACACCGAAACGCGTCGCAGGTTGGGAATTTTTTTTATCATGTGCCACCGCAGATCGAGTGGTTCGCAACACCCGTAGCAGTTCAATCCAAAACGATTGAGGATCGGCAATTGATAGGGAAAAATGAATTCGGAAAAAGTGTCCGGTGAAACACCTACCGTCTCCTGACTTTCGGCGAAACCCCACATATCGATACATCGTACCTTGCCGCTAAAATCGGGTTGGGGCAATGCGTTTGTCCATCCCAATCCCCCTGATCCCACATAGGTTCCGTCCGTATTGTGACTGAGCAAACCGTCTTCTTCCAGCTTTTCGAGCATTGCCAGGGTGCCATCCCTTAAGATGGTCATAATACGGTGCAACATGTCAGGGTTATCGTACACGTCGTACATGAGCTGCTCCATGCCACGCAACTCAGCCAGAAGCCTGGTCATCCCTAAGGACCACCACCAAAGGGTTTTCACCCGGACGATCATTAGATCCCCAAAAATCTCTTCGGCTACAAGTCTTAATCGCTCCGTTGCATCATTATCTACCCTGATTTCAGGAACATGTAATTTTTCTATGTCCGCCTGGGTTTTTAAGGGAGATATCCAGGTGAAAGACCCACCATCTTCTCCGCCAATACGGGTTTCCTTTAAACCCCAATCAAGCGCCTCATGAACATGGGAAATATCAAAGTAAGGCTGAATGGTATAATCATCATTCATTTGCGTGCCCCAGAAAATCTCCTTGCGCAGGTGCATTTCCCATTGTCGGGCAAGTTGATTCTCACATTCGATTTGAGCGGGTGTAATGATCTCCTTCCAGCCGTTCTCCGGGTCACAGAAAACCAGTGGGCGTGTCCATTCAAGCACGTTGTGTTGTGTCCATAACTTCTGTTTTTCTTTCTCAACGGGTCGGGCCGCCAGTTCGGCCACTTTTCCGGCCAGTCGACGCAGGATCTGCCTATCGGGCTGGCCAATAGCCATATGGCCGTCGGCTGCATGAGCCTGAATAGTGATAACATCACGTGACTGATCTAACGCATCATGATTTTTCTGAGACGCCGTCATTATTATCTCCTTAAAGGCAATCAGCTTTTTTATGCCTCATCAAGATCGAATGTTTTCATTTTGTCCAAAACATCTTCCATGGTGCCGCGAAAGGGGCCGGGTGTTTCCAGTTTGAGTGACACCAGGGCTGCTGCAAAATGCAGGGCTCTGAAAGGCGCATCCCCTTTTGTTCTTCGGGCGAGATAACTGCAAAAAAGCGTGTCGCCGCGCCCTGTTCGACCGTCTAATTTACGTGGCGTCAAAGGGGCCTTGTGTATTTTCCCTTTAAAGAAAAGAACCAGCCCGCTATTGTGCGAAATCACTACCTCTTCCGGCCCCATCGACGCCATTTCCACCGCAGCCTCGGCTAGATCTGTTTTTCCGGTCAGAATTTCTGCTTCCGCAGCATCTGTTTTCAGATAGGTTACCGCTTTGAGCGCTTGTGCCACCTCGCTCGATTTTTCGAAAACCATCCGGGACTCCCGGCAGACCCTAAGAAATCCCTGGATGTCGAGACCGACGTTACCTACCCGACTCATGGCGACCAGTGTCTGCAGGGGAATTTCCCCTCTGATCAAGGCAGCCGCATGGATGATTTTGGCAGAAATATCGGGAAGGCAATCCGGTGTAAAGGGATCAGCCGCCGCCAGGCAAGTGCAGGTACGCCGCTCTTTATCCATGGAGTGATAGACATTCCGTATGGCGGTCGTCTTTTGGGACGCTGACACCCAGACACGAATCTGTTCATCCGAAAACCGTTTCAGGAGGTGATGATCGGTTTCGGCCGCCTTCGTGACGATACCGACCTGGGCGCCCGATCGTTTTGCAGAGAACGCACCGTAAGTTACCGCACCGCCAAGGGCTTTTTCTTCCCGGTCGAGGTAAATATTCTCATCTTTGGATATGGCGCCTACCAGCACTAAATCGAACAACCGCCTATCATTATTTGTTAGCATGGCTGGATCCCTTTCTTCGTAAAAGAGGGTTCAAAATAAAATTATTAAACAGTGTTCTTAAATATAATAGTTATCAGAAATATACGCAGAATAAAACGCTTGGATGAACCGGTTCCCATTTTATACATGAGTTTAAAATGGTCCTCCGGGATCCAATATCTATACGTTGCCGTTACAGACGACTAAATATCTTGACACAAGAAATAGGCGTAATATACTAAAAAAACGATATCCGAAGTAGAGATCCTCAATAATTAACATCATTAAAAGGAGGTCCTATGAAAAGATCAATCGTTATCTCATTGTTTGCCGTCGTTTTCTTGGTTACCGCTTTTGCAACAGCCTATGCAGCGGGAAATGTGCTCCACATTTACGAGGCCTTCGACACCGCTGAAGCGAAGCACTATATCGATGCGTTCGAAAAGGAAACCGGCATCGAGGTTGTCTTCGTTAGAATGTCTTCGGGGGAGGTTCTGGCGAGGGTCGAAGCGGAAGCGTCAAACCCGCAGGCCACAGTCTGGCATGCAGGTTCCAACACATCCCACATCAATGCCGCCTCAAAAGGATTGCTTGCGCCGTATAAACCCAACACCGATTTTCCATTGGCAGAACAACTTCACGCCAAAGACTGGACCTGGACCGGGTTTTATTCCGGTGCCATCGGGTTTGTCACGAACACCAACTTCTTGAAAGAAAAAGGAGTGAAAGCGCCCACTTCCTGGGATGATCTCCTCAACCCTGCATTTGCAAAAAACGTTGCCATGGCCTACCCTTATACTTCTGGCACGGCATACACCACCTATGCCACCTTGATCCAGATGTACGGTCTCGATAAAACCCTTGACTGGTGGGAAAAATTCGACAAGCAGAGTATTCATCAATACACGAAATCGGGCACCGGCTGTATTCCAATGGCCGGGTTGGGAGAAGTCGCCGTGGGAATCGCATTTTCTCACGATATTCTGGCCAAGGGCGTCAATAAGGGCTACCCCGTCGTTATGACCTTTCCTAAAGAAGGCACTGGTTATGAAATCGGCGGCTTGTCCCTGATAAAAGGAGGGCCCGAGCCTGAACTCGGCAAGAAATTTATCGACTGGTGTTTCACCAAAGAAGCACAGAATCTTTTCCAGAAATATAACCGAGTCCCCGTAAATCCCAAAGCCACCGTGGGCAAAGGTTCCGTTACCCTGGATCAAGTCGAGTTAATCGAATATGATCACATCTGGGCAGGACAGAACAAGGGGGACATGATCAAAGCCTGGAGGGATCGAATCGGGAAATAGTCCCAAGGCGTTCATCTGAAATGATCCCTGCCACGGATTTACCATGTGGCAGGGATTATTCGTTATACCCAAAGATGCCCCCTGTGTGAGCATGGGGAAGGTCACGCGTTGAAGGGCGCCATGACAGGACAGGACAACAACAGAAATCAGATAATAGGAAATCTACGCCTGATATGGAAAGAACCGCTGCTTCTCGTTTCCATACTGGCCATTTTCTACTTTTTACTGGTGTTCGTGGTCTACCCTATATTCCTCGTTTTGAAGACCAGCTTCGTCATAGAAAATCAATTCGACATCTCGAATTATGTGGCGATTTTTTCCAAAAGATATTTTTATCAGCCTTTTATCAACAGTATCATTCTAGGCGTCTGTACCGCATGCGCGGGAACACTCCTGGGTTTCTCTTTTGCTTATGCCATCACACGGACCCCGATACCTTTTAAACGGTTTTTTCGTCTCACAGCGACATTCCCCATTATCTCGCCCCCGTTTGTGGTTGCGCTGGCTGCCATTTTACTTTTCGGTCGAGCAGGCAGTCTCACACCATTTGTAGAAAAAATATTCGGTGAATACTCCATTTACGGTCTGGGCGGTTTGGTTCTGGTAGAAACTGTCGCCTATGGACCCATTGCCTTTCTCGTTCTGCACGGCATTTTACAGGCCATAGACCCTGCCATTGAAGAAGCGGCCATGGATCTGGGCGCTTCGAGGATCCGCGTTTTTTTCACCGTAACGTTGCCGCTGTCTGTCCCCGGCCTAGCCAGCGCCTGGCTTCTGGTGTTTATCGAATCCATGGCCGACTTCGGAAACCCCATGGTGATTTCGGGTGATTTTCGCGTGCTTTCCGTGCAAGCCTTTTTACAGATTACCGGCATGTACGATCTTTCCAGAGGTTCCACCCTGGCGATCCTTCTCCTTGCGCCGACCATTACGGCCTTTTTCATACAAAAGTACTGGGTGTCGAGGAAATCGTATGTAACGGTCACCGGGAAACCCACAGAGGCGACGATCAGAGGCGTGGAATGGTTCATCAAGCTGCCGACCTACAGCACGTGTATTGTCTTCAGCGCGATTATTTTTCTCTTTTACGGCATGGTCATCTTCGGATCTTTCCAGACCCTCTGGGGTGTGGATTCGACCCTCACGCTCAAAAACTACGTCGAGATGTACCAGGTAGGCAAAGACTATATTGTCGACTCACTGTTGTTGTCTACCGTGGCGACGCCAATAACCGGAATTGTGGGGATGTTTATCGCGTATCTTGTCATCCGCAAGAAATTTATCGGTAGGGGCGTCATGGAGTTCGTGTCCATGCTGACCTTTGCCGTTCCGGGGACCGTTGTCGGCATCGGCTACATTCTGGCCTTCAATCAGAGATCCATTCTGTTCCCGTTTATTTTGACCGGAACCGCCTGGATCATTGTCACGTTGCTGATATTCAGAAACATGCCGGTGGGCATACGCTCAGGGATTGCCGCTCTTCAACAGATCGATCCGGCCATCGAAGAAGCATCCACCGATCTGGGTGCCAACAGCAATAAAACCTTTAGGAAAATAACACTTCCCATGATCGCACCGGCTTTTTTCTCAGGCCTGGCTTTTAGCTTCGTCAAAGCAATGACTGCCATCAGTGCAATCATTTTCGTCGTATCGGGTAAATGGAACCTTATTACCGTGGCGGTTCTCGGTTTTGTGGACAACAGTCAGTACGCCCAGGCAGCTGCCATGAGTCTTCTGCTGATCTTGATCGTGCTGATTGCCCTGGTCATTATCCAATTTTTGGTGAGTCGGATAGGCAAGGGGTCAAGAGCTATAAACGTGGTGGGGTAAGAATTTCCCATGTGAAAGGATAAGGGATGAAACAGGGTTTTCTGGTTCTCAATAATCTTGTTAAGGTGTTCGGCACAGGAGAAAAGGTCGTAAATGCGGTGGATCATATCGATCTCGAAGTAAAAAAAGGGAGCCTGGTCACACTGCTGGGCCCCTCGGGTTGTGGTAAAACAACAACCTTGAGAATGATCGCCGGCTTTGAGATCCCGACTTCCGGGTCGATCTATATTGATGATGAAGATGTGAGTACCACACCGCCAAATCAGCGACCGACAACAATGGTATTTCAGAATTATGCTCTTTTCCCGCATCTGACAGTTTTCGAGAACATTGCCTATGGGCTCAAGATACGCCGTGAATCGGCTAACGATATTCGTAGAAAAACAGAAGAGATAATGGGCCTCGTGGGATTGGAGGGTTATGAGGAACGCTCACCTGCCCAGCTTTCAGGTGGCCAGCAACAACGTGTTAGTCTGGCCCGTTCTTTGATCATGGAACCCAAGGTGCTGCTTCTCGATGAGCCGCTCTCCAATCTAGATGCCAAGCTGCGTGTGTCTACCCGTTTGGAGATTCGCAAAATCCAGCAGCGTGTGGGGATCACATCCGTTTATGTCACGCATGATCAGGAAGAAGCCATGACCCTTTCTGACCGGGTCGTTATCATGCATGAGGGAAAAATCATGCAGATAGGGACACCCCAGGAGATTTACGCGTATCCTGTCAACCGATTTGTTGCCGATTTTATTGGAAAAGCCAACTTCATTCGGGGTCATGTCACCGGCATGAGACCGGATAATGTGTTGGAAATAGAAATCATGGGCAAAAAAATTATCGTACCCGTACAAAAAGATGCCTTTAAAGAAGGGGCTGACGTGCTACTCGTCCTTCGTCCTGAGTCTGTCAAACTCGAATCAAAAAAGCCGGATACCTTGACCGGCATCATCCGTGAAGCGGTTTACCTCGGGTCCCAGATGGTGTATGAAGTCGATATGGCAGAGAATATTATCACCGTGGAAATTGCCAACCCCCAGGAGCATGTTGTCTTTGATACCGGTGAAGAAGTGACCCTCACATTTCAGGAGAAAAACCTGCACATTTTACCCTATGAGAAGGAAGTGTAGCGCGGCGAATGATAATTCGGGGCCAAGATCCGTAAATTTACTGCGAAGGAGCGAACATTTGTAGAAATTTCGTCATATTTTTTGGGGTGATTTTGTCCATGACATGGTCGGGTTGATAAGGGTTTCCATCCTCCCATATCCAGCCCTTGTTCTTGTAGGCCGTAACCAAAACAAACGGGATTCCCAGTTGCTTACAGGCGCCATCCGCTACTTCGTTGTCTCCGAACATGACCATTTGATCGCCTTTGATATTTAACTGGTGTAATGCCTCCTGAAAAAAGCCCAGGTCGGGTTTCTCTACACCGATACGTTCGGAAACGATAACAGCGTCAAAAAACGGTGCCATATTTGTCTTTTCCATATAGGCATCGACCCGACAAGAACGCTCATTGGACATGAGAGCAATCCGCATATTGCTCTCTTTGATTAACCGAAACGCCTCCACGATATCCTTGTCTGGCTGGATTTTCTCAATCAAAATCTGGCGGTATTTTTTTAAGGAGGTCGCTGCAGAAATTGTCGTCACTGCCAATTCGTTAAATGTTTTTTCGAAAAAGTCGAGTTCACCGAACGTGTGGCTGATAAACGGCTTCTTTGTGCCGTGGTTAATGCTGGTATATGTAGCGAGAAAGGCCTCTTTGGATAATACGTGTGCGTTTTCAAAAAGCCAATCACCCATATCAATAGCAGCGTCTTGGGAGAGTTTTGTGTCGTTGATAAGCGTATTTCCCAAATCAAACCCAAATACCTTGACCGATTTCATTTTTGTGTGAGGCATGCATTATCCTTTTAAATGGCTTATGTTATCAATGACTATATCTAACGGCACACGGGATTGTCAAGAAAGAGGAAGTGCTGGAAAATTCAATGAAATCGAGGAGAAAATGAGATTGAAATGACAACCGAGTTTTGAAATAAGATAATGAGCAAACAGAATAGGAGGAGATATGAAGCTTGGATTAATTGGGGCCGGCAGAATTGGTAAATTACATGGTGACATCGTTACTTACAACATCCCGGGGGTTGAAATCAAAACGGTGGCCGACATTTATGCAGACCAGGCTAAAGAGTGGGCAAATCATTTAAGAATTGCTAATCTCACCTCCGACTACAAAGATATTCTAAAAGATCCTGAAATAGATGCGGTGCTCATCTGCTCCTCCACGGACATGCATGCTCAAATGATTATCGAGACCGCTGATGCAGGTAAACACATCTTCTGTGAAAAACCGATTGATTTTAATATCGAAAGGATCCGCCAGGCATTGCGGGCCGTGGAGGCAGCTCGTGTAAAACTTCAGATAGGATTTAATAGAAGGTTCGATCACAATTTTAGAAAAGTCAGAGAAACCGTCGCCAACGGAGACCTTGGAGAAGTACACATCGTCAAGATCACTTCGAGAGACCCGGCGCCCCCACCCATCGAATATGTAAAAGTCTCCGGAGGTATATTTTTGGATATGACCATTCACGACTTCGATATGGCCCGGTTTTTATCCGCCAGCGAGGTCGATACTGTTTATGCCCAGGGAGCTGTCCTGATTGATCCTGAAATAGGAAAACTCGGTGATGTCGATACGGCAATTACCACACTAACGTTTAAAAATGGGGCGTTGGGTGTTATCGACAACAGCAGACAGGCCGTCTACGGATATGATCAGAGAGTGGAAGTGTTTGGATCCAAGGGGTACATCGACGTCCAAAACGAATTCCCCAATTCCGCTGTATTGACCACGGCGGACGGGGTATCCCGTGAGAAACCCCACTATTTCTTTTTAGAAAGGTACAAAACATCATATATTGAAGAATTGAAGGCATTTACCGAAGCCGTCATGAGAGATGAAGAACCGCTGGTAACTGGAAATGACGGTTTGCAGCCGGTGCTTATCGGTGCGGCGGCTCTCAGGTCGCTAAAAGAGAAGCGACCCGTGGCTATCGAAGAAATATAGGCCTGATAAGGAATTGTGAGATGAAAAAGTCGGTCTGTATAGAGATGGTTTTTACAGAGGTGCCTTTTGAAGACAGGTTCCGGTTAGCTAAAGAATCGGGTTTTGATTATATAGAGTTCTGGACCTGGAAAGATAAAAACACCCAACAAATAAAAGAGCTGTGTGCTGCACACGATCTCAAGATCGCAAGCTTTTCAGGGGATCAGGAATTTTCGATGATCGATGAAAATAGGCGGGAAGACTATATTTCGTTTGTTGAAGCATCCATCGAAACAGCACAATTCTTGAATTGTGAATACCTGGTTGTTCATTCGAATGCCTTGGGTGAAAACGGGGTCGTTATCGATCCGTACCACCAGGTCAGCAGGGTTAAAAAAATTGCGGGTATGTTGCATGTGCTCCAATCCTTGGCCACCATGGCGGAAGCCGCAAAAATCACACTTTTGCTGGAAGCGTTAAATACCCTTGTCGATCACCCGGGAAACTTTTTGACGTTCACAAAAGATGCCGCCGATCTCATCCGGGTTGTCAATTCTTTACATATTAAGATATTATACGATATTTACCACATGCAGATAATGGAGGGCAACCTCATCGACACGCTCAAATCATATATCGATGCCATCGGGTACATCCACGTCGCCGATGTCCCGGGCAGACATGAACCCGGCACGGGCGAAATAAATTTTACTAATGTGATGACCGTGCTGAATGAACTGGATTATGATGGGTTTGTGGGTTTCGAATTAGACCCCGAAAGCGACTCGGTAACGGCGGCGCGTGCGATATTAAATCTCTAACACAAATCAAAGAAGCGGGTTGTCCGGACGGTGACCGGTTCATCTATTTGACTGCCTGCATCTGGCAAGGTCGGCATCCACCATAACCACCACGTTTGCCCACCTGTGGATACACCGCAAGGGAGCCACATCTGCCTGGAATGGTGAGGCCGGCATTATTCCCGGCTCAATGGGCGCGTCTTCCACCATCGCCAGGGGACTAGGAAATCCGGATTTTTATCTGTCTTGTTCGCATGGTGCGGGTTGCGTTATGGGTAGAAAAGAGACCATCGGTGGCTGGACACTATTTTACGGATGTGACTGGACAATGGGCATTTAAGATCACATATTGAGCCGTCGAGCCCATTACCAATTTACTGACTCTCGATCGACGCTGAACACCGATAACGATATGATCGCATCTGCTATGCTTAGCGTAGGTCACGAGGCTTTCTCCCGGGGACAATCCCTGAATGAGGAGATTGGTTTGGCAATCAACCCCGGCTTCTTCCAATATGGATTTGGTGTGATCCAAGGCGCTTTCGGCCTCGGCGATACCCTCGGGCTTTGCCTCGATGGCAGATTTGATTGAGGTTATCACTATAATTTCGGCACCGAGGCCCAAGGCAAATGTCTTGGCGACGTCAACTGCCGCCTTGGCGGCATTCGTGCCATCATATCCGACCAGAATCTTCATTGTTTTTCCTTCCTTCACGTTACGCATGCGTGTGGGCCTTTATGGGTTTGAATGATCAAACCACACGATAATTGATCTTACCTCATAATATACTAAAGTGGACCCCATGGTCAAAACAAAAATGATGATCGAAGATTACGATGGGGAGTCTCAACTTGGGACATGACCTCCTATGTCGTGGTTATAGGGGTTGTCAGAAAAACGTTCCGATTGAGGACCGTTGTTCTGCTACAAACCCTTATACCGCCATCATATTTTCGGAACATTATTATGACAAGCGGTATAACGGCACTATAGTGGTGAAAGACTCCAAGGTGCTCAAAGGTGTCTTTCCAGGCAAACCTGTTCGGCGACCGGTTAAGGATTAAAGACTTATTGCGGTTGCACCAAAGAAACCTGACAGAAAAGGCGATTACAAAAACAGCGATATTTTATTTTTTGCCATGAACGCCAACTGGAAATATTGAAAAATTGATGCGTTTCAAACACAACGTCTGAATATGTTTTCGCATCAGGGTTGTCAATTCTTCACATATTAAGATATTATATGATATATACCACATGCAGATAAAGGAGGGAAACCTCATCGACACGCTCAAATCATATATCGATGCGATTCTTGCCGAGTATGAAATACCTTATGCCGCGGAACTGGGTAAGGCCGGTTGCTATATTCAGAATACACCTCGTGTGCAATGTATCGAAAAATTGTAGACCCGCCCTGGAACGAATCGATATTATTGAAACAGGCGTTGGAGCTGGTTTCAAGAGAAGGAAACTATAATGTATTTCATCAGAGAAAAAGTATTGGCCGGAGAGTTTTTGGCGGGTGCTTGGTGTAACCTGGCTTCCAGTCTCACAGCAGAGATCGCCGCTTCAGCGGGCTATGACTGGCTATTGATCGACCAGGAACACGGCCCAGGAGATAACGAAACGCTAATGGGGCAACTCCAGGCAGTGGGGCAGAGATCATGCGCTCCCATCGTTCGAATTGTGTGGAACGAGATGCCCCGGTTCAAGCGAGCACTGGATTTGGGCGCCATGGGAATTATGGTTCCATACGTTCAGACTGTTGCTGATGCTGAAAAAGCGGTGAGTTATATGCGTTATCCGCCTGAAGGGCTGAGGGGCGCTGCCATGAGTCCCAGGGCAACCGGTTATGGTGTTCACTTCGATTCGTATTATTCTGAAGCAAACCGCAAGCTCCTATCCGTCCATCAAATCGAAACCGCCCGCGCGGTGGAAAATATCCAGGATATCGCCCGCGTGGATGGGGTGGATGTGCTCTTTGTCGGCCCTTTGGATCTTAGCCTCAGCGTCGGGATGCCGAAGCGATTTGAGGACCCTGCATACCGAAAACTCCTTTCAAAGGTAGCTCTCTGCGCCAAGGAAGCAGGAAAGGCCGCCGGTATTCTTCTTCCTTTTATCCGGCTTGTCGATATGGTTCATGAAATGGGGTATACTTTTATAGCTGTGAGCAGTGACAGTGGGATGGTCGTCGAAGGTATGAAAAACAATATGACCGCATTAAATCAGTACAAAGCTAAACCGAATACAGGCTATACATAACTTCTTGTGGAAGAATCCGCTCCAGTTCTTAGGCGAAATGCAGGATAGGATTTCCAAATTAAGCCTTCGAAAAATGATCTTAGTGAATAATTGAAGATTTGATCAAGCCAGACGACGATGGTTATCCCTTTGATTGTTCTACAAACCGCGTGCTCGGCACGCGGTTCCGAACCTGAACTTGCGGAGACGTGCCGTCTCCTTTGTCTTTCCCCCATTTTGGGGGAAATCCAAGCCACCCGTTTCACGGGTGGTAGTTGACTCAAAGACAAAGAAACTCACAAGCAAGCTCTTCCATTCAGCAATAAATGCTTTGTATTCAGCGGATGTAAAACGTTCAATAAATTTATCACCTTCATTATTCGGAGCTCTGTGTTTATACCGCTTGTCATAATAATGTTCCGAAAATATGATGGCGGTATAAGGGTTTGTAGCAGAAAAACGGTCCTCAATCGGAACGTTTTTCTGACAACCCCTATAAGAAAATGATATGTGTTGCAACGGTGCTGTTCGGTCCAAAGGGAGGTCAGATCAGATATGATTCAAAGGTATTATAGAATTGATACCTAATTTGGTAGGATGGGTCAAGAATTTAGCGATTTCCACGGCAGTTGTTCTGAAGCACCTTGTCAGAAAACCAGATGTCATTCAATTAACTTTTCAGTTTATCTATCACACTTCTTAACTCTAATACTTCCAATGGGCAGTCAGGCCAATCATGAATCCAGCAAACTATCATATCAGCGCCAGCAGGATCATACTCATGTGATTTAAAGTTGCTGCTTTGATATTCAAATTTGATTCTTACACGTTGGTACCGATTCTCGCCTATGTGTCTCTTGGCTTCACAGTCTGGAAAAGCAGCATGAACAGCTTCAACCATAAAACCAATTTCATGACTCACCATCCCAAATAAAAATATAACGCCGTTTTCATTGATCGGAGCGTGCCTAAGTCCTTTAAAGTCGATAAGCTCACCAAACTCAGCAATTTCCACTTTTTTCATTTCTTCCTCTCCTTTTTTTGATGGTGCAGGGGGGCTGATTGGGGGTTGTATACTCTCTTGGTTTGATTTTATATCCGATAATTCCGATCCTTCATATTCGGTAACATCTTCTTTGGTGATAGGTTTTTCTTGCTCAGTAACATCTTCTTTGGTGATAGGTTTTTCTTGCTCGGTAACATCTTCTTTGGCGATAGCTTTCTCTTGCTCAGCAACATTCTCTTTGGCAATCGTTTTTTCTTGATCAATGGCTTTCTTTTTAGCAATCGTTTTCTTTTTGGTAATGCCTTTCTTACCTGACAGTTTTTTAGACTGCTTGGATTGACTTTCAATTTTTGCAAGACGTTTTAATTCAGACCAACCTCCTTCTGTGAACAGATTCTCGATTTGCCACTCCCTAAAGCCGGTTATCCTGATGAAATCATGTTGCGAAAGCGGTCCATCCGTTTTCTTGTCTGCTCGTTTTGCAGCGTTGATTAATTCTTCTTTAGTAGCCTTTTGCATTTTTTCCAATCCTTAGTAGCTGTGCATTGGGAGTTGGCGTGAAAATAAAGATGCCTCATTGGATTTGCAGGTTATGGCACCATGCTTTCACTTCAATTAGAATCTTAATCTATAACAACACCAACAGGGTCTCTGTTACCAGATGTTCAATAAACATAATATAACATATTCACCCAGATGAACAATAAAAAAAATTTGGATCACCTCCAAAAGAGTTGATCCAAATTAAGGGTTCAAGGATTCCAGGGGTCCAGGATTCGAGTGCCATGCTTAAAGCATTTTAAGCGTTAACTGTTTGGAAAAAATCGTATTTTGAGCCCAGCCGCTCCGTAGTCGGAAAATCAGTGGAAAACCGCAAAACACAGCCATGTAATTACCGTCGGCAGCAGGGCACCCTTGAGCAGGCCCACCGGGGATACGGCGTTGTCAAAGTATTTTTTCAGCAGTGATTGCCCGGCCGGGTTTGGGGCATTGGCAATGACCGTGAGACCGCCGCCGGCCACAGCACCGGCCACCACCGCATATTTGAGACTGTCCGTAAATGCCGGCACCAGGGTGCTGAGAAAGGTAATGGCGGCGTTGTCGTTGAAGGCAGTCAGAATCGTGGCCCCCAGCATGAGTGGAATTTCGTCTAGCCTGGTTAACACCGGCTCGATCCACCACCCCTGGACCCCTCCGTGCACCACCAGCCCACCCAGAAAAAAACCCACCAGCAAGGGTGGTTTAAGATCGATGCGATTCTGAAACGGTGCGGTGACCTGGGCAAAACCCAGGAAAAAGAGTAGTTCCGGGATAAAAAGCCCTGGATAATGGGCATTGAAGATGGTCCAGGCCATGAACAGTACATGAGCGGCGATTATCCATGCCGGGACCGGGTCGTCACGGTTGTCCCATTCCGGATCGACAAACAAAGGCCGTTGGTCTTCGGGAAGCAACCCAGGTAGAAGCTGCCGCGTTTTTTGAAGTTCGATCTCCTTGAAACGTTTGTTAAAAGCCTCTTTGACCAGATCCGCATCGAAGCCTTTTTCCAAAAGGTGCGGCAGAAAATCTTTTTCCAAGCGGGTTTTGATGTGTTGAAAGATTTCCGTCGTTTTGCGATGAAGCGTTTCCTCGAAAGCGAGGGTTTTCGACGTCTCCGGTCCGATTTTTTCGAACTGCGATAGTAGATCTTTGCGCTTGATCAACTCGGTCTGGATGCGGTGTTTGAGTTCTTCCACGGAAAAGTCATGCTGCAGTTCGGCCAGCTCCTTGTGAAAGAACAGAAAATACAGCCCATTGGCCAGCAATATGCCGAGAATCGCCTTCCAACCGAAGTGGGTAAACATGTGCAGGGTGTCCCACTGCCAGGGAGTGGCCACCATCATTACCGGCGGTGCGGCAAAGTGTGTCAGGGTGCCTCCCACGGAAATATTGACAAAGAGCAGACCCAGTGTGGCGTATTTGAATTTGCTGGTGGGCTGCAGATGAAAAAACTTGCGGCCCAGCAAAAGCGCGGAAATGGTCATGGCCGCCGGTTCGGTGATAATCGATCCCAGAATTGGACCCAGACTGAGAATGGTAAACCACCAGGCCGTCAGACTGCCCCCCAGAAGATCCGCAATTTTCTGCATGATCGATTCGGACAATTTTAAAATAGGGCGGGTGGCAGCCAGGGTCATGATCGTTACCACAAACATGGCTTCAACAAAATTGACGTCATAAGCGATGTAATTGACCGCTGTTTTCCAGTCGAAAAATCCAATGATCGTCACCAGCAGGGCCAGGGCCCACACGCCAAAGATGACCTCCACTTCCCCCAGAAAGTGAAACAGCCCTGCTCCGTAGTCAACCGAATCTCTGTCTGCGAGTCCTTGCTTAATTTTTTCTTTGTGTTCGTGCTCCCATTTGTGGGATATTGTCATGAACTTGCTGGCCAGGAACGTGTGCACAATGGCACAAAAGAAAATCAAAAAGGCTGCCAGGTTGAATGGTTCTTTTTGGGCGCGGTTCCACAGAATCTCAACGATACCGGTCAGATCCTGGTCAGCATAGCTTTCCAGGCTACGCGGGAAAGGCGCTTTTTCTTCCGGCGCTGCCGCCTGCCCGGTCTCGACAGCGATCCACAGCCCCACGGTGCACAACAAGAGCACGCCGATGATCAATAAAGGTTTGCTTGTCTGCGCCATCATGTATCTTCCTTTTCCCATTGTGACAGGTCCGCCTTTGGGAAATTTCCTTGGGCTGGTCATGTTTTTCGGCTGCAGCATATCATCTGGTTTCTCCTTTGTCATCCATCATTTTTGGTACCTTGTAAGGGCAACCTTGACAATTGTTCAACTCGGGTTTTATAAAAGTATTGAACATTCCTCACAGCTTGCTGCGAGGTCATTGAATATTATCAAGTCAGACTATAGATATTTAACTCCCACGTAAACCTGATTTATACGAAAGAGATTTACCATGCAGATTTATGACGTCGTAATTATCGGTGCGGGGCCAGGGGGGCTTGGTTGTGCTATCAAGGCAAACGACTCTGGGTTGTCGTATGCGCTTCTGGAAAAAGGGCAGAATGTGTTTCAGGGGATCGTGGACTCTTATCCGCGAGGCAAAAAAGTTTACCCCACTATCCCAAAAAACAGTAGTGGTCCATTTCCGATTCCAGACCTCGAGCCAAGTGCCTCTAACGAGCCAGTGGAGGAGTATGTGGAAAAAATAGATGCTTGTGTGGCCCGACATGGAATAGACATCGTCTTTAATGAAGAATTTCAAGATATTTCGAAAGACAAAGACAGCTTTAGCATCATCACCAAGAAGAACCGATACGCTGCCCGGAACGTGATTCTCGCCTTTGGTAGCAACATTCCAATCGACCTGGGTGTATACGGGGAAGCCAAGACGGTTGCCCGGAAGCTTGATAACACCGAGGAACACATCGGTGCACCGACCCTTGTATTGGGAGGAGGCAACGCCGCTGCCGATGTTGTCTCGACTCTTTCAAAAGCCAAGCGTGATGCTGGTGATCAAACTCCCATCTACTGGGGACACCGTAAAGAACAATTTAAAGTCAACAAGGAAGTTGCCCGGGATTTAGGCGAGGAGATTCTACTGGGTGGCAACATAAAAATTTTAATAGGTGCCATCCCCAGAATCGGTGAGGTTGATGAAGAAGGGGTTGATCGGCTATTAATCCAGACGAGTGAAATTCCATTGGGCAAGGGTGTAGAATTGCAGCAAGGCATGAGTTTTCCTATGAAGCATGTAATCGCCTGTATAGGAACCCAAGGTCCGGCCCCTATATATGAACAGCTCAAACTCCAGATGATTACCTGTACCGAAGGTATTTGCCGTATCGGCAAGGAGGGTGCCAAGCTGATCCTGCTGGATGCCCACTATCAAACCAGCACCAAAGGTATTTATGCCATTGGCGGCGCAATTAGCCCCTCTTATATAGCTGTGGAAGAGAAAGGCAGCTTTCAGGAGGTGAAACACCCAAACCTTATTTTTACCGCTATTCGAGATGCCCAGATCGCCATGGCCGACATAGTGAAACGAATGAGCAAACGCCCATCCGCATAGCTGGAGAAATTTGAAGGGGCATAATTCAATCCTTTTCACCTATCGATCAGGGATATCGAATGGCGCGATATAAAACAGACATGAAGCAGGAACTGAAAGAACGGCTGCGGTTTGAAAAGCTGTTGACGGACATATCCGCTCGTTTTGTAAACCTACCTGCAAAACAGATAGACGGCGCCATCGAAAATGCCCAGCGAAACATCTGCGAATGTCTCGGTGTGGATTTGTCTTCGCTCTGGCAATGGACGAACGCGATACCCCGCATCTTGACCCTGACTCATCTTCACGGCCCACCGCCCCCCATGGGACCCGTACGCCCGGACGAAATAGATGCCCAGGAAGCGTTCCCCTGGATCTGCAGCAAAATGCTGAATGGAGAGACCCTCGTCATATCCACAGAAAAATTACCACCCGAGGCCAAACAGGACCAGGTTTCACGCCGAGGTTTATGGTCATGAAGACAATAAAGAACTATCAGGTCATTTTATACCGCTTGTCATAATAATGTTCCGAAAATATGATGGCGGTATAAGGGTTTGTAGCAGAAAAACGGTCCTCAATCGGAACGTTTTTCTGACAACCCCTATATAAATCGGGATTGGCTATCGCAGTATCGTCGGAAGTCGCCGATTCAAAATGGATCAGCGTTGTCGCCAAAATATTTTCAACAGATATCTTGATGGCGGTCGGATTGTTATTGTTGATGTGTCTGACAGCCGGGATAATCGTTTGCTTATTTAAAACTTCAAATTTTTTAACCAAGCATGAAATAGCCGTAGTACCCTTTAAAGATGCACAGGAAGGGTTAGAAGCGTGAGCCGACAAAAAGATCGACGCGTTCATTCTCAATGAACTTATGTTGAAGTATCTCGTTAAAAATGAATTTTCTGGACGGGTTCAAGTCCTGCCCGGAACATTCGATGAATATTTTGTGGCCATCGCCTTAAAGGAACAAAGTCCACTCCGCAAACCGATTAACAAAGCCCTTCTGGAATTGATGAAAACTGAAAAATGGCCTGAATTGCTGAACCGCTACAGGTAATAGACACATTTGAACCCTGGACCCCTTGGATCCTTTCTCCCAACTAATTGGGAGAAGACCCACACACTTTATCCCGTATGTTTTACCCACTCTGGAGTTTTGATAATCAGGTGCCTTGACGAATAAATGAATAGGAAATGATGAAGCAAAGGCTAATCTGATGATCAGATCCCTGTGTTGCTAACCTATTCAAAATGATATTGAAAATCAGAGGACAGATCAAGCTTTCTCAACTTTTGTCTTCATTTTAATTCGTATTTGAACACAGATTACAATATGCGTTTGACAGATTGAGTTATATTGCTGTATTTTTTTTTCAGAGGGAGGGATAACGATGAAAAACAACATGCGAATTATGACGGAAAATCCACTCAATTCCGAAACACCAATCGAAAGATTGCGTACTTGGATTACTGATAATGAAGTATTTTTCAAGCGTAATCAAGGACAGTTTCCAGAGAGTCCGATTGATTTGGACACCTGGTCCTTAGCAGTGGATGGTCTTGTGTGTAAGGAATTGACGTTAGTCTTTGATGACATCCTGTCGATGCCCAAAGTCGAGATGGCAAATACACTCGAGTGCTCTGGAAACAGCCGCTCGCTTCTCAAACAAAAAGCTTCTGGGAATCCATGGACTGTGGGGGGAGTCGGTAACGCTGTTTGGAGTGGGATTTGGCTAAAGGAAGTATTGAATGAGGCAGGTCTCAGGCCAAATGCCAAGCATGTATGTTTTGAAGGATTTGATATTCCGAAAGGAAAGGCGCAGATAAAATTCATACGAAGCATACCGATTAAAAAAGCCATGGACTCAACCATATTGGCCTATGAGATGAACGGTGAGCCACTTCCGCTTAAACATGGCTTCCCATTGCGTGCTCTGGCCCTGGGGTGGACAGGTGCCAACTGTGTCAAATGGTTAAGCAAAATCACGCTAATCAGCGCACCCGTGGAAGGTTTTTTCATGGATAAAGTCTACCGGATTTTCCAAAAAGGCGAAGATGCTAGTTCCGGAGAATTTATTACAGGAATATCGATCAAGTCCATTATTACCCAACCAACAAAAGATGAACGACTTTCAACAGGCGTGATCCCGATTAGAGGTGCTGCTTATGCCGGTGAGGATAGTGTCAAACAAGTGGAAGTGTCTGTTGATAATGGGCAGTCATGGAATTCGGCAAAGTTGATTGGTTTGGAAGTGCCATATGCCTGGCGACACTGGGAGTATTTATGGGAAACTAAAAAAAATGGCACTGTGACCATCATGTCTCGCGCAACCAGCGCAAGTGGTGAACAACAGCCTGAAACGGCAACGTGGAATGTATTAGGATATTGCAACAACGGCGTGGAGGAACATGCTGTAACAATTCAAGTTATATAGATTGAACACCGGGATAAAGAACGGACACCCGCTTACTGTGGTCATCTGGCATTCTATATATTCTCCTGTATTTATTTAATGATCTGGCGTCTTCAGCCAAGAGGGGATTTAGGTTGCATCTTTATTACGATAATGTATTGCCCTGGATGAATCCAAACCGCAGTCTTCACCCAAACAAATAACGCCAGCTCCCTCAAGGTTGGTTTCTGACCATTTTACACGAAACGGTTTACCTTCCTGCGGGTAGACAAAGGTACCGTTTGAACTCTTATCGAGCAACACAAATTTATCGTTTCGCAACTCAATAATGGCATGGAAACGGGAAGTAGATTTATCCCGGATGACGAGATCGTTCATAGACTGTCGACCAAGCTTGAGCCGAGGAGCATGGTAGGAAATTTCATATGTCTGATTTTGGACTGTCAGTTCGAGATGTTTGTTCTGGGACGTTTTTAACCCACTCAAGTTATCCCTATCGATTGCAACAGTCGTATCATAATCTTCCCAAATAAATTCATAAAGATTGAGCGGTGAACTTTTTCCTTTTACTGTTATGGTTGTTGTATGCTGTGCCGATGGTTTTAAATCGGCTTCCAAATTATTGAATACCTGTTCCGTGATCAGGATCTGCCGGGGCTTGGCTATTTTGGTAACCCTATCCACCATGTTGACCGTGTCGCCGAATATTTCATTGCCCTCATTTTGTACCGGGCCCGAGTGAATGCCGATATGCAGATTGATGGGCATTCTATCATCGGTCTCATCGGTCTCATCGGTAATATAATTCTCAATAGCTTCATTCATCCCTTTAGCCGCCAGAACAGCCGAGGCGGCATCCCAAAATATGCAATTGGCCTTATCGCCAGTTGTATTTATCACATCACCCATTTGCCTCTGCGCTATTTCTTGAATCAGTGAGAGGTATTTTTTAGTTAAATTTGTTGCTGTAGCGTCACCCATGGAATCATACAGCTGTGCGCTTTCCGCTATATCCGCAGTCAGTACGACGATATTTTCTCTATCTCTATCCATTGTACTCTTAACAATTAGGCTGAGGTTTAAAATATTTCAGCTACAGATCCAGTGTGATTGAAATGCATTACAGGATGTATACATAATTTGGAAGGATGAGTCAAGATTCGGTTATATCAATAGCGAAGGCAATTAATGCGGATTTTTCGGCTGGCTGAATGCGACGGTGACACCAACCAGTGGCTATCTGGGGTTGCCAGGTTTCAATAAACCCGCGGATATGCGGGCGGTGGACATTTATCGAAGGGACGGTGACCGATTAGCGGAGAACTGGGTCTTCATTGACATGCTGCATTTTCTGAATATGCAAGGCTTAGATGTGCTGATGCAAATGGGTTTTGATATTTTACCCAATCGCGCTATAAATGAGGGGACCGGATAAACCTTGACTAAAACGCAACCCAAAACTCGAGACGGCGACCTGGAATGTACTGGGTTACTGCAACAATGGAGTTCGGGGACATGGTATAAAGATTCAGATCTGTTAGATGATAGTTTATTGCTATTATTAAACTATTTATTTGCCCATGTTGCTATATACTGAATCAAGATTATATTAATTATGAAAGATATAGAAATAACGGGCGCATTATAGGCATGATCTTTAGTGATTATTTTAATAGGTGAAGATATGGAATCCTTAATTTTAATTTCTTTTGTATCCTTAACAGTAATTGCTATGTTTCTTTTAAAATACAGATCGCCTAAACCCAAGAATAATACCATTTATGTGTGCGACCTATGTGGTGAACGGCATTGCGAATGTACTCGAAAATAACGCTCCAAAATGATGATTCGGAGATTTTTATATGAGCGAGATCAGGGCTAAAATATTCAGCTATTGTACTACCAATATTAATTTACCAGGGGAGTTGCAGATAAATCAATGGTTCAAGGAAAATCCGGACATAGAAATTGTCGATATGCTTCAATCTGAATCCATGGTGGCTCAAGAAAAACGAGTTGAGCGCAATTTGACCATCACCTTGCTTTTTCGACAGCCGCGCAACTAAATACATTGAGTTTTAGCTGTATGATGAAGAATCGGCCGAGTAATGCCGTGAGTGTAGAAGATATAAATTTATTCACGGCAAATTTTAAACCTTCAACAAAAAAGGAGCGATCATGAAAGTACAGGATTATTGTGAAGCGATGCATGCTGAGGTTAGTGCCTGGAAAGAAAAGCTCGAAGCGATGAAAAAGGTTGCGGACAGTTATGGCACCGAACAGAAAGAAAAAATTTTGCCGCTTGTTGGCCAGCTTGAGCAGGAGGTTACCAGTGCCCAGATGAGGGTTCAGCAGCTTGAAACAGAATGCCCATCAGACTGGTCACCGATGAAAAATGAAATCGATGATCTATTCGGTACCATTGGGAGCAGTGTCGACCGCGCCTGGCGTGATCTTTCTCCTGGTGAGGTTGGCGGATAAAACCGATATTTGGGAGGGAATCATTTTTTCCCTCCTCAAACATCTTAGGTTGCCTGGGCTTAAAAATTTCTGTCCTTTATGGTTGTGATGCGTTTGGGGTCCGCTAACCATACAACAGCAGGAGATGGGAGATGGCCCACAACGATAAAAAAATGAAGCTTTTGGTAACCGGTGCCTCCGGCTTTATCGGCTATGAAGTGGCCCGCCAGCTATCTATCAATGGGTATCGACCGCGGCTGATGATCCGCGAGCCGGGTGATGTTTGCGAAATCTGCCATTTCGATGCCGATTTCGTCTTGGCCGATCTGAGAAACCACCGAAGCCGTCGCATCCGCCGGGCAGATAGGTTCCTTGGTTAGCCGGTTTTAGCACAAGGCCCGCCGGCCGCAGCCGGGCGACCAGTTTTAGGTGTAACCGCAGCTCTAAAATCTCAACTTGGTCACCTTATTTTTCTTGCCAAATTGTGACTAACATAGTGTTTGAATTTCACGCCTGAATACATATGGTCTTCTTATAATTCAAAAGGATTGAACCGCAATAGCGAGCGCATTCCCCGTAGCTTGCTGCGGGGTTAGCGAGCGAATCTAAATTGGACAGAGTTCCCTCTTGCTTTTGCCCCTCACTTTCTCCCTGTCGTTTCCACGGACAGGGGACAGGGAGTCCCTTTTCAGCCGTATGCGCTTAGGCTGTGAGAATAACTAATTATTGCAAACAGTTATTTTTTATGCTATAAAGATGCCCTGCTTTTATTGATCTGAGAGTTAAAAGAGGTTTGTTATTGAAGACGACATATAAAATACTCTTATTAATTATAGTAATTGTTTTATTTAGTAATACAGTAATTTCTGATCGGCTTTCTGTTGAATTTAATCCAAACAATACTGATATAAATTTATTTTACGGCCCCTCTATAAATCCAACGTCTGTGGATTCTATTAATATTAATTTAAAACCGATTATTCTTCTTCTTTGCATTGGACTTGTTGGAGTTGTCGTGTTTGGTAGACAGCGGATAAGGAATAAAGACGATGATAAGGACATCACAACCTGACAATGGTGGGAGACGCTCCGGGTCAGATCGGCGCATGTACTCGTATGCTTTCCATATTCCTGAACGAAGATTGATAGAAGATCGGAGAAGCGGCGTGGATAGACGTATTTCTCGGAAATAGAAGCATAATTAAAAAGTCTTTTCAAAGAGCATAAGCAGGGTCAATTATGGCCCTGCTTTTTTGTGGATGGGTCACAGATAGCTCCAAGTGCGCCACGAGCGCGCTTTTAATATAAAGTGTGCGGTATACCAACAGTATCGGATCGCGTTGCTCAGATGGCGGTCAAGATGTATCTGGAGACGAATCAACTCTGCTATTATTTTGACCAAAAAACTCTCCTCGATTTACCGGATTCATAATTCATTCTATTTGTTTCGTACAGCTCATAATAACGTTACTATTCTTGAGTTTTACGTAACTAAACAATAATGTAAGAATAGTTACACCCCCCTGAATAATAATTTGTACTATGAACTTGTGTTTCTCCATAATGGTCTTATTATATAGATATCACTCCGAACCTCCCCAGTAGATAGGGGGGAGGCAGTTCACTTCAAATACCTTCTAAAACCATCATATCAGATAATACCCCCAGGCGGCGCTATGCGTCAAAGTCATTGGATGCGCAGCTGGTTATGTGAATGGAAACTCTAAAACAAAAAGATATCTTATGAAAAAATCAATTTTAAAACAAACGACCAAAAGAAAAAAGATCACTTTTTCATTGGAGGCCGTCGATGCCAGGGACGTTCATCTCGTCGGCGAATTCAACGATTGGAAAGCCGGAATACATCCGATGAAAAACAATGGGGATGGAACATGGATCAAACCCGTAGTGCTCCCGGAAGGACAATTCGAGTACAAATATTTAGTTGATAACAAATGGGTGATAGATCCTTTAAATAAACGGTCATGTCCCAATTGCTTCGGCACGATGAACAATATTGTAAACGTCGTTGTGTAGTTGCCAAACAATTAAAATTACCCGCAAAACAAAGGATGTTACCTTAAAGAAAATACTCAAATGATGCATGCGTTGCTTCTAATAGAATTCATGTAATCTGTCGTGAGCTTCAGGTGCCATTTGGTTCATATAAATAATAAAATAAAATGGGAGATTTCAGATGAAACCAGAAACTGCAGGGAAATTCAAGTACGGAGGTTGGGGGATCGTTTGTGGAGCAATTATCGCCATGGTCGTCGGTTTTGGTTGGGGTGGCTGGTCAACCGCCGCCACGAGCCAAAAGATGAGCGAAGAATCGCTTTTGGCAAGTCAGGCAGCGATCTGCGTCGCCCAATTTATGAAGCAACCGGCCAATGAAGAGAAACTTAAAGAATTAAAGGAAATAGATTCATGGAAGAGAGCTGACTTCATTGAAAAAGGGGGCTGGGATAAAATGCCTGGGCAAGAAAAGGCTGACTATGCTGTAGCCCGAGCATGCTCCGATGGGCTTGAACTTCTTATCGAAAAATGAGATAAATGAAATAGATGTTGAAGGTGATTCATAATTTATTTTATGTGGGTCACCTTTTTTTGCTGATGATTTTATTTTAGAGATTTGGGTTATACAATATACCACCCTAACAGGATCCACATCGGCTCAACTTAGGCTTACCACACTTTTCCTCGCCAATCTTTAGGATCCTCAAAGCTCCAATCAACACCAGTTCCTGTCTCTTTAAGCGCTTTTTAAAATGTCAGCATAGGTACTTTTTCGTATACAACAATTTTAATACGCATTCGATTATAATGCTGGATATCGGATAGCCATCTGATAATGAAACGTAACACCCTGGAGGTGACACAATGATTGACAATCAATCGACAGAAGAACTTTGGTTAACTGCTCGGCTAAATAAATTCCATAACCAGGTGAGAGACGGGGGCGTTAGTGAATTTGATGCACATAATATGCTTGAATGGCTTAGGGAAAACTATATAGATGATTTAATGGCATACCAAGAATCAACAGCCATTGCAGATGTTAAGGTTCTGAATCGTAGGGTTGCAAAAATGATGGACGAACTTGTCTATCGGAAAAATGATTTCATCAAGAGTAAGGATAAGGCGAAAAGTATGAATATTAGTGGCGTGGCGTCACCCAATACAATTTGGAGGAAATAAAATGAACGAAATCGAAACTGAGCTTTATATGGGGTTCAGGATGAGTTTAGGGGCCACCCGACTAACCAGTTCTGGGTATAAAGCACAGAGTTTATAGCCTTACCCATCCAACAATTATAGCATTGACTTCCCAACGTAACCTTTTTCATTTTGGCCCTAAACCTGACCTGTTCTATTGTTAAGCCTTTCTTACATCCGACATTTCCGCATGATTCTTGCAATCATATTTTTGTTTATGTTATACTGCTCTTTCTGTACCTGATCGCCACCTGAGACCTATAGAATGAGAAATATCAAAAGGTATATTACTGTTAGGACCACCATATTTTTTACAAGAGATAACAAACGAAGGCAATCTTTCGTAAATAGTAAGATGTTTATGAAAATTGCCTTTATGTTTGTTGTATCCGGTTTTGGATTGTGTATCTTATCCGTCAACATAGCTAGTACAGGAGAATACCACTTTGCCTGGGACCCACACCTCAATGACCAAGTGGTTGAGTTTAGGATCTATTACAGGACTAATTCCAGTCTTTATAATCTGACAGATTTTGAACCGGTGCTAATTAGCAATCCTAATTTTAATCAAACAAAGCCAGACTGGAAATTAGTATTACCGGATGTTGCTGAAGAATACTGCTTTACCATTAAAGCAGTCGACGATGAGGGTATTGAAAGTGCTCCTTCCAATGAAATAGGCATGGGTACGACGTGCGGTCAAATAGTTAATGCAGGCAATGGAGACGAGAGCCCCCATGTACAGAAACCCCCCAATGATGGTGGGGGCGTAGGTGGCAGATGTTTTATTTTGCAGGGCATACTACATGACAGGCGATGGGATTCTTATTAAATTGGACTGAAAATACGACTACTGTTAGGTTCAACAAAACACAGATATCAGTCCGCTGAAATTTTACCGGTGTGCGAAAATAATCACAACAGGCCAAATATTGCACTGGCAAGCCCCTCCGTGGTACCGTGGGAATAAACAGATGGTATCGGTAATATTTCCATAATTTCCGCCGCCAAAGATGATCTTCATGTAGTGCGCCATGAGCGCACTTTATTAACCCAGCGACTAAATAGCAGAGGGTAGATTAATGCTTCCCAGTTCTTTGCGGAAATTTATATCCTTCATCTCTCGTATCGGATCTGACTTAAACGATGACGATGAGGTTCGCTTACAAAAATCACTTCTGGTGTTTTCGTCCTTAATGATGGCTACACTTGCTATTATATGGGGTTCTGTCTATTTGCTTTTTGGCGAATATATAGCTGCATCAATTCCAATTTCTTATTCTATTCTTTCATATCTTAGCTTAGCCTCATTTGCTCGGACAGGACGATATAGGTTCTATCGATTCTCTCAACTTTTACTACCTTTACTATTGCCATTCTTTTTAATGATCGCATTAGGTGGTTTTGTAAATTCCAGTTGCGTTATTTTGTGGTCACTGACTTCTCCATTTGGAGCTATGCTCTTTGCTGGGCGAAATCAAGCAATTAGGTGGTTCATCGCATTCATTGTCCTGGTATTCATAGGTGCTATTATAGAGCCTTATGGCAGACAAATATCCAACATATCTCCGGCAATGATGACCATTTTTTTTATCATGAATATCGGATGTACTTCAATTGTGGCCTTCTTATTGATTCAGCACTTTGTATCCCAGAGAAATGCTAACCTTCGGTTGCTTAACTTAGAACAAGAAAAAGTGAAGAAAGCCTATAGCTTGCTCTCAAAATATGTAGCACCACAATTAGCAGATAAAATTTCGGATGGCCAAATTGATTCGATTTGGAAACATAATAGGAAAAAGTTAACTCTATTTTTTTCAGATATTAAAAATTTCACAAGTATTACAGATACTTTGGAGCCGGAGGACATGGCTAATGTGTTAAATGAATATCTAACAGAAATGAATAAGATCATAAATAAATACAAGGGTACTCTCGCACAGGTAATTGGTGATGGTTTATATGTCTTTTTTGGAGCACCCGAAAGCAGCAGCGACAAAGATCACGCTCTTAGATGTGTAAATATGGCCATTGATATGCAACAAAAAATGAAAGAGCTAAATAATGGATGGTTTAAAGAAGGCATCGATGAGGTTTTACAAATAAGATGTGGAATAAACACTGGAATGGCAACAGTTGGTGGTTATGGATCATCTGATAGAAAAGAATACACAGCTATGGGAATGCAAACCAATATAGCTGCAAGGCTCGAGCAGAATTGCAAGCCGGGAGCTATCCTTGTTAGCCATACCACCTGGGCTCTTGTGAATGATGAAATCTCTTGTTCGGAAAAAGGAAAAATAAATATTAAGGGTCTCAATAGACCGATAAGAGTCTATAGCGTTGATGCTGTTGCAGGTGAAATTAATATTCAATAACGTTTAATACTGCATGTCACCAGGCAACACAGTGGCTATCAGCATCGGTACTGCTTTTATGAAATATCACAGGTTTTTCCGAGCCATAAAATAGTGCAGTATCTCCAACAAAACGGTAGATATCAGACCCCTGAAATTTTACCGGTTTGCGAAAATAATCACAACAGGCCAAATATTGCATTAATAGGAATTCACGTGGTACCGTGAGGATGGCCAAATGGTATCGGCAATATTGCCCTAAATTTCAAAATATCAGGTGTTCTCCATCTATCAAGGGATAAGTAAAAAAACCGGATAAGCAAACAGCCTCTTCGTCCTCTCCACCACTCTCCCTAAACCATTAATGAAATTGTGTTGATTGATGCGGTACATTTGTGGTATTTTTCATTTCTACGGAACGGTGATGTTCTCCCAGTTGAAAGGAACGGCATGATTATCGCTCTGGTTGGATTCATAGCTTTATTTTTCATCACGTTTCTTATCTATTATTATACCACCCCAAAGCACATCAACATCCGAACCAGAACCATATACAATTATTTAATTTTTGCCATAGCCGTACTTGCGTTCTTATCGGTTTATGCATACACCTACCTCAATAATGGCCTTTCGATTGAACGAACGATGCTGTCACTGTTGGCTTATCTTCAGTCGCTTCTCGCTATTTCTGCGGTTCTGATTGTTGGTGTGCTATTTCGTAATTTTATCATGTTCAGGAAAAAGAAATAAGGTAGGATGACGGGAATCATCCTTTATATCTGTAATCTGGTCAAAATGGGGATTATACGGTCATACTGGATTGGGAGGGCTCTATATTGATGTGTTATGGGTAGAAGAAAGATTTCGTTCAAAAGGGCTCGGAACCCGATTAATAAATGCTGCCGAAGATGAAGCAATAAGTCGTAAATGCTGTGCTGCCTATCTATACACATATAGTTATCAAAATCCAAATAATAATTTTTCAAAGAGTGTGAGCAGGGTCAATTCATGGCCCTGCTGTTTTATTGATTTAATCACAGATTCCTCCAACAAAACGGTAGATATCAGGCCCCGAAAAACCACCGGTTTGCGAAAATTATCACAACAGACGAAATCTTGTATTCATAAGCCCTGTCGTGATACCTTATTGATGACCAGATGGTATCTGACAATTTCATTAATTTTCTGATAACTAGACTTGTCTCCATATATCTCAACCCATCACAAATATGAAAAATGAGCCAATCATACAACTTGCAGAACCCCATGATGCTTTTTCTCTATCTAAGCTGGCTGAAAAATCCTTCAGAGATGCCTTCGCCAAACTGAATGATAAAGAAAATTTTGAAACATATGTTGCTCTTTCGTTTACGGAAGATCAGATTCGATCTGAAATTCTTGATAGTGCTTCCACTTTTTTTATAGCCAAATTGAATGATGAATGGGTAGGGTACGCTAAACTAAACCAAACTGTTCCACCAGATTGCGTAAACCAAATCCCATCTATTGAACTTGCCCGACTCTATTCCATGCAAGAATATTTAGGTTGCGGTATAGGTCCTTCTTTGATGAAGGCTTGTATAAACTATGCCCGTGAAAAAGATTTTAAATCGATCTGGTTAAGCAGTTGGAAGAAAAACAGCAGAGCAAATGCATTTTACAGCAAAATGCGGTTCCAAATTATCGGTAACACAACCTTTGCTTTGGGATCCGATATCCAAGACGATTATATTTTTTCCAAATTGATAATTTGATTTAAAGAATCTTGTGAATGGGTAGAAATATTGCAAATAAATACCAACATGTTGTAGGTTAAATTTATCTTGTCCGGCAATCACGAATGTTGGTATCTGTAGAGGTAACTGGCCTTGACGTATCTCCATGTATCAAAGGCTTGGGCATTGTTATCGTATGATGGCATTAAAGGGATAGTCTAACACGCGTATCACCGAATCCTTCCCATTAACTCAAGGAGAATTTTGAATGCCGACCAAACGAAACAACCGCTGGTTAATTTTGGCAATGTTCATGATCGCCCACGGCGTAAACGACGGCTTTAGCTGGATTCTTCCGCCGTTGTTGCCTTTTATTCGCGAACATTTTCATTTGTCTTATACTGATTTGGGGGCTTTTTTCAGTATTTTTCGATTTTCCGGCAGCATACTGCAGGCACCAGTGGCATACTTGGTTAACTGGATACCGGCTTCAACTGTTCTGGCCGGTGGTTTAATCTGGTCCTCTCTGGGAATGTTTCTGGCAAGCTTGAGCTTCAGTTATGCAACTCTTTTATGGATGGCAGCAGTTAGCGGATTCGGCCGGGCTACCTATCATCCATTGGCGGTTTCGATTCTTTCGAGAATTTTTGGCAGAGATACTTTGGGAAAGGCTGTGGGGCTGCATCTGAGTGGAAGTGGGATCGCAATGGTAACAGCACCCCTTCTGGTGGGACTTCTCTTAACCCACTACAGCTGGCGGCTCCCAATTCAGATATGGTCCGGTTTCGGACTGTTGGCAGGGAGCGGGCTGGCATTATATTTCAGGCATCATCGCAAGGCGGTGAACCCACCGAGCCGAAAATTATCTTGGCCATATGTTTCATGGCCTCTGGTACTATATCTTGCGGGCTCCAGCATTTGGGGTATTGCCCAGGGTGGCGTTATGGCTTTTACGGCGCTGTTTTTGGTAGATCTGCGATATTTCCGGCCAGAGGAGGCTGCTGCTGTTTATAGCCTCATGGCCGTCTCAGGTTTGATATGCCGGCCATTCTTGGGTGCCCTGATGGATCGCATGGGTCGCAGAAAACCTGTTATCATTGGCGGCTATCTCATTGCGGCGCTGTCCATACTGGGCCTTGTGTATATCAGCCATCGATGGGCATTATACATTCCTTTGTTTCTGCTGGGAATTTTCGGCACCGGCCATTCCGGTCTGGCAGACACATTCATGATCGAATCCATCCCCTCACACCGTCGCGAGGAAACGATTGGTTTTGTTTTTACTATTCGCATGGGCATTTCATCTGCGGCCCCACTGCTGGTAGGCATTCTTTCTGAGTGGACTAACCTTAAGGATACTTTTCTTATTTTGGCTTTTTTGCCGGGTTTCGCAGCTTTACTTATATCCAGAGCAGAAGAAAAACAAACGGAATAGGCGGAAACGTTTCCTCATCTCATAACCGCTTTCGGGCATGCTCAAAAACTATTTAAGTCTAAAAAATGATTCAAACACATAAGAAAGCTTTTCCTATCTGCTATGAGGCTGCGAGGGGGAAAGTATTCATAGCTAATTTGTGATAGGTATTCATTTCATACAGAATTTATTAAGGTATCTTATGTATATCATAAATCGCCTATTTGTGGATAGAGTTATAAGGCGATTTTCGCAAGCCTTAAGAGGCTATACGCTCTTCTGGGGTTGTGACTACTTTATTAAATTACCGCCCCACAAATCTATTTTTCTTCCTCGATTTTAAACGCTATTTTACATCCAATTGTTAAACGACTATCAGAACAAACGTACGAACTGTGGGTAATGGTCAGAGTTGAGATTTCTGCGATCTTTCAGATTTTCCAATATTGAAGCTTTTGTAACAGAAGGTTGGATCTGAATTGAAATCAGATAGTTGACATAACGCCGTAAATCTTCGGTCCAATAGATCAATTGCTTGGTATTGATTTTATAATGGGCGAGTGAGGCCAGTTTATCAAATTCGATGGCCACTATAAAAGTGACTGGCTTTGATTCGCACAAAAATAATTTAGGAGTGAAGAGCATCCATTACAGCTTCAGGATTTTTAGAAGCAATCTTTAATAAAGCCTTTGCGGGACCGTCAGGTTCTCGTCGACCTTGCTCCCAGTTCTGAAGTGTGCTGATACTGACGCCAATCATCAGTGCAAAATCACTTTGGGAGAGGTTGAGCTTTTTACGTATTGCCTTGATGTTTGGTGGGGTGATTTCGAATATCCGACTTGCCTTTTTATATCCGCGTTTAACCTGTCCTGCCTCTTTAATACTTGCGACCAGTTTTGAGAATTCTTTATCTTTCATAATAAAAACTCCTTGACCAGTTTGCTCAACGTTTTGACCTGATTCGGAGTTAAATCTTCCTGATCAGATTTTTTATAAGGAAAAAGCATATAAATTTTGTCAGGCGGATCATAATAATAGATTATTCGTAAGCCACCGCTTTTACCCTTTCCAGGTGATTTCCATCGAATTTTTCTTAAACCTCCGGTTCCTTTAATGAGACTACCGGCAGTTGGTCTAATCACAAGATTATGCTGCAATATTCTATATTCATCATCAGAGAGCAGTTTCATCCAGTTCTTTTGTGAATATTGAAGTTTCGATGAATATCATAGCCGAAACATACGTCAATGGCGTATAGATGTCAATCTATTAGTTTGTGAGAATTTGGATTCAAACCTTTTAACGCTCAAGATAGTGAGAACCGAAGATTACAGCAATCATGGCGAGCCATTCCTACAAAAGACTTTGTAAGTTGATTATTACAATTATACCGTTATTGGCTTATAAGCATGACCGTGCACGTTTTAAAACTGACAATTGCTAACGCACTGCCTGAACTTTAAATTGGATGCCTTCCTTTTTTTGGAGATGGGCGATGATTTCAAAAATATTTCGAGCTTGTGGGTTTCCCTTGGGGCCAAACATACGCATCAGACTTTTAGGAGATTTAGCTGTTACTGTACCAAGGGCATCAAAACCGATTGTAGCATTAATATAATCGCGTAAGATGGCTTTTCCGGTATCCATGTCGCCTACCAGAAGACATTCAATCCCTTCCTTAAGTAGTTCTTCCCGAAAAGCCGGATCATGTTCAATCCGGGTTTTAATAGTTTCTTTAAAATCCCTTGTGAGTGCCATTTTCATATCTCCTGACGTTTTCGTTTTTTGTATTCTTTCCAAAGTGCCTTGGCGACCTCAATGTCCTTCTTCTGACGTTTCTTCGTACCTCCGCCAAGCAAAATAACAATTCTATCACCGTCGCGACCAAAATAAACACGGTATCCAGGCCCGAAATCGATACGACATTCCAGGACGCCTCCGCCAATGCCTTTGATATTTGAAAAATTGCCTTGTTCCATCCGAACCACGGCGGTTACCACTCTGGCGGCAGCCGGTGCATTCAAACGATTGAACCACTTAGCATAAGGGCTTCGGTCATTGGAATCGATATATTCCTTTATAGTGATCATTGGCCATAAGGTAACACATGGGTTACCATTGGTCAATAAAATATTCTTGAAAAAATGTGGATATTATGTCGAACAGAATGTTACCATCTGTGCCAATCAAGGTGACATAACCATACATTTTTATTTTTTATCTGGAATTCTTTCTGAAAAGCTTACCAAAGGAAGCCTTCGATAATTCCCCTAAGCCGGAAATCGAAGATTAAATCAAATTTTACGAACCCTCTCTGCTAGAGGTCTTGTAACACAGCTCAAAATAAGTGTGAAATCAGATAGTTGACATAATAAAGTCGAAATCTAAACGCAGCCATGACATCAATATTGTAATGACTGGATTTGTAAATCAAAGGGCTTACAAACCAACCGGCGATCTATACCTCCTCTAATACAAATGATACTGTGGTGGAAATTTCAAAAGAAGTCTCTAAACTGCTGATATTCACGATTAGAACCGAATTCTAATTCTTGACACGATGCGGCCAGACATGCAATTGGATCCGATATTGTATTAAATCGCTGGAATTCTATGTTTCACCTATAACCTTTTGAAAGGAGCTTTCATGACAAAAGCAGAATTGATTGAAAAGATGGCAAAGGACGCGGGTATTACAAAGGCCGCTGCAGGCAAAACCTACGAATCATTCGTGGACGGATTAAAAGGAGGCTTAAAGAAGCGTGACAGCAAGATAACGTTGGTGGGTTTTGGCACATTTAAAAAAACTTATCGAAAGACCCGCAAAGGCCGCAATCCTCAAACAGGTGAACAGATCAAAATTAAGGGTAGAAGTGCCATAACATTCAAGGCCAGCAAGAATTTTACATAAGATCGATAAAGCACGTTTCATTGGGGCAGGGCGATTTTTAGAAAATTGCCCTGCCTTTATTATTTTAGCCATACAAGTTTTCAATCCATCTCATTGCTTCTGTGTCGCTAAGGGAACATAATTGAAATGATCTCAATCGGTGTGCCGGATCGGCTCGCATAAGTGGCTGCATGACGCCTGAGATCATGCGGTCTTAGATGAATTCCAACAAGATTGCCGGCCTTGACCACAATTGACCAGGCCGCTGTGTAACTTATCGGGAAGATTTTTGTTTGAGATTCTATGCTGGCGGTTTGGATATAATCTTTAAGACGGTCGGATATTTTTTGTGGGATAAAGGCAACCTCCACCTCCCTTCCACTCTTGGTATCGGACAGAATCAGCTTACAGCCCTCGCAATTTTTGGGTCGAAGGTTAATTCCCCATTTAATTGCCTTTCTTATTGAAGGATTTGAAAAATCCTTTTAATTCTTCTAATTCTATTTTTACATTTGATTGAAGGTCAGAAAAGAGAAAGCCCGAAGAGCCACCTTCGGGCTTAGGGATTAGAGCTACCGCAAACAGCCGGAAGCCCCACAGATAGGTACAATCCTACTCCATCCTCCGGATGTTTGCAAGACCGGAGGCATATCCATTTTGCTATCGCTTCAACGACAATGTACAGGCGCGGTCGGGCAAATCCCGCACGACATCTTGAACCTCCACTCCGAGACCCTTTTCCAAGTCGTTGATCCAGGTACTAACGGTTTGGGGTGTCAAAAAACGCTTGGCACTTGCGCGTGTGAGATTACCATGACGCGACATAGCCCAAAAGTATTTGAAATATTGGTAGGTTAACGAATACACGGGAAACCTCCTATTTCGATTAAACCGAATGAGATATTCTAACTTATCGAATGGACAGAATCAATTAAAAACAATAAACTCATTTTCGGAACCAATTTAACCGAGGAACCTGCTGAATCCGATTCCGTGGTGGACGCAACTCTTGCAACGTTTGTCGAGCAGGAGCAAAAAGAATCACTATCAGCAGTTGAAATGCTCCAACGGGAGATAAACACTAATGGCTTGGCGGTGGTCGGATCAGAAGCAACCCTTGAAGCGCTTAAACGCGGGCAGGCGGATATGCTGATATTGGCAACAGATTTTTACAAAGGAGAACTAAAAGAAAAGCGGTTAAAACTGGCGGTTCGAAACGGTATCAAGATTGAAACGGTAAGTGGCAGTCACGTTTTGAACCAATATGGCGGCGTTGGATGCCTGCTGCGTTATTTACTGCCGAACCATTACACCAAAATTTGAAAAAGAAGAGAAGAAATGAAAAAAAACCTCAATTTGATGTTGCTTGTTGTTTTGATCATAATCGTGTTTGGAAGTACCCACACCAACGCGATGCTGGCTATCAACGACAAAATTATTAAGCAGCTAATTGAAGGCAAGGCCGCCGACACCTTTCGCTTAAGGGGGGCGAAAGTCGGCCTTTTGGTGGAGGATGGTTACGTCGTCTTATATGGCACGGTGGGCTTGTATATCCAGAAGATGCTTTACGAACAAATCGCATGGAAGACCAATGGAGTGGTAGAGGTGGACAATGAGATTCGGGTGTTGCCCGGTATGCCGCAGACCGATACGGCCATAGAGCGCAAGATCATGGAACTCGTACTGAACCACCGCAGGTTTCAGGGTGTAGATATTAACGCTACGGTAAAAGAAGGTACTGTAAACATTCGCGCTACCCTTGAGCACCCGCAGGATGTTTCGTTCCTAAAGCACAGAATATCCGAGATCGAAGGTGTTATCGACATTTATATTCAGGCAAAGTTTATTGTTTAATTCCCGGGTTTCCGTAGGTTTCATGATTCGTTACATTGGATCCTTAATAATCGGTCCCACGGTCTCAAAGAAAAAGTATATTTTGCATAAGGGAGAAAACATGGCCGTTATCACTGTTAGACATGAATTTGCCACCGGGGTGTAATTGTGGCGGTAATGATGTGAACGGTCGAAAGATCAATATGGATACCATGGGAGGAAAAAATGGTAGATATTTTGAAAGATGATGTTCAGACTTATATCAGAAAGATGATTTCAAAGGAATTTGAAGTTCTCAACAATGAAGACAAAACTCCTTCTGGCAATCAAAAATCCAAAAATATTGAGCATTGGAATCAGCCAAATAGACCCGTAGGAAATTATTCATCGGTAGGAAAAATAAAAACAAATGGTGTTTGATATCATGTAGAAATTTTACTTAAACTAAAAATGAGAACGGAGCTATTTTGCCAAAAAATATTCTAATAGTAGATGATGAACCGGAGATCTTAATACCCCTTCAGTTTCTGATGGAGAGGCATGGTTACGATGTTATGACTGCGCAATCTGGAGATCATGCCTTGGAATTGATTTATCAAAACAACCCGGATCTTGTATTGCTGGATATCATGCTTCCCGGAATTGACGGTTATGAAATTTGTGAAACAGTACGTTTAAATCCCGAATATCGAAATATAAAAATAATTTTCATGACCGCCAGAGGAAGCGATGTTGAAATTGCTAAAGGTTTAGCTCTTGGAGGGGACGCGTATTTCACCAAGCCTTTCTTGAGAGATGCACTTGTGGCCAAGATCAAAGAGCTTTTGGCAAAGAACACAAAAAGTCCTTGGCATACACAATCGATGATGTCACCTGATTATGTTGTCACAGGTATCCAAGACCAGACCTGATACCACAAACCAGGGTCAAGCGAACAATACGGATTTGGCGGCTATGCAGACTGCCGCCACAGCTGGGTGGCGGACCTTTCGCTCTAATGAAATGGCGTAGAAACGTTCGACAATTCCTTCTACCACGCCGATGGGTTCTACACCATACTGTCTCCCGACCTCGTCCTGGATCACGGAAGGGACTGCAAAAACCCCGACACCTGCCTGACCGAATGCTTTGAGTAAAGCACTGTCCTCAAACTCTCCCACAACCATAGGACGAATTTCCAGTCTATCAAACCATTGTTCGAGTGTACCTCTTAGGGTTGTACCCTCTGTAGGAAGGAGAATCGGTACACCGTTCATGGATTCCGGGAATCCTTTCCGGCAATTCCGGGCCAATCTGTCACTCGCCATAAACGTTACCTGGCTCTCTCCAAGTAGATGGTTGTAAGCGCGGATCTTGACCGCAGGCGGAATTGGCGTATCGGATAACACGACATCCAACTTGTGAATCGCCAACTCGGATAGGAGCCTATCCGTTCTTCCTTCTCGACAAATGACACGTACCGGTTCCTTCAATTGTATAGCCGGCTCTATCAAATGATGTGCGATGAGCTTGGGGACGACATCCGCTACCCCAACGGCAAGGTACATGGCGCGCCCGGGCAAACCCCGCACGACATCTTGAATCTCCCGGCCGATATTAAAAATTTCGTTGGCGTAGCGATAAACGACTCGCCCGATATCCGTGAGTACGAGGCGACGTCCTTCTCGGGAAAATAGTTCCACCCCGAGACCTTTTTCGAGATCGCGGATCTGGGTACTGACGGTTTGGGGTGTCAAAAGAAGCTCGGCACTTGCTCGTGTGAGATTACCATGACGCGACACAGCCCAAAAGTATCTGAGATGTTGGTAGTTTAGGGAATACACAAGAAACCTCCTATTTCGATTAAACCGAATAAAACATTCTAACTTATCGAATGGACAGAATCAATTAAAAACATTAAATTCATGTTCGGAACCAATTAGACCATGGGAGCCTGCAACATGGATGTTGTTATTAGCGGAAAAGGGGTTGAAATTGACAGCAAACTAAAAGCTTACATTCGGCGTCGAATCGATTTTGCGCTGAGCCGGTTCTCGACCAGAGCCGGATAGATTCGTGTGGTTGTCACAAACAAAAATGGACCTTTTGGAAGGATTGAAAAATCATGCCGTATTCGTGTCCAACTTCCTGGAGATACGACTGTAGCCGTTTCTTCCTCGGATGAAGACCC